>DAICXZ010000003.1 GCA_027311945.1 Erythrobacter sp.
CTTCTTCACCCGAACCACCGATCTCGTCCAGCGTTTGCAGGCCGCACGTCAGTCCCTGACCTTGACCCAGGAGATCGCCAGGCTCGACCGCTTCGACCTGCTCATCCTCGATGACCTGTCCTACGTCCGCAAGGACCAGGCTGAAACCAGCGTCCTGTTCGAACTCATCTCTGCCAGATACGAAAGGCGCTCCATCATGATCACCGCCAACCAACCATTCAGCGGTTGGGATTCCATTTTTTTGGATAAGGCAATGACTGTCGCCGCCATCGACAGGCTCGTTCACCACGCCACTATCCTGGAAATGAACGTCGAGAGCTATCGCAGGCGATCCGCACTGGCCGCAGCGACATCGCTCCGCGACAGTCCTCCTGATCCAGCGACATCGCCCAGCGACATCGAAACCGTTCCAGCGACATCGCTGCGCGACAACGCCTCTTGATCCAGGCCAACCTCGTGTGACATTATCCCCAACGTCACCGCTGACACATCACCATCAGTGTCGCTGACCAATCACCGGCGATGTCGCGCTACAAATCGCGCTCGAAACGGCGTGAGCTTGTTGCGACAAGCTGAAAAGGCCTTCGCTGCACTCAACGGGAAGCGATTCCGCAGCTTCGTTCGCAGTGGACCAGGGTCTGTCCGCATCTCCCTCGGCCCGCACGCGGATCGTGGTGGCGATGCCCGCAGTAGCCATGGTTGTGCCTGTGCCAGCGTGATCTCTGTCCCGAGCGCATATATGCGTCGACAGCGCCAGTTCCTGCTCGCCTGAGAGCCTACGCGGAGGGTGACCGCGGTTCGGGTTGATCCCTGCATCGCCCGTCAGCCGCCGACGCATTAGCGAGCGGAGGATCTACGACGCGCGTCTTGTATATGCACGGAGTGCTGACCGCAAACGTCGCCGCCAGCTGACGGACGACCATCCCACCGTCCATCGCGCCAAGCACCCTGTCGCGCAAATCCTGCGAGTAACTCTCCCCTGATCGCCAGCCCATCGCCGTCTCCTCCGTAACGGCATCTTCTGAATCACACGATCAGACCAGAGGGTATCCCAGCGATTCCGCTCAACCTAAGCCTGCTCTAGCGTGCTACCTACGGAGCTACCTAGCAGCGAGGGGCAACGAAAGCGCCTTCTGCTGCTCCTTTATAACGTATTGATATCATATCAAAAAGTGGTGGACGCACTAGGGCTCGAACCTAGGACCCGCTGATTAAGAGTCAGCTGCTCTACCAACTGAGCTATGCGTCCACACCGGGTTTTTCCGGGGCCCCGAAGCGGGGAGACGCGTCTAATAGCGATTGTTTCCGGCTTGAAAAGAGCTTTTTTGCAATCGCTAGTAGTTTTTCCCTGGCCGCTTGTTCCAGCGGTCCACCATCATCAGCGTACCCACGCATATCATGTTGGTAAGCATGGAAGAACCGCCGTGACTCATGAACGGCAAGGGTATCCCCACGACCGGAGCCATGCCCATCACCATCATCAGATTGACCGCCGCATAGAAGAAGATCGTCGCCACCATGCCGCCTGCCAGAAGCCGCGAGAATCGGTCTTGCGCATCGCGCGCCACGGTGAGGCCCCAGCGCAGCACCAGCCCGAAAATCAGCAGCACGAACAGGCCGCCTACCAAACCCCACTCCTCGGCCATCGTCGCGAAGACAAAGTCGGTGTGCGGTTCGGGCAGATAGTCGAGCGAGCTTTGCGAGCCGTTGCCGAACCCCTTACCGAACAGGCCGCCCGAACCGATCGCAATCTTCGACTGGGTGATGTGGTAACCCGCGCCAAGCGGATCGCTCTCGGGATCAAGGAAAGTGGTTACACGCCGCCGCTGATAGTCCTGCAGGCCAAAGAAATAGGCCAGCGGAATGGCCACCAGTGCTGCCAGAGCGCCACCTGCAAACCACTTGCCGGGCAGGCCCGCCATGAACATCACCACCGCGCCGCCGAAGGCAATCGCCAGCGCCGTTCCCAGATCAGGTTGCAGCAGGACGAGCAGCATCGGCAAGCCAACCAGCGCAGCGGCGGGAACGATAGCACGCCAAGTGCCGATCAGCCCCACCGGCAGGCCGTGATAGAACCACGCCAGCACCAGCACGATCGCAGGCTTCATGAACTCCGATGGCTGCAGCACCATGAAGCCGAGATTCAACCAGCGCTGGCTGCCCCCGCCAATGGCCCCCAGCGTCTCCACCAGCATCAGCAGCAGAACCACGGCGGCATAGATCGGGAGCGCGGCCAGCTTCGCCAGGTTCATCGGGAAAAGCGACATGACCAGCGCCATGGAAAGCGTCACAGCGAAACGCAGCAGATGCGAGGTGGCGTAAGGCGACATAGAGCCACCTGCCGCCGAGTACAGCACGGCTCCCCCGAAAGCGACCAGCAAGGCAATCGGCAGAATGACCTGCCAGGGGAATTGGGCCAGCGGCGCTGGCAGCGTAACCGCGCGCCTCACGTCAGGTTGCCATTCGCGCTGCCGACAGGGTCTTCACGCGGAACGAGGGCGTCGGTCACCGGTGTCTCGGGTTCCGCAATTGCAGCGCGCGCCTCGGCATCAACCTTCTCGGCCAGCTTTATCGGGGCGGGGGCAGGGGGCAGGTCCACTCCGGCAGCGGCAGCATAGGCGGCATAGGACTGCTCGAGCCGCTGTTGCGCCGTCCCCCCCCACTGCTTCTCGAAGCCGTGCAGCGCATCCAACGCCTTGGCCGGGTCAAACAGGAAGGCCATCACATCGCGCGCAATCGGGTAGGCCGAGCCCGAACCGCCGCCATGTTCGATCACCACCGCACAGGCGTAGCGCGGATTGTTGAACGGGGCGAAGGAGATGAAAAGGCCGTGGTCACGATATTTCCATGGGCCGGTCTTGCCGTTCGAGAGCGAAAGCGAGACCACCTGCGCCGTGCCCGTTTTGCCGGCCATCAACACGTCATCGATCGGCAGCCGTGCGCGCCCGGCGGTGCCGGGGCCATTGATCACGTCGCTCATCGCATTCTGGATGACCTGAACATGATCGCCATGGAAATTCATGCTGCCGAACTTGGGTGTCTTTCCGTCCAAGATCAGACGCGGCATCACGGTCCGGCCGGTAGCGATACGCGCGGCATAGACGGCAAGCTGCAATGGATTGAACAGCATGTAACCCTGGCCGATCGTGGCGTTCACCGTATCGAAGGCCTGCCATTCCCGGCCATACTTCTTCAGCTTCCACTCCGGATCGGGCACGGTGCCGTAAAATTGGCTGGCGACCGGCAGCGGAAACTCCTGACCCAGCCCGCAGCGGCGCGCCATGTCGGAGATCACATTCATCCCAAGCTGCTGGGCGAAGTGATAGAAATAAACGTCGCAGGACTGATAGATGCCCTTGGCCATGTCGACACTGCCGTGGCCGCGCCGGTTCCAGCAATGGAATACACGGTTGCCAACGCGCAGGCCGCCGTTGCAGGCGACGCTGGCATCGGGTGACAGGCCCGCTTCAAGGAAAGCCATCGCCACCATTGGCTTCACCGTCGAGCCCGGCGGATAGAGGCCTTGCAGCACCTTGTTCCGCAAGGGTACCCGGTCGTTCTCGCTCAGCATCGAATATTCAACGCGGCCGATACCGTCAGAGAAGCTGTTGGGGTCGAAGCTGGGCATGGAGGCCATGCACATGAGGTCGCCCGTCAGGCAATCGATCACCACCACCGAACCGGATTCCAGACCGATCCGGCGCGCGGCATAGTCCTGCAACGGCCCGTCGATAGTCAGACGGATCGGATCGCCCGGAATGTCCTCGCGCGTTTCGAGGTCACGCACGCGGCGGCCCGAAGCGGTGACCTCCACCCGCCGCGCGCCGGGCACACCGCGCAGTTCCTGTTCGAACTGCTTCTCGATCCCGTTCTTGCCCATCTTGAAGCCGGGCGTGAGTAGCAGCGGCTGCGGCTCAAGCTCATACTCTTCGCGGCTGGGGGCGCCGACATAGCCGATGAGATGGCCGACCGAGCTGCCGGTCGGATAGTAGCGCGCATAGGATTGCTGCGGCAGAACGCCCGGAAGCTCGGGCAGGCGCACGGTCAGCGCGGCGTATTTCTCGAAGTCGAGCCCGCTTGCCACCGGGACCACCTGATAGCTCGAAGCGCTCTCGATGCGCTCGGCCAGATCCTTGCGCTCAAGGTCGTCGAAGGCGAGCACCTTGGCGAGCAAGTCGATGGTCGCATCGCGGTCGTGCAGCCGCTCGGGGATGATATCGACGCGGAAATCACTACGGTTGGAAGCAAGCGGCGAACCGTTACGGTCGAGAATCCAACCCCGGCGCGGTGGGATGAGCGAGAGATTGACGCGGTTGCTCTCCGCTTCCATCTCGTATTTCTCGTTTTCGGCCACGGCGATATAGCCCATCCGCGCCGCCAGCAGCAGGCCCACGCCGCCCTGAACCGCGCCAAGCACAAAGCTGCGCCGGTCGAACGTCTCCTTCAGGGAGTTGCTGCTAAGTCTCGGTTCCATCGCTCAGTCGATCCGCCTTACGCGGAGCAATCGCAGGCGATCCAATATCGCCACCACACCTACGATAATGGGAAAGAGCACCAAGGAGAGCAAGAGCTGCGGCGCCAGTAACCAGAAATGCAGCAGATCAAGCCTGGCCCCAGAAAATACTGCCGAGAACAGCAGGAACAGCGTGATCAGCACGGCGGCGACAATCCAGTCCTGCCAGAATCCGCGCCAGGGAAACCGTAGCTCGAACAAGTCGAGCGCAATCAGTGTGAGAGAATACAGCAGAATGCTGCTGCCGAGCGGCTGGCCCGACAGAAGATCGTCGACCAGCCCGAGCGGGAAACCCGCCCATAGCGGAAGCAGACCGGGCCGCAGCAAGCGCCAGGCAAGCAGGAACATGAAGGCCAGCGGCGGAACCACCGGGGCAGGGGCAATCACCGGCAGCATCGGCACCAGCGAGGCCAGGATGATCGAGAGCCACGGCACCCCGTGAACGAGCGCGGGCGAATGATCACGATTGATCTTGCTTCCGAACAGATCCCTGCGCGCGGTCGGGCTCAGCTTTTCCATCATTCGTCCGGCGCTGCCGCTCCGGATGGCGCGATAGAAGGCGGAGGCGGGGGAGAGGCCGGCGGATCAGGCAATTCGGCTGCGACCTCTTCGATGCCCTGTTCGGTCGGGCCGGAAAGAGGGCGGGCGAGCATCGCGACCGCCTCGGGCTGCCACACCGGCTCGACCAGCACGACGTCGGTCGCGGCCGGGTTGCTTAGCAGCCGCGCGATGGCGCCATCGTCGTTGAGTTCGGTCACCATGGCCACAGCAACACCGGGACGGAACATCCCACCCGCTCCGGAAGTCACAAAAACGTCACCGATCTCCAGCGGGTTGATGCCGAGCGAGATCAGGCGCAGGCGCAGCGAGCCATCTGCGCGCCCCTCGGCAAAGGCGACCACGTTATCGGTGGCCCGGCGCACGGGTACGATCGATTCGCTATCGGTCAGCAGCAGCACCCGCGAACTCGTCCGCCCGACTTCGAGCACACGCCCCACCAGGCCCATCGGCGAAGTCACCGGCATCCCGACCTTCACCCCGTCGTTACGCCCGGCAGAAAGATAGGCGAAGCGCCGCGCGCTGACCGAGGTCGATCCGATCAGGCGGGCCACGGCAATCGGCTTGCGCTCATCCTGCGCCAGGCCCAGCACCGCCTTGAGCTGCTCGTTCTCCTGCTCGAGCGCGCGTGCCTCCGCCAGCTTCACGCGGGCGATGGCTATTTCTTCCTTCATCTGCGCGTTCTTGCTGCCCGCCTCATAGTAGCCGGCGATCGCATCGAAGAAATTGCTGGTGCCCACGCGCCCGGCCGCGCCTGCTTCGCCCACTGACGTCGTGACGTCGCTCGCCATGGTCCGCAGACCGGCGAAGGCTTCGGGCCTGACCAGGGATACGATGAGGAGCAGCGCGCCAATAGCAGCGCCCGCCGACGCGAGCAGATAGCCCGCGAAGACGCCGAATTGCGCCCTGCGATTGGTGCCGCTGCGCTGTGCCGCCGGCGGTGCCATGGCCCGCGCGCTCTCCTTGTTTCAACCGCCCTTAGGCGGTCATCAAAACGCCGCGGTACATCGGGTCTTCCATCGCCCGACCAGTGCCCAGTGCCACACACGACAACGGATCCTCCGCGACCGACACCGGCAGACCAGTCTCGTCACGGATATGCTCGTCGAGACTGCGGATCAAAGCGCCACCACCGGTAAGCACTATACCCTGATCGACAATGTCCGCCGCGAGTTCCGGCGCGGTGTTCTCAAGCGCGATACGCACGCCTTCGACGATGGCGCCGATCGGTTCTGACAACGCTTCGGCGATATGCGCCTGGTTGATCTGAATTTCCTTCGGCACGCCGTTCACGAGGTCGCGCCCCTTGAGGACAATGGTTTCGCCCACGCCGTCCTTCGGGACGATGGCGACGCCGTAGTCCTTCTTGATCCGCTCCGCCGTGGCATCGCCGATCAAGAGGTTGTGGTGTCGGCGCACATAGGAGACGATGGCTTCGTCCATCTTGTCACCACCGGTGCGGACCGAGGTGGTATAGGCAAGGCCACGCAGCGACAGCACAGCCACTTCGGTGGTGCCACCGCCGATGTCGACCACCATCGAACCGACCGGCTCGGTCACCGGCATGTCGGCGCCAATCGCGGCGGCCATCGGCTCGAGAATAAGGAACACTTCGGAAGCACCCGCATTGCTGGCGGCGTCGCGAATCGCGCGGCGTTCAACCGAGGTCGAGCCCGAGGGCACGCAGATCACGATTTCCGGGTAGCGCAGCAGCGTGCGCTTGCCGTGCACCTTGCGGATGAAGTGCTTGATCATCTCTTCCGCGATTTCGATGTCGGCGATCACACCATCACGAAGCGGGCGGATGGCCTCGATCGAATCCGGGGTCTTGCCCATCATCATCTTGGCGTCTTCGCCCACGGCCTTGACGCGTTTCACGCCATTCAGCGTCTCGATCGCCACCACCGAGGGTTCGTTGAGCACGATTCCGCGGTCCTGAACATAGACCAGCGTATTGGCCGTGCCGAGATCGATGGCCATGTTCTGCGAACCGAATTTGAACATTTTGGAGAGGAACGAACTCATCAAGCTATCCATGCGATAAGTGGCAGGCGGCCCAGACTCAGTGGAGCAGTCAGCCGACCGGGTGGTGGAAGTGGCGGTCCTTAGCGCGGCTCGGCGGCAAAGGCCAAAAATTTTGTAGAGAACATCGTAGTTTTGCCCCGTCTTGGCTCGAATTGCCCGCCGCTTGGGTTTAGACGGATGGGGCAATGTCGAAAATACGTCGTCTCCCCGAACATCTTGTCAATCGGATCGCCGCCGGTGAGGTGGTCGAGCGACCAGCATCGGCGCTCAAGGAACTGGTGGAGAATGCCATCGACGCGGGGGCGACGCGAGTGCTCGTGGCAATCGAGGACGGCGGGCTTGGCTCGATCGAGGTGACCGACGACGGTTGCGGGATGACGCCGGAGGAAATGTCGCTGGCGCTCGAACGGCATGCCACGTCGAAACTTCCCGACGAAGCCATCGAACAGGTCGCAACGCTCGGTTTCCGGGGCGAGGCTCTGCCCTCGATTGCCAGCGTTGCACGGTTGACGCTGGAGAGCCGCCCGCGAGGCAGCGATCAGGGCTGGCGCCGGGTGGTCGATCATGGCGCGGTGATCGCCGATGAGCCCGCCGCGCTGCCGCCAGGGACGCGTGTGCGGATGGAGGAACTGTTCGCGAAGGTTCCGGCTCGGCGCAAGTTCCTGCGCACCGCGCGCAGCGAATATGGCGCTTGCCACGAGGTCGTGCGCCGCCTCGCCATGGCACGGCCCGACATCGCCTTCACTTTCGAGCACGGCGGACGGCGGATTTTCTCGGTTCAAGGCGGGGAGGGGACCGAGACGCGGGTCGCCCAGATCATCGCACGCGAGCTCAAGGAGAACGGTGTCGCGATCGAGTTCGAGCGCGGCGACATACGCCTGTCAGGCATCGCGGGCCTGCCGACCTACAATCGCGGGGTGGCCGACCATCAGTATCTTTTCGTCAACGGCCGCCCGGTTAAGGACCGGCTGCTGACCGGAGCCGTGCGCGGGGCCTATGCCGACATGCTCGCGCGCGACCGGCACGCGGTACTCGCGCTGTTCCTCGACCTGCCGCCGGAAGAGGTCGACGTGAACGTCCACCCGGCCAAGACCGAGGTCCGCTTTCGTGATTCGAACGGTATTCGCGGCTTTATCGTGTCTGGCCTGAGGCAAGCTCTGTCCTCCGGCGACCGCCGCAGCGCTCAGGCGCCCGATGCCGCGGCGATGGGCCGCTGGCAGGCCGAACCGAGAACGCCGACGCCTGCGCTCCACTCGCTCTTCACCGGGCGGGACTGGTCCGCGCCTTCCTCATCGCCTTCGACCGTGGCCGAACGGCCAGCGCTGTTCGGTGACTCCGCGCCAGTTCACGATGCACCACAAGGCCGCGCCGAGCCTGCAGAGCCGATCGCAGCAGAAGAGGCCGACTATCCGCTGGGCATCGCACGCGGGCAGGTCGCCAACACCTATATCGTCGCCGAATCGGCGGAAGGGCTGATCCTTGTCGACCAGCACGCAGCGCACGAGCGAATCGTGCTCGAACGGCTGCGCGCGGCTGGCGTCGGCGACAAGGTCGCCGCCAGCCAGGCTCTGTTGATGCCCGAGGTGGTCGAACTCGATGAGCCCGCTTGCGACCGGATCGAGGACTGTGCCGAGGATCTCGGCAAGCTTGGCCTTGCGGTCGAGCGCTTCGGCCCGGCAGCGATGCTGGTGCGCGCAATGCCCGCGTCACTCAAGAAGGCCGACCCGGCCAAGCTCCTCAGCGACATCGCCGACGACATCGCCGCCAATGGCAGTGCGCTGCTGCTTGGTGAACGGATCGAGCATGTGCTGGCAACCATGGCCTGCCACGGTTCGGTAAGGGCAGGGCGGGTATTGAACGTTGCCGAGATGAACGCGCTTTTACGCGAAATGGAGACCACCCCGCGTTCAGGCCAGTGCAACCACGGGCGGCCCACCTGGGTCCGCCTGTCGCTGGCCGATGTCGAAAAACTCTTCGGGAGACACTGATGCGCGGGTCGCTATTTATCATTGCTGGTCTTGCCCTCGCAGGCTGTTCGCAGGAGCCAGATCCCGCCGAAAAGGCGGCCGAGGACAAGAAAATCGTCGAGATGGTGCGCGCCGCCAACGATGCACCGCCGCCAATCGAAGAGGTAATCCCACAGGCGATCCTCTATCCCGATATCGAGAAGGAAGACCTGTTCGGAGCCTCCTGCGCCTATGCACCAGGCACCAGCATGGGCGCCCGCGTGATCGCGCGCGAAGCCGACGCCTATATGAAGATCGACGACGAAATGGTGCGCTTTGCGGTTGACCCTGGCGCGCGCCAATTGGCGAACCGCACCGGCTCGCTCTACAACGGGCGACAGTACTCGCTCCGCCTCCAGATCGAGGGCGACGGCAGCCCCGATCCCAACGCCAGCGAGAGCACGCTCTATCAGGGCACGATCTGGCTGCGCGATCGGTGGGACCGCAATGTCTACACGGGCAGCGGAACGGTGAGCTGCGGGGTCTGACGCCTCAGGCGCGGAACTTCGGCACTTCCCGGTCCAAGTCCAGCTGGGGAATGATCCGGTAGCGTGCCAGCACAAGGCTGAAGAGGCCGAACATCAGCAAGCCGACAGCTGTGATCGTGAACACTGCGCCCTCACCAGCGAGGCTCGCCACAGCGTTGCCCAGCGTCTTCACCTGCTCGGTTCCGGCCGAGAGGAAGCCGACTTGTACCAGCGACCAGCCGATCACGCCATAGACCACGGCCCTTGCACCATAGCCAAGGCCGCCGAGCCAGCGGGTGGCCGAGGGTGCGCCGGAACTGATGCGGTGCATGAACTCGCCAGAGATCGCCTTCTTGAGCTGGAACAGTGCGGTCACGCCAAAGGCAACGCCCAACAGACCGAGCAAGCCAGGGCCGAAGCTCATGCTCATGACGCCAGCCGCAGCATCTTGCGCGCCACCGCCGCCCGAGTTTGGGCCGGAGGCAAATTCATAAGCGGTCCAGGCGAGTGCGAAGTGGCCGATGGCACTGCCCACATGGCCGATACGCTTGGCCCAACCCTTGGCATCACTGCCGTTGTTCTCGATATCGAAGAAGGTGGAAGCGAGGCGGAACAGCGCATAGGCACACAGGCCGACCACCATCACCCAGAGTACAAATTGCCCAAGCGCCACAGACTCAACCGCGGCGAAGATGCCCTCCGTACCGCGGCTGATCTGGCCAGCGCTGGTAAGGGCGATGAGGCCGAGCACCGTATATAGGATGGCCCGGCTGAAATAGCCGACCCGCACGAGCCACACGAATTTCTCGGACTTGTCGACCATGAACGTTTCCCCAAAAGACCTTGGGGAACATACGCTTGAATGTCGTAATGGTGCCTCAACGCAGCCGTTTTACATAAAGCTGCCCGTTGTCGCGCTTCTCGAGCTTGAAGCGGTCGCTCTTGGCGCGGACCAGATCGGCCAGCTTCTTGTAGCCATGGTTGCGTACGTCGAAACTGGACCGGTTGCCGGCGATCTGGCCAACTTCCTGCAAACGCGCAAAGCCGTTTTCGTCGCGGCTGGCCGCCTTCCATGCGCTGCCAAGCAGTTCAATCACGTCCTCTTCGAGCGCCTCGCTTTCGGGCCCTTGCTCGGTCCGCTCGTCATCGTCCTTCGCGGCAGTGCGGATAAGGCGGTCCACGTCGATGTAGCGGGTGCAGGCAGTGCGGAAGGCCTCAGGCGCTTTCTCGCTACCGAAGCCGTACACGAGCAGGCCATCCTGCCGCAGACGCGTGACGAGCGGGGTGAAATCGCTGTCCGAACTCATGATGCCGAAGCCATCGACCTTGCCGCGATAGAGCAGGTCGATTGCATCAATTGTCATCGCCATGTCGGTGGCGTTCTTGCCCTTGGTCAGGTCGAACTGCTGCATCGGCTGGAGCCCGAAGCGGTGCGTGATCTTGCTCCATTTCGAAAGCGCGGGCTTGGCCCAGTTGCCATAGGCGCGGCGGATATTCACCTGCCCCAGTTCGGCCAGAACCGTCAGCACGGGGTCGATTCCGGCGTGGCTGGCGTTGTCGGCGTCGATCAACAGGGCGATGTTCTTGAGAGCTGCTTCAGACATGGCGCCCAGATGGCCGTGGCCCGCCGCAAAGGCAAGCGCGATAAAGCTCAGGCAGGCTTGAACTTTCCGTCGCTCTCGTCGAGCAGATGCAAAACGCCTTCGTTGATCGAGAAGTACGCTCCGCGCAGCGCCAGCTCGCCGGTCGGCTCCTTTTCCTGCACGCAGGGGAAGGTGCGCAGGTTGGCGAGGCTCACCTTGACCGCCTCGTGCTCCATCGCCCGTTCCGCCGGGCGACCGCTGGTACCATGCTCGGCTACAATCGGATCGCGCACCGAGTCGAGCATCGAAATCCACGAGGCGACAAAGCCGCCTTCGCCCAGCCGGTTGCCGTGGAGAGCCTGCGTCAGCGCGGCGTTGCAGCCGCCGCACATGCCGTGGCCCATCACCAGAATTTCGGTTACCTTCAGGAACTGCACAGCGAATTCGAGCGCGGCCGAAACACCGTGCTGGCCCGGCGTGGTCTCAAACGGGGGAACAAGCGCGGCGACATTGCGCACGACAAAAATCTCGCCCGGCGATACGTCAAATATCTGCGTCGGGTCCACGCGGCTGTCGGAGCAGGCGATAATCATCACCTTGGGCTCCTGCCCTTCGCGCAGCGCTTCCCAGCGTTCACGGCTTTCAACATAGCCGTTCTGGCGGAAGCGTGTGTAGCCATCGAGGAGGGCGGAAAAATCGGGTGTGAGCTTGGTCATGAGGCGGTCCTGTGCCCCAGCGGCATTGCCTATGGCAAGAGGCTTGCTTAAGTGGGGGCGTGATGAACGACCTCTCCGCCGCACCGAACCCCGAAAGACGACGCAAGCCCGACTGGATTCGCGTCAAGGCTCCAGTCTCCAAGGGCTATAACGAAACGCGCAAATTGATGCGCAGTCTCGGCCTCAACACCGTGTGCGAAGAGGCCGCCTGCCCGAACATCGGCGAGTGCTGGACCAAGAAGCACGCCACGGTGATGATTCTGGGCGATGTGTGCACCCGCGCCTGCGCCTTCTGCAACGTGAAGACGGGGATGCCCCGGATGGTCGACCCGCTCGAGCCCGAGCATGTCGCCACTGCTGCCGCCGAGATGGGGCTTGAGCATATCGTCATCACCAGCGTCGACCGCGACGACCTGCCCGATGGCGGGGCAGGGCAGTTCGTAAAGGTAATCGAGGCGCTGCGCCGCGAAACGCCGAACACCACCATCGAGATTCTAACACCCGATTTTCGCGGCAAGATGCGCGCGAGCGTCGAGGCGATCTGCGCCGCCGGGCCGGACGTTTATAACCATAACCTTGAAACCGTTCCCCGGCTCTATCCCACCATCCGCCCCGGCGCCCGCTACTATGCCTCCCTGCGGCTGCTCGAAGAGGTGAAGCGGCACGATCCGATGATCTTCACCAAGTCAGGCATCATGCTCGGGCTGGGCGAGCAGCGGCTCGAAGTGCATCAGGTGATGGACGATATGCGCTCTGCCGAGGTCGATTTCCTCACCATGGGGCAATATCTCCAGCCGACCCCGAAGCACACACCGGTGATCGAATTCGTCGAGCCGAAGACGTTCAACGCCTATGGCTCGATTGCGCGTGCCAAGGGCTTCCTGCAGGTCGCTTCCAGCCCGCTCACCCGGTCGAGCTATCACGCGGGCGAAGACTTTGCCGAAATGCGCGCCGCGCGCGAAGCGAAGCTGGCAAAGCAGACCCAGAAGAACGCCTGATGCCTGCCATCCGAGAGACCCGCGCGCTGCCCTACAGCGCCGAGCAGATGTTCGACCTCGTGGCGGACGTTGGCAACTACAGCAAGTTCCTGCCCTGGGTCGTGGCCACGCGTATCCGCGACCGCACCGAAGAAGGCATGACCGCCGACATGTTGGTGGGCTTCAAGGCGCTGCGCGAGAAGTTCACCTCGCGCGTTTTGCTCGACCGGCCGAACCGCATCGACGTTCATTATGTCGATGGTCCGATGCGCGACCTCGATAACTGCTGGTTGTTCCACGACAGGGGCGAGGCTGGCTGCGAGATCGACTTCAGCGTCGACTTCGCGTTCAAGAACCGCATGTTCGAAGCGCTGGCAGGCCAATATGTCGACCGCGCCTTCCGCAAGATGGTGGCAGCCTTCGAAACGCGCGCCGCCGAGCTTTACGGCAGCAACAGCTCCAGCGCGCACAGCGTCGCCTGATAGCGCACTCCGGCGCGGGTGTGTTCGTCGAACAGGCGCTCTTCAGCCGTTGGCTGATCTTCTCCGCGCACCATGCGCGCGAAGACAACAGTTCCAACCGGCTTGGTGGCGGTTCCGCCATCCGGCCCGGCGATCCCGCTGATCGCCACCGCGACGTCCGCCGCTTCGCTACGCTCAAGCGCGCCTTGCGCCATGGCATAGACACAGGCAACCGACACGGCACCGAAGGCATCGATGATATCGTGCGAAACGCCAAGGTCGCCGATTTTTGCGGCGTTGGAATAGGTGACGTAGCCGCGCTCCAGCACTGCGGAGGAACCAGGTACTTCGGTAAGGGCGGCGGCGACGAGGCCTCCGGTGCAGCTTTCCGCCAGCACGATCTTGCGACCGGCGGCGGCGTTCTCGGCGACAACGCGCTCCGCAAGGTCAGCGATCTGCTTGGGAAGGACGGTATCGGGCATGATCAGTTCACCACACATATCTTGGGTTTGTCGACCCCGACAAGGCTGAGGATAACGGCGGAGATCCGCCCCAGTTCCTCAGGCTCCAGCGGGGCAAAGGCCTCAGCCGCACGTTCGATCCGGCGGCAATCGGCCACGGCCACCTGTGCGGCCACCTTTTGCGCAATCATCTCGTTAAACAGAGGGCGCACGACCTCGGGCGGCAGCTGATCGAGCTGGATCGGCATCTGCTGCTTCAGTTCGCCGGTGTCGACCATGCGGTTGAGCTCGCTGAGCGCGCCGGGCCAATTGGCATCCGCTACTGCGGTATAGCGCCGCGCAAGTTGCGCACCGCGGGCAGCCAGAAAACCATCGGCGGCAAGGTTTGCGCCGCAGCGACTGCGTACACCGCGCAAGGCATGTGGGACCGCGTAGATAACCATGGCGCTGACTTCCGCCTCGTTCACGCAGTCTCGCTGCACCTGAGCAAAGGCGGGCTGGGACGCGAGAGAAAGGGCGGCCAGCGCCAGCGCAGAGGACTTCGCAAGACTCACGATATCGTTCCTTTCACAGCCGAACCATGGTGGCAATCGCCTGGGCGGCAATGCCTTCGCCGCGTCCGGCAAAGCCCAGTCTTTCGGTGGTGGTCGCTTTCACGGCAATGAATTCCTTGCCCACGCTTAACAGCTCGGCCAGCCGGGCGCGCATGGTTTCGCGGTGCGGGCCGATCTTCGGTGCTTCGCAGATGATCGTGACATCGACATTGCCAATGCCATAGCCACGCTCCTGCGCCAGCTTTGCGGCGTGAACGAGGAAACGGTCGGACGAGGCGTCCTTCCACTGCGGGTCGGACGGTGGGAAGTGCTGGCCAATATCGCCCGCCGCCACCGCGCCAAGGATCGCATCGACCAGCGCATGGATCGCCACATCGGCATCCGAATGTCCTGCAAGGCCTTTGTCGTGCTCGATCTTGACGCCGCACAGCCACAGCTCCTCACCCGGAGCAAGGCGGTGAACGTCATAGCCCATGCCGGTGCGGACCGGGGGCAGGGCGCTCGCTTGCTGATCCACGAAATCCTCCTTGAAGGTGAGCTTGGCGAGCCGTTCGTCGCCATCGACCAATGCCACCGTGCCGCCATGGGCGCGCAGCACCTGTGCATCGTCTCCCGCATCTGGCGCGCCTTGCCATGCGCGATGGGCGGCAAGAATGTCGGCAAAGCGAAAGGCCTGCGGGGTCTGCACCCGACGCAGTTGATCGCGCTTGGCATCGGCCTCCATCAGCCCATCGCGCGCAACAATCATCGAATCGACCACCGGCATCACGGGGATCGCGCCGGGGTGCTGGGCCAGCGCACCGACAAGCCGCGCGATAACCTCGGGCGGACAATCGGGCCGGGCGGCATCGTGGATCAGCACTGCTTGCGGATCGTGCGCCGCCAAGGCCTCCAGACCAAGGGCAACGCTCTCCTGCCGCGTGGCACCGCCGGTCACGAGGAGAATATCCGAAAGCCCGCCGAATATCTCGGCCACCAGCGCATCCGCGCCTTCTGGGATTACCACGGCAATAGGCGACACAGCGGCAGCGCTCAGCGCCTCGACCGCCTGCCGCAAAACCGGCTTACCGCGCCACAGCGCGAACTGCTTGGGCAGCGGCTGATCGGCGCGAAGGCCCTTGCCAGCGGCGACGATCACGGCAGCGCGTCCGGGGCGGGTAGGGGAGGGTGAATGGGTCATGGCAGGCCACGCGCGGGCTAGCGACTTGCCGCGCCCCTCGCAATCCACTATGCGCCTGCCCATATTTTAGGCACACCCTTTTCCATGAGCACTTTACCCCCTCCTCCGGCCTTGAAGCCGATCATGGTCGGCCCGGTCGAGGTCGCCTGTCCAGTCGTGCTCGCGCCGATGACGGGCGTGACCGACCTGCCGTTCCGCCGCATCGTGCGCCGCTATGGCTCAGGGCTCAACGTCACCGAGATGATCGCCAGCGAGGCGGCCATCCGCGAAACGCGCCAGTCGGTGCAGAAGGCGGCGTGGCACGCGACCGAGGAACCGGTCTCGATGCAACTGGTCGGCTGCGACCCACAGAGCATGGCCGAAGCGGCCAAGCTGCAAGAGGGCAACGGCGCGGCGATCATCGACATCAATTTCGGCTGCCCGGTGCGCAAGGTCGTCGGCCAGTTTGCTGGCAGCGCGCTGATGCGCGAGGTGCCGCTGGCGATCAAACTGATGGAAGCCACGGTGAAGGCCGTGAAAGTGCCGGTCACCGTGAAGATGCGGATGGGCTGGGATCACGCCAGCCTCAACGCGCCCGAGCTTGCCCGCATCGCGCAGGATCTCGGCGTGCAGCTGATCACGGTGCACGGCCGCACGCGTAACCAGATGTACAAGGGCAGCGCCGACTGGGCTTTCATCCGCAAGGTGAAGGACGCGGTGACGATCCCCGTTATCGCCAACGGCGACATCTGCACCATCGACGATGCCGCCAGAGCACTCGAACAATCGGGCGCCGACGGTATCATGATCGGCCGCGGTGCCTATGGCAGGCCGTGGCTGCTGGGGCAGATCATGCACTGGTGGCAGACCGGCGAAAAGCGCGAGATACCGAGTTTCGGCGAGCAATACCGCCTCGTGGTGGAGCATTACACCATGATGCTCGATCATTATGGCGAGGATGTGGGCGTGAAAATCGCGCGCAAGCATCTGGGCTGGTACACCAAGGGGATGCACGGCTCAGCCGAGTTCCGCAACAAGGTGAACTTCGTGGATGATCCGCGGCAGGTGCTGGCCGATCTTGCAGAGTTTTACGATCCCTTCCTGCACCGAAGAGCCGCGTGAGCGAAAGCGCCAGCCCCCAGTCCGGCACGCGCCCCGATGCGCGCGACCAGATCGCCGGGGTGGGCTTCGCAATGCTGCTGGTTGGCCCCGATCTCGCTATCGTGGAGGCCAACCCCGCCGCTGAGAGCATGATTGGGATCAGCGCCCGCCGACTGATGGGCCGTAGCCTGCTCGAAATCGTGAACTTCGAGCAGCAGCACCTCGTTGATAAACTGCGCAAGGGCGAAACCCAGCTGATCGTGCGCGGCCTCGAACTGAAGCTCGGCGAAACACGAATACGGACCAATCTGACGGTATCTCCGATGCCGGTTCATCCCGGTTGGCGGGTCGTCACCCTGTCCGAAAAGGGGCAGGGCGAGCTGCTCGACGACGAGGAGCGCCGCGCGAACCTGCGCGGCCCCGCCGTGCTGGCGCACGAGATCAAGAACCCGCTCGCCGCCATCCGTGGGGCCGCGCAGCTGCTCGGGCGCAAGGCTAAGGAAGGCGAACTCGCCTGGACCCGTCTCATTGCCGACGAGGTCGACCGGATCGCCGCGCTGATCGACCGGATGCAGCGGCTGGGCCGCGAACGCGCCGAGCCGATCGGACCGGTGAACCTCCACACCGCAATCCACCGCGCTTACGAGACGGTGCAGATAGCCACCGACCTCTCGGTCACCTGGCGCGAGGAGTTCGATCCCTCGCTGCCGCCGGTGATGGCCAACGAAGGGGCGCTGGTTCAGGTGCTGGTCAACCTCATGGCCAATGCCCGCGACGCCTGCGGCGGGGCCGCCGATCCGCAAATCGTGATCCGCACCCGCTTTGTCAGCGGGCTGGTGATGAACGTCATGCGGCTGGGGCGCTCGGTGAAGCTGCCGATCGAGATAACCGTCAGCGACAACGGGCCGGGCGTCGACGCCACCCTGCGCGACCACATCTTCGAACCGTTCGTCTCCAGCAAACCCAATGGGCAGGGCCTCGGCCTGGCGCTCGTGCAGAAACTGGTGCGCGACATGGATGGGCGCATCACCCACGAGCGTGATGAAACGGAAGGATGGACGCATTTCCGCATCCACCTGCCGATGGCGAAACCGGAGAAGGCTGCATGAACCGCAAGGCCCTGTTGGTCGAAGACGACAACTCCATCGCCACCGTAATCCGCAGCGCGCTGGAGGATGAAGGGTTCGCTGTCGATACGTGCGATAGCATTGCCGAACGTGACCGGCTGCTCGTCGGCGATGCCTATGGCGTGATGCTCACCGACGTGATGCTGACCGACGGCGACGGGATTGCCACCTTGGGTGCGGTGCGCGAGGACTATCCCGATATGCCCGTCATCATCCTGTCGGCGCAGAACACGCTCGATACCGCGGTGCGCGCCACCAGTGGCGGGGCCTTCGAGTATTTCCCCAAGCCGTTCGATCTTGATGAACTGGTTCGGGCGGCTTGTCAGGCCGTAGCGAACCGGAAAAGCAGCGACGCCCAGAGCGATGAGCCGGGCGACGGATTACCGCTGATCGGACGCAGTCCGGCGATGCAGGAGGTTTACCGGCTGATCTCGCGCCTGCTCGGCAATGATCTGTCGGTGTTGGTGCTGGGCGAAAGCGGCACCGGCAAGGAGCTGGTGGCCGAGGCGATCCACCAGCTCGGCAAGCGCAAGAGCGGGCCGTTCGTCGCGCTCAACGCCGCCGCCATTCCGCGCGAGTTGATCGAAAGCGAGCTGTTCGGCCACGAGAAGGGCGCCTTCACCGGCGCGACCGCGCGCAGCGTTGGCAAGTTCGAGCAAGCGCATGGCGGCACACTTTTCCTCGACGAAATCGGCGACATGCCCGCCGAAGCGCAAACCCGGCTGCTGCGCGCCTTGCAATCGGGCCGGATTCGGCGTGTGGGCGGCAGCGAGGAAATCGCGGTCGACGTACGCATCGTTGCCGCCACCAACCGCGACCTCGCGCCGATGATCGCCTCGGGCGCCTTTCGCGAAGACCTGTTCTACCGGCTCAACGTGGTGCCGATCCGCCTTCCTCCGCTGCGCGATCGCAAGGACGATATCGAGCCATTGGCGCGCCACTTCCTCGCCCGCGCCGCCGACGAGGGCCTGCCCCGCCGCAGCTTGTCACGTGAAGCGGCGGCGCTGCTGGCCCGCCAGCAATGGCGCGGAAACGTGCGCGAGTTGCAAAACTTCGTCTATCGCGCCGCGCTGCTAGCCCGGCAGGACGAGATCGACGCCGCCACAATCAAGGAATTGCTGGTCGACGACAACGACCCGGGCGGCGCGGCGCAACCTGCCGACTTTGCAGCCACGGTCGAAAGCTGGCTCGCACAGCAGCAGTTTGGTGAAGGCATACTTTACCATGAGGCGCTGGCGCAGTTTGAACGCCCATTGATGCGCCACGCGCTTCGCCGCACCGGAGGCAACCAGCTCAAAGCCGCGCAACTGCTTGGAATCAATCGCAACACCCTACGCAAGCGTTTGGGCGAGCTGGACATCGATCCCGAGCACTATTCGCAAGGTTAGCTGCGACGCACAAAATATCGCTTGCCCATCGGCAACAGCAGTGTTGTATGATTGCAACGTGAACTCTGTCAGCCCATCCGTTCGAGAGACAGCCGTCGGTCGGCGCTCACCGCGCTGGTGGCGGCGCACGCAACTCGCGGCGCGGCGGATGAACCTTTTCCTGTGGCTGGAAGTGCTGGCCGCCATCTCGCTGGTGGCGATGCTGGGGGCGGCATGGTTCTACCTCACGGGCCGTTCGGACCCTGACGAACTCGTCCCCTCGGTCGAAGCAGCGATGCTGCTGGTGGGCACGCTTATTCCCGCACTTGCGCTCGTGGTTCTCTGGGGGCGGCGCATCGCGATCCGCCGCGCGGGTGGCACCACCGCGCGGCTGCACGTCAACATGGTGTTCTTCTTCTCGCTGGTCGCGGCGATCCCCACGCTGATCGTAGCTGTGTTCGCCAGCCTGCTGTTCCAGTCTGGGGTGGAGTTCTGGTTTTCGAGCGATTCGCGCGGAATCATGGAAAACGCCAACAAGGTGGCAGAGGGGTTCTACAACGAAAACCAGCTCGACGTTGGCAACAACACCACCGCCATGGCGGTCGACCTTAGGTACTTCCTTGAGGAAAACTCGGTTACCAGCCCAGAGTTCGAAGAGTTCTTCGGGCTTCAGGTCTACTATCGCGAGCTGAACGAAAGCGCGATCCTGCAGCTGGCACCGGACGGCACTTTGCGCACCGCAGCCATTGTCGACCCACAAGACGACCCTGACCGCGTGCGTATAACCCCGCAAACCATCGGGCAGCTGAAGAGTGGCGAGCCTGTGGTCATCAACGCGACTCCCGAGCGGGTCGAGGCAGTGAGCACTCTCGATGCCGACCTCGGCGTCTATCTCTACGCCGCGCGCAATTCCGACCCGGATGTGATGGCGCTCTACAGCCGGGCCGAAAATGTAGTCAACGACTACGATGCGCTGATCTCGCGGATGCGGTCGTTGCAGCTGCGATATAACCTTGCGCTGTTTGCGATGTCACTTGCGCTGGTAGGCATTGCAGTGTGGGCTGCCTTGCGGTTTGCCGACCGGCAGGTGAAGCCGGTCGCTGAATTGGCCGCTGCCGCGCGCGAGATCGGCAGCGGCAACTACGCGATCCGCGTCAACGGGCGTACAGGCCCCGACGAGATCGGCCTTCTCAACCGCGCCTTCAACCGCATGAGCCAGCAGATCGAGCGCCAGACCGATGCCTTGATCGGCGCCAACCACCAGCTCGACGAGCGGCGCACCTTCATCGAGGCAGTGCTGCAATCGATCACCGCCGGGATCATCTCGGTCGATCCGGCGGGCGAGGTCCTGCTCATGAACCAATCGGCGCAGGAGCTGCTGGTGAGTGGGGAGGGCGAGCCCCCCATCGGTGCTTCCCTGGCTGACGTAGCACCCCAATTTGCCGAGCTCGTGGAAAGCGGCAAGGACAGCGGCATTCTCCAGATCAGCCGCGACAGCGAACTGCTGACGCTGGCGGTCAAGCTAACGCGCTCGGCGGGCGGCCGGGTGATCACATTCGAGGACATAACCCGCCAGTTGCTCGACCAGCGGCAGGCGGCCTGGTCGGACGTGGCGCGCCACATCGCGCACGAGATCAAGAACCCGCTGACTCCGATCCAGCTCGCAACCGAGCGCCTCAAGCGCCGCTATGGCCGCCAGATCGTGGAGGATGTGGCGCTGTTCGACGAACTGACCGGCACGATAATCCGGCAGGTGGGCGACCTGCGCAAGATGGTCGACGAGTTCTCAAGCTTCGCCCGGTTGCCCAAGCCCGTGTTCCGTCCGGAAGACCCGCTCGACCTCGCCCGGCAGGCGCTGTTTCTGCAGGAAGTGGGGCATCCCGAAATCAGCTATGGCTTCACCGCCTCGGGCGAAATACCGCATATCGATTGCGACCGGCACCAATTCGGGCAGGCCATGACCAATGTGCTGAAGAACGCCGCAGAAGCCATCGATGCGCGCCGCCGCGATGCCCCGCTGGACTGGCGCGGGCGCGTAAACGTCGAGGTCAGCCTGCATGGCCAGACGTTGCAGATCGACGTGAGCGACAACGGCATCGGCCTGCCGCAAGGACGCGAAAACATCATCGAACCCTATGTGACGACGCGCGAGAAGGGCACCGGCCTTGGCCTCGCGATCGTGAAGAAGATTGTCGAAGAACACGGCGGCGACCTGAGTTTTGCCAATCTGCCAGAAGGCGGAGCCAAGGCCACCTTGCGTTTTGCGGTCGATCCGGCCGCCCCCGACCGCAACCACGACAGTGAGGCGGCGGAATGATTAGCAGCGGAGTAATCTGAAATGGCGCTCGATATCCTTGTGGTCGACGACGAACGCGACATTCGCGATCTGGTGGCGGGCGTGCTCAGCGACGAAGGCTACGACAGCCGCACCGCCGGCGACAGCGTCAGCGCACTGGCGATGATCGACGAAAGCCGCCCCAGCCTGGTGCTGCTCGATGTGTGGCTGCATGGCAGTCCGATGGACGGGCTCGAGGTGCTCGAGGCGATCAAGGCGCGCGAGCCCGATCTGCCGGTGATCGTGTTCTCCGGTCACGGCAACATCGACACCGCCGTCGCCGCGGTCAGCCGCGGGGCGATGGACTTTATCGAAAAGCCGTTCGAGGCGGAGCGGCTCCTTCACCTGGTCGCCCGCGCCACCGAGACCGAGCGCCTGCGCCGCGAAAATGCACGGCTGCGCGAAGATCTCGCATCGCTGGAGGAGTTCACCGGCAACTCCTCCATCATCAACCAGCTGCGGGCGACATTGAAGCGAGTTGCAGGGACTGGCAGCCGGGTGTTGGTCAGCGGCCCCGCCGGTTCGGGTAAGGAAGTGGCCGCGCGGCTGCTCCACGCATGGAGCCCGCGTGCCGACAAGTCGTTCGTTTCGGTCAACTGCGCGCGCATCACGCCCGAGCGGTTCGAACAGGAACTGTTCGGCGAAGAGGTGGACGGCAAGCTGGTGCGGCCCGGCCTGCTCGAAATGGCGCATGGCGGAACGCTGCACCTCGACGAGATTGCCGACATGCCCGAGAGCACCCAGGCGCGCATCCTGCGCGTGCTGACCGACCAGAGCTTCGTGCGCGTGGGCGGCAACCGCCAGGTAGGAGTGGACGTGCGCGTGGTCTCCTCCACCGCGCGCGACCTAGAAGCCGAAATTGCCGAGAAACGTTTTCGCGAGGACCTGTTCTATCGCCTCAACGTGGTGCCGATCACTATCCCGGCACTCTCGGAACGGCGCGAGGATATTCCCGCGCTCGCCGATCATTTCTTCACCCGCTATGCCCGCGAGCAGGGGCTTGAGCCGGGCACAATCGAGGACGAGGCCAACGCCGCGCTTCAGGCATACGACTGGCCCGGCAACGTGCGTCAGCTGCGCAATGTGATCGAGCGCACGGTGATCCTCGCCCCGCGCGAGAAGTTCTCGACCATAAGCGCCGACATGCTGCCTCCCGAAGTCACCGGATCATCGGGCGAGGGCGGGGGCGGCATCGCGGCCTTGATGGGCGTGCCGCTGCGCGAGGCGCGCGAAAGCTTCGAGCGCGAATATCTGCGCATCCAGATTCGTCGATTCTCGGGAAATATTTCGCGCACCGCGAGTTTCATTGGGATGGAACGCTCGGCCTTGCATCGCAAGCTCAAGCTGCTCGGCATGACCGAACGCGACGGAGGTGGGGCGGAGTAAAGAGAAAGTTTGTTGCAACTGCGTTTTGAATGCTGCATCTGCTAACAGAAGTTACCGGTGTGACCACAAGGTGAAATGTCGTCGCGCCAGAATGTAGCTGGAACGGCCTGAGGCCTGACCAGTTGCCAAGACCATAAAGACGATGGAGTCATAAGAATGACCAAGGGCACACTTTCCGCACGCGTCCGCAAGGAACCGGCACCCGAACCAAAGGCGGAAAAGCCTGCACGCGCACCTGCACCTGCGCCCGCCAAGGGCAACGGCAATGGCAACCTGCAGGACCAGTTCCTCAACCACCTGCGCCGCGAGAAAATGCCGGTGACCATGTTCCTGGTCAAAGGTGTCAAGCTGCAGGGAATCGTGACCTGGTTCGACAACTTCTCGATCCTGCTGCGCCGCGATGGCCAGTCCCAACTAGTTTACAAGCACGCGATCTCAACGATTATGCCGGGCGACCCGGTCGATGCCGAGCAGTTCGCCAGCGCCGAGGGCAACCGCAAACAGCGGCTGTTGCAGGACGTATTTCTCACCCGCGTACGCGAAGCGGGCGTGCAGGTGACGATGTTCCTCGTGAACGGAGTGATGTTGCAGGGCCGGATCGCTTCATTCGACCTGTTTTGCATGCTGCTTGAGCGCGAAGGCTATGTACAGCTGGCCTACAAGCATGCAGTGTCCACCATTCAGCCCGCGAGCCCGGTCGATCTGTCCGGTGACTTGGACGACGATGGTGACGAGGACTAGGTAAACCCCATTTTCGAAAACGATGAGATTGCTGGCGAAGTTACCCGCGGTGCGCGGGCCCTCGTAATATGCCCAGATATCCGGCGCGCCCGTTCCGGCGCCGACCCCGAAGCGCGTCTCGAAGAGGCCAAGGGGTTGGCGCTGGCAATCGGGCTGGTGGTTGCCGATGCGGCGATCATTCCCATCCGCGACATTCGCCCCAATACTCTATTCGGCGAAGGCCAGGTGCAGCGCATCGCCACCGACTGCGAGTTCCACGAGGCCGATCTGGTGGTCGTCGATGGTGCGCTGACGGCGATCCAGCAGCGCAACCTTGAGGAAAAGCTCAAGCGCAAGGTGATCGACCGCACCGGTCTGATCCTCGAAATCTTCGGGGAGCGTGCTGCCACGGCGGAAGGTCGCTTGCAGGTCGAACTCGCCCACCTCGACTATCAGCAGAGCCGCCTCGTACGTAGCTGGACCCACCTTGAACGCCAGCGGGGTGGCTTCGGCTTCCTCGGCGGCCCCGGTGAAACGCAGATCGAGGCCGACCGCCGCATGATCCGCGACCGCATGGGCAAACTGCGGCGCGAACTCGAACAGGTTCGCAAGACACGCGAGTTGCACCGCAAACGCCGTGGCAGGGCTCCGTGGCCTGTGGTAGCCTTGGTTGGCTATACCAATGCGGGTAAGTCCACGCTGTTCAACCGCCTGACTGGGGCGGGGGTGATGGCCGAGGACATGCTTTTCGCCACGCTCGATCCGACCATGCGCGCAATTGGTCTGCCGGGGGTGGAAAAGGCGATCCTGTCAGACACCGTGGGCTTCATCTCCGATCTGCCGACCCAGCTCGTCGCGGCCTTCCGCGCCACGCTTGAAGAGGTGACGGCGGCTGATATCGTGCTGCACGTGCGCGACATGGCGAACCCCGACAGCGCTGCGCAGAAGCGCCATGTGCTCGACGTGCTGACGGAACTCGACGTGATCGACGGGGAGGGCGGCGAGAGCGACATGCCCATCGTCGAGGTGTGGAACAAATGGGATCTTATCGACGAGGAACGTCGCATAGAACTCGAAGGCCTCGCCGCAAGTGACGAAAATATCCTGCCAATCTCGGCCATCACCGGTCTGGGCGTGGACGATCTGCTCGCGCGTCTTGGTCAATTGCTGACCGAAGGTGCGCGTCTGCACGAGATGGTGCTGCCAGCCTCCGATGGCCAGCGCATCGCCTGGCTGCACGCGCACGGCGAGGTGCTGGAAGATGCGGATGGCGGCGAGGGCGAGGGTGGCCCGCTGCGCAAGATACTCGTCCGACTTACCGAGAAGGAATTTGGCCGGTTCGAGGCACTTGAGGGCTAAACCTTAGAGCTGGTGTGAAGTTCACCACGCTTGGCGCGCTGCCAGTATTCTTCCTGCTCATCGAGCGTGAGACTGCCGAAATCGACTCCATCAGCGGCGGACATTGTTTCCATCGCGAGAAAGCGCCGCTCGAACTTGGCGTTGGTGGCTTTCAGCGCCTGTTCCGGATCGACGCCATAGCGTCGTACGACATTCACCGCCGCGAACAGCACGTCACCAGCTTCGAGCAAGCGTTCGTCGTCTGTTTCGGCGGCGTCGAGTTCGTCCAGTTCCTCAGCGAGTTTCTCTTTCGGGCCATTGATGTCGGGCCATTCGAACCCCACGCGCGCGGCGCGCTTCTGCAATTTCTCGGCCCGCATCAGCGCCGGGAGCGCGCGCGCCACGCCGTCGAGCGCGCTGGTGGCGCCTTCGGACTGGCGCTCGGCAGCCTTGATGTCTTCCCAGCGCGCCTTGTCCATATTGCCGCCTTCGTCACCGAAGATATGCGGGTGGCGCGCCTCCATCTTGTCGGCAATGGCACGGGCGACATCATCGAACGCGAAATGGCCAGCTTCCTCGGCAATGCGCGCGTGGAACACGACCTGGAACAGCAGGTCGCCGAGTTCGCTGCGCAGCTCGTCCATGGCTTCGCGTTCGATCGCGTCGGCGACTTCGTAAGCTTCCTCGATCGTATACGGCGCAATCGTGGCGAAGGTCTGAACCTTGTCCCAGTCGCAGCCCCGCTCAGGATCGCGCAGCGTAGCCATGATCGCAAGGAGGCGGGTGAGTTGCTCGGACAAGGGCCCTCTTCCTGATTACCTAGAGGATGATAATATATATTATGTTAAATATCGGGCGGTATTCAACGGATAGGCTGTCAGCTAATCGCCCCGAAAATCAGGGCCGCGACGCCGAAGATCACCAGCCACACCAGAGCCATCGCCAGCGTCTTCCCGCGGCTCACGCGCCAGCTGCGGTATCCGGTTACGACCAACGCCAGCCAACCGACCAGCAAGATGATCTGGAGAACGCTTCCTTCGCTCATGCCACCAACTCAAGCCCGTCGAAGCCGACCAACACGTTGGCCGGAACCTCGGCGCAAAGCGTCTGATAGTCCATGCTGAAATCGAGATGCGTCAACACCGTCTTGCCGGCGCCGACACGCTTGCCGAAATCGACCGCCATATCGAGATGGCAATGCGTAGGATGCGGCGCACGGCGTAAACAGTCGCACACAAGGATGTCGATGCCCGCAAACAGCGCCAGCATATCATCCGTAATTTCACTGAAGTCGGTAGTGTAACCGATTGATTTTCCGTCCGCATCGAAGCGGTATCCGGTACTCATCGTCGGCCCATGCGGCATTTCGACCGAGCCGACCTTGAACCCGGCATGGATGCGCAAGTTATCGAGCGTATTCAGCTCGACGATCGTCGGATAACCGTGTTGGCCTGCAAACACATAGTCGAACCGGCGGCGCAGTCGGCGCGCCGTCTCCTGCGAGGCAAATCCCGGTATCGCCGCCGCGCGGCCATAGCGTAGCGGGCGCAGGTCATCGACGCCGTGGCAGTGGTCGGCATGATCGTGGGTCCAGAACACCCCGTCGAGCCGGTCAATCCCATTAGCGAGCAGTTGCTGGCGCAGATCGGTCGATGTATCGACGAGCAGCCGCGCGCCCTCCGCGCTTTCGACTACGATCGAGACCCGCGTGCGGCGATTCTTCGGTTCGGCCGGGTCGCATTCGCCCCAGTTATTGCCGACGCGCGGGACGCCGGTAGACGTGCCGGAACCGAGCATCACCAGCTTCATGGAGCCGCCTTGGAAAACAGCCGGAAGAAGTTGGCGCTGGTGCTGGCGGATAGGTCGGCAATATCCTCGCCCCGCAGATCGGCCACGAATTGCGCGGTATCGCGCACGAAGCCCGGCTCGCATGGCTTGCCGCGATGCGGGACCGGCGCAAGGAACGGGCTGTCAGTCTCGACCAGAAGCCTGTCCTGCGGAATCTCCTTTACGAATTCCTGTAGATCAGTGGCGTTCTTAAAAGTAACGATGCCCGAAATCGAGATCGTCAATCCGAGTTCCAGCACCTTGCGGCCGAACGCGGGCGAGGCGGTGAAGCAGTGGATCAGCGCGGGGAAGGCCCCCTGCCCCATTTCCTCAGCCAGGATCGCGGCGGTATCGTCATCGGCATCGCGGGTGTGGATCACCAGCGGCAGCCCAGTCTCGCGCGCGACGGCGATGTGCATCCGGAACAGCGCCTGCTGCACCTCGCGATCGGACTTGTCGTAATAATAGTCGAGCCCGCTTTCCCCGATTCCGATCACGCGCGGATGCCGCGTCGCGTCGAGGAGAACTTCGCGGCCAAGGTCGGCATGCTGGTCTGCCTCGTGCGGGTGGATACCTACCGTGGCCCAGACATCGGGCTCGCGCTCGGCGGTAGCCACAACGTCCTGCCACTCGCTCTGACGGGTCGAGATATTGAGGAAACCGGCGATCCCCGCGGCACGCGCGCGGCTCAACACCGCGTCCTGTTGCTCAACCAAGCCTTTGTAATTCAGATGACAATGGCTGTCGATCAGTGTCGCGGCGGCAGTGGTCACGCTTCGGCGTCCTCGGCCTGCGGAATGTCGAGGCGGGGGAATTGGCCCTCGGGCTTGCCAAGGCGGAATTCGCTGCCGGCCAGCGGCGCATACCAGTCCGACCCGATGGCGGTGAACGTGCGCAGGCTTTCGTCGATGCCCATCGCATCAAGCAAGCGGCCCATCGCGCCAGGCATTACCGGAACAACGGCAACGGCCAGCTGCGCGATGCATTGGTAGAGTACGGCCAGCACGGTTTCCATGCGTGCGAAGTCGGTCTTCTTCAACGCCCAGGGGGCCGCGGCGTCGATATAGGCGTTGCAGGCGAAGACTGCGCCCATCCAGGCCTCAAGCGCCTGCGAAAAGGCGAGGTCGGTGTAGTGCGCGGGCATCTCTTCGCCCACAACGCGCGTGACATGGGCCAGCAAGGCCTCGTCTGCTTCGCTGAGGCCGTTGACTGGTGGCAGCACGCCTTCGCAGTTCTTGAACACCTGGCTCAAAGTGCGCTGGGCGAGATTGCCGAAGCTGTTGGCCAATTCCGAATTGTTGCGGTTTACAATCGCTTCGCGCGACCATCCGCCATCCTGTCCGAAACTGAACTCGCGCAGCAGGAAATAGCGCAGCGTGTCGACGCCAAAGGCATCGGCCAGCTCGCCCGGATCGGTGACATTGCCGAGCGACTTCGATTCCTTCACCCCGCGATTGAGCAGGAAGCCATGCGCGAAGACCTGCTTCGGCAGTTCGATCCCGGCGCTCAGCAGGAAAGCGGGCCAATAGACCGTATGGAAGCGCGTGATGTCCTTGCCGATCAGATGCAAGTCGGCCGGCCAGAACTTCGAAAAGTCTTCACAATCATCAGGATAGCCGACACCCGTGAGATAGTTTGTTAGGGCATCCACCCATACATACATCACGTGTTCGTCCGAGCCGGGCACCTTCACGCCCCAGTCGAAGCTGGTGCGGCTGATCGACAAGTCGCGAAGGCCACCCTCAACGAAACGCATGATCTCGTTGCGCCGGCTTTCGGGGCGGATGAAGTCGGGCTGCTCAGCATAAAGCGCCAGCAGTTTGTCACCATATTCGGAAAGCTTGAAGAACCAGCTCTCCTCGACCGTCCATTCGACCGGCGTGCCCTGCGGCGAGAGTTTCACCCCGCCCTCACCTTCGGTCAGTTCGCTTTCGTCGTAATAGGCTTCGTCGCGGACCGAGTACCAACCTTCGTAGCGGTCGAGGTAGAGGTCGCCATTGGCCTCCATCGCCTGCCAGATCGCTTGGCTGGCGCGGTGATGATCGGGCTCCGTGGTGCGGATGAAGCGATCATACGAGATGTCAAGTTTGTCGAACAGACTCCGGAAATATCCCGACATTTCGTCAGCCAATTCGCGCGGTGTCTGCCCAAGTTCGCGCGCCTTCTGCGCCATCTTGAGCCCATGTTCGTCGGTGCCGGTCTGGAACCGGACCTCGCGTCCCATCTGGCGATGGAAGCGCGCGAGCACATCGGCGGCAATCGTCTCATAGGCGTGACCGATATGCGGCTTGCCGTTGGGATAGTGAATCGCGGTGGTGAGATAAAAGGGATCAGACATTGGCGGATGCTCTAGAAGCGGCGAACTGGCTGAGCAAGGTGCCGATCTCCATTACCAGCAGGCCGGGGTCGAAATTGTAGGTCGGCACTTCGCCTGCCAGACGCACGAGTTCGCTGTGCGCTTCAACCAGCGCGGGGATTTCCGCGCGGCTCACATGGTGCATATGCTCGGCAACGACAGCCCGCGCCAGCTCTATGGCGGCTTGCTGGCGCTGGCGATCGGGCCTTGCGCCCATCGCTGTGGCGAGCCGGCCACGAAGCGCAAAATCGCGGTCGCCCTCGGCGAGGATGCGCTGCATCAACTGGTGAATAAAACCAAGGTCCAGCTCGACGAAATCGATCGCCACACCGGGCGAGCCACCCGCTGCGGCGATGGCGGCCGCCCGCATGGCGGCGTCAGCCTGCGGAGCCTCACGCGCGAGCACCGCCTCCATGTCCTGCGGGCCGACCTCGGGAAAGCGCAGCACCCGGCAGCGTGACCGGATCGTGGGCAGCAGGCGGCTAAGGCGGTGGGCGACCAGCAGGAAGAAGGTCCCCACCGGCGGCTCCTCAAGGCTTTTGAGCAGCGCGTTGGCGGTCGGCGCTTCCATATCGTCAGCCGGGTCGATGATGACCGCACGGCGGCTTCCAAGGCTCGGGCGGGTGTTCAGTCGCTGTTGCAGCGCGCGAATTTGGTCAATCTTGATGTTGCGGGCAAGTTCATAAGGCTTGCCATCGGCCTTCTTGCGCGCCTCTTTGTCGTCCTTGGGCGGATGGGTGAGGTAGAGAATATCGGGGTGCTGGCCAGCAGGTTGCGGCACCCCCGGTTCGGCTACCAGTTCACGTGCGGCGGCGAGTGCGAAGGCCGACTTGCCGACACCGCGTCGGCCTGAGAGAATCCACCCGTGATGCATCCGGCTGCCCGAAAGCGCGCGCCGCCACTCGGCCCAGGCCTCCTCGTGGCCGATGTAGCTCACGCCAGCGCCTCGACTGCGGTCATGATCCGCGCGTGGACCTCCTCAGGCGAACCCGTGGCTTCGATCACGCGGAACCGCTGAGGCTCCATCGCGGCGAGTGCAGCGAAACGGGCACCGACCGCGCGGTGATAATCAGCCGGACGACCGCCGATGCGGTCGCTCCTGTCGCCATCGCGCGCGGCGAGACGGTCGGCAACTTGCTCAGGAGCCGCGCTGAGCAGCAAGGTAAGATCAGGCAGCAGTCCGCGCGAGCCAACCGAGTGTAGGGTGCAGATATCGGCGTCGGTCAGCCCCCCCTCCCCACCTTGATAGGCGCGGGTCGAATCGAGAAACCGATCGCACACCACCCAACGCCCCACCGCCAGCGCAGGCTCGATGGCTTGCGCGACATGATCCGCGCGCGCCGCCGCGAACAGCAGAGTCTCGCTAGCCGGGCCGAAGTGTTGCGCCGGATCGAGCAACAGCCCTCGGATCGCCTCGGCACCGGGCGTGCCACCGGGCTCGCGGGTAAGCAGCGGACTGTGCCCCCTCGCCTCCAACGCGGCGGCCAGCATGCGTGCCTGCGTCGACTTGCCGACACCTTCCCCGCCCTCGAGCGTGATGAACCGGCCGCGCATCAGCCGAACCACTTGGCAAAGGCATTGCCGATGCGGCGGAACAGCCCTGCCTTCGGCACGTCTTGGGTTGCCAGCAGGGGCGCGTCGACCACCACCGTTCCGTTCGCGTCGCGCAATTGTAGCCGCGCGATTGGATCGCCCTTGGCAATTGGCGCTTCGACCGGGCCGCGATAGGCGATGGCGAGCTGCATCGTATTCGCAGGATCGGCAGGAAGCGCAGCGGCAAAGTCGTTGTCCAGCGAGAGACCGACCGAGCGCGAGGCACCATCCTGCACCTGCGCGCGGCCCATCTCGGAACCCGCCGCGAACAGCCGCTCGGGCGAAAACTCACGAAAACCCCATTCAATCAGATTGCGGCCCGCCGTGTCACGCATGCGCGCAGTGGGTGAGCCCGCCAGCACCACGATCAGGCGGCGTCCGCCGCGCTCTGCCGTGCCGACGAGGGTATAGCCCGCTTCGGCGGTATAGCCGGTCTTGAGGCCGTCGCCTCCCTCCACCTGCCCGGTGATCGGATCGTGATTGGCCTGCGTGATCTCGCCCCATTTCAGCCGCCGGTGGCCGAAGAAGCGATGAAACAGCGTCGGATAGTCCTGCGTCACCGCCCGCCCGAGCTTCACCAGATCATCAGCGGTGGTGTAGGTCTTGCCGCCATCGGGATAGCCATTGGGCGAACCAAAATGGCTATCGTTCATGCCGAGCGCGGCGGCATTGGCGTTCATCAGGTCAAGCCATGCCCCGGTCGACCCGGTCGCCGCTTCGGCAATCGCTATGCTTGCATCATTGCCCGAAACGGTAGTGATGCCGAGCAGCAGCTGGCCGATGGTCGGCCGCTCGCCCGCGCGCAGGAACATGTTCGAGCCCTCGGCATACCATTCGTCTTCCAGCGCCTGAGTGTAGAGGAAGCGACGGTCGAGCTTGAGCTTGCCCTCGCCCACCAGCTTGAAGGCTGTGTAAGCGGTCATCACCTTGGTGACGGACGCGGGCATGAAACGCCGGTGCGGCTCGCGTGCATAGAGCTGCTGCCCCGTCCACAGGTCAACCAGCAGCGCGACCGGAATCTCGTCGGGCACCGGGGCTGGCGTGGCTGGCTGGGCACGGGCAGGCGCCGTCAGCGATATGCCGACGGCAAGGACAACGAGCCAGACCTTAACTTTTTTCACGCCCACTCCGCATTGCACTGCGGCGGACGCTTTGTGGTCGCCGCTCAGTCGTTGGTGAAGATTCGTGCGTCGCTATAGCCCGCAGCCCGCACCTTGGCGAGCGAGGCCTCGGCTTCTGCACGGCTGGCGAAGGGGCCTGTGCGGACGCGATAGTAGCGGCCCGACTGCGAAACACTACCACCAAGCGTATGGGCGGCGCGTTCCGCATTATCCTGATTGGAGAACGACGCCGCCTGGACGACAAACCCGCCCGTCAACGGCTCGGCCGGGACAGTAGCGGGCGCTTGCGGTTCAGCCTGCACGACAGCGGTGTTGACGTAGTCTTGTGCGGGCACCGCTTCGGGTGTGACCGCTTCTGGCTCAGGTCCGATGGGGAGCGGCTCCTCCGGGATCACTTGCGGCACCGCCTCCGCGCTCGCAGGAGCTGCGTGCAATTTCCGCTTGAGCACCGCGACCAGCGACATCGGCGTGTCCATCCGCGGTGGTGCCTCTCCGCCTGCGCGCAGCTTCGCGCGCTGCTCTTCGGGCGGATTGACCCGGCGCACGCGCACCGGTGTATCCGCGCTCACGCCAAGCTGTACCATTGCCGCAGGCGCAAGCGCCAGCAGTCTAGTCGAATCCATCGGCCCGCGCTGCTCGACACGGGCAAGGATCGTGCGGCCCGTCTCAAGCGAGGTAACCTCGATATAGCTCGGCACGGGCAGCGTGTGGTGCGCGGCGGTAATCCCAGCGATGTCCGTCGCCGCAGCGAGGTAGCCTACCTCGTCGTAGTTGAGAGCGTCACTGGGCGTGAAGGTGGTGCCCGCGATAGTGTAGGGTTCGCCAACCAGCACCGGGTAGTCGGCTTGCGGGCCGTTGGCCGCAGGACCGGCGGTCGCCACGACCGGGCCGGAGCCGCCGGACACGGCGGAACACCCCGCCAGCACGGCAAGGCCTGATACGGCGGCTAATCCAGCCAGCAGGCGGGCGCGCCTGTCATCGAACAATTTCATCTGCAAGCAACCCCACACTCATCGCGTAGTAATTCGAGCAGTTATATTCGAGGATAACCCTATAATTCTGAGTTAAGAGATAGCCCGGAGCCGCCGGACCATCGGGTTCGAACAGCGCGGTGAGCACATCGTCGCCGATCGGAGCCATCGGTGTGATCCCGCGCTCTTTCCACTCCCGCACGGTCAGCCAGCGGCTGTGACGCTCGTGAACACGCGGGCAAACCGGCGCAACGGTGTCACTTTCGATCCCGCTACGATCTGCCGTATTGGGCACATAAGCGCGCACGGCCCAGGGCTGGCCCGACCGCCAGCCGGCATCGCGGAAATAGTTGGCAATCGAATAGAGCGTGTCGGCGCGCGAGTTCCAGATGTCGCGCACGCCGTCGCCATCGCCGTCGCGCGCGAGGCGCAGATAGACACTGGGGAGAAACTGCGGATTTCCGAAAGCCCCAGCCCAGCTGCCGACGAGGCTCGAACGCGGAATGCCGCTATCGGCGATCTTGAGCACATCGATCAGCTCGCGCTCGAACAGCTCACGGCGGCGGCCTTCCCAGGCCAGCGTCGCTAGCGAACGCGGCAGGTCGAACGATCCCTTCACCGCACCATAGGCCGTCTCATGCCCCCAGATCGCGACCAGATACTGCGCGGGAACGCCATATTGCTGCTCCACCTCAGTGGCGAGCGAACCCAGCGAACGATAGGCCGAGCGACCGCCATTGATCCGCGCCTGCGAATTGTGGCGGTCGATATAATTGGCCATTGAGGGAAAGCCGGTGCTGGTGGTGCTACCGCTCGACGAAACGTTATCGCGGTCAAGCGACATCACGCGCTCGTTCGGGGTCAACCCGGCGAACACGTTGGAAATCGTGGCATCGCGCACACCTTCGGCGCGCGCCTTCTGGCCCACGCTTTCGAGATAGGCGGCAAAGCTCTCCTGCTGGGCGGAAGCGGCGCTTCCAAGCGAGGCGAAAAGGGAAAAAACGGCGGCCGAAGCAAACAATCTGATAGTCATGGCCACGATCTTAGGCTGCCGGGCAGGCGGGGCAAACGGCTAATTGCCCTTACCCGCCCGGTTTGTCGCAAACCCCGGTCAGTCCGCGTAGGGCGGCTGCATGCCGGGGTTCTCCGCCAGCATCTCGGCGAAGGGCTTGAAGCCGCAATTGTCCTCGGCGCAATAGGTCACCGTATGCACATAACGGATCTTGCCGCCTTCGACGCGGAAAGTGTGGCTATCGGGGCGGCCGCTCTCTCCGAAATCGAGGAGCACGTTTACCGCGCCCTTCGCCTCGTCGACGACAAAGCGACGGTTGGTGAGTTCGACGCCAGAGGGCACGCCGACGTTGCAGCTGTCGGTCGGTTCGCCGCGTCCGGTGTAAACGCCGCCCTCAAGCCTCGCACAGGGAGTGCCCCACGGAACCTCGACGCTGGGGTCGTTGAACAGGTCAAGATAAGCGTTGGCGGCGGCGATCAGTTCTTCGCGCGTGTTCCGGTTCGCCTCGGGAATTTCACTCCAGTCCTCGCGGCGGGCATATTCGTAGGTGGCTTGGGCATCGAACAGCCAGTCACCTTCATCGGTGACGATGTTGTCGAACGGGCCGACGCCGAAAAAGCCGTTGCCAATCTGGGTCGCGGCCACGATCGGACGCTCCTCGTCAAGCATCACGCTTTCGACATAGACCTTGCACTGCGTGGTATCCAGCAAGGCCATGTGCCAGTCGACCTCGCGTTCGGGATAAAGAAAGCTGCCAAGCGACGAGCGCTTGCCGTTCTCGTTATAGTCGACCCATTCGCCGAGCTTCATGGTCATCATCGTGCCCTGCTGGATCGCCGAGACCCAGTCATCGGCGATGCCCTGCAGCATGGCACGGTCGCACCCGCCCTGCGCGGCCGCTGGCGAAGCAACGGCCATGGCCGCGCTGGCGAAAAGAAATGCGGAAATCTTGCGAACCATGGTCGGTATCATCCTCTCTCTACGCATTTTGATGCGCTGAAAACCTCACGGAGCGAAATCACCCCTTCACGCCTTGGATAGCCAATGGGCAAAAGGGTGTCACCAACAAGTTGACACTGTCCGAACGACCGAGCCCAAGCATTTTCAACAGGCCTGATGACAATTACCTGAAATGCGTCTAGCGCGCCTCGACCGGCTCCACGGACAGGTGGCAGAGCGGTTGAATGCACCGGTCTTGAAAACCGGCGAGGATGCAAGTCCTCCGTGGGTTCGAATCCCACCCTGTCCGCCATTCTCCTTCCGCGCATAAGCGCTTGGAGCCCTTCTCCTGCTAATCAAACGTGGATCACACGCCCATAGGCTGCGAGCACGCTCTCGTGCATCGATTCGGAGATCGTCGGGTGCGGGAAGATCGTCTGCATCAGCTCGGCCTCGGTGGTTTCGAGCGCCTTGCCGATCACGTAGCCCTGGATCATCTCGGTCACTTCCGCGCCCACCATATGCGCGCCCAGCAGCTCGCCGGTGGCGGCATCGAACACCGTCTTCACGAAGCCCTCGGGCTCGCCCAGCGCAATCGCCTTGCCGTTGCCGATGAAGGGGAAATTGCCGACCTTCACCTTGTAGCCCGCTTCCTTGGCCTTGGCCTCGGTCATGCCGACGGAGGCAACCTGCGGGTGGCAATAGGTGCAGCCGGGAATGTTGTTGCGATCAAGCCCGTGCGGGTGGACGTCCTTGTTGCCCAGTTCCTGCGCGATGGCCTCGGCGGCGGTCACGCCCTCGTGGCTTGCCTTGTGCGCCAGCCACGGGCCGGGCGTGCAATCGCCGATGGCCCACAGACCCTTGGTCTTGGTGCGACCGAGATCGTCGATCTGGATGAAGCCGCGATCAAGCTCGGCGAACTTCTCCACGCCGATATTTTCGGTGTTGGGCACAATGCCGACCGCCGAAATCACGTGGCTATAGATCTCGGTCGAAACCTTGCCCGCCTTATCCTTGATAGTGACCTTCACGTCCTTGTCACCGGCCTTGACCTCCTGCACCGCGGCCTCGGTGAGGATGGTCATGCCCTGCTTGGTCAGCGCCTTGGTCATGAAGGTGGAGACATCCTTGTCTTCCACCGGCATGATCCGGTCGAGCATTTCGACCACGGTCACATCGACGCCCATGTCGTTGTAGAAGCTGGCGAATTCGACGCCAATCGCGCCTGAACCCATGACCAGCAGTTTGGTCGGCATTTCCTTGGGCGTCATCGCGTGGCGGTAGGTCCAGACGCGCTTGCCGTCGACCGGGGCAAACGGCAGCTCGCGCGCGCGCGCACCGGTGGCGACGATGACGTGCTTAGCCGAGATGGTCTCGGTGCCCTTCTCGCCCTTCACCTCGATCGAGGTCGCGCTCTTCAGGGTGCCCTCGCCCATGTGGACGGTGATCTTGTTCTTCTTCATCAGGTGCGTGACGCCCTGATTGAGCTGCTTGGCAACGCCGCGGCTGCGCTTCACCACGGCTTCCAGATCGGCTTCGATGGCGCCCGCGATCTTCAGGCCATAATCCTTGGCATGCTGGGCATAGTGCAAGATTTCCGCCGAGCGCAGCAGCGCCTTGGTGGGAATACAGCCCCAGTTAAGGCAGATCCCGCCGAGCAACTCGCGCTCGACAATGGCGGTCTTCAGGCCCAGCTGCGAGGCGCGAATGGCGGCCACATAGCCGCCGGGGCCGCTGCCGAGAACGATGACGTCATACTGCTCTGCCACGTGGTAAACTCCTACGCTTTGATCGGGCGCGGACGCCCATCGTCGTCCACTGCCACGAAAGTAAACTTTGCCTGCGTCACCTTGCAGGCCTCTTCCGAATGCCGCTCGCGCCGCCACGCCTCGACCGCGATCACCATCGAGCTGCGACCGACCTTCTCGATCTCCGTATAGACCGAGACCTCGCAGCCGACCTTGACCGGATGGAGGAACTGCATTCCGTCCATCGCCACGGTGACTGCACGGCCCCTTGAATGGCGGGCGGCGGTGAGCCCGGCAGCGTTATCCATGATCGAGACCAGCCAGCCACCGAAAATATCGCCATAGGCATTGGTGTCGCGCGGCATGCAGGTGACGCGGATGGCAGGATCGCGACCGGCGTGGATTTCGCTCTCTGTCATCGAACTCTCACGCCTTTCGCTTGACGAAGTTGACACTGCCACACCTGCCCATCAGCTCGAATTTCTCAACGAAATCAGCGTACTTCCGAGGAAAGGCGAAGTTGACAGGTCTGTGCATCAAAACCGCTTCCGATAGGTGCTGCTCATGTCCTTTCGATGCCACAAACCCAGCACCGTAGGACAGCCTCAAGCCACCAGCCCGAGCGGGTTCTCAATCAGTTCCTTGAACACCTTCATCAGTTGCGCGCCGTCCGCACCGTCGATGGCGCGGTGGTCGAAGCTGCCGGTGGCGCTCATCACGGTGGCAACGCCGAGCGCATCGTCGACAATGTATGGGCGCTTCTCGCCCGCGCCGATCGCCATGATCATCGCCTGCGGCGGGTTGATTACCGCTTCGAACTGCTTGATCCCGAACATGCCCATGTTCGAAAGGCTGGCGGTGCCGCCCTGATACTCTTCCGGCTGAAGCTTACCTTCCTTGGCGCGCCCGGCGAGATCCTTCATTTCGGTGCTGATCTTGCTCATCGCCTTGGCACCCGCATCCGTGATGATCGGGGTGATGAGGCCATTGGGGATGCTGACCGCCACCGAAATATCGGCCCGTTCGAACTTCAGCAGGCTGTCGCCCGCGAACTGCACGTTGCACACCGGCACCGCTTCGAGCGACTTGGCCAGCGCCTTGATCAGCATGTCGTTCACGCTGAGCTTCACGCCCTGCGGTTCGAGCGCCTTGTTCAGCTCGCCGCGCAGCTTGAGCAGCTTGTCGAGATGAATATCCACGGTGAGATAGATATGCGGAACGGTCTGCTTGCTCTCGGTCAGGCGGCGCGCAATCGTCTTGCGCATGGAGGAGAGCTTCTCGACCTCGTGCGGAATGCCGAAATCCTGCGCGGCGGCGGGTGCCGCAGCAGGAGCAGGCGAAGCGGCAGGCGCGGTTGCCGCCGGGGCCGCTGCTGCGCCGGGCTTCGCGTTCTCGACGTCGGCCTTCACGATACGGCCGTTGGGGCCCGAGCCCTTCACGTTCGCGAGATCGACGCCTTTCTGCTCGGCAATGCGCTTGGCCAGTGGTGAGGCGATGATGCGGTCGCCCGAAGAGGCCGGGGCAGAGGCGGGAGCCGGTGCGGCAGCAGGCGCTGGCGAAGGAGCGGGAGTCTCTTCGGCAGAAGGAGCCGGCGTCGGGGCAGGCGATGCACCGCCCTCACCCATCGGCTCGATTGAACCGGCATCCTCGCCCTCTTCGGCAAGCGTGGCAATCACGGTGCCGACCTTCACGCCCTCAGTGCCTTCCTCGACCTGGATATGGGCGATCACGCCTTCATCGACGGCTTCGAATTCCATCGTCGCCTTGTCGGTTTCGATTTCGGCCATGATGTCACCGGCGGAGACACTGTCGCCCACCTTCACTAGCCATTTGGCGAGCGTCCCTTCTTCCATGGTGGGCGAAAGGGCGGGCATCTTGATCGCAATCGGCATGGTCTGGAGCGTTTCCCTGCTGGATTTGGTCGCTGCCCCCCTCTGGCCAATTTGCGCCCGCCAAGCAAGGGGCAGAGATCGTCTGCTGCATCGCATCTTGCGCAAACACCGATTTGGTTCGATATTCGTTCACCGGGGGACGAGAGAACCAACACTATGCGCGTCTATCTGGCTATTGTCGATGAAACCGAAGAATCGCGGGTGTCGCTGCGCTTTGCTGCGCGGCGTGCAGCCAAGACCGGCGGCCTCGTGCAGATTCTAGCGCTGGTGCCCAAGCAGGGCTTCAATGCCTTTGGCGGGGTGCAGGCCACAATTGAGGAAGAAGCGCGCGACCGGGCCGAAGTGCTGGCTTCAAGCGCGGCTGGCGAACTGTTCGACGAGATGGGCAAGATGCCGCAAATCGCCGTGCGCACCAACGAGGAAGGTGTGATTTCCGAATACCTCGCCGAGCACCCCGAGATCGCCGCGCTGGTGCTGGGCGCTGCGGCAGAAGGTGCACCGGGGCCGCTGGTCTCGCACTTCACGGCAAGATCGGGCAGCCTGCCCTGCCCGCTGTTCATCGTACCCGGCGGGATGAGCCCGGAAGATCTCGAACGGCTGAGCTAGACAGGCCGCTTCTACTTCTTCTTGCCGCGCCCCTGATGGCGAATATTGCCGGGCCGCCCGCGCTGGCCGACCTGATGCTTGCCTTGCTGGTCACGCTTGGGGCGTATCTTCTTCTCGGGCCGCTTGCCGCGCGGTTCGATCCGCTTGCCGCCATAGCCGCCTTCGGGCAGTTCAAACTTCAGAGCGCCGGTGAGCGGGTTGGCCTCGGCCAGCCGCAGTTCGAGCATGTCGCCCACGGCATAGACGGTTCCGCTGCCCTCGCCCACCAGCCGATGGCCGCCCTCGTCATGTGAGAAATATTCGCGGCCCAGCGTGGAGACCGGGACCAGCCCATCGCCGCCCAGATCGACGATGGTGGCGAAGAAGCCGAACTTCTGCACCCCGGTGATCCGCGTGCGGAACACCTCGCCGACCTTGGCCGATAGCCATGCCGCGACATAACGGTCGATGGTGTCGCGTTCGGCCTCCATCGCGCGGCGCTCGGTCTGCGAGATGGCGTCGGTGATCTTGGAGAGATCCGCGCGATCCTGCTCGGCCAGGCCGGACTTGTCGGGAATGTTGCCCTTGGGTGCAGGCTGTTCGAGCCCGAAGGTGTCAACCAGCGCGCGGTGAACCAGCAGGTCCGAATAGCGGCGGATTGGCGAGGTGAAATGCGCATAGGAGCCGAGCGCCAGACCGAAGTGCCCGGCGTTCTTCGGGCCGTAATAGGCCTGCGTCTGGCTGCGCAGCACGGCCTCCATCACCAGCGCCTTTTCGCCCGGATCGGAGATGTCCTTGATCATGCGGTTGAACAGGCCCGGCGTGATCACCTGCCCCAAGGCCAGATTCTTGCCGATGCTGTCGAAATAATCGCGCAGGGCGATCAGCTTGTCGCGGGTGGGCGGCTCGTGAACGCGGTAAACCACTGGCGAGGCTTTGCTTTCCAGCGCCTTGGCCGCCGCGACGTTGGCCGAGATCATGAAGTCCTCAACCACCCGGTGCGCGTCGAGCCGCTCACGCACGACAATATCGGCAATGCGGCCCTTGGCATCGAGCACCACGCGCCGCTCGGGCAGGTCGAGTTCAAGCGGATCGCGTGCGCTGCGCGCAGCGGCGAGTAGCTTCCACGCCGCCCAGAGATGCTGGAGGTTCTCCCCCGCCTTGCCCTCGTCAATGCGCGCTTGCGCATCCTCGTAGGCCATCACTTCAGAGATGCGGACCAGCGCGCGGGTGAAGCGCCAGTCAGTGATCTTGCCATCGGCGCTTATCGTCAAGTGGCAGACCATCGAAGCACGGTCGACGCCTTCCTTAAGTGAGCACACATCGGCCGAGAGCACCTCGGGCAGCATCGGCACCACCCGGTCGGGGAAATAGACTGAGTTGCCGCGTTTGCGTGCCTCGCGGTCAATATCGCCGCCGGGCCGAACATAGAACGACACGTCGGCAATCGCGACCACGGCGCGGAAGCCGCCCTTATCGTGGGGCTCGGCCCAGATCGCATCGTCGTGGTCGCGCGCATCGGCAGGGTCGATGGCGACGATGGGCAGATGCCGCAGGTCTTCGCGCTTGTCCTCGCTGAGCGGGATCTTGGCGGCGGTCTGCGCTTCCGCCAGTGTCTCCTCGGGGAAGATGTTGGGGATGCCGTGCTTGTGGATCGCGATCAGCGAATAGGAGCGCGGCGCGAGCGGATCGCCCAGCACCTCGACCACCTTAGCCGTCGCGCGCGCGCCGCGCCCGACCGGCTCGGCCAGCACCAGTTGGCCTTCCTCGGCCTGCCCACGATCGGAGACCCGCGTCGAATTGCGAATGCGCTTGTCCACCGGAGCGAGCCAGACACCGCCCGCGTTGTCCAGCTCGATCACGCCGAGCAGCGATTCCTCCTGCGTCGGCAGCTTCTTCATCGGGTGCGCAACCATGCCGCGCCCGGCTTCCTCGGTGCGCGCCAGCACCCGGTCGCCCTTGCGCAGCGCGGCGAAACGGCCCTTCTTTTCCAGCACTCGCAGGCGCGGCGGCGGTGCCCCGTCGTCTGGCTGCCAAGTGTCGGGAACGGCGATTGGCTCGCCGCCTTCGATGTCGACCACGCGCAGCACCGTCACCTTGGGCACGCCGCCCATGCGGTGATAGGCGCTCTTCTTGCCGTCGATCAGGCCTTCCTCGGCCATGTCCTTGAGCAGCGCCTTCAGCAGGATCTTGTCCTGCGCGGTAAGGCGGAAGTGCTTGGCAATCTCGCGCTTGCCGACCGGCACTTCGGACGAGCGGATGAATTCCATGACCTGCTCCTTGCTGGGCAGGCCGACGCGGTGCTTGAAGGGCTTCTTGTTCACATCAAATATCCGTTCGGGCTGAGCTTGTCGAAGCCCACGTGGGTGTCTTTGTGGCCGCTGTGAAGGAAGGGCGGCCCTTCGACAAGGCTCCCCTGAGCTTGTCGAAGGGCTCAGGGCAAGCGGAAAGCGGGATTACTCTTCCACCGGCAGCGGCGCGTACTGGCCGCCGGGCACCGCGCTGGAGACAGGGCTTTCCGCCCCATCCGCCGCCACCGCGCTGACGCCGAAAATCCAGTCGTCGCCCCGATCAGGCGCGAGCACGATCGAATTGAGGTCAGCTTCCGCATCTGCCGGAAGGTCCATCCGCCATTGCCAGTCACGCTGGTCTGTCGGCCGGCGCCAGATGCGATAGAGCGTTGCCCCCGCCACCGGCTCCCATTCGAGCAAGACGTCAGGCCGCACCAGCCCGTCGGCCGAGACCACCGGCGGCATGGGTGCGCGCGCGAGCCGGTCGGCGGCGCGGATGTTGAGGTCGGTCACGCGGGCGAGATAGGGAAAGTCCATCTCGCTGGCGGTGTCGCCGTAGGTCACGCCGTTTTCCACCCGCACATCCTGATGCTGGTGCTGATAGTCCTCGATTGCGACCGAGAAACGAATAGCGGGGAAGCCTGCTTCAAGGAACGGCAGGTGATCGCCGCCCCGCCCCATGCGGTCGGCGCGGAAGACCTGCCGCACGTCGAGCCCGCCAACGAAATCGTCCGCCAAGCCATCGAGCCAGCGCGAGATGTTGCGGCTGGGGCTGTCGTCCTGTCCTCCAAGACTGCGCATCCGGCCCGCCTCCCGTTCGCCCGCATCGGCGCGCAGGCCTTCGGAGAACACCCGCACATGGGCATTGTCGCAGACCCCGTCAGACCCGCAGGAGCCGCCGACGATATCGTTGTTGAGCGCGGCCTTCACGGTCCAGCCCTGCTCCTTCGCATAGTCGGCCAGCAGGTGCCCGCCGAAAAGCCCCTGCTCCTCGCCCGAGAGCAGCGCATAGACGATGGTGGTGGGATAGCTCTGCTGGCTCAGCACCCGCGCGGCCTCCAGCACCAGCGCGCTGCCGCTGGCGTTGTCATTCGCGCCCGGAGCGTCGCTCTCCGCGTCCATCACGTCGGAGGCGCGGCTGTCGATATGGCCCATGATAATCACGACCTCGTCGGGGCGCTCGCTGCCGCGCTGGATTGCCACCACGTTGCGGATCAATACGCCATCGGGAATGCGATTGCCGGTGACGACCTTCTCGGGCTCAACAATTTCGAGACATCCGCCACAAGCCGCGCTTGCCTGTTCGAACTGCGCCCGGCCCCAGCGCCGCGCTGCGCCGATGCCGCGCGTGTCGCTATCGGGGTCGGACAGGGTGTGACGCGTGCCGAAGCCGACCATGGTCTCGACATCGCTGCGCAAGCGCTCGGGCGAGGCCTGCCCCATGGCCGGCGCGGACACCAGACACGCCAGCAGGATGAAATAGCGCATTGGTCGAACCCTTCCCGAATAGCCTGTCGCCCAAGGCCTTCCACACTTGACGGGCCGGAGCAAGGTTTCCAATGCAACCGTATTCGCGCTTTTCACCAGATCGGGGCCCACTATGAAGTCTTTTGTCATGACCCTAGCCATTGCCACTACGTCTCTTACCGCCCCTGCCAGCGCCAGCGAAACGCGCGCGATCATGGGGTCGATCCTCACCGACGCCGCCGATCCGGCACAGATCGACGCCAAGTGCGACCATTATATGGCGGCAATCGAAGCCCGCCGCGCCGCGCTCGAACAGGGCACGGAGCCAGCCTCAGTCGAAACCACGCTGGTCGCCTATGACCAGATGAAGGCGCTGATCAACGCCGGGCAAGGCGAGTTCACGCTTTACCAGCAGGTCATGGCCACGCCCGAGCTGCGCAATGCCGGTGCCGCCTGCCAGGTGCGCCTCTCCACCATCGACAGCGAGCTGAACCTCTCGCGCCCGATCTACGACAAACTTGCCGCCATTCCCGCCGAGGGGGCCGACGAACAGGCGCGCGCGCTGCTGGACGAGGTTCTCGCCGGCTACCAGCGAGCGGGTGTTGCGCTCGACGACGAAGGCCGCGCACGAGCACAGGCGATCAACGAGGAGCTGTCGCAGATCTCGACGGAGTTCGCGCGCAACATCGCCGAGGACCAGCGCTCGATCACCGCCACGCCCGAGGAACTGGACGGCCTGCCTGCCGACTTCCTCGCCGCGCACCCGGCGGGCGAGGACGGGCTGATCACGCTCACCACGGCCTATCCCGACTATCGCCCCGTGATGCGCTATGCGAACAGCGATGATCTGCGGCGGCGTTTTTCGGAGGTCTATGCCCAGCGCGCCTGGCCGCAGAACGATCCGCTGCTGAGGCGTATGTTCACCCTGCGGCAGGAGCTGGCCGAGCTGCTCGGCCGGCCCAACTATGCGGCGCTGGTGCTTGAGGACAAGATGCTCGACACGCCCGAGAAGGTGGAGACGCTGATCGCCGACATGGCCGCCATTGCCCGCCCGGTGGCGGAGCGCGACTATGCCCGCAACCTCGAGGTGCTGCAGCAATATCGGCCCGGTGCGAGGGAAATTCGCTATTGGGAAAGCGGTTGGCTTGCCCCCAAGGCGCAAGAGTATTTCTATTCCTACGATCCGCAGGAAACCCGCCAGTACTTTGCCTACGATCTGGTGCGCGACGGCGTTCTCAAGCTGACCGAGGATCTGTTCGGCGTCACCATCTCGCACTGGGATACGCCCGTGTGGCACGAGGACGTGGAAACCTACGAGATGGCCGATGCCGACGGCACGGTGATCGGCCGGTTCTACTTCGACAACCACCCGCGGCCCGGCAAATATACCCACGCCAACATGATCCCGATCTACCCCGGCATTCCAGGCGAGGCGGACGCGGTGCCGATCGGCGCGCTGGTGCAGAACCTGCCGAAGGGCATGCACGACACGGGCCTGATGGAGCATGGCGACGTCACCACCCTGCTGCACGAGTTCGGCCACATGCTGCATGGCATGTTCGGCGGCACACAGCATTGGTTCGGTCAGTCCGGCATCTCCACCGAGTGGGACTTCGTCGAGGCCCCGTCGCAGATGCTGGAGAATTGGGTCTACGACTATGACACGCTGGCGACCTTCGCCCGCAATGCCGAGGGCGAGACGATCCCGCGCGAACTGGTCGAAAAGATGAATGCCGCGCGCTACTTCAACGAGGGGATGGGCGACATGGGACAGCTTGGCTACACCAACGTCTCGTTGCAGTTCCACCAGCAGCCGGTGCCCGACGATCTGGGCGCGGCCACCCGGCGCTGGACGAACGACTATGCGCTGATCCCGATGCCCGACTATGTCGAGTTCCAGAGCGCATTCGGCCACCTCGATGGCTATTCGGCGATCTACTACACCTACCGCTGGTCGAAGGTGATCGCCGACGACCTGTTCACCCGCTTCACCGCCGAAGGCCTGCGCAACCCCGCCACGGCGGCTGACTATCGCCGCGCGGTGCTCGATCAGGGCGGTACGAAGCCGGCGGCTGAGCTGGTGCGCGATTTCCTCGGGCGCGACGTGCGTCTCGATGCCTACCGCGAGGAGCTGGCAAAGGGGTTGGTGGACTGACCGAGATACGCTCGCCCTGAGCTTGTCGAAGGGCTGCTTTCACTTCGGTGTCGCGAAAGGCCCGAAGTAAAGGACGATCCTTCGACAAGCTCAGGATGAGCGGGGTTGGTGAGTGGCTAGTAAGCCCGCGCCACCAGCACCCGCTCGACCGCAGGCTCGCCGGTGAAGATGCAGGACCCGTCCGCTGCATCGGCCTCACGCGGCACATTGCGCAGGGTGAGCTTCAATGCCTTCAGCTGCTCGACCACCTTGTCCAGCGCCGCGCCGGTCGGCTTCGACCATTGCACTTCGAGCCAGCCCGGATACTTCACGTCGTCAGCAAAGTGCGCGGCGACTTCATCCATCGAGGTCACGCCGCGGGTGATGTTCGCATCGCGCCGCTCGGCAGCCTCGGCATAGAGCGCCTGCTGAATCTCGGCCAACAGGTCCGCCGCGCCAGCCACGAAGTCCTCGCGTGCCGGATAGGAAAAGGCACTCTTGCCCGTCTCCAGGTTCCAGATCGCGTCGCGCCGCAGCACGGCGAGCTTGCCGCCTTCCATGTCGCGGGAGCCGACCTCGATAATCACCGGCGCACCCTTGCGGACCCAGTCCCAGCGCTTGGCCGCAGCCTTGCCGGGGCGCTTGTCGAGCAGCACGCGCACGGGTTCGCCTAGCGCCGACAGAGCCGCCAGCGATGCACGCACTTCCTCGCAATAGGCGAGCAGTCGCTCGTCCTCGGGCTTGTCGCGCAGCATGGGCAGGATGACGATCTGGTGCGGTGCGATCTTCGGCGGCACACGCAGGCCATCATCGTCGCCGTGGGTCATGATCACACCGCCCACGAGCCGGGTCGAAACACCCCAGCTGGTGGTGTGGCACAGCGTCTCGGTGCCCTCGCGGTCCTGATACTTGATGCCGGCGGCATGAGCAAAATTGGTGCCGAGATAGTGGCTGGTGCCCGCCTGGAGCGCCTTGCCGTCCTGCATCATGGCCTCGATCGACCAAGTCTCGACCGCGCCGGGGAAGCGCTCGTTCTCGGGCTTTTCACCGGCGAACACGGGTATGGCGAGATCATCCTCGGCGCAAGCCCGGTACATCTCCAGCGCACGGAGCGTTTCGGTCCGTGCATCGTCACGGTTCTCGTGTGCGGTATGGCCTTCTTGCCACAGAAACTCGCTGGTGCGCAGGAACATGCGGGTACGCATTTCCCAGCGCACGACATTGGCCCACTGATTGGTGAGCAGCGGCAGATCGCGCCAGCTCTGGATCCAGCGCGCCATGGCGTCGCCGATGATCGTTTCGGACGTCGGACGCACCACCAGCGGCTCTTCGAGCTTGGCAGCCGGATCGGGGATCAGACCGCCCTTGCCGTCAGCGATCAGGCGATGGTGCGTGACCACCGCCATTTCCTTGGCAAAGCCCTCGACGTGCTCAGCCTCACGGGTGAAGTTAGAGAGCGGAATGAAGATCGGGAAGTAGCAGTTCTGGACGCCTGCAGCCTTGATCCGGTCATCCATCAGGCGCTGGATGCGCTCCCAGATGCCGTAGCCCCACGGCTTGATCACCATGCACCCGCGCACACCCGATTCCTCGGCCAAGTCGGCGGCGGAAACCACCTCCTGATACCAAGCGGCAAAGTCGTCTTCGCGCTTGGTGCTGAGGGCGTGGCGAATGGCTGACATATCTGAAAAGTCCCGCAAGCTGGCTGAGAATCACTCCCGCCCCCATGGCGAGGAAGCCCCGCCAAGTCGAGTGCCTGCGTGACCCGTCGGCTATTCGCCCAGCTTGTCGAGCTTGGCCTGCATCGCCGCCATCTGCGCCTTCAGCGCCTCGAGGTCATCGCCCGAAGAGGCGGCATCGGCAGACTTCTCGTCGCCAGCCTTGGGCATGAAGGCACGCGTCGCAGCTTCGAACATCGCAATGTTGTTCTCGGCCAGCTTGGCGAAGGCCTGCGGACCGACGCTGGCGCTGAAGGTTTCCTGCAGCTTCGCCTGATTGGCGCGGAAGGTCTCCATCGAGGCTTCGAGATAGCTCGGCATCATCGCCTGCATCGAGTTGCCGTACATCCCGATCAACTGGCGCAGGAAGCTAACGGGGAGCATATGCTGCTCGCCCTGGCTTTCCTCGTCCATGATGATCTGGGTGAGGATCGAGTGGGTGATGTCCGAGCCCGTCTTGGCATCGAGCACCTGAAAATCGACACCGTTGCGCGTCATCTTGGCCAGATCATCGAGCGTAATGTAGCTCGACGACTTGGTGTTGTAGAGCCGCCGGTTAGCGTACTTCTTGATGATGATGGTGTCATCGGCGGTTTTCGATTCATCTGCCATCGGGCGACAATCCTCTTAGCGACCTGCATCCCATTGTGCAGCGCACCAGCTTTAGCACTTGCAGCATAAGGCTGGCAATTGCACAGCGATATTTTTAGCGAGCAAAACGATCGCCCAGCAGGGTCAGCAGTTCGTATTGCGAGAGGCCCGTGGTTTCTGCTGCTGCCACAAGGCTATACGGCAGATCGCAGAAGTCGCCCTCCGCAAGGTCGGGCACATCGGTGCAGTCGACCACGATCATATCCATCGACACCCGTCCGATGATCTTCAGCACCCGGCCCTCGTGCAAGAGTGCCCCGCCCTCAGCCCAACAGCGCAAGATGCCGTCGGCATAGCCGAGCGACAGTGTGGCCGTGCGCATCGGATGGGGTGCGCGAAAGGTAGCGTTGTATCCGACCAGTCCGCCGGTCGGCACGGAACGGACCTGCATCACCATCGCCTGCGGGAAGGCGACCTGCGCGAGCTCGCCCGCCAGCGCCTCGCAAGGCAGCCCGCCATAGAGCGCGAGGCCGGGGCGGGTGAGATCGAAATGGTAGCCGCTGCCGAGCGCAATACCCGCACTGTTGGCAAGGCTTGTACGGCGGGCTTTGACCCCGGTGCGCGCGGTTTCGAACACGACCAGTTGTCGCGCGCTCTGGTCGGTATCGTCTTCGGCTGAGGCGAGGTGCGACAGGATAATGTCGATATCAAGCGCAGCAATCGCCCCGTCGCCAATGTCCGACGGTGGTAGACCGAGCCGGTTCATGCCGGTGTCAATCATCAGATGGCACAGGCCGCCCCCCGCCTCGCGCCAGAGCGCCGCCTGACGCAGCGAGTTGATGACCGGGCGCACCCCGGTTGCAACGGCATAGGCCGCATCCGCAGGCGTGTTTACCCCATGCAGCACGGCGAGTTGCTCTGGCGCTGCGCCGGCTGCCAGCACCGGGGCAACCTCGCTCCAGTGCGCGACGAAAAACTGCCGTGCCCCTGCATCCAGCAAGGTCGGGACAACTTTCGCCACGCCCAGCCCATAGGCATCGGCCTTGATCGCCGCGCCCGCGGCCGCGCTGCCGGAGAGCCGATCGAGCGCGCGCCAGTTGGCGGCCAGCGCCTCGCGATCGATTTTCAGGCGAAGGGTGGCGGGAGGTGGTTCAGGAATGGTCATCGGCAAAGTCACGCGGCGGTCCGCCTTTCAGGCCCCACATGGCCACCAGCAGCCCGAAAGCAACCACCGCAATCGTGTACCACAGCCCGGCATAGGCATTGCCCGTCGTGGCGACGATATAGGCGGCGATCAGCGGCAGGAAGCCACCGAGATAGCCAGCGCCGACGTGATAAGGGATCGACAGCGAGGAATATCGGATCTGGGGCGGGAACATCTCCGTCAGCACTGCGGCCACGGAGCCGTAAGTCAATGCCGAGAGCGCACCAAGCCCGAGCAGCAGCCCGGCAATACCGAGGATGTTGACGAAAGGCGGCGTCTGTACCGCGAAATTGTAACCCCTCGCTTCTAATGCCGCCTGTACAGCAGCCTTGCGCGTGGCATCATCGCCCATGGCGATGTGCGGCTGCTCGCCCCCTATCGCGATCCGAGCCTCGCCTTGATTATCGCGGACATCGTAACTCACGCCGAGTGCAGTCAGGTCGGCCAGCAGGCGCCCACACTCGGTTTCCTGCCGATTGGCGAAGGGATCGTAGGAGCACCCCTCTCCCATCACCACCACTGGCGCGGCGCGCGCGGAACTGGCGAGGCCGGGATTGGCCAGCGCGCCAATGCCCCAGAACAACGGGAACAGCAGTGCCAGCGTCAGCGCCGCCCCCAGCACAATGGGCAGCTTGCGGCCCACCCTGTCCGACCACTTCCCGACCAGCACGTAGAATCCCATCGAAACAAGGCCCGTCGCCAGCATCAGCAACTCAACCACGCTTTCTTCCAGCCTCATCGGTCCGCGCAGGAACGACATCGAGGAAAAGTAGGCGGTGAACCAGATCGTGGTCAGCGTGCCGGTGACCCCGAACAAGGCCACGAAAATGCGCTTGGGATTGCCGGGATACGTGAACGACTGGACGAACGGATTGCCCGCAATCTCGCCCGCTTCCTTCAGCTCCTCGAACACCGGGCTTTCCGACAGCTTCAGGCGCATCCACAAGGAAATCGCCAGAAGTGCCAGCGACAGGATGAACGGCAGGCGCCACCCCCAGTCCGCGAAGTCATCCGCAGGGATCAGGAACCGGCACAGGATCACCACCAGGATCGACAGCACGAAGCCGCCGACCACGCTGGCCTGGATGAAGCTCGTGTAGAGCCCGCGCTTGTCGGGCGGGGCGTGTTCGGCGACATAGACCGCCGCGCCGCCATATTCTCCGCCCAGAGCCAGCCCCTGTGCGATGCGCATTGCCAGCACGATCAGCGGTGCGGCCAGCCCGATGCTGTCGGCGCTCGGGACGAAGCCCACCCCGGCGGTCGCCACGCCCATCAGGGTCACGGTCACGAGGAAGGTGTATTTTCGCCCAAGCCGGTCGCCAAGAAAGCCGAACAGGATCGCCCCGAGTGGACGAAAGCCGAAGCCAACCGCAAAGCCGGCCCAGACAAGCAAAGTCGACAGCGTCTCGTTGTCGGAGGGAAAGAATGCCTTGCCGATCAGCGCGGCAAGCGTGCCGTAGATGAAGAAGTCGTACCACTCGAACACGGTCCCCGCGCTCGACGCGGCAATGACCATACGAATTTCACTCTTGCTCGGCTCGCGCTGCGCGATCGTCGCACTGGTGGCCATGGCTTTCCCCTCGTTTCCCTGTCTGGAAAAGCGCTTAGCGTGCGAAGGGGCGTGGAGAAAGGGCTGCCGTTGCCGCTTTCCAGGGCAAGAGCATCGCACCATGGCGTGCCGGATAGGCCTGCGCGGGCACGATTAGCGCCATATCGGGCCAGTCGGGCATCGGTGCTTCATCCTCCAACCAGGCGGAGAACCGCTCGGCCGTGGCGATAATCTCGTCTTCGCTGCGCCCTGTCGCATGGCGCGCGAAAACCGCCGCCGAAGCCTGCCCCACCGCGCAGGCGCGGACTGTCAGACCGATCCGCTCAAGGGTGTTGTCGGCGGCCAGCGACAGGTCCATCGCCAGCGTCGAGCCACAGGTGGGCGAGCGTGCTTCCCCGTGAAGGCTTACGTTGTCGAGCGGCGGATAGTGCACCAGTTCAAGCGTCGCTGCGAGCAGGTCGGGCGTGTAGAGCTTCGCCGCGCTCACAGGCCTGCCTCGGTCTCGCTGTCTGCCAAGCGCGCACGGCGCTCGGCGATGATCTCCACCATGGCCTTCGACGAGGCATCGACGAACTGGTAACTGCGCGCCTCGATCAACCACAACGGCCGCCCCTTTTCGCCCCACACCATGTCATAGCCGAGCACCAGCAACGAGAAGGCAATCACGGTAATCACCACGCCTTTCAAACCCCCAAACCCGAAGCCCAGCACCCGATCAAGCGGGCCGAGCACCGAGGCTCGCGATTTCTTCCCCAGCCAGTTCGCCCCGAACCTCATCACCGCCAGCGGCACCAGCAACAGCAGCGCAAAGGCAAGGATCGCTGACGTGGTGGGCGAGCCGATGAAGGCGTAGATCGCCGCGGTAAGGTCCGGGTGGAGGAAGCGGATCGCGAGGATCGCCGCCGCCCATGCGCCAAGCGACAGCACCTCCTGCACGAAGCCGCGCATGAAGCCACCGATCGCGCACAGGCCCACGATCACCAGAACAATTATGTCGAACCCGACCATTGGCAGAAATCTAGGCCGCGCCCATCACCCGGTCAACGAGCGCGTTGACGCTGGCGATCGCGCCATAGGCAAGCGCACTCTTGCCGCGCCCGCTCATCTCAGGGCCGGTGGCGCGGCGAAAGCCCAGTTTCTCCGCCTCCTTCAGCCGCAAAGCACCATGCGCAACAGGGCGCACGTCACCCGAAAGCGAAAGCTCGCCCAGCCACAGACTGTCCGCCGCTAGCGGCTTGTCGGCCAGCGCCGAGACCAGCGCAGCGGCCACGGCGAGATCGGCCGCCGGATCGGTCAACCGGTAGCCGCCCGCGACGTTGAGATAGACCTCGGCGGTGGAAAAGCTCAGCCCGCAGCGCGATTCGAGCACCGCCAGCAGCATCGCAAGCCGCCCCGAATCCCAGCCCACCACCGCGCGGCGGGGCGTGGCGCCCGATTGCAGCCGCACAATCAGCGCCTGAATCTCGACCAGCACCGGGCGCGTACCCTCGATGGCAGGGAACACCGCGCTGCCCGCAATTGCCTCCTCGCGGCCCGAGAGGAACAGTGTGGAAGGATTGGCGACCTCAGCCAGCCCTTCGCTTTCCATCGCGAAGACGCCGATCTCGTCGACCGCGCCGAAGCGATTCTTCAGGCACCTCAGGATACGGTACTGATGGCTGCGCTCTCCCTCAAAGCTCATCACGGTATCGACCATATGTTCGAGCACGCGCGGCCCGGCGATCGAGCCATCCTTCGTCACATGCCCCACCAGCACGAGGCAACAGCCCTGCTCCTTGGCATAACGGATCAGCTCGAAGGCAGAGGCGCGAACCTGACTGACCGTGCCCGGCGCGCCCTCGATCTGGTCCGAATGCATGGTCTGGATCGAATCGACGATCAGCAGTTGCGGCGGTGTGCCATGCCCCAGCGTGGTGAGGATATCACGCACGGAGGTGGCCGCCGCAAGCCGCAAGGGGCTGTCGGAAACGCCAAGACGCAAGGCGCGCATGCGGATCTGGCCGGTCGCCTCCTCGCCGCTGATATAGACGACCTCGCCGCCCGCCTTGGCGATCCGCGCGGCCGCTTGCAGCAGCAGCGTCGACTTGCCGATGCCCGGTTCGCCGCCCATCAGGATTGCGCTGCCGGGCACGATCCCGCCGCCTAGCGCGCGGTCGAATTCGGCAAGGCCAGTGGTCCGCCGCACCAGCGGCGCGGTCGGCGCGTCAAGCGCCTCGAACTGGATCGTGCGCCCACCGCCCGACAGATCATGGCGGGCGGCGAACTTTGTCTCGCCGACTTCTTCCACCAGCGTGTTCCACTCGGAGCAATCCGGACACTGTCCCTGCCAGCGCGTCGACACGCTGCCACATTCGGTACAGACATAGCGTTTCTTCGGCTTGGCCATCCGCATCCGCTAACCGGAACGAAAAAGGAACGCAAGCACTCCTAGCCAATTCTGCCGTCATCTGGCAGAAACCGTTACATGCGGCAGAAAGAACTGCGGATCGCGCTGGTGTGTTATGGCGGGGTAAGCCTCGCGGTTTACATGCACGGCGTTACCAAGGAGCTGTGGAAGCTCGCCCGCGCCAGCCGTGCCTACCATGGGCATGAGCCAGCCTCCGGCCCTGTAGAGGCGGTGTGGCAGCGCTGGTTCGGGCGCATCGAGAGCGAATGCGGCCTGCGCCTGCGGGTACTGCCCGATATTCTTACCGGGGCCAGCGCGGGCGGGATCAACGCGGTGTTCCTCGCCCAGGCGATTCACTCTGGCCAGAGCCTCGAACCGCTTACCGAGCTGTGGCTCGACAATGCCGATGTCGAGGAACTGATCGCCCCCGAGGCACGGCCTTGGTCGAAAGCTGCGAAGTTCTGGTTCATGCCCGCCGTGCTCTACATGCTGCGCAAACCCGACAGCGCAGTGAGCGAAAGCGTGGCGCCCGAGACCCGCGCCGAGGTTCGGCGCAAGGTTTCGCATCTGGTACGCGGGCGCTGGTTCGCACCGCCTTTCTCCGGCCCACACTTCTCGCGCCTGATCCACGATGCCTTGGAGGCGATGGCGACAGCTCCGGCCAGCAAACCGCTGCTGCCGCCCGGCCATCCGCTTGACCTCGTAGTCACAGCGACAGACTTTCGCGGCCACCGCGAGCTGCTGCGGATGAACAGCCCTCCGGTGGTCGAGGAGAGCGAACACCGCATGCCGATCGGGTTCCGCAAGCGCACCCCCGCAATGCCTGGCGAAAGCCTCGCCGACCGCTGCGAACTCACCTTCGCAGCCCGCGCCACAGCGAGCTTTCCCGGAGCCTTTCCGCCTTTGCGCGTGGCCGAGATCGATGCGCTGGTGGATGATACCGCGCCAGAGCACGGCTGGCCCGGACGCGCGGCCTTTCTGCGCCGGATCATGCCAAGCCATGTAGAACAGAGCACCAGCGAGCAAGTCTCGCTGATCGACGGTTCGGTGCTGGTGAATGCGCCGTTCCGCAGCGCGATCAACGCCCTGCCTGCGCGCCCCGCGCAGCGCGAGGTCGACCGCCGCATCGCCTATATCGACCCCCGGCCCGACCGGGTGCGCGCATTGCAACACGACCTTACGCAGCCGGTCGGGTTTTTCTCCGCCATTTTCGGATCGCTTTCAACGATCCCGCGTGAACAGCCGATCCGCGACAACCTCGAACAGCTCGAACGCCAGTCGCTCGAGGCGGCACGACTGCGGCAGATGGTCAACACCCTCAGGCCCGAGATCGAGGCGGTGGTCGACAAGCTCTTCGGGCGCACGCTGTTTCTCGATCGGCCCACGCCCAAGCGCCTCGCAAGTTGGCGCGCAAAGGCACAGCAGGCGGCAGCCGAGCAGGCAGGCTATGCCTTTCAGTCATATGCACAGGCCAAGATGGCCTTGGTGATCGAACAACTTGCCCGCCTCCTATGTGCAGGTCTGGGCGAGCCTGGCGGCGCAGATACCGAGGAGCTTGCTGCTCGAATTCGCGCGGAAATGGACCATCGCGGCCTCGCCTCCCTGGCGGCGAACAAGGGCGCTGGCGCTTCCGAGGATGCCATCGCCTTCCTGCGCGCGCACGATCTGGCCTTCCGCATTCGCCGTCTGCGGCTGATAGCGCGGCGGCTGTCGCGCGACTGGGAGGCTGCGCCCGAGTTCGATGATGACGGCCTCGAAGAAGCGCGCGACGCGATCTACCGCGCGCTGGCGCTCTATTTCGAGCACGAAAGCGCCGAAACGCTGGGGCCTGACTTTGCCGCCGTGGCCGAAAAGGCGATGAACGATCCGGGCGCGGCGCTCGACTGGCTGGCAAAAGCGCGCGACCTTCCGGCCACCGATCTTGCCGCCGAGCAGATCCTTGCCGATGCGCTGGAGGCCATGCCAACAAACCTGCGCCGCCGAGTGCTGATGGCCTACCTCGGCTTCCCGTTCTACGACGTCGCCACCCTGCCTCTGCTCCGCAACGAGGGGCTGACCGAGTTCGATCCGGTCAAGGTCGACCGCATCAGCCCCGAAGACGCGCGTTCGATCCGACCCGGCGGCACCAGCGCGACGCTGCGCGGCACCGAGTTTTATAATTTTGGGGGTTTCTTCAGCCGTGCCTACCGCGAGAATGACTATCTGTGGGGCCGATTGCACGGGGCCGAACGGATGGTCGACCTAATCTGCTCGACGCTGCCTGATGGGCTGTCGGCAAACGATGTGGCCCGGTTCAAACGCGAACTGTTCCTCGCCATCTGCGACGAGGAGGCCGAACGGGCGCTGTGCGATGCCAAGCTGGTGGACGGCCTGCGCGCCGAGATCGAGGCGAAACTCGGCGGCGATTGAGCACAAGTGTCAGCCGGTTGTCAGCCAGTAGGTGCAACAAGCGGACGTGGGGGGAGCTTCATCAGGAGGCTTTGCACCGTGTCGTCATTTCGCATCTATCACCTTCTGCTCGCCGCGGCTGTCGTCGGCGCTTACTTCACCTCAGAGAGCACCGGCGTTCCGCATGCATGGATCGGCTACGGCATTGCCGCGCTGGTCATCCTGCGGCTGGCGCTTGGCCTTGCAGGCAAGTCGGGCTTCGGCTGGCAGCGCCTTCGCCTCAAACGAACTGGCCGTAATCCCGGCCGCTCCGCATTGACCCACCCGCTGGTGGGGCGCGCGCTCACGCTGGCGTTGCTGCTGTGCGTCGCCACGGCGGCGACCACCGGCGTAATGATGGATCGCGGCGGAACACTGGTCGGCCAGTCGATCCGCGCCACCGAGGATGAAAAGCGCGAACGCCACGAGGAAGGCGCTCACGAAGAGAGCCTTGTGGCCGAAGTACACGAAACCAGCGGCAACGCGTTGTTGCCGCTGGTGATCGCGCATCTTTTATGGATGCTGGTTGCGCGCCGCGAACTGGCCTTGTTCGTTCTGTTCTGGCCGAAACGCCGCCGGTCTCCGGCCACGCTCACACCGTCCGCTTAGACGGAAAACGCACCCTTCAACCGGTCGAAGAACCCGCGACTTTCGGGACACTCCTCGCCGGTCTCGGTCTCGCGAAACTCGCACAGCAGTTCCTTCTGGCGTGCGGTGAGCTTGGTGGGCGTCTCGACCACGACCTCGACCACGAGATCGCCGCGTCCGCGACCCTGCAGCACCGGCATGCCCGCCCCGCGCTTGCGCAGCTGATGACCAGACTGGATTCCCGCCGGAATGTCGATCTCGTGCGAGTTGCCGTCGAGACCGGGGATTTCGATCGTCTCGCCCAGCGCTGCTGCGGTGAAACTGATCGGCACGCGGGTGGCAAGCGTGGTCGCCTCGCGCTGAAATACCGGGTGCTGCTTCACGTGGATGAAGATATAGAGGTCGCCAGGAGGCGCACCATGCGGCCCGGCCTCACCCTTGCCGGAAAGGCGGATGCGGGTGCCGTTGTCGACCCCCGGAGGGATCTCGACCGTCAGCTTACTGACCTTGTCGACCCGGCCTTCACCGCGACAATCCTTACAAGGGCTTTCCAGCACTTCGCCGCGCCCATGGCAGCCGGGGCACGGGCGTTCGATCACGAACAGCCCCTGCTGCGCGCGCACCTTGCCGTGGCCACCACAGGTGCCGCAGCGCCGCGCGGAGGTGCCCGGCTTCGCGCCCGTGCCCTCGCATGTGTCGCACGATGCCGCGACTTCGACCTCGATCTCGGAATTCTTGCCATGGAAGGCATCGTCGAGCGAGATTTCCATGTCGTAACGCAGGTCGGCGCCGCGCCGGGGGCGTGCGCGCCCGGGGCCGCCACCGAAGGCGCTCCCGAAAATGGTCTCGAAAATATCACCAAGGTCGCCAAAATCGGCGTGCTGGCCGCCGCTACGACCGCCAGCCATGCCTTGCGTGAAGGCTTCGTGGCCATACTGGTCGTAAGCCGCGCGCTTCTGCGGGTCCTTGAGGCAATCGTAGGCGACACTGATCGCCTTGAACCGGGCTTCGCTATCGGCACAGCCGGGATTGCGATCCGGGTGGTACTTCATGGCGAGCTTGCGATAGGCGGACTTGATCGTCGCGCCATCGGCGCTCCGTTCGACGCCGAGCAGCTCGTAAAAATTAACTTCGGTAGAGGACATTCAGCTTCTCCGTAAAAGTCCGGGCCGCGCCGTGCCTGGGGCAACGGCAACGGCCCGGATTTTCAATCGGGGGCTCAGCCCTTCTTTTCGTCGTCCACTTCGGAGAACTCGGCGTCGACCACCTCGTCGTCCGCAGACTTGGCTTCCGCAGAGGCCGCAGCCGCGTCGGCCTGCGCGGCATTGGCGCTCGCCTGCTCGGCTTCGTAGATCTGCTGGCCCATCTTCATGGCGACATCGGTCAGAGCCTGGCTCTTGGCCTTCATCGCCTCGACATCATCGCCTTCCAGCGCCGTCTTGGCTTCTGCCACGGCAGTCTCGATCTGCGACTTGAGACCCGCGTCGATCTTGTCGCCGTGCTCTTCGAGCTGCTTCTCGGTCGCGTGGATCAGGCTGTCGGTGTTGTTGCGGACCTCAGCCGATTCGCGCCGCTTCTTGTCTTCTTCGGCGAACTTTTCGGCATCCTGCACCATCTGTTCGATGTCGGAGTCCGAAAGGCCGCCCGAGGCCTGGATGCGGATCTGCTGTTCCTTGCCGGTGCCCTTGTCCTTCGCGCTGACGTTCACGATGCCGTTCGCGTCGATGTCGAAGGTCACTTCCACCTGCGGCACGCCGCGCGGAGCGGGCGGAATGCCGACAAGGTCGAACTGGCCGAGCATCTTGTTGTCGGCTGCCATCTCGCGCTCGCCCTGAAACACGCGGATCGTCACCGCCTGCTGGTTGTCCTCGGCGGTTGAGTAGACCTGCGCCTTCTTGGTGGGGATCGTGGTGTTGCGGTCGATCATGCGGGTGAACACACCGCCCAGCGTCTCGATGCCCAGCGACAGCGGGGTCACATCGAGCAGCAGCACGTCCTTCACGTCGCCCTGCAGCACGCCGGCCTGAATGGCTGCACCCATGGCCACGACCTCATCGGGGTTCACGCCGGTGTGCGGCTTCGAACCGAAGAAGTCCTCTACCACTTCGCGCACCTTGGGCATGCGGGTCATGCCGCCGACGAGGATCACCTCGTCGATCTGGTCCTTGGTGACGCCAGCGTCTTCCATCGCCTTCTTACAAGGCGCGAGGGTGCGCTTGATCAGGTCGCCGACAAGCTGTTCGAGCTTCGAGCGGGTCAACGTCTCGACCAAGTGCAGCGGGGTTGACGAGCCACCTTCCATGCGCGCGGTGATGAAGGGCAGGTTGACCTCGGTCTGCTGGCTGGAGCTCAGCTCGATCTTGGCCTTTTCCGCAGCTTCCTTGAGGCGCTGAAGCGCGAGCTTGTCCGAACGGAGATCCATGTTCTCCTTCTTCTTGAACTCGTCGGCCAGATATTCGACCAGCACGTTGTCGAAGTCTTCACCGCCGAGGAAGTTGTCGCCGTTGGTCGACTTCACTTCGAACACGCCATCGCCGATTTCGAGTACCGAGATATCGAAGGTGCCGCCACCAAGGTCATAAACGGCGATGGTCTTGCCGTCGTCCTTGTCCATGCCATAGGCGAGCGCGGCCGCAGTCGGCTCGTTGATGATACGTTCGACTTCGAGCCCTGCGATCTGCCCAGCGTCCTTGGTCGCCTGACGCTGCGCGTCGTTGAAGTAGGCGGGCACGGTGATCACGGCCTTGGTGACCGTCTCGCCAAGGTAGCTTTCGGCGGTTTCCTTCATCTTCTGCAGGATGAAGGCCGAAATCTGCGAGGGTGAATAGTCTTCACCGCCAGCGTTCACCCAGGCATCGCCGTTCTTGCCAGAGACGATGTTGTAGGGGACGAGGTCCATGTCCTTCTTCGTCGTCGGGTCTTCGAACCGGCGGCCGATCAGGCGCTTGATCGCGAACAGGGTGTTGTCGGGGTTGGTCACCGCCTGGCGCTTGGCCGGCTGGCCGATCAGGCGCTCACCATCCTTGGTGAAGGCGACGATCGACGGCGTGGTGCGTGCGCCTTCGGAATTTTCGATTACCTTGGGCTTGCCCCCTTCCATCACCGCTACGCAGCTGTTGGTCGTGCCAAGGTCGATGCCGATAATCTTGCTCATATTTCCCGTTCTCTTCCTTCAGGTCTGACGCTGCGCTTTCGGGTCCCCCGCAAGGCGGCAAGTCCGCTTCGGCAGCTCGTTAAAAGGTGTGTTTCGAAGCGCGATATAGGCGCGCTTTTGCTTGGCACAAGGGAGGTGCGTGACTAGAACGCCGACCTGTCTCAGATGAGGAATGCCATGACCAACAAGACCTTCGCCGCTACGCTCGCCGCTATTACCCTCGCGCTGGGCACGGCCGCCTGTTCGGGCAGCGGCGACGATGTTGCCGAAACGACCTCGCCTGAGGCGCCTGCAGGCATTTCGGTGACCGACGGACGCATGTCGCTCCCGGCGGTGAAGGGCAATCCGGCTGCGATCTATTTCACCATCCGTAATGTCAGCGAAGATCCGGTGACGATCCGCTCGGTCGCCGTTGCAGGTGCGGCCAGTGCGCAGTTGCACGAAACAAGCGAATGGAACAAGCAAATGGACATGCAGGAGCTTGTTCAGGTGCCGGTTCAGCCGGGTTCCGAAGTGGTGTTCGAACAGGGCGGCAAGCACGTGATGGCCTTCGACCTCGACGACGACCTCGCTCCTGGCGACGAAACCGAGGTTACGCTGATCTTCGTTAACGGCGACAAGGTAAGCTTCCCCGCCGAACTGATGGCTCCCGGCACGGCGGATATGGACCATGCGGCCATGGAAGGCATGTAATTCATCCGATAATTCATCCGATGCAACATGCGCCTGCCCCCTGCCCTGTCGGCGGCGAACGGGCGCTGACGCCGGGTGAGGTGGCGCTTGCCGGGTCGGTTTTCGGCGACGCGATAAATTGCGCGCAGGTGACGATCCGGCGGCGCAAGTTCTTTCCGTTTCAGCCGCGCAAGGTGACGATGGCCCCGCGCGGCCATATCCACTTTCACCCGCTCGGCAGCGTCTATTGCGATGACTTTGCTTCGGCCTCGCTCGCGCGGCGGGCGCTGTTTATCCACGAGATGACCCACGTCTGGCAGACCCAAACCAGGGGGGAATGGTATCTGGTAATCAACCGGCACCCCTGGTGCAGCTATGACTACACGATCAAGCCGGGCTGGAGGCTGGATCTTTACGGTATCGAGCAACAGGCAATGATCGTCCAGCATGCCTTTATGCTGCGCGAAGGCGCGAAGGTTCCGGGCGCACCGCCTTTAGAGGTTTACCGCGCGATATTACCCTTCGCTATGGCGTAATGATCAGCCCCATAGGATGCGAGCCGTTGGAATAACTCCAAGGCAAAGAAGGCCCGGCGGCGAATGATCGCGCCGGACCTCCTACGGGTTTAGTTGCAGCTCACCTCATACTCACGCCCGCGCGAATCCACGCGGTAGCACTTGCCGTCCTTTTTGATCAGCGATCCACCCGCCGCACCGGCGGCCGCGCCGATGGCTGCGCCCGTGGCAACATCGCCGCCAGTCACGGCACCGATCCCGGCACCTGCAGCAGCGCCGGCTAGGCCACCCTCGACGGCATAATTATCCGCGCAGGCTGCCAAAGAGAGCGACGCGACGATGGCGGCCGAGAATGTTGCGATCCTGCTTTTCATGTGATCCTCCGTAGATAACTGTGATCTACCTACGGAGCGGCGGTCAGATGGTTCCTCCCGCCTGCTCGGCACAGCCCGATCCGCGCACGGTTCCCCGCCATTAGCGAAGAACCGTGCGGAAAAACCGATTCAGTCCGCCTTTTTTGCCACGCCCACCATGGCCGGACGCAGCAGGCGATCCTTGATCATGTAACCGGCCTGCATTTCCTGCACGATCGTGCCGGGCTCTGCGTCGCTGGGGATTTCCATCATCGCCTGATGCTGGTTCGGATCGAGCGGCATGCCCATGGCGGCAATGCGCGTGATACCGTTCTGTCCGAACACCTTGTCCAGCTCGCGCTGGGTGGCTTCGATCCCGGCAACGAGCCCCTTGAACTTTTCGTCCTCGCGCAGCTCGGTGGGCACCGACTGAATCGCCCGTGCCAGGTTGTCCGCCACCGAGAGGATGTCGCGAGCAAAACCGCTGGCGGCATAGTTGCGCGCGTCGGAAACGTCCTTCTCCAGCCGACGGCGCACGTTCTGCGTATCGGCGCGGGCATAGAGCACGTCCTGCTTCGCCGTCTCAAGTTCGGCTTCGAGCTGGGCGATCTTCTGTGCGGCGGCATCGTCGCCGAAGCTATCCTCGTCATTGTCGAGCAGCTCTTCGGGAACCCCTGCCAGTTCCTTTTCGGCGGCTTCGTCGCGAGGTTCGTTTGTCTTGTCCATCACCGTTATATCGTCCAATTATCCAAGTCTTCGGCCCAGCGAGCGGGCGGTAAAGTCCACCATGGGAACCACTCTCGCGTAATTCAACCGCGTGGGCCCGATCACGCCGAGCACGCCGACCACCTTGCCCTCGCCGTTGCGGTAGGGCGCGGCAATGACAGAAGAACCCGACAGAGAAAAGAGCCGGTTCTCCGCCCCGATGAAGATACGTGCCGATTCGGCCTCGCGCGCACTGTCGAGCAGTTGGGCAACCTGCTGCTTGTTTTCGAGGTCGTCGATCAGCGAACGCACCCGTTCGATATCGGTCAGCGCGCTCTCGTCGAGGAGCTTGGCCTGCCCGCGCACGATCAGCACCGGACGCGCCAAGGCGTCTTCGCTCCACACCGCCAGCCCCGCCTCCACCAGCCGCCGCCCGGCTTCGTCGAGTGCGCTGCGGCCCGAGGCAATCTCGGCGCGCATATCGCGCGATGCCTCGGCCAGCGTGCGCCCGGCAAGCCGCGCCGTAACATAGTTCGTCGCCTGCTGGAGATCGCCCGTCGACACGCCTTGCGGCAGTTCCAGCACGCGGTTTTCGACATGCCCGTCGGTGCCGACCAGCACCACCAGCGCGCGCCGCTCGTCGAGCGGAACGAGACTGATCTGCGCAATCCGGCTTTCGCGTTGCGGCACCATCACCATGCCCGCCGCGCCCGAGAGGTTGGAGAGCAGCGCGCTGGTCGCCTCCAGCGCCTGCTCGATCGGGCCGGGCTCGCGCATCTGCTGCTCGATCACCGCGCGCTCTTCGGGCGAAGGCTCGGCCATCTGCATGATGCCGTCGACGAACAGACGCAGGCCTTGTTCGGTCGGCATGCGTCCGGCGCTGGTGTGCGGGGCGGCAAGCAGGCCCAGCTGTTCGAGATCGCTCAGCACCGAACGGATCGAAGCGGGCGAGAGATCGACCATGCCGCTGGTGGCAAGCGCCTTTGAACCAACCGGCTGCCCGCTATCGAGATAGCCCTCGACCACGAGCCGGAAAATGTCGCGTGCGCGGGTGGTCAGTTCGGTGATCGGTGGAGAAACCATGTCACTGAGGTAGCGAAATCTCGGCCAAGTTCAAATTTCCGCTCGTCCTGAGCCCTTCGATATACTCAGGACAGGCTTGTCGAAGCACCGCTTTTTCTCCAAGCGGTTCGCCAGCAAACGAGAACGTACCTTCGACAAGCTCAGGGTGAGCGAGTGAAGGGATGTGAAACTGGAGAAATTCATGCGACCTTCCGGCCGTGCGCCTGACGAAATGCGCGCCATCACCATCGAAACCGGCTTCACCCGCCATGCTGAAGGCTCGGTGCTGGTCGGCTTTGGCGATACCAAGGTGATATGCACTGCCAGCGTTGAAAAGTCGCTGCCGCCGTGGTTGCGCGGCAAGGGCGAAGGCTGGGTAACGGGCGAGTATTCGATGCTCCCGCGCGCAACGCACACACGCGGCAGCCGCGAGGCCGCCAAGGGCAAGCAGTCGGGCCGCACGCAGGAAATCCAGCGCCTGATCGGCCGATCCTTGCGCGCCGTGGTCGATATGAAGAAGCTCGGCGAACGGCAGATCACGCTCGATTGCGATGTGATCCAGGCCGACGGCGGCACCCGTACGGCTTCGATCTCGGGTGCCTGGGTCGCCATGCGCATGGCGGTCGACAAGCTGATGGCGGCGGGCGATATCAAGGAAGACCCGATCACGGGCAAGATCGCCGCTGTCTCGTGCGGCATCTATCAGGGCACCCCCGTGCTCGACCTCGACTACGACGAGGATTCGAGCGCCGATGCCGATGCCAACTTCGTGCTGATCGATGGTGGGCGAATCGCCGAAGTGCAGGCCACCGCCGAAGGCGCGACCTACGACGAAGAGGCGCTGCTTCGCCTTCTGCGCCTGGCGCAGATGGGCTGCGGTGAGATCTTCAAGGCGCAAGACAAGGCAACGGGGCGGTAATGCGCAAACTCGGCGGCGGAAAGCTCGTTATCGCGACCCATAACGCGGGTAAGCTGAAAGAGATTTCGGCTCTGCTCGCGCCTTATGGACTGGAGTGCATCTCGGCAGGCGCGCTCGGCCTGCCCGAGCCTGCAGAGACGGGCACCACCTTTGTCGCAAACGCCCTAATCAAGGCGGAGGCCGCCGCCAAGGCCTCAGGCCTCCCCGCGCTGGCAGACGATAGCGGCCTTTCGGTGGCCGCGCTCGATGGCAAACCGGGGGTCTACACCGCCGACTGGGCTCAGCGGCAATGGTTCGAAGGCGAGCCGGGGCGCGACTGGTATATGGCGATGGGCAAGGTCGAAGGTTGCTTGCAGGCGCTCGGCCCGGATGCGCCGCGCGATGCGTGGTTCTCCTGCGTACTCGCCATCGCTTGGCCCGAGGGCGAAAACACCGTTTACGAAGGCCGCGTCGATGGCACGCTGACCTGGCCCCCGCGCGGGGAAATGGGCTTCGGTTACGATCCGGTGTTCGTGCCGACGGGCAGCGACCTGACCTTCGCCGAGATCGCGCCGGAGGAGAAACACAAGGTCAGCCACCGCGCCGATGCCTTCGCCAAGCTGGTCGCGGACCAGTTCGGAAGCTAAACACAGGCGCATGGCGCGCGCTCTTTACATCCACTGGCCCTTTTGCCTCGCCAAGTGCCCCTATTGCGACTTCAACTCGCATGTTCGCGAGAGCGTGGACGTGGAGCTGTGGCGCAAGGCACTGCTCGCCGACATGCGGCGCGAGGCCGAGCTTGCGGGCGGCGAGACGCTCACCTCGATCTTTTTCGGCGGCGGCACGCCCTCGCTGATGACGCCAGCTTTGGTCGCCGCGCTGCTGGAGGAGGCCCAACGGCTCTGGGGCTTTGCCGAAGGGATCGAGATCACGCTGGAGGCGAACCCCTCCTCGGTCGAGGCGGAGAAGTTTGCCGGGATCGCCGCTGCCGGTGTGAACCGCGCGTCACTCGGGTTGCAGGCGCTGGACGATGCGACGCTGCGCTTCCTCGGGCGGCTCCACAATGTGGCGGAAAGCCTTGAGGCGCTGACCATTGCGCAGCAGGTGTTCGGACGGGTCTCGTTCGACCTTATCTATGCCCGCCCCGAGCAAACGCTTAACCAGTGGCGCGAGGAGCTTGGCAAGGCGCTGGCCTTTGGCACCTCGCATATGTCGCTGTACCAGCTCACCATCGAGCCGGGGACGCGGTTTGAAAGCATGGTACGGCGCGGAGAGTTCACACCGCTTGACGATGATGCAGCGGCCGACCTGTTCGCTTTCACCCAAGAAGCCATGCGCGCGGCGGGCCTGCCCGCCTACGAGATCAGCAACCACGCCCGCCCCGGCGAAGAGAGCCGCCACAACCGCACCTACTGGCGCTATCACGACTATGCCGGGATCGGCCCCGGCGCGCATGGGCGGCGCGGCGGCTTTGCCACCACGCGGCACAAGAAGCCCGAGAACTGGCTCGCCGCCGTTGAACGCAACGGCCACGGCACGCAGGAAGAGCGCGAGCTCGGCGTGAGCGAGCAGGCGAGCGAGGCGCTGCTGATGGGACTGCGCCTGGCGGAAGGTATCGACCTTGCCGACCTCTCGCAACGCTTCGGCTTTGTGCCCGATGCGCTGGTCGACCTTGGCGCGGTGGAGCGCTGCCAGGCGCTCGGGCTGCTACAAAGAGACGACAACCGGATCACGATCACACCCGAGGGCATGGGAGTGCTCGACGCGGTGCTCGGCGAGATCGTCTCGTCCGCGCTGGTCGAGGCATGACGCGGCACGACCTGCTCGAAGAATGGCGCGACCATCTCGCGCTCGCCCGCCGCCGCTCGCCGCACACGGTTCGCGCCTATGTTGCGGCGGCCGAGCGGATGCTGCGCGACCGTGATTCGACCTGCTGGGCGGATGTCGCCGCACTGGAGGCCCGCGACCTGCGCGGACATCTTGCCGCGCGCCGTGCAGAGGGCATCGGCAATGCCTCGGCGGCGCGCGAGCTGTCGGCGCTCAAGGCCCTCATCGCCTTTGCCCGCGAACAATCGGGCGGCGAACCGGGGGATGCGCCGCGGATGCGCGGGCCGAGGCTGAAGAAGGGCCTGCCCCGCCCCGTCACCCCCGACGACATCGCCAATATCGCAGACCTGGTCGCTGCCGACGCCAAGGACGAATGGATCGGCCTGCGCGATGCCGCCGTGCTGCTGCTGATGTACGGCGCGGGGATGCGCATTGCCGAAGCGCTGTCGCTGACCGGCGATATGCTCCCGCTGGGTGAGACGGTGACGATTACCGGCAAAGGCGCGAAGCAGCGACTCGTCCCCTTGCTGCCCGTGGTGCGCGAGGCGGTGGCAGCCTATGCCAAGACCTGCCCTTACCCACTTACTGACAAGGCTCCGCTGTTCCGCGGGGCTAAGGGTGGCCCGTTATCGCAAGGCATGGTGCAGAAGGCTATGGCGCGGGCACGCAAGGCAATGGGCCTTCCCGCCAGCGCCACGCCCCATGCGCTGCGCCACTCGTTCGCAACCCATCTGCTCAGCGCGGGGGCCGATCTGCGCAGCCTGCAGGAGCTGCTCGGCCACGCAAGCCTTGGTTCGACGCAGATCTATACGCGGGTCGATGCGGCGCAGATGCTGGAAACCTATCGCGCCGCGCACCCGAGGGAACGCGGCTAACGCTCGGCGCGCGGCTTCCAGGTGATGACCCGGTAGCCATAGCCCACCAGCATCACCGCAATGCAGCCCAGCAGGATATAGCCCAGCCACTCCTGCGAATCGGCCAGCCAGTGGCCGAGCCATTCGCCGCCCTTGATCAGCAGCGTATTCCAAACCAGCGATCCGGCGAAGGTGAACGCCGCGAACTTCCACTTCGGCATATGCGCCAGACCCGCAGGCAGCGAGATGATCGTGCGCAGGAAGGGCGAGAAACGCAGGAAGAACACCACCCAGTGGCCATGCTTTTTGAAGTAGGATTGCGCCTGTTCGACGTCCTCCCACTCCATCGTCAGCCAGCGGCCCCAGCGGTCCACGAAAGGCTCAAGCCGGTTGCGCGCGAAGGTTTCGCCGATCCAGAACCAGAACCAGTTGCCCGCGAGCGAACCCACCGTGCCAACCAGCAGCAGCGGCCAGAACGCCATCGTACCGCGTTGTACCAGCACCCCGCCCACGCCCATAATGACCTCGGACGGGACCGGCGGGATAATGTTCTCGAGCGCCATCAGCAGGAAGATGCCGAGATAGCCCCCGCGTTCGATTGCGGCGATGATAAGTTCTGCCATGGCTCAGCAATGCGCGAGAAGCGCGGAAGTTCTCAGGCCCCTGCCACCATCTCGGCATGACGACGTTCGAGCGCATCCCAGATGCGGCCAGCCGTGTCGGTGCCGTTGAACTTGTCGATGGCGACGATCCCGGTCGGGCTGGTGACGTTGATTTCGGTGAGATACTCGCCGCCGATCACGTCGATGCCGACGAACACGAGGCCGCGCCGTTTCAGCTCCGGCCCCATCACGGCGCAGATTTCTTCCTCGCGCGCGGTCAGCCCAGTCGCCTCGGCGGAGCCGCCTTGTGCAAGGTTGCTGCGGAACTCACCCACGCCCGGCTTGCGGTTGATCGCGCCTGCATATTCGCCATCGACCAGCACGATCCGCTTGTCGCCCTGCGCCACGCTGGGCAGGAACGGCTGCACCATGTGCGGCTCGGGCCAGGTCTGGTTGAACACCTCGAACAGCGCGGACAGGTTGGTGCCATCGGCGTCGAGTTTGAAGATCGCTTTGCCGCCGTTGCCGTGGAGCGGCTTCACCACCACCGCACCGTGCTTCTCGACGAAGGCACGGACATCGTCGAGCTGGCGCGTTACCAGCGTCGGCGGCATGAAGCGCGCGTAGTCGAGCACGAACATTTTTTCCGGTGCATTGATCACCTCGCGCGGATCATTCGAAACGAGCGTGATGCCCTTCAGCCGGTCAAGCAGAAGCGCGGCGCTGATATAGCCGAGGTGGAACGGCGGGTCCTGCCGCATCAGGATCACGTCGATATCCGCGCCAAGATCGAGGCGGCGCTTCTCGCCCCTCTCGAAGTGGTTGCCCACCTCGCGCCGCAGCGTCACCGGGTGCCCCCAGGCGATGATCCGCCCCTCGTCGTAGCCAAGCGTCGCGACATCGTAATGGAACATCTCGTGCCCGCGCTCCTGCGCCGAGAGCATCAGGGCAAAGCTCGAATCCCCAGCGATGTTGATCGTTTCGAGCGGGTCCATCTGGACGGCTACACGCAAGGGCATCAAAAACCTCCGGTCTCAAAACCTCTCCCCGCTCACGCTGAGCCTGTCGAAGCATCGCCGCGACGCCAGCCCGGTTCGGGGTCAAGATTGTGCCTATCCTTCGACAACCTCAGGATGAGCGGGTTTGGGTGACTGGAGCCTTCCTCAAGGCATCCAGGCATTGACGATGTGGCGAGGCTCAGCGCCGGGTGCAAGGAGGATCACGTCGATCCTGATGTCTTCTCCGTCGGCCGCATAGTCATGCGCCACGGCCTCCACCGCCGCCGCCACCCGCGCAAGGCGGGGTTCGTCGATAGCAAGATCGAGATCAGCAACGGTCCGCCGGAACTTCACCTCGACGAAGACCACCAAGCCTGGCGCACGCGCGACAAGGTCGATCTCGCCAACCTTGACCTTCACCCGCCGCCCGAGGATTTCATATCCCTGCGCCTCAAGGAACTGCGCCGCCTCGTTCTCGGCCTTGCGACCGCGCGCCTCTGCCAGCTGGCGCTTCATTCGCCCTTGAGTTCCATTGCGCGGGCATAGAGTGTCTTGCGGTCAAGCCCGGTCGCCTTGGCCACCTCACCTGCCGCGCGCGAGGGCTTTTCGGTTTTCAGAAGCTTGCGCAGCATGGCCTCGGCATCCTCGGCGCTTGGTTCGACCTCCACCGGCGGGCCGACCAGCAGCACGATCTCCCCCTTGGGCGGATGGGCCTGGAAATGGGCGAGGACCTCTTTGGCGCTCCCCCGCTGGCATTCTTCATAAAATTTGGTCAGTTCGCGCGTCACGGCGACCTCTCGGCCCGGCAGCATCTCGGCAATGGCGGCAAGACTTTTCCCCAGCCTTGGCGCTGTCTCGAAAAAAATCAGCGTGGTCTGCACCGGGGCAAGCTCAGCCAGCACCTCGCCGCGCGCCTTGTCTTTCGCGGGGAGAAACCCGGCAAACAGGAACCGATCGTTTGGCATGCCTGACAGTGCCAGCGCAGCAAGCGGCGCACTCGGCCCCGGCACCACCGTCACCGCCACGCCCGCCGCATGCGCATCCTCCACGAGGCGATAGCCCGGATCGGATACCAGCGGCATCCCCGCATCCGAGACCAGCGCCACCGGCCCGGTGCGCATCCGCTCGACCAAGCCGGCGCGGGTGCCCGCTTCGCTATGGTCATCATAGCGCCACATCTTTTTCGCAATACCGAGGTGGTTCAGCAGCTTGCCGGTCACCCGCGTATCCTCGCAAGCGACCAGTTCGCAGGCGGAAAGCACCCGGATCGCGCGCAGAGTAATGTCGCCAAGATTGCCAATCGGGGTGGCAACAATATAGAGCCCCGCAGTTAGAGCATCGGGTTCTACACGTAGCGCGTCTGTCGAATTGTCGATCACGGGCGCGGTCATGACCAGAATTGGCGGAGACGACAAGCAATGTTTGGGTATTTGAAGCGCAGTCTTGCGGTGGCTATGGCTACGCTCACACTGGCGGCCTGTCAGGTGATCCCCGGCGGCGGACCAGTCGATACGGCTCCGCCGGTCGATGGGCCGAACGCCGGTCTGCCCGATGCACAGGCGCTTCCCGAAGACGAAGCGCGCCACCGCGTGGCATTGCTGGTTCCACTGTCAGGTGCCAATGGCGAAGTCGGCCAGTCGATCGCCAATGCCACCACCATGGCCCTGCTCGACACCAGCGCCGACAGCCTGCGCATCACCACCTATGATACCGCTGGCGGGGCCGAAGCCGCCACCCGCCGTGCGCTAGCCGATGGCAATCAGCTGATCCTCGGCCCGCTGTTGCGCGACAATGTGGGCGCGGTGCTCGCGCAGGCGCGCCCGGCGCAGGTGCCGCTGATCACCTTCTCGAACGACCTCTCGGTCGCCCGTTCCGATGTCTTCGTGATGGGCCACGCGCCCGAACAATCGGTCGAGCGGACGACGAACTTCGCCATCGATCAAGGCGCGCGCAACTTCGCCGCGCTGGTGCCCTCGGGCGAATATGGCGAGCGTGTGCTGGCAGCGCTGCGCCTCACGCTCGAATCGCGCAACGCGCGGCTGGTGGCGCTCGAACGCTTCGACCGTGGCAACCGCTCGATCATCAGCGCGGCAGGGCGTCTGCGCGGTCGCGGCGGCTATGATACCGTGCTGATCGGGGATGGTGCCCGCCTCGCGATCATGGCGGCGGGTGAGCTTAAGGATGCTGGTTCGGCCCTGCCATCGCTGATCGGCACCGAGCTGTGGGCGGGCGACATCGACCTCGCGCAAGACCCGGAAATGGGCGGCGCATGGTTCTCCGCCGTGCCTGACGAGCGCTATCGCCAGTTCGCGCAAAGCTACGAAAGCCGCTTCGGCGCGCAGCCCTATCGCATTTCGACGCTCGGCTACGATGCTGTGCTGCTGTCGCTGCGGATCGCGCGCGACTGGCGGCCCGGCACCAAGTTTCCCACCGAGCGGCTGACCGACGAAGGCGGCTTCATCGGGCTCGACGGGGCGTTCCGCTTCCTCGGCACCGGCGTTGGAGAGCGGGCGATGGAAGTGCGCCAGGTCGGCAACGAGACCTTCTCGGTGGCCGATCCGGCGCCCACGCGGTTCTGAAGGGCACATGCGGGTCGGATAAGTGCGCTGACCCGCTTGTGGCCGGGAATCGCTACGCCCTATAGTCCGCTCTTATGAGCGACAACCTGTTCGACAGTGCCCCGGCCACCGGCGGCGATTATGATTCCTCCTCGATCGAGGTTCTGGAAGGGCTGGAGCCGGTTCGCCGCCGCCCTGGCATGTACATCGGCGGCACCGACGACCGAGCGCTGCATCACCTCGCCGCCGAAGTGCTCGACAACTCGATGGACGAGGCCGTGGCCGGCCACGCCAACCGCATCGAAATGGTGCTGGAAGAAGGCCCGCCCGGCACCGCCGGCAAGCTCACCATCACCGATAACGGGCGCGGCATGCCGATTGACGAGCATCCCAAGTTCCCCGGCAAGTCGGCGCTGGAGGTGATCCTCACCACGCTGCATTCGGGCGGCAAGTTTTCGGGCAAGGCCTATGCCACCTCGGGCGGCCTGCACGGGGTCGGCGTCTCGGTGGTCAATGCTCTCTCTGTGCTGACACGCGTGGAAGTAGCGCGCAACCGCGAGGTCCACGCGCAGGAGTTTTCGAAGGGCGTGCCGCAGGGCAACATCGCCAAGATTGGCGATACCCCCAACCGGCGCGGCACCTCGGTCACCTTCATTCCCGATCCCGAGATCTTCGGCGAGCGCAAGTTCTCGGCCAAGCGTCTGTTCAAGCTGGCGCGCTCGAAAGCCTATCTGTTTGCGGGCGTCGAGATACGCTGGAAGTGCGCCGCCGCGCTAGCCAGCGATGAGGTTCCCACCGAGGCGGTGTTCCAGTTCCCCGGCGGCCTTGCCGATCACCTGCGGGAAGAGGTGGGCAGCCGCGAATGCGTGACCGCCGACTTCTTCGCGGGCAATCAGGACTTTGCCGCCAACGACGAGGGCGTGTCGCAAGGCCGGGTCGAATGGGCGATTGCCTGGCCGCTATGGTCCGACGGCTCGACGAGCTGGTATTGCAACACCGTGCCCACTCCCGATGGCGGCACGCACGAGCAAGGCCTGCGCGCCGCGCTCACCAAGGGCCTGCGCGCGTTTGGCGAGCTGACCAGCCAGAAGAAGGCCAAGGACATCACCGCTGACGACGTGATGACCGGCTCGGAAATCATGCTTTCGGTGTTCATCCGCGACCCACAGTTCCAGAGCCAGACCAAGGACCGCCTGACCTCGCCCGAAGCCGCGCGGCTGGTGGAAAACGCAGTGCGCGATCACTTCGACATGTTCCTCTCCGACAACATGGACCGCGGCCGCGCGCTGCTGGGCGCAGTGATGGAGCGGATGGACGAGCGCCTGCGCCGCAAGCAGGAACGCGAGATCAAGCGCAAGACCGCCACCAACGCCAAGAAGCTGCGGCTGCCCGGCAAGCTCACCGATTGTTCGGGCGATGGCGAGGGCGAGACCGAACTGTTCATCGTCGAGGGTGACAGCGCCGGCGGCAGCGCCAAGCAGGCGCGCAACCGCAAGACGCAGGCGATCCTGCCGATCCGCGGCAAGATCCTCAACGTCGCCAGCGCCAGCGCCGACAAGATCCGCGCCAACTCTGAAATCGCCGACCTTTCGCTGGCGCTCGGCTGCGGCACCCGCAAGGACTGCGACCCCGAGCAGCTACGGTACGACCGCGTGATCATCATGACCGACGCCGATGTCGATGGCGCGCACATCGCCACGCTGCTGATGACGTTCTTCTTTCAGGAAATGCCCGAGCTGGTGCGGCGCGGCCACCTCTATCTGGCGCAGCCGCCGCTCTATCGCCTGACCGCGAACAAGCAGAGCATCTATGCCCGCGACGACGAGCACCGGCAAGAAATCGAGAACGGCCCGTTCAAGGGCAAGAAGGTGGAGGTCAGCCGCTTCAAAGGTCTGGGCGAGATGAACCCCGGCCAGCTGCGTGAAACCACAATGGCACCGGAGACCCGCAGCCTCGTGCGGATCACCCTGCCCGAACAGAACGAGCAGCGCTTTGCAGTGAAGGAACTGGTCGACCAGTTGATGGGCCGCAACCCAGAGCACCGGTTCAACTTTATTCAGAACCGGGCCGGTGAGATCGATCGCGAGATGATCGACGCTTGATCCTTCGACAGGCTCAGGATGAGCGGACTTGGTAAGACGTTTCAGTAACAGGCCCGCTCGCCCTGAGCCTGTCGAAGGGCCCGGGTGCGACGACAATCCCTGAGCATCACACCCGTTTCGCTGCGATCCGCAGCAAGCTGGAGGCGTTCGCGCCGCCGCCCGGCCCCGCCAGCGGGCTCTACGAATTCGCGCTGTTCGGATTCAAGCAGGCATGGGCCTGTCTGTTCGGAGCGTTGATGCTCGCGCTGCTGCTGGCGACGCATCTGTTCTACCCCGACGACGCGGCGCTCAACCGCTACGACTTCCTCACACTCGCCGCTCTGGCGATCCAGATGGCGATGCTCGCGCTGCGGCTCGAAACCCTCGATGAGGCCAAGGTCATCCTCGCCTTCCACGTAATCGGAACTGTGATGGAGGTGTTCAAGACCGCCGCCGGATCATGGGTCTATCCAGAGGCGGCGGTACTTCGGATTGGCGGGGTGCCGCTATTCTCTGGCTTCATGTACGCGGCGGTCGGCAGCTATATCGCCCGCGTCTGGCGCATCTTCGACTTTCGCTTTGCCGCCTATCCGAGCGCATGGCTTACCTGGCTGCTGGCGGTCGCGATCTACGTGAACTTCTTCGCGCACCACTATCTGCCCGATATCCGCTACCTGCTGTTCGCCGCCATCGCGGTGCTATTCTGGCGCACGCGCATCTATTTTACCTGCTGGCGCGAGCCGCGCTGGATGCCGCTTCTGCTCGGCTGGCTACTGGTGGCACTGTTCATCTGGTTCGCCGAGAACATGGCCACCTTTGCGAATGCCTGGACCTATCCCGACCAGCATGACGGCTGGCAGATGGTCAGCCCCGCCAAGCTGGGGAGCTGGTATCTGCTGATGTATATCAGTTTCGTGCTGGTAACGCTGGTAGCGAGGCCCCGCCCGCTGACGAACGGCTAGAACTCGCGCGGGACGTTCGCGAAAACGGCCTTCACCGCTGGCCGCCCGTTGATCTGCTCGATCCAGCGGACGAGGTGCGGAGTGTCGTCCTTGTTCACCAGCTCGGCGAACCCGACCTGCATCCCGTTCGCAATCGAGAAGTTGCAGATGTCGGCCAGCGAGTACATCCCGCCCGCCAGCCATTCGTGATCCGCAAGGTGATCGTCGAGCTTGTGCACCGAGACGCCGATCTTGCGCATCTCCTCGTCCAGCATCTCCTGCGGAAAGCCCTCGCGCGCACGGCGCCACTTCACCTGCTGCTCGGGCACCGGGATGCGGGCCACCACCTCGTCGAACTCGGCGTCCGACAGGTTCGCCACCATCTTGCTGACGTGCCGCGACCAGCCGATGGTGGAAACGCACCAGCAGAAATATTCGTCGACCCACTTGGTCCAGATCCGCATCTGCGCGCGTTCGAAATGATCGTCGGGCCGTAGTTTGAGCGCGGTGGGGTGCGCGTCTTCGAGATATTCGCAGATCACCGTGCTTTCGGTGACGACCTTGCCGCCATCATCGAGCGCCGGCACCTGCCCGCGCGGGTTGATCGCCTTGTACCATGCCTCGTGTTGCTCGAACCTGGCGGGGTTGAGCAGCTTGTGTTCAAACTCCAGCCCCTTTTCATAGAGCGCCAGCATCGGCTTCAGGGAATTGGCGCCGGGTCCGAAGCTATAGTAGGTCAGCATGATCTCTCTCCCCTCATGCGTTGATCGTATCAATAGAGCATTATGCCCCTCACATCTTCGCGCCATTGCGCCTCGTCAATCGCGGCGAGTCGCTCGAGATCGCCCGGTTCGGCGGCGGTATCGTCGACCCATTCGCGCAAGGCCGGGCCGCCGTTGATCACATCGATGGCGAGCCGGTCGAGCTCGTATTCGTAGGGGAAGTCGCGCCAGATTTGGTATTCGGGATAGAGCCGACGAATTGCCTTGAAGGCGAGCGCCTGCAAGCGCCAGGGGCGGAAAGCACGGTGGTCGTAAAACTGCCCCTCCGCGTGGATCATCAAGCCGTGGCACAGCTCGCCCACGTGCTTGTGGAAGGTGGGCGTAAACCAGCATTCGCGCAGCGCGCAGCCCGCCAGCCAATCGGGAGCAAACCGGCGCATTTCGGCAAGCACGGCCTTGGCATCGACATCTGGCGCGCCGAACAGCACTTCGAGCGGGCGCGTGGTGCCCCGCCCCTCTGACAGCGTCGCGCCTTCGATCATCACTGTTCCGGCATAGGCGCGCGCCATGTTGAGGCTGGCGGCGTTGGGGCTCGGGTTGATCCAGATGCGGTCGGTCGGCCATCCGTAGCCTGGCGCGCTGTCGGGCTGCCAGCCGTCCATCGCGATTACGCGGTAGTCCAGGTCGAGATTGAAGCGGCGGACGAACCAGTGCCCCATCTCGCCCATGGTCAGCCCGTGCCGCATCGGCATCGGCGCTGCACCGACGAAGCTTTCCTGCCCTGGCAGCAACAGCGTGCCCTCGACCGGACGCCCTGCAGGGTTGGGCCGGTCAAGCACCCACACCGCCTTGCCCGCCTTCGAAGCTTCTTCGAGCAGGTAGAGCAGCGTAGTGACAAAGGTGTAAATACGGCAACCGAGATCCTGCAGGTCGAACAGGAACACATCAGCCGTGTCCATCATCGCCGCCGTGGGCCGCCGCACTTCGCCGTAGAGGCTGAACACGGGGATACCGAGGACGGGATCGATCTCGTCCTCGGTTTCCACCATGTTATCCTGCTTGTCGCCCTTCAGCCCGTGTTGCGGGCCGAAGGCGCTGGTCACGTTGACCCCCGCTGCGATCAGTGCATCGAGGCTGTGCGTGAGGTCAGCGGTCAGGCTGGCCGGGTGGGCGACGAGCGAAACGCGCTTGCCTTCCAGCGGAGCGCGCAGCGCAGGGTCGGCGATGAGGCGGTCGATACCGAAGGTCATGCCGCGCGAGTTCGCGCAAACTCCGCCGTGAAGCAAGCAGGATCGTGAAAGTCGGGCTGCTCGGGATTGCCATGCGAGAGCGCCCAATAGCTCATCACCCCGCCCTGCTCCTCGATGACCGCGGCAAAGCCCATTGAGCAGGGCGGATCGGGCATCTGCGCCCGCGGCAATTCGGCATCGAAAATCGCCATCGCCGTGCCCATCCGCATGGTGCAAGTCGGCTCGCGCTCGAACCGGCGCTCGGTCATGCCCTCGCGCACGCCAGTGAAGTCGTAGGCTGCCCACCGCTCCGACGGCGACAGGTTGAACTCCGAATAGCCGCTCGCGCCCTCGGGCTGCATAAACAGCTCGAAACAGGTGGTTTTCCACAGGTTGTCGGCCCTGCCCTTGCCGGCAAAGGGCGGGATGATCAGCTTCGTCACCCCGTCTACACGCCAGCGGACCCTCAGCCAGTTGTCGCTGGCAGAGATCATCCGGGCTTCGACACGGGCCACGGCAAGAGGAGGATGGGACGGGTGGGAAACAAGTTGGTACGTTTGCAAGCAGGGGTCCTCGTGCTAAGCGCCGCCACCGCCAAAACGAGGGAACGATGACGACCTACAAATCCGATTTGCTGCGCCTGCTAGACGAACGCGGCTATGTCCACCAGATGACGGATGCGGCGGGACTGGATGTTCTTGCCGCGCGGCAGATCGTTCCGGGCTATATCGGCTTCGACGCCACGGCTCCATCGCTCCATATTGGCAGCCTCGTCCAGATCATGATGCTGCGCCGTTTGCAGCAAACCGGCCACAAGCCGATCGTGCTGATGGGCGGCGGAACCACGCGCATCGGTGACCCCACCGGGCGCGACGAAAGCCGCAAGATGCTCTCCGATGAGACGATCGAAGCGAACATTCGCGGCATCTTCACCGTGTTCGACAAGCTGCTCACCTTCGGCGACGGGCCGACCGACGCGGTGATGGTCAACAACCAGGACTGGCTCGGCCAGCTTGGCTACATCGAGCTGCTGCAGGAAGTGGGCACGCATTTCACCGTCAACCGGATGCTGAGCTTCGATTCGGTCAAGCTGCGGCTCGAACGCGAGCAGCCGATGACCTTCCTCGAATTCAACTACATGATCCTGCAGGGCTACGATTTCCGCCACCTCTCGCACGAGATGGGGGTGCGCCTGCAAATGGGCGGATCCGATCAGTGGGGCAATATCGTGAACGGCATGGAGCTGGGCCGCCGCATGGACGGCTCCGAGCTGTTCGGGCTCACCACTCCGCTGCTGACAACGGCCGATGGCGCCAAGATGGGCAAGACCGCCGCCGGTGCCGTCTGGCTGAACGAGGAGCAGTTGCCCGCCTACGATTTCTGGCAATACTGGCGCAATGTCGATGATCGCGACGTCGGCAAGTTCCTGCGGCTGTTCACCGACCTTCCGCTTGACGAGATCGCCCGCCTCGAAGCGCTCGAAGGCAGCGCAATCAACGATGCCAAGGTGATCCTCGCCGATGAGGTGACGAAGCTGGTGCGCGGCGACGATGCCGCCAAGGCCGCCCGTGCGACCGCCGAGCAGACCTTCGCCGGTGACGGCATGGGCTCCGACCTGCCCAGCCTTGATCTGCCCGCCGAAGGCATGCGCGTGGGTGCGGTGCTGATTGCGCTGGGGTTCACCGCCTCGGGCGGCGAGGCCAAGCGCAAGATAGCGGAGAACGCCGTGAAGCTCGACGATGCGGTGGTGTCAGACCCTGGCCAGTTGATCATGCTGGAGCCGGGAGCGGAGGCTCGACTGAGCCTAGGCAAAAAGCGCCATGCGATACTTCGCCATAGTGGTGATTAAGACTTTCTCCAGCATTGTTTGCGATCACAACGATCACCTGCAACCAATGAAGGGAACCGGATCATGGCATCTGGCGCACAGCTGAGTGCCACCGACATGCGTCGCTCGATGCGGCATCCTGTGAATCACTCGCTGGTTGCCGAGTCCCTTCGTGAAGGCGAACTCAAGCTCCATATCGCCAACATCTCGTCGCACGGCTTCATGATCGATCAAGGCGGCGGCAACGTCGAACGCGGTGATCGGCTGATTGTTCGCCTGCCGGTGATCGGGCGGATCGAGGCCTATTGCATCTGGGGCAAAGACGAACGCGCCGGGTTTCAGTTCGAGCGGCTTATCCGTGTGGATGATTTCTCCAAGCTGATCAAGGAATTGCAGCCCAACCCTGCGCTGCGCCGTCGCGTCTGAGGGCAGGGCTCGCGCGGCCGCGAAGTTAAGCTGTCACCCTCGAAAATGCGATTGTCTTGGCAAGGCCTTCGCGCCCTGCCATTGCGCACCCTGTGAGCACCGCAACCGCCATTCCGAGCCACCCTTTCCGCATCCACAATTATCGCGTGTTCTGGGCCGCGCGCCTCTGCATGACATTGTCGCAATATTCGATGATGCTGATCATCGGTTGGCAGACCTACAATATCGCCCGCGCCGACGGAATGAGCGTGGGCGATGCCTCGGGTCAGCTGGCCATGATCGGGCTGCTGCAATTCGTGCCGCTGTTCCTGCTCACGCCCTTTTCCGGCCTCGCGGCCGACCGGTTCGACCGCAGGAGCCTCGCGCGGATCACCGTGGGCCTGCAATTGCTTTGCGCCGCCGCGCTCGCCTTCGCGACCTACCATGGGCACATCGAGCTGTGGATCATCTTTACGGTGGCCGTGCTGCTCGGCGTGGCGCGGGCCTTCTCCGGCCCGGCGCTGTCGTCGCTCGCGCCCAATCTCGTGCCCAAACAGATCCTTCCCAACGCCATCGCGCTCTCCTCGATCAGCTGGCAAAGCGGCATGATCATCGGCCCGGCGCTGGGCGGCTATCTCTATGTCTTGGGCGCATGGATCCCCTATGCCGCCTCGGCGGGACTGTTCGTGCTCACCATCGTGCTGTTGTCGCTGATCGGCAAGGTGCCGCAACCTGCACGTTCCACCGGACGCCCGTTCACGCAGGTGCGCGAGGGCCTTGCCTATGTCGTGTACAACAAGATGGTGCTTGGCTCAATCACATTGGACCTGTTCGCGGTGTTCCTCGCCGGCGCGACGGCGCTGTTCCCGGTGTTCGCACGCGACATCCTCGAGGTTGGCTCGCGCGGGCTTTCGCAGCTGGCCATGGCTCCCGCCATAGGCGCGGCGATGGTTGCGCTGTGGTTCTCGTTCCGCCCGCTGAAGAACAACGTCGGGCTAAAGATGCTGCTGGCGGTGGCGGCCTTCGGCGGGGCGACCATCGTATTTGGCCTGTCGCGCTGGATGCCGCTGAGCCTCGCCATGCTGGTGATCGTCGGCGCTGCTGACATGTTCAGCGTCTATATCCGACAGTCGCTGATCCAGCTGCATACGCCGGACGAAAAACGCGGGCGCGTCTCGGCGGTGTCGCAGATGACTATCTCCGCCTCCAACGAGTTCGGTGATTTCTTCTCGGGCAGCCTCGCCTTCCTGATCGGCCCGGTGGCCGCAGTGGTGGTGGGCGGCGCGGGAGCAATTGCCACCGTGGCGGCCTGGACCAAGGTGTTCCCGGTCCTGCGCAACACGAAGACCTTCGATCCGCCGCGCGATCTGCTAGACTGACAGGGACTCGCGCAAAGCAATAGCTGAGAGGAAAAGCGCATGAAATTCGACAACGTTCTGGGCGCCATCGGCAATACCCCGCACATCCGCCTGTCTCGCCTGTTCCCCGACCACGAGGTCTGGGTGAAGAGCGAGCGCGGCAATCCGGGCGGCTCGATCAAGGACCGCATCGCGCTAGCCATGATCGAGGCTGCCGAGAAGTCCGGCGCCTTGAAGCCGGGCGGCACCATCATCGAGCCCACGAGCGGCAACACCGGCGTCGGCCTTGCCATGGTCGCGGCGGTGAAGGGCTACAAGCTGGTGCTGGTCATGCCCGAAAGCATGAGCATCGAGCGGCGCCGTCTGATGCTGGCCTATGGTGCCAGCTTCGATCTTACGCCCAAGGAAAAAGGCATGAAGGGCGCCATCGCGCGGGCCGAAGAGCTGGTGAGCAAAACTGATGGCGCGTGGATGCCGCAGCAGTTCGAGAACCCGGCCAACGTCTCGGTCCATGTCGAGACGACCGCCAGGGAAATCCTCGCCGACTTCGCCAATGCACCGCCGCAGCTGCTGATTACGGGCGTTGGCACCGGCGGGCACCTCACCGGCTGCGCCGAGATGCTCAAGCAGCACTGGAGCGAACTCAAGGCCTATGCCGTGGAGCCGGAACTGTCGCCGGTGATCTCGGGCGGCCAGCCCGGTCCGCACCCAATCCAGGGGATCGGCGCTGGCTTCATCCCCGGCAACCTGCACACCAAGGCGATTGACGGCGTGATCAAGGTCGATGCCGAGGCGGCCAAGGAGATGGCGCGTCGCTCTGCTGCTGAGGAAGGGCTTCTGGTCGGCATTTCCTCGGGCGCGACGCTGGCGGCAATTGCCGAGAAGCTCAAGGAGTGCGAGCCGGGCACCCGCGTTCTGGGCTTCAACTACGACACCGGCGAGCGCTACCTCTCGGTGCCTGACTTCCTGCCCACCGAATAGGAGCGCTGCCGATGCTCGCACCCGTATCCTATACCGATGGCAACACCGCGCTGACCGGGCACGTGGCGCGCCCGCAAGGCCCGGCGCGCGCGGCGGTGCTGGTGCTGCCGACGATCATGAACATCACCCCCTCGGTCGAGGCCAAGGCCCATGCGCTGGCCGAGGCGGGCTATGTCGCATTGGCGGCGGATTTCTACGGCCAGATGCCGCAGGACTTCGCCTCGGCGCGCGATCTGGCGATGGAAGTTCGCGGCACGGTGGAGCTTTATCGCCAACGCCTGCGGGCCAACCTGCGCGCACTGGTCCAGCTGCCCGAGGCGGCGGGACTGCCCGTCGGCGCGATCGGCTTCTGCATGGGCGGCCAGGCCGCGCTGGAACTGGCCCGCGAGGGCGCCCCCCTGTTTGCGGCGGTGAGTTTCCACGGGCTTCTCGGCACCGATCACCCGGCGGAGCGCGGGGACGTGCGCGCGCGCATCCTCGTGTGCCACGGCGATGCCGACCCGATGGTCCCGCGTAGTCAGGTAATGGCGTTCTGGGAGGAGATGGACGAGGCCGGGGCCAACTGGCACTTCCATTCCTATTCGGGCGTGAAGCACGGCTTCACCAACCCCGCGCCGACAGAAAACCCCGCCACCGCATACGACGCCAGCGCCGACCGGCAGAGCTGGGCGGCGATGCACTCGCTGTTCGACGAGGTGCTGGGCCAGCACTGAGGCGGCCCAGCTCTCAACTTCTCACAAGCTGCGCAGGAACTGCTCAGGCTCCAACGCCAGCATAGCGCCGGCGCCTGCCTTCACCCGGTGACGCAGCGCGGTGCAGAGCGGCAGCTGCTGCTCGGCATAGAACTCCGCCGTTGCCAGCTTGGCCTTCAGGAAGCCCGCATCGCCCTCGCCCGCAGCGAGCTTGGCCTGAGCGACCTTGGCCTGCTTCAACCACATCCAGCCTACCGCAAGCACGCCCACCAGCTGCATCCAGGCATAGGATGCACCCGCCATGTCCTGCGGGTTCGAAGCGCCATGTTCGACCAGCATCTTGGCCGCGGCCTCGCCATGGTGAACCGCCTTGCCCAGCGGATCGGCGATAAAGGCAAGTTCATCGCCCGCAGCATCGCAATCGGCCGCGATTTGGGCAAGGAAGGCCATGGCCACCGCGCCACCATCCTTGGCCGTCTTACGCCCGGCAAGGTCAAGCGCCTGCACGCCGTTCGCGCCTTCGTAGATCATCGCGATGCGAGCATCGCGCACGATCTGCTCCATACCCCACTCGGTGACATAGCCATGGCCGCCATAAACCTGCTGCATGTTGACCGCGACCTCGAACCCGCGATCGGTGCCGAAGCCCTTGAGCACCGGGGTCATGAACGAGACCACGGCATCGGCCTGCTGGCGCTCTTCCGTCGTCTCGGCGTGGTGCGCGAGGTCGAGGTGGAGCGCGGTCCACAGGATCAGCGCGCGGAACCCTTCCGCAAAGGCGCGCGCGTCCATCAGCATCCGGCGTACGTCGGGGTGGACGATCAGCGGGTCGGCCGCTGCGGATTTTTCACGCTCGCCCAGCCCGCGGCCCTGCTTGCGGTCAAGCGCATAGGCAGCCGCCTTCTGGTAGGAGTTCTCGGCATGGCCGAGGCCCTGTGTGCCCACGCCCAGGCGCGCGGCGTTCATCATGATGAACATGGCGGCCAGCCCCATGTTCTCCTCGCCGAGCAGCCAGCCCTTGGCCCCGTCGAAGTTCATCACGCAGGTGGCCGAGCCGTGGAGGCCCATCTTGTGCTCGATCGAGCCGCAGCTGACCGCGTTGCGCGAGCCGTCCTCAAGCACCTTGGGCACCAGGAACAGCGAAATCCCGCGCGTCCCCACCGGCGCATCGGGCACACGGGCCAGCACCAGATGGATGATGTTGTCGGTCAGGTCATGCTCGCCGCCCGAGATGAACACCTTTTCGCCGGTGATCGAATAGCTGCCATCGTCCTGCTTTTCCGCGCGGGTGCGCATCAGGCCAAGGTCGGTTCCCGCATGGGCCTCGGTCAGTGCCATGGTCGCCAGCCATTCGCCCGCCACCATCTGCGGGAGGTAAGCGGCTTTCAGCTCATTGCTGCCTGCACTGTTAACCGTCGCCACCGCGCCCTGCATGATGCCTGAGAACATCGTGAACCCGGCGCAGGCGCCGTTCATATATTCCTCGAACACTGAATTCAGCACATGCGGCATGCCCTGGCCGCCGAACTCCTCGGGCTGGGCAAGCGTGCCCCACCCCGCCTCGACCAGCGCGGTGTAGGCTTCCTTGAAGCCATCGGGCGTGGTCACAGAGCCATCCTCGTGGCGCGTGCACCCTTGCGCGTCGGCGTTCTGGTTAAGCGGCGCGATGACCTCGGCGCAGAACTTTCCCGCCTCGCTCACCACCGCTTCCATCGTCTCGGCATCGACCAGCGAGAAGGCTTCGATACCGCGATATTTCTCGAATTCGAGCACATCCTCGATGATGAACAGGGTATCGCGGACAGGCGGATAGTAAGGCGTCACTCAATATCTCCGGGCAATGTTCAGTCGAATCGGTTCAATCCAGCCGGGTTAGGCCGTCGGATCCAAGCTGTCGGTAGAAACAGCTGCGCTCACCCGTGTGGCAGGCAGGGCCATGCGGGCGGACCTTCAGCACAAAGGCATCCTGATCGCAATCGACCAGCAGGGCCTTGACCTCGAGCAAATGGCCCGAAGTCTCGCCCTTCTTCCACAGCTTGCCGCGGCTGCGCGAATGGAAGTGTGCAAAGCCGGTGGCGCGGGTGGCGTCGAGCGCCTCCTGATCCATGAAGGCGAACATCAGCACTTCGCCGGTGGTCTCGTGCTGCACGATGGCCCCGGCGAGTCCCTGCGCGTCGAACCGTGGCAGGAAGGCAGTTCCACTCTCGCGGTCCAAATCATTCTTCGAAATGATCGTTTCCTCCGAATTGGGCGCTTTGGGGCGCTCCATGCGTAAGTTTGTTGCAGTATGATCACAGCCTTGCGGCAAAATCCTTGCTGCAGCGCGATGAGTGTTTCCCACGAGGGCCGCAAGTGGAATCATGCTCATGCGGCTTGGACGGGCCGTCTTCATTTCAGGCCGAGGCCAGGGAAATGGGGGGAATTCGGCGATAAACGCCAGTTCATGAGGGTTAGAAGCGGCGCGCGCCTTGAGGGGGGAGCAGCGCGAGCTTCTAGAAAATTCGTCACGCTAACGCCCGGGGGCCATGCCTCCGGGCGTTTTTGCTGGCTAGTCGAGGCCAACCCTCGCAAAGCAGACCACTTTCACCCGCGCCGCACCCGCCGCTTTCAAGGCGGCACTGCAAGCCCGCGTCGTCGCGCCGCTGGTGAGCACGTCGTCGACCAGCAGGACATTCGCCCCTGCCAGTTGCGCCACTCGCGAGGGGTTCGCCGCGATGGCCCCTTCAAGCACATGCGCCCTCGCGACGCTACCAAGCCTGCCGAGGCTCGGCGTGTTCTTGCGTCGCACCAGCCCATCGACCACCAGCCGCGCGCCTGCAGGCCCCGCGACCTCGCGCGCAAGCAACGCGGACTGGTTATAACCGCGCTGCCACAGCCGCCAGCGGTGAAGCGGAACGGGCACCGCCAGCCAATCGCCATCCAATGGGCCGAGGCGGGCCGCCATCATCCGCGCCAGCACCGGCGCAAGCGAAATCCTTCCGCCGCGCTTGAAGGCCAGCACCAGCTCGCGCGCCGGATCGTTGTAGGCAACAGCGGCGACAACCCCGTCCTCGACCTCGGGAAATTCGAGCTTCGACCAGCACGGTGTGCACAATCCCGTCTGCGCGCCGATCCCCTCCCCGCACAGCGGGCAGCGCGGCGGCCAGATCAGGTCAACCAGCGGAGCAAGAGCCTGCGCGACAGTCATCGCACCTATGCTGCGCGCTGGTGTAGCTGTAGGCAAGCGCGATGACTCCTCCGGTTCCCACCATTTTCGCCCCTACCCGCCGCCTCGCCATTCGCCGCCGGATGCGCACCATGCAGGCCCGCGGGAAAGAGGCGCGCTTCCTGCTCGACGACATGGTGGACGATGTGGTCGAACGCCTCGCCTTCCTGCGCCATGTGCCCGCCCGCGCGCTGCTGGTCGGCGAATGGTCGGGCACGCTTGCGCCACAACTGCCGCCCGCCTGCGAGGTTGTGTCGGTGGACCCGGAGGAAGGGTTCGACGAGGAGGCCCCCTTCCCCGTCGGCGGGTTCGACCTGATCGCGAGCTTCGGCACGCTCGACACGGTAAACGACCTGCCCGGCGCGCTGATCCACCTGCGCAATGCACTCAGCCCCGGTGGCCTGATGATCGCAAGTTTTCCCGGCGCTGGCAGCCTTCCGGCCCTACGCGAAGCCATGCTCGCCGCCGATGGCGAACGGCCCGCGGCGCGAATGCACCCGATGGTGGACGTGCGCGCGGGCGGCCAGTTGCTCACGCGCTGCGGCTTTGCCAGCCCGGTGGTCGATTCGCGCCCGCTCAAGGTCAGCTACCGCAGCTTCGCCCAGCTATTGCGCGATCTGCGCGCGCAGGGCCTCAGCCGCGCGCTCGCCTCGCCGGTGCCGAAACTCAGCCGCAATCAAACCGCGCTTGCCGCCGCCACATTCATGGACGGAGCCGAGCGCCGGACCGAAGAATTCGAGATCCTCACGCTCAGCGGCTTCCGCAAATAGGTCTTACTTCAACGCCGCCTGCGCCGCAGCCAGCCGTGCGATCGGCACACGGTAGGGCGAGGCGCTGACGTAATCGAGGCCGGTCTCTTCGCAGAACGCGATCGAGGCCGGATCGCCGCCATGCTCGCCGCAGATGCCGAGCTTGATGTCGGGCCGCGTCGCCCGGCCGCGCTCGGCGGCAAGACTCACCAGCTGGCCGACGCCATCGACATCAAGGCTGACGAACGGGTCGCGGGCATAGATGCCCTTTTCGACATAGGGCGCGAGGAAGCGCGCCGCATCGTCACGGCTGACGCCGAGCGTGGTCTGGGTGAGGTCGTTGGTCCCGAAGCTGAAGAACTTCGCCTCCTCGGCGATCTCGCCCGCCATCAGCGCGGCGCGCGGCAGCTCGATCATGGTGCCGACCATATAGTCTAGCGTGCGGCCCTTCTCGGCAAAGACCTGCGCAGCGACCTCGTCGACCAGCTTCTTCAGGATTTCCAATTCGCGCTTGGTCGCCACCAGCGGGATCATCACCTCGGGCACGACCGGATCGCCGCCTTGCGCAGTGACATCGCAAGCCGCCTCGAAGATCGCGCGCGCCTGCATCTCGTAAATCTCGGGGAAGGTAATGCCGAGGCGGCAGCCACGGTGGCCGAGCATCGGGTTGAACTCGTGCAGCTCGCCTGCGCGGCGGCGCAGATGATCCTCGCCCACGCCCAGCTTTTCGGCAAGGTCCGCAAACTCGGCGTCACCCTGCGGCAGGAACTCGTGCAGCGGCGGATCGAGCAGGCGGATCGTGCAGGGCAGACCTGCCATCGTCTGGAAGATCTCGGTGAAGTCGGCGCGCTGCGCGGGCAGCAGGTTTTCCAGCGCCGAGCGACGTCCGGTCTCGTCATCCGCCAGGATCATTGCGCGGACGTGCAGGATACGGTCGGCATCGAAGAACATGTGTTCGGTGCGGCACAGTCCGATCCCCTCGGCCCCGAAGCCGCGCGCGGTGCGGCAATCGGCCGGAGTCTCGGCATTGGTGCGTACCTTCATGCGGCGGTGCTTGTCAGCCCACTCCATCAGAATGCCGAAATCGCCCGCCAGTTCGGGCTCAATCGTGGGCACTTCGCCGAGCATCACCTCGCCGGTGCTGCCATCGAGCGTGATGATATCGCCTTCCTTCAGCTCGGTGGTGCCGATGCGCAGGGTACGGTCAGCCAAGCGGATCGAAACGTCCGAAGCGCCCGATACGCAGGCGCGCCCCATGCCGCGTGCCACAACCGCAGCGTGGCTGGTCATGCCGCCGCGCGCCGTGAGGATGCCCTTTGCCGCGTGCATCCCATGAATATCTTCAGGGCTGGTTTCGACCCGCACGAGGATCACCGCGATGCCATGTTCGGCGAGCTTTTCGGCCTTGTCCGAATCGAGCACGATCTGGCCCGATGCCGCACCCGGCGAAGCAGGCAGGCCGATCTTCGAGAGCACATTGCGCGGCGCATCAGGATCAAGCGTGGGGTGCAGCAGCTGGTCCAGCGCCATTGGGTCGACGCGCAGGATCGCAGTTTTTTCGTCGATCAGGCCTTCGTCGACCATGTCCACCGCCATCCGCAGCGCGGCCTTGGCGGTGCGCTTGCCCGAGCGGGTTTGCAGCATCCACAGCTTGCCCTGCTGCACGGTGAACTCGATGTCCTGCATGTCCTTGTAGTGCGTTTCGAGCAGGTCGAACACGCGGGCCAGCTCGCCATAGGCATCGGGCATGATCTCTTCCATGCTCGGTGCCTTGGCGCCCGCCTTCTCGCGCGCGGCCTTGGTGAGATACTGCGGGGTGCGGATGCCCGCCACCACGTCCTCGCCCTGCGCGTTGACGAGGAATTCGCCGTAATAGGCGTTCTCGCCCGTGCTCGGATCGCGGGTGAAGGCAACGCCGGTGGCGCTGGTCTCGCCCATATTGCCGAACACCATCGCCTGCACGTTGACCGCCGTGCCCCAGTCGCCCGGAATGCCGTTGAGGCGGCGATAGACCTTAGCGCGGTCCGAATCCCAGCTATCGAACACGGCGGCAATCGCGCCCCACAATTGCTCGTGCACGTCCTGCGGGAACGGCTTGCCCAGCTCGCGCTCGACGATCTTCGTGTATTCGGCCACGACCTTGCGCCAGTCGTCAGCGCTCAGCTCGGTGTCGGCGAAGTAGCCGTTGTCTTCCTTGGCGATTTCGAGCGCTTCCTCGAACAGGCCATGGTCGATGCCCAGCACCACGTCCGAGTACATCTGGATGAAACGGCGATAGCTGTCCCAGGCGAAACGCGCATCGCCGCTGGCGGCGGCGAGGCCTTCCACCGTCTCGGCGTTGAGGCCAAGGTTGAGCACGGTGTCCATCATGCCCGGCATCGAGACACGGGCGCCCGAGCGGACCGAAACCAGCAGCGGGTCGGAGGCATCGCCGAACTTCTTGCCGACAGCAGCTTCGATTTGGGTGAGAGCGGCGGCAACTTCGGCGCGCAGTTCAGCCGAAAAATCGGCGCCCTCGGCGAGGTAGCGCACGCATTCTTCCGTTGTGATCGTAAACCCCGGCGGCACCGGCAGGCCGATCCCGGCCATCTCGGCGAGGTTCGCGCCCTTGCCGCCGGTGATCGTCTTGTCCTTCTGACGCGGGTCCGAATGGCTGGCGCTGCCGCCGAAAGTGTAGACTGCCTTCATGTGCTCTACCCGTTTCCTCAAATCAAAGATGACGAAGTTGACATCGTGACGATGCCCAACTCGCCCCTCATCCCCCTGAATTCATGCGATTTACCCCACCACGCCGAAGTTGACACCGACGCGAACTGAAATGCGCTAGCCTTCAATGCGGGAGAAATCGGCCACGTTGTGCACTGCAACACGGAATCGTGCAAGCAGGTCAAGCCGCGAGGAGCGTTTCGCGGCACTTGTGTCATTTACGGTCACCTCCTCGAAAAAGGCGTCGATCGGCGCGCGCAGGCTGGCAAGCGCGGCCATGGCGGCGCCGAAATCCTCCGCCTCGATGGCCGCCGCAGCCTTCGGCTCGGCCGCGTCGAGCGCATCGATCAGCGCCTTCTCCGCCTTTTCGGGCGTGTAGGAAAGTTCTGCCGCGTGGCGTTCGGTCATCTTGGCGGCGATCACCGCTTTCATGTCGGGATCGTCGACCAGCGCGAGCGGGTCTTCCTCGCCGGTGTGCGCGATTTCGCCCTCGATGCCGTGCCAGTCTTCCTTCTTGAGGATGTTGGCCGCGCGCTTGTAGCCAGCGAGGAGGTTGGTGCCGTCTTCGGTGGCCATGAAGGATTGCAGCGCGTGAACGCGGGCAAGCAAGCGGACGAGATCGTCCTCCCCGCCGAGCGCAAAGACCGCGTCGATGAGGTCGTGGCGGACTCCGGCCTCGCGTTGCTGGACTTTTAGGCGGTCGGCGAAGAAGTCAGCAATGTCAGCAAGTCCGGCAAAGAACATCTGCCTCGGAAACGCCACAGCTCCTCGCGTGTGCTCCGCGATGTCGCGCGCCTCAGCTTGCTTCTTTGGCGACCACTCAAAATCGCGCGCGTATATTTTGGCGTGCGCAAGATGCTCCGGTGAACCAGCCAGCCATTTATCTAAGATTGGTTGTGCGGCCACTCCCACCAAGTTAGCTAGGTTTGCACGAAGTCCGGTCCTGATTATTGCAATCACAGCAAGAACGGCACGGCGAAGTGCGTAAGGATCTTTCGAACCAGTCGGCGCTTCGCCGACAATGAAGAACCCAACCAACGTATCCAGCTTATCCGCCAAGCTCACCGCCACCGTCACCGGCGCAGTCGGCACCTCGTCACCCTGCCCCACCGGCTTGTAGTGATGGCGGATCGCGTCGGCCACTTCCTGCGGCAGGCCTTCCTTCTCGGCGTAATATCCGCCCATGAGGCCCTGCAATTCGGGGAACTCGCCGACCATCTCGGTGACCAGATCGGCCTTGCACAGCCGCGCCGCCTGTTCGGCGAGATCGGCCAGCTCCGCAATATCCGCTCGGGCTGAGCTTGTCGAAGCCCCGCCCTTGTCTTCGGAAAGGGAGGACGGCCCTTCGACAGGCTCAGGGCGAACGGAGGTGGGTTTGACGATATCGGACTCCACCAACCACCGCGCCAGCTTCGCCACCCGCTCGACCTTGTCGGCCACGGTGCCGAGCTTCTCGTGGAAGGTGATCCGCGCCAGCTTTTCGGCATGAACCGCAAGCGGGGTCTTCTGATCGAGTTCCCAGAAGAAGCGCGCATCGGAAAGCCTCGCGGCCAGCACTTTGCGGTTGCCGTCCACAATCGCCGCGCCGCCGTCGCTGGCCACTATATTGGCGGTGCAGACGAAGGCATTGGCAAGCTTGCCCTGCGCATCCTCGCAGACAAAGTACTTCTGGTTCACCCGCGCGGTGAGCTGGATCACTTCGGGCGGCACGTCGAGGAAGCCCTCGTCGAAGCGGCCGAGCAGCGGCACCGGCCATTCGGTTAGGCCAGCGTTCTCGATCACCAGCCCCTCGTCAGCGACCAGCGTCAGGCCCGCATCGGCGGCGGCCTTGGCCGCACCCTCGCGGATAATGTCCTGCCGTTCCTCGTGGTCGACGATCACATGGGCAGCGTGCAACTTCGCGGCATAGTCGCCCGCGTTGGCAATTGCGATTTCGCCCGAGGCGTGGAACCGGTGTCCGCGGGTGGCAGGGCCCGAGGCGATGCCGCCCACTTCGCAGGCGACCAGTTCATCGCCCAGCAGCGCCACAATGCCCGACAGCGGGCGCACCCACTTGATGCTCTCGGTCGAAAGCGAAGCCGCGCCCCAGCGCATCGACTTGGGCCACGAGAAATCGCGGATGATCGCCGGAATCGCGGCGGCGAGCACTTCGCTGGTCGCGCGGCCCGGCTTCTCGATCACGGCGAACCACGTGGCGCGGCCCTTCACGTCGCGCTCTTCGAGCTGGTCGCGGGTGACGCCGTTCTTGTTGCAGAACCCGTCCACGGCGGCATCGGGCGCGCCAACCGGCGGGCCCTTGGCCTCCTCGCGCACCGCCTCGGTCGCCAGCGGCAGATCCTTGGCGATCAGCGCAAGCCGGCGCGGGGTTGACCAGACCTGCACCTCGCCCACCGATACACCGGCAGCGTCCATCTCGCGGGCGAACAGTTTTTGCAGCTCAGCGCGCGCGCCAGCCTGCATCCGGGCGGGAATTTCTTCGCAGCGCAGTTCGAGAAGGAAATCAGACATGCGCGGCCTCCCGCACAAAAGCCCGCTCATGCTGAGCTTGTCGAAGCACTGGCAGGAGGCTGGCGTTGCGCGTGGCCTTCGACAGGCTCAGGCTGAGCGGATGGAGAGCAAGGACCATCACAGCGACCACTCCGGATATTTTGCCTGCCACTCGGGCATCAGTTTCTCGGCATATTTCTCACAAGACCCGCGCGCGAGATCGCGCACGCGGCCCATATAGCTGGCGCGTTCCTGCACCGAGATCACCCCGCGCGCTTGCAACAGGTTGAACACGTGGCTGGCCTCGATCGCCTGCTCGTAGGCGGCGATGGGCACGTTATTCTCAAGGCTCAGCTTGCACTCGGACTCGGCCTTCTCGAACAGGTCGAACAGCGCGGCGGTGTCGGCCACCTCGAAGTTCCACTTCGACATCTGCTTCTCGTTTTCGAGGAACACGTCGCCGTAGCTCACGCCGCGACCTGCTTGTTGCCCTACCGCTTCGCTGCTTGAGGGCGTGTTGAAATTCAGATCGTAGACGTTGTCGACGCCCTGAATATACATCGCGAGGCGTTCCAGCCCGTAGGTCAGTTCGCCCGCCACCGGCTTGCAATCAAACCCGCCCATTTGCTGGAAATAGGTGAACTGGGTCACCTCCATCCCGTCGCACCAGACTTCCCAGCCCAGCCCCCAGGCCCCCAGCGTCGGCGATTCCCAGTCGTCTTCCACAAAGCGGATATCGTGCGCCAGCGGATCGATCCCGATCAGCTTCAGGCTTTCGAGATAAAGCTCCTGAATGTTGGGCGGGCTCGGCTTCAGGATCACCTGATACTGATAGTAGTGCTGCAGCCGATTGGGGTTCTCGCCATAGCGCCCGTCGGTGGGGCGGCGGCATGGCTGCACGAAGGCAGCGTTCCACGGCTCCGGCCCGAGCGCGCGCAGCGTGGTGGCGGGATGAAAGGTGCCCGCGCCCATGCGCATGTCATACGGCTGGAGGATCAGGCAGCCGTTACGGCTCCAGAAGTCGTGCAGCGTCAGGATCATGTCCTGAAAGCTGGTTTGCGGGTTGCGCGCGGTCTCGGCCATCATGGCAGCGGCGCATGGCTCAACCGCGCGAGGGCGTCAATGGGCCACCACCGCGCTTGCGCTTGACAGGCGGGCACTGTTGCAGTTCCCTCGCATATCGATGCCGCGCGCGCGCTCCCTTCTGGGCCGACTGGCCATTCTGCTACTGCTGTGCGGCGCGCTTGCGGCGAGCCCGCTGCGGGCCGAAAAGACCGAGGCCTTGCAGCAGGACTATGCGCCCAGTCCGGCGATCTGGCGACTGTCCGACGAGGACACCACGATCTACCTGTTCGGCACGATCCATCTCCTCCCGCCCGGCTTCCGCTGGCGCAGCCCGCAGTTCGACGCCATCGTCGAGGAGGCCGACGAACTGGTGCTCGAAAGCAGCGCCGAGGATGCGGCGGCAAGCCTTGCCGCGCACGAGAGCAAGTATGACGCGGTCGGAGCCTCGCGCGTGCCGACCTCGCAGCAGCTTTCGCCAGCGGTGCGCGGCAAATGGCGCGCGTTGATCGAAAGCTCGGGCGCCTGGTTCGAGGAGGTCGACGTGCTGCCGCTGCCGCTCATGGCAATGGGGCTCGGCTATTCGAGCGGCGGCGAGCCGAGCCTGTCGCGGCCGGAACTGGGCGTGGAAAGCGTGCTGGAGGCCGAGTTCGCGGCGGCGGGCAAGCCGGTCGGCTCGATCGAGGACCACGGCGCGGTGCTGCTCAGCCTGATGCGGATCGACGAACGCGGGCTAATCAGCGAACTGGAGGCGGACCTTGCGCGTTGGGGCGGCAAGTCGCCCAAGGGTTATGACGGCGCCGGGGCCTTTCTATACGAGCCCGAGACGTTTCAGATGGAGCACGACTGGGCGCGCGGCGTGGTGGGCGAGGAGTTCGACCTCGGGCTCGGCCACGGCAAACTGGCGGCGGCGTTCGACAATGTGCTGCTCGCCCGCCGCAACCGCGCCTGGGCCGGGTGGCTTGACGCGCGGCTGGAGCGTCCGGGGACCGTGCTGGTGGCGGTGGGAGCGGGGCATTTCGAGGGGCCGCGCTCGGTGCTGGCTATGCTTGAGGCGCGGGGGTTGATGGTGGAGCGGATTGAGTGAGGGGACGATATCGCTTTGAGCGGTCAGGCGACGCAACCAAACGTAAGGTCACATCGGTATTGGCCTTTTTTCGACAAGTATCTCTCGACTCTCGTAGGTGCGGTGATATGCGAGGAGGATGAGAAAGTTCTATTGGCTGGTATTGCGCCAAGGCTGGGCCTCTTATTTTAGCCGCATCAAAAGCGGAACGCGTCAAGTAATCCTCTTCTCTATACAAACTACGATTTTATTCCTGCTGCTTTACTTCCAGCCCTGGGTGGGCGACTTCAATGATGAAGCCAGATTGGCAGCGGCAGGTGGGGCAGCTTTTCTCGTGTCGGCCCTGCTGAATCTCATATGGGAATTGATTAAGGCTCCGGCCATACTACACAAACAGTACGTGTCCGAAATTTCACGGCTTTCAGGCGCTCTTGGCCTTGTCGAAGATTTAAGCAGAATCGCTGGGCAAGGTGCTGGTATTCTGGAACGATGGGAAGAAGCGCAACGGTGCGCGGCCAATCGAGACGCTAGCCACGATATAGCAAGAGTGGAAGCTGAAGCTGAGAGATTTATCAAAGATCATTATACAAGTAGCGAACTACTTTCATACCGCTACGGACAAATCATGCTAGTTGAGCCCGCACCAGCAGGAACAGTAGAATTTTACCAACAACGGTATAGGCGCTTCATCAACACGCTAACTTATGGCCAGTTAATCAGCGAAAACAGAATTCATCATTTCAAGGCGAAAACGCAATCCAATTAACTGACGACGAAACTAAATTCGACCGCATACGCGAAGCCATGGCAATGAGCGAAGCACCTAGCGCTGTAGAGATATTAGCAGCTTAGAAAGCAGCATCTCCGAACGGGTCCGGCGATTGTGACGAAACTTACACTCGCCAGATACTTCGAACGCTTTTCTAAATCATGGGAATATTCGCCCCGTTACCACGACGCATTAGCTACGCCAGCAGTTTACCGCTTGTTGCACCTACTCACGATACTGATCGAAGAGATAAGGCAGTCTCGACCCGCCCTTCGCCAGCCAACCCCCTAGCAACCCACCCCCCAAAGCCCTATCTCGCGCAGGACAATCTGGATCGACCTGCCCCATGCAACTGCTCAAGTCCCTCGCCCGCGCCGCTGGCACCATTGCCCTCATGTTCACGGGCGGCTGCGCGTCGGCGGATGCCGATCCGCAGTTTGCCGCTGCGCCGGCTCATACCGGGCCAGCCTTGTGGAAACTCGCCGACGAGGACACCACGATCTACCTGTTCGGCACGGTCCATGCCCTGCCCAGCGATGTCGACTGGTACGACGGCCATATCGCCGCCGCCTTCGAGGAATCCGATGAACTCGTCACCGAAATCGCCATGGACGACCAGCTTGCACTCACTCAGGCGCTGACCGGCTCGGCCATGCTCGCCGACGGGCAGAGCCTGCGCGACCTGATGATGCCCGAAGACCGCAAGGAATACGAGCAGGCGATGATCGACCTCGGCCTGCCGCCGGGCGCGCTCGATCCGGTGGAGCCGTGGTATGCGGCGATGAACCTCTCGGTCCTGCCGCTGATGCAGGCGGGCATCGACCCCGCCGCGGGGGTCGACATGACGCTCACCCGTGCGGGCGCGAACAAGCGCAAGGATGCGCTCGAAACGCTGGAGGAGCAGGTCGCCCTGTTCGACGATATGCCGATCTCCGCCCAGCTGACCTTCCTCGACGCAACGGTCGAGGCTGTGCCGCAGGCGGCAAAGTCGCTGCGCGAACTGATCGACCTGTGGGTGGTCGGTGATGCCGTGGGCCTTGCCGCCAAGATGAACGAGGGGCTCGAAGACCCGGCGCTTTACCAGCGCCTGCTGATCGACCGTAATGCCAACTGGGCCGGATGGATCGAGCATCGTCTGGCCGAGCCGGGCACCGTGTTCATCGCCGTGGGCGCGGGCCATCTGGCAGGCGACGGCAGCGTGCAGGAGCAGCTGGCCAAGCGCGGATACAAGGTCGAGCGGGTCCATTGATCCGTGCCTTGCTCGCCGCGCTGCTGCTGTCCTTCGGGCTGGCTGCGTGCGACCTGCTGGAGCCCGCACCCGAGCAGATCGCTCCGGGCGATCCTGCCCCCGCCCTATGGGAAGTGACCGCGGACGGCGGCCAGAAGGCCTGGCTGTTCGGCACCATCCACGCCCTGCCCGACGATGCCCGCTGGCACAGCGCCGCGCTCGATAGCGCTTTTGACAAGGCAGACCTGCTGGTGGTCGAAATTGCCGACCTCGGCGATGCCAAGGCGGCGGCGGAGGCTTTCGGCAAGCTTGCCTATACGCCCGGCCTCGGCCCGTTCCGCGCCCGGCAGGATCGGGCGTTCAACGATCGGCTCGATGCGAAGATCGGCGACAACAAAGGCATCCTTCCGACCAATATCGAGGACTGGGCCGCCGCGCTCCGGATCGCCAGCGCCTCGGCCGAGGATTCCGGCGAAAATGGCGTGGACCGCGCCTTGCTGGCGGGGAACAAGCCGGTGGTGGGCCTCGAAAGCTATGCCGCGCAGTTCGGCATTTTCGACATGCTCTCGCCTACTGACCAGAAGGCGCTGCTGCGCGCTGTGGTCGAGGACGACAGCGGCGAGGACGAAAAGGCCATGCGCGCGGCATGGCTTAGCGGCGATCTCGACAAGCTGTCGCATCTGGCGATGACCGGGATGCTCAGCGAACCGGGCCTGCGCGCCGCCCTGCTCGATCAGCGCAATTGGGCCTGGGCCGAGCAGATCGCGCCGATGATCCTTGCCGGACGCAAGCCATTCGTGGCCGTGGGCGCGGCGCATATGCTGGGCGAACAGGGGCTGCCTGCGCTGCTCGAAGCGCGCGGGATGCGTGTCCGCCGCAAGCAGTAGTTGCATTTGCGCCCGATCCGGCTATAGGCGCGCACTTCCGGCCATGGTCATCCCTGGAGGCGTGGCGGGAAGATAACTCAACGCAACCGAAAGGCATTCCTCATGAGCGACGCTCTGAACCTGCCGGCCGAGCTGCGCGAACGGGCTGGCAAGGGAGCCTCCCGTGCGCTGCGTCGCGAAGGCCGTGTACCCGCTGTCATTTATGGCGGCAACGAAGAACCCACCCCGATCCACGTCGAAGAGAAGTTGCTCTCGCGCCAGCTTGGCACGGGCCACTTCATGAACTCGATCGTGATGCTCGAGGTCGATGGCAAGACCATCCGCACGCTGCCCAAGGATGTGGCGCTGCACCCGGTCAGTGATCGCCCGCTTCACGCCGACTTCCTGCGCCTTGCCAAGGACGCCAAGATCGAAGTCGCGGTTCCGGTGGTCTTCATCAACGAGGAAGCCAGCCCCGGTCTCAAGAAGGGCGCCGTGCTCAACATGGTCCGCCACGAGCTGCAGCTCCTTTGCGAAGCCGACAAGATCCCGAGCGAAGTCGAAATCGACGTCACCGGCCTCGAAGTTGGCGATTCGATCCACATCAGCCACGTGAAGCTGCCCGCGGGTTCCGAAAGCGCGATCACCGATCGCGACTTCACCATCGCGACCGTGGTGGCCCCCTCGGCTCTAAAGCGCGCGACCAACGAAGCCGCTGCCGCCGAAGGCGAGAGCGAAGAGAAGGAAGGCGAGGAGTAATCCTTCGCCCCTTTATCGGGACAATCAGCAAGCGCCGGGCCTCGCGAGAGGTCCGGCGTTTTGCTTTGCCCGGAAATTTGCATTCCACGGCATTTCGACTAAGGGCGCAGCGCGATGCAGCTTTGGGTAGGCCTTGGAAACCCCGGTCCGCAATATGCGATGAACCGGCATAACGTCGGCTTCATGGCGGTGGACGTCATCGCTGACATGCACGGGTTCGGCCCGGTGCAGAAGAAGTTCTCCGGCTGGTTGCAGGAAGGCCGGATCGGCAACGAGAAGATCCTGCTGCTCAAGCCAGCCACCTTCATGAACGAAAGCGGCCGCTCAGTGGGCGAGGCCATGCGGTTCTATAAACTGACGCCCGACCAGCTCACTGTCTGGCATGATGAGCTGGATCTGGCCCCGTTCAAGGTCAAGGTAAAGCTGGGCGGCGGCCATGCCGGCCACAACGGGCTGCGCTCAATCGACCAGCATTGCGGTGCGGAATTCCGCCGGGTTCGGCTCGGGATCGGCCATCCGGGCCATAAAGACCGCGTCCACGGCTATGTGCTGGGCAACTATGCCAAGGCCGAGCAGGACGGTCTTGCCGAAATGCTCGGCGCGGTCGCGGCCGAGGCCGAGTGGCTGGCAGCGGGCGACGACGTCCGGTTCATGAACGATGTGGCGCTGCGCCAACAAGGTTAACCCCCCGAAACTTCGTCGGAACTTTTTACACCTGCAGCATAGATCAATAACCGTTAACCAGTGCGATCCGCAGAAAACTGCGATTGGCACGGCGATTGCGTTACACTTGACCAGATGGATTTTAACCCAGAAGGGAACAGGGAAATGAAGATCAAGACCACCGCCACCGCCGTCGCTCTCGCACTGAGCGCGCTTGTCGCTTCCGCTCCGGCGCACGCGACCTGGAGCTGGGGCAACTGGGGCCACAAGCACTACAGCGGCTGCGGCCACAACGGCTCGTCGAGCAGCAGCTCCTCGTCCAGCAGCTCCTCGAGCAGCAGCAGCTCGTCGTCGAGCAGCACCTCGGGCGGTTCGACCAGCACCAGCACCGGTGGCTCGACCAGCACCGGCGGTTCGTCGGGTGGTTCGTCGGGCGGCACCCCGGTTCCGGCTCCGGGCGCGCTCGGCCTCTTCGGCGCTGCGGCCATCGGCATCGGCTTTGCCCGTCGTCGTCGCAACAAGGGCAACTAAGCGCCCAAAGGGTCTGATCGCCCTTAAAGATCTCCGGTAGGCATTGGCCCGCCTCCCGCACCACGGTTCGTCAGAGACGGACGCGGTGCAGGAGTGCGGGCTGATGTTGTTTTACAGGTAGAGAAAAAGGCTTCGTCAGCTTGCTTTGGCGAGCAGCGCGCGGTCCTCTGCCGTGCCTTCCGGGCTGTTCGCCAGAGGCTCGATCACGCGGCGCGCCTCGTCCTTGTCGCCCGTTTCGAGCAAGACCTCGGCGTAGCTGCGACGCACACTTTGATCGTCCGGCGTCAGACGAAAAACCGGCGCAAGCTGCGCACGGGCCAGTTCAAACTGGCCAAGCCGGCGCAATGCTTCACCATAGAGCCCCCGTGCGTCGGGATAGCCGGCAATCGCGCTTTCGTGTTTTTGCAGCTCGTCGCGCACGGCCGCCCACTTGCCGTCCTCGGCCTTCACCCGGGCATCGAGGAAGATGAACTCGACGTCGTTCGGATAGGCCTCGAGCCCGCGCGCCACCAGCGGACGCAGAAGGTCGATCCGCCCCAGCTTGCCCATCTCGGAAATCGCGCCGAGCAGCGCGGGCCGATCGAGCGGGGTAATATCGAGAATGCCAAGGTAGGCGCGCGAAGCCAGTTCGGTGTCCTCGTCGAGCTGCGCCAGTCGCGCGGTGACGAACAGGGTTTCCACCCGGCCCGGCGCCGCTTTCTGCGCCTGTGTGACCAGCGCGCGCGCGGCATCGGCATTGCCCTGCGTAAGATACCACGAAGCTTCGGCGACGATCAGCTTGTACTTGTCGCCCTCGGCCTCGCGCCCTTTCGCAAAGGCGGCTAGCATCTCAGCCTCGTCGCCATCCTGGCTCGCCGCGAGCGCGCGCAGGCGCCAGGCTTCGGCGCTCTGGTCGTTGGCGAGCAGGTTCACCGCTTCGCGCGTATCTCCTGCCTGCAAGCTTGCTTCTGCGCGCAGCAGCGTCTCGTCAGCAACGGCTGCACCAAGGTTGGCCAGACGGTCAAGCGTAAGCAGCGCATCGCGGCCCTGCCCCATCGCAACTTGCGCGCGTGCCATGATCTCCAGCGCGGCGGCATCGTCGGGGTTGTCGCGCAGCGCCTGCTGCGCCGCATCGCGCGCGGCGAAATAGTTCTGGCTGGCGAAGGCAGCTTCGGCATCGCCCCTGTGGTCGGCAACGGGGTTGTCGCAGGCGGCCAGCAGCAGCGCGAGTGTGAGGGCGGCAAAAGGTCGATTGGTCATCATGCCTGCGCTTATTAGCCGAAAAGCGGAAAGAATCGATGAAGGATGCGTGCCCTCGCCCGATCCCGAAGCTGGCCAAGCGGCCCGTGCGCGGCTAAGGGCCACGGCCTGTCATCCGCGCCGATTGGCGCCACAATACGAAGGATCAGCCCCATGGGCTTCAAATGCGGGATCGTCGGCCTGCCCAACGTCGGCAAGTCGACCCTGTTCAACGCTCTCACCGAAACGCAGGCCGCGCAGGCCGCGAACTACCCGTTCTGCACCATTGAGCCGAACGTGGGACAGGTCGCCGTGCCCGATCCGCGGCTGGACCAGCTGGCCGCGATCTCGAAAAGCGCCAAGGTGATCCATACCCAGCTCTCGTTCGTCGACATCGCGGGCCTTGTTAAGGGCGCCAGCGCGGGCGAAGGCCTGGGCAACCAGTTCCTCGGCAATATCCGCGAGGTCGATGCCATCGTCCACGTGCTGCGCTGCTTCGAGGATGACGATATACAGCACGTCGCCAACAAGGTTGATCCGCTGGCCGATGCCGAGGTGGTCGAGACCGAGCTTATGCTGTCGGACCTCGAGAGCCTCGAAAAGCGCGTCGACAACGCCAAGCGCCGCGCCACGGCGGGCGACAAGGAAGCCAAGGCACTCGCCTCGGTGCTCGGCCAAGCGCTGGAACTGCTGCGCGACGGCAAGCCCGCCCGCCTTACCCAGCCCAACGGCGACGACGAGGAGCGCCTATTCGAACAGGCCCAGCTGCTGACCGCCAAACCGGTGCTCTATGTGTGCAACGTGGGCGAAGGCGACGCGGCGACCGGCAACGAGCTTTCGGCCAAGGTGTTCGAAAAGGCTGCGACCGAGGGCGCGCAGGCGGTGGTCGTTTCGGCTGCCATCGAAAGCGAGATCGTGGCGATGGAGCCCGAGGACCGCGCCGAGTTCCTCGCCGAACTGGGGCTTGAGGAATCGGGTCTCGCCCGCGTGATCCGCGCCGGATACGAGCTGCTCGGACTCAAGACCTTCTTCACCGTAGGCCCAAAGGAAGCGCGCGCCTGGACTTTCCATGATGGTGCCCGCGCCCCGCAGGCCGCTGGCGAGATCCACACCGATTTCGAACGCGGTTTCATCCGCGCCGAGACCATCGCATTCGACGACTACATCACGCTTGGCGGCGAAAGCGGTGCGCGCGAGGCGGGCAAGCTCAGGCAGGAAGGCAAGGACTACGTCGTGCAGGATGGCGACGTGATGATGTTCAAGTTCAACGTCTGATCAGAACAGCAGAAACAAGAACGGCGCGGGAACCGAAGTTCCCGCGCCGTTTGTATTTTCAGCCTTCCGGCAGTGCTTAGCCGGCCTTCTGCTCAGCGTAGAGCACCCACATGTCGGCCACGGGCTTGCGCGCGCCGGTCACCTGGCCAAGGGTCGCAACGGCTTCGTCGTACTTGCCCTGCATGACCTGAGCCATGCCCTTGCGGGTCATCGCTTCGTTCACATCGCCGCCCTTGTCGGCCACGGCCTGATAGAGCGTCTCGGCGCGGGCATAGTCACCCAGCGACCACAGCACGTTGGCCGATCCCATCGCATCGAGCGCATCGCCGCTCTGGCCTTCCGAGAAGGTCGCATCAGGATTGCGGCGATCAGTCGCCGCACGCGAATCGGCAATCGACTTGACCTCGACATAGTAGTTGTCGCCAGTGTCGATCAGCCCGGCCTCGACCGCCTCGGCCATCACCGGCAGCACCTCGTTCGACATGATGCGCGGATCGAGCGCTTCGATGTAGCGGATGTACTCGGCACGGTTCGACAGGGCATCGGTCTCGCGCATCAGGCGCAGCAGATCGAGTTCGACCTGCGGTTCAAGCTGACGGATCGCGCCAACCACCTGAAGCGACTTGAGCCAGCCAGCGCTGCTCGGGTCCGCCTTCACCAGCGCCTTCGCCAGCGAGATCGACTCGTCGTACATGTCGTTGGTGTAGGCCGCGCCAAGGGTGCGCTCGATCCATGCGACCGGGATCGTGCGGCCCGCCGCGGCAAACTCAGGCTCGATCTGCTCGATATAGGCGACCGCACCGGCCACGTTGTCTTCCTGCAGATAGGTCTCGATGATGAGGCCCTGCGGATCGTTGTCGGTATAGCCAGCTGCCAGCGCGGCGGTCAGCGCAGCGCGCGACGCAGCATAGTCCTTGGCGTTGTAGGCGAGGTTGCCGACGAAGAACTGGAACTGGCCAATGCGCTCCGGCTCGACCTTGCCGCTTTCGAGCATCAGCTCGAGGCCGCGACGCTGCCAGGTCGGATCGTTAAGGTTGTTGCCAATCATCAGCGCCATGTTCCCAGCCGCATTGCGATCGTCTTCGTTCTCGATCGCGGCAAGCACAGCGTCGAACTGGTCACGCGCACCGGCCCAGTCCGGCGTCTCACCGGTGGTGATCTCGGCGATCGGGGCATAGGCCTCACGGAAGCTACGCGAATAGTCTTGCGCCTGGGCCGAAGTGGCGAACAGCGCGCCACCCGCCAAAGCCAGCGCCATCGCGGCGCGCGAGGTGAAGCGGCTAAAGGCGAACTTGTGAATCATTGATAATCTCTCCTGAACTTGCGAAAAACAGGCCATGGGGGCCGTCATCGCTCCCGGTTGTGCGTACTGCATAGGAATGCCCGAGATTGCAAATTGCTCCTAAACACGGGCCGGTGAACTTCATTTGAACGCTCTTTGCAGCATATTGACGACACAGGCGCGCGCAAATGTGGAAAAAGCGCATGCTTTCGCCCACAGGGGCCACCCGTAACTGGCGGTTTGCCACCCTATGGCCTAGTCCGTTGGCAACCAGAACAACAACGGATTATCCATCGCAGTGAGCGACGAGGACACCCTAAGCCCCAATCCCATGTCTCCGCCCGAGTTCGAGCGGATCGACATCGTCGATGAAATGAAGGCAAGCTATCTCGATTACGCGATGAGCGTGATCGTGAGCCGCGCGCTTCCCGATGTGCGCGACGGCCTGAAGCCCGTCCACCGCCGCATTCTCTATGCCGCGCAGGAAGGCGGCTATGTCGCCGGGCGGCCCTATCGCAAGTCGGCCAACATCGTTGGCGACGTAATGGGTAAATATCACCCCCACGGCGACAGCGCGATCTACGACGCACTCGCCCGCATGGTGCAGCCGTGGTCCTTGCGCGTTCCGCTGGTCGACGGTCAGGGCAACTTCGGCTCGATGGACCCCGATCCGCCCGCCGCGATGCGTTATACCGAGAGCCGCCTGGCGCGCGTGGCCAATGCGCTGCTGGAGGATCTCGACAAGGACACAGTCGACTTCGTCGATAACTACGATGGCAGCCGCAAGGAGCCTTCGGTGCTCCCGGCGCGGTTCCCGAACCTGCTCGTCAACGGCGCGGGCGGCATCGCGGTCGGCATGGCGACGAACATTCCGCCGCACAACCTCGGCGAAGTGATCGACGGCTGTTTTGCCTACATGGACGATCCGGGCATCACGTCCGATCAGCTGCACGAGATCATTCCGGGCCCGGATTTCCCGACCAGCCCGCTGATCCTCGGCAAGGCGGGCGCGCGGCAGGCCTATACCACGGGGCGCGGCTCGATCCTGATGCGCTGCCGCCACGTGATCGAAACCTCACGCGGTGACCGCCAATCGATCGTGCTGACCTCGATTCCCTATCAGGTCGGCAAGGCCGGTCTGGTCGAGAAGATCGCCGATGCCGCGAAGGAAAAGCGGATCGAGGGCATTTCCGACATCCGCGACGAAAGCTCCAACCGGGGCGGTGTGCGCGTGGTGATCGACCTCAAGCGCGATGCCACCGCCGAAGTGGTGCTCAACCAGCTGTGGCGTCACACGCCTGCGCAGGCGAGCTTCCCGGCGAATATGCTGGCGATCCGCGGCGGCCGGCCCGAAACGCTGACGCTGCGCGATTTCATCCAGGCGTTCATTTCCTTTCGCGAGGAAGTGATCACCCGCCGCACCAAGTTCGAGCTGCACAAGGCGCGTGACCGGGCGCACGTGTTGCTCGGCCTCGTGGTCGCCGTCTCCAACCTTGATGAGGTGGTGGCGATGATCCGTGGCTCGAAGAACCCGGCCGAGGCGCGCGGCAAGTTGCTCAACAAGCAATGGCCGATTGGCGACATCGCGCAATATATCCGCCTCGTCGAAGCGATCGACCCGAGCGAGGACGAGAGCGGCGGCACCTATCAGCTGTCCGAACGGCAGGTGAAGGCGATCCTCGACCTGCGTCTGCACCGCCTCACCGCGCTGGGCCGCGAGGAATTGGGCGGCGAGCTGCAGGAACTGGCCGACAAGATCGAATACTATCTCTCGATTCTTGCGGACCGGGTGAAGCTTTACGGCGTAATGCGCGCCGAATTGCAGGAAGTGCGCGACCAGTTCGCCACTCCGCGCCAGAGCGAGATTGCGCCCGCCTGGGATGGCCTCGAAGATGAGGACCTGATCGAGCGCGACGACATGGTCGTCACCGTGACGCTAGATGGCTACATCAAGCGCACCCCGCTCAGCACCTTCCGCGCGCAGAACCGCGGCGGCAAGGGCCGCGCGGGGATGAGCACGAAGGACGCCGACGCGGTCTCGACCATGTTCGTAACCTCCACGCACAACCCGGTCCTGTTCTTCTCCACCCACGGCAAGGTTTACCGCATCAAGGTGTGGAAACTGCCCGAGGGGGCGGCGAACACGCGCGGGCGGCCGATCATCAACCTGCTCCCGCTGGAGAAGGACGAGACCATTGCGCAGGTGCTCCCCCTGCCCGAGGACGAGGACAGTTGGGGCGCGCTGAACGTGGTTTTCGCCACGGCACTCGGCAACGTGCGCCGCAATTCGATGGATGCCTTCACCAACATCCCCTCGAACGGCAAGTTCGCGATGAAGTTCGAAGAAGGCAGCGCAGATCGCCTGATCGGCGTGCAATTGCTCAATCCGGGCGACGACGTGATGCTGGCCACCAAGCTCGGAAAGGCGATCCGCTTCTCGGGCGAGGATGTGCGCGAGTTCGTCAGCCGCACCTCGACCGGCGTGCGCGGCATGAAGTTCAAGGAAGCGGGCGACGAGGTCGTCTCGCTGTCGATCCTCGCGGCTGGCTCGGCAACGCCCGATGAGCGCGATGCGTACCTGCGCGTGGCGCCGTGGAAGGCCGACGAAGATGCGGCCCCGCTCTCGCCCGGACACGAGGCGATGGCGGCGGACGAGCAGTTCATCCTCACTGTCTGCGCCAATGGCTATGGCAAGATCAGCTCGAGCTACGAATATCGTCAGTCGGGCCGTGGCGGCATGGGCATCACCAACATCGACAACATCAAGCGCAACGGCCCGGTGGTGGCGAGCTTCACCGCCACCCGCGCCGATCAGCTTATGCTGGTGACCGACAAGGCCAAGCTGATCCGTATCGGCCTCGACACCATGCGCATCATTGGCCGCAACAGCGCGGGCGTTCGCCTGTTCGATGTGGGCAAGGATGAGCATGTCGTCTCGGCCGTGCGCATCGACGAGGAGGAAGCGCCTGAGAACCTCGCAGAAGAGGCCGTGATCGAAGAAATGATCAACCGCCGCGATGGCGACGATGAGGTGGCTCCGCAGGAAGAAGGTGACGACGGGGAGGAGTAGAACCCCTCGTTGCATGCCCGTTTGATGGGCGCGGGGTTACGGAAGGTAACTCCGCGCGCCTCCCTGAAGGTTACAAAAGATAACCTAGGTTATAAAAAGTAACCTAGAGAAGGTTGCAAATAGTAACTCCGCTCTCGTCGTCCCCGACGTCATCCGGGGCAGGGCTGAAAATCGGGGCCCCTCCGTCCCCTACTTCACCGCCCGCAATTGCGGATCACGCTTTGACAGCGTCTGGATCACCCCGGTGCACATCAGGAACATACCGAGGTAATAGAGCGGCCAGACCAGCAGCTGCGGCCATTGCGTGCCCGACAGCGGCCCCATTTCGGCAAACAAGATCAGGTCGCTCGCCACGAACAACAGCGCCCCCGCCCCCACCCGGAACCGCGGGAAGTCGCTCGCCCAGGCGCTCGCCGCCATGCCGCCGAGCGACAGCGCATAAAGCGCGGTCTGCAGCTTCGCCTCAGGATCGTAGGGCAGGAGATAACCCGCCAGCGGAACGCAGATCAGCGTCACGCCGCAGATCCAGCTGTGAATGCCGGTGGCCGGACGTCGATGCTTGAGCAGCAGGCCCATCGCCAGCACGTGATGCAGGAAGAACAGCAACCCGCCGATGGTAACGTCGATCTCGATAGCCATGTCGCCCAGCGCCGCCGCGCCAAGCGCCCAGACATATAGCCGCGCATCGGCGCTCGCATGGCGCACGAAGGCATAGACCGCCAACAACCCTACCGCACTGCCCTTCAGCGGAACGAGGTACAATTCGGGCAGCTCGCTCACGCGCAGGTAGTAAAATGCCAGAGCCGCGGCGATGGACAGCAGCAGGAAAGGGCGTTTCTGGGCCAGCGCACGTTTGGGCATCGCGTTCATCTACTCGCCTGCGGCCCTTTGCGCCAGCGTGCTAAGCGCCTATCTGGCCTGCCATGACTCATCAGGTACATATCATCGGCGGCGGCCTCGCCGGATCGGAAGCGGCTTTCCAGCTGGCACAACGCGGCGTGAAAGTGCGCCTTTCGGAAATGCGGGGCGGCGGCGGCTCCACCGCTGCGCACGAGACTGAGGGGCTGGCCGAGCTGGTCTGTTCCAACTCGTTCCGCTCCGACGACGACACCAAGAACGCGGTCGGCCTGCTCCATCACGAGATGCGGCGGCTGGGTTCGCTGGTGATGATGGCGGGCGAGAAAGCGCGTGTTCCTGCCGGCAGCGCCATGGCGGTGGACCGCGACGTGTTCTCCGCCGAGGTCGAACGCGTGCTGAGCGAGCACCCCAACGTGGAGATCGTGCGCGAGAAGGTCGAGGCCCTGCCGGAAAGCGGCCTCACCATCGTTGCCACCGGGCCGCTCACCGCTGCCGAACTGGCCAGCTCCATCGTGAAGGCGACGGGCGAAGACCGGCTTGCCTTCTTCGACGCCATCGCCCCCATCGTCCACCGCGATTCGATCGACATGTCGAAGTGCTGGATCCAGAGCCGCTGGAACAAGCGCACCGAGGCCTCGAACGAGGACGGCGACTATATCAACTGCCCGATGACCAAGGAGCAGTACCTCGCCTTTCACCAGGGCCTGCTCGATGCCGAAAAGGGCGAGTTCAAGGAGTGGGAGGCCGACACCCCCTATTTCGACGGTTGCATGCCGATCGAGGTCATGGCCGAGCGCGGGGTCGAAACGCTGCGCTATGGCCCGATGAAGGGCGTGGGGCTCGATAATCCCTACGACACCAACGAGGAACACCCGCAGGGCCGCTGGCCCTATGCCGTGGTTCAGCTGCGGCAGGACAACAAGCTGGGCACCTTGTGGAACATGGTCGGGTTCCAGACCAAGATGAAATACGGTGCCCAGGTCGAGCTGTTCCGCACCATTCCCGGCCTCGAAAACGCCGAGTTCGCGCGGCTGGGCGGGATGCACCGCAACACTTTCATCAACTCACCCGAACTGCTTGATCGCCAGCTGCGGCTGAAGTCTGCGCCGCATATCCGCTTCGCCGGGCAGGTGACGGGCTGCGAGGGCTATGTCGAAAGCTCGGCCGTGGGGCTGGTCGCTGGCATGATGGCGGCGGCCGAACTGGCGGGCACCCACTGGGCCCCGCCCCCGCCGACCTCGGCGCTTGGCGCGCTGCTATCGCACATCACTGGCGATGCGGAGGCTTCGAGCTACCAGCCGATGAACATCAACTTTGGGCTATTCCCGCCGCTGCACAAGGTCCACAAGAAGGCGCGCAAGGAGGCCTATACCGAGCGCGCCAAGACCGATTTTGGCGAATGGCTGGCGGGGTTGGACGCGGTTCCGGCCTAAGCACCAGCTCGTCCTGGGTTATCACCAAGCAGATGGTGTCAGCACGAACAGCGCGGTTTAGGCGCAGGCTTCGGCGCGCTGGTGGCGAACTCGGCGGTGGTCAGCTCGCGGTTGCCATCGGCATCCATCTCGTCGAATCGCGTGGAGGTAGCGATCGCCCACTCCTCGAAATCGAGCAGGTTATTGCCGTCGGTGTCGAGCTTGCGGAAGGCATCGGTGCGGCTCGAGAGCATCTCGTTGCGGGTGATCTTGAGATCGCGGTTGCGGTCGTAGCGAAAGAAGCGGCGCTGTTCGCGCGTCAGCTCGCTTGCTTCAGGAGGCTCAGGCCCCAGCAGCCCTTCCAGATCGGCCACCGGCAGAGCGCCGGGATCGGCGCTCTCCTGTGCCAGAGCCTCGGGATCAGGCGGCGGCGCGGCCCGCTCGACTTCGGCCCGGCCCAGAATCCAGAACAGTCCCACACCGACCATCAACAGCGCACTCACCGCACCGAGTATCAGGCGATTCATCGCAGCTCCCTCTTATACGACCCTTATACTTACGCAGACTACCCTAGAGCCCCGAAATGCCAACCCGCATCGCCAGAAGCATCGCCCCAGGCCCATCGAGCAGCGCCTCACGCTTGCCTGCCAATGCCCGCAGAGCCAGCGCTTCGAGCACGGCCAAGGGGCGCAACGCGCGTGGCAGGCGAACCTTGCTCGCCTTCTCGGCGTGAGCAGCGCTGACGATCGCAGTCCGCTCCTCGCCGGGCGGCATTCCCAGAGCCAGATCGGCCAGCGCCCAAGCCCGCGCGGGCCTTGCCACGCCCGTCACATCGTTGCCGAGCCTTCGCGCCAGACCTGCCCAAAGGGCCACTCGCCCTGCCGCAAACTCCTCCCATTCCTGCAGGCCGGGTTGCTCGGCAAGCAGGCCCTCCCAGCCGTCGACCAGCGCGCCAAGGCCGAAACAATCGCCCATAGCTTCACTCAGCGTCGCAAGCAGCGGCTCGCCCTTCGGCCATTTCTCGCAAGGCTCCCCCAGCCGGTCGCGCCACCAGGCCAGCTTGATCTGCGTCAGCATCGGTTCACCCCCGCCCAGCACAACACTGGCCAGCCGGGTATCGAGCGCCAGCAGCGCAAGCGTTGCGGCACGCGCGCTGGCCGGGGCATAGGAGAGTGCCAGCCGCTGCGGCAGCGGCAGGGTTTCGATCAGATCGTGGGACATCGCGCCGGTCATTCCCAACCGCCGACGAGGAATGCAAGCCCGTTCGCGAGCGCGCCGATCTTACTTGATCAAGCGCGCCGTCTGCAGGGTGGTCGAGAACAGCGTCTGCAACGCGGCAGCGATGTTGTCGTCGGACGTAACTGTCTGCACCAGCGGCGCGCCGTCGTTGCCCGGCGAGGCGCACTGTTGCAGCGCGTTCAGGATCTGGTCCGAATTGCCCGCATTACCCACCGGATAGGGCGATGGCGGCGGCGGTAGCCAAGGCGCCACGTTGCTCTGCGACCAGCTGTCACCCACCAGCGATTCGGGCAGGTACTGCGTGTAAAGAATGGCAATCTTGATGCCGCGCGCCTTGATCGCGCTGCACTTGGCCAGTTCCTTGTTGGCGTCGGTGCGCATGGGGCCCATCACGCGCGAGCCGTCCGCCTGATCGAGCATACCATCGGTTATAAGGAACAGGATTTTCTGCGGCGTGTTGCCCGGCGCGCCATTGCCAGCATTCGGGATGTGGCTGTTCATGAAATTGAGCATGTTCAAGGTTTCGGTCGCGCGGTCGCCGATGTTGAGGCTGCTCGTGGGCATATTGTTCTTGTACCAGTAGTCATCGTCGGGGAAGACCGATTCCACCGTAAAGCCATTGTTGTAGGAGGCGACGTCGGACAAGCCGGTCAGCTGGCGCACCGGCGAGCTCTGGCCCGAGCGAGTCCAGTCGAACGAGAACAGCTGCATCTGGTAGGTCACGCGGTACTCGCTGGCCTGGCTGGTGGCGAAGGGGATCAGCTGCGTAGCGGCCGACACCATCGCATCCTTGCGCAGCTGGAGGCGTGTCGGACTACCGAAGATCTTGCCGTAATTGTGGGTGAGCCAGTAGCCGTCGGCCCAGTATCCGTAATCGTAAATACTTGACGTGGTTGTGGGGGCCCCGTCAATCGTCTCTCCTACCGTGGTCTTCCCTGTGTGCGTGTCAGTGATGAGCGAGGTTGCGTCGATTTCGATAGTGACATTCCGTTTGATCTCTACAGGCCCGCTCGTACTATCGACGAGCGAGTAATACACGGTTTCTGTCTTAACCGCGGTGGTGTCGACATAAATATCATAGTTGCACCACTTGTACTCCCACCAGCGGCCGCAGCGATAGGAGCCTTTCCTAATCTCGCGCGAGGTTCCAGAACTGACCGTGGGGCCCTCATTCATAGGGTTGCCGTTGCTGTCGTAGAGCTGTTTGGCACTGGCGTCCCAACGATACCACCAGCCACTCTTTGAAGACCCTGCGTTGTAGTAGCTGGTCGACAGCAGCACATCGCGTCCGCTGGTATCCTCGATGTAGATGTGATCGGTGTGTGGCAGCTGCGCGTGGCAGGCATAGGCACAGCCCGAGGAGTTATGCTCGTTCTTCGTGGCCGCAATCACCTTGGAGATACCGTCGTTGGTGGCGGGCAGCAGCATCGAAGGCGAATTGTCCATCGCCAGATAGAAATCGACGTTGGGCGGCTGGGCAGCGCTGGCGGTTGCCGAGCCAGAAATCGTCAGCGTGTCGGCACCCAGAATGCCGCCGAAGAAATTAACCGATTCCGCCTTGTAGCTCACCGTGGCCTTGCGTAGGAAACCGAGCGTGCTGCCGCTGCCGGTGGTGATGTTCTCGATTTTCGGCGTCAGCTGCAAGTTGCGATAGCCTGCCTGCTGCGCTGCCTGCGAGTTGAACATCTTGGTCGCCGCCCCGCGCGAGGCATCGTTCGATTCGAACATCATCGTGGGCGAAACCGCCGCCAGCGCCGCAGCGTCGGCCGCCGCATTGAGGTGCGTCTGCAAACGCATCGCGCGGCCATAGTCCACCCCGAACCCTGCCACGAAGGTGAGCGGGATCACGGCAAAGCCGAAGATCATCAGCACGTTGCCGCTGCTATCGGACTTCAGCCGCTGGAAAAATCCGGCCATCGTCTTGCAGGTCTTGCTGGTGAGGCATGCGAACATCAGCCGGTTCCTAGTAAAGCCGCGGGGCCATGTAGATCGTGTCGGAGAGGTCGGTGGCGCCCCACGACATGAAGCTGATCGGTGGGGTATAGGTGTATGTTACCGTTCCGCTGTACAGGAAGGCGCCGGAGGTCCCCACTTGCGTGGTGTTGCTGGTGCCCGGATCGAGGTTGTCGCAAACGTTCGACCCGTCTGGCGAGACAGGGATCATGTTCGAGGACACCATGTTGCCGGGGATCGGCACAATTGCGCCTGCCGGTTGGGTCTCGATCGTTGGCAAGGTGCCGGGAGTGTCGGTCGAGGCGATTGCCGAACTCGTGGTGCCATCGGCGTTCTGCGTGCGCGCCCTCGTCCACACCACATAGGCATGAGTGGCATCACACACGCGCAGGAGCGTGATCTGCTGGGTTGCCACGTCGAGCTTGTAGGGCGCCAACGCCACTGCGCTTGCGCTAAGAAGGTTGCTGGCGCTCACAGCTCCCGGATCGTTGTAGATGATCGCAGGCGAGATCGTGCGACTGACCAGATCGGTGAGCGAGCGGGTGGCCACTGTCACCTTGCGATTGACGGCAATCAGCTCGGAAACGGTCATCCCGCCAAAGTAGAGCACCAGCATCACCGGCAGCACATAGGCGAACTCGACAAGCGCCACGCCGCTGGTGCAGGAGAGCAGCCGCCTCAGCATGACGACTGGCTCGCGCTGCACGAATAGTCTTCGGTGGTAAACACCGAGGTGGCAACCAGCATACGGTTGTCGTTCGGCTCGTTGATCAGGCTGCTGCCGAGCGCGCCAGTGCCGGTCGGCCAGAGATAGATCAGCTGTACCGCCACGATCTGGTTCTTGCCCGATCCGGCGGCGGCATAATTGTAACCCGTGCCGGTGGAGATGATATTGCCGCTGCTGTCGTAGGTGAAGGTCGGGCGATTGGCTGCGCTGGCGCTATAGGCCGAGGCCCTGGAGACATTCACCGTCAGGCGCGAACACTTGAGCATGGGCGGCAAAAGCGGCTCCATGGTAAAGGCATCGCCGTTCGAATCGACACCGCTGGTGCCATTGCAAATGGCGTTCTTGAAGTCAGCGCTGCTCATGCCAACGTTGCCGTTCGCCAGCGTGGAGGTCTGCGCAGCACCGGTCAGGAACAGGCGCGAGGCGCTCTCAGCGGCAGTTTCCAGCATCTGCTGCGCGAGGTAGATCATCGCCAGATGCAGCGTGGCCATCAGCAAGGCGATGAAAGCCGTGCCGACAATGGCAAATTCGGTAATTACCGCACCGGTGCAGTCACCCAAAAGCGATGGACGCTGTTGCGCGAGCGACGGGTCTTCCGAATTATGGTCACGCAGTCTGGCCATGGCGAGATATCTCCGGCCACGACAATGCGAAACCTTCCTTAGAATTTCGTAAATTGCCGCAGTTTTCTGCGGTTGGCAGCGCGGAAGCAGCGCCTGTATCCTAACAGGCACAATCACGCTGGAGAACTTTCGCCGATCAGGGACGGCAGTAACGTCTCGCGGTGCTAACCAACTGCGATGAGCAATCGGTTGGCCGCGACGCTTAGTGACTTGCGCTTTGTTTATCGCTCTAATGCTGGCCAATGGAGTATTTCCGCAATTAATTTTGCCAAGGTGTTAACCACGGGCAAGTAATTTGCTCCATGGCGCTGGAATGCCGCGCGTAACCACGTGCGGAAACCATATCCCAAACATCCATCGCTAATCCGGGCAGCATGGCAGTTGCTTTGACCAGACGGGGGAGTTCTGGGGCGTCCTTTCTTTGCCGTCTGGCAGATGACCAGGCGGGCAATGCGCTTATGATCATTGCTGCCGCGCTACTGCCGCTGGTCGGCATGGTCGGTGGTGGCCTGGATATCGGCCGCGGCTATCTCGTCCAGGCGCGCCTCCAGCAGGCTTGCGACGCCGGGGTGCTAGCGGCACGCAAGCGGATGGGCACCGAATCCGTTACTTCGGGCGAACTGCCCAGCCAGACGGCCGAAATCGGCGACCGCTTCTTCCGCACCAATTTCAAGGCCGGCGCTTACGGTACGAGCAAGCGCAGCTTCCAGATGACGCTTGAAGACGACTATTCGATCACGGGTGTGGCCAGCGCTGAAACCCCTACCACCCTGATGAGCGCTTTCGGCGAAGACAAGATCGACGTTCGTGTCGAATGCAGCGCCCAGCTCAACTTTTCGAACACCGATGTGATGATGGTGCTCGACGTTACCGGCTCGATGGCGACCAGCAATCCCGGTGACACCACCTCGCGTCTGAATGTCCTGAAGGACACCATCCGCACCTTCCACCAGCAGCTTCAGGCCACGGCTCAGGCAGGCTCGCGCATCCGCTACGGTTTTCTGCCCTATTCCACGAACGTGAACGTGGGCGGCATTCTCAAGGACGAATGGGTGGTCAACGACTGGGGCTACCAATCGCGCAAGCTCCGCGAGACGGGCAGCGTTATCAGCACGACCTTCTCCACGGCCAGCAGCCTCATTTCGGGCAGCATGACCAAGACCAGCCACGACACCTATTCAGCGACCCGAGATTTCTGGGGCAACTACCGCTGCTCGAGCAAGCCCGGCGACACGGTGCGCGCGTCCACCACCAGGACCGCCGAGAAAAGCGAATATGTGCTCGGCCCGCCCGCCGGCAACCGCACGACCACGACCTACCAACGCACCCGCAACGGCGATGCCTACGATGTCTCGATCGACGGTTCGATCTGCACCGTCACCAAGACCTCGTACATTTCCTACAAGGACACATACGACGTCATCACCGAGCCCTCTTATGACAACAAAGGCAAGTGGACCTACGATCGCATCGCCCGCGATGTCTCGAACTGGCGCAACGAAACGGCCGGGTGCATGGAAGAACGCCAGACCTATGAAATCGACGACTATGAAAACATTGATCTGAAAAAGGCGCTCGACCTCGATATCGATCTGGTGCCGACGGACAATCCCGCTGCGCTTGGGATAAGCGTCGTGGAAAGTTTGCAAGGGCGGCAGTTTGACCTCCCCACCGGCGATGGCGTCAAGGTCGATTTCAACGTTTCTTCAGTCACCAAGTGGCGACCCATGTATCCTGACTGGATCTATGGCCGCGAGAAGGAATACGATGGCTGGGGCAACTTCAGCTCCCGCAGAGCCAATACAGCCAAGGAGTTCATCTCTCCCCGGCTGATGGGAACCGACGCCTGCCCTGCCCCTGCGGCGAAGCTTTCGACGATGACCGAAGACCAGCTCGACACCTACCTTTCCTCGCTTTACGCCAACGGCAGCACCTATCACGATATCGGCATGATCTGGGGCGGCCGGATGATCTCGCCGACCGGGCTGTTTGCGGCAGAGAATGCCGATGTGTCGGCCGGTTCGCCCACCAGCCGCAATCTCATCTTCCTGACCGACGGCGAAACCTCGGCGCTTGATATCAGCTACGGCACCTATGGCTTTGAGCCGGTCGACCAGCGGCGTTGGTCGCCCTCTTCCAAATATACGCTGGTCGAAACGATCGAGAAGCGCTTCGAGTTCGCCTGTTCGGAGGTGCGAAAGCGCGGCGTGACGGTGTGGGTCATCGGCTTTGGCGTAGAGCTCAACCAGATCATGCGCGATTGCGCCGGGCAAGGGCACTACTTCGAAGCCGCCGACGCGGCCGAGCTGAACCTCGCATTCGGCGCCATCGCCAGAAACGTGAGCGAACTGCGGATCATCCAATGACGCATTCGCCAGAACATCTTGCCCGCAACGACAGCGGTGCCGCACTGGTCGAGTTTGCGTTGATCGCGCCAGTGTTGGTCGCCATGCTGCTCGGCCTGTTCGAGGTTGGTTACAACCTCTACACGCAAGCGCAGCTGCAAGGCACAATCCAGAAAGCGGCACGCGCCTCTACCATCGAGAATGCAGGCAAGGGCAAGGACGCTATCGACGCGCGGGTGGAAGAGGCAGTGAAGGCCATCGCCAGCAAAGCCACGGTCGACTTCTCGCGCAAGTCCTACGCCAGCTTTTCCAAAGTTGCCCAAGCCGAGGATTTCAAGGATCTCGATGGCAACGGCACGTGCAACAATGGCGAACAGTTCGAGGACGCCAACGGCAACGGCATCTGGGACGAAGACCGCGGCAGGGAAGGCATGGGCGGCGCACGCGATGTCGTGCTTTACAAGGTAACGGTCAGTTATCCGCGCGCATTCGGGATCAGCAAACTGTTCGGCTTTTCCGACCAGGTCGAATTCGAAGCCTCAACCGTGCTGCGCAATCAGCCTTATGACGACCAGGACATTATCGCGGTGGCAGCGCAATGCGACTAGCCCCGTTCGCCTTCGTGCGCAGGCTGCTGCGCGAAACACACGCCACGGCGATGCTCGAGTTCGCGCTCGCTGCGCCGCTGCTGCTGTCGATCGGCCTGTTCGGCGCGGAAGCCGCCAATCGCGCCATCACGCAAATGCGCGTAAACCAGATCGCAGTGCTCGTGGCTGACAACGCCAGCCGCATCGGCGAAAACTCGCTGCTGGGTGAGGTTACTGTTTACGAGAGCGATATCAACGACATCTTCCTCGGCGCCGATATTCAGGCGGGCGAGAAGTTCGGCCTGCTCGACAATGGTCGCATCATCCTGTCGAGCCTTGAAGTTCTGGATGACAGTGAAGACCAGCAATATATCCACTGGCAACGCTGCATCGGCGATCTCGACCATGCCTCAAGCTATGGCGAGGCGGGCGACGGCGAGTTTTCCAACATTGAGGGCATGGGCCCGCCCGGCGAGGAGATTTACGCCTTCCAGGGCGAAGCGGTAATGTTCGTCGAAGTGGCCATGACCTATCAGCCGATTGCCGCCGACCTGTTCGACGCTTCCAAACCGATCGTCGCCATCGCCGCCTTCAACGTGCGCAACAACCGCGATCTCTCTGGCGTAAAGCAACGCAATAGCCGCAACCCCGACGCGGTCGCCAGCTGCGACACCTGACCCTGCGGGCCAGGTGCCGCCAGCATGATTAGCGGTAGCAAACCTTCTTCACCGCCGCGATCACCTTGTCCTTGTCGATCAGCGCGAGCTTCTCGAGGTTGGCGGCATAGGGCAGCGGAACGTCCTCGTTGCACACGCGGGTGACCGGCGCATCGAGGTGATCGAAGCCCTCCTCCATGCACAGCGCGACGATTTCCGAAGCGACCGAGCATGTCGGCCAGCCTTCTTCGGCGATCACGACACGGTTGGTCTTGGCGAGGCTTTCGAGCACCGCCTGCTTGTCGAGCGGACGGATCGTGCGCAGGTCGATCACCTCGGCGTCGATGCCCTCGCCCGCCAGTTCCTCGGCAGCCTTGAGGGCGATGCCCACGGCAATCGAATAGCTGACGATGGTCACGTCTGCGCCTTCGCGCATGATCCGCGCCTTGCCGATCGGCAGGACGTGGTCATCAAGCTGGGCGACCTCGAACTTCTCGCCATAAACCAGCTCGTTCTCGAGGAAGATCACCGGGTCTTCCGACCGGATCGCCGCCTTAAGCAGGCCCTTGCAGTCCGACGCGTCATAGGGCGCGATCACCACCAGGCCCGGCACGCTGGCGTACCAGGGCGCATAGTTCTGGCTGTGCTGCGCGGCAACGCGGCTGGCCGCGCCGTTGGGGCCGCGGAACACCACCGGGCAACGCATCTGGCCGCCTGACATATAGTTTGTCTTGGCGGCCGAGTTGATCAGATGGTCGATGGCCTGCATCGCGAAGTTGAAGGTCATGAACTCGACCACCGGACGCAAGCCGCCCATGGCCGCCCCCGTGCCGATACCGGCAAAGCCATATTCAGTGATCGGGGTATCGATCACGCGCTTGGGCCCGAACTCGTCGAGCAGGCCTTGCGTGACCTTGTAGGCACCCTGATACTCGGCGACTTCCTCGCCCATCACGAAGACGCGGTCGTCGCGGCGCATTTCCTCGGCCATGGCATCGCGCAGTGCTTCGCGCACGGTCAGCGTGACCATGTTGGTGCCTGCGGGAATTTCCGGATCGGCGACGCGCGGCTTGGCCTCAGGCGCCGAAACCGGCAGCGGAGCATCGGGCTCGTCGGCCTTTTCCTCGCTCGCGGCGGGGGCCGGAGTTGGCGCGGGCGCGGCGTCGGACACATCCTCACCCTCGGCGGCGAGGATCGCGATCACGGTGCCGACCTTCACCTCTTCGGTACCTTCGGCGACCAGAATCTTGCCGACCACACCTTCATCAATGGATTCGAATTCCATCGTCGCCTTGTCGGTCTCGATCTCGGCGAGCACGTCGCCCGAGCTGACGGTGTCGCCTTCTTTCACCAGCCACTTGGCCAGCGTGCCCTCTTCCATGGTGGGCGAGAGCGCGGGCATCTTCAGTTCAATCGCCATGGCTCAATACTCCTCCACCAGAACATCGGTGTAGAGTTCGCTCGGCTCCGGCAAAGGTGAATTTTCCGCAAAGTCTGCCGCCTCGCCGATGCGCGCGCGAATGGCCTTGTCCATTTCTTTCAACTTGTCCTCTTCCACGCCCAGTTCGAGCAGATCGGCCTTGGCGCGCTCGATCGGATCGTGCTTCTCGCGCATGTCCTGCACTTCCTCGCGGGTGCGATATTTCGCCGGATCGGACATCGAATGTCCGCGGTAGCGATAGGTGTTGCACTCCATCAGCACCGGGCCATTGCCCTCGCGCACATATTTGAAGGCGACCTCTGCGGCCTGACGAACTTCAAGCACGTCCATGCCGTCAACATCCATGCCAGGGATGCGGAAGGCCGCGCCGCGCTTGTAGAACTCGACTTCCGCCGAGCTGCGCTTTACCGCCGTGCCCATGGCATACTGGTTGTTCTCGACCACGAAGACGATCGGCAGATCCCACAGGGCCGCCATGTTCATCGTCTCGTAGACCTGGCCCTGGTTGGCAGCACCATCACCGAAGTAAGCGATGCACAGACCGCCGTCCTCGTTGTACTTGTGAGCGAAGGCAAGCCCGCCACCCAGCGAAACCTGCGCGCCGACAATGCCGTGGCCGCCGAAGAACTTGTGCTCGGTGCTGAACATATGCATCGAGCCGCCCTTGCCGTGGCTGATGCCGGCCTGCCGACCGGTCAGCTCTGCCATGATGACATTGGGGTCGATGCCATAGGCGAGCATGTGACCATGGTCGCGATAGCCGGTAATGACCGAATCCTTGCCCGGCTCGGCCGCACTCTGCAGGCCGATGGCAACAGCTTCCTGGCCGATATAGAGATGGCAGAAGCCGCCGATCAGGCCGAGACCGTAAAGCTGGCCGGCCTTCTCTTCGAAGCGGCGAATCAGCAGCATCTGCTCATACAGGTGAAGCAGCGTATCGGCATCGGCCTTGAACCGCTTGTCCTTCTCGAACTCGATTTGCAGGGCGTCGAGCGAGGTATTGCTTTCGGCGGTGCTCGCCTTGGGCGCAGGGCTGCGCTTGGACGAGGTGGATTGGGCGCTGGGGGTCTTGGCCAAGGCTCAGGGTTTCCTCTGTTACGCGGGCGGCGCGGTTGGCGCGCGCATCTGGCATCGGCCTATGGCTGGTAATTTCAGAGCGCGCAACGTGATCACAAGGAGAAATACCGAGATGGGATTAAATTCCAACCTGTGAAACCAGATCGGTTAATTTCCAGCAGTCTTTTCCGCCATGTCCAGTTCGATCACATATTCGTCGGGACGCATGACACCAAGATTATGGCGCACCAGTTCGGAACCGAGATCGGGATCGACATTGTCCGGATCGAGCAACCGAACCCGATTCTCCAGCGCCGCCTTCGTTTCGCGCAATTCCGCGATCCGCTTGCCATGCGCCTCGAGCAGCGCGGCATCCTCGCCCCAGGCGACAACCCCCGCCGGGCCGAACAGCGCCAGCGCCCCGATCAGCAGCAACACAACCAGCGCGAAGGCACTGGCGACGCGCTCACCGACGTTCACTTTGCCGCTATCAAATTTACGGGGGGACATGCTCATGTCCCCTTGAATCACACGAATCCAAGCGATTCAAGCAGCAAACCACCAACAGTGCGAATTTTTGCGTGGATGCCTTGCTGCAAGCAAGCCTTCAAGCGGCACCGGCGCCGCGCAAGCCCCTTGCGCCGATCCCTGCTCCGCGTCATGGATGGCAGCCAAAGAGAGGGAGTTTGAAAGCATGCAAGCCTATCGCCTAGCCGCCCTGGCCGTCGGCCTGACCCTGCCACTGGCGGCACTGCCGCAGGCGGCACAAGCGCAGGTGGACGATGCGATCGTGCTTGAGATCATGCGCCAGTGCGCGCGCATCGACGATGCCAACGCTCGCCTAGCCTGCTATGATAACAACGTGCGCCAGTCAGGAGATGCTCCAGCCCGCGCCGCAGCGCCGAGCCGTTCGGTCACCCAACAAAGCAGCGTGGCTGCCCCCACCCGCGGAAGCGCGGTAAGCGGCTTTGGCAGTGAAGCCGTGCGCACACCCGACCGTTTCGAAACCTCGTCGAACGAACTCGACGAACTTACGACCAGCGTTGCCGGGGTGCAGATGCAGCAACCGGGGATCTATCGCTTCACGCTGGAAGATGGCGCCGAGTGGCAGTTCTCCGAAAGCGTCCCCAATTCGTACCGGCCTCCGCGCGAAGGCTCGGTCGTTACCATCAACCGTGCGGCTCTCGGCAGCTTCCTAATGGTATTCGATAACCAGATGTCAGTGCGCGTGCGCCGTATCCGCTAACCCGGCATCCCTGACGGGCACCGTTAGCGGTGCCCCATTTCCTCGAAGGCTCGCTCGCGCTCCAGTTGCACGGCGGCATTGCGGTGAACCTTGCCGAAGGTGGCCAGAAACCGGTCGCGCTCGTCCCCACTGAGGGGGGCCATCAGGTAAGCGCTGCGCTGGCGGCTGGCGTCCTGAATGATCTCGTAAATCCGCGCACCCTCCTCTGTGAGGGTGAAGCGCCCGTGCCTCCGCCCCGGACGCCCCTGCCGATCAACCAGAGCGCGCTCGATCAGGCTGTTGATGGTGCGCCCGGCCTGGCTGTGATCGCGGTCAAGCCGATCGACCAGCGTGTTCCACTCGATCGGCTGATCGCGGCCGATCTCGTTCAGCACCCAGGTCTCGAAGTTCGAGAGCCCGGTACGCCGCTTGAAGATCAGCGCCGCCGAGCGGCTGAAATATGCAGAGAGCGTCATCAGCGGCGAAATGATACGGGTGCGGTCGAGCACAAGCGGCTTGCCCGGCTCGTCCTCCGGCTGGACGGGGAAGCGGCTGTGCGTCTTTGGCTCGTCGTTGGCCAGCGCGCGCTCCTGCTCGTAGAGCGATACAGCGCGTTCGAGCAGCTTTTCCACCACGCGTCGGAAATCGGCCAGCTCGCTATCGGGAATATCGACCGTCAGCTCACGGTTGCGCAGCTCGGCCAAGCGCGACAGGCGATCTGCAAGCGCCTTGCCCTTGCGGGTGAGGATCACCGGCGATCGAATCTGGGTGCGCTCCACCATCTTGATCTCGAGCAGGCGCTTTACCGAACGGCTGACCTGCGCCTTGTCGACGCCGGCGCCATTCGAAAGCTCGGCCGGAACCAGCGGACCAACATTGCCCAGCAACAGCAATATCCGCCGGTCAAGCTCGACCAGCGCGATCTCGCGGGCATAGGACAGTTCGGCACTTTCGCGGACCTTGGTCAGCAATTGCCACAGTTCACTCTGGAACACCGGCGGGGGATCGTCGGTGGCGACAGGCTCGGCCGATTCTTCCTCTGCATGGGTAACGAGGCCGTTGAGGATGATTGCCAGCCGCGTCTCAAACCCGGGCGGAAGCGTGCCCGAGGCTTTGCTGCCCAACGCGCGGGCGCCAATCGCGTAGGCCTCCACGATCTGAATCGCCTCTTCGGCCAGTGGACCGAGCGATTTGGCGAGCACGTCCGCCTCGTCTCTGGCGGGGCTGGCCGAGCGTTCGGCCCCCGTCAGATACCAGTTGCGCGCCAGATCGGTGAGTACGCGGCGCCAGCCTTCCTTGCCTTCTTCCACTCATCCCCCGGATTGCTTGCGGATGCCGAGCAGCGGCCCCGCGTTTCCCGTGAGAGGGGTATTGCCCAAGGAAGCGCAAAAGAAAAGCGCACTAACAACCGCTGAACGCTTTTCCGGAAACGCGCCTGTCTTCCCAACGACGCACTTGCAGGCTGCATCAACCATACCAGCGCCACATAAGTGTGCTTACCGCCCATGCGGACATGATCAACAAGTGCGAGACAGACCTGTCGATGTTTCGCCAAGGCGATGCATCGGCGCAACACCTATGGCACCCCCACTCCCCGCGTCACCACTATGTATATGTTTCATATAGACTTATTGTAAGGAACGAGGAACGCATCGCTTCCCAAAATCTGCCATTTGCGCCCGCTCCAAGGTCGAAAATGAGCAAACCTACGCAGCTTTTACCGACCTTGATGTCACACCGGTATAGACACTATCAATTTCCCTGAATATGAACCCAACCTTGAGATCGGGACATAGTCAAGTTCCGGCACATGGGGAGGGTGTGTGGCGTCTTCGCGCTTGAGCGACGATTTCCGCCAGATGGCGAGGTTCGCTCCTATCTTTTCCATGAACGACATTCATCCGGTGCAGCTTCTGCATGGTCGGCATGTGCTGTGCTGTGCAGTCTGCGAGAGCCGCGCCGGAGAATAATATTTTGGTTTGCGCGACCGGGTTTGCCGCGTCCGCAATCTTTGTGAAGGGAGCACGAAGTGAGGAATTTCAGCAAGCAGGCAGTCTTCAAGGCTGCACTTATGGCAAGCGGTACGAGTGTACTGCTCGCAGCCAGCCCCGCGCTGGCGCAAGACACCAACACCAGCGAGGAAGAAGCTCGCATCGTCGTGACCGGGTCGCGTATTCAGCGCCAGGACTATCAGTCGAACAGCCCGATCGTGACGGTCGGCAACGAACTCCTCGAAAATTCGAGCACCTCGTCGGTTGAAGTGAACCTCAACCGCCTGCCGCAGTTCGTTCCGGAAAAGAACCCGACCCTCGGCGGCGACATTCAGGCCACCCCGACCAACACGCCCGGTTCGGCCACCGTGTCGCTGCGCGGCATCGGCTCGAACCGCAACCTCGTGCTGCTCGACGGTCGCCGCGCCACGCCCGGCAACGCCAGCATGGCGGTCGACATCAACACCATTCCTTCGGCCGCTATCGAGCGCGTCGAAATCATCTCAGGCGGTGCATCGTCGACCTACGGTGCCGACGCTGTCGGCGGCGTGGTGAACTTCATCCTCAAGAAGAACTTTGAGGGTCTTGAGGTCAACGGTCAGTACAACATGACCGAGCGCGGCGACGGCGGGGAATACTCGCTGAGCGCGATCATGGGCACCAACTTTGCCGACGGGCGCGGCAACATCAGCCTCGCGGTCTCGACCACCGACCGCAACCCGTCGCTGCGTACGGATCGCCCTTGGTACCAGGAGCTTTGGAGCAACCCGGACGTTGCCGGCAACTACTTCTTCCCGACCTTCTCGGGCATCTCGCAGAGCGGTGGCGGTAACCAGGCTTATCAGGATCTGCTCAACAGCTACTTCCCGAATGCCACCGGCAACGTCTCGACTACGGGCGCGCTGTATTTCCTCGGCAATCTGCCCTTCACCTTCCAGAACAACGCGGCAGGCCTTTCGGGTGCATCGAATTTCCCGGAAGAGTTGATCGACGGCCAGCAGACCGTGCGTTCCTCGCTCGGTACGCTGACGCAGAACTTCCAGGAAGACTACATCAACCTGCCGCTCACCCGCTACAACTTCTATACGCGCGGCAACTACGACATCAGCGACAATATCTCGTTCATCGCGCAGGGCTATTTCAGCACCACGCACTCGGAAACGGTGCAGCAGCCCGGCCCGATCACGGGCGGCTGGAACGTGCTCGTCCCGCGTTATCTGGGACGCCCTGCTGAAGATACTGTCAACGGCGTAACCTATAACGATGCCGATTGGCTTCCAGATACTCTGGTTTCCCTGCTCAATGCACGGACCGATCCGGACGCACCTTATTCGGTAACCGGCTATGTGCCGGGCCTCGGCAACCGCGAGTCGATCACCGACAACTACACCTATAACCTCCTTGCCGGTTTCGAAGGTACGATCCCGAACAGCAGCTGGTCGTGGGACATCACCGCCCAGCGCGGCGAATCGGTGACCAACTTCCTTACCACCGGTGTGGCATCGCTCGCGCGTTTGCGGGCCGTGATGGCGGCACCGAACTTCGGTGCCGGCTTCCAACAGACAGGCAATGTCGCCGGCGGCGGTTTCGGTGCCGGCCAAGGCACCTGCACCACCGGCCTCAACCCCTTCAGCGACCAGGCACCCTCGGCAGATTGTGTGCAGGCCGTTACTGCCGACCTTAAAGAAACCGGCATCATGAAGCAGACGGTGTTCGAGGCGAACCTCGCTGGCGGTCTGTTCGAGCTGCCCGCCGGTGAGGTCCTCACCGCTTTGGGTGCGACCTATCGCGATAACCACTACATCTTCCGCGAAGATACGTTGAAGGAACGCAACAGCAGCTTCCTCGACCAGGCGCTCGGCATCTATCCGGCGCAGAGCATCGACGAGAAGCTGCGGAGCCACGAGATCTACGGCGAAGTGTCGGTTCCGCTGCTGCACAACCTGCCTGGTATCGACCTGCTCGAACTGGTTGGTGGTATCCGCTATTCGGACTCGAACATCACCGGCGGTTCCACCACCTGGAAGATCGAGGCGAACTGGGAAGTCACCGAATGGCTCCGCGTCCGCGGCGGATACAACAAGGCTGAGCGTGCTCCGAACATCGGCGAGCTTTACTCGCTTACGCAGAACTTCGGCCTGCTGACTGGTGGCGACGGGTGTTCACTGGGTAACCCGTTCTCCTATTCGGCGAACCCTGCCAATGCGAACGGTGCCCAGGTTGAAGCCCTGTGCCGGGCGATGATGGACAAGACCAACATCCCGGGCCAGCCCGCCAACTCGGATTCGTTCTATGGTGTCGGCAGCCCCGGCGATCCGGGCTACATCGCACCTTCGGCCGGTGCCACCAGCACTTCGACGGCTCCGGGCTTCGCGTTCCCCTACTTCGTGGGCAACCCGAACCTGACCAACGAAAGCGCAAAGACCTGGACCGTGGGTATGGTGCTCGAATCTCCGCTTGATGGCGGCGCGTTCAGCAACATTCGCTTGGCGGTCGACTACTATAACATCCAGGTGGACGATGCGATCGGCCTCCTTTCGGGCCAAACGCTCCAGCAGCTTTGTCTCGATCCGGTGTTCAACCCGACGTTCGATCCGAACACCACAGCCTGCAACAACTTCGCTCGCGGAACGGGCGGCGGCATCGGTGCGGTGCAGCTCTCCTACACCAACAGTGCCGCGTTCAAGACCTCGGGTGTGGACGTTCAGCTTGATTGGGCCGTCGATGTCGGCACCGGTCGTCTGGCGCTGAACACCGTGTTCAACTACCTGATCGAACTCAAGTCCACGCCGTTCTACTCGGGTATTCCGGAGGCCCAGCAGACCCCGTTCAGGGATTATGCCGGCACCTTCGCGGCACCTGACGCAGGCCTGAGCGCGAACGGTGCCTATCGTTGGAAGCTGCTGACCAACCTCAACTACTCGCGCGATGCCTTTGGCATCGGCGTGCAGTGGCAGCACCTCCCGGCGATCGCTTCGGGCACGACCAACACCGGTTATGCCGCTTACGACCTGTTCAACCTGAACGCTTCGTACCAGGTGGCCGAAAATGTTCGGATGCGTGCAGGTGTCGACAACCTGCTCGACAAGGCTCCGCCTTTCGGCAACGTCAGCACGACCGCCAACCCGGCGTTCTTCCAGCTGCCCGGCGGCGGATACAACGCCAACAACTATGACGTGCTTGGCCGTCGTTACTATCTCGGCTTCACCGCTTCGTTCTAAGCTGAGTTAAAGCCACACTAATCGGGGGCCGCTTCCATCGGGAGCGGCCCCTTTTCTTTGTCCTGATGCTCCTGCACCCTGTCTACAAGAGGAGAGAACCATGACCCGCACCATCCGTTTTCACGCCACCGGCGGCCCTGAGCAATTACAGATCGAGGACATGGAGGTCGGCGCGCCCGGCCCCGGCGAGGTACGCCTCAAAGTTTCGGCGGTCGGGCTCAACCGGGCCGAGGCGATGTACCGCGCGGGCAAATATCCGGTTGAACCCAAGCTCCCGAGCCGAATAGGCTACGAGGGAGTCGGCACGATCACGGCACTTGGCGAAGGCGTGAGCGACTATGCCATAGGCCAGCGCGTCTGCGTGCTGCCGATGATCTCTCAGGGCGACTACGGCATATGGGCAGAGGAGGCGATCGTTCCGGCCCGCATCCTGCTCCCCGCGCCAGAGGGGCTGAGCGATGAGCAGGCCGCGGCGATCTGGATGCAATATATGACCGCCTTTGCGATCATCGAGGTGGCCGAGCTCGGCGTGGGCGAAGCGGCGATCATTCCAGCGGCCTCCTCCAGCGTGGGCCTGGCTGCAATCCAGCTTGCCAACTGGGCGGGCGGCGTGTCCATCGCCGCCACGCGAACCAGCGCCAAGGCCGAGGCACTCAAAGCATTGGGCGCGCAGCATGTGATCGCGACCGAAGAAGAGGACCTCGCCCTGCGCGTAATAGAAATCACCGGCGGCGAAGGAGCGCGGTGTGCGTTCGATCCGGTTGGCGGGCCCTATGTCGATACCTTGGCAAGGGCGCTGGCGCCGCGCGGAATCCTGTTCGTTTACGGCGGTCTATCGGGCGAACCAACGCCCTACCCGCACTGGCCGATGGCGTTCAAGGGCTGCTCGATGCGCGGCTGGGTGGCGAGCGAGATATGGAACCATCGTGAACGCTTCGAACGCGCGCGCAAGCGGATCTTGCAGGGGCTGGAAAGCGGGCATCTGCAGCCTGTTATTGCAAAGACCTTCGACCGGCTCGAGGCATTGCCGGAGGCCAATGCGTACCTCGAATCGAACCAGCAGATCGGCAAGGTGGTTGTGCGGTTGCAGAGCTGCGATTAAGGCGCACTTGGCGTGCGCCCGTAGCTCAGCAGGATAGAGCATCGGATTCCTAATCCGGGGGCCACAGGTTCGAATCCTGTCGGGCGCACCAATGGGCGGCATCACGCAAGGTTGGTGCCCATTGGTTTGTGCCAATCAGTTTCGGTCATCGCTGTGCCCGATAATGATCGGTTCGTTGAGCGCAAAGAAGTCGATGATGGCTTCGGCATTCAGCGCGAGATGTTCGTAGCTAAGCGCCGATCCCAAGGTTGGGCCACCATGGCCTCGGCTGTCGACCAGCACATTCTGGAAATCACCGAGTTGGTCGAGGACCGCACAGACCTTTGGCAGGCGCTCAGTTCAATTCCTCGGGCGGCGCGACCGGCAGCGGCAGCGGCGCGATCGGCACGCCTTCCTCAAGCAGTTCACGCGCTTCATCGACGCTTGCTTCACCATGAATCGCCGCCTGTTCACGCTCGCCATAGTGCATTGCGCGCGATTGCTCGGCAAAACCCTTGCCGACCCAAGTGCTATTCTTCAGCGCCTCGGCTTGGGCCTTGGCCAGTTGTTCTATCGCCGCAGCAACCTGCGGCGGCATCGGCGCGTTGAAGAGAGGTCGTTCCGCGCGATCGGCGGCGGCGCGTTCCACGATCTGGTTGCCTTTGCGCGGCACTGCGGGCGCCATCGGTGCCTTGTGGATCGCCCCCGATCCACACTGCGGACAGGCGAGTAGCCCCTTCTCCTGCTGCGCGACGAAGTCGCCGGAGGAGCGGAACCAGCCCTCGAAGGCGTGGCCCTGTTCGCAGCTGAGTTCAAACACTATCATCGTTCTGTCATCTAGGCAGATCGCGACGATTGGCAAGGCTGGGCAACTGCGCACGAACCTCGGTGATGCGCAAAGGGTCGATAGTGGCGAGGCCGGGCTGATCCTGCGGGCTTGCGCCCATGTCGAGCATCACTTCGCCCCAAGGGTCGATCACCAGCGAATGGCCGTAAGTCTTGCGCCCGTCCTCATGTTCGCCCACCTGGGCTGCAGCCACCACATAGGCACTGGCCTCGACCGCGCGCGCGCGCTGAAGCAGATGCCAGTGTGCCTCGCCCGTCGGGACGGTGAAGGCCGCGGGAATAGCGATACAGTCGCATTTCGCCCGGCCCAAAGCTTCGAACAGCGCGGGAAAGCGGATATCGTAACACACCGCGAGCCCGAGACGGCCCACCGGCGTATCGGGCACCACAACCACATTTTCGCCCGGCGCATATTGCGCCGATTCGCGCCAGCTTTCACCACTTGCCAGCGACACGTCGAACATATGGATCTTGTCGTAGCGGGCGCGGATTTCGCCCTTGTCGTCAATCACCAGACTGCGATTGGCCCAGCGCTCATCCTCCAGCCGCTGCACCGACAGCGAACCAAGCGCCAGCCAGATGCCGAACCGAGCCGCGCACTCGCGCAGGTGCGCCAGTTGCCGGTTGTTCGCCTCTGGCACGACATGCTCGGCCGCCCGCTGGCGATTGCGATCGAGCAGCAGCGCCATCTCGGGGGTGAAGACCATCGCCGCCCCCTCCCCCGCTGCACGCTCCATGCCAGCGGCGATGATGCGCGCATTGGCATCGGGATCGATGCCGGTGTTCATCTGCAGGACAGCGATGGAAGTGGGGTCGCTCACCGCTAAATCCTAAAGCCCGAGCATCGCGTCGAGCTTGCCCGCGGATTCGAGCGCGGCAAGGTCGTCCGAGCCGCCGATGATCTCGTCGTTGATGAATATCTGCGGCACCGTGCTCGCATCGGGGTTGCGCGCCAGCATCTCCTTGCGCTTCTCGCCGCCCATCGTGATGTCATACTCTTGGTAGTCCACACCCTTGCTGTCGAGCAGGCGCTTGGCGCGGTGACAGTAGCCGCAATAGGCCTTGGTATAGATTTCCACGCGCGGCGTGCTCATGCTGATGGTCCTTTTCTGCTGGCGCGCTTCCTCTTGAAAGCGGTTTGGCCGATCCTATTTTTTTGCTGCGGGCGCCGCAACCGGGTCCGCACTTTGTCAAATTGCTCAACAGAGGATTTGTTTCACATGAATCGTTTCGATCTTACCCCCTATCGCCGTTCCACCGTCGGGTTCGACCGTCTGTTCGACCTGCTGGAGAACAACGCCCGCAACGCTGGCGGCGACAACTATCCCCCGTTCAATATCGAGCGTCGCAGCGAAGACGCCTATCGCATCACCGTGGCCGTGGCCGGGTTCAAGCGCGAGGATCTCGACATCACCGCGCAGCAGAACCTGCTCGTCGTGCAAGGCCGCAAGCGCGCCGATGCCGCCGAGGGCGACATGCTGCATGTCGGCATCGCCAACCGCGGGTTCGAACGCCGGTTCGAACTGGCCGACTATGTGCGGGTCGATAATGCCGAACTCGCCGATGGCCTGCTGGTGATCGATCTGGTGCGCGAAGTGCCCGAGGCGATGAAGCCCAAGAAGATCGCCATCGGCGGCAACACGCTCGAAGTGGTCAGCGACAACCGCGAGGAAGACAAGTCCGCCGACGCGGCTTGATCGTGGCTAATCTGACAGCATGATAATTTTGGGGGCGGGCTTGTGGGCACCCGCCCCCTCGGCTTGATGGCCGACTCACCCCCCCAAAACACTCACCCCGGGTCGCAGTAGGGTGAACGTTCGAGCGGCAAGATCGCAACGCGTGCGGCACGCAGCCAAACTGGCGATAGCCGTACGCGGATTCGCGTTATGTAACGAATATGCCTGAACTTTTGACTCAGGAAAACCGGATTCAGACGAAAATCTAACGCGATTACCGCGAGTAAAAGCGGCCCACTTAAACGAGCCGCGATTGCTCCAGCGCAGCCGCGATAAATCCTGCAAACAGCGGGTGCGGATCGAACGGCTTGCTCTTCAGCTCCGGGTGGAACTGCACGCCCACGAACCAAGGGTGATCGGGCCGCTCGACGATTTCCGGCAGCAGACCATCCGGGCTCATGCCTGAGAAGATCAGGCCGCCCGCCTCAAGCCGTTCCTTGTAGGCCGAGTTGACCTCGTAGCGGTGGCGGTGGCGTTCGGAAATCTCGGTCTGGCCGCCGTAAATCCGTGAAACGTGGCTGTTGCCCGCCAGCACAGCGTCATAGGCACCAAGGCGCATGGTGCCGCCCAGATCGGTCGCCGCGCTGCGCTGTTGCAGGCCTTCCTTGCTCATCCACTCGGTGATGATGCCGACCACCGGCTCCTCGGTCTGGCCGAATTCGGTGGAGGAAGCCGCCGCGATCCCGGCAGTATTACGCGCGCCCTCGATGCAGGCCATCTGCATGCCGAGGCAGATTCCGAAGAACGGCACCTTTCGCTCGCGCGCAAAGCGCACGCTGGCGATCTTGCCCTCGCTGCCGCGTTCGCCAAAGCCGCCGGGCACGAGAATGCCGTGCAACGGCTCAAGCTGGGCGGCGATGTCGGCATCGTCGAGTTCGAACACCTCGGCGTCTATCCAGCGGATGTTGACCTTAACCCGGTTGGCCATGCCGCCATGGACCAGCGCCTCGTTGAGGCTCTTGTAGGCATCGGGCAGGCCGACATACTTGCCAACCACGCCGATGGTCACTTCACCCTCGGGGTGGTCGTAGCGGTCGATGATGTCGTCCCACACCGCCAGATTGGGTTGCGGCGACTTGTTGAGCATGCCGAAATGGCGCAGCACCTCCTCGTCCAGCCCTTCGCGGTGATACTGCAGGGGCACGGCATAGATGCTGGAGGCATCAAGCGCCTGGATCACCGCTTCCTTGCGCACGTTGCAGAACAGCGCGATCTTGGCGCGCTCTGTCTCGGGCAGCGGGTGTTCGCAGCGGCACAGCAGCAGGTTGGGCTGCACGCCGAGGCTGGTCAGCTCGCGCACAGAGTGCTGCGTGGGCTTGGTCTTCAGTTCGCCCGCCGCCGAGACATAGGGCACCAGCGTTACGTGGATCAGGCACGACTGGTCGGGCTCCAGCTCGTTCCTGAGCTGGCGGATCGTTTCGATGAACGGCAGGCTCTCGATGTCGCCGACGGTGCCGCCGATTTCGCACAGCACGAAGTCGAGGTCTTCCTGATCGGCGAGCGCGAATTCCTTGATCGCGTCGGTCACGTGCGGGATCACCTGCACCGTCGCGCCGAGATAATCGCCGCGCCGTTCCTTGGCGATGATGTCGCGATAGACGCGTCCGCTAGTGATGTTGTCGCTCTGCCGCGCCGAGACGCCAGTGTAGCGTTCGTAGTGCCCGAGATCGAGGTCGGTTTCGGCCCCGTCGTCGGTCACATAGACCTCGCCGTGCTGGTAGGGGCTCATGGTGCCCGGATCGACGTTCAGATAGGGATCGAACTTGCGAATGCGGACCTTGTAGCCACGCGCCTGCAAAAGGGCGGCAAGGCTTGCCGCCATGAGACCTTTTCCGAGCGAGGAGACCACGCCGCCGGTGATGAAAATGTACCGCGCCATGGGAGGTGGGCCTTAAGCTGCCTCGTGGATTCGACGCAAGCGGAAAGCTTGCAATAATCCCCCGTCAGGCCAAGCCTGCGGGGGATAACCACGCCAAATGGAGTTTGTTATTCGCTGACGCCTGCCAGCGGATCGTCGGCCGGAGCCTGACCGGGTGTCGATGCAGGAGCCTGTTCCGTCGCCGACGGAGCCGAGGGAACGCCTTCTGTCGCACCGCCAGCCGGCTGGCTGACAGTGCGGTCAAGCGAATCGTCGATCGTGCGCGTGCCCGAAGCATCGACCGCCACCGCCGCCAGCACGATCGCCAGCGCCACGAACAGCACCGCCGACCACTTGGTGGCGCGGGTCAGGAAATCGGCCGCACCGCGCGCGCTCATCACGCCGCCAGGGCTGCCGCCGCCGCCCATGCCGAGGCCGCCACCCTCCGAACGCTGCATCAGCACGAGGATCACGAGCACAAAGGCGACAATCGCCTGCACAACGGTGAGGAAGAGGAAAAGACCCATTATGACTTCTTTGCTGCTGGGCGCCTGTGCGCCTGTATCAAAGCGGGCGATCTAGGCGTTTCGACCCGTTTGCACAAGTCACCGCCCGAGAACGCCCTGCCCTCCCTTGCCTTGTGCCTCAGTTATCCTGGCACTCGGCGGCGGCAATGATGATGCCGAGGAAGCTCTCGGCGGTAAGACTCGCGCCGCCCACCAGCGCTCCGCCGACCTCGTCGGCCGCGAGCAGCTCGGCAGCGTTATCGGGCTTTACGGAACCGCCATAAAGAATGCGAACACCCTCGCCCGCTTCGCCCAGCAGCTCAACCAGCTTGGCGCGAATTGCGCGGTGCATCGCGCTGACTTCCTCGACCGTCGGGGTGCGCCCGGTGCCAATGGCCCATACCGGCTCGTAGGCAACGGTGAGCCGCTCGGCAGTCTGTTCGCTGTTCGGCAGCGAGGCAGCGAGCTGCGCGGTCACCACCGCCTCAGCCTCGCCCGCATCGCGCTGTGCTTCGGTTTCACCGATGCAGACGATCACGTTCATGTTCGCGGCAATGGCAGCTTCGGCCTTGCGGCTCACGATCTCGTCAGTCTCGCCATGATCGGCGCGGCGCTCGGAATGGCCGACGATCACGAAACCGGCGCCGGCGTCCTTCAGCATGGCAGCCGAGATGTCGCCGGTATGCGCGCCGCCTTCGGCAGCATGACAGTCCTGCGCGCCGACGCCGATCAGCTCGGCTTCCTTGCGCGTGGCGTGGATAAGTGTGAACGGCGGGGCCAGCGCGACCTCGACCTTCACCATCCGTTCGGCGGCGCGATCGATAGCGCGGGCTTCGGAAAGCATGGCACGGGTGCCGTGCATCTTCCAGTTTCCAACGATGTAAGGGCGCTGGGCCATTGAAATTCCCGTAATCTGTGTGTGTCCGGCGAGCGGCTGTAGCAGCTGCATCGCAATCAGGGTCCAAGCGGCTAGTCAGCCGGGGCGAGCTTGTCAAAGCCGCTTTTTCCCCGGATGACAATCCGCACACTGGCTGTTGCGGGCGGGTCGCAGCCGGGATAAGGCGCAGCCAGTGTCCCCCTCAATCGGGGGTTACGCCCGAAATCCAACAGATCCCTCGGATCGCAGGCCACAGATAAAGCTCCTTCATGCTCACTTTCTTCCGAAATTTCTTCAAGTCCAAGGTTGGCGTGGTGGTGACACTCGGCTTCCTCGGCCTGATCGCACTGGCCTTTGCCAGCATGGACGTGTCGAGCACGGGCGTGTTCGGCGGCGTATCGGGGGGTGATCGCGTTGCGCGGGTCGGTGACCGGCGAATCACCACGGCGGACCTCTCCACCAATGTCAGCAACGAGGTCGAGCAGCTGCGCCAGCAGAACCCGACCCTCACTATCCAGAGCTTTGCGGCCGAAGGCGGCGTGGCCAACGTGCTGCAGCGCATGATCAGCCGCTGGAGCATTGCCGAATTCGCCGAGAAGCTGGGCTTGCGCGCGGGAGACCGACTGGTCGATAGCGAGATCGTCTCGATCCCGGCTTTCCGCGGTGTAGACGGCAAGTTCTCCGAGGAGGCCTTCCGCGGCGCACTCACCCAGCGCGGGCTGAGCGAAAGCGCGGTGCGCGAGGATCTCGCCATGGGCCTGATGGCGCGCCAGCTGGTAACCCCGGCGGCAATTTCATCGCGTATGCCCACCGCCCTGGCACGGCGCTATGCGCAGCTGTTGGGCGAAAGCCGCAGCGGCGCGATCGCTCCGATTCCCGCTGCCGCCTTCGCGCCCGAAGGCGATCCGAGCAACGAGCAGCTGCAGGCCTATTATACGAAAAACCAGTCGCGCTTCATCCGACCCGAGCGGCGCGTGCTGCGTTACGCGGTGTTCGATGACAGCGCGCTTGGCACGCTGCCTGCGCCCACCCAGGCGCAGATCGCCGCCCGCTACGAACGCGACAAGACGCAATATGCCGCGCTCGAAATGCGCGGGCTGACCCAGCTCGTCGTGCCGACCCAGGCCGCCGCGCAGGCACTGGCCGATGAGGTTGAGGGCGGCGCTTCGCTCGACGCGGCGGCGCGGGCCAAGGGCCTGGCCGTCTCGAAGGTCGAGGCGCTGAGCAAGGATGCTCTCGCCACGCGCACTTCGCAGGCCGTGGCCAATGCCGCTTTCGCCGCCCGGCAAGGAGCGCTGTCGGCTCCTGCGCAGGGGCCGCTTGGCTGGTATGTCGTGCGTGTGGATCAGGTGACCAACCGTGCGGGCAAGCAACTCGCGCAGGTCAGCAACGAGATCGCCGAGCAGCTCAAGACCGAGCAGCGCCGCCAGGCCTTCATCTCCGCAGCCGAGGCCCTCGACGATGGCTTTGCCGACGGGCGCAGCCTGTCCGACATGGCCGACGAATATAAGCTGGAGTTGACCTCCTCCCGGCCGCTCACCGCCGATGGCCGCATCTATGGCACGGGCGAGGCCGCTCCGATCGAACTGGCCCCGGTGCTTGAGCTGGCCTTCGACATTGATGAAGGCGATCCGCAGCTTGCCGAAACCGTCGTCGGCGAGAACCTCGTATTGTTCGAAGTCAGCGAGATCACTGCATCGGCTCCTGCTCCGCTGGCTGAAATCCGCGACGACGTGACGCTCTCCTGGCGCCGCGACACTGGCATGAAGGCAGCTGGCGAGGCTGCTGCCCGCATCCTCAAGCGCGTCGAGGGCGGCAGCACGCTGGCCGCAGCCGTCGCCGCCGAAACCGCGAACCTGCCCCAGCCGCAGAACGTGACGCTGAACCGTCGCGAGCTGGCGCAGCAACAGCAGGTCACGCCGACCACGATGCTGTTCTTCTCGATGGCCGAAGGCACCACCAAGCGCATCGAACAAGAGCCATCGTCGGCCTGGTTCGTCGTCTCGGTCGACAAGATCACCACGCCCGAGATCGCCGAGGATGATCCGCTTGTGGGCGCGACCCGCCAGCAGCTGTCGCGCAATGCGGGCGAGGAATATACCGAGCAGCTGGTCCGCGCGATCGAGCGGAGCCTCGAAGTCGAGACCAACCAGTCGGCGGTCGATGCTGTGATTGCGCAGCTGACCGGCCAGAACCAGCAGTAAGGGAGGCGACCTTGGGCGCCCAGCCGCTCAATTCCGCGCAAGCACGCGCCAGCCTTGCCGCTGGAACTAATGCGCTCGTCTGGCGCAGGGTCGTTGCCGATACGGAAACGCCGGTTGGTGCCGCGCTCAAGCTGATCGAGCCGGGCCGGGGCGACTTCCTGCTCGAATCGGTCGAGGGCGGCGAGGTGCGCGGGCGTTATTCGCTGCTCGGGCTAGATCCCGATCTGATGTTCCGCGCCACCGGGCCGAGCGCCGAGATCAACCGCAAGTGGCGGCACGACCGCGAGGCCTTCACCGCGCTTTCGGGCGATGCGCTGAGCGAACTGCGCGAGCTGGTCGCAAGCTGCCGGATCGACGTTCCGGCGGAGCTTCCGCCTGCATTGGCCTGCGTTGTCGGCTATTTCGGCTACGAAACCATCGGGCTGGTCGAGAAGCTGCCGCGCGCGCCGCAGAGCGAACTGGCCCTGCCCGACATGCTGTTTGCCCGGCCGACGCTGGTGCTGGTGTTCGATTCGCTGACCGACGCACTGTTCGTGATCGCCCCCTTGTGGGCGGGCACAGGCGAGCCGGATGCACTGATCGAGCGCGCGGGCGAGCGGATCGACGAGGCCCTGCGTCAGCTCTCGGGCGCGGTGCCACCCTCTCCGCAGCTCGCCGTGCCGCCCGATCTGGAGCTTGAGCCGGTGATGGACGAGGCCGAGTACGAACGGATCGTGCTGGCGGCAAAGGAATACATTTCGGCGGGCGACATCTTCCAGGTGGTGCTGGCACAGCGGTTCACCTGTCCGCTGCCGGTGCCGCCGATTGCGCTCTATCGCTCGCTCAGGCGGGTGAACCCCTCGCCTTTCCTCTATTTCCTCGATCTGCCCGGTTTTGCCGTGGTCGGATCGAGCCCGGAAATTCTCGTGCGGGTGCGCGATGGTGAGGTGACGATCCGGCCCATCGCCGGCACCCGCCCGCGTGGCAAGACTCCCGAGGAAGACGCGGCCAACGAGCAAAGCCTGCTCGCCGATCCCAAGGAATGCGCCGAGCACCTGATGCTGCTCGACCTCGGCCGCAATGACGTTGGCCGGGTGGCGGCGGCGGATTCGGTGCGCGTTACAGCGCGCTCGATTGTTGAGCGTTACAGTCACGTGATGCACATCGTCTCTAACGTAGTCGGCAAGCTCTCGCCCGATCACGACGCTATCGACGCGATGTTCGCGGGCTTCCCCGCCGGGACCGTCTCGGGCGCACCGAAGATTCGCGCCTGTCAGGTGATTGCCGAACTCGAACCTGAAACACGCGGCCCCTATGCTGGCGGCGTCGGCTATTTCGCGCCCGATGGTTCGGTGGATAGCTGCATCGTGCTGCGCACCGCCGTGATCAAGGACGGGATCATGAACGTGCAGGCGGGCGCAGGGATCGTCGCCGACAGCGATCCGGCTTATGAAGCGGCCGAGTGCCGCCACAAGGCCGGTGCCCTGATCGCCGCAGCGCGAGAGGCCGTGCGGGTCGCGAGCGAACCGGGCTTCGGCCAGTGACCCGCGCACCACTGCTGGCCGCGCTGCTGCTCCTTGCGGGCTGCGGCGACGCACCGCAAGGCGGCGAGCCGGTGGTGCGATTCGCGCTCGATGGCGGCAGCGAGGATGGCGCGACAGCCTCCCCCACCGCATCATCGTCAGCCGGGGCGTTCGATGCCTGCGAAGTCCTCACCTTCGAGGAACAGCGCTTCGTCGACTGCATCGCCGATCCTGCGGAGCACACCATTGCCACCGCGCTCAGCCCGGCGGGCGGCGCGCCGTTCCGTTCTTTCGCCGCCTTCCGCAAGGCGAACCCGCAAGCCGATGTCGCCTTCGCCATGAACGCGGGCATGTTCGACGATGCGGGCATGCCGGTCGGCTACTTCGTGGAAGGTGGCGAGCGGCTGAAAGAGCTGAACCGCGCCAATGGGGTGGGCAATTTCCACCTGAAGCCCAACGGCGTGTTCTTCGGCAGCGGCTCGACCTGGCAGGTGCTCGACACCGACACGTTCTACAACACCGTCAGCGAGCGCCCCGCCTTCGGCACCCAGAGCGGCCCGATGCTGGTGATCGACGGCAAGATTCATCCCGAGATCACCGAGAACGGCCCCAGCCGCCTGCTGCGCAACGCGGTCGGAGTGGATAAGCAGGGCCGCGCGCACTTCGTCATCTCGCAAGGCCCGATCAGCTTCGGCGTGATCGCTCGCCTTTACCGCGACCTGCTGAAGACCCCCAACGCGCTCTATCTCGACGGCACGGTGTCGAGCCTGTGGGACCCGGTGGCCGAACGCATGGACCAGCGGGCCCCGCTCGGCCCCTTGATCGTGGTGAAAAACAAGGCAAGAGCACAACCATGAGCCAGCCCGACATCCTCGTCATCGACAATTACGACAGCTTCACCTTCAACCTCGTCCACTATGTGATGGAGCTGGGGGCAAAGGTCGAAGTGGTGCGAAATGACGCCCTCACCCCCGCCGAAGCGCTGGCGACGGGCGCCAAGGGCATCCTCATCTCGCCCGGCCCCTGCACGCCGAACGAAGCAGGCATCTCGCTCGATCTGGTGGCGGCCTGCGCCGATGCGGAGCGCCCGCTGATGGGGGTGTGCCTTGGGCACCAGTCGATCGGGCAACATTTCGGCGGCACGGTCACGCGCGGCGGGCTGATGCACGGCAAGACCAGCGCGGTGACGCATGACGGTACCGGCCTGTTCGCCGGGCTGCCCTCGCCTTACACCGCCACCCGCTATCACTCGCTGATCGTAGAGAACATTCCCGATTGCCTGCTGATCAATGCGACCAGCGAAACGCCGGGCATCGACGGCACCGCCGTGATGGGCTTCCGCCACGAAAGCCTGCCGATCCACGGGGTGCAGTTCCACCCAGAGTCCATCGCCACCGAGCATGGCCACGCGCTGCTGGCGAACTTCCTGCGCATATCCGGGCTGGAGCCGAAAGCACGCTCATGAGCATGACGATGCCCGAAAGCCACGCGCTGTTCACGCGGATGCTGAACGGCGAACTGGGCGACGACGAGATCGCCGCGATCCTGCTCGAACTGACCGAACGCGGTGAGACGGCCGAGGAGATCGCCGGGGCGGCGCAGGCCATGCGCGAGACCATGTTGCGCGTAAAAGCGCCCGCCAACGCCATCGACGTCTGCGGCACGGGCGGCGACGGCCAGCATTCGCTTAACATCTCGACCACGGTCGCCATCGTGGTCGCCGCCTGCGAGGTGCCGGTCGCCAAGCATGGCAACCGGGCGGCGAGCTCCAAGGCGGGCACGGCCGATACGCTGGAGGCGCTCGGCCTCGATCTCGACGGCGCGGGCCGCCATGCCGAACTGACGCTCAACGAGATCGGCATCGCGTTCCTGTTCGCGCAGACCTATCACCCGGCGATGAAATACGTGATGCCGATCCGCAAGAAGCTGGGCCGGCGCACGATCTTCAACCTGATCGGCCCGATCGCCAATCCAGCGGGCGTGCAGCGCCAGCTGATTGGCATTGCCCGGCCCGACTGTGTGCCGATCTACCGCGATGCGATGAAGCTGCTGGGCATGGACAAGGTCATGATCGTCTCGGGTCTGGAAGGGCTCGACGAGATTTCCATCGCCGGTCCGACCCGTGTGGCGACGCTCGGTATCGACGGGCTTGGCGAAGAGATCACGCCCGAAGATGCGGGCCTTCAGCGCCATCCGCTCGAAGCGATCCGGGGCGGCGATCCCGAGTATAACGCGGCCGCGCTTGCCCGCTTGCTTGCTGGCGAAAAGGGGGCCTATCGCGATGCGGTGCTGCTGAATGCCGCTGCCGCGCTGCTGGTCGCGGGCGAAGTCGAGACCTTGCGCGATGGCGTGGAAGAGGCCGCCGAAGCCATTGACAAGGGGCTGGCCAAGGCGCTGCTCGACTGTTGGATCGAGGCTTCCAAACGATGAACAAGCTGGACGAAATCTGCGCCACGAAGCGCGAGGAAGTGGCCGCCCGCAAGGCGCAGACCACCCTCGCCACGCTGGAAGAAACCGCCGCTCAACAAACCGCCCCGCGCGGTTTCGAACAGGCGCTGCGCAACAAGGCGGAAACCGGCTTCGGTCTGATCGCCGAGGTGAAGAAGGCGAGCCCGTCCAAAGGCCTGATCCGCGAGGACTTCGAGCCCGCCACCCACGCCCGCGACTATTCCGTCGGCGGCGCGGCCTGCCTCTCGGTGCTGACCGACGCGCCCTATTTCCAAGGTCACGAAGATTACCTGAGGCAAGCCCGCGCGGCCTGCGATCTGCCCGTCCTGCGCAAGGACTTCATGGTCGATACCTGGCAAGTGAGCGAGGCGCGCAGCATCGGCGCCGATGCGATCCTGATCATCGTCGCCGCCCTGGAAGACACGCTCATGGCGGAGATCGAGCAAGCCGCCCTCGCCCACCAGATGGACATTCTGGTCGAAGTCCACGACGAGGCGGAGATGGAGCGTGCGGCCAAGCACCTCACCTCGCGCCTGATCGGGGTCAACAACCGCAACCTCAAGACCTTCACCACCGATCTCGCCACCACCGAACGGCTCACCGCGCTTGCGCCCGAAGGTTCGCTGCTGGTCGGTGAAAGCGGCATCCGCGATCATGCCGACTGTCAGCGCCTTGCCGAAGCGGGTGTGCGCTGCTTCCTCGTGGGCGAAAGCCTGATGCGGCAGGCTGACGTGGTTGCCGCGACCAGGGCCTTGCTCGAAGGCTAAAGGCGATGCACCTGCTGCACGACGCCGACGCTCCGATCGCCGACCAGATCGCCTTCGATCAGTTCCTCGCGGTCGATATCCGCGTGGGCACTATCATCGCTGCCGAACGCTTCGAAAAGGCGCGCAAGCCCGCCTACCGGCTGACGCTCGATTTCGGTCCCGTCATCGGCGAGAAGAAAAGCTCCGCGCAGATCACCGTCAACTACACCTGCGAGGAGGTGGTGGGTCGGCAGGTGGCAGCCGTGGTGAACTTCCCGCCGCGCCAGATCGGCCCGATGATGAGCGAGGTGCTGGTGCTCGGCTTTCCCGATGCCGATGGCGAGGTGGTGCTGTTCGCGCCCGACAAGCAGGTGGCGAACGGGGTGCGCCTGTTCTAGCGGCGCTTCGGTGCGTACTTAAGGATGGCAGGCGCGGACCCGCGGAATCGCAGCGATACGTTCCTTTACCGCTTCTCAATCAAAATGGTCGATGGCGGGGGTGGAGGTCCAAAATGCTGCCCAGAGTTGCCGCCCTTTCTCTACCGGCGCCGTTCGTAGATCGAAGGCACGCCAACCGGCGGACCTTCACCCTGAGCTTCGATGCTGGCCAACAGCTAGGCACGACGGCTGTCTCCATTCTCGACCTTTCGCAGACCGGCATGCGCATCCGCTCGACGGCGAATCTTGAAGTGGGCGAATACCTCGAGGTCGAGCTTCCCGAGGCCGGGACCGTCTCGGCAATAGTTGTGCGCAGCGCCCGGATGGGTTCGGAAAACGAATACGGCACCGAGTTTCTGCAGCCGATCAGCCAGGGCGCTGTCAGCGCGGCTCTCCTCGCCGCGCCTGCGGTGCCGTCATCGCAGCAGCACGATGCGCCGTTCCCCGATCCGCACGTCGAAAAGCTGCGCTATCGCACGCGGTTGCTGATTCTGGGCGGACTTACGCTGGCGACCTGGGCGCTGGTCGGCGCAATCGGCTATGCGATCGTGCGCATGATCTAGCCAAGGGCGAGAGGGTGCGCTTAAGGTGCCCCTGTCCTACAAGGCTCGCCTGTGCCATCAGAACGGCATGACTGTCGTGACGCAGAACCCGTGCAAAAGGTCGCTTCGCAGCCCCCTTGCGCGCGTCAGGAAATTTCTGTCCAGGACACTGTCACACCTGTAACACCTTGCGCCCTGCGCAACACCGATGAAGGCAGCCACGCCATGAGCAAGCTCACCCACCTCGACGAAACCGGCGCAGCGCGCATGGTCGACGTCGGCCACAAGGCACCGACGCAGCGCTCGGCTACGGCTGAAGGCCGCATCGCAATGCAGCCGGCCACCTTGCAGGCGGTGCGCGAGGGCTCCGGCCCCAAGGGCGACGTGCTCGCCGCCGCACGGATCGCGGGCATCATGGCCGCCAAGAAGACGGGCGAACTGATCCCGCTTTGCCATCCGCTCGCGCTCGACACGGTGAGCGTGGACTTCGCCTTCGAGGACAGCGCGATCCGCGTTACCGCGCGCGCCGCACTCACCGGCAAGACCGGGGTGGAGATGGAGGCGCTGACCGCCGCCACAGTGGCGCTGCTGACGATCTACGACATGGCCAAGGCGTTGGAGAAGGGCATGGTGATCGAACAGGTCCGCCTGCTCGCCAAGACCGGCGGCAAGAGCGGCGACTGGTACGCCGAGTGAGCCTGCCTCCGCCTATCCCGCATGAGGAAGCGCAGGCCCGTCTGCTCGCAATGGCAGCGCCGCTCGGCAGCGAGCGCCTGCCCACGGGCGATGCCTCGGGACGTTACCTCGCCGCGCCGCTGCTGGCGCGCCGCACCCAGCCCCCGGCGGACCTCTCGGCGATGGACGGCTATGCCGTGCGCGCCGATGAGCTGACGGGGCCGTGGCAGGTGGTGGGCGAGAGCGCCGCAGGCCATCCGTTCGGGCGCGCGCTGGCACCGGGCGAGGCGATCCGCATCTCCACCGGCGCGCTGATGCCACCGGGCGAGGCTGCGGTGCTGCTACAGGAGAACGCCGTGCGCGAGGGCGACGCCTTGCGCCTGAACGGAGAGGACGAGGCCACCCCTCGCCATGTGCGCCGCAAGGGGCTCGACTTCGCGCAAGACGATGTGCTGCTGGCGGCAGGTTCGCGGATGTCACCCGCCGCGATGGCGCTCGCGCTGGTGGGCGGGCATGGCTCGGTAGAAGCGGGCCGCCTCCCGCGCCTAGCGGTGCTCGACAGCGGCGACGAACTGGCTGCCGATCCCGAAGCGGTCGCGCCGCACCAGATCCCCGCCAGCAACGGCGCAATGCTCGCGGCGATGTGCGCAGGGCTGGTCAGCCACATCGACCGAGTCGGCCCGGTGCCCGACTCGATGGAGGCCATGCGCGCTGCACTCGCACAGGCGGGCGCGGCTGATGTGCTCGTCACCAGCGGCGGGGCCTCGGTGGGCGATCACGACCTCGTGCGGCCTGCGCTCGAAGAGTGGGGTGCCGAAATCGCCTTCTGGCGGATCGCGATGAAGCCGGGCAAACCGCTGCTGATCGCGCGCAAGGGCGCGCAGTTCGTGGTCGGCCTGCCGGGCAATCCGGTGTCGAGCATGGTCACGGCCTACCTGTTCCTGCTCCCGCTGCTGCGGCGGCTCGCGGGCGCGGCTCAGCCCTTGCCGCGCGCGATCACCCTGCCCACGCTAAACGCCCTGCCCCCTACCGGCAGCCGCGCCGAGTTCGTGCGTGCACGGATGGGCGATGGCGGGGTGGCGTTGCTCGGCCAGCAGGACTCCTCGGCCCTGCGTGCCCTCGCCGCGAGCGAGGCGCTGATCGCACGACCAGCGAATGCGAACGAGGCGAAGGCGGGCGACTTGGCCTCGGTCTATCTGCTTAGCGGTGGCGGATGGACTTGACTTGGGCCCTATCGTTCCATAGATGTTCCGCATTGGTTCCCGATTTGGGACTGTTTGACGGGAGTGGCCCATGTTGACCGCGAAACAGCACGAGCTTTTGCTATTCATCCATCAACGACTTGAAGAAACGGGCATTTCGCCCAGTTTCGAAGAGATGAAAGAGGCGCTCGACCTGAAGAGCAAGTCGGGCGTTCACCGCCTGATCTCTGCTCTGGAAGAGCGGGGCTTCATCCAGCGTCTCGCCAACCGCGCGCGCGCGCTCGAAGTGGTGAAGATGCCCGAGAACATGGTGGCCGGTCGGGCCGCGAAGGATGCCCTCGCCAAGGCGACCACCCCGCCCTCTTCCGCACCTGCTCCGGCTAACGATGTGATCGAGATCCCGCTCCACGGCAAGATCGCCGCCGGACAACCGATTGAAGCGTTGGAAGACAGCCGCACGCTGCCCGTTCCTGCCGCGCTGCTCGGCTCGGGCGATCACTATGCGCTCGAGGTATCGGGCGATTCGATGATCGAAGCGGGTATCTTCGACGGTGACTTTGCGCTGGTGAAGAAGACCAACACTGCGCGTGACGGCGAGATCGTGGTCGCGCTGATTCGCGGTGAGGAGGCAACACTCAAGTACCTGCACCACGATGGCGGCAAGATCCGCCTCGATCCGGCGAACTCGGCACTCCAGCCGCAGGTCTACGCCGATACGGAGGTCGAGGTTCAGGGCAAGCTTGCAGGGCTCCTGCGTCGCTACCACTAATCGACGAGATTGGTGACGCGGCGGGGCCGATCAGTCCTCTGCCTCGCCGCGCCACCAGCCATGCTCGCCCTGCCCCTGCGCCACCGTGGTGACTTCGGGCGGATCGAGCCGAATCGCCAGCCCGCCGCTGACGCCGAGCATATGCCGGTCGGCCTTGAGCCAGCGCGGCTGGCACGAGCGCGGCAGCCAGCGGTCTGCCACAACGATGTCGGCGCGCCTGCAGGCAGCGGCCAGCGCCCGTTCCTCGACGATGAGGTCGCTGCGGGCGAGCAGCAGGTGCCAGGCGCGCCCTCCGCGTTCGAGCGTGACCGAGCAGAACTCTTGGCTACAACGCGCGCCGGGCCAGTCGGCCAGCGACACCGGCTCGGCGTCGACCCCGGCGAGTTGCATGAGGTTGTCGCGGGTATAGGCGCTGTTGGTATCGCGCAGCATGACAAGCCGCCGATCCGCCGTAGTGATGCCGACATGCCGACCGCCGCTCGATACGAGGAGGTCGGGCACCGGCGTGGAGAGCATCAGGATCGTGGCGAGCGCCACCGGCGCAAGCCCCCATGCCCGCGCCCGGCCCTGCCACAGCGCGAGCCATAGCCCGCCCGCGACGAACAGCGCCATGGTCCAGCTGCCCGGATGCGGAAACAGCTTCACCGCGCCGGGCTGCGCCGCGGTGAAGTGCGCGATGGCGAGCATCAGGTCGAGCGACTGGCCCGCCAACCACCATAAGGGCGCTCCCGCACCGATCAGGTCGAGAGCAAGAGCAAGCGCGATGAGCGGCATCGAGACGAAGGTGACAAGCGGAATGGCGATGACATTCGCAAGCGCGCCGTAGACCCCGGCGCGATGAAAGTGGAACAGCACGATCGGCATAAGCGCCAGTTCGATCACCAGCCCGGTGACGAGCAACATCGCCGTCTGCCGCGCCAGCCGCGCGAGGCGTGGCTCATCTCGCGGGGCGAGGAAGGCCTTGACCCAACCGCTGTTGTGCAGGGCAACGATGGCGATCACGGCGGCAAAGCTCATCTGGAAGCTCGGCCCGACAATCGACTCCGGCCACAGCAGCAGCACGATCACCGCCGCCACCGCCACCATCCGCAGCGAAAGCGGCGCCCGCCCCAGCGCCAGCGCGCCGAGCACGAGCAACGCAGCAACGCAACTGCGCACCGTGGGCACCTGCGCGCCGGTCAGCAGCGTATAGCTGATCCCCGCCAGCGCAGCCAAAGCGGCGGCGGCAACAGGCAGCCGCATCCGCAAGGTCAGCCAGGGCCACAGGGCCAGCAGGCGAATGGCAATCAGGTAGGTCCCGGCAATCACCGCGCTGACGTGAAGCCCGCTGATCGACAGCAGGTGCGTGAGCCCGGCATCGCGCATCGCCACCTCGTCAGCCATGCCGATGGCACCGCGATCGCCGCTAGCGAAAGCGGCGGCGATGGTCCCCGAAGAGCCGCCGAGCTGCCCGCGCACATGGGCCGACAACCGCCGTTGCAGGCTCGCCAGCCAGCCCTCGCCGCCGCTCGCCGGTTCGGCCAGCGCGATGTCCCCCTGCACGCTGCCCGTCGCCGCGTAGCCGGTGAACCAGGCACTGCGCGCGAAGTCATAGCCGCCGGGCAGCATCGGCGAGGCGGGCGGCATCAGCCGCGCGGTGAAGGCGATCAGCGCACCTTCGCGATAGGCCGGGTCGTCGTCGGCCAGCGGCACGTTGACGCGCACCTTGGCGGGCTCACCCGTATCGGGATGGCGGATGGCAAGCACCAGCCGCACACGCTCGTCCGCCGGTTGCTCGATCCGTTCGAGCACACGGCCTTCGAAGTCGGCCGACATGGGGCGCTCGAACGCCTCTGTCCCTACCAGCGCCGAACGTGCCCAGCCCGTAGCCACCCCAGCGGCGACCAAAAGGCCGACAGCGACAATGGCGAGCGTCAGCCGCACCCGGTCCTCTCGCCCGCGCCACAGCGCCAGCGCGCCCAGCGCCGCAATTGCCCCCGCCGAAATCGTGGCGATCCACGCGGCGGAGCCTGGCAGCACGAACCATGCGGCAACGCCCCCGGCAAAGGCCACCGCCAGCCATGGCCCGCGATCGAAGCACGCATCGGCAAGGAAAGCCTCCGCCCCATCGCCAAGGCTGGACAAAGAGACACGGCTCAGCCAATGCGGCTGCTGCGTCGCAGCATTACCCGTATCGCCCCCTAGTGGAACTTGCGGTGCTGAATGCGTGGCCATCAATGAGATTAGGACAGGATTACGTGAATATGGCAAGCGCAGGCAGCACGGCAGACCGTCCGGTCGTCACCCGCTTCGCGCCCAGCCCGACCGGCTTTCTCCACATCGGCAATGCCCGCACCGGGTTGTTCTCGTGGCTCTATGCACGCCACTGCGGCGGCAAGGCGTTGCTGAGGATCGAGGATACCGACAAGCAGCGCAGCACCCAGGAAGCCATCGACGTCATCTTCGACGGGCTGAGCTGGCTCGGGCTCGAGTTCGACGGCGAGCCGGTGTTCCAGTCGGAGCGCGCGCCGCGCCATGCCGAAGTGGCAATGAAGCTGCTCGAGGCGGGCAAGGCCTACAAGTGCTTCGCTTCGCCCGAGGAGCTGGCCGAGATGCGCGAGCAGCAGCGCGCGAACAAGCAGCCGATGCGCTATGACGGGCGCTGGCGTGATCGCGATCCGTCGGAAGCGCCCGAAGGCGCGCCCTTCGTGATCCGGCTCAAGGCCCCGACCGCAGGCGATACCGTGATCGAGGACAGTGTGCAGGGCCGCGTCAAGGTCGCCAACAAGGAGATCGACGACTTCATCCTGCTGCGCGCCGATGGCACCCCGACCTACATGCTGGCCGTGGTGGTCGACGATGTCGACATGGGTGTGACCCACATCATCCGCGGCGACGATCACCTCAACAACGCCTTCCGCCAGATCCAGCTGATCCGGGCGATGCAAGGGATCGAAGATGGCTGGGACGAGCCGGTCTATGCCCATATCCCGCTGATCCACGGCAATGACGGCGCCAAGCTTTCCAAGCGCCACGGCGCACTCGGCGTCGATGCCTATCGCGATGATCTGGGCATCCTGCCCGAGACGCTGTTCAACTACCTCCTGCGCCTTGGCTGGGGCCATGGCGACAAGGAGGAGTTCACCCGCGAGGAAGCGATCGCGCTGTTCGATCTCAGCGGTGTGAACAAGGGGCCGAGCCGCTTCGACATGAAGAAGCTGGTCAACATGAATGGCAACTTCATTCGCGAGGCCGACGATGCCCGCCTCGCCGGTCTGGTGGCCGGACGGATCGGGCCTGAGGCCGACGAAAAGCTGCTGACCGAGGCCATGCCCGTACTGAAAACGCGTGCACGCGATCTGGGCGAGCTGGCCGATGGCGCGCGCTTCCTGTTCGTGCAGCGCCCGCTCGAACTGACCGAAAAAGCAACACAACTTCTCGACGACGAAGCGCGTAGCCATCTGGCGACGATTTCACAGCGTTTGAGCGCCGAGAAGGACTGGACAACCGAGGCTCTGGAGGCCAATCTCAAGGCCTACGCAGAAGACTTGGGGCTCGGCCTCGGCAAGCTGGCGCAGCCGTTGCGCGCTGCTTTGACGGGGCAAACGACTTCGCCCGGAATTTTCGATGTGCTGGTCCTGCTCGGCAGGGACGAAAGCCTCGCGCGGATTGACGCGCAGGCGCTCTCCTGACGGCAGGAACGCAACTACTAGAACAGGAGTACAGGCTTTGGCGGACAAGCAAGCAAACCTCGAAATCGGCGGCAAATCGCTCGAACTTCCGGTGCTGCAGGGAAGCTGCGGACCCGATGTCGTCGACATCCGCAAACTCTACGGCAACACGGGCGCCTTCACCTACGATCCCGGTTTTACCTCAACCGCCAGCTGCGAAAGCGCTCTGACCTTCATCGACGGCGAAGAAGGCGTGCTGCTGCACCGCGGCTACCCCATCGGCCAGCTGGCGGAGCACTCCAGCTTCATGGAAGTGTCCTACCTGCTGCTGAACGGTGAACTGCCGAGCAAGAGCGATCTCGACACCTTCGAGAACACCATCACCCGCCACACCATGCTGCACGAGCAGCTGATGACCTTTTATCGCGGTTTCCGCCGCGATGCGCACCCGATGGCAATCATGTGCGGCGTGGTCGGCGCGCTATCGGCGTTCTACCATGACAGCACCGACATCTCCGATCCGATGCAGCGCCGCATCGCCAGCCACCGCCTTATCGCCAAGATGCCGACCATTGCGGCCATGGCCTACAAGTATTCGGTCGGCCAGCCCTTCCTCTACCCGGATAACTCGCTGAGCTACACCGGCAATTTCCTCAAGATGACCTTCGGCGTTCCGGCCGAGGAATATGAGGTGATCCCGGCGGTTGAAAAGGCGATGGACCGGATCTTCATCCTCCATGCCGACCACGAACAGAACGCCTCGACCAGCACCGTGCGTCTCGCCGGCTCGTCGGGCGCCAACCCGTTTGCCTGCATCGCGGCGGGCATCGCCTGCCTGTGGGGCCCGGCGCATGGCGGCGCCAACGAGGCCGCGCTCAACATGCTGCAGGAAATCGGCACGCCCGACCGCATCCCGCACTACATCGAGCGTGCCAAGGACAAGAACGATCCGTTCCGCCTGATGGGCTTCGGCCACCGCGTCTACAAGAACTACGACCCGCGCGCGACGGTCATGCAGAAGACCGTGCGCGAGGTGTTCGATGCGCTCAAGGTCACCGATCCGGTGTTCGAAACCGCGCTGCGTCTGGAAGAGCTGGCGCTGTCGGACGACTACTTCGCCGAGAAGAAGCTGTTCCCCAACGTCGACTTCTACTCTGGCATCATCCTTTCGGCGATCGGCTTCCCGACCACGATGTTCACCGCGCTCTTCGCGCTGGCCCGCACCGTGGGCTGGGTGGCGCAATGGAACGAGATGATCTCCGACCCCGGCCAGAAGATCGGCCGTCCGCGTCAGCTCTACACCGGGCCGACGCAGCGCGACTACGTGCCGGTCGACAAGCGTTAATCGGTTGCGGCGGGCGCTTCGGCGCTCGCCGAAATCAGGAAGTGGCGGCGAGGTCCGCCGGTAACGAAAGCGTGAAGCGGGCCCCCTGCCCCTTCGCGCTTTCGACTGTCAGGGCACCGCCCATCGCCTCGGCCAAGCGGCGCGAGATATAGAGACCCAGCCCCGAACCGCCGTCGCCGCTGCGGCCGAGCCGCTCGAACTTGGCGAAGACACGCGCCACTTCGTCGGCGCTCAATCCCTCGCCCTGATCGGCCACGGTGATGCTGGCCATGCCGCCTTCGCTCTCGGCGCGCAGCCAGATCGACGAGCCCTCCGGCGAATAGCGGATCGCATTGCCGAGCAGGTTCAGGAGGATCTGCAAGACGCGCCGGAACTCGCCGATGGCGGGCACACTCTCGCCATGCTTCGGCGCATCGACGGCGATCTGCCGTTCGCGTGCGCGCATACTGAGGATACCGGCAGCACGGCGGGCCACATCGGCGAGGTCGATCTGATCGGGCGCAGGAGCGAAGCTCTCGTCCTCGATCAGCTCCAGCGTGGTCAGATCTTCGATCAGCGCAAGCAGGTGCTCGCCCGCTGCCGTGATGTCCGCCGCATAGTTGGTATACTCATCGGCCAGCGGGCCGGACAGCTGCGAGCGGATCGTCTCGGCATTGGCAATGATGCGCGAGACGGGCTGGCGCAGAACCGGCGCGATCTTGCGGTCGATCCCGCTCTGACGCAGCGGCACCGTGGGCTGCGGCTTGGCTACGGCAGCCGCAGGCGCATCGGAGACCATTAGCAGCTCAAAGCCGCCGCTGCCGGGTTCGCCGCCACCCAGCGGCACAAGGTGCGCGGTCCAGAGTTGCGGCAGGCCAGCCACGCGCAGCCGCGCACCATCGAGCAGCCGCCAGTGCAGCGGTTGCTGGTGAACATTGCCTTCCAGCGTGACGAAATCGGTCCACGGCTTGCCGGTCCCGCCAGTCATAGCCTGCGCCAGCTTGGTGAGTTGTGGCTCGTGACTGTCCACAGCGAGCAGTTCCTGGCGCGGACCGAGCCGGGCGCTGAGCCCCGCCATGTGGCGCGCCATGGCGATCCGATGTTCATCGCCGTTGACGCTGGCGGGCGGGCGGCCTTCGCTGCGCCAGTTCGAGATGGCGACCTGACAGCCCTCGCCTTCAGGCTCCACTTCGACCCACATGCTGAAAACCTCGCGGTCGTCTGACATGCGCAAGCGCCGCGCCAGCTTGAGGCCATATTCCCGCGCCATCTGGACCACTTCGCGCAAGGCCGGGGCGACAATCTCGCCAGGCAACTCGCCGCCGCAGCGCAGGTGCAGGCCCGCCAATGGCTCCTGCGCGGCGATCAGGCGGTCGGCCCCGTCGGTTCGCGCATAGGTTTGCAGGGTGGAGCTGCCGGGCATGGTCTCACTCCTTGCCCGCAACCCGCGCCGAAGCAAGCAACACCGTGGCACGCTCGACGCTGAATCCGTCAAAACCGGGCGGCAAGGTAATCTCGGGATGAAGCAGCAGGAACTGCGCCTCCAGCGCATTCTGCGACAAGCCCGCCGCGCGCAGCGAAAGGGCGAGCCGGGCCAGCTGATTTTCTCCCAGCGCGTGAATCGCAAAGTCACGGCTCTGGCCCGAGGCCATCGCCAGCGCGCTGGCGAACAGGGCCAGGCCAGCGTGATCGATGGCAAGCGCCCGGTCGGCCCGGTGCCCGAGCGAGAGCAGCAGGTGTGCCATCTGCCCGGCGCGGCTTGTCGCTTCGTCGAACGTGCGGCGCAGGCGCGCTTCGGCCTGTTCGGCAGCCGGTTCCGGCAGACCGTGGCAGCCGCGCATGGCCAGCAGCACACGGTGAAACAGGTCGCCCGGCAAGTCGCCCAGCGCCAGCTCCATACGGCGCTGCTGCTGCACGAACCGCGCCTGTGCCGCCAGCACGTGCATGGCCGCGCCCGCGATCTCGGTATCGGTGGAGGCAGCCAGCTCCTGCAGGAACGGCGTCAGCACCGGGTCGAGCCCGCAGCGCTTGTGCAGCTTGTCCGTCCAATGCACTTCCAAAGCTAGGGCATGGGCATGGGAGAGGAAGCCATTATCGGCCAGGATCGTCTCGGTCAGCGCTTCGCGGTGGCTGGCGAGCAGCGCATCGCGGTCAAGCGTATCGTCGGCCTCGGCCACGGCATCGAGCAGCTGGCGCGCGGCGTGGCTTGCCATACCGCGAATGCGCGCGATGATCTCGTCGCTGAACTGCACCTGGTCGCCGCTGGTGAGCAGGTGCGTGAGCACGGGCTGCGCAGACGCCAGCAAGGCATCACCACGCGACAGCTCGAAGCGCATCACGTCCTCGACCTGTTCGATGGATGGCGTGCCGGGGGAATCTCCGCTCATTCCACCGGCCATAGGCGGTTTTGGTTAAGTCTGCGTTATGCCCAATTGCGGGTACGGAATATTAGCAGGACCGCCATCAGCAGCGCTGCCAGCAGCATGGCCGCCTCTTCCGCAGGCAGCAGCACGCTCGCGACAAGCGCGACGGCGACCACGATCCCGCGATCGCGCGCCAGCGTCAGCCATTTCGGCCCGCTCGCCCGGTCAAGCAGGAGCAGCGCCGCCCCCGCCACCAGCGGAGCGAAGGCCATGCGATACCATGGTGCTTCGACGGAGAGCACCAGCGCGCCAACCAATGCACCGTCGACCAGCCAGCCAAGCCAGGGCCAGTTTCGCGCCGGGGCCGACGGCGTCGCGCTGACCTGCGCCAGTTGACGCACGAACTCAGGCAACAGCGTGGCCGCGAGAATCCCGCCAAGGCCGGCCGCGACATAGCCCATGTAAACCGCAGCCAGCGCCCCGAGCAGCACCAGAATAGTCACCCCGGCGACCCAGGCGCGGGTGGACGGGCGACTCGCAAGCCCGGCGGCAAAGGGCTTGAGCAAACGATGCGCGATCCAGGCCGTGGGGCGCAGAAGGCTGGGCCGTTCAAGCATATGATCGAGCCACAGCTGCTCGACCTGCCCGGCGTCCTCGTCGCTTGTCACCAGTTGCCACTCGCCGCTGCGCAGCGTGCCCGCATCGAGCCGTTGCTGGCGGACGCCCTGCTGCAAGGCGATTCGCAGCAGCGCCGAAGCCGGAGCGAAATCTTCTCCGAGGCCCGAAAGGCGGCGCAGTGCAGCGCCGTCAATCATCAGCGCCCCGCCCCACGCCCGGTCGATATCGATGCGCTCGAATCCGGCGCGCGTGCCACGTCCGGCATCGAGAATGATCACACAATTGCCCTCCGCCAGCGCGGAGGACGCTTCATGGCAGAAGGGCAGAAGGTCTTCCTGCATTACCAGCAGGCTGTCGCCCGGCTGGACCACGCCCGAAAGCGCATCCGCTCCGCCAAGCAATTGCACGCGCATGCCGACATCTTCGGCCGCGTGACGCAATTCGTTGGCCTCGGCGGTGACACCGCGGGCGAGGAGCAGCAGCACGTCGCACTGGCAATGGCGTGCGAAATCGAGCTGGCGCAGGGCGAGGCTGCGCCCCAGCACCGATGGTGCGGGCTCGGACCCGACAGGTTGCATGATAATAAGGGCGGCGCGCATTCAACAGGCCTCAGGGCAATTCATGGGCGCCTAGCTAGGCGCTTGCCCCCGCGCTGCCAAGCGTCCCGAATGCCTAGATCTTCGCGGTGAGCCGGGCCGAGTAATCCATAAGATGACGCACGGCCACCGGATCGCCAGGCGCACTGTCGAGCGCCCGCTCGGCCAGCGAGACCAGCTCTCCGTCGTGGAAACTGGCCCCCAGACCTTTCAGGCGTTGTGCAGCGACCTCCCAATTGCCATCGCACCGGGCCCGGCCCAGCAGGTCGATGTGGGTAACCACGCTTTCGACAAAGCCCGCGAGGATCTGTGCGCGCAGATCGGCGTCCTCACCCGAGGCAGCGGCAATAGCCGCTTCGAAACTGCCTGATTCGTAAGCCATTGGCGTTAATATGGGGATCAGAGGTTAAGTCGGGGTTTCTCGGCAGGCCGGGTGTGATAAATTCACGCGATGACAAACCGGAAACGCGTCCTCGTTCTAGGCGATACTGACATGACCGAACGTTCGGCCGACATGGCCGCTGAAAGCACCACGGCCCGCCACGAGCCGGAGGCCAGCGAAGCCCCGCAGTATCAGGAGCGCGCTCACGAGGAAGCCTGGGAGGAAGAGGAAATGTCAGGCACATCGGCGCGCGACCGGATGCTGACCGCCGTGTTCGGGCTGCTAATCGCGGGCTGGGCCGGGTTCTTCATCTGGGCTCGGCGCGATAGCCTGTCTGCCGCAACCGCACCTTCGGACTGGGTTTCGAGCCTGTTCGAACTGATGGTGCCGGTGCTGCTGCTTGCTCTCCTGTGGCAGGCATTGATGCGCACAGGGCGGGCGCAGCAACGCCGCTTCGCCGATACCGCTAGGACGCTGGCCGAAGAAAGCTCTGCGCTCGAACAGCGCCTCACGGTGATCAACCGCGAACTCAGCCTAGCGCGCGATTTCATCGCTTCGCAGTCGCGCGATCTCGAATCGCTGGGCCGCGTCGCCACCGAGCGTCTTTCGAGCAGCGCCGAAACCTTGCAGGGCCTGATCGCCACCAACGGTGACCGGGTCGACCGGATTGGCCAGGTCAGCGAGAGCGCCGTCGCCAACATGGAGCAGTTGCGCGATCAGCTGCCCGTCCTCGCCAATTCCGCGCGCGACATGACCAACCAGATCGGCACGGTCGGCAACGTCGCCAACCACCAGATCGAAGGCCTCGTTGCCGCGATGCGACAGCTTGAGGATCACAGCGCCGCCGGAGAGGCGCATGTCGAAAAGATCAGTTCGCTGATCAACCAGACGCTTCTCGAATTCGAGGACAAGTCCAGCCAGCTCGGCCGCAACGCGCTGTCGACCTTTGAAGACATCAACCGGCAGAGCGAGGATTTCCAGCGCCAGATTCACCAGCGCGACAAAGACGCCGTGGCGGAAACCGAAGCGCGCGCCGAGAGGCTGGTCGACTTCCTCGAAACTCGCAACGCCAAGCTGATCGAGATCGAAGAACGCAATATCGCGCAGATTCGTGAACGGGTGAACACCCTCTCCAGTGAATGCGACACGATCCTCGACCGGCTGCGCGATAACCGCGAAGAGGCCGGCAAGGAACTGGGCGACATGATCGAGGCGCTGGAAGAGCGGCTTACCAAGGCGATTGAGCGCGTATCGACGACCGACGAAGGCGCGATCGCCAATGCACGGCTACGGCTCACCGCATTGGCGGACGAGGCAGCCCGGATCGATGCCTCGCTCGCGCAGGGCATTATCGACTTCGAGGCCGATCTCGCACGGCGGCAGGACGAAGCCGCGCGCCGCGAACGCGAGGCACTGTCCGCGCTCGAAAACCGTCTGGCGCAGTTCGACGAGCAGATCGGCAGCCGCGAGGAAGCACACCTCGCCCATGTCGAGCAGTTGGCGCAGCGAGGCGAAAGCGTCGCCGAGCGGCTCGCCGCCATTGATGCCGATATTGCCAGCCTCGGAGCCCGCTTCGCCGAGACGAACGGTGACATCACCAGCACGGTCGAGCAGCTGGAAGGGCGTCTCCACGCAACCAGGCTGATCCTCGACGACAACAGCAGGGTCGTCGCTGACCTGACCGGCGAGAGCGTGCGCCTCCTGGAGATTCTGCAAGCCGGCAAGATCCAGGCCGAGGGCGAGCTGAGCGGAGCCATCGCCGAGGCGCAGGACCGCCTGACCAGCTTCCACGGTCACGCCGAACGGTTGGCCGCTCTGTTGAAAGATGCCGAAGAACGCGGCGCCGTGGTCGCCAGCCATGTCCAGACCGCAAAGCACGACGGCACCGGCGCGGTGGACGTGCTGCAAAAGCTCGAAACGCAGCTGGCCGAAGTGGCCGAGCGCTCGAAGGCGCTTGCCGAGCAGACGCGCGGCGAATTGCAGGAGGCTATCGCCGCGCTCACTGCCGGATCGCAAGCCGCAGTGGAAAGCCTGCGTACCGACCAGAGCGAAGCCATCCGCGAAGTAGCCGACACCATCGCGCGCGACAGCAATGCCGCGATTTCCGAAGCGCTCGGCCGCGAAGCGCAATCGACCATTGCCGAACTGGAGGGCGCCGCTCAACGCGCCAGCGAAGTGAGCCGCGAAAGCGCGCGCGAACTGCGTGACCAGCTGGCCGCCGTCAACGAGCTGACGGGCAACCTCGAACAGCGTGTCGCAACCGCGCGCGAAAGAGCCGAGGAGAAGGTCGACCATGACTTCACCCGCCGCATGGCCGCGATCACCGAGGCGCTAAACTCCTCAGCCATCGACATTTCACGCGCCTTCGAAGACGAAGTGGCTGATACGCAATGGGCGCAGTATCTGCGCGGCGATCGCGGCATCTTCACCCGCCGCGCCGTGCGCCTGCTCGACAAGCAGGAGTCGCGCGCGGTGCATGAGATCTACATGGAGGACAGCGAGTTCCGCGAGACGGTCAACCGCTACATCCACGATTTCGAGGCAATGCTGCGCAACGTGCTCTCCACCCGCGACGGCAATGCGGTAGCGGTGACGCTGCTGTCATCGGATGTGGGCAAGCTTTACGTGATGCTCGCTCAGGCAATCGACCGCCTGCGCGATTGACGCGGCTCAGGCGACATCAACCTTATTCGGGCGGTTGTCCGAACAGGTTGATGTCGTCGATAACCACCCATTCCTGGACGTAGTTTGCGACGAAAAGGCCGCACAGCACACAGGCGAGGACCGTCGCGCGCCATACCACTTTCCGCCCGTTAAAGTTCGCTGGCGCGCTGTCGGCCTGACCGGGGACTTTCTCGGCCCCCACCTCATCGGCGGTCTTCACGCCGAACGGCAGCATCAGGAACGCGCTCATCACCCAGAACAGGCCATAGATCGCGATTATCGAGGTCAGTTGCATGTCAGGCTTCCGCTGAGTTGGCGAGGATCACGCGCGTCTGCGGCTTCTTGCCCGACCAGCGCTGCGCACAGCGCCGCGCGGCAAGGCGTGCGGCCTCGGCGATGGCGTCTTCGCTCTTGCGCTCCGGGCCGCGCAGCTTGCCGATCGCGGTTAGCACATCCGCCCGCGCCTCGGCCACGAAGGCGGGATAGTCTTCATCGAGGGGCAGGCCGATCCCCTCGATGCGAACCTCGTCACGCTGGCCCAGCACCACGATCAGAATGCCGTCGCGCGCAAGGCGGCGGCGCATGGTGACCGCATCGCCATCGGCAGGCACGATAATGTCGCCATCAAGCACCAGACGTCCGGTGTGAATCTCACCGATCTTGCCCGGCGCGCCTGGCGCCAGGCGGACGATATCGCCGTTCTTCTGGAACACATTGTGCTCGATCCCGCAGCGTTCGCCGAACCGGGCCTGCTCCTGCATATGGCGAATCTCGCCGTGGACCGGCACCAGAATATCGGGCCGCAGCCAGCCATAGAGAGCCTTGAGATCAGGTCGGCCGGGGTGGCCAGAGACATGGATCTCGCTCTGCCGGTCGGTCACCATCTTGATCCCCCGCTCTGCCAGCATGTTCTGCACGCGGCCAATCGCCAGCTCGTTGCCGGGGATCTGGCGGCTGGAAAACAGCACTACGTCGCCGGACACCAATTGCAGCGGGTGGTTGTCCTCCGCAATACGCGCCAGGGCAGCGCGCGGTTCTCCCTGGCCGCCGGTTGCAAGGATCAGAACTTCGCCGCGCGGCAGGCCCATGGCGGTGTCGAAATCGACCAGTTCGGGCAGGTCTTCGAGATAGCCGTTATTCTGCGCGACCTCGATGATCCGGTCGAGCGAGCGCCCCGCCACGCAGAGCCGCCGCCCGGTATGTTCGGCGATAGCACCAAGCGTCTGCAAGCGCGCGACGTTGGAGGCGAAGGTGGTAACCAGCACCCGCTTGCCGCGATGAAGTGAAACCTCCTCCAGCAGCCCGCGATAGACCTCGCCTTCCGAGCCCGAGGTGGCGTCGTTGAACACGTTGGTCGAATCGCAGACCAGCGCCAAAACACCCTCGTTGCCGATGTCGGTCAGTTCGGCCTCGGTGGCGGGCGTGCCGATCTGCGGTTCGTCGTCGAGCTTCCAGTCGCCGGTGTGGAACACGTGGCCGAACGGGGTTTCGATCAGCAACGCGTTGCCCTCGGCGATCGAGTGCGCGAGCGGGATATAGGTGATCGTGAAGGGATCTAGCTTGATCGAGCCGTGATCGTCGGAGATCACGTTCAGCTCGACCGCATCGACCAGCCCTGCCTCTTCCAGCTTGCGCAGGATCAAGTCGGCGGTAAACGGCGTGGCATAGAGCGGCACGCCGAAATCGGCGGCGAAATAGGGGATCGCGCCGATATGATCCTCGTGCGCGTGGGTGAGGACGATGCCGATAAGGTCGTCGAGCCGATCCTCGATGAAGTCCGGATCGGGGAACATCAGTTCGGTGCCGGGATACTCGGCAGCACCGAAGCTCATGCCGAGGTCGACCATAAGCCATTTGCCGCGACAGCCGTAGAGATTGAGATTCATCCCGATCTCGCCCGACCCGCCAAGCGCGAGGAACAGCAGTTCGTCTTCGGGGGTAAAGTCTTTTTTCATCTGGCCCTTGCCTGTCTTGCGAGAATGGCGAGGCCGTGGAGCGTCAGCTCTGGTTCGACCATGTCAAATACCTGGGTGTGTTCGTCAAACAGCACAGCCAGCCCGCCGGTGGCCAGCACCTTCACCGGCCGCCCGATCTCTTCCTTCATGCGCGCGATGAGGCCCTCCATCATCGCGACATAGCCCCAGTAGACGCCGATCAGCATCTGGCTCTCGGTGTTGCGGCCGATCACGCTGTCGGTGGGCGGCGCGGCGATGGCAATGCGCGGGAGCTTCGCGGTCTTACCCACGAGCGCGTCGAGCGAGAGGTTGATGCCGGGCGCGATGATGCCGCCCTTGTAGGCTCCGTTGAAATCGACCGCCTCGAACTTGGTGGCGGTGCCGAAATCGACCACGATCAGGTCACCGCCGATCAGTTCGTGCGCGGCGATGCAGTTGAGCGCACGGTCCGCGCCGAGCGAACTGGGCTGCTCGACATCTATCTCGAATTGCCAGGCGGCCTTGCCCTGTCCGGCGAACATCGGCTCAACGCCAAAGTACTTCTGCGCCAGCACGGTGAGGTTGTGGTCCGCGCGCGGCACGACCGAGCCGATCATAACAGCGTTCACCGCCGAACGGTCGATCCCCTCGATCGCCATAAGCTGAACCAGCCAGACGGCATATTCGTCGGCGGTGCGGCGCGGGTCGGTGGCGATGCGCCAGCGGGTGCGAATCTTGTGCCCGCCCTCGCCATATTCGACCAGCGCGAACACGACATTGGTATTGCCCACATCAATCGCGAGCAGCATCAGGCTTTCTCCTCGGTCACGTCGCCTGCGTGAATGACACGTTGGCTGCCATCGTCCAAGCGAAGGATCAGCGCGCAGTCTTCGGCGAGCCCTGCGAACCGGCCCGAGACCACCGTACCATGCTCGTCATGGACGGAAAGCGCGGCGCCGAGCGGGTGCGCGGCGGCTTGCCAGCGGTTGCGCAAATCGTCTCCCCCATGCTTACGCCAGCGGGCGACTTCGCTGGCAAAGGCGGCGGCGAGTTCGCGCGCGAAGGCGTCGCGTTGCGGCGCCGGACCAAGCGCCGCGAGCGCCCGCGTCTCGCGCCCTTCGATGGCTGGTGCGGCCACGAGGTTCACCCCCATGCCGATAACCGCATGGCCCCTCACCCGTTCGAGCAGGATGCCGCAGAACTTGGCGCCATCAAGCAGGACGTCGTTCGGCCACTTGAGCCGCACCCGCGAGGGATCGGCCAGGCGTTGCAACACGGTTTCGAGCAGCGCCAGCGCGGCGACCATGCTCAGCTGCATCGCCGGGGGATCGCCTGCACGCAGCTCAACCAAGGTCGAGCCCATGAAATTGCCCGGCGTATCGAGCCATTGGCGACCTTGCCGACCGCGTCCGGCGGTCTGGCGGTCGGCTACCAGCCAGTAACCTTCAGCGAGTGGCTCGCCGTTGGCGAGGCGCGCAGCGAGATCGGCATTGGTGCTGCCGGTTTCGCCGATGGTGTCGATTTGCACCAGCGCCCTATCCCGCCAGCGGCAGCGATCCTGCGGCCGTGTTGGCGATCGAGACAAGCCAGCCCGTGAGCAGATAGCCGATCGGCGAAATCAGCACCGCACAGATCGCCAGCAGCGCCCAGTTTGCGGTGTCAGCTTCGCCCTTAACCCGGTCGGCGGCCTCGTCAAAGAACATCACCTTCACGAACTTGAGGTAGTAGAACGCGCCGATCACGGAGGCAGCCATGCCGAGCACGGCGAGTGCCAGCAGGTTCGCCTCGACTGCGGCCCAGAACACCACCAGCTTGCCCCAGAAGCCCATCAATGGCGGGATACCGGCAAGCGAGAACATGATCAGCAGCAGGCACCAGGCCAGCGCCGGACGGGTGGTGGAAAGACCGGCAATGTCGGCGAAGGTTTCCAGCTGGTTGCCTTCGGCGTCACGCAGCAGCAGCAGCGCGGCAAAGCTGCCGATGGTCATCACCACGTAGATCGCGAGGTAGACGAGCATGGCAGCAAGCCCCGCCTGCGTCGCGGCGGCAAGGCCGATCAGCAGGAAGCCGACGTTGTTGATCGACGAATAGGCAAGCAGACGCTTGAGGTTCTGTTGTCCAATCGCGCCCAGAGCACCGACCACAATCGAAGCCAGCGCGGCGAAGATCACCACCTGCCGCCAGGCATCAGCCTGCGTCCCGAAGGCCTCGACCGCGACCCGGCCGAGCAGCACCACCGCCGCCACCTTGGGCGCGCTGGCGAAGAACGCTGTCACCGGCGTCGGCGCGCCTTCGTAGACGTCGGGCGTCCACATGTGGAACGGCACCGCGCTGATCTTGAAGGCGAGGCCCGCCAGCACGAAGATCAGGCCGAACAGCATGCCGGTGCTCATCTCGCCCGCAGCAGCAGCAGCCTGGATCGCAGCGAAGCTGGTGCCACCGGTGAAGCCGTAGGTCAGGCTCATGCCGAACAGCAGAATGCCCGAAGCCAGCGCCCCGAGCACGAAGTACTTGAGGCCCGCTTCGGCGGACTTCTCGTTGGTACGCAGGAAGCTCGCCAGCACATAGGCCGAGAGCGAGTTAAGTTCGAGGCCGATATAAAGAGTGAGCAGATCGCTGGCCGAAACCATGATGCTCATGCCGAGCGCGGCAAACAGCACAAGCACCGGATATTCGGCGCGCATCTCGCCAAGCCGCTCGAAATAGCGCGGGGCCACGATCAAGGCCGCGCCGCTGGCGGCATAGATCATCAACTTGGCCATGCCGGCATAGGCGTCAGCGCGGAACTGGCCGAAGAAGGCAATGGTATCCGGCCCCGAAGCCCCGGCGCAGACCGAAGGCGCGACCAGCGCAAAGGCAGCGCCGAGCGCCACACAGCAGGCAATCGAAATGGCACTGGAGAGACGGTCGCCGCCCCAGGCAGCGAACAGCAACATGACCAGGCCCGACAGCGACAGGATCAGTTCGGGCAGGACGAGGCCGAGCGAGTTCGAGAGTTCCATCAGTGGCCCCCCCCTTCAGCATGGGCTTCGGCGGCAGGCGTGCCCTCCCCCATCATAAAGTGCGCATCACTCTCTGGCGCGGCGCGCGACAGGCGCGCATCGAGCACGGCGATATCCTGCCGCATCGGGGCGAGGAAGCTCTCCGGATAAACGCCCATCCACAAGGCGGCGAGCGCGATGGGGACCAGCAGGAGATATTCGCGCGTCGAAAGGTCGGGCATGGCAGCAGCGTCTTCGTTGACTTGGGCGCCGAAGGCGACGCGGCGGTAGAGGTAAAGCATGTAGGCAGCGCCGAGGATAATGCCGGTGGTGCACACGAAGGCGGCCCAGCTCGAAATCTGGTAAACCCCCGCGAGGCTCAGGAACTCGGCGACGAAGCCGCTGGTGCCCGGCAGGCCGATCGAGGCCATGGTGAAGAACAGGAAGATCGTGGCATAGGCCGGCATATTGATCGCAAGGCCGCCGTAGCGCGAAATCTCGCGGGTGTGCAGCCGGTCGTAGATCACCCCCACGCACAAGAACAGCGCGCCCGAGACGAGGCCGTGGCTCAGCATCATCACCATGGCGCCCTCGAGCCCTTGGGTGTTGAAGGCGAACAGACCGGCCGTCACGATGCCCATATGCGCAACCGACGAATAGGCGATCAGCTTCTTCATATCGTGCTGAACCAGCGCGATCAGGCTGGTGACCACCACGGCCACCATCGAGAGGCCCAGCACCAGCCACATGAACTGCGCGCTCGCTTCTGGGAACATCGGCAGGCTGAAGCGGATCATCCCGTAACCGCCGAGCTTGAGCAGCACGCCTGCCAGAATCACCGAACCGGCGGTGGGAGCCTGCACGTGCGCGTCGGGCAACCAGGTGTGGACCGGCCACATCGGCATCTTCACGGCGAAGCTGGCGAAGAAGGCCAGCCACAGCCAGGTTTGCGCCTCGGGCGGGAAGTCGTAGACCATCAGCGCGGGAACACTGCTGGTGCCAGCCTCAATCACCATCCACAGCATGGCGATCAGCATGACCACCGAGCCGAGCAGCGTATAGAGGAAGAACTTGTACGAAGCGTAGATGCGGTTGTCGCCGCCCCATATGCCGATGATCAGATACATCGGGATCAGGCCGGCCTCGAAGAAGATGTAGAACAGCAGGATGTCCTGCGCCGCGAAGACGCCGATCATCAGCACTTCCATCAGCAGGAAGGCGGCCATGTATTCGCCCACGCGCTTGGTGATCGAAGTCCAGCTCGCGCCGATGCAGACCGGCATCAGGAACACGCTGAGCATAATCAGCATCAGCGCAATGCCGTCGATGCCCAGCGCATAGTCAAACCCTGCAAACAGCGCGGCGCGTTCGGTGAACTGCCACTGGGCCCCGCCCACGTCGAAGTTCATCCACAGCACGATACCGAGAGCAAGGTCGATCAGCGTGGCGGCGAGCGCGATCACGCGTGCGGTCTTGGCCTCGGAAAAGAGGCAGGCGATGGCACCGGCGAGCGGCACCAGCAGCATGGCGGAAAGGATCGGAAAGCCCCCCATCAGAACAACACCCAGGTGATGGCGGCAACAAGGCCGAGCAGCATGATCAGCGCGTAGCTGGTGAGATAGCCCGATTGCACGCGGGCGGCGAGGCCCGAGCCGCGCATGACCAGCCATGCCGCGCCATCGGGGCCGAAGCGGTTGATCGTCCCCTCATCGCCAGTCTTCCAGAACAGGCGACCGAGCCAGAAGGCGGGCTTAACGAACACATAGTTGTAAAGCTCGTCGAACATCCACTTGCGGTAAACGAAGCGGTAAATCGGCCCCAGTTGCTGAGCCACAGCCGCAGGCACCGAAGGCTTGCGGATATAGGCATACCAGGCGGCCACGAAGCCGAGCGCCATCACGATGAAGGCAGCATACTTCACCAGCGTCGGCACCTCGTGCATCGCGTGCATGAGATGTTCGTTGTAATAGATCGCACCGTTCCAGAAGCCTTCCTCGTTGAGGAACGCATCGTGGAACACCTGCCCCGCCAGCACCGCACCCACGCTGAGCACCACCAGCGGGGTGAGCATGACCCACGGGCTCTCATGCGGGTGATAGCCGCCGGTGGTGTCCGCGCCTGCCTGTTCCGGCGTCTTGTGAACCGAGTGCTGGATGTGCTCGCTCTCGATCCAGCGCGGTTTGCCCCAGAAGGTGAGGAACATCAGACGCCACGAGTAGAAGCTGGTGAGCAGCGCAGCCGTGGTTCCGAGCCAGAAGGCGGCATTGCCCGCTGAGGTGCCCGAAGCATAGGCCGCCTCGAGGATTGCGTCCTTCGACCAGAAGCCCGCAAAGCCTGCGCCGAGATGATAGATACCCAGACCTGTGATCGCGAGGGTGCCCGCAAGCATGGCGTAGAAGGTGATCGGGATGTGCTTACGCAGACCGCCGTAATAGCGCATGTCCTGCTCGTGATGCATCGCGTGGATGACTGAGCCTGCCCCCAGGAACAGCAGCGCCTTGAAGAAGGCGTGGGTGAACAGGTGGAACATCGCCGCACCATAGGCCCCGACACCGGCAGCAAAGAACATGTAGCCGAGCTGCGAGCAGGTCGAATAGGCGATCACGCGCTTGATGTCCCACTGCGTGGTGCCGATGGTGGCGGCGAAGAAGCAGGTGGCCCCGCCAACGATGGTCACCACGGTGAGGGCCACCGGAGCAGCCTCGAACATCGGCGACAGGCGGCAAACCATGAACACGCCCGCCGTCACCATCGTGGCGGCGTGGATCAGCGCGGAAACTGGCGTCGGCCCTTCCATCGCGTCAGGCAGCCAGGTGTGCAGGCCAAGCTGCGCCGACTTACCCATCGCACCCACGAACAGCAGCAGGCACAGGATCGTCATCGTATCCCAGCGCGCGCCGAGGAAGGTGATCGTGCTGCCAGCCATTTCAGGCGAGGCGGCGAGGATCTCAGGGATGGAGGTGGTCTGGAACACCAGGAAGGTGCCGAAGATGCCAAGCATGAAGCCAAGGTCACCCACGCGGTTGACCACGAAGGCCTTGATCGCGGCGGCACCGGCCGAGGGCTTCTGGAACCAGAAACCGATCAGCAGGTAGGAAGCAAGGCCCACGCCTTCCCAACCGAAGAACATCTGCACCAGATTGTTCGCCGTAACCAGCATCAGCATCGCGAAGGTGAACAGCGACAGGTAAGCGAAGAAGCGCGGCTGGTCCGGATCTTCGGACATGTAGCCCCAGCTGTAGAGGTGAACCAGCGCCGAAACGCTGGTAATCACAACCAGCATGATCGCGGTCAGCGTATCGACCCGCAGCACCCAGTCGAAGCTCATCGAGCCCGACTGCACCCACTTGAGCACCGGCACGACGGTCGCCGCGACGTCGCCGCCAAGGAACTGGAGGAATATCGGCCAGCTTAGCGCGCACGAGAGGAACAGGCCGCCGGTGGTGATCACCTTGGCCGGCATGTTGCCGAGCTTGCGGTTGCCCAGCCCGGCGATGATCGCCGCCAGCAGGGGCGCAAACACGATTATCAGGATGGAGGTCTGCAAAGGTCTATCCCTTCATCCGGTTGACATCGTCCACCGCGATCGTGCCGCGCGAACGGAAGTAGATAACGAGAATGGCAAGGCCGATGGCCGCTTCGCCCGCCGCCACGGTGAGCACGAACATCGCGAAGATCTGCCCGGTGAGATCACCCAGGAAGGCGCTGAAAGCCACCAGATTGATATTCACACTAAGCAGGATCAGCTCGATCGCCATGAGGATGACGATGATGTTCTTGCGGTTGAGGAATATCCCCAGGACGCCGAGCACGAACAGGATCGAGCTGACGACGATATAATGTTCGATGCCGATCACAGCTCGACCCCCTGCCCGATACCGGGTTGCTTCAATTCGGTTGCTTCTTCAGGACGCCGCGCGTTCTGCTTGGCAATGTTCTGGTGGCCACGCGGGCTGCGCTGTTCGCGGTGGGTCAGCACGATCGCGCCGATCATCGCTACAAGCAGAATGATCCCTGCGCTTTCGAACAGGAACAGGTAGCGGCCATAGAGCAGCTCGCCGATCTGGGCGATGTTGGTCTCCCCGAGAAGCACCTCGCCCGAGGGCGTGCCCAGCTCGATGATTCCGGCGCGGTAAGCCCCAAGGCCGAGCACGAGTTCGCACACCAGCACCAGCGCGATCACCACTCCCAGCGGCGCGTTCTTCATGAACCCGGCGCGCAGTTCGGCGAAGTCGATGTTGAGCATCATCACAACGAACAGGAACAGCACCGCGACCGCGCCGACGTAAACAATCACCAACAGCATGGCGATGAATTCGGCGCCGATAAGCACCATCAGACCCGCCGCATTGAAGAAGGCGAGAATCAGCCACAACACCGAATGAACCGGGTTGCGCGACATTATGGTCATCGCTCCGCTGGCGATCACCAGCGCGGCGAACAGGTAAAAGGCGATGATGTGCAGCATGGTGCCCCTATCTTCTCGCGGCGCGGTTAGCGGTAGGGCGCGTCGGCTTCAAGGTTCGCGGCAATGGCCCGCTCCCACTTGTCCCCGTTCGCCAGCAATTTTGCCTTGTCGTAAAGCAGTTCTTCGCGCGTTTCGGTCGCGTATTCGAAGTTCGGCCCTTCGACGATCGCATCCACCGGGCAGGCTTCCTGACAGAAACCGCAGTAGATGCACTTGGTCATGTCGATGTCGTAGCGCGTGGTACGGCGGCTGCCGTCGTCACGCGGTTCGGCCTCGATGGTGATGGCCTGCGCCGGGCAGACCGCCTCGCACAGCTTGCAGGCGATGCAACGCTCCTCACCGTTGGGATAACGGCGCAGCGCATGCTCACCGCGAAAGCGCGGGGAAAGCGGGTTCTTCTCGAAGGGATAGTTGATCGTCACCTTCGGTTTGAAGAAATATTTGAGTGTCAACATGTGGGCTTTCACGAATTCCCACAGGGTGAAGCTCTTGATGAGTTGTGCGGCGGTCATGCTGCCACTCCGTAACGGGTAAACATCAGCCAGCCCGAGATGGCGACGACGAAGAACAGGCTCAGCGGCAGGAACACCTTCCAGCCAAGCCGCATCAGCTGGTCATACCGGTAGCGCGGCACGGTCGCCATCACCCAGCTGAACATGAAGAAGAAGAAGAACGTCTTCAGCAGGAACCAGATGATGCCGGGCACATAGTAAAGCACCGGGATGTCGAGCGGCGGCAGCCACCCGCCCCAGAACAGCAGCGTGTTCAGCGAACACATCAGCAGAATGTTGGCATATTCGCCGAGCCAGAACAGCGCGAAGCTCATCGAGGAATATTCGGTCTGGTAGCCTGCCACCAGTTCGCTCTCGGCCTCGGTGAGGTCGAACGGTACACGCTGGGTTTCGGCCAGCGCCGAGATGAAGAACATCACCCAGATCGGAAACAGCAGCAGGTTGAACCAGTAACCGTTGATGATCCCGAACCCGTGGCCCTTCTGCGCTTCGACAATGGCCGACAGGTTGAACGACCCGGCATAAAGCACCACACAGACGAGGATAAACCCGATCGAGACTTCATACGAAATCATCTGCGCCGAGGCGCGCATGGCGGAGAAGAACGGGTACTTCGAGTTGGATGCCCAGCCAGACATCACCACGCCGTAAACCGAGAGTGAGCTGATCGCGAGAATGTAGAGCAAGCCGACGTTGATATCGGCCAGCACCACGCCGGCGTCGAACGGGATCACTGCCCAGGCCGCCAGCGCCACGGTAAAGGTGACAATCGGTGCGATCAGGAAGATCGCCTTGTTCGCTGCCGAAGGAATGATGGTTTCCTGCAGCATAACCTTGAGGCCGTCGGCGAAGCTTTGCAGCAAGCCAAAGGGGCCCACCACGTTCGGCCCACGCCGCAGGTTGATCGAGGCCCAGACCTTGCGGTCGACATAGATGATCATGGCCACGGCCAGCATCAGCGGCAGCGCAATCAGCAGCGAGCCAATGATGGCCGAGACGATCATCGCCCAGCCAGCGTCCATGCCGAGATCGACGAAGATCTGCGTCATTCCGCGGCCTCCTTCAGGGCGTCACCCAGAAGCAGCTCGTTCGAGCATTGCTGCATCACCACGCTGGCGCGGGCGATCGGGTTGGTGAGATAGAAATCCTTGATCGGGCTCGGGATCGGGCCCGAGGGCGACGTGTCGCCCGCAACAGTAGCGGCGAGCGCGCCATAGTCGGCCAGCCCTTCCTCGCCCAGCGCAGGCACTTCGGCGATCATTGCCGCGCGCAACTGGTCGAAGCTGTCGAACCCGACCTTCACGCCCAGGGCATCGGCCAGCGCGCGAAGGATCGTCCAGTCCTCACGTGCATCACCCGGCGCGAAGACGGCTTTGTCGGCCATCTGCACGCGGCCCTCGGTGTTCACGTAAGTCCCCGCCTTTTCGGAGAAGGCCGAGGCGGGCAGGATGATGTCGGCAGCGTGAGCGCCCTTGTCGCCGTGGTGGCCGATGTAAACCTTGAGGCTGCCGTCGAACTTCGAAAAATCGACCTCGTCAGCGCCCAATGCCAGCAGCACCTTGGGCTTCGCCGCGACCAGATCGGCGATGCCACCCTTCTGCGCAAAGCCGAGCATCACCGCGCCCATGCGCGCCGCCGCGATGTGCAGTGCATTAAAGCCGTTCCAGCCCTTTTTCACGCAGCCCAGCTCATGCGCAAGGCTCAGCGCCTTGGCATGGGCACCGGCGGCAAAGCCACCCGCGCCGAGGATCACGGCCGGACGCTCGGCGCCCTTGAAGGCGTCGGTCAATTCGGCGGGCAGATTGCCCAGCACCGAAGCTTCGGCGCCGAGGAAGGTGGCCGGATAGGTCGTTTCCCACTCAGGCCCGACCACGAAAACCTTGGCCCCGCGCTTCACCGCCTTGCGCAGCCGCACGTTCACCAACGGCGCTTCCCAGCGCAGGTTCGCGCCGATGATCAGCACCGCGTCGGCGGTTTCGATCCCGGCCAGCGTCGAGTTGAAGTTAATCGCCGCGAGGTTCAAGCAATCGTAGTCCATGCCGGTCTGCCGGCTCTCGATCAGCGAGGAGCCCGACGCCTTGAGCAGCGCCTTGGCCGCGTACATCGTCTCGCAATCGAGCAGGTCGCCCGCGACGGCAGCAATCGAAGCGCCCGGTTTGGCAGCGGCGATGGCGTCGAACGCCTCGGCCCAGCTTGCCTGCGCCAGCTTGCCCTCCTTGCGAACCCACACCTTGTCGAGGCGGCGGCGGGTGAGGCCATCGACCTGATAGCGCGCCTTGTCGCTGATCCACTCTTCGTTAACGTCATCGTTCACCCGCGGAAGCGCGCGCAGCACTTCGCGGCCACGGCTGTCGAGGCGAATGTTCGCGCCAATGGCGTCAGAGACGTCGATGGAGAGCGTCTTCTTCAGCTCCCACGGGCGCGCCTCATAGGCATAGGGCGCGGAAGTGAGCGCGCCGACCGGGCAAAGGTCGATCACGTTCGCGCTCATCTCGTGCTTGGCAGCCTGTTCGAGATAGGTGGTGATCTGCATGTCCTCGCCGCGATAGAGCGCGCCGATCTCGTCGACGCCCGCAATCTCTTCCGAGAAGCGCACGCAGCGGGTGCAGTGGATGCAGCGCGTCATCGTGGTCTTGATGAGCGGGCCCATGTTCTTGGAGGTCACCGCGCGCTTGTGCTCGTGATAGCGCGAGCCGCCACGGCCATAGGCGACTGACTGGTCCTGCAGGTCGCACTCGCCGCCCTGATCGCAGATCGGGCAATCGAGCGGGTGGTTGATGAGGAGGAACTCCATCACCCCTTCGCGCGCCTTCTTGACCATTTCGCTGTCGGTGCGGATTTCCTGCCCCTCGGTGGCGGGCAGCGCGCACGACGCCTGCGGCTTGGGCGGCCCCGGCTTCACCTCGACGAGGCACATGCGGCAGTTGCCGGCGATGGAAAGGCGTTCGTGATAGCAGAAACGCGGGATTTCCTTGCCCGCCAGCTCGCACGCCTGGAGCACGGTGGCACCAGCGGGAACCTCGATTTCCTGTCCGTCTACGGTGACTTTAGGCATTATTCGGCTGCCTCTTGCATAGCGCCTGCACGCTCGGTGATGCGGCGCTCGATTTCGGGGCGGAAGTGCTTGATCAGGCCCTGGATCGGCCAGGCGGCGGCATCGCCGAGCGCACAAATCGTGTGGCCTTCCACCTGCTTGGTGACCTGATGCAGCATGTCGATCTCTTCGATCTCGGCATCGCCCGTTTCAAGCCGTTTCATCACGCGCCACATCCAACCGGTGCCCTCGCGGCACGGGGTGCACTGGCCGCAGCTCTCGTGCTTGTAGAAATAGCTCAACCGGCTGATCGCGCGCACCACATCGGTGCTCTTGTCCATCACGATCACACCCGCCGTGCCGAGGCCAGAGCCGAGTTCCTTCAGCCCGTCGAAGTCCATGAAGGCGTTGCGGATCTGCTCGCCCGGCACCAGCGGCACCGACGAACCACCGGGGATCACTGCCAAGAGGTTGTCCCACCCGCCGCGGATGCCGCCGCAGTGCTTCTCGATCAGTTCCTCGAAGGTGATGCTCATCGCCTCTTCGACGACGCAGGGCTTGTTCACGTGGCCCGAGATCTGGAACAGCTTGGTGCCCTTGTTGTTCTCGCGCCCGAAGGACGAGAACCACGATGCCCCGCGGCGCAGGATCGTCGGCACAACCGCGATGCTTTCCACGTTGTTGACCGTCGTCGGGCAACCATAGAGGCCCGCGCCTGCCGGGAACGGCGGCTTGAGGCGCGGCTGGCCCTTCTTGCCTTCGAGGCTTTCGATCATCGCGGTTTCTTCGCCGCAGATGTAAGCGCCCGCGCCGCGATGGACGTAGACGTCAAAATCGTAGCCCGAACCGGCAGCATTCTTGCCCAGCAGACCCGCGTCGTAGGCCTGCTCGACCGCCGCAAACAGCGTCTCGGCCTCACGGATATATTCGCCGCGAATGTAGATGTAGGCGGCCCGCGCGCGCATGGCGAAACCGGCGATCAACGCGCCTTCGACCAGCTTGTGCGGATCGTGACGGATGATCTCGCGGTCCTTGCAGGAACCGGGCTCGGACTCGTCGGCATTGATTACGAGGAAGCTCGGACGGCCATCCTTGCTTTCCTTCGGCATGAAGCTCCACTTCATGCCGGTGGGGAAGCCTGCCCCGCCCCGGCCGCGCAGGCCCGAGGCCTTGATCTCGTCGATGATGGCGTCTTGCCCGACCTCCATCAGCTTCTTCGTATTGTCCCAGTCACCGCGCGCCTGCGCCGCCTGCAGGCCCCAGTCCTGGAACCCGTAGACGTTGGTGAAGATGCGATCTTTGTCAGCCAGGCTCATGCGCCCAGTCCTCCGAATACAAATGCTGCGGCGAGTGCCAGAATGACCACCAGCGCCACCGTCTTGACGATGCCCTTGAGCACCTTCCACGCGATCACCACCAGGATGAGCGCAATAACGATGGGCAGGATCTGATCCATCTTACCACTCACCCCGATAGTCGTGGTTTTCCTCGACCATCTGCGTGAGGTTAGACAGCGCGTTCGCGGGCTCGCTGGTGTGGCGACCCGGCTCCTGCGTGCCGGTCTTGGGCTGCTCGCCCCTGGCCAGCGCGTCGAGCACGGCGTCCATCCGCTCGGCGGTCAGGTCTTCGTAATTGTCGTCGTTGATTTGGACCATCGGCGCGGTGGCGCAGTTGCCCATGCACTCGACCTCGGTGAACGACCAGAGGCCATCGTCCGAAACGTGGCCCGCCTTCATCCCGCGCGCCTTGCAGGCGGCGATGATGTCGTCCGAGCCGCGCAGCATGCACGGCGTGGTGCCGCAGACCTGCACGTGGAATTTGCCCACCGGCTCGAGGTTATACATCGTGTAGAACGTCGCCACTTCGAGCACGCGGATCACCGGTTGATCGAGATAGGCGGCGACATATTCGATCACCGGCAGCGGCAGCCAGCCTTGCGTGTTCGTCTCCGCGCCAACCTGACGCTGGGCATAGTCGAGCAGCGGCATGGTCGCCGAGCGCTGGCGCCCCTCGGGATAACGGGCGATGGCCTTGTCAGCCTTGGCCTTCGTCTCTTCGTTGAAGGTCCAGCTGCCCCACTGCGCGCGCAGTTCGGGCGTATCAGGGGCGATCTTACGCGCGGCCATCGGCCAGCCTCCGTTCCAGATAGCGGCCCGCATAGAGGCCGATCACCGCGGCAAAAGCGGTGGACAGGGTTTCCTTAAGCGGCGCCTCGCCATGGAACACGGCGAGATAGCCCGCAACCGCTGCGGCAAATCCAGCCAGCGCGGCGATGAGGATGATGATCTCGCGCAGCATTACCGGATGAACTCCACGCGGGAGCACTTGTCGCCCTCGAAGCTGTACACCGCGACCACATCGAACGGCTCGACCAGCTCCGAGCCATCCGAAGCCGGGCCGCGCGTCACGTGCTCGCGCATCAGCACGTAGCTGCCGATCTCCTGCGCCTCGACGATCTCGGCATGGTTCTGCGGCCACTTGGCGAAAGCGGCCGCAAGCCCGCTGCGCGTGCCTTCCTTGCCCTCGCGCACCACAGCGCCGCGATAGTTCGCCTCACAGGCCTCGTCGGTCATGTACGAGACGTAGGTGTCCACGTCCTGCGCGTTATAGGCCGCGATCATTTTCTCTGCGGTTGCGAGGTTGCTCACCGGTCACACTCCCCGAACACCACGTCAATCGCGCCGAGGATGGCGGTTGCGTCGGGTAGCATGTGGCCCTTGCACATGAAGTCCATTGCCTGCAGGTGGCTGAACGCGGTCGGGCGGATCTTGCAGCGGTAGGGCTTGTTCGAGCCGTCGCTCACCAGATAAACACCGAACTCGCCCTTGGGGCTTTCGGTTGCCACATAGACTTCGCCCGCCGGAACGTGGAAGCCTTCGGTGTAGAGCTTGAAGTGGTGGATCAGCGCTTCCATCGACTGCTTCATCTCGCCGCGCTTCGGCGGGACGATCTTGCGGTCGGTGCTGGCAACCGGGCCATCGGGCATCTCGGCCACGCACTGCTTGATGATGCGCGCCGACTGATAGACTTCCTGCATGCGGACCATAAAGCGGTCGTAGCAGTCCGAATTGGTGCCGACGGGAATGTCGAACTCCATCCGGTCGTAAACGTCGTAAGGCTGGCTCTTGCGCAGATCCCACGGAATGCCGGCGGCGCGGATCATCGGGCCGGAAAAGCCCCACGCGATTGCGTCTTCCTGGCTCACAACAGCGATATCGACATTACGCTGCTTGAAGATACGGTTGTCGGTAACGAGGCTCATCGCATCGCCGAACAGCTCGGGCAGACGGTTGTCGCACCAGTCGGCAATGTCGGTCAGAAGCTTCAGCGGCACGTCCTGATGCACGCCGCCAGGGCGGAACCAGGCCGAGTGCATGCGCGCGCCGGAAGCCCGCTCGAAGAAGTTGAGGCAGTCTTCGCGCAGCTCGAACATCCACAGGTTCGGCGTCATCGCGCCCACGTCCATCACGTGGCTGCCCATGTTGAGCAGGTGGTTGCAGATGCGGGTCAGCTCGGCAAACATCACGCGCAGATACTGGCCGCGCTCGGGCACTTCCAGATTAAGCAGCTTCTCGATCGCGAGCACATAGGAGTGCTCCATCCCGAGCGGCGAACAATAGTCGAGCCGGTCGAAATAGGGCAGCGCCTGAAGGTAGGTCTTGTACTCGATCAGCTTTTCGGTGCCGCGATGCAGCAGGCCGACATGCGGGTCGATCCGTTCGATGATTTCGCCGTCAAGCTCCATCACCATGCGCAACACACCGTGCGCGGCCGGGTGCTGCGGGCCGAAGTTGATCGTGTAGTTGGTGATTTCCTCGTCACCGGTGGTGGGCGAGGTTTCCAGTTGCAGGCCGCTCATTTGTCGTCGTCCACTTCGGTCGCCGACTTGGTGTCGGTTGCCCCGCCCTTGCGCGGCGCGCGGTGAGGCCGATCCTCGGTCGGATCGGGTGCCTCAACCTCTGCACCGCCACTCACACGTTCTGCTGGCGGGCTCGCCGACTTGCTATCGGCCGCCTTCTCTTCCGTCTTGGCACCGGCACCAGTGTCCTTGGCGCTGTCGGTCGTCTTCGGCTCGTCCACCGGAGGCGGCGCGGGGGTTTCGCTCGCCTTCTCGTCGCCGGGGAGGATATATTCCGCACCCTCCCACGGGCTCATGAAATCGAAGCTGCGGAAGTCCTGCGCCAGTTCGACCGGTTCGTAGACCACGCGCCCTTCCTCTTCGGAATAGCGCAGTTCCTGATAGCCTGTGAGCGGGAAGTCCTTGCGGAAAGGATGACCTTCGAAGCCATAGTCCGTGAGGATGCGGCGGAGGTCGGTGTTGCCCTCGAACAGCACGCCGTACATGTCGAACACCTCGCGTTCGAGCCAACCGGCGACCGGCCACAGCGTGGTGACGGTCGGCACCGGGGTATCCTCGGCGGCCTGCACCTTCACCATGATGCGGTGGTTCTTGGTCAGGCTCAGCAGCATGTAGACGACTTCGAACCGCTCGGCGCGGCCCGGATAGTCGGCCCCGGCGATTTCCATCAGTTGCTGGTAAGCGTGCTCGTCGCGCAAGGCACGCAGCGCGTTCTCGATCTCGCCGCGCGCGACGGTGATGACGATCTCGCCATGCTCTTCCTTGGCGGTGACGACCTTGGCACCAAGCGCGGCGGTCAGCGTGTCGAGCACACCCTCGTTGGAGGCAATGCGGGGGGCGGAATGAAGGACAGCAGCCATCTTAACGCTCAATCGTACCGGAGCGGCGGATCTTCCGCTGCAGTTGCATCACGCCGTAAAGCAAGGCTTCGGCTGTCGGCGGGCACCCGGGGATATAGATGTCGACCGGCACGATGCGATCGCACCCGCGCACCACCGAATAGCTGTAATGATAGTAGCCACCGCCGTTGGCGCAGCTGCCCATTGAGATCACATATTTCGGGTTCGACATCTGATCGTAAACACGGCGAAGCGCGGGGGCCATCTTGTTGCACAGCGTGCCCGCCACGATCATCACGTCAGACTGGCGCGGCGAGGCGCGCGGGGCAACCCCGAACCGCTCCATATCATAACGCGGCATGTTAACGTGGATCATCTCCACCGCGCAGCAGGCAAGCCCGAAGGTCATCCACCACAGCGAACCGGTACGCGCCCACTGGAACAGGTCTTCGGTGCTGGTGACGAGGAAGCCCTTGTCGTTCACCTCGGTGTTCAGGGCCTTGAAATAGTCCTGGTCGGGCTGGCGCAGTTGGCCGCCAGCAGCGGCCGGAGCCAGAGTTTCGTTCACTCCCATTCGAGAGCTCCTTTCTTCCAGGCATAGGCGAGGCCAACGGCGAGTTCGCCGAGGAACACCATCATGGTGATCCAGCCGGGCCAGCCGGTGAGATCGAGGCTGACCGCCCACGGAAACAGGAAGGCCGCCTCAAGATCGAAAATGATGAACAGGATCGCGACCAGATAGAAGCGCACGTCGAACTGGCTGCGCGGATCTTCGAAGGCGGGAAAGCCGCATTCATATTCGCTGAGCTTAGCCGCAGTCGGTTTGTGAGCGCCAGTCAGCCGGGCCACGCCCATGGGCAGAAACACGAAGGCGGCAGACAGAACCACTGCGATTCCCAGGAATATGAGGATCGGCAGATATTCGGTCAGATCAATGGGTGTAGCCATAGGGTACGGACTCGGTTGTTCGGCGCGACGATTTGAGCGCGTCTAGGCAATGGTCGAGCCAAGCGCAAGGCACCCGGGGCGCTGATTTCAGCCCTTCCTGTGCGTTTCTTGCCGCAAGGCAGCATGATGCGAATCGTTCGCAAGCTTTTGCTGTGCGACAAGTCATTGCGAGCGTGGCGCTTGGCCCCCATGTGCCTAGCCGTTAAGACGTACCCGAAGCCAGTTATCATTCGCCTTTCACCTCAACGGAGCGACCGTCCAATGGCCACCTTCAATTCCGCCGATCCTATTGTTATCCTGTCTTATGCCCGCACCCCGATGGGCGGCATGCAGGGCGCGCTGTCCGAGGTTGCCGCCACCGATCTGGGCGCCACCGCAGTGAAGGCAGCGATGGAGCGGGCCGGCGTGGCAGGTGAGGATGTCGACCGTGTCTACATGGGCTGCGTGCTGCCTGCTGGTCTTGGCCAGGCCCCGGCGCGCCAGGCGGCGCTGAAGGCGGGCCTGCCGCTCTCGGCACAGGCGACCACCGTAAACAAGGTCTGCGGCAGCGGCATGCAGACGGTCATCATGGGCTCCGAAGCGCTCGCTGCGGGCGGGGCCGACGTGATCGTGGCGGGCGGCATGGAGAGCATGACCAACGCGCCATACCTGCTCAAGAAGCACCGTGGCGGCGCGCGGCTCGGCCATGACACCGCCTATGACCACATGTTCCTCGACGGGCTGGAAGATGCCTACAAGGCGGGCACCGCCATGGGTGCCTATGCGCAGGACATGGCCAACGAATACCAGCTCACCCGCGAGGACATGGACAACTATTCGATCACCTCGCTCGAACGCGCCAATGCGGCCATCGCCAGCGGCGCCTTTGCTGACGAGATCGCGCCGGTCACCTTCACTACCCGCAAGGGCGAGGTTACCGTGGATACCGACGAAGGCCCCGGCAACGGCCGCCCTGACAAGATCCCGCAGCTGCGCCCCGCCTTTGCCAAGGATGGCACGATTACCGCCGCCACCTCGTCGTCAATCTCGGACGGCGCGGCTGCCCTCGTGCTGACCCGCAAAAGCGTGGCCGAAGCCAAGGGCCTCAGCCCCGTCGCCACCATCATCGCCACGGCTGCCCATGCACAAGACCCTGCTGCCTTCACCACAGCGCCGGTGGGGGCGATCAACAAGGTGCTGGAACAGTCGGGCTGGGGCGTCGACGATGTTGACCTGTGGGAAGTGAACGAGGCCTTCGCCTGCGTCGCCATGTTCGCGATGAAGGACATCGGCATCGCGCACGACAAGATCAACGTGAACGGCGGCGGCACGGCGCTGGGCCACCCGATCGGCGCCAGCGGTGCGCGCATCATCGTCACCCTCGTCAATGCGCTCAAGCAGCAGGGCAAGAAGCGCGGCATTGCCGCCCTGTGCATCGGTGGCGGTGAAGGCACGGCGATTGCGGTGGAACTGGCCTGACGGGTTATCCGTTGACCCTTCGGACATAATCAACGAATGTCCCGCCGAGCAGAGGGAGCATGGATATGAAGTATACCGTTTTCGCCGCCGCCGCGGTGCTTGCATTGGCCGCATGTAGCGAGGCCGAAGCGCCCTCCGATGCGCCGGAAGCCACCGCCAGCGATAGCAGCGACGTGTTAACCGGCGAGGAACCTGGCTTCGAAGCGGTGGCTCCTGGCACCTACTCGGTTACGCACGCCAGTGGCGACGTCGATACGATCACTATCCACCCCGGCATGACCTTCTCGCGCATCGCCGCCGATGGCACGCCCACGGGCGGCACGATCTTCATGCAAGACGGCAAAACCTGCTTCGTGGTGGAAGGTGTGGAGGGCCACAGCTGCTTCACCGATGGCCCGGTGCAGGAAGACGGTTCGATGGAGACGACTTCGGACGAAGGCAACGTCTCGACCGTGCGTCCCGCTCCGGCAGAAGAGGCGGTTACGGCTGGCGACGAATAAATCGCCAGCGTCAGCACAAAAGGAGAAGGGCGGCCTTGGTGCCGCCCTTTTTTGTTTCGCCAGCAGTCCGCCGCGATCAGGGCTCGCCGTCGCCCCACAGCCGTTCGGCTTCGATAAAGCCGTGGTGGCCGCCCACCGAAAACTCGCACCAGCTATCGGTGCATTCGCCCAGCTCGCCGACCACGCCCGGCTCGACGCGCCAACGCAGAGGCGCGGAAGCATTGCCCTCGCCCTTTATCTCGGCCGCGCCCTCGCCGATCACAATTGCCGCGCGCGTCCGGGCGAGCATGCGTGCGGCCATCCAACCGCGCATGCCATCGGGGTCTTCGACATAGCGCCAGCCCTCGTTCACGCGCAGCACCTTCACCGGCAGCCCTTCGCGCTGATAAACCCATTCGATCGGGTAGTTCATGCTCGGCCCGACGCGCATGTAGACTTTGCTGACCGAGATGCTGGCCCAATAAGGCGTCTCGCTGGTCTGCGCTGAAGCCGCAACACCCGATAGCGCTGCACAGAGAACACAGCCAATTGCGGCCACAGCTGGAATGATCTGCCTTGAAAACATTCCCTCGTGATAGGCCTGGGCGCACAGTGGGTGCAACAGGCTACGCTATCTTGCCCGCAGCGCCGTTTCTGCTCTAACAGGCGCGTCCACGGGAGAGTACCGCCGACAGAGCAGCGTGCCGGGGCGGATTGCAGGGGAAGATCAACACATGTTTCGCAAAGTTGCTACCGGCCTGTGGCTCGCAGCCCTATCCGATGCTGCCTTGGCGCAAGACCTCGTGCCCGCCGCCGGCGACAGCGGTGACACGGCATGGATTCTGGTATGCTCGGCGCTGGTTCTGCTGATGTGCCTGCCCGGCCTCGGCCTGTTTTACGGCGGACTGGTGCGGGCCAAGAACTTCCTCTCGGTGCTGATTCAGGTCGCCGCCGTGGCGGGCCTCGCCTCGGTGCTATGGGTGATCGTTGGCTATACGCTGGCCTTTGGTGAGACCACAGGCGGCGTACTCGGCAATGGCCGAGCGTGGATGCTGATCGACCTTGATACGGTGCGCAGCGGGCTGACGATCCCCGAAAGCACCTTCGTGCTGTTTCAGATGACTTTTGCCGCGATCACTCCGGCGCTGATGGTCGGCGCCTGGGTCGACCGCGCGCGATTCGGCTGGGTCATGGCCTTCACCGCGCTGTGGGGTCTATTGGTCTATGCGCCCGTAGCCCATTGGCTCTGGGGCGGCGGCTGGCTCGCGCAGCTCGGCGCGGTCGACTTTGCGGGCGGTATCGTGGTGCACACCACGGCGGGCGTCTCGGCGCTGATCGTGGCTTTGCTGCTGGGGCGGCGACAGGGCTTCCCAACTGCGTCGCTGCTGCCCCATGCTCCGGGCATGACGATGCTGGGGGCGATGCTGCTATGGGTCGGCTGGTTCGGTTTTAACGGCGGCTCGGCGCTTACGGCCACCGACGATGCGGCGAGCGCGATCATCGCCACCCACACGGCGGCTGCGGTGGCCGCGCTGACGTGGGTACTGATCGAGAAGATTAGATTCGGCAAGCCGACTACAGTGGGCTTCGCTACCGGTGCCATCGCCGGGCTGGCGACAATCACGCCGGCCGCCGGATTCGTCTCGCCTGGTGCGGCGATCCTGTTCGGCGCGCTGGGTGCGATCGTGTGCTTCTGGGCCATCACGCTGGTCAAGAGCCGCCTCAGGATCGACGATTCGCTCGACGTATTCGCGGTGCATGGCGTGGGCGGGATGCTCGGCTCGATGATGCTCGCCCTGTTCCTTTCGGTTGATCTCGGCGGCACCGGCTATGCCGAAGGTGTGGGCATGGCCCGCATGCTGGCGGTTCAGATGGCTGCCGTGGGCGTGGTCGCGCTGTTTTCGGCGATTATCACGGCGCTCATCGCACTGGCAGTCTCGCTGTTCATTCCGATGCGGGTGAGCGCGGAAGAGGAAGTCGAGGGCCTCGACCAGACCAGCCACGGTGAACGCGGATGGATGTTCGACTGATGCCTCGTCAAGCTCAGGTTCAGCGCAAATCACATAAGGGGCCGCTCATGCTTAGACCCCTCACCACGCTGGCGCTGGCCTCGGCCATGCTCGCTGCGCCTGCCCTGGCGCAGAACGAGATCGGCACGATCGAGCGCGGAACCTACATCTGCGAGCTGCCCGGCGACGTGCGCGGAGCGGCTGGGATTGCCCAACCTGAAGCGAACTTCACGATCATCAGCGCATCGCGCTATTCCAGCCCCCAGGGCGACGGCACCTATCTGCGCCGCGACGACGAGGTGCGCATGACCAGCGGGCCGCGCAACGGCGATGCCTACCGCATGATGAGCCGTAACTTCCTGCGCCTGCTTGACGCCGACGGTACGCCCGGCAAACTGCGCTGCATTCGCCGGGGGCGCTGAGCTACTCGCCGATCAGCGAGTATTCTTGGATGAGCCACAGGTCACTGAGCGCGAAGGGCACCTTGCTGCCGAGCGAACGATAGCGGGTAAGCGGTGTCGGCGCTGGCTGAACGTCATAGCCGAGATCGCGCGCCATGGTCGGCGCACGGCTGCATCTTCAGCGGATCGGTCACCAGCAAGCCAGTTCCGCCAGTTCGGCCCGCCAGCGGCGCGTCACTTCAGCAGTTTGGCAAAGGCCTTCACGGCCTCAACCTCGTCGCCGTTCCAGACCGCACCGGAAACGGCGAGGAAATCGGCCCCGGCCTCGATCAGCGCCGGGGCATTGTCAGGCGTGATCCCGCCGATGGCGACGCAGGGGATTTCAAACAGGTTCGACCACCAACGCAACAGGTCCACATCGGGCTTGTGCGCGCTCTGCTTGGTGGTGCTGGGGAAGAAAGCCCCGAAGGCGACATAGTCGGCCCCCGCATCGCCCGCTTCCATCGCCAGATGGCGGCTGGCGTGGCAGGTAACACCGATCTGCACCTCGCGGCCCAGCTCCTCACGCGCCTCACGCGCGTCGCCGTCGCCCTGCCCGAGATGGACACCGTCGGCCTTGATCCGCTTAGCCAGCGCCACCGAATCGTTGACCACGAAGGCCACATCTCGCGCGCGGCAGATTTCCTGCAAAGGCGCGGCAAGGCGCGCGGCCTCGTGCTGGTCGACATCCTTCACGCGGAACTGGAAGGCCGCGACCGGGCCTGCATCCAGCGCCCGTTCCAGGCGCGCGGGAAAGTCGCCCCCCACATCGAGCGGAGAAATCAGGTACAGCGAGCAGCTAGTGGTTGGTGCGTTCATCCTCAGGCCATTAGCAATCGGGCAGCAACACGCAAATGACCTTCAACACTCTTCTCACGCCAATCGCCCTTGCTGTCGTCCTGAGTGGCTGCGCGATCATTCCGCAGGCCAGCGCGCCCGCTCTGCCAGCAGGCAGCACCGTGGCGCTCAACGATAGCGTGGCGGTCGGCCCGCTGGTGGCAACCCCGCTCAAGGTGGTGGAGGACAGCCGCTGCCCGATGAACGCGCGCTGCATCCGGGCCGGGGAGGCGATTGTGACCACCCGAGTGAGCGATGGAGAGCGCACCGTCACCGCTGATCTCACGCTGGGAGAACCGGCGCAGGCGCTGGGCTACGCGGTGCGTTTGTCGAGTGTCACGCCGGCGAGGATGACCAACACCACCCTCGCCGCACGCGACTATCGTTTCACCTACGAACTGGCCGAGTAATCATCCGGCAATCGAGGCGTCGCAGATCGAGCCGATCGCTTCGCCCAGAGCGGCGTCGAATTCGGCGTCGCTCATCTGCGCGCGCAGATCGCCCAGCAGCGCGCGGCTGAAGCTCGCGATCATGCCGGTGTTCTTGGCCAGCTCGACACAGGCCTCGTCGCGGGTGAAGCCGCCCGAGAGCGCCACGACCTTGAGCACCTTGGGATGGTCAACCAGTTCCTTGTACTGGTTCGCCTTGGCCGGGATCGAGAGCTTCAGCATCACCTGCTTGCCCTCCTCCAGCGCTTCGAGCTGCTTGAGAATTTCGTTCTTGAGGATCTCTTCGCCTTCCTCGCGGTCTTCGGCGGTGATCGTGTACTCGGGTTCGAGGATCGGCATCATGCCATGCGCGATCACCTGTTCGCCCACAGCGAACTGCTGCGCAACGATCGCGGCAATGCCCTCGGGGTTGGCCGCATTGATTACCGAGCGTTCCTTGGTGCCATAGACGCCGAGCGCCTTGGCACGGGTCAGCAGCGCATAGAGATCGGGCATCGACTTCATCAGCTGGACGCCGTTGGCTTCCTCCTCGAGGCCCTTGTCGATCTTGATGAAGGGGGCAACACCCTTGTCAAGCAGCGCGGCGGGGGTGGGTTTTCCGCCGACTTCGCCGTCCATCGTCTTCTCGAACAGGATCGCGCCGAGAATCTTCTGGCCGGTGAAAGCCGGGCTCGAAATGATGCGCGAGCGCATTTCGTGGATCTTGGCGAACATCTCGTCGTCGCCGTTCCACTCGTCATCGGCCACGCCATAGGCGTGCAGCGCCTTGGGGGTGGAACCGCCCGACTGGTCGAGCGCGGCGATAAAGCCCTGCCCGGCAGCAATCTTCTGCGTGATCTGATCGGTATTCATGGCGCCTACTTCTCCTCAAGTAATTGGCAAGCGCCTGTTATGGCGCATTTCGCGCCTGCACAACCGGTCAGATCATCGCCGCCCGTCCCGTCATGCGACGGGACAGTTCGGGAGACAGACTCAAGCTTGGCTCAACCGCGCTGAAGCGCCGCAACGCCGGGCAATTCCTTGCCTTCCATCCACTCAAGGAAAGCACCGCCCGCGGTGGAGATATAGGTCACCTGGTCGGTCACGCCGGCATGGGCCATGGCCGCCACGGTATCGCCGCCACCAGCCACCGAAATGAGCGAGCCCTCCTGCGTCAACGCAGCTGCGGTTCGTGCCAGAGCCACGGTGGCCGCATCGAACGGTTCCATCTCGAAGGCGCCCAGCGGGCCATTCCAGACCAGCGTGCGGCAGGTCTTGAGCACATCGCCCAGCGCCTCGACAGCCTGCGGCCCGACATCGAGGATCATCTCGTCGGCAGCCACCTCATGCACGTTGCAGACCCGGTAGCTGGCAGGATTAGCGGCAAATTCCTTTGCCACCGCCACATCGTAAGGCAGATGGATCGTGCAGCCCGTCCGGTCTGCCGCCTCCATGATGGCATTGGCGGTCTCGACCAGATCGTGCTCGCACAGGCTCTTGCCGACGTCGATGCCCTTGGCAGCGAGGAAGGTGTTGGCCATGCCGCCGCCGATAATCAGATGCTGGACCTTGGCCGACAGATTTTCGAGCACGGCCAGCTTCGAGCTGACCTTGGCCCCGCCCACTACGGCCGCAACCGGCGGCTGAGGATTGCCGAGCGCGGCATCGAGCGCTTCCAGCTCTTTCTGCATCGAGCGCCCGGCGTAGGCGGGCAACAGATGCGCAAGACCCTCGGTGCTGGCATGGGCGCGGTGCGCGGCAGAGAAAGCGTCGTTGACGTAAAAGTCACCGTTGGCCGCGATGGCCTTGGCGAAGCCGGCGTCGTTTGCCTCCTCACCCGGCCAGAAGCGGGTATTCTCGAGCATGCCGATGTCGCCAGGCCCGAGGATGTCGACGGCCTGCTCCACCACTGGCCCTGCGACCTCGGGGATGAACATGACCTCGCGGCCGAGCACGTCCTCGATAGCGCCCTGCACCATGCTGATCGACATGGTCGAATTGCGCTGGCCCTTGGGGCGGCCGAAGTGGGCGAGCAACAGAACCTTGGCACCGCGATCGGCCAGTTCGAGGATGGTGGGAGCGACCGCGCGGGCGCGAGTGAGATCGGTCGCCAATCCGTCCGCCATCGGCAGGTTGAGATCGACCCGGACCAGCGCGCGCTGGCCAGAAAGATCATCAGGAAGATCGTCTAGGGTTTTGAAACTAGCCATAAAGTGCTCCGAACCCCCTCCCGCTGGCGGGAGGGGTAGTGAGACTTGGCAGCTTGCCTGCCTAGTCGCAACGGGGTGGGCCTTGCGGCCCAGCGCTTCGCGCCCCACCCCCGGCCCCTCCCGCAGGCGGGAGGGGAGGTCTGATGCTTAGAGGAACTTCGCCATCACGCCCGCAGTGTCGATCATGCGGTTCGAGAAGCCCCACTCGTTGTCGTACCACGAGACGACGCGGGCAAGCTTGCCTTCCATCACCGAGGTTTCGAGGCTGTCGACAGTCGAGCTGGCCGGATGGTGGTTGAAGTCCGAGCTGACCAGCGGCTGGTCGGTATAGTCGAGCACACCCTTCATCGCGCCCTCGGCAGCAGCCTTGAGTGCTTCGTTCAGTTCCTCAGCCGAGGTATCACGACCGGGGGTGAAGACGAGGTCGATAAGGCTGACGTTTGGCGTCGGCACACGCACCGACGATCCATCCAGCTTGCCCTTCAGCTCGGGCAGCACCAGGCCGACGGCGCGGGCAGCGCCGGTGGTGGTCGGGATCATGTTCTGCGCACCGCCACGGGCACGGCGCATGTCCGAATGCATCTGATCGAGCATGCGCTGGTCGTTGGTGTAGCTGTGGATCGTGGTCATGAAGCCACGCTCGATCCCGACGAGATCGTTCAGCACCTTGGCCACCGGCGAAAGGCAGTTGGTGGTGCAGCTGGCGTTCGACACGATGATGTCGTCGGCGGTCAGAATCTCATGGTTCACGCCGTAAACCACAGTGGCCGAAACACCCGTGGCCGGGGCCGAGATCAGCACGCGCTTGGCGCCTGCATCAAGGTGCGGCTTGGCGGCATCGTGGCTCTGGAAGAAGCCCGTGCATTCAAGCACTATATCGACGCCCATGTCCTTGTGCGGCAGCTTGCCCGGATCACGCTCGGAGGTGACGGCGATGGTCTTGCCGTTCACAACGAGGTTGGTGCCATCGACCGAAACGGTGCCGGGGAAACGGCCATGGGTCGAATCGAAGCCGAACAGCAGTGCGTTCGCCTTGGTGTCGGCCAGATCGTTAATCGCCACGAGTTCGAGGTCGTGGTCGCTGCGCTCGAGAATGGCGCGCGCCACGAGGCGTCCGATACGCCCGAAACCGTTGATCGCTACCTTAGTCGCCATGGTAAGAACTCCTGCTTATGCGTTCAATTTTTTGATGATCTGCGGGACAATCTTGTCCGCGCTGAAACCGAAGTGTTCGAACAGAGTCGCCGCCGGGGCCGAAGCGCCGAAGCGATCGAGCCCGATGTTGAGGCCATTGCGCCCGGTGAAGCGTTCCCAGCCCTGGGTCACGCCCGCCTCGACCGAAACGATCAGTGCATCGGCCGGCAGCAGCTCGTCCTGATAGGCAGCGTCCTGCGCGCCGAATAGGTCGAGACAGGGCGCGCTGACCACGTCGGCACCAATGCCCTGCGCTTCGAGCGATTTGGCGGTATCAAGCGCCACGGAGACTTCGGAGCCGGTGGCGATCAGCACCACCTTGCGCGCAGCTTCGGCACCTTTGAGGCGATAGGCACCCTTGGCCGAGCGGTTGCTGGCCGGGGTCCACTCGGCATCGCCGTCGCCGCGCACCGGCGGCAGGTTCTGACGCGACAGCGCCAGCACCGAGGGCGTTCCGGGGGTCTGCAAGGAGAGCGCCCAGCACTCCGCCGTCTCGATGGCATCAGCCGGACGGAACACGTTCAGGTTCGGGATCAGGCGCAGGCTCATCACCTGCTCGACCGGCTGGTGGGTCGGGCCGTCTTCGCCAAGGCCGATGCTGTCATGCGTCAGCACATAGACAACCCCAGCCTGCTGCAATGCCGAAAGACGGATCGCGTTGCGGGCATAGTCGGAGAAGATCAGAAAGGTACCGCCATAGGGCAGCACGCCGCCATGTAGGAACATGCCGTTCATCGCCGCGGCCATGCCGAACTCGCGGATGCCGTAATAGACATAGCGGCCCGAATAGTCCTCAGCGGTGAGCGGCGTGGTGAACTTGGTCTTGGTGTTGTTCGAACCGGTGAGATCGGCCGAACCGCCGATCAGCTGCTCGATCTGCTCGGTAAGCGGGCCGAGCGCCATTTCGCTGGCCTTGCGGCTGGCGACCTTGGGCGGCTCTGCCGCGAGCGCGCGGATATGGTCCTGCAGCGCGGGGCCCGCCTTGTCGGCAACACTGGCGAGCTGCGCGGTAAGCGCCTCGGTCTTGCCGCTCTGGGCCAGCCGGTCTTCCCAGGCGCGGCGCGTTTCGGCGCCCTTCGTGCCCACTGCGCGCCACGCGGAGACGATCTCCTCCGGGATCACGAACGGAGCGTGCGGCCAGCTCAGTTCGACGCGCGCGGCGGCGATCTCGTCACCGCCGAGCGGCGAGCCGTGGATGCCCGAAGTGCCCTGCTTGTTGGGCGCGCCCTTGCCGATCACGGTCTTGCAGGCGACGATCGAGGGGCGCGGATCGGCCGCAGCTTCGGCCAGCGCGCGCTTGATATCGGCCGGGTCGTGGCCGTCGCAGCTGGTGGTGTGCCAGCCGGTCGCGGTATAGCGGGCGAGCACGTCTTCCGAAGAGGACAGGCCGACCTTTCCGTCAATTGTGACGTTGTTGTCGTCCCACAGCACGTTGAGGTTGCCGAGCTTCAAGTGGCCCGCAAGGCCGATGGCCTCGTGGTTGATGCCTTCCATCAGGCAGCCGTCGCCCGCCAGCACCCAGGTCTTGTGGTCGATCACCTCGTTGCCGAACTTGGCGTTGAGGTGCCGCTCGGCAATTGCCATGCCGACGCCCATCGCGAGGCCCTGCCCGAGCGGCCCAGTGGTGCATTCGATACCGTCGATCAGGAAGTTCTCCGGGTGCCCGGCGCAAGGGCTGCCTAGCTGGCGGAAGTTCTTGATGTCGTCGAGCGTTGGGGATTCGTATCCGGTCAGCCACATCAGCGAGTAAATCAGCATCGACCCGTGGCCTGCCGAGAGCACGAAACGGTCGCGGTCGGGCCAGGCCGGATCGGCGGGATCGTATTTGAGGAAATCGGAATAAAGGACTGTGGCGACGTCCGCCATGCCCATCGGCATGCCCGGATGGCCAATATTGGCGGCCTCGACCGCGTCCATCGACAGCGCGCGGATGGCGTTGGCCATGTCGGTGAAGCTGACTTCCTGCTCGCTCATTCGCTATTTCCCCGGTTGGTTCTGGCCCAAAGACAAAGGTGGCCGAATCGGATGGCGGCTGTGTGAGCAGACACAGGCCCCTCGTCAAGCGCAGCCGGGCCAGCCGCCGCCAGGGAGTGCTTTTGCGGCATCGCCCGATTATTCACATATTTGCACTTTGCACCTTTGCCTAGGCCGGGCTTCGGCGGCTATATAGCGTTAATGGAAGGTGATCGCATCGCGCAGGCCAGAGCCCGGATCGAGGCGGCAGCGGCCCGGATTGAGGCCGCCGCAGGCGAACTTGCGGGCGCGCGCCATGCTGGAGATCCGGAGCTGGAGGCGCGCTACAACGCCTTGCGCGCCGAGGCGGAGGAAGCGCTGGCCGGGCTCGACATGCTGATCACCCGGCTTGACCCTGACAATTACGATCAGCTGACGAGCAATGATGGCCCGCAAGCAATGAGCACCGATCAGTGAGCAATGTCACCATCGCCATCGCCGGGCGGCAATATACCGTCGCCTGCGACGCGGGCGAGGAAGCCCATGTGGAGCGACTCGGCGCTCTGATCGACGGCAAGATTGCCGGTATGGGCTCCACCGTCGGCCAGCCCGAAGCACGGCTGTTGCTCTATGCCGCCCTGCTGCTCGCCGATGAGGCGCAGGAAGCGACCGAACGGGCGCGCGCGGCAGAGGAAGCACAGGCGCAAGACTACGAAGCGACCGCCGCGCGGCTTGAAGCGTTAGCGGGACAGCTTGAGAATGCCGGGCAACGTCCCTAAATAGGCATCGGCGGGACTGTCCGGCACGAGCCCATGAACATCCCTGAGGCTATAAGCAATCCAAGGGAGTTGTCCCTACTGGAACCCTGGTTCCGGATATACGGCGCCCACCTGACCCAAAGGCGTCAGAGGATTTCGCGGCAAAACGACCCATGATGGTTCCGCCACTCGAATTATTGCGCGCTACCGCTTCGCTGCAAGAGCGCGCGATTTTCGCGCTACCGCTCCCCCTCCCTCCATGCCCGCTCGCCCTGAGCTTGTCGAAGGGCTGTCTTTCCTGCATGCGCTGAAGCCAGTGAACAAGGACAATCCTTCGACAAGCTCAGGATGAGCGGGAGAAGGCATGAGACTGGTGCCGGAATTGTGATGACCATAGCCGAACAGAAAGCCGCACTGCGCAAAGAGTTGCGCAAGGCCCGCCGCGACCACGCCGCCGCGCTTCCGCGCGAGGTTTCCGCGCTGGTCTTTGCGCGCCCGCCTGCCCCGGTGCTCGACATGGTGCCCGAGGGCGCGACCATAGGCCTCTACCGCGCCGATGCGGGCGAGGCTCCGGCAGGCGGCTACATCCGCTTCTTCCACGAGCGAGGCCACCCCATCGCCCTCCCCCGCGTCACCACGATGGACGCGCCGATGACATTCCACCTCCACACCGACCCCTACGAGGAAAGCGACCTGGTCGCCGGGCCGCTCGGCCTGCGCCAGCCCGCCGAGGATGCGCCTGTGGTCGTGCCCGAGGTATTGTTCATGCCGCTGGTGGGCTTCACCGCAGATGGCGACCGACTGGGGCAAGGCGGCGGCTTTTACGACCGCTGGCTGGCCGCGCATCCCGCCACGGTGGCCATCGGCATGGCCTGGGACATCCAGTGCGTCGACACCCTGCCGGTTGAGGACCACGACATGCCGCTGAAAGCCATCGTCACCTCCACGCGCATCTACGGGCCGTTCTGATGCGCACAGAGCCAACCTGGCGCATCCCGGTGGGGGTGATCGGCCTGACCATCGCCATCGCGATCTATTGCATCGTGGTGGCCCGCTATGTGCCCGAACTGATCGGCGGCTGGCACGCACTGCTGCAAACGCCGGTTTACATTGTGCTGGGGCTGGTCTGGCTGCTGCCGCTCAGGCGCTTCCTGATATGGATGGAAACCGGGCGCTGGGGGTGATGGTCGCCAGGTGGCGGCTGTCTCACTGTTGGCACATTAAATAAACTGACCGCTATCAAGCTCATGCTTGTTTTGACGGTTTCCATGTGCCTTGCCCAATGCCTCGAACGCCCCCTATCATGCCCGAGCCTTCTCCGAGGTCGCGCGACGGTCGCCCTCCTGCGGATTGAACTTCTGAGGGGAGTGACATGATCTGGATGAACACGGCGCGAGCCTATGGCCTGATGGTTATAGCACTGTTGACGTCAGCGCCCGCGATTGCAGAGGGTCAGACGCAACCGGTGCGCGCGGAACCGATAACGATCGGAAGATCGTACCACATGCACACCCAGGACGCCGACAGGCGCGTCAATGTGGTTCCTCCTGCAATGTACGAAGAAAGCGATACGACCTATCCGCTCGTTGTCGTTCTGGATGGCGGGCTTTCGCAAGATTTCTTCCTCACGCTTGGAATGGAGCGCTGGAATCAGCTTTGGCAACGAAGCGCTCCGGCGATTTTCGTCGGTGTCGAAACCATAGACCGGCAGAGAGAATTGCTGCCGCCAACCTCAGATCCTGACGAACTGGCTCGCTACCCATCGGCCGGCAACAGCGTGCAGTTTCGCCACTGGCTGACAGACACTATCCTGCCAATGTTGCGCGAAACTTATCGGACGGACGGCAGAGCCTTCTTGATCGGCGAAAGCGCGGCTGGCCATTTCGTCTTGGAGACATGGATCGACCAGCCTGACCTGTTCAATGGCTATGCGGCACTATCGCCTAGCCTCCAGTGGAACGACCAGAACTTATCGCGCCGGTTTCACATGATGAGTGCGGCCGAGCGGCCTGCGTTATTCTTGTCACTCGCGAACGAGGGCGGCGCGACCGAGGAAGGCGTTTTGCGCTTCGTCGCGGACTCCAACGTCTGCTTTGCTGACCGCAGGGAAACGCTGGTCCATGCAACAACACTGCACGGCCTTTTCCCGGAGGCCCTGCAGTTCCTCTTGCCGACCGAAGCGGACTGGCTTGGCGAATATGGTCTGACTTTGGACTGCGAAACGCGCGCCGAACGGGAACAGGCGGTCGACTGACCTGTTCATTGCACCAAACATAGTCAGCGCCCGAAGCAGGCAATCCCGCCTCTCCCTATCCCGCGTGCAAACTGCCGATAATGCAAAAAGGGCGACCCGAAGGTCGCCCTCATACACCCTCTTTCGAAGGAAAGTCCCAAGTGGCGCGAGTGACGGGACTCGAACCCGCGACCCTCGGCGTGACAGGCCGATACTCTAACCAACTGAGCTACACCCGCGCACTTAAGCGGCGGTCAGCGCCTCTTGGGAAGCGCGCCTCTAAGCCAGCTATCCGGGGCTGTCAACGCACATTTCCAGACTTTTTGCAGAGCCTTGAAATTACACCGCGACAGGCGCGGTCAGACGGCCTTGCGGCGCATAGTCGCGAACCTCGAAATCCTCGATTCGGTAATCGAAGATGGATTCGGGACGGCGCAGGATCGCCAGCTTCGGCTCGCCCTCGGGCTTCCGCGATAACTGTGCGTCGATCAGTTCCTCGTGATTGAGGTACAGGTGCGTGTCGCCGCCCGTCCAAACCAGCTCGCCCGGCTCCAAACCCGCCTGCTGCGCCACCATGCGCGTGAGCAAAGCGGCTCCGAACAGGTTGAACGGCAGGCCCAGCGCAACGTCGCAGCTGCGCTGATAGAGCTGGCAATTGAGCCGCGTGCCCCCTGCCCCAACGTGGAACTGGTAGGTCTTGTGGCACGGCGGCAAAGCCATCCGATCCAGCTCGGCAACGTTCCAGCCCTCGATGATGTGGCGGCGGCTGCCGGGATTGATCTTGAGGTCCTCCACCAGCCGGGCGACCTGGTTGATCCCCGGCCCGGCACGATATGTGCCGTCGCCCTGAGCCTCGTAAGTCGGCCAGTCGACCCATTGCTTGCCATAAACCGGCCCCAAATCGCCCCATTCGTCTGCAAAGGCGGCATCTTCTACGATCCGCGCTTCAAACGCCTCCTGCGAGATCTGGTCGCCCGTGGCCTTGCGGTATTTCGCCAGCGGCCAGTCGGTCCAGATCGTCACCTTCTGCTCGAGCAGCGGACGGATGTTCGTCTCGCCGGTGAGGAACCACAGCATCTCGCGCGCCGCGGCCTTCCAGAACACCCGCTTGGTGGTCAGCAATGGAACGCGCTCCTCGCCAAGGTCGAACCGCAGTTGCGGCCCGAACACCGAGCGGGTGCCCACGCCGGTGCGGTCGATCCGCTCGTCGCCCTCGGTCCAGATGCGGCGCATGAGATCGAGATATTGCTGCTCGGGGTGACTCATTGCGCGCTCCTCGCGTCAGATCTTGTGATAGTCGCGGAACCACTGCACGAAGGCGGGCACGCCCGCCTCGATGCTGGTGGTCGGTTCATAGCCGAGATCGTTGTGGATGGCGTCGATATCGGCGAAGGTTCGCTCGACATCACCCTTCTGCATCGGCTGCATGTCGATCTCGGCCTTGCGCTCGCAAGCATCCTCCAGCAGGCCAATCACCTTCATCAGATGCTCGCTGCGGTGGTTGCCGATGTTGTAGAGCGCATGCGGCTTCACGCTGCCGCCCGCCTTCGCCTCGCCGTCATCGGCAGGCGGATTGTCGAGGCTGGCCACGACGCCGGTCACGATATCGTCGATGAAGGTGAAGTCGCGGAACATCTCGCCGTGATTGAACACCGGAATTGGCTCTCCGGCCAGAATCTTGCGGGTGAATATCCACATCATCATGTCGGGCCGGCCCCAGGGGCCATAGACGGTGAAGAAGCGCAGCCCGGTCAGCGGCAGACGGTAAAGATGGGCGTAGGTCTCGCTCATCAGTTCGTCGGCCTTCTTGGTGGCGGCATAGAGGCTGAGCGGGTGGTCGACCCGGTCTTCCACCGCAAAGGGCAGCTTGTCGTTGCCGCCATAGACCGAGGACGAACTGGCATAGACCATGTGGTCAAGCTGCCGATGGCGCGCAATTTCAAGCATGTTGAGGTGGCCGACAAGGTTCGACTGGGCATAGGCGCGCGGGTTCTCGATCGAATAGCGCACGCCAGCCTGAGCGCCGAGATGGACGATGCGGTCGAAATGCTGGTTTTCCAACGCCCGCTCGAGCTGGGCGTGATCGGAAAAGTCGAGCGTGAGGCACTTCGCGCGCTCGCCGCCCGCGGCCAGCCAGCGGCTGCGCCGGTCATATTTGAGCGAGGTCTGGTAATAGTCGTTGAAGTTGTCGATGCCGAGAACCTCGTCGCCGCGTGCAAGCAACCGCATGGCCAGTTCGGCCCCGATAAACCCGGCCGCGCCCGTGATCAAAACCCGCATAATCGCTCCTGAAAAATTGCCTCAGCGCGACGGACAAGATGCCGCGGCAGGGCGCTGTGAGATCGCCTGCCCCATTGCGCCAAGTGGAACGGTGAATGCAACCGACATGGCCGAACCTGTACAAGATCGAACCGGTTATGCTGCTGACGGAGGTCGCCGGGGCAGACTCAGCGTGCGGCGGCGCGGAGGCCTCGCGAATTGCCTTACCGCAGGAATAGCCGGGATTGCCGCGCAAAATTTCGCGGGCAAAAGCAGTGACAACCGCTGTTATCGGGAGAAATGCGCAACAAACCCCTTGCGTGCTTCGAGCGCCCTGCATATAGGCGCGCTCCTGCCTTACAGCCTAACGTCTGTTGGCTCCGGTCGGGGAGTAGCTCAGCCTGGTAGAGCACTGTCTTCGGGAGGCAGGGGCCGGAGGTTCGAATCCTCTCTCCCCGACCACTTTTCGTCGTTTCCGACAACAAGTCGCAGAATTGCGCCGTTTTCCTTCAACCGAGGAAATCGGTCGGGAATCTTGCGCGCTGATTGTGCCACAGATTGTGCACGCACTGCGCCCTGCCTGGCTGCTCGCAGCCAAGGTTCACCAACATTGGTGCAAAGCCGCATGACGGCATCCGTCGACAATCGATGCAAGTAGTTGCTCGTAGTGAAGGACTTCACTTGTCTACGACAAATTGCGACTAGACAAATAGCACCCCAGTCAATCCTTCAAGGCCCTGCGACAATAAATCGTCACGCAAAATCAGTGGCCTATATCGCTTCACGCACATTCAATGTCAGGCATAATAATTGCCAGTTAACCACATCGAAACCTTGAGCGTGCGAAGCCCATATTAGCAATCGCTCGTAGTTTTGCATCGGTCCTCGTCGATGGCGGGGCGCTTGGCGGGCTCGCGGAAGCCGACTGGGCGGTAGCGGGACTGGCACCTGCAAACGAACGATAAGGCTACGAAACGACTGTCTTGGCAGCGTCAGAATTTGGTGGGCATTCTTTCGGGGTTCGAATGGCAAGTATTCTCGGGCGCACTACGATATTTCTGATCGCTTTCGGCGGGTTGGAGAGTGGAGCTTTCGCCGCCTCGGCCGTTGCCTCAGGAGCGCATATCCCTGAGCGGGTGGAAAACCTCTCGGCAACGATAGACATGATCTGGGTTCTCATCGCTGCTACCTTGGTCATGCTGATGCAGATCGGCTTCATGCTGATCGAAGCCGGCACGGTGCGCACCAAGAACGCCATCAGCGTTGCCCAGAAAAACATGCTCGACTTCGCCTTTTCCACTGTAGCCTTTGCGGTGATCGGTTTCGGGCTGGCGTTCGGCGCAACCACGAACTGGCTTCCGATCAGCACAGGTGGCGGTCTGTTTTTCCTGGAAAATATATCTGGTACGAGCGCGACCTTCTTCATCTTTCAGGTCATGTTCTGCGGAACATGCGCGACGATCGTTTCCGGCGCCGTCGCCGAGCGGATGCGCCTTCGCGCCTATATCCTGCTCAGCGTGATCCTGTCGGGAGTTGTCTATCCGATTTTTACGCAGTGGGCCTGGGGCAACGCGCTCGGTCCCTCGTCGGGCGCCTTCCTCGCCAATGCCGGCTTCGTCGACTTCGCCGGCTCGACTGTCGTGCATGCGACTGGCGGGTGGTTCGCATTGGCCGCGTGCCTCATTATCGGCGCGCGCCAGGGTCGCTTTACCGAAGGGCCACCGATCCGGATCGGCGGGCACAGCGCGGTCCTGTCCTCGGCAGGAGCGCTGTTCCTGTTCATCGGCTGGATCGGCTTCAATGGCGGCTCGACCATGGCTGCTTCAAAAGAAGTGCCGGAAATTATCCTCAACACGGTCCTGGCCGGAGCGGCGGGCGGCGCGGTCGGTTATGGCATGATGTGGTTTCGCGGCGCGATGTTGCCCGAGCGCGCGGTGAACGGAACGATCGGCGGCCTCGTCGCCATCACGGCGGGATGTCATCTCGTGAGTCCGGCTTCGGCGCTTCTTCTCGGCGCAGTGGGGAGCCTGGCGGCCAATGCCGCAAACCATTTCCTCGAAACCCGCTTGCGGATCGACGATGCTGTGGGCGCCGTGGGTGTGCATGGCGTGGCCGGCGTCGTCGGGACCCTTGGCCTCGCGCTGCTTGCGCCGGCCGATGTCTTGCCCGCAGGTTCGCGACTGGCGCAGCTTCTTATCCAGGCAGAGGGGAGCGCGCTGAACATGGTCTGGTCCTTCGGCACTGGTATCGTCGTGATCCTTGCAGCCCGTTCATTCATTTCCTTGCGAGCATCGCCTGAAGAAGAGGCACTGGGCCTCAACGCGGCGGAACATGGGGCTCAGCTCGGTACCGATCATCTGCAGGCCAAGATCGAAATGCTGCTCCAGTCAGACTTCCACGGTGGCGAGCGGCTTGCGGTCGAGGTCGGCGACGACACCGAACTGCTGACGACCTCGCTGAATAACCTCATGGACAGGCTCGAAGCGGCCGAAGCCGCACGTTCAAGTCAGGCCAGAAGCATGCGAACGGTGGAAGAAGCGCAGCGGCTCGCCGCGTTCGGGGAGGTGGCCAGCGAATGCATCCTGCTGATCCATCAGGGGCGCATCCGCAGCGCCAATATTGCCGCCACGGAATTGTTCGGTTGCCCGGAAGATCAGCTGCTGGATTCCCGTCCCGAAGACCTCGTGCCCCCTGACATGCGCGAGGCCATGACAGGTTGGCTTGAAGCGGGCAACGATGCGGTCCAGCATGCCCGGATCCTGCGCGCAATCGGAACAGAGGTTCCCGTTGAACTTCGCTTCCGCCAAATCGAACTTGACGGCCACGACGTGGTGGTCCTGCGCATGACGGATCTTAGCGAGCGGGAGGAAGCCCGGCGTCAGATATACCATCTCGCGATGCACGATACGCTGACGGATCTGCCGAACCGCGAACTGTTCAACCGAAACCTGCGCACGGCACTGGACCGCCGTCAGGAGACCATGTTGACTGCGCTGCTGCTGGTGGACATCGACAGGTTCAAGGATATCAACGACCTGCATGGTCATCCTTCCGGTGATACCGTGCTCGTGGCGGTCGCGGAGCGGCTCCGCAATGGGGTGCGGGCATGCGATACGGTCGCGCGGCTCGGCGGGGACGAATTTGCAATCGTCTACACCAATATTTCGTTCCCCAATCAGGCGCTGGATCTTGCCTACCGCATTCTGCAGAATGTTTCACAACCGCTGCTCTTGCCGACCGGGACCACCATTCACCCTCGCGCCAGCGTCGGTTTGGCGATCTGCCCGCTGGATGCGGAAGACATGGAACTGTTGATCCGCGATGCGGACATGGCGCTCTATTCCGCCAAGAAGCGCGGACGGAACGGCTTCCAGCGCTACAAGCCGGAAATGGGGCGCCTGCAGCATTTGCGGCAGGAGCTTGAAGCCGATCTGTCCGAAGCGCTCTCCCGCGATGAATTTGAACTGTATTATCAGCCACGCACCGATGTGCTGAATGGCGAAGTGGCCGGCTTCGAGGCCCTGTTGCGCTGGAACCGGAAAGATGTGCAGGTTTCGCCGGTCGATTTCATTTCCATCGCCGAAGAGACAGGCCTGATCGTGCCGATCGGTGCCTGGGCGATCCGCGAGGCATGCCGCACGGCTATGGAGGAGCTGGATGGCAGTTGCATCAGCGTCAATGTCAGTGCCCGCCAGTTTCATACTCCGGATCTTATCGAGGCCGTCACCCTTGCCCTCGCCGAGAGCGGATTGCCGGCTTCGCACCTTGAGCTCGAGATCACCGAGAGCGTACTGATCGATGATGACGACATTGCCATACGGGTCTTGAACGAAATACGTCAGCTCGGCGTACACGTGGCGCTCGATGATTTCGGAACCGGATATTCTTCGCTCAGTTACCTGACGCGGTTTGCCTTCGACACAATCAAGATCGATCGCAGTTTTATCCAGGCCCAAGATGAGAAGACCTGGCACGTGATCCGCTCAGTGCTGAGCATGTCGGCCGGATTGGGCATTGAGGTCGTCGCAGAAGGCGTCGAAACCACTGAACAACTCGATCGACTGGCGAGAGAGGGATGCTCGCTCATACAGGGATTCCTTATTTCGCAACCCTTGTCGGCGAAGGCGGCTGCGCAGTTCATTCGCTCTGGACCTAAGCACGCCGCCGGCGCGCTGGCTCGCCTAGACAATACCGGCGCAGGTCTGATGCCGAGCTAAGCTTGCCAGGTTAAGTTGGAGCAATTGCGCGGGTTCGCGGAATGCGTCTGATCGAAAGGGCGACGGCCCTGCCTAACGCTCGCAAGCGATAAGTCCTTTCCGCTGGCCCAGGAACCCGGTGGAGAACGCACGCGAGGGTTGCGAAAGATTCGTATTGCAATCGCTTCGCAATAATCATAGTGGCGCCCACACAAAGGGTTGGACGCACACAATGACATCACTGAGGTATTATGCGGCACTTGGGGCGAGTTTGCCCTTCTTGCTGATCTCCACCACCGTTGCCGCCCAGCCCGTGGTTCCGAAAAGCCTGTCTGTCGGCTCGATGTTCATGGACGCGGACTGGGTGGTGAAGCTGGTCATGATCGGGCTGCTGGTGGCCTCGTTGATCACCTGGACCGTCGCCATCGCGAAGGGGCTGGAACTGGGCAAGGAAGGCAAGCGTCAGCTCGCGCTCAACGCCAAGGTGATCGGCGCGCGCAGCCTTGCCGATGCGCGCAAGGCTGCCCCCGAGGCCTCCGACCTGCTTGATGCAGCCGCACTCGAACTCACGCTCTCGGCCGATGCGCTTGACGACCCGGACGGCATTCGCGAGCGGATCGCCACCCGCTTTGCGAGGCTCGAAGCCGAAACGGGCCGGAAGCTGGCGCGCGGCATCCACGTGCTGGCCACTATCGGCGCCACGGCCCCCTTCGTGGGCCTGTTCGGCACCGTCTGGGGCATCATGAACGCGTTTATCGGCATCTCCGAGATGCAGACCACCAACCTTGCCGTCGTCGCGCCGGGTATTGCCGAGGCGCTGCTGGCCACGGGTGTCGGCCTGTTCGCAGCCATTCCCGCCGTGGTGATTTACAACCACTTCGCCCGCAAAGTGGCCGAACAGCGCGCGCTTGCCGCTGACCGGGCTGCCGCGATCCTAAACATCGCCTCGCGCGACCTGTCGCGCGGTGTCGCCGCCAAGGATCTCTAAGGCGATGGCCTTCAAGCTTGGCACCTCGGACGAAGGCGACCTGCCGCTCAATGGCGAGATCAACGTCACGCCCTTCATCGACGTGATGCTGGTTCTGCTGATCATCTTCATGGTCGCCGCACCGCTTGCCACGGTCGACGTGCGGGTGGACCTGCCGGTGGCCAATGCCGAGAGCGCCCCGCGCCCTGATCAGCCGGTGTTCGTTACCATCGAGGCGAATGGCCGCCTCACCGTCAACGACCGCGAGACGCCGATGGCACAGCTTGGCGGCGAAGTGCTGCGCGTCACCGGCGAAGACCGCGAGCAACGTATCTTCCTGCGCGCCGATAAAACGGTTGAGTATGACAAGCTGATGCAAGCCATGAACGGCCTGCGCGCGGCGGGATATCTGCGCGTGGCGCTGGTGGGTGCGGAGGGCTCGGAAGCCCCCTGATGGCCAGCTTTGCCCCCTCCTCTCCTGGTACGCCGAACTGGCAGGTGGCTTTCGCCATCGCTGCAGCGGGGCACGTTGCGTTGGGGGCGGCGATCCTCGTGCAGCGCGCAAAGCCTAGCGAGCGCCTGCCCGATCCGGTGATGATCGTCGAGCTTGCCGCTGGGGCCGCTCCCGCTCCGTCGCAGGGAGCGACAGAGTCGGAGCAAGAACAGGTGCAACCTGTCGAACAGGCCTTGCCCGACACCGTCATCCCGCGGCTTCCCATCCCGCGTGTCGAGACCCCGATGTCGAGCGAGTCGGTCGCCGTTCCGACCCCGCTACCGGTGCCACAGAGGGTGCAGCCACAAGCGCAAACCCGCCCGCAAAGCGCGTCGGCGCGAAGTGCTCCTGCACCGCGTGCGGCGCTTGCGGCAACGCCGGGCACCGGCACAACAAATGCCGGATCGGGCGCTGGGGAAAGTCCTCGCGCTCAGGCCGAACAAGCCGACTGGATTGCCCTCGTCAACAGCCACCTGGCGCGCCGCAAACGCTACCCCCGAGAGGCGCGTCGGGTGGGACAGGAGGGCACCCCTTCAGTCCGCTTCACCGTTGATCGGCGCGGACAGGTATCGAACGTGTCGATTGTCCGCTCCAGCGGGCACGAATTGCTCGATTCGGCGACGGTAGAATTGGTTCAACGCACAGCGCCGTTCCCGGCCATGCCGCGTTCGATGCAACGGGATTCGATCACGATCACTTTGCCGATCGAATACTCGCTCGACCGCGACTGATACGCAATCACATCACAAGATCAAAAGCCCAAAGGGACGAACAGAAGAGGGAAATGGTAATGACTCGCAGAACTAATATCAAAAGGCCCGCCAGCCTGCGTCGCGCAGGCTCTGTCCTCGCGCTTGGCGCTGCGGTGGCGACCAGCCCTGCCATGGCGCAGGATGCCAATGGCGAAGTCGTGCTCGACACGTTGCGGATCGAAGACCGCGCCGCCGACGTGAACCCCTACTCCACCCCCGGCGCGCCCTATAAGGCCGAGCGCTCGGGCGATATCCGCATCACGCGCCCCATCGCCGACACGCCGACCACGATGACCGTGCTCACCGAAAACCAGATCGACGATTCGGGCTACACCGACCTTGCCCGCATCCTCGACGCACAGCCCGGCATCACCGTCGGCACGGGCGAGAACGGCAACGCATTCGGTGACCGCTATATCATCCGCGGGCAGGAAGCGCGCTCCGACGTGTTCGTCGACGGCCTGCGCGATCCGGGCATGACCACCCGCGAAAGCTTTGTGGTCGAACAGATCGAGATCACCAAGGGCCCGAACTCGACCTTCGCCGGGCGCGGAACGGCGGGCGGCGCGGTGAACCTCATCACCAAGGCGGCCACCACCGACTATGACTTCTTCGACGGCACCGTCGGCGTCGGCACCGACCACTTCGTCCGCGTCACTGGAGACGTGAACCTGGCAGTCGATGAAACGCTCGCCATCCGCGCCAACGGGCTCTACGCCTACACCGACATCCCCGACCGCGAGCCCGGCAACCGCCGCCGTTCGGGCGGTGCCATTTCGACGACATGGTCGCCCAGCTACGACTTCGACCTCACGCTCGACTATTACCTGCTGCGCGCCGAAGACCGCCCTGACCTCGGCGACTACCTTTCCGGCGATGTCGCAGACGGCACCCGCGAACCGGTCGAAACCCCGGCCTATATGCAGGAGCAGGACTTCCAGAAGTCGAACGTCGATGTCGCCACCGGCCGCCTCAACTGGCAGCTAAACGACAACGTCTCCTTCTCCAACAAGGCCCGCTATGGCGAAAGCCACAACGGCTATGTCGTGACAGGCGCGCGCGGTGCCACCACCGACGCCAGCGATCCGAATGGCGAGTACGACACCCTGTCGTTCTCCACCCACCAGGGCTGGCAGGACGTCGAATATTTCGCCAACCAAGCCAACTTGCTGATCGAGAACGAGGCGCTTGGCGGCGAGAACGATCTGATCATCGGTGCCGAATACACCGACCACAAGGTGCGCAACGGCGTTTATGACGTCACCAACACCGGCGCGACCAACTGCGTGGTGTCGGGACGCGGCGGCGTCAGCCCCAGCTATTGCGGCATCGGACCCGACGGCAATGCCGTGCTGGGCCTCAACAGCCTGCTCGGCCGCGAGATCACCAAGGGCCGCTGGGATTCGGACTGGCAGGTGGAAACCTTCTCGGTCTACCTCATGGACACGATCGACCTGACCGAAGCACTCACGGTGTTCGGCGGCCTGCGCTGGGATACTTTCGACTTCACGCTGACGACGCAGAACAACGCGCTCGAACAGACAACCTATGCCTATGATGACAGCTTCTGGAACGGCCACCTTGGCGTGACCTATCGGCTGAACGACTGGGCCATGGTCTATGGCTCGTTCGCCACCGCTGCCGACATCAACGGCGGCGAGAGCGACCTTGGCACCAACTCTGGCTACGGCGGTCTCGTCATCATCGACGGGGAATTCCGTGGCGGCTCGCCCGAGCGGTCGGAGAATTGGGAACTGGGCACCAAGCTCGAACTGTTCGATCACAAGTTCCTGCTCACCGGCGCGCTGTTCCAGACCACCAAGAGCGACGTGCTCGAAGGGTCCGCCGGCGGCTACACCCCCGATGGCACCGGCAACACCGGCAAGAACCGCACCCGCGGCTTCGAGCTGGGTGTGGCGGGCAACATCACGCCTGCATGGTCGATGCAGGGCGGCCTGACCTATGTCGACACCGAGGTGCTCGAAAGCGCTGTGAATGCCGACTATGTCGGCAAGGAACTGGCCAACACCGCCAAGTGGCAGGCTTCGCTGCAGACCCGCTATCAGGCGACCGATGCTTTCGCGATCGGCGCTGCGGTGAAGTACAAGGGTGAGCGCTATGGCGGCCAGCCCGATACAGCGGCCAGCTTCACTACTCTCGCTAATGGCGGCTTTGCCTACAGCCAGCCGGTGCCTGCCTACACCGTGGCCGACCTGTTTGCTGAGTATCAGTTCAGCAACAACATGAGCCTGCGCGTGAACGTGAACAACGTGTTCGACGAGAACTACTATCTCGCCGTCTATCGTTCGGGCGGGTTCCTCTACAAGGGCGACGCGCGGCAGGCCGTGGCGACGCTTAACCTGCGCTACTGAGGCCAAACGAGGCGGGGCGGCAGCGATTGCGGCCGCCCCGCTCCTTTCCTAAGAGCATCGTCATGCTGATCGTCATCGAAAATCTTCTGACCAAGGACGAGGTCGCCGCGCTGCGCGCCAAGCTCGACGGATCGGGCTGGCTCGATGGCGCAGATACAGCGGGCTCGCGCTCGGTGGCGGTGAAGCAGAACCTGCAATTGCCGCGCACCAATCCACTGGCGCAGGAGCTGGGCAATGCGATCCTGCGCAAGCTGGGCCAGCACCCCGAATTCGTCTCGGCCAGCCTTGCCGAGAAGATCTGGCCGCCGGTGTTCAATTGCTACCGCGATGGCGGGCACTATGGCACTCATTCGGACGCCGCGCTGATGCGTCTGCCCGAGGCTGGCCTGACCCTGCGCAGCGACCTTTCGGCCACCATATTCCTCACCGAGCCCGAAGACTACGACGGCGGCGAGCTGCTGGCTGAGACGCCGTTCGGCGCTCAGGCGGTGAAGCTCGCAGCGGGCGATATGGTGCTTTATCCGTCTTCCTCACTGCATCAGGTGACTCCGGTGACGCGGGGCCAGCGCATCTGCGCGATCACCTGGATTCAGAGCGCGGTGCCCGATGCCGATGGCCGCGCGCTGCTGTACGATCTCGATTGCTCGATCCGCGCGCTGACGCCGGGCCGCGCCAAGGATGATCCCGATATCGACCGGCTGATCCACGTTTATCACAACCTCCTGCGCAAGTGGGCGCAGGTGTGATCGGCAGGCTGCGCCCGCTGGTCTGGCTGCTGCTGGCGCTGCCCGCGCTGGCGATGCTCTATCAGTTGGCGAGCGGTGAAACCTTCGCCTTCAAGCTGCTCCACCCGACCGGCGAGCTGGCCTTGCGGCTGATGGTGGTGGCGATGATGGTCGGCCCGCTGATTGCCATTTTCGGGCGCAACCGCTTCCTGCTCGGCTGGTTGGCGCTGCGCCGCAATATCGGGGTGGCGGCCTTTATTTACGGCCTGCTGCACCTGGTGTTCTACGTGATGGATATGGCCGCTATCGGCCCCATCCTCGACGAATTCTGGCTCCCCGGCATCTGGACCGGCTGGCTGAGCTTCGCGCTGATGCTCGCCGCTGCCGCGATCAGCGCTGACTGGGCGGTGAAGGCTTTGGGACCGTGGTGGCAGCGCATCCAGTATGCCGTTTATGGCGCGGTGCTGATCGGCGCGCTGCACTGGTACTGGCTCGATAACACTGCGGGGCCAGCGCTGGTTCACCTTGCCCCGCTACTGATCTTGTGGACACTTCGGGCCGTGGTCAAACGCACCCGCCGCGCCCGGAAGACGGCCAAAGGAAAGGCCAAAGGAAAGGCCAAAGAAAAGGAAAGCCTCGCATGACCATCCGCCTCCGCCTTGCCGCCTCGCTCGCTGTCGCCGGTGCCGCCCTTGCTGTGGCCCAGCCCGCACTGGCCGATGGCGATGTCGTCTGTTCAAGCGGGCCGCGTGAGAACTGGAAGTCGGTCAACGACCTGAAGAAGGCCGCCTGGCTCGAACGCTGGGAGATTATCGAAACCCGGATCGAGGGCGACTGCTACGAGGTCTATGCCCGCAACCAGCAAGGCCAGGTGCTGGAGGCCTTCTTCCACCCGGTCACGCTGGAAAAGCTGGTGGTGTTCCGCCGCGGCAGCGAGGTCTACCGCAAGCGCGGCTTCACTGGCTAGGCGCCTGCCAGCGATAACCCAGCGCATAGAGCGGGGCCTCGCTATCGGCCGGAGCACCGGGCCGCTGCGCCTCAACCGCTTCCATCGACACCGGCAGTTCGAACGGCAACTTGCCGCGCGGCGTTACTGCGCCTGTCAGCACGTCGAGCAGCGCCGCATCGCTCGCGCCGAAGCTTGCCAGCAGAACGTTGGCGCGCGGGCGGAACGGGGTGAGGATCGCGGGCCGGTCGAGCTGTACGTCAGCCACCAGCGGCAGGCCTTCGGGCAGGCTTTCCATAAATTGCAGCGCCTCGTGATCTTCGGGAAACGCGAGGCTTCCCTCCTGATGCATGGCCCCGAACACGTAGCCAGGGTGCAGCATTTCCGAGGGGCTCCGGGTGCGCAGGATTGCGAAGTCCGCCTCGGCGGGGTCGCTTACCGGCACCAGCCCCGCTTGCTCGGCGGCCTCATCCGACAGCCCGAACAGCAGCGCCTTCGCACCCTTCGTCACCGGCAGCGAGCCATCGTTCTCCAGCGTGACCATGCTCAGGCCCATGGCCTCACGCCCGCGCGCCTTCTCTTCCGCCGTGCCGACCTCGGCCTCAGCCTTCGCAGCATCGACATAGGGCTTTTCGAAGAGGCCCAGTTCGAAGCTCTGCGCGAGGATGCGCTGAACCGAGGCGTCGATCCGGTCCTCGCTCACCAGCCCTAGCCGCACGGCCTCAAGCAAGGGCGCGGGATCGTCGACCCCGCCGAACTGGTCGACCCCGGCATCGAGCGCCTTGGCGAAGCGTTCGGGACGGGTCAGTTCCTGCACGCCCCAGCCGGTGGACACATCGGCAAAGCTGGGTGCCTCGCCTTCGGGCGCGCCGTTCTCGCACCGTTCGTTGCAATCGTTGGTGATCGCCCAATCGGACAGGATCACCCCTTCAAAGCCCAGTTGATCGCGCAGGATGTCGGTGACGATCACCTTCTGGTAGGCGACTCCCACCTGCTCCAGCTTCTGCCCGCGCAGCTCCAGCTCCTCGATAATCGAATAGGCGGGCATCACGCCCGAAGGCTGCGCTTCAAGCGCTCCGGTGAAGGGGATGATCGCTTGCTGCCATTCGGTGATGTTCAGCTTCGCCATCCGGCCATAGTAGTTATGCGCATCGAACCCGGTCGACGACGCGGAATAGCCAGCGAAGTGCTTGATCACCGCCGCCACGCCGCCCGGCTGCACCCCGCTCGTACCGCCCTGCACCCCTTCGACGAGCGCCCGCCCTACGCGCGCCGAAACCTGCGCATCTTCGCCCAGCGTATCGAAGTTGCGCGGCCAGCGCGGCTCGCTCGCAAGGTCGATCTGCGGGCCGAGCAGCATGGCAAAGCCCACCGCGCGCAAGTCGTCGCGCACCAGTTCGGCATAGCTGCGCGCGAAGTCGGGATCGTCGAGTGCGCCAAAGGCCACGCCGTTGGGCCACTGGCTGAACTGTCCGCCTGCCACGCTCGCCCCGGCCAGCTCGGTATAGCCGTGGCGCGGATCGGTCATGATCAGTGCAGGGATGCCCAGCCGGTGCGCTTCGGCGGCTTCCTGCACCGCGTTGTTAGCCTCGGCCAATGCGCGGTTTTCGGTTGCCAGCCGCGAGATGAAGTGCGTCGCACGGGTCTTGCCCATGGCCTCGGTCAGCGCGGCGATGTCGTAGCCCGTTGCAGGCTGCCCCATCGGTGCATTCCCCGGCAGTGTGGCGACGATCATCAGCCCCGCCTTTTCCTCCAGCGTCATGCGCGCGGCAAGGTCGGCGGCACGGTCGGCGGGAGCAAGCCGCCAGTCCTCGTAAGGCGTCAGCGCGCCGTTGCGGTCGAGATCGCGAAAGGCGATGCCGTCATCCTCGATAATCGGGATGACCCGGCTTTGCAGATCGGGCGCGGGAAGTTCTTGCTTCGCGCAGGACGCCAGCAACATTGCGACCGTGGCAACCAGTGCGCTTTTACCCAAGACTGCTTCTCCCTTAGCTGTTTGCCCCGTCTTAACACGCAGCAGCACGGGAAATGCAAGCCTAATGGCCGGTATAACGGCCCGGACGGTGCCAGACGATCAGCGTCATATTGATCGCCAGCATGCTCAGCACCGACCAGCCGAACGAGGCCAGATCGAGCGAGGTGAGCGCCACCAGCAGGATCACCGCATCGAGCGCCATGTGCATCCGCCCCACGCTCCACCCACGCGAGTTCTGCATCCACACGGCGATGATGTTTACCCCGCCCACCCCGGTCTTGTGCCGCAGCAGTGCCAGCAAGCCGAGGCCCGAGACGGTGCCGCCGCCCAGCGCGGCGAAGGCCGGGTGGATGCTCGCGATGTCCAGCGAGGTGCGGGTGACTGCGGCAAAGGCGAAGATCAGACCGCACGCGATGATCGTGCGCACCATGAATGCACGCCCCAGCTTCATCAGCCCGACCAGGAAAAACGGGATGTTGATGAGGAAGAACAGCAGCCCCACCCCCAGCGGCACATGATAGCTCGCCAGCAGTGCCAACCCTGCAACGCCCGCGGTCACGATCCCTGCCGCTTTCATGAGCACAAGCCCGAAAGCGATCAGCCAGGCACCCGTCACCAGCGCATAGGCATCTTCGAGCAGAGTGTGGCGCGTTTCATCGCGCACAGGCAAGATAGTTTCATCTGACACCACTTGCCAATAGACCGCACAGGCAGCCCTGCGCAAGCACCTTGCCGAGCGGGCGATCTGCCCCTATTTCGCGCCCCAACCCATTCCCCGATAACACCGAGCTCGAAGGACCCCAGATGGCCGCCCAATACGCATTTGTCATGAAGGACATGACCAAGACCTTCCCCGGTGCGCAAAAGCCGGTGCTCTCGAATATCAACCTCCAGTTCTACCAGGGTGCCAAGATCGGCATCGTCGGCCCCAACGGCGCGGGTAAGTCGACCCTGATCAAGATCATGGCCGGCATCGACAAGGACTTCACCGGCGAGGCATGGCCGGGCGAGAACATCACCGTCGGCTACCTTGAGCAGGAGCCCGAACTGGACGAGAGCAAGACCGTGCTCGAAAACGTCAAGGACGGCGCGCGCGAAGTGGCCGACCTGGTCGAACGCTTCAATGCCATCTCCGCCGAAATGGGCGACCCGCAGGACGACACCGATTTTGACGCGCTGATGGAGGAAATGGGCGACCTGCAGGCCAAGATCGACGCGGCCGACGGCTGGACGCTGGACAACCAGCTCGAAGTGGCGATGGAAGCCCTGCGCTGCCCGCCGGGCGACTGGCCCGTTAAAGACCTTTCGGGCGGTGAAAAGCGCCGCGTTGCGCTCACCCGGCTGCTGATCCAGAAGCCCGGCATCCTGCTGCTCGACGAACCGACCAACCACCTCGACGCGGAAAGCGTGAAGTGGCTCGAAAACCACCTCAAGGAATATGCGGGCGCGGTGCTGATGATCACCCACGATCGCTACTTCCTCGATAACGTGGTGGAATGGATCCTCGAACTCGATCGCGGCTCCTACTATCCCTACGAAGGCAACTACTCGACCTACCTCGAGAAGAAGGCCAAGCGTCTCGAGCAGGAAAGCCGCGAGGAAAGCGGCAAGCAGAAGGCGCTTCAGCGCGAACTCGAATGGATCCGGCAGACCCCGTCCGCCCGCCAGACCAAGAGCAAGGCGCGTATCCGCAAGTTCGAGGAGCTGCAGAACAGCCAGGACAGCCGCGGCATCGGCAAGGCGCAGATCGTCATCCAGGTGCCCGAGCGCCTTGGCGGCAAGGTGATCGAGGTGAACAACATCTCGAAGGCCTATGGCGACAAGCTGTTGTTCGAGGATCTCTCGTTCATGCTTCCTCCGGGCGGCATCGTCGGTGTGATCGGGCCGAACGGCGCAGGTAAATCTACGCTGTTCAAGATCCTCACCGGCAAGGAAGAGCCCGATAGCGGCACCGTCGAAATGGGCTCGACCGTGCGCCTTGGCTATGTCGACCAGAGCCGCGATCATCTCGATCCCAAGCACAACGTGTGGGAGGAGATTTCGGACGGTCTCGATTACATGAAGGTCAACGGCCAGGACATGAGCACGCGCGCCTATGTCGGCGCGTTCAACTTCAAGGGCGCCGACCAGCAGAAGAACGTCGGCAAGCTGTCGGGCGGTGAACGCAACCGCGTGCACATGGCCAAGATGCTGAAGCAGGGCGGCAACGTGCTGCTGCTCGACGAACCGACCAACGACCTCGACGTGGAAACGCTGGGCGCGCTGGAAGAGGCGATCGAGAACTTCGCCGGCTGCGCCGTGGTCATCAGCCACGATCGCTTCTTCCTTGACCGTCTGGCGACGCACATCCTCGCCTTCGAGGGCAACAGCCACGTCGAGTGGTTCGAGGGCAACTTCGAAGCATACGAGGAAGACAAGCGCCGCCGTCTGGGCGATGCCGCCGACCGGCCGAGCCGGGTGGCGTACAAGAAACTTACGCGCTGAGTTTCAAGCCCAGCCCCGGATGAGTTCCGGGGCGGCGCAGTGAAAGAAATCGTCGCCCCGGCCTTGAGCCGGGGCTGGGCTATTCTTCAGAAAACCACACGTCCCAGAGATCGCACCAGTCGGGGTTCTCCTTCTCGATCAATGCGAAGTTCCACTCGCGCCGCCAGCGCTTGGTGCGAAGAATAGCCCGATCCCGGCTCAAGGCCGGGATGACGTTGTGCTCAATTAAGTACTTCGCCCCGGATCAGGTCCGGAGCCGGGCTTACGATGCTTTCTCGCCCTCACCCTTCGGCAGGAAGTCCTTTGCCAGAGCGTGGTAAAGCCGCTCCTTGCACACCTTCGAACCGGCCCAGTCACCGATCAGCGCGGTGGCGAACAGCGGCACGATCGCCCCGCTCATGCCCGTGGTTTCGCTCAGAATAATCACCGTGGTGAGCGGCGCGCGGACCACCCCGGTGAAGTATCCCGCCATGCCCATCAGCACTATCACCCCGGCCTGATCGCTCGGGAACAGCACGGTCAGCAGCTGCCCGAAGCCCGAACCCGCCGCCAGCGACGGCGCAAAGATCCCGCCCGGAATGCCGCTCACACTGGTCGCCAATGCTGCCACGAACTTGGCCGGGCCAAACCACAGGTCGCCCTCCTCGCCCGCCAGCAGCGCCCGCGTCGCCTCGTAGCCGGTGCCTGAAACCTGCCCCGCAGTCAGGAAGCCCAGCACGCCCACGATGATCCCGCAGACCAGCGCCGTCACCAGCGGACGCTGGCCGAGCAGAGAAGTCCAGCGCCCGTCCGGCCCGCGCAGGGCCAGCATGAGGCGCGAAAACAGCCCACCCAGAACACCGCCCGCCAGCCCCGCCAGCGGAGCCGCAATCAGGATCGAGGCCACCGGCAACGAGCCTTCGATCTCGCCAAAGTAAACATAGTTGCCCGCCAGCCCCTGCGCGGTCAGACCGGCGATCATCACCGCACCCATCACCATCACCGCCACGCGCTGCTCATAAGCCACGGCCAGTTCCTCAATGGCGAAGGCGATCCCGGCCAGCGGAGCGTTGAAGGCCGCAGCCACGCCCGCTGCGCCGCCCGCGATCAGCACACCGGCGCTCACCTTCACGCGCAAGGCCCGGTGCACCGCCACCATCAGCGCCGCGCCCAGTTGCACGGTCGGCCCCTCGCGCCCGACCGAAGCCCCGCCGAACAGCGACATGACGGTCAACACCATCTTCGCCAGCGCCGCGCGCAGCGACACCAGTTTCAGCGTCTGCTCGCTATCGGGATGGCGGCCTGCGGCGATCACCTGCGGGATGCCCGAGCCGCGCGCCTCGGGCGCCAGCTTGCGCGTGAGCAGCGCGATCAGCACGAACATCACCGGCGTCAGCACCAGCGGCAGCCAGCCGTATTCGGCGGTAAGATCGAGGAACAGGTCCTGTGCCCGGTCGCCCACCGTCGCAAAGACCAGTGCCACCAGGCCGATCAGCACCGCCGAAACCATCGTGGCGACGCGGCGCGTCCAGTCGTCAACCCGCGCGAGATCATCCGGCACTTTCTTGCCGATCCAGCGTGCGAGCGATCCGAATATCTGCATGATGGCGCTCTATGGCTTGCGCTGGCCGCCGTCCAGTTGCGGGCAGAAAAGACGGCGGGTGTTGCATCGTGACACGCCTGCGCAAAGCGGCTTCGTTCGCATGAACGTTAAGGTTATCGGCCGGTTCAGTTAACGGACAGGACGAATCGGTAAAACGACGTTCAGGAAACAACCTTCACCGCGGCACTCGGGCGGTATGGTCCAGACGGGAGTTCTTACCATGCTTATCGCCAGACTTCTCAAATCGAGCGGGCTTGCCGCTGTCGCCATGGCGCTGGCCTTGCCAGCCCTCGGCACACCCGTGGCCGCGCAGGACCGGCAATGGGAAGATCGCCCGAACAATCGCGGCACGGCCGCCAACCGCTCGGGTACGAACCGCCGCGAGGCCAATCGCGGCAATGCGGGCAATCGTTCAGGATCGGGTTGGAGCGAACAGCGGGGCCAGCCCTCGCAGACGATGCGCGAGGCCCGGCAGGAAGCTCGCCAGATCGATCGTCGCTCCGAACGACAGGCCAACCGGATCGAAGAGCGCGGCGAACGGCGGGCCGATCGCGCTGCCGACAACAGCAACTATCGCCGTGCCCAGCAGATAGAGAACCGCTCCGAACGCCGGGCCGAACGCGTGGAGCGGCAAGGCGATTGGCGCGCTGCACAAACGGTGCGCGATGCTCGCCGCGATGTGGCACGCGACACCAATCGCTGGCGCGACAACGATCGTCGCGACTACCGCGACATCAACCGCAATCGCGACTACCGCGACGCCAATCGCAACCGTGACTACCGCGATGCGCGGCGCGATTATCGCCAGGCCCAGCGCGACTATCGCCGGTGGGACCGCAACGACTGGCGGCGCGACCGGCGTTACAACTGGAACAACTATCGCAGTTCCAACCGCAATGTGTTCCGGCTTGGCCGTTACTATTCGCCCTATCGCAACTACAACTATCGCCGCCTGAGCATCGGCATCCATCTCGATAGCCCGTTCTACTCGAACCGCTACTGGATCAATGACCCGTGGCAGTATCGCCTGCCCGAAGTTTACGGCCCCTATCGCTGGGTTCGCTATTACGACGATGTGTTGCTGGTCGATATGTACACCGGCGAAGTGGTCGACACGATCTACGACTTCTTCTGGTGACATCCGCAAAACATCGCTGGCGCGAGTGACCGGCGATGCGAGAGCCCCTCATCTTCGGGTGGGGGGCTCGACCCGCTTGCCTTCGTGGCGCGACTTGGGAATAGATCGCAGCGTGATGAGCCAGACCAAGAGCCCTTACGCCGAGAACGCCGACCTGCCCGCACTGCGCCGCATCGGCGCGCAGGTGCGCGAGCGGCTGGCGGCCAACCCCGCCGTCTACAAAGTGCCCACCGACAAGGCCGAGCTGTTCGCGGTGGGCGACTTCATGAGCGCCGAGGAATGCACGAAGATGCGGACGCTGATCGATGCGGTGGCCAAGCCCTCGTTCGTGTTCGACGTCGACTATTCGGAAGGCTATCGCACCAGCTATTCAGGCGATGTCGATCCGAACGATCCGTTCATCCGCAAGATAAGCCGCCGGATCGACGACCTGCTCGGGATCGATCCCGAGTTCGGCGAAACGATCCAGGGCCAGCGCTACATGTCGGGGCAGGAGTTTCAGCCGCACTGTGACTGGTTTCATTACGGCACCAGCTACTGGGACATGGAGATGGCGCGCGGCGGGCAGCGCAGCTTCACCTCCATGGTGTTTTTGAACGAGGTCGAGGCTGGCGGCACCACCGACTTTGTGGAGCTGGACATTGCCATCGAGCCCAAGCCGGGTGTGCTGCTGATCTGGAACAACGCCAAGCCCGACGGGCACACCAATCTCGATACGTTGCACGCGGGCCGTCCGGTGATCACGGGCTGCAAATACATAATCACCAAGTGGTATCGCACCAAGCGCTGGACATAAGGCGGCTCAGGCCCGCGCCAGCGCCTCCGCGATCAGCTTGCGTGAGTTCTCCACGCCGTAAAGCGCGATGAAGCTGCCCATGCGCGGCCCCTGCGCCGATCCGAGCAAGGTCTCGTAAAGCGCCTTGAACCAGTCGCGCAGGTTCTCGAACCCGTACTGCTCCTGCTTGCCGATCTCGTAGACCTGCGTTTGCAGATCCTCCGCGCTGGTGGCCGGATCGACCTCGGCAAGGTAAGCATCGAGCGCGCGCAGGGCCTCGGCCTCGTTCGCAGCCGGAGCGCGGCGCGACAACGTGGGCGCGACAAAATCGCGGTTGTAGGCGAGTGCCGCCGCGACCAGCCGCGCGAGGTCCGGGTGGCTCTCGGCGCTGGCGTTTTCGACATAGTTGCCGAGGTATGACCAGACCTGTTCGTCGGTCGCCCCTGCACCCAGAACACCCACAAGGTTGAGCAGCAGGCCAAAGGTCACCGGCAGGCTGTCGCCCGCGCCGTGCGGCGGCTGCACCTGATCGTGGCTTGCCGCGCGCAGCAGGTGCCAGGCCGGATTGCCGAGCTGCTTTTCCACCGGCTGGCCGGGGATGGCGGCGCGGAACTGCCAGTATTCGTCCACCGCCTTGGGGATCACGCCGACGTGGAGCTGCTTCGCGCTCTTGGGGTTGGCGTAGAGATAGTGCCCGAGGCTCTCCTCGCTGCCATAGGTCAGCCACTCCTCGATGGTAAGGCCGTTGCCCTTGGACTTCGATATCTTCTCGCCATTGGCATCGAGGAACAGCTCGTAGATCATGCCCTCGGGCTTTTTTCCGCCGAGCACCTGCACGATCTTGCCCGACTGGGTGACGCTGTCGGTCAGATCCTTGCCGCACATCTCATAGTCGACGCCGAGCGCATACCAGCGCATCGCCCAATCGACCTTCCATTGCAGCTTCGACTGCCCGCCAAGGATCGACTGCTCGATCACCTCGCCTTCATCCTCGAAGCGGACGATCCCCGCCTCGGCATCGATCACCGCGATCGGCACCTGCAGCACGATGCCGCTCTTGGCGCTGATCGGGAGCACGGGCGAATAGGTCTGGCGGCGCTCTTCGCGCAGCGTGGGCAGCATGATCGACTGAATATCGTCGTACTTGCGCAAGACCTGCTTCAGCGCCTCGTCGAAGCCGCCGCTGTTGTAGCGGTCAGACGCAGCAATGAACTCGTAGTCGAAGCCGAACTGGTCAAGGAATTCGCGCAGCTTCGCGTTGTTGTGATGCGCGAAGCTCTCGTACTTCTCGAAGGGATCGGGAATGCGGCTCAGCGGCTTGCCGAGGTTCTCGGTCAGCAGCGCCTGATTGGGCAGGTTGTCGGGCACCTTGCGCAAGCCGTCCATGTCATCCGAGAAGGCAACCAGACGGGTTGGCGCAGGCGTGCCATCCTCGGCCGCGGCCACGATCTCGTAGGCGCGGCGCACCAGTGTGGTGCGCAGCACTTCCTGAAAGGTGCCGATATGCGGCAGGCCCGAGGGGCCATAGCCGGTCTCGAACACCACGGGCTCGGGCGATCCGTCAGCGCCGGTCTTCCCGTTGCGGAAGCGTTTGGCGAGCCGCTGCGCCTCCTGAAACGGCCAGGCTTTGGACGAACGGGCGGCTGTGATGAGATCGGGGCTAAACATAGGCCAAGGCCCTTTGCGGATTACACGCGTTTTCGCAAGCGCGAAGGCCATTTCGGAACCCGGCGCTGTCCGCCTCGTTGGGAAAAGGAATTTGCCGTTACGAAGAGAGGTCGCAGTTGAACTACGTCAAGACGATTACGGATCAGGTCGAAGCCATGTGGATGGGTTTTATCGCTATCCTCCCCAATCTCGCGCTGGCCCTCGTCGTTCTGATCCTGACCTGGCTGGTTGCCAAGTTCGCGGTGCGGATCGCCGACCGTATTGTCGGCCATACCCATGTAAGGACCGATCTCAAGAACCTCACTGCGACAGCGGTACGGTTGTTCATCTGGATTCTCGGCACATTGATCGCTGCTGCCGTCGCCATTCCGGGCTTCACACCGGCGGGGCTGATCGCAGGGCTAGGCGTGGGCGCGCTCGCCATCGGCTTTGCCTTTCAGGACATCTTCGAGAATTTCCTTGCCGGCGTGCTCATCATGCTGCGCGACAAAATGAACATCGGCGACTGGGTCGATGCCGAGGGCGTGAGCGGAACGGTCGAGAAGATCACCTTGCGCGAAACGCATATCCGCCAGTTCTCGGGCGAGCTGACGATCCTGCCCAACTCGATGATCTTCAAGAACGCAGTGAAGATCCACACCGACCAGCCGGTGCGCCGTTATGACCTGATGGTCGGCGTATCCTACGATTGCAGCCTGCCCGAAGCGGAGGCAGCTATCCTGCGCGCGCTCGAATCGGTCGAGAGCATTTCGAGAGAGAAGCCGGTGGACGCCTTCGCCCGCGCGTTCGGCGGCAGCTCGATCGACTTCCTGGTCCGCTGGTGGGTGGATACCGAGCGCGAAAACCAGTTCCTCGTCCAGCGCGACGTGATCTACGCCATCAAGCGCGAGCTGGACGAAGCCGAGATCGACATTCCCTTCCCCATCGTCACCAACATGTTCCCCGAAGCCCTGCCGCTGGACCGGGCGAGCAAGGACAACCAAACCGCCAAACTCGCGGCTGCCAACTGAAATTGACCTTCGTAGCCTGGCTGGCTTGGCCTCGCCGGAAACCTGTGCCATTCCCCTGCCGAAACTACGCGCATGCCTGCTGGGGCAAATTGGCGCGAGCGGAATGAGAGCTTCGCCTCGGCGGGGCCGCAGGTGGAGTGGGACGTGGACCGCATCAAAGTACTAGCCGCATCGATCAGCCTTGCCGCCCTGGCCCTCACGGCCTGCTCGCAAGCGGAGCCCGAGGCCGAAGCCACAGGGCTGATCGCCACCAGCGCCGATGCCTGCGACGCGTTCGATATTTCCGCCCTCGGCACCGGGGAAGGCAAGGCCACCTGGGTCGAGGCGGTGGAAGGTCTGCCTGCTCACTGCGAGATCAGCGCCACGCTCTCGCCGGTCGAAGGCTCGGCCATCGGCGTGGTCTATCGCCTTCCAGCCGAATGGAACGGCAAGCTGCTCGGCATCGGTGGTGGCGGCTGGGCCGGAAACCTCACGATCGAGGCGGCGGCAGAAGGCCTCGCCAAGAACTTCGCCACCATGCAGACCGACGGCGGCCATCCCGGCATGGACGTCTGGGCCAACAGCTGGGTCGCCGAAAACCCGGTGGCGGCGGAAGACTTCAGCCACCGCGCGGTCCACGAGATGACCGTGGCGGGCAAGCGGGTCGCCGCGAGCCTTTATGGCACCGAACACGAGAGCGCCTATTTCAACGGTTGTTCCACCGGCGGGCGCATGGCGCTGATGGAAGCCCAACGCTACCCCGAGGATTACGACGCGATCATCGCCGGTGCCCCGGTCTATAGCTTGCAAGTGCAGACCAGCGCCGTGTTCCGCAACCAGACCTTCGCGACAGACGAGGGTGCGGCGGGCTTCACCCCCGCCGATCTGCAACTGGTGCAGACTGCCGCACTCGCCGCCTGCGATGGCAGCGACGGGCTGGAGGACGGCCTGATCAATGATCCGCGCGCCTGCACTTTCGATCCTGCCAAGCTGCAATGCACCGGAGACAAGGACGAAAGCTGCCTCTCGGGTGACCAGGTCAAGGCGCTCAAGCAGGTCTATGCGGGCCAGCGCGCATCGGACGACAGCTGGTCGATGTTCCCGATGAGCCGAGGCGGCGAAGCTGGATGGTCGATGTTCATGGCGACCGATGGCTCGGGCACCGATCCGACCGGCGGCGGTGGCCTCGGCAACCTGTTCCCGCTGTTCTTCGAGCGCGGCGAACGCCCCACCCTCGCCAGCTTCGACAACAGCAGCTATCTCGCCGTGCGTGCAAGCCCCTTCGCCGAGATGTACGAAGCCAAGAGCCCAGACCTGTCCGCCTTCTTCGAGCGCGGCGGCAAGCTGATGCTGTGGCATGGCGAGAGCGATCCCGGCCCCAGCCCGGTCGGTTCGACCGACTATGCGTTGCAGGTGCTCGGCGCGAACCCGCAGGCGAGCGAGCAGTTCCGCTACTTCCTGCTCCCCGGCGTGGGCCATTGCCGCGGCGGACCGGGCGCGGATCTGGTCGATTACCTCGCGGCGATGGACGAATGGGTTAGCGGCGGCACCGCGCCCGACCGGCTGATCGGAACGAAAGACGATGGCTCGCTGACCCGCCCGCATTGTGCCTGGCCCAAGGTCGCGCATTACAAGGGCGAAGGCGACACCAACAATCCGGCCAGCTGGACCTGCGAACCGCGCAAGAGCTGACGAAAACAGCGCAACGGGCGTTTACCATTCGTTCCGAATGCCTCTAGGGTTTGGCTGATGGCCGAACCCCTTCCCCTCCCCGCGCTGCACGCGAGCCACTCGGGCAGCTGGCAGCGCGGCGCCCATGGCGACACCGCGCAGATAGGGCGCGGGCAAGCAGTGATGGCGGCGGCCGACACGCCCAATCTCGTGCTCAACGCGCCGCTGGTGGCGACGCGGCTGGGCTATCCCGACCTTTCAGGGCTCGACCTGTTGGAGCTGTTCGCCTTCGTCCACCCGGCGCGCTTCTGCGTGCCGACTCCGCGTGGGCTCGCCCATGCGCTGGAGCTCGACGAACCGGCCAGCGATGCCGAGGTGCCCGAATTTCTCCAGCGTGCGGCTGGCACATTGCTCGCCCGGTGCGAAGCGCCCGACTGGGCGGAGCGCGAGGGCGCGTGGAGCGTGCTCCAATCGCTGGCGCGGTTGCGCTGGACCTGGGCCCCGGTGCTCGCCCCGCACATCGCCCGCCCAGAACGCGCCGAACGCTGGCTGTTCGCCCGCCTGCCTGAATGGGAGGAAGCGCCCGAACGCCCGCAACCGGCGCAGGTCACGCTGGCGGAGGATGCTGTCGAAGCGCGGCTTGAGGAACTGACAGGAAACCAGGCTGAGCGGCGCGAGGGCCAGCGGCTCTATTCGCGCAAGGCCGCCCACGTCTTCGCACCCCGGCCCGCACGCGGACAGCCGCACCTGTTGCTGGCGCAGGCGGGCACCGGCATCGGCAAAACGCTGGGCTATCTCGCCCCCGCCTCGCTCTGGTCCGAAACCTCGCACGGCACCGTCTGGGTCTCGACCTATACCAAGAACCTGCAACGCCAGTTGCGCGAGGAAAGCCGCCGTGCCTGGCCCGAACGGCGCGCCGACGGCAGCCAGCCGGTCGTCGTGCGCAAGGGCCGCGAGAACTATCTCTGCCTGCTCAATCTTGAAGACGCGTTGCAGGGCGGGTTCTCGGGCCGCCCCGCAATCCTCGCGCAACTGGTGGCGCGCTGGGCCGCCTACAGTCAGGACGGCGACATGATCGGGGGTGACCTGCCCGGCTGGCTCGGCACGCTGTTCCGCCAGCGGGCGATCCGCTCGCTGACCGATCAGCGCGGCGAGTGCATCTACGCCGGGTGCCCGCACTTCCGCAAATGCTTCATCGAGCGCGCCTCACGGGCGAGCGCTCAGGCCGATCTGGTGATCGCCAACCACGCGCTGGTGATGATCAACGCCGCGCGCGGGCGCGATACGGCGCAGCGTCCCACGCGCATCGTGTTCGACGAAGGCCACCACGTGTTCGACGCTGCCGACAGCACCTTCTCCGCCGCGCTCAGCGGGATGGAGGCGATAGAGCTGCGGCGCTGGATCATCGGCCCCGAACGCGGCTCAAAGGGCAGGCGGCGCGGCCTTTCGGCCCGCCTTGCCGATGTCGCCAGCTATGACGACGAGGCCGGAGACGCGGTGGAGGCGGCGCGCCATGCGGCAGAGGCGCTCCCCGGCTCGGGCTGGCTTGAGCGGCTGGCCGAAGGCGCTCCCTCAGGCCCGATCGAAACGCTGCTCGGCGCGATCCGCGCGGTCACCTATGCGCGCGACGAAAGCGGCGGTCAGGAAGCGGGCTACGGCATCGAGACCGAGGCCGCGCAGCTTGACGGACCGCTGGTGGAGCTGGCGCAGGAAGGCTCGGCCGCGCTCGCAGCGATCCGTCAGCCACTGATCAAGCTCGGCCTCCGGCTCGAAGCGCTGCTTGAAGAAGGGCCGGACTGGCTCGATGGGCAAGGCCGCGCCAGGATCGAGGGGGCGCGCCATTCGCTGGTCTGGCGGATCGATACGCTGGCCTCGTGGCAGGCCATGCTCGAACGGCTGGGCGGCCCGACCGACCCGCAATTCGTCGACTGGCTGGCCGTGGCGCGAGGCGATGCGCGCGAATACGATGTCGGGCTTTACCGCCACTTCCTCGACCCGATGCAGCCCTTCGCGCAAACCGTGCTCGAAGGCTCGCACGGCGTGATGCTCACCAGCGCGACGCTGTGCGACCGCGATGACGAGGGGCCGGACTGGGACGAAGCCGTGGCGCGTTCTGGCGCTACCCACCTCGGCCTCGCGCCCGAGCGGATCGCGGCAACCAGCCCGTTCGACTATGCCGCGCGGGCCGAAATCCTCATCGTTACCGACGTGCCCAAGGGCGATCTTGCCGCGCTCGCCGGGGCCTATGCCCGCATTATCGAGACCACTGGCGGCGGCGTGCTCGGCCTGTTCACCGCGATCCGCCGCCTGCGCAGCGTGCACGGCCGCATCGCCGACCGGCTCGCACGGGCCGGCCTGCCGCTCTATGCCCAGCACGTTGATCCGATCGACACCGGCACGCTGGTCGACATTTTTCGTGATGATCCGCACGCCTCATTGCTCGGCACCGATGCCCTGCGCGACGGGGTCGATGTGCCGGGGCAATCGCTGCGCTGCGTGGTGATGGAGCAAGTGCCCTGGCCCAAGCCGAGCATCCTGCACCGGGCGCGCCGCGCGGCAGGCGGCGGCAGTGCCTATGACGACCGCGTGATCCGCGCCCGCCTGGCGCAGGCCTTCGGTCGGCTGATCCGCAGCCGCGACGACTTCGGCCATTTCGTCGTGCTTTCGCCCGCCTTTCCCTCGCGCCTGCTGACCGCCTTTCCGCCGGGTGTTCCGGTCACACGGCTGACGCTTGAGGAAGCTTTACAACGGCTCGGAGAGGGTCTCTTGTCACCCGATGCAACCGTGCCGCATCCGGCGGCAGAGCAAGGAGAGTGGCCAGGGTGAAGCGGCTGGGCCTGTTCCGCCATGCCAAGTCCGACTGGGACGACATGAGCCTGCGCGATTTTGATCGCGGGCTGAATGCGCGTGGGCGGCGCGGGGCGGCGCTGATGGGCCGCCATATCTCCGAATACGGCGCGAAGTGGGACAAGGTGTTGGCCAGCCCTGCCAAGCGCATCCGGCTGACGCTGGAATCGAGCGCGCTGGCGGTGCCGGCTGATTTCGTCGACGTCGCCTATCTCGCCGATAGTACGACCCTCATGGGGCTGCTCACCAAGATCGAGGGCAATCCGTCCGCAGTCATGCTGGTGGGGCATAATCCCGGCCTGCAGGAACTCGCGCTCGACCTGGTAGGGGAAAGCCACGAGGATGCGCTGTTCGGCGAAGTGCTGGCGAAGTTTCCCACCGCCGGCTTTGCCGTGCTCGATCTCGCCATCGACGACTGGGCCGATTGCGCACCGGGCTGCGGGCGCATCATACATTTCGCGCGGCCACGCGATCTCGATCCCGAACTCGGGCCCGTTCGCGTAAGCTGACTCTGACTGACTTCGGCGGGCTTAGCTGTCGAGGCTGCGGGCGAGCTTTGCGCGCACCGCCTGCAACCCCTCCAGCAGATCGTCATTCACGGGAGCCGATTGCGCCGGGCTACGGCGCCGCGCGGTGGCATCGTCGGCGTCAGGCTGCTTGCCCTCAAGCACGCTGCGCGCACCCTTCAGCGTATAGCCCTCCTCGTTCACGAGTCGGTCGATCCGGCTGACGAGCGCAATATCCTCAGCACGGTAAAGCCTGCGCCCACCGCTGCGCTTAAGCGGGTTAAGCATAGGGAACTGCTGTTCCCAGTATCGCAGCACGTGGGGCTTGAGGCCCAGGGCCTCGCAGACTTCGCCGATGGTTCTCATGGCACCGGGTGCCTTGCCATCGCTAAAAAAGACTTCTCCGTGCATTTCGGTCATCAGCTCGAAGCGATCCTGTCCTTCAGCTTCTGACTGGCCCGGAAGGTCAGCACCCGCCGCGGGGTAATCGGCACTTCGACGCCCGTCTTGGGATTACGACCGACACGCTCCTTCTTGTCGCGCAGCACGAAGCTGCCGAAGCCGGAGATCTTGACGTTCTCGCCATCGGCCATCGCATCGCACATCTTGGCGAGGATTTCCTCCACCAGTGCGAGGCTCTCAGCCCGCGAAAAGCCCATCTTGTGGTTGATTGTCTCTGCCAGATCGGCCCTGGTGAGGGTGCCGACGGATCGCATATTGACCATGCGCCCATTCCTATCGCTACGTTTGACTACCCCGAGCGCCTCTTGGGGCAAAGCCCAGCCGATAGCAAGGAAAAGCGCAGGAAATTTCCCCCGTCTATTGCGTTAAACGCGTAGTAATGCAGCGCCCCAAGTAAATCCGCCGCCCATAGCTTCAAGCATGACGAGCTGTCCGGGCTGGATTCGGCCATCGCGACGGGCCGCGTCGAAGGCCAGCGGAACCGAGGCGGCCGACGTATTCGCATGGCGATCGACGGTCACAACCACCTGCTCCATCGCCAGCCCGAGCTTGCGCGCGGTGGCATCGAGAATGCGCAGGTTGGCCTGATGCGGCACCACCCAATCGAGCTTGCTGGCGTCGATTCCGGCCTGAGCCATCACTTCTTCGAGCACTTCGGCCAGATTCTTCACGGCGTGGCGGAACACTTCGCGCCCCTTCATCCGCAGATGGCCGACCATGGTGCTGGTCGAGGGTCCGCCATCGACATAGAGCAGATCGTTATGGGCGCCATCAGCATGGAGGCGACTGGCGAGTATACCGGGACCATCTTCGGCCACCTCGCGCGCTTCGAGCACGAAGGCACCGGCGCCATCGCCGAACAGGACGCAGGTCGTGCGGTCTTCCCAGTCGAGCACACGGCTCATGGTTTCCGCGCCGATTACCAGCGCCCGCTTTGCCATGCCGGAGCGCAGCATCGCGTCGGCGGTGCTCATCGCATAGAGGAAGCCGGAGCAGACCGCAGCGACATCGAAAGCGGGAAAGCCCGCTCCGCCCAGCGCATGTTGCACCTTGGTAGCGGTGGCGGGAAAAGTCTGGTCAGGCGTGCAGGTGGCCAGCACGATGAGGTCAATCCCATCGATACCCACGCCAGCATTTTCCAGCGCCGCACGCGCGGCGGCAGTGGCGAGGCTGGAAGTCGTCTCGCCCTCACCCGCGAGATAGCGTTGCCGGATACCGGTACGTTCACGGATCCACTCGTCGCTGGTGTCGACCTTGTCGGCCAGCTCATCATTGGTGACGCACCGTGCTGGCAGGGCAGAGCCCGTACCAATCAGAACCGAACGGATCATTGCTGCCCCTGCGCTGCTGCGCCGCCATTGGCCTTCAACGCGCGATCGTCGAGCGCGGAGAGATCGGCTGCGATACGGGTGGTGAGGTCGTCTTCAAGCAGACGCGCGGCCACGGCGACGGCATTGGCCACGCCCTGCGCGTTGGCGCTGCCGTGCGACTTCACGATCACGCCGTTAAGGCCAAGGAAGACACCGCCGTTGTGGTTGTTCGGATCGAGATGGTGGCGCAGCAGTTCGGTGGCCGGGCGCGAGATCAGGAAGCCGATCTTTGAACGAATCGAAGAGCGGAACGCCGTCTTCAGCAGGTCCGTCACGAAGCGGGCCGAACCCTCGATCGCCTTCAACGCGATATTGCCGGTGAAGCCATCGGACACCACCACGTCGACATCGCCGCGGTTGATCTTGTCGGCCTCCACATAGCCTTCGAATCGCATCGACAACCCCGCAGCTTCGCGCAGGAACTGGCTGGCGTCCTGAAGCTTGTCGGTGCCCTTGGTGTCTTCGGTACCGATATTGAGCAGGCGCACGCGCGGGGCTTCAATGCCGCACACAATGCGCGAATAGGCCGCGCCCATCACGGCGAACTGAACAAGATTGCGCGCATCGCACTCGGTATTGGCGCCGAGGTCGAGCATGATCACGTCATGCTCTTCAAGCGTCGGCATGAGGGCTGCGAGCGCGGGCCGGTCGATACCGGGCATGGTGCGCAGCGCGAGCTTGCTCATCGCCATCAGCGCGCCGGTGTTGCCGCCACTGACAGCCGCACCGCACTTGCCGTCCTTCACGGACTGGATAGCCAGGCCCATAGAGGTGGTCTTGGCGCGGCGCAGCGCGCGACTGGGTTTCTCATCGCCCGCCACCACATCCTCGCAATGGAGGATTTCGGAGGCTTCGCGCATGTTAGGGTGCGCTTCCAAGGCCTTGCTGATGCGGGCTTCATCGCCGACCAGCAAGAACTTGAACTGCTCATGACGGCGACGCGCAAGCGCCGCGCCTGAGATCATCACGCGCACGCCCTCGTCCCCGCCCATCGCATCAATCGCGATACGCGGAAGACTCATGCCGAAAACCCCTGTTACTCGTGGGTGGCTTTACAGACCGACCGAAACGATCTCGCGACCGTTGTAGAAGCCGCAGTGCGGGCAAAGATTGTGCGGGCGCTTCAGCTCGCCACAGTTGTTGCACTCGTGGAAGGCCTCAACCTTCAGCGAATCGTGTGAGCGCCGATTGCCACGGCGATGCGGCGAAACTTTTCTCTTAGGGACAGCCATGGCGGCACCTGTTCCTTAAATCATCAATAATGTTGCCAGCGCACTAGGCCAAGCATTCAGCCCACGCAAGCGTGAGAGAAACGAAGGTGCCTGGCAGTGCGGCGAAGGCGCGCGCTATAACGGTTTCTGGCGAGGTTGCAAGCGCGGCCTGCGCGGATTATCGCAAGCCGATCCTCGGAGGGGAACAGAAAATGCTCCAGCTGCCCATCTCGCTTGCCGCCTTTGCCTTCGCCGCGTTCATCAACCTGTGGCTGGCGATCCGCTGCGGCAAGGCCCGAATAGAAGCCAAGGCCATGCATGGCGACGGTGGCCATCCGATGCTGATCAAGCGGATGCGCGCGCAGGCGAATTTCGTGGAATATACCCCATTTGCCCTGCTCCTCGTGCTTGGGCTGGAGCTTTCCGGTCATGCTGGCTGGCCCCTCGCGCTTACAGCCGGAATCTTCCTGCTTGGCCGGGTCAGCCACGGGCTCGGGATGGATGCCGACGTGGCCGGCCCCTTGCGCCAGGCCGGCATGGCCATGACGATGCTGCCGCTGCTGGCGCTCGCAATCGTCGCGCTGCTGGCCGTTTTCGCGCTTATCTGATCGCCGCGTCGCCCACATAGGGGTTGCTCTGGCGCTCGGCCCCGAAGGTGGAATGCGGGCCATGGCCGGGCACGAAAGTGACATTGTCGCCCAACGGCCACAGCTTGCCGGTAATCGCATCGAGCAGGTCCTGATGATTGCTCATCGGAAAATCGGTGCGCCCGATCGAGCCTGCAAACAGCACGTCGCCAACGAAGGCAAATCTGGTGTCGCGGTGGAAGAACACCACGTGCCCGGGCGTGTGGCCGGGGCAATGGATCACCTCGAAAGTGATCTCGCCCACGCTTACCGTGTCGCCATCCTGCAACCACCGGGTCGGCTCGAACACTCTCGTTTCGATGCCGAAGCGCGGCCCATCTTCATCGAGCCGCGAAATCCAGAACCGGTCTGCCTCGTGCGGGCCCTCGATGGGCAGCCCCAGTTCCTCGGCAAGCATACCCGCCTGACCGCAGTGATCGGCATGACCATGAGTGATGAGGATCTTCTCAAGGGTGACGCCCGCGCGCGCGACGGCCTCCTTCAACTTGTCGAGATCGCCGCCCGGATCGATCAGCGCGCCCTTCATGGTCTTCGAACACCAGACCAGCGAACAGTTCTGTTCGAAGGGGGTAACGGGAACGATGGCGGCGCGTAGCGGGGCTTCCTTGGTCATGCACCCGATGTGCGGCCTCGGCGGGCTATAGGCAAGCCCTGCGCTAGACGCGCCCGCTCTTCCACACCACGCGACCGATGATCGCGAAGTCCTCGGCATGGACCGAGATCGGCGGATAGGCGAGATTCTGCGACAGCAGCGAGAAACGCCCCCCGCCCTGGCTCGCCACCCGCTTCACCAGCAGCGTATCGTCGAGCCGAACCACATAGACCCCATCGCGAAACGGCTGCTCGCGCATGTCGACCAGCACCTCGTCGCCCTCGCGCAGCAGGGGTTCCATCGAATCGCCGATCACCCGGATGGCAGACAGCTTCGCCCCTTGCAGCCCATGCTCGGCCAGCCAGCGGCGGCTGAAGTGGAAGGCATCGAATGGCTCCTCGGCCTGATGCACCGCGCCAGGGCCCGCCGACGCATCGATATTGAGCCGCGACACCTCAACCCAGTCCCCTCCCGGTGATTGCGGCGCTTCCAACGGCGCCCCCAGTTCCGACTCGGCCAAACCAAGAAACTGAGCGAGCTTGCGCCGGTCCTCTTCTTCCAGCTTTCTGGGCGATCCTTTGGTGATATATTGCTGGAGATAGGTGGGGTTGCGCCCGAGCATGCGCGAAAGTGCGGCAAGGCTCGATCCCCGGTCACGGGCGGCTTCGGCTAGGCGGGTTCTGGCATCCATCATCATTTTCCTGCGCCCCTCTAAAATCCTTCCTACACGAAGTATTTTTCCTAGACAAGCGCCAAATTTTCCCTAAGCTTGCCCGCACCGAATCGCGATCGGGTCATTGGTAGAACAAAACAAGAACTAAAAGGGGAATCAGGCTGTGCTCATCCGCAAGATAGAGATCTTCCTGCGCCGCAATCGGATGGCGCCCACCACCTTCGGTCGCCTCGCAGCGCAAGACCCGCGCTTCGTGCTCGACTTGCGCAACGGGCGCCGACCTCGGGCCGAGACCGAAGGTCGTGTAGAACATTTCATGAACAGTTACAAGACCACCGCGCTGGGAGCCTTCTGTTATGCATAACGCCGCCGTCACTCAGCGCCTTGCCCGCAAGCATCGGATCGGCATCTCGGGCAAGCTGCTTGCGGCGCTGGCGGACCTTGCGCAGCACAAAGCCCGCGTGATTAATCATCACGAGGCAAGCTGGGCAAGCATCACCTTTGCCGGCACCCGCCACCGGATCACGCTGGAGTTTCGCGGTGAGGAGGCCATCGAGGCAGGTGAGTGCTTCATCGCCTTCCTGCCCGAACACGAGTTCACCATTGCCGGACAGCTGGTCGCAGACGCAGCGGTGGTCGAAGTGGATCACAGCCTAGACCCGGCAGTTCTGACGATCACCTGCGAATTGCTGCTGCTGGAAGAAGGCTGAGCCTCCGCTCGCTTCCACGGCACTAGGGGGCGGCGCGGCTGCGGACATGGCCTCCGTCCGCAGCCGCGCTGCCCTCGCTTGCGCTTGCTAGACGCGCCGGATCACCAGATTGCGGATCTCGGTCATGTCCTCCATCGCAAAGCGGATGCCCTCGCGGCCCAGCCCGGAATCCTTCACCCCGCCATAGGGCATGTTGTCGACCCGGTAGCTGGAGACATCGTTCACCACCACGCCGCCGACCTCAAGGATGTCCCACGCATCCAGAACCTGCTGGAAGTTGTTGGTGAAGATGCCTGCCTGCAAACCGAACCTGCTGTCGTTGACCTGGTCGAGCGCCTCATAGAAGTCCGAGAACTTCGACAGGTTGGCGAGCGGGCCGAACGCCTCTTCCTTGCTCGCATCGCAATCGTGCGGCACGCCTTCGAGCAGCGTCGCCTCCAGCATGTTGCCGTTCGACAGCCCGCCACCGCACAGCAGCGTGGCCCCGGCCTTCACCGCCTCGTCGATCCAGCCCTTGAGACGCGAGGCCTCCTTGTCCGAGATCATCGGGCCGATTAAGGTATCGCGGTCCTTCGGGTCGCCCGAGACCAGCGATTTGGTCTTGTCGACCAGCATGGCCTTGAATTCGTCGTAAATTTCCTCGTGGATGATGATCCGCTGCACGCCGATGCAGCTCTGGCCGCTCTGATAGAACGCGCCGAAGATGATCCGTTCGAGCGCGTGATCGAGATCGGCATCCTTGTCGACCACCACTGCCGCATTGCCGCCCAGTTCGAGCACCACCGGCTTCTTGCCCGCCTTGGCCTTCAGCGCCCAGCCCACCTCGGGCGAGCCGGTGAAGGAGAGGAGCTTCAGCCGCTCGTCGGTGGTGAACAGATCGGCCCGGTCGCGGCTGGCAGGCAGGATGGAGAAAGCGCCCTCGGGCAGAATATCGCATTCGGCCAGCACCTCGCCCATGATGATCGCGCCCAGCGGCGTCATCGAGGCGGGCTTCATCACGAACGGGCACCCCACCGCGATGGCAGGCGCGATCTTGTGCGCGGCAAGGTTTAGCGGGAAGTTGAACGGGCTGATGAACGAACACGGCCCGATCGGCACCCGCTTCCACATCCCCATATAGCCCTTCGCCCGCGCCGATATGTCGAGCGGCTGGACTTCGCCATAGTTGCGGGTGGCCTCCTCCGCCGCGATCTTGAAGGTGTCGATAAGGCGGGTAACTTCGCCCTCGGCATCCTTGATCGGCTTGCCCGCCTCCACACACAGCGCATAGGCCAACTCGTCAAACCGCTCGCGGAAACGGCTGACGCAGTGTTCGAGCACACCCTGTTTCTCAAAGCTCGCCAGCTTTGCCATCGCCGGAGCCGCCTTCGCCGCGCCGGCAATCGCTTCCTCGATGATGTCGGGCGTCGCCAGCGCGGTGCGGAAAGCCACCTCGCCGGTGAACTTGTCGGTCACGGCAAGGTCGGTGTTGGGCTGGACCGCCTTGTTGTTGAGGTAAAGCGGATAGGTATCTTTGAGCTGCATTCGGTCATCCCCGCGTCGGTCTGGCTCCCAAGCACTTGCCGGGTTACGCTAGGCCAACGCAGGGCAGCCCGCTAGTATCCGAGCGCGAGATCGACTTCGGCGGTGAGCGGCGCGCCGTCTTTCCAGGCCTGGCAATTGGCGAGAAAGCGCCGCGCGGTCTCCTCGCGCATCTGCGGCGTGGGCAGGCCCGCCATGTGCATGGTGATGCGGATGTTCGGGCAGTCCCAGAGGTAGTGATCGGGCGCAATCGGCTCAGGATCGGTGAGGTCGAGGATCGCTCCGCCAAGCCGCCCGGCGTGAAGGGCATCGGCCAGCGCGCGCTGGTCGATGATGTCGGCGCGGGCATAGTTCACCAGCACCGCCTCCGGCTTCATCGCGGCCAGTTCAGCAGCGCCGATCATCCCGGCGGTTTCGGGCGTTCCCGGCATGGCGAGCACGACCCAGTCGAAATCGCCCAGCCGTTCGCGCCATTCGTCCGGCCCGAGCGCGCCATCGCGGGCAGAGCGCCGCATCGGCGTGACCTCGACTTGCAACCCTTGGAGAATGCGCCCGATGGTGCTGCCGATCTCGCCGTAGCCCATGATGAGCGCGCGGCTGCCCTTCAGCTCGCGCATGGCGGTGGGCCACGAGGCCCACTCCTTGCGGTCGTGCGCGCGGATAAGGTCGGCATAGCCGCGCGCTTCTGCCAGCATGCTCATCACCGCGAATTCGGCCACGGCATTGGCGTTGAGGCCCGACCCGTTGGTGAGCCGCACCCCGCGCTTCGCCAGCAGGTCAAGCGGCATCCAGTCGACCCCGGCGAACTGGCTGTTCAGCCACTTGAGCTTTTTGGCCCGCTCCAGCGCGGCGAGCGGATCAGCCTTGTCGAACATGTCGAACCAGCCGATTTCTGCCTCGGGCGCGAGCGCCTTCAACTCCTCGCCATCCTCCCAGAAGCGCGCCTCGATCCAGTCCGGCAGGTGCGGCTCGATCAGCTTGCGGTAAACGTCTGGAAGAACTGCGATTGTCATTCTTTATCCTCTCATCTCGCCGTTACGAGTAGCGCCTCAGAGCTTCCACTCCCACCCCAGTGGATCGCCGTCCATCACCTCCACGCCCTGCGCAGCAAGCTCGTCGCGCAGCGCATCGGAGGTGGCAAAGTCTTTCTCCGCCCGCGCAGCCTTGCGGCGGGCGAGCAGTTCCTCAATATCGGCAGCGTTGATCGTGGCCGCCTTCGGCCTGATACGAAGATCGGCGCGCGTGACGGTGAGCAGGTCCAGCCCCAGCACCGCATCCATCGCCGCGATCACCTGCGCCTTGTGGACCGGATCGAGCTTCTTCTGGCCCAGCACCTCTTCGAGCACGGTCAGCGCCTGCGGGGTATTGAGATCGTCCTCCACCGCGCTCTCGAACCGGCCGAGGAACGGGACGAAGGTTCCGCCCACCGCTCCGCGCGCTTCGGCAAAGGTCCAGCCGCCTTGCGGCGCCTCGGGCAGTGCATCGAGCTTCGCCTTCAGCACCTCCACCGCAATCAGCATCCGCTTCAAACGGGTGAGCGCGGCTTCCAGCCCCTCCCACGAGAACTCCAGCTCGCTGCGGTAATGCGCCTGCAGGCACATCATCCGGTAGGCGAGCGGGTGGTAGCCCTTGTCGATCAGCAGTTGCAGCCGCAGGAACTCGCCCGACGACTTGCTCATCTTGCCGCTACGCTCGACGAGGAAGTTGTTGTGCATCCACACCCGCGCCCCGCTGTTGGCCGGTTCGGCGAGCGAGCCACAGCCGCAGAACGCCTGATTCTGCGCAATCTCGTTGGGGTGATGAATCTCGCGGTGGTCGATGCCGCCGGAGTGAATGTCGAACGGGAAACCGAGCAGCTTTCCGCTCATCACCGAACATTCGAGATGCCAGCCCGGAGCGCCTCGGCCCCAAGGCGAATCCCACTCCATCTGGCGCGTCTCACCGGGCGGGGTCTTGCGCCAGATCGCGAAGTCGGCGGCGTTGCGCTTGCCTTCCACCGCTTCGATCCGGCCCTCGCCCTCTTCGGTGACGGCGCGGGCGAGGCGGCCGTAGTCGGCCACGGTGGAAACGTCGAAATAGAGCCCGCTGTCCAGCTCGTAGCAGTGCTTGTCCGCAATGCTCTTCGCGAAAGCCAGCATGTCGTCGATATAGTCGGTCGCCACCGACCAGTGCGCGGGCGCGCGGATGTTGAGCGCCTTCACATCGGCCCAATAGGCCTGGGTATAGTGCTTGGCGATGTCCCAGATCGACTGCGCGCGGCTCGCCGCCATCTTCTCCATCTTGTCCTCGCCCGCATCGCCATCGTCGGTGAGGTGGCCCACGTCGGTGATGTTGATCACGTGGGTGAGCTTCAGCCCGCGAGCGCTCAATGTGCGGCCCAGAATATCGGCGAAGACATAGGCGCGCATATTGCCGATATGCGGATAGTTATAGACGGTCGGGCCACAGGTGTAGACCCGCGCCTCGCCCTCATGGACGGGAGAAAACGGCTCGAGTTGCCGGGTGAGCGAATTGAACAGGACCAGCTGCGTCATATGCCGCGCCTGATGCGCGAAGCGGGGCGAGTAATCAATGGCTGGCTTGCCGAGTGCCGCTGGTCAGATTTCTTCATTTCGTACGGGAGCCTTTTCGGGCGATCAGGCGTTAACCTGATGCGACCCTGAGAGCTGGCTACCAATGCGCCAGTTTCTCGCCTTGGCCCCGCCGCTTTCGGGCGGCGGGGCTCTTTCCCGGCAGATTTAGGTCGTAATCGTCATGGCGACGACCTGCCACCCAAGCCCGCGCCTCTCGAACACCAGCACCGGACCAGGGGCGCCATCATCGTCATAGGTGCTCACCCCGCGAAAACGCGACAGCCCTTCGCGCTCTACGCTCCAGCTGAGTTCCCGGTTGCGAAGTTCTGGCGGCAGCAGCGGGCTCGCCACCGCGCCCGTGGTGATGATCGCCACCATGCCCTCGGGCGTCAGCAATGCATCGAGGGCCACATCGCCCACCGACCCGAGGATCGCCCCGCCAATGCCGTCAAGCAGGCCGTTGCCGGTCGGGGCGATCGCTCCATCAAGCTGTGCTCTGGTATTCTCGCGCAGTGCGGGAAAGTCGATGGCCGCTTCCAGCTCGGCGGTGTTGCGCGCTTCGGCGGCATCGGCGACATTCTTCATCGCCAGCCAAGGCGAGCCGAAATACCAGCCGCCAACTGCCAGAGCCAGCAGGACAACGAACAGGACAATCTTGCGCATCTGGGGCCTGCCTTTCGCGGAACGCGTCGTTAGTCGACCTCGAACAGATCGGCCAGCTGCTCAACCATCGTGCCGCCGAGCTGTTCAACATCCATGATCGTCACCGATTTCTTGTAATAGCGGGTGACATCGTGGCCGATACCGATGGCGGCCAGCTGAACGGGCGACGACTTCTCGATCCAGTCGATCACCTTGCGCAGGTGCTGTTCGAGATAGCCCGCGCTGTTCACGCTCAGCGTCGAATCGTCGACCGGCGCGCCGTCGGAGATCACCATCAGGATGCGGCGATCTTCGGGGCGGGCGAGCAAGCGCTCGTGCGCCCACAGCAGCGCCTCGCCGTCGATGTTCTCCTTCAGCAGCCCCTCGCGCATCATCAGGCCCAGCGAGCGGCGCGCGCGGCGCATCGGCTCGTCGGCCTTCTTGTAGATGATGTGCCTGAGGTCATTGAGGCGGCCCGGATTGGGCGTCTTGCCATCGGCGAGCCACTTCTCGCGGCTCTGCCCGCCCTTCCACGCGCGGGTGGTGAAGCCGAGAATCTCGACCTTGACCCCGCAGCGTTCGAGCGTGCGCGCCATGATGTCGGCGCTGATCGCGGCGATGGAGATGGGCCGACCCCGCATCGAGCCGGAATTGTCGATCAGCAGGGTGACAACGGTGTCCTTGAACTCCTGCTCCTGCTCGACCTTGTAGCTGAGCGAATGGCCGGGCGAGATCACCACCCGCGCCAGCCGCGCGGCATCGAGCAGACCTTCTTCCTGATCGAAATCCCAGCTGCGGTTCTGCTGCGCCATCAGCCGCCGCTGCAGACGATTGGCGAGTTTGCTGACCGCGCTCTGCAGATGGACGAGCTGCTGATCGAGGTACGAGCGCAGCCGCGCCAGTTCCTCGGCATCGCACAGCTCGGTTGCGGCGATCACCTCGTCGAATTGCGTCGTCCAACCCTTATACTCGAACTGCGGCGCGTATTCGGCCATCGGCCGGTTCGGCCGCACGGGCATCATCCCGTCATCGCCCTCGTCACCCGGCTCGCTATCGGCATCGTCGGGTGAGTCCTCGCGCTGCTCGCTGCCCTCGCCTTCTTCCTGCTGGCTGTCGCTGGTTTCGCCGCGCTGCTCGATCTGGCCTTCGACCTGATTGCCCGCGTCTTCGCCATCGTCGGTGTCGTCCTGCTGCTGGTCGTCCTGGCCTTCGTCGTCGCTGCCGCCTTCATCGGCTTCGTCGGGCAGCATATCGCCCTCGACCAGATCGAGGTCCTGCAGCAGCTTCATCGACAATTGCGCAAACGCCGCCTGATCATCGATCACAAGGCCGAACGCGTCGAGATCACCGCCGGCCTTTTCTTCGATCCAGTCACGGACCATCGCCAACCCGTCTTCGCACCCCTGCGGCGCAGCGAGTCCGGTCAGTCGCTCGCGTACG
>DAICXZ010000004.1 GCA_027311945.1 Erythrobacter sp.
ATATCGACCACCGGCTCCAGAGGCCGTTCCATCGCCAGTGTCGCCCTCCGGTTCCGCTTCGCTCCACCTACGGCCGACACTGGCGATGGAGGCGTCAATGCACTAACAATCCCCGCGGACCACTCGGTGGGGGCCGGTCAGAGGCTCGCGCTGGCGTTTTCAACCTATCGCGCGTTTGCGACCGCCACCAAGCTCGGCAGCGCGTTTCTTTCGGGCGCGAGCGACTTTGCCTTTCAGGCAAGCGCGCGATCGTTCAACGGCCTGAGCAAGCGCGGGCTTCCGGGCCAGTACTTGAAGCTGATGCGGCCGGGCTCGATCGAGGATCAGAAGCTGGCTGTGCGCCGCGGCCTGATTGCCGAGGAATGGGCGAGCCGCACGGCCGCGCAGAGCCGCTATGTCATGGAGGAAATGAGCAGCGAGTTTTCCCGTCGGCTCGCCGAAGGCGTGCTGCGGGTGAGCCTGCTGGCACGGCACACGCAGACCATGCGCTGGGTCTATGGCATGGAGACGCTGGCGACCTATACCGAGGCGGCCGGCAAGAGCTTTGCCGATCTCGCCCCCAAGCTGCGCGGCGCGCTCGAGCGCTATGGCATGGGCAGCGAGGATTGGGACAAGCTGCGCAGCGCACCGATGGAGCGCGATCGCGGCGCCGACTGGATCGCCCCGCACAAGCTCGATGATCAGGAGCTGGGCAGCCGCTTCATGGAAATGGTGCATACCGAGACGGATATCGCCGTGCCGGTAAGCGACCTCAACACCCGCGCGGTGATGAACAGCCAGTTTACGCGTGGAAGCGCGATCGGCGAGCTTGGCCGCTCGATGTTCCAGTTCAAGAGCTTCGGCGTCTCGGTGATGCTGGCGCAGTGGCAGCGCATCATGACGCTGAACAGCGGCGATGCGCTCACCTACATGATCGGCTTTCTGCTGGGCACGACGCTGACGGGTGCGCTCGCGCTCGAGCTCAAGAGCCTGGCGGCCGGGCGCGATCCCCGGCCGATGTGGGATCTCGACTTCCTCAAGGCGTCGCTGCTGCAAGGCGGCGGCTTCGGGATTTTCGGCGACCTGCTGTTTTCGGATCAGAACCGCGCTGGCGGCGGCTTCGCACAAACTCTGGCCGGGCCCATGGTCGACGATGTGCAGGGCCTGCGCAATGTGGTCACCGCGAAGGATCCGCGCCGCCAGCTCGTGCGCGAGGCCAAGGGCCTGATCCCCGGCAACAACATCTGGTACTCGCGCCTCGTGCTCGACCGCATGCTGGCTGACCAGATCGAGCAGATGGTGAACCCGGCCTATGGCGAAGGGTATCGCAACCAGGAGCGCTATGCGCGCGAGCAAGGCACCTCCTTCTATTGGCGCCCCGGCGATACCGCACCGGCCCGTGCGCCCGACTTCTCCAACGCCCTCGAGGAAGGACCAGCGCAGTGACCGTTGCCGAGAAGAGCCGCTATCGCGACTATGCCGAGAATGGCGTGACGACCAGCTGGGCGCTGCCTTGGCGCTTCGACGATGCAGCCGATATCCGCGCGCAGCGCACGGCGGCAGATGGGACCGCAACGCAGCTCGAGCTCAATATCGATTATACCGTGACGGGTGGTGAGACCGACGATGGCGGAACGCTGACTACTGCCGCGGCGGCGGCAACTGGAACGCAGCTCAACGTTTGGTCCGAAACCTCGCGCGGCCAGACTGCCGACTATGACACGAATGATCGTTTTCCTGCCGAAACGCACGAGCGGCGGCTCGATGTTCTGGCAATGGTGGCGCAGGAGCAAGACCGGGAGATCGACCGTGGTGTGAAAGTTCCGCGCGGCGAAGCGAGCTTCGAGTTTCCTGCCGCAGCAACCCGCGTTGGCAAATTTCAGGCATTCGATGCAGCTGGTAATCCGATCATGAGTTCGGGCACGGGAGCCGACGCTGGCTTGCGCGATGATCTTGCGGCACCGACAGGGTCACGCTTGGCGGGCTTCAACCCCGAATTGCGCCATTCCAGCGGCACCGCAGCCTGGTATCTCAACGGGATCAGTGATCGCTATGTGAATGTCGCCAGCATCTGCAATAACATCGCGGACACTGAAGATGTTTTCGCAGCAGTGCAGGCTGCATTTGTTGCTGGCCAAAACCGGGAGATAGTTTTTACACACCCCTACGGCGGCACCCGTCAGTACAGGTTTCTCAACCGCGCCAGTGGGCGCCTCTTCATGCCTCAGAAGGGCCGCATCATCTGTGAGACGGGGGCGGAGCTGGACTTCTCGGCTTACGGGGATAGCACCTCAGGCACTCCGTACCTTTATGCCGAAGGCACGGTGGGAACTGAATATCTGCTTGCTAGCGATGCGGGTTCTGGTGACTTCGAGGTTGAGCTCGAAGCAGGAGCAGGTGCCAATTTTGCAGCAGGGGATGATATATTTATCCGCTCTGCTGCCGCTTTTACTACGCAGGATGATGCCCTCGGAACTGCCGGCGAGTGGGCATTTGTTGGTTCTGTGGCAGGCGACACTCTCACGCTGGTTACCCCCCTGCGAGGTATCTACACCGCTATTGCAGCGGCTTATGTCACCAAGGTTGATCCTGTTTCAATAGACATGGAGGGGGTGAGTATTCGTGGTGCCGGAAGGTTCTCGACGGACAATCTTGGAGATCGCGGTATTCAGATCATCAACGCCAAGAACTGCAACATTGGGATCACGTTGATTGACCGCTGCGATTTCAATGGTGTTGTTCTGCACAATGCCCTGAACTCCAAGGTATATGGAGGAGGGACAATCAAGTTCGACCCCAAGGGGGCTGTGAACGGGCAAAATCAGTACGGCGTGACGTTCGTCAATATGTGCGAAAATACTTGGGCGAAAGACATCGGGGTGATCGGCGGAAAGGAGGCTTTCTGCTTGTCCGTCTCCGGACAGCCGCAGGGTGTCTCACGCGATGTCGGGTTTGATAATTGTAATGTTCGTGGTGCTTGGCGGTCTGCTTTCGCCTCGCATGATAATCACGAAGCCTGGACAGTGAAAGGTTGCAAAGCGTGGGACTGCGAGCAGGGCGTCGACAACCGCTGCAAGAAGTTCACGCTCAGCCATAGCCAGTTCTATCGCATGGGCGCGTTTGAGGGAAACCTCGATTGCGCGGTGCAGATCGGCAGTGGTGCGGGCGAGATGCACGGATCGAACAATTATATCGAGGACGTCCTTCGCGGTTACTGGATGCCAAGTGCTATCGCACATGAAAGCGTGCCGGGTGACATTACCTCCAAAAATGATGTTATGCGGAAGGTCCGTGCTCGGGGGGTGCTGCTTGATTATCGCACGACAGCGACCGACCCGGGGGGCACTGCGAACCCTACTGGCCCTCTTGGCACAGCGCATGTCGAAGGGTTGGACATTGAATGCGATGCCTCGGTTGCTGGCCGGGCTGTTGAGATGCATGGCCGCTGGACGGCCCCGGTGGTTTCCGGTGGCATATTCAAGGGCGGCAACGGCACTACGGCCTGCGTTTACCTTCATGCTACGAACAATGGCGGCGGAACCGGCGGGCCAAGTGATCCGAACGTGATCGGCCTTAAGTACGGCGCCGGCTATCTCGCGCCGTCGATCCAGCATGCAACCGGCGTTACCAAAAACACCGGCCATACCACGATCGGCGTTTGACGATGTGGGATGCCAAACTGCGGTTGCTCGATGCAGTACTCGCCGCGATCGCGCTCACGGTCGGCTTCATCGCGCCATGGCCCGAGGTGCTGGCCGGGCTGTGCTTCTCGCTCGCGGGGGGCTTTGTGGGCATGGTCGTTGCCCCGCCAATCGAGCGGCTCGGCTTTTTCAACACGATGAGCCTCGCGCTCGTCATCGGCCTGCTCGCGGGGCTGTGGCACCCGCACGCGGCGTTCGGCATAGACGAATGGCCCTTGCAGCTGGTGATGGGGCTGGCGGGGCTTTTGTCGCGCCCGGTGGCCAAGAAGGCGGCCACAGGAGATTGGGCGCTGCCGTTCGGGAAGAGCGGAGGCGGCGGTGCCTGACCTCGTCTGGCTGATCTATCTCGTGCTGTTCCTTGCGATCATGCCGACAGCAACCTGCGCCAGGCAAAGCACTTATCATCGTGTGAAGTTCGGTGCGCTCGGGCTGGCCGTGATGTTCTTCGGCACCGGTCGGCTGCTCTACTGGGCGAAGCCGGAAAACCTTGCCAGCTTCGACTGGATCTTCACGCTCGCGCATCTGGCCTTCGTCACCTTCGTGGTGCTGAGCGTCTATGCCGCCAACCACTATCGCAAGCATGGGGTAAGGTTATGAACCTCTCACCACATTTCGAGCTGTCCGAGTTCACCAGCAGCCAGACGGCGCTTCGCCGCGGGATCGACAACACCCCCAACCTGAAGGCACGCATGGCCTTGCAGCTGCTGTGCGTGAAGGTGCTGGAGCCGGTGCGCGAGCACTTCCGGCGCCCGGTGGTGATCTCGTCGGGTTACCGTTCGCCCGCACTCAACCGGGCGATTGGCGGCTCCACGAAGAGCCAGCATTCGAAGGGCGAAGCGGCGGACTTCGAAATCCCCGGTGTTGCCAATTTCGACGTGGCGCAGTGGATGATGCGCAATCTGAATTACGATCAGCTGATCCTTGAATTCTACACCCCCGGCGATCCAAATTCGGGCTGGATCCATGTCAGCTTTTGCGAGCCCTACCGCAATCAGGAACTGACGGCCGTTCGCTGCGATGGCGGCAAGGTCGATTATCTGGCGGGGCTGTTCGCGTGAGCTGGCCCAAGCCGCACAACCTGATGCGCGGCAGCCTCGCGGCGGTGCTGGTTGGCGCATTCATGCTGGCGCTGTTCTGGCTGCTCAACATGCCGGTGCCGCAGGCGAACGAACAGCTGGTGATCTTCATGCTCGGCCAGCTCGCCGGGCTCGCAACCAGCGCAGTCGCCTATTACTTCGGCACCACCAAATCGAGCGGCGAGAAGACCGATATCATCGCGCAGTCAGGCCCGACGGGCATGGCTCCAGTGGCGATAGACAAGTGCGCGTGCCGACAAGATCGGCGCGATAACGCCGATGTGCTGTTTGGAGATGAGAGACCATGATTGCATTCCTCACCGCCAAAAGCCTGTTCGGCTTTACCCGATGGGTTGTTTGGCTCGCCGGTGCTGCGGTACTGGCCGGGCTCGCATGGATTGTGGTCGAGGTGATCGACAACACGTTCGAAGATGTCATCGAGACGGCCGAGCGCGCAGGTGCGACAGAAGCGGTCGTAGCTGGCCAAGCCACCACGCTCGAACAGGTAGGAGCTGCCCATGAAGCTGGTAATGAAGTGCGCAACGATCGCGGCAATGCTCGCTATGACCAGTGCCTGCTCGACGCTACAGACGACACCCGCGCCAACTGTGAACGCTTCGCAAAGCAGCCTGTGCCTGGTGATGCGCGAACTGCCAGTGAGCGTGGCCCCGGCGGCGGACGTTGACGATCCGGGCAATCGCTTCGACACCGACGAAACGATGTTCGCCGTCCTCGAGCAAAACGCCGCGCGCCGCGCAGCGTGCGACCCTTCCAACAAATAGGCCAGACTTACTGCGCGTTGGAAGGAAATTCGCAAGAAAAGCCAATGTTTTCAGTATGCGACTATGCTTGGGAAGCTGCTGCTCTACCATTGAGCTACACCCGCGCGAGGTGCGAGCGCCGTTGCCACGGAACGGGGGCCTTGGTCAATCCATTCCGGCTTCGGTTCCAATAGATCGGATCTCTTGCCGCCGCCTCTTGGCGAGAGCGCCCCAAGCTGGCACAGCACTCCTCACATTTCGGACTTTTTCAATCTCGAAGCTGCCATCAGCATGCAAACACGGCTGGTTAGGCTGGCGATGGGTCGCTATGGAACCGATTCGAAGGGGGGCGTCGCTCCCACAGACATATTCAACGAGGGGGCCCTCCCATGCCATTAGTCAACATGAAGCCGCTGCTCCGCCACGCGATGGACAACGGCTATGCCGTCGCCGCGTTTAACCTGGTCGATTACAACTCGACCAAGGCCATGGTGAAAGCCGCCGAGGGTCTCAACGCCCCGGTCATCTGCCAGACCAGCTCGAAGACCATCGACTATTACAGCCACGAGGAAATCGTCAGCTGGGTACGCACCTGCGCCGAGAATTCGCCGGTGCCGGTCGTGCTGCACCTCGATCACTGCAAGAACCTCGAAATGATCGAGAAGTGCGCCGCCGCCGGCTGGACCTCGATCATGATCGACGCTTCGGAATTCCCGTTCGAGGAAAACCTCGCGATGTCGAAGCAGGTGCGCGAAATCGCCGAGAAGTATAACGTCGGCATGGAAGCTGAACTCGGCCAGATCATGGGCGTGGAAGACGACATGGTCGTCGACGAGGCCGACTCTGTGCTGACCGACCCGGCCGACGCCAAGACCTTCTGCGACGCGCTCGACCTTTCCGCCTTTGCCTGCGCCGTCGGCACCGCGCATGGTTATTACAAGGGCGATCCGGTGGTCGATTTCGACCGCATCGAGGCGATCAACAAGGCGACCCGTACCCCGATGGCGCTGCATGGCGGCACCGGCCTTTCGGACGAGACCTTCGCCAAGGCCATCGCGCGCGGCGCCGCCAAGGTGAACATCTCGACCAACCTCAAGCACGTCTTCATCGAGAGTGTGGACGCCTATCGCGCGGCCAAGCCTAAAGACTACGAGCCGCTGCGCGTGATCGATGCCCAGTATCAGGCCTGTAAGGACCTCTTCGCCACCTTCATCGAAAAGTTCGGCGGCAAGGATCAGGGCTCAGCCTTCCTCGCCACGCTGCGCGAGAACGCCTGATGATCAAGGCGCTGATCTTCGATTGCGACGGTGTTCTGGTCGACACCGAACGCGATGCGCACCGCGTCGGCTTCAACCGCGCCTTTGCCGAGTTCGGCATCGACGCGGAATGGAGCGTCGAGCTTTACGAGCGTCTGCTGCTGACCGCTGGCGGCAAGGAGCGGATGACGGTCTATTTCAACGAATTCGGCTGGCCTGAGGATCAGGTCGCCAGGTTCGGCGGCCAGCAGGAGCTGATCCTCGCGCTGCACAAGGAAAAGACCCGCATCACCTCCGAGATCGTGACCGAACTGCCGGTCCGCCCCGGCGTGTTGCGGATCATCGACGAAGCGCGCGCGGCAGGCGTGCGGCTGGGTGTCTGCACCACGTCGAACGCGAAGTTCATCGATGCGGTGCTCGACCTGTTCGGGGCGGAGCGGAAAGCGGCGTTCGAGTTCGTCCATGCGGGCGATGTCGTAGCCAAGAAGAAGCCCGACCCCGAGATCTACAATCTCGCGCTCGAAACGCTGGGCCTTCCGGCGAGCGACTGCGTGGTGGTGGAAGACAGCCGCAACGGCCTGCTTGCCGCCACCGGCGCGGGCATCCCGACGCTGATCACCACCAGCACCTACACCAAGGAGGAAGATTTCTCCGAGGCGGCGCGCGTGGTGCCCGAACTGGGCGACGATCCCATTATTATCACTTTGGCAGACCTGAACGCGCTCAACGAGGCGGCAACCGCCTGACGCGATCCACCGGGGAGGATTGAATGACTACGCTTACCATCGACCAGATCGCCGGGGCGATCGACGTCACCTGCGACACCGTGATCCGCAACGAGAAGTATTTCTCCGATCTCGACGGCCTTGCCGGCGACGGCGACTTCGGCACCTCGCTTGCCACCGGGTTCAAGGTCATCAAGGCCGAACTGCCCACCGCCGACCGCAGCGCCGTGGGCGCCTTGCTGCTGAAGATCGCGATGGTCTGTTCGAAGCATGTCGGCGGCTCGTCGGGCCCGATCTGGGGCACTGGTTTCATGAAGGCCGGGATGGTCTCGAAGGGCGAGACCGAGGTGAGCTACGAGAAGCTGACCGAAATGGTCGGCTCGGCGCTCGAAGGCATCATGGCCCGCGGCGGCGCAAAGCGCGGCGACAAGACGCTGCTCGATGCGCTGATTCCGATCCACGAGAAGCTGCTCGAAATGGATGGCTCGGACCTCGGCGCCGTGCTGGCCGCCGTCACCGCCGAGGCCGACAAGGCCATCGACGAGACCCGCACGCTGGTCGCCCACCGCGGCCGCGCTTCGCAGGTTGGCGAGCGCAGCGCCAACACGCCCGATCCGGGCATCGTCGGCATCGCCACGATCCTTTACGACTGGTGCAAGCACTACGGCGTCAACTACGCGCCGCAGGCCGCCGAACTGAACCGCTGATTTTCCAAACGGGAGAGAGACCAATGAAGAAATTCGTCAACGATCCGGCCAACTTCGTGCCGGAATTCATGGCCGGCGTGATCGCCGCCAATGGTGACCTGCTCGAAGCCGTGCCCGAGTTCCAGCTGATCAAGCGCAAGAACGTCGACGCCAGCAAGGTCGCCATCGTGCAGGGTTCGGGCTCGGGCCACGAACCGGCGCACGTCATGGCCGTCGGCCCCGGCATGCTGACCGCCGCCTGCCAGGGCCCGGTCTTCGCCGCGCCGCCGGTCGATGCCTGCTATGAGACGATCAAGTCGGTGGCCACGGATGCCGGCGTGCTGGTGCTGGTCAACAACTACCAGGGTGACCGCATGGCATGGGACATGGCCAGCGAAATGGCCGAGGCCGAGGGCATCAAGGTCGTGCAGTTCCACATCAACGATGACGTGGCCGTGCAGGACAGCCTCTATACCGTTGGTCGTCGCGGCGTGGCGGGCAACTTCTTCGTGATGAAGGCCTGCGGTGCCGCCGCCGAAGCCGGGGCCAGCCTCGAAGAGGTCGTGGCGGTTGCCGAGAAGGTGAACAACAACGTTCGCACCATGGGTGTGGCCCTCACCAGCTGCATTCCGCCGGCCAAGGGCGACGTGATCTTTGACATCGGCGACGACGAGATGGAAATCGGCGTGGGCATCCACGGCGAGCCGGGCCGCGAACGTGCCAAGATCCAGCCTGCCGATGCGATCACGAAGATCTTGTTCGATGCCGTGGCCGACGATCTGCCGTTCAACTCGGGCGACCGTGTGGCGCTGATGATCAACGGCCTCGGCGGCACCCCGCCCGCAGAGCTCTATGTGCTTTACAACAAGGCCGCCCAGCTCTGCGCCGATCGCGGCCTGACCATCGTGCGCAACTATGTGGGCGAATATTGCACCGCCATCGAGATGGCCGGTGCCTCGCTGACGCTGCTTAAGCTCGACGCCGAACTGGAACAGCAGCTTGCTGCTCCGGCGCAGACGGCCTGCCGCGTCTTCTGATCCGATAGATCGCGATCACCAATCGAAACGCCCGGTCCCCTCGCGGGGACCGGGCGCTCTCGTTTTTGGCTAGGTATTACTTCCCAATTTGCCATATCGGTTAATTCGGAACATGTTGCGCGCCCGTCTCTTGAATCTATATGACCCTTGCCGGACCTGCCGAAACCCACGCCGATAGCGCACCAACCCTCCCCAACCGCAGTGAACGATTGCGGGCCTTGAGATTGTTGCGAAGCCAGCGGCACTATCTCGCCATCGCGCTGACAATGGCAGTGACTGCCGCTGCAGCCTTCTTCTCCCTGAGCCTGCGGGCGAGCGATACACCTGACGTGGTGAAGCTGGGCAAGGGGCAGGCCAGCGTGGAATCGCTCCCGGCTTCCTGGTTTGGCCGACACATCATGCCGCCCTCGCCTACCCCTTCAGAGCGCAACATTCGCGGCGGCGAGGCGAGCTTCTACGGCAAGGGCTATGGATTTTCCGGGCGTCGCACCGCCAACGGCGAAGGGTTCAACCCGCAAACGCTCACCGCCGCCCATCGCACCTTGCCGATGGGCAGCCGGGTGCGGGTGACCAATTCCTCCACTGGGCAAAGCACCGTGGTGCGGATCAACGATCGCGGGCCGTTTCACGGTAATCGCGTGATCGACCTCAGCTACGCTGCCGCGCGCGAAATCGGCCTGATCCGCAGCGGGCTTGGCACAGTGCGATTGGCGTTGCTCTCTTGAGGAAAAGCGGCACGCCCGCCCGCCGCGCCATTCAGCGCCCAGCGTCGCGCGCTCGGTTGATGTCGACCGTCTTGGGCGATTTGGAGAACAGGTCGGTATAGGGATCGTCGCCTGTATCCATCGTGTGCGGCTCGGTCCCTTCGCGCACGGTGGTGCGGCGCATGTCGCGCTTCTCGTTGGCGGCATCGAAGTCACCGCCACGGTGCATCGTGCAAAGGTTGTCCCAGATCACCATATCGCCCACGTTCCAATCGACCTTGAACACATATTGCGGCTGAGTGCAGTGCTCGATCAGCTGCTTGATCAGCGCGCGGCCCTCCGCCTTGTCCATCCCCTTCACGTCCATCGTGTGTGCGGCGATGAACAGCGCCTTGCGGCCCGAGCCCCGGTGGACATGCACCAGCGGATGCTCGGCCTTGAAACGTTCGTCGATCTCTTCTTCGGAGATATCGGCACCGGCCTGCTTGCGGCTCCACCACAAGGAATTGATACCGATCTTGCCTTCGAGCAATTGCTTGGTCTCTTCCGGCAGGTCGGCATAGGCCTGGCGTGTATCGGCGAACCAGGTCTGCCCGCCCTCTTTCGGCACCTCATGCGCCATCAACAGCGAATAGGAGGTCCGCTTGGTCAGGAAGGCCGTGTCGGTATGCCACAGCCGGTCGCCCTTGCGGTATTCGATCGCTGCCGGATCGCGGGTGATGTTGCCGTCCAGATCGAGATTGGAGGCATCGAACAGCTCGCGATAAGGCAACCGCATGCGCTGCCCCTCGGCGCGCTTGGGGACGCGCTCCAAATAGCCGAAGTTGCGGCTGAATTCGACATGCTGCGCATCATCCATCCCGGTGTTCCGCCATACGGTCACACCATATTTGTCCATTGCATCAGTTATTTCCCGCAGGTCAGCGGGTGACAGCGGCTTGGTCAGATCAAGCCCCGAACACTCGGCGCCGAAAGCGGGCAGGATGGGTTGGACGGTCAGCGGCATGATCTCTCTCCGAATTGTGGCCTCGCAAGCAACATAGATAGCTTGCTAAGCATATTGCCGCTTCCTTACGCCTGCCAAAGAGCGCTGGCAATATGGCGCGAGGGTGCTCGATGGCTGGCGCGGCCAAGGTGGCTCTGCTATCTGCAGAGCCTATGAGATCACACCTTTCCTCTATCCTCGCCCTTTCCCTGCTGGCGGCCTGTACCTCGGTTCCGGAACAACCGGACACGTGCAACGCGGCCCCGGCCCAGTCGCAGCTCGGCGAGACCTATACCGAGGCGCTCGGCCAGAAGTTGCAGGAGCTTACCGGCGCCACGATCCTGCGCGCTGTGCACGAAGGCGATCCCGTCACCATGGACTTCCGGCCCGAACGGCTGACGGTCGTCTGGAACGACGCCGGGCAGGTCGTGAAGATATCCTGTGGCTGACCCGAACGACGGCCGCCCGCGCATCGCGCCGCTCTCGCCGTTCGAGGAACAGGCCGGTTTTACCCGCGCCATCCGCGTGGGCGAGCGGATTATCGTTTCGGGCACCGTCGGGGTTGAGGAGGATGGCAGCGTCTCACCTGATGCTGGCCGACAGGCGGAGCGCTGCTTCGAACTGATTCTGGCCTATATCGCCGATCTGGGCGGCCATTCGGGAGACGTGGTGCGGGCGCGGATGTTCGTCACCGATATCAAGGATGCCGATGCGGTCACCGCCGCCTTCAGCCGCGCGCTGGGCCATGCCCGTCCCACGGGCACGCTGGTCGCCATCAGCGCGCTCTATAATCCTGCCTGGAAATGCGAAATCGAAGCTGAGGCGGTGATCGGCTCCGGGCAATGATCCTGTCCCGAACTGATACCGGGCGCAATAATCCGCACTTGAACAAGCGCCGCACAGGCTACAATGCGCGTGAGCGCACCTAAGCGGTGCCAAAACAGGGGCAGATTACCAACCATGACAACCATGTCCGACGCAGAACTGGCCGCGCATCTGGCGCAGTGTGCAGGAAAGATCCTGCTTGAGGTCCGCAATAGCGGGATGTTCGAAGGCAAGTCCCTCGGCAAGGCGGGCGACCAGACCGCCAACCAGTTCCTCGTTCATGCCCTGCGCCAGCAGCGCCCCGACGATGGCCTGCTGTCGGAGGAGAGCAAGGACACCGACGAGCGACTCTCCAAGTCGCGCGTGTGGATCGTCGATCCGGTCGATGGCACGCGCGAATATGGCGAGGCGCGCTCCGATTGGGCGGTCCACGTGGCGCTGGCGATCGACGGCGCTCCAGTCATTGGCGCGGTCGCCCTGCCTGGTCTCGATGGCGGCTTGGTGCTGCGCTCGGATGCGCCGATCACCGTCCCCGCTCCCAACGAAGTGCCGCGCCTCGTGGTCAGCCGCACCCGCCCCGCTGCCGAAGCGGTGGCCGTGGCCGAGGCGCTCGGCGGCGAGCTGTTGCCGATGGGCAGCGCCGGGGCCAAGGCCATGGCCGTGGTGCGCGGCGAAGCGGAGATCTATCTCCACTCGGGCGGGCAGTTCGAATGGGACAGCTGCGCGCCAGCCGCCGTGGCGGCCGCGCATGGCCTTCACATAAGCCGCATCGACGGCAGCCCGCTGGTCTACAACCAGCGCGACACCTACATGCCCGACCTCCTGATTTGCCGACCGGAATGGGCCGAGCCCGTGCTGGCGCAGGTAAAGGCGATGGCGAGCGCCTGACCCCGTGCTCACGCACATCGACCTTGCCTATACCGCCGCCGGGGCCTTCGTCAGTTTCCTCGTCGGCCTGACCGGCGTGGGTGGTGGCTCGCTCATGGCGCCGATCCTGATCGTGCTGCTGGGCGTGCCGCCCGCCATGGCGGTGGGCACCGACCTGTGGTTCGCCGCGATCACAAAGACGGTGGGCGGGGCCACCCATCACAAGCTGAATTCGGTCAACTGGAAGGTGGTGCGTCAGCTCACCTTGGGGAGCGTGCCGGCCGCGATATTGACGCTGCTATGGCTATGGCTGTTCGAAGGCGGCAGCCTCGATGCCAAACCGCTGATGCGACTGCTTGGCGCGGCCTTGTTGCTCACCTCGCTGATGATGCTCCTCAAGCCGCGCATTCAGCCCGCGCTGGTGCGCATTGGCAGCCAAATGGGCAGCTCGATGCGCTCGCACCAGCGGCTCGTGATTACATGCGGGGCCGCCGTTATCGGGGCCATGGTCGCGCTGACCTCGGTGGGTGCGGGTGCGCTGGTGGCGGTGCTGCTGGCCACGGTCTACCCGCTGCGGCTGGGCACCAAGACCATTGTGGGCACCGATATCGTCCATGCCGTACCGCTGACGCTGGTAGCGGGTATGGGCCACTCGATCCTCGGCAACGTCGATGGCTGGATGCTCGCAAGCCTCCTCCTGGGCTCGATACCGGGCATCGTGGTCGGCTCGCTGGTCAGCGGCAAGGTCAAGGAAGACTATGTGCGCTACGCACTGGCGGCAATGCTGGTGGTCTCCTCGCTCAAGATGCTGACCAGCTAGAGCCGTTCTATCAGCATCCGCGCGGCGAGGCTGACTTCGTCCCATGTGCGGGCAAAGCTGCTGTCGTCGCCGAAATATGGGTCGGCGACCGAGCGCCCCTCATGACCGGGGACCATATCGAGCAGCAGGCTCAGGTCCGCCTTTGCCACAGGCGGAGCAATGCGGCGCAGGTCTGCAAGGTTGCTCTCGTCGAGTGCGAAGATGTGCGTGAAGCGGTCAAAGTCCTGCGACTTGACCTGCCGCGCGCGCAAGCCCACGATATCCACCCCGCGCCGCGTAGCCTCCTCGATGGCGCGAGGATCGGGCGGATTGCCGACATGCCAGTCGCCGGTTCCCGCAGAATCCACGCTCCATCCGAGGCCACGCGCGGTCAATTCGGCGCGCAAGGCCCCTTCGGCCAGCGGCGAACGGCAGATGTTGCCGAGGCAGACGAACAGGATTGCCGGCTGTGCGCTCACGCGGGCCAGGGGCCGGTGATCGCGAGCGTCATCGCGGGCGAGTAAGCGTTGACGAACAGCGTCTTGCCATCGGGCGAGAAGCAGGCCCCGGCCAGCTCGGTCTGCATGGTCAATCGGCCGAAGTCGTAGGCCCCGCCCTGCGGCGTAATCCCGCGCAGGTGGTTGTCGACCACCTCGGTGTACTGGTCTTCGCAGACGATCAGGTGGCCGTTGGGCGCGACGGTGAGGTTGTCGCCGAAGCTGTATTCGGCGATGTCGGCGCTTTCGTAGAACAGGTCGAGCATGTCCGCGCCGTGCAGCGCGGGCTTGAGGCGGAAGATCTGGCCTTCCTTGGCCGCACCGCCGCTGGTGCAGCAGAAGTACATCTCGCCCTCGCCCATCCAGATGCCCTCGCCGCGCGCGAACAGGGTCGCGCCCATGGCGGCGCCGCGCTGACGCAGGTCGTCCTCGGGCGCCTCGACATTGTCGAGCGTGATCCAGCGTGCCGCAGCAGGAGCCCCCACGGCGATGTCCACGCCGGTCCAGTTGCGCGTCTCGGCCATGCCGTCGATCACCAGCGCCTGCAGCGTACCGCCGCGCGCCAGTTCACCCGGCTTGGTCGGGAGGAAGCGATAGAGCAGCGAGTCGTCGCGGTCTTCGGTGAGGTAGACGATCCCGGTAGCCGGATCGACGCAGGCCGCCTCGTGGTTGAAGCGTCCCATCGCCTTCAGCGGCACCGGATCGACCAGCCCCGGCGCGGCGGCGGGCACTTCGAACACGTAACCGTGCTCCTTGTTGATGCGGCCATTGGGCTTGCGCGTGTCTTCCTCGCACGAGAGCCAGCTGCCCCACGGCGTGATCCCGCCCGCACAATTGCGGATCGTGCCCGCAAGGCTGCGATACTGGCGCTTCACCTCAAGCGTCGCCGCGTCGAGCACGATCGTGGTGGTGCCGCCCGGCAGCGGGATCAGGCTGCGCGCCACGGTATCATAGGCAGGACCTGCAACTCCGGCGCCATCCTCCTCGGGCCTCAACTCATGGTTGCGCACAAGCGCGATTTCGCCGTTGCCGAGATCGAAGCAGCCCATGCCATCAGCATTATCGGGCACGGTGCCGCCATCATCCATCGCATCGCCCAGCCGCGAGACGACGCGGTAGGAAAAGCCCGGCGGCAGGTCGATCATCCCCGCCGGGTCTTTCTGCAAGGGGCCGACCACGCCCGCACCAGCGGCAAGCCCTGCACCTGCCGTCATCCGGGCACCAGGTGCGCAGGAAACGGCGAACAGACCGGCAAAGGCCGTGGCGGTGCTGCCGAGAAAACGACGGCGGTCTTGCGGAATCATCATGGCGAGCCTCTTAACATTGAAGCGCGCGCTCTCCACCACTTTTGCGACCGGAATGAGACACTCAGGGCAGCTTTAGCGCGTCCTTGATCGCCTGCCAGCTCACCAGCTTGAAGTTCTGCGCTTCAGGAGCGTTCAGTCCGTCCTGAGCGATGAACAGCCCTTGCGGGAACTGCGGACCGAAGCTGCCAAGCGCCAGTTCGATCCCGTCGGTTTCCTCGGTGGCGCCGAACGTTCCGGCGGCGACGCGGAAGCGGCCAACCGGGTTCCCATCGGGCAAGGCGAAGAGCGCATAGGTGTTGTCGCCCTGGCTCGATGCCAGCAGATAACCGCCGTCCTCGCCTTCCTGCGCAATCGCCAGGCCTTCGAGATCGGCCACCAGATAGCGGTTGTCGATTGGCGCGATCAGGCGCTTCGGGCTGCCAGCATTGCGGCCATCCATCGCCCACAGGCCGACATTTTCCTCGCCGATGTAGAGGGTGCCCGAACGTTCGTCATAAATGCAGCCTTCGGGCTGGGTGTCGACGCTGTTGATCACGTCGGTGCTGGCGACGATGTCGCCGCCGGCAAGGTTCAGGCTGGTGCGGTAGATCGTTCCTTCCTTCGGGTCGCTATAGATGACGAAGGTGCCGTTTGCCGCAATGTCACCCTTGCAGATGCCATAGCCCTCACCCGGACCGACCGGCACCCGGCCAAGCGAAGCGAGCGTGCCGCGCGCGGTGTCGAGTTCGGCGAGATAGATATGGGCATTGGCCAGGTCGCTGCGGTCGCTTGCCGCCACGATCACCCGGCCATCGGGCAAGGTCAGCAGGTCGACATTGTTGAGTCCGTCTGCAGGCCGAAAGCTCTTTTGCGTGCCGCTCAGGTCATAGACGTAGAGCCCGCCCTTCTTGTCGGTCGCGACGATCAGGCTGGCGGCAGGGTTCGCCGCATTGCGCCAGATCGCCGGATCGTCGGCGGCGTCTTCGTTGGCGGTGCCGACCGGCACCGTTTCGGCAAGCGCCGTCACCGCAACGGCGGGCAGGCCTTCGATGGGGGCGGTGGCGCAGGCCGAAAGGCCTGCCGCCACCATGACCATGGCAATCGTGTTCCGCATCAGAAGTTCACCTTCGCGCCGAACTTCACCGTAGAGCCATACTCTTCGAACTGCAGCAGACGGTCGCCGCCGGCATAGCTCTGATAGGCGAAGTACTTGGCGTTGTTGACGTTGATCCACTCGGCGAACAGGCGGACGTTCTCAATCACCTCGATCCTGGCCGACAGGTCAAGCTGGAAGTGATGATCAACGTAGCGATCTTCGCTTGCGTCGCCGCCCATCTCGTCGAGGTACTTGCTCCGATAGGTTCCAGCCGCGCGCAGTTCGAGCGGACCCTTTTCGTAGCCGAGCACGAGGTTGCCCGTGTTCCGCGACGAGGACTGATCTGACCCCTTCTGAGTGGTCCAAAATTGATGATATTTTGGACGACGAAGGAGATTACGAATGCCGAGCAAGAAGCATCGCCCGGAAGAGATTATCGGCAAGCTGCGTGAAGCGGAGGTTTTGCTGGCGCAGGGCG
>DAICXZ010000011.1 GCA_027311945.1 Erythrobacter sp.
CTTCTGCCAATCAAGCAGGACACATGATCCGAGCCCCCTCTTCTCTGCCGGACAGGGAGGGCCCGAGGGCCCTTCCTGTCCGGTTGCAATCTTGGGAGTGGGTATGGCGCAGCTGTTGTTCTCGACGCCTGCATTCCGGCCAGATGGCCCCTGTGCATTATCAGGACACGGATTCACGGTAGGCGTCGGCGGTAGCAAGCTATTTGCGCAGGTTCTCGATGCCAAGTTCGCTCCACATCCAGGTGAAGTCGTAGGTGACCATCGGGTCGTTCCGGTCGAGCTGACTGCTGCTGCTGCAGTTTTCAAGATACTTGAGCCATCCGGCCACTCGGCCACGGCCCGCAGCGGTTCGAACGGCCGCGCGCGGGGTGATGTCGCCAAGCATGCCGACGGGTTCATCGAGCGTCGCGCGGTACTGACGGTCGAGCATGGCATGGATGAGCGGGGTTGCCACCTCTGGCGCAATGGCGGGTGCCGGTTCGGACGTTGTCAGTCCCTCGGCCCGCGCCGCCATGGCCTGTTCGACCGTCTCGATCGTGGTCAGCGGCGAGCCGACCAACCCGGCGAGCGCATCGGTCATGAGCGCCGTGCCGCGTTTCGCCCGCTCGGCCGAGGTGACGGCGAGAATCAGGGCGCGGCCTTTCAATTCGACATTGCCGAGCACCGGGGTGCCGTCCGCCATTGTCACACCCCACGCCATGCGCCCAGTGCTTCTCGCTTTTCCGTCCGGTTTCTCGCCCAGCCAGTTCCAAAAGTGCGTGGTTTCCCGCTGAAACGCAGAGACACTATCGAGCCGCTCGCCGACCAGCGCCTGGGTCACGCCGCGTGCGAAGGGAAAGCGCACGCGGTGGAACACCACCTCCTCGCCATCACTGTTGTGCAGCGTGGGGATGGACGCCGGTCCCATGGTCTTGGGAACGACATCGCACAGCCATGCCGTGCTGATGAGGGCCGGAAGTGCGGCCAGATCGTCGGCGTCTAGGTTTAACGCGGTGCTCGGGCTGCGCTTGCCTTTCGAGCGCCGCAGATCGGCGACGAGCGCCTCGGCCGCCTCCATCGTGAACGAAAGCACGCCGCCCGACAGGAGGTGCTTGCCTCCGACCTGCACGACGCGAGCACCGATCCTGTCCCATTGCTTCAGCGTCTGCGAGGCGCTGCGCTCGGATACTCGAAGCGGCTCGCCGCCCTGGATCAGGTCACGCACAAGGAAGCCGCTTCCGGGCTCGACCTCGCTCACCTCGTGGAGGCTCATCACCGACGATCGAAGGGCACGCAGGTAGATTTTGGTCGAGCCGCTCTCGTTCCAGCCCCGGCGTCGAATATAGTCATCAACAATGTTCCGGTCCTCGGGTTCGATGGTGCGCGTGAGCAGATCCTCGAACGCGCATCCCCACAACACGCCGGCCCAATGATCGCCGACGATGTCCGCCAGCTCGTCCGCTTCGAAGTCGAACTCCTCCATCGCCAGCCCGAGATGATCGCCGAGCGCATCGCGAAGATGATCGGCCCAGGCCGGCGAGGTGGCGAACTTCATGACGCCGGACAGATCGTGACCACGCTTCATGCCTGTTCCCTCTGCTGCTGGCTGAATTGCTGGCGGTGCGCGGCGACGATGCGCGAGACGGTGGGCTCGCTGACGCCATAGAGCCGCGCCATCTCGGCACCGGACTTGCGGCCGGACGTGACGGACTCGGCGATTTCACGGCGCTGCTTGTCGCCGAGCTTGCGCCGGCGCCCGCCGATCCGTCCTTCTGCGCGGGCCTGAGCAAGGCCGGCACTGGTGCGTTCGCGGATCATGGCCCGCTCGAACTCGGCGAAGCTTCCCACCATTTGCATCATCATCCGCCCTGCCGCGGTGGTGGTGTCGATCGCCTCGGTCAGCGAGCGGAAGCCCGCTCCCGCCAACTCAATTCGCTCCATGATGTGCAGCATGTCCTTCAGGCTGCGCGACAGCCGGTCGAGCTTCCAGACGACGACGACATCTCCCTCGCGCAACTGGCCGATCATCTCCAGGAGCTTGGGTCGGTCCCATCGCCCCCCGCTGGCGGTCTCCTCGAAAACGCGCTTGCAGCCGGCGGCATCGAGCGCGCGCCGCTGCGCGGCGTTCGACTGCTCGTCGCCCTTCGACACGCGGGCATAGCCGATCAGATAGGGTTCGCGCGTCATCCAGTATCTTTCACAAACGACCGTATCCGGAGGCGGAAACAGCATGCGCGGATTTCTGCGGCCTTCCACCTTTCACAATCCTCTTTCATTAAGCGGACAAAAGGCAAGAGGTTTTTGGAGGATGAAACATGCCCGCACGTATTCCGATGACCGAGCGGCAGCGCGCCGCGTTGCTTGCTTTGCCCGACAGCGAGGCGGCGGTGGTGCGACACCATGGCCTCGATGCCGAGGACCTTGCTGCGATTGGCACCGCACGCACTCCGGCGACCCGGTTGAGCTACGCCCTGCAACTCTGCTGCCTGCGCTATCCGGGGCGGCATTTGCGTGCAGGCGAGCTGTTGCCTGCGATCATGCTCGAGCATATCGCCGAGCAGGTCGGGGTGGATGCAGGCGCCATCTCCGACTTCGCGCGGCGAGCGCCGACCCGCTACGATCAGCTTGCCGCCATCAAGGCGCGCTTCGGCTTCACCGATCTCAGCCGGCCAGCGCGCGGCATCATGATGACCTGGCTGGAAACCGAAGCCATGGCCATCGTGGACGGGCGTATTCTGCTCGATCGACTGCTCGACGAGCTGCGCACGCGGCGCATCGTCATCCCCGGCATCAGCGTAGTCGAGCGGATGGCGGCCGAGGCGATGCTGCGGGCGGAAACCGATCTGGTCGCCGCAGTCGACGATAAACTCGATGCGGATATGCGTCAGCGTCTCGATACGCTGGTCGACGAGAAGGTGCATCACCGACAGAGCCGCTTGTCGTGGTTGCGCGAACCGGAGCCCCGCGTAGCGTCAGCCTCGCTCGCTGAAATCCTCGAAAAGGTCGCGCTGATTCACAGGACCGGTATTGCCTGTGTTCCGGTCGATCCCCTGCACGAGCCACGCCTGACGCAGTTCGCCCGCGAAGGCGTGCGCTATACCGCCCAAGCTTTCCAACAGATGCGCGCCTCCCGCAGGCGGGTCATCCTGCTTGCTACGCTGCGCGAGCTGGAGGCCACGCTTACCGACGCGGCGATCGCCATGTTCGGCTCCTTGATGGGACGCGCTCATCTTCGTGCCCGCAAACGCCTGGAACAGGGGATCGCGATCTCGGGACGCGAAGGCCGCGACCGGCTGATGCGCATCGCCACTGTGCTGGAAACAGTTAGCCGGGCAGCACGTGCCGGTGAAGATATCGGCGCGGCCCTCAGGGATATCGTGCCTCTCGACATGCTCGATGCCGATGCCGCGATCATCCGGCGTACCGCGGCACCTCACAGGGACGATGTGCTAAGCGAGATCGCAGCCGAGTACCGGACCTTCAAGCGAGCAGGACCTCTATTCCTGCAAACGCTCGATTTCCACGGTCGAGCCGGCACCGCGGCATTGCGCAACGCGATGACGGTCCTGTCGGATCTTGATGGCAACTGGCGCAAGCCGCTCCCTGCCGACGTTCCGCTCGGTCATGTCGAGCGGCGCTGGCACCGCCATGTCATGGTCGCCGGCAAGATTGACCGGACGCATTGGGAGATGGCCACCTACGGGGCGCTCGCCAATGCATTGGCATCCGGTGATATCTGGGTGCCAAGGTCACGGCTGCACAGGTCCCTGGACGTGCTGCTCGAGCCATCAAGCGGTGCAGCGTTGCAACCGGCGTTCTCGCTCGGTGATCCACACGCATGGCTCGATCAGCGCGCCACGCAACTCGACAACACCTTGCGCGACGTCGCCCAAAATCTAGCCGGACGTAATGCTGCCCTGTTCGCTGGCGGGCGATTGCGCTTTCCCAAGGAACTGAAGGACGATGATGCCGGGCACGACGAAGGACGGCACCTGACGCTTGCCTGCTACGGCATGCTGCCTGCGACGCGTATCACCGACGTACTTTCGCAGGTCGAACGCTGGACCGGCTTCACCCGGCACTTCGGGCATGTCTCGAGCGGGCTGCCGCCTACGGACGAGCGGGCCTTTCTTGCTACCCTGATTGCCGAAGCGACCAATCTTGGGTTGTCGCGCATGGCCGAGGTATGCGGCGCAGGGTCACGCCGCGCGCTGCTGCGCATGCAAACATGGCACATGCGCGAGGAAACCTTTCGGGCGGCGCTCGCCTGTCTGACCGACGCCATCCACGCTGAGCCGATCGCGGCCTGGTTTGGGCAAGGACACCGGGCTTCCGCAGATGGCCAGGCCTTCTACCTGGGCGGGCCGGGCGAAGCCGGCGGAGCGGTCAATGCCCACTATGGTCGCGACCCGGTGGTCAAGATCTACACCACCATCACCGACCGCTATGCGCCGCTGCACCAGACCGTGATCGCCGGCACGGCAGGAGAAGCCATCCATGCGCTCGACGGCATTCTCGGCCATGACAGCAACGCCGATCTGACCGCGCTGCACGTCGATGGAGGCGGCGTTTCCGACATCGTGTTCGCGACCATGCATCTCCTCGGGCTCGATTTCGAGCCGCGCATTCCCCGCCTGTCCGACCGCCGCCTCTACGCGTTCGAACCCTCGAAGCGTTATGGCAGGCTTGCGCCACTGTTCGGTCACAGGCTCGACCGCGACCTGATCGTCAGCCACTGGCCGGATATCGAACGTGTCATTGGCGCGATGCGTAACCGCACCGTTACGCCCTCGCTGATCCTCAAGAAGCTATCCGCCTACCGCCAGCAGAACAGCCTCGCCGCGGCGCTGCGCGAGATCGGGCGGATCGAGCGCACGCTGTTCACGTTGCGCTGGTTCGAGGATCCGGCTCTGCGCCGTACTGTCACTGCCGAGTTGAACAAGGGCGAGGCCCGCAACAGCCTTGCCCGAGCAGTCGCCTTCCATCGGCTCGGCCGTTTTCGCGACCGTGGCCTGGAGAACCAGCAGACCCGAGCAGCCGCGCTCAACCTCGTCACCGCTGCGATCATCCTGTTCAACTGCCGCTATCTCGGGCGCGCCATTGACGAAATGCGCCAGCGAGGAAGCCAGATCGATCCGGCTATGCTGTCCCGGCTCTCACCGTTGGGATGGGATCGCATCAATCTCACCGGCGATTACGTCTGGTCCGATCGCCTCGATCTCGATGCCAATGGCCTCATGCCGCTGCTCATCAAACCGCTACCGTGAATCTGTGTCCCTACAATGCACAGGGGCCCAGATGGGTCATCGGCGGAGAATGTTCCGATGCTGCTCGACGCCCGGATGCGGCTCGTCGAACCGGCCTGCGCATGGCTGATGCACGTTGCTTTGGTGCGCGGCAGGACCCGCAGCCCGCAGACCTGGCGAACCTACGCTGAAGCTCTCTACGACTGGTGGCAGACG
>DAICXZ010000017.1 GCA_027311945.1 Erythrobacter sp.
AGCCCAGAACCTCCGGAAACTGGCCAAGATGCGGCCCATGCCGGGCCTCGCCACCGCCTGAGAGAGGCAGCGGCCTCACTCGCGCTCGATCCGGAACCTTAAACCAGCGCAGCCAGCGGCGACTTTTTCAACGGAATAGGGTCGAAACCTGACAGTCTGCTCTGCAGGCGCGTTCAGGCAAATCCGACGGTCTGCTGCCTTGTTCGCGAGGGTGCGGAGGGCGCTCATCAACGCGATGAGGCGCAATCGTTAACATTGTCGCAGGTCTGCCCTGTAACGCGTGATTCGATTTTTTTAATCTTTGGGGTGCCAAGGGGCGATCATGTCGCCAGTTGCATTCTCGAGTCCGTTGAGAAACGTTCCAGGGACTTCCGTCGCCCCGGCGATCGGGGCCTTGGTGGGCGTGCTGCTGGCAGCTTTGGGCATTCTCGGCCTGCTTTACTGGTCGACCGCATCGGCCGACGCGCTTTCGAGAGAACGGCAGCATCGATTGATCGGCAACGTACTGAGGCAGAGCGCCGCGCAGATCGCCCATGACCAGGAGAGCGTAACGGTCTGGGACGAGGCGATCCATCAGGTGCGCCGAAGCCAGTTCGATCTTGAGTGGTTCGACAGCAACCTCGGAATATGGCTGCACGACTACTATGGTCATGACGGCGCCTACGTTCTCAACAGCTCGGACGAGCCACTATACAGCATGCGGGGCGGCGAGCGCGGCAAACCCGAAGACTTCAATTTGTTGGGCAAAGAGGTTCTGGAACTCGTCAGAGAGTTGCGGGACAATACGCGGAATTCCGCATCGGTAGAGCTGGCCGCTGACCAGCTTAGCCCCACAGCAACTGACCTTTTGGTGGTCGACGGTCATCCATCGATTGTCAGCGTCACCCTCGCATGCACTCGCCGAGAGCGAGGTTGATCTCTCTGCAAATGCGGGGATCGTATCAGACTACCGATTCCGCGGGGTCAGCCTCTCGGGAAAGGAGCCAGCCGTTCAAGGTGGCATTGACCTCGAAACGGGACCATTTTTTGTTGGCACCTGGGCTTCCACCATTGCGCAATACGAAGGTGCAGATACCGAAGTCGACTTCTACGCCGGACTACAAGGGACCCTGGGCGGGGTCATGTGGCGCGCTGGAGGTTATGGCTATCTCTACCCGCACGGCGAGGGCACGAATTACGTTGAGATGATCGCCCAAGCGGAGACATCGATGGGGCCAATCACGCTCGGGCTGGAGGGCGCCTTGGCGCCGCGCCAAGCAAACGTCGGCGAAGCAAACCTTTACGTGGGAGCTTCTTCCGCTCTCGATGTCGGCAGGGGGTGGACGGTGCTGTTGCGCGGTGGCTACGAAGATGGCTTCTACAACAGCAAATTGGATTGGGAACTCGGGGTCAGCTACACATTAGGCATGCTCACCGGCTCGCTAGCTTACGTGGATACCAACCAAGGCGCACCCGATGAGCTGGCATCGGGGGCGCAGGGCGGCGTGATCGGTTCGTTGCTCGTGGAATTCTAAGCGGAAGTGGGCGCTTGGTACTCCGAATAGGCGGCAGTTTTCGGGACGGAAGCTGCTCAGGCCGAACGGCCGAAATTAATGCGCATTGCTGACGATCCGTTTCAGGGCATTTCATGGGCGGCTTCTGTCAGGAGCTGCCGTTCGCGTTGGCTGATCTGAACGGCCGACTATTGGTCGGGAAGCTGACGGAAGCACGGAGAGTAAACGACCCAACAGGTCATCGATCCGCGATCAGGAAGGCCTCGCCTTCACACGCGATGCAAGCCGGGGCGCCCCGGCTCCGTCACGAAGCGGGCGACCTCATGCCTGGGCGAATCCGGCACCGACACGCGATCGACCGCCATCACGCGCGTGGTCCAGGCAGCGGAGGTGATATCGAAGACCTGATAGCCGCGCTGGTCGTTTACCAGCGCGGTATGGGGATTGCGCTCATCGATGCCTTCCCACCCGACCGGCATGTCGCTGCCATCACCGCCGGAACTGATCGAGCTGCAAACATATTCGGTCGCGACGGGGGCGCTCGAGAGATCACCTTCGATCGACGGGAGAACTCCGGCATGGTGCTTGTGCACGTCGCCCGTGGCGATCACCACATTTCCCTGCCCCTGCTCCGCAATCGAGCGGACAAGCCGCTGCCTGGCATCCGGATAGCCGCCCCACGAATCTGTGTTGATGACCCCGGCCTTGCGGCTTTCAGGATAGGCGAAGGGCATGACCATGACCTGCTGCGCCACGAGGTTCCATCGCTGTTCGCCGCGCAGGCCATGCGCCAGCCAAGCCTCCTGTTCCGTGCCGAGCATATGCGACGGGCCCTCCGCACCAGGCTGGCGACAAATCTCCGACTCCGCGGCATCGCACAGCTGATCGGTGCGATACTGCCGGGTATCGAGCAGATGCACCCGGAGCAGGTTCCCGTAGTCAAGGCGTCGATACATGCGCAGGCGCCCAGCTTGCGGAAACTGTGCCCGCCGGACCGGCATGTTTTCGTACCACGCCTGCATCGCACCCGCCCTGCGCAAGGCGAAAACCTCTGGCGGGGTGCCGTTCTCGTCGAAGTCCCCTGCCCAGTTGTTCTCGACGTCGTGATCGTCCCAGGTGTGCAGGAACGCCGCCGCCGCATGGGCTGCCTGAAGGTCCGGATCGCTCTTGTAGAGCGCATAACGCCGACGGTAGTCGTCGAGACTGAAAATCTCGTCGGTGTCGTGCAGACGAAGGCAGAACGGCTCGTGGTCCGCGCCCCTCGGGCAACCGCGTTGCGGCGAGTGCTCGTAAATATAGTCACCGTAGTGGAAGACGGCATCGAGTTCGCCTTCCTCCGCGAGGTGACGGTAGGCTGTGAAATAGCCTCCTTCATAGTGCTGGCAGCCGGCTACTCCCAGCCGGATCCGCTCTGCCCCGGCACCCAAGGCGGGTGCCGTTCGCACAGTGCCCACCGGGCTCTGCTCGTTGCCTGCGCGGAATCGGTACCAGTAAGGCCGGGCGGGAGCCAGACCATCCACCTCCACGTGCACCGAATGGCCCAACTCGGGCCGTGCCAGGGTCTCTCCCGATGCGAGCACCTGAGTAAACCGCTCGTCGAGAGCGACCTGCCACCGCACGGGCACGGCAGCCATCGGCATTCCCGAGCCGGGCTCGTGCGGAGCGGGCGCAAGCCGGGTCCAGATGACGAACCCGTCCGGCAGCGGGTCGCCAGCGGCCACCCCGAGCGTGAAGAGGCCCGAGGGAAGCGGGCGCCCCCACACCGGCTGGCAGGAAAGACCGGACAGGATGGCCAGGGCGCCGGCATTGCGGATGAGTTCGCGACGTTTCATTCTCGGATGCCTCGTTCTTCAGGCTGATATCGGACCGCTCGGCTATGGGAGGCGGTCAGTTCTTCCAGGTTATGTCGAGGAAGAACCGTCGATCCTGCGACAGGGTGTAGCGCTCCGAAAAGTACCCGTGCATCATGCTATAATCGTCCCCGAGCACGTTGTTCGCTTCCAGCTTGACGATCAGATTCTCGCGGACCGGGAAGCGCAGCGACAGATCCATCTGGCCGCGCGCCTTCAGAACATAGTCATCCTCGGGTCGGGCATTTACCGTGTTGAGATTCCGATCGGCCCAGCGATAGGCCACCCGAAACTCGCCATTGCCCGGCAGACGGAAGAAGGCGCTGCCGTTGACGATCCAGTCCGGCTGGAACAGCAGGTTGTCACGCTCAGTCTCGGTCTCGCCGGCCACGAAGGTCATGTTGGCCCACAGGCGCGCCAGGTTGAACGAGATGCCCACATTGTCGCGCAGCGGGCCGGGGAGCCAACCGATGCTGTTGTCGATCAGCGAAAACTCGATCCCCTTGAGCGAGGCGTCGGTGGCGTTGAACGGTTGGGTGACTTCGTAAGGCTGCCCGTCGATTTCGGTCTGGCTGCGCAGATTGAAGATCTCGTCATCGATCTGCTTGTAGAGGCCGCCGATGGCGACCAGCCCGCTGCCGCCGTTGAAATAGTGCTCCAGAGCCAGGTCGAAATTGCTGGACCGACGCGGCTTCAGGTCGGGGTTACCTCGCGAAATCGTCAGGTTTTCCTGATTAATGAGCTCTGCCTGCGCGATATCGCTGAATGCCGGACGGCCGAGAGACTTGCTGTAGGCCGCGCGCACGCGCAAGTTGTCCATCAGGTCGTAGGTAACGTTCACCGAGGGCAGGGCATAGTCGTAGCCGCCGTCGTTGGTCGCAAAGGTGCCGTTATAGACCCCGCCGACCCGCTGAGGCACATTGGCGGAATAGTCGACATTCTCGAACCGGACACCGGCGATCACGCGCGCCCGATCGGTGCCGTACATGCCCGAAGCATAGGCCGCGAGGATGGTCTCGCGGTAGCCATAATCGCTGGCGACGGAACTGGCGGTGCTGGCTGCGGCATTGACAGCGAGCTCCGGCCGTACTGTCTGGCTGAATGCGGGCAGGTCAATGTAGATCGTGGGGTAGGGATACCCGAAAGAGATTTCGTCCGGGATAAAACCGAGCGACCCCAATGGAATGGCCGGGTTGACGTAGCTCGTCGTCGTCACATCGCGGACGGCCTCCACCCTTCGGGCGTCGACGCCGACAGCCAAGCCGAAGCCATCGCTCCGGGGCGAATAGTTGTGCCGCAAATCGGCGCGGCCTTCGAAGGATTCGAAGTCCGTGTTGTTGTACTCGTCCGCCACGGAATTGCTGTTATAGTTCGCAAGGTCCAGCATGTCTTCCGGATCGGAGAAACTGAAGGTCGGCGTCGGCTGCGACATGTCGAAGGTGATGTAGTCCGCCTTGGGACGGTAGATGAAATTGACCACCTGTTCGTTGTTGTCGAAAGTGCTCAGCCCGTAGGCTCCGCGAAGCTCGAGCGCGGTATCGTTGTCGATATCCCATGCGGCCTTCAGCAGGCTGCCGCGAAACTCGGTCTCGAACCGGTCGTAGCTGATCCATGGCCGGATGGTGTTGATCCGCAGCGTGCCGCTGGTGGGACTATCGTAAGTGCCCGCGCCGGACGTATCGACGATGAAATCGTTGAGCGTCTGGTCCTCGATCTGCTTGTAGTCGAATGCAGAGGCGGACAGGGTCACGTTGTAGGCCGGGCGGTATTCCAGACCGATGTAGCCACCGAAGAGCTGGCGGAACTTGGTATAATTGAGTGGGCGGGCACGGGTCGGAAGGGCCGCGTTGCCGTCCCAGTCCGACAGGTCAGCGGAAGCGACGGCTCCCTCGGCGGTGCGATAGACGCGCGCATTGATATTCGGCTTGGAGGCGTTCCACGATTCCTGATTGTAAATCCCACTGACGACGATGCCGAACTGATCCTCCGCGCCGAACCGGCCCACGTAAAGGCCTTTCAGGGAGCCGCCCCAATCCGTATCGACATATTTGCCGAGGCTGCTGCGCGGGGAAACGTCGGTGGAACTCGGGCGGTAGCCGACCCTGCCGGTGACGTACCAAAGTTCCTCGCCGTCCAGAGCGCTGTAAGGCACGATATTGGTCGCGCCACCGATCACACCGCCATCGATATCGGGTGTGAATGTCTTGAATACCTGTGTGGTGCGCGCGACCTGTGTCGGGATGAGCGCGAGATCGACACGGCGGCTGCCCGAGCCGTCGTTCGCGGCGGAGAACATCCCGATTCCATCGAAGGATACGAAGTTCAGATCCGGCGAGATGCCGCGGACCGAAATATACTTCGCCGTCTGCTCGCCATAAAGCGTTTGCATGTCGTTGACGCCGGGAAGGCGGATCAGAGCCTCCGCCACCGTCTCATCCGCAAGATCGCCCGTATCATCCTGGCTGATCGAATCGACGATACCCAGGCCCTGGCGCCGCTCGGTGATCGTCTCCTTGTTTCGCAGCGCGCTGCCGGTGACGACAATCGTATCCGACGGCGCTTCACCCGGCGCTTGGCTGTTCGCGACCTGCGCATGCGCAGTCGCTGAAACGATCAGTACGGAAACGGTCAAGGCCGAGACGGAGGTACGAAGAAAATAGCGGTGCATCGTTTAAGCCCTCATGCATTCGAGTTTCAGGCCTTAGGACGATGCAGAAAGATCTTTCCGTCACGATTAAAATATTAAAGTTATGCGTCAATCTGTCAGTTTTATTACTATTCAATGAAACTTACGAACTAAATATATCCATTTTATAAATTTAAGTTCACCCCGACATACAAGTACCTTCCAACGGTGTCGTAAACGGAACCATCCTTGTATATGACGAACATGTTTGGTGGTCTTCTGTCCCACAGGTTCCGAACGCCGCCGAGGACGGAGGCATGGGGGCCGAGATCGTGGGAAAGGAACAGGTCGTTGTAGATCATCGGGGGCACACTGTTGTCCTCGTAGGTTTCCGGCGAGGCGGCATTCACGTCATAGCGGCTGGCGCTTATGAACCTGGTGTCGATGCCAAAGGCGGAAGCCCCAGCTTCGTAGCGAATGACGAGGTTTCCACGAAAGCGCGGATGCTGCCAGTCTCCGTGATAGCGCACATCCCCCGATGAAATGCCCGGTGTGGTCTCCACGGTATGTTGCAGGAGCAGCGTGCCCTTGAAGCGGAACGCGAGCGTGCCACTGGCACCCGGCCAGTCGTATCTCGCACCGAGATCGATGCCCCGCGCCAGCATCTTTGAGGCGTTTATCTGGCTGGTCTCCACGGCGACGACACGGCCATCCGCAGGATCGCGTGCGACTGCTCTGCAGAAGATGTTGTCAATCGAGGGCAAATCGACACACAGGTTCAGCACCGTCGTGTAGTCGTGCTGCAGGATTGCGTCGGCAATCCTGATATCCCAGTAATCGACGGACGCTTCGAAGCGCGGGATCAGGCCCCGGCCCAGCACCAGGCCGATTGTCATGCTGTCGGATGTCTCCGGCCGCAGGCCAGGATTGCCGCTGGTCGTGACGAGCGGCCCGACCTTGAAGTCGCCCAGCGGCGTCGCGATGCCCAGTGCCAGGCAATTGGCGGCACGCCTTGCGCTCTGATGGTAGTCTCCGGCCTCGCAGGGGTCTGTGATCGAGCCCATCTGATAGCCGACCGCCGGTTCGTACAGCTCGCCGAAATTGGGTGCCCGCACGCTCCGCGAGCGCACCGCCCGAAGCTCCAGCCCCGCGCGCGGCGACCATGCCCCGCCAAGCTTCCAGGTGTCGGTACTGCCGATCATGCTGTAGCGCGAATGGCGATAGGCTCCCTCGATCTCGAGTCGTTCGGCGAAGGGGAGCCCCCGCAGCATCGGAACGACCAATTCCCCATAAGCCTCGGCCGCCGTGAAGGACACGTCGAGTTCGGGATGAACCCGGTATCCCGATCCATCGTAGGCAAGTTCGCTCACCAGCGGGTCGTCCAGGGTCCGCAGGGTTTCCCGCCGATGCTCGAAGCCGATAACCGCCGAAATATCTCCATGCGGCAGGGCGAAGATCGTGCCGGTGACGTTAGCGCCCAGGATTCGCTGGGTATTGACCCGCTCCTCTTCCCTCGTGTCGAGCACGTAGCTCTTGAGCTGTGCAGTTGGCGGCGCGAGGCTGAAGATATCGAGCGGGGTGCACCCTTCCGCCCTCGCCGCGGCGCTGCGGCAGACAGGGTCGCCCGATACCGGATCGGCCACCGCATCGCGGGCCGCCAGCCACCGCGACAACCGGGGCATATTGGTTGTCTGCACCTCGTCTGCGGTGCGGCCGTACTGGTGGAAGACTCTCCATTCCAGGCCGGGTGCAAGCGGGCCGCGGAGGGACTGTCCGAATGTAAGGCTGGCGCGATCGTGGCGCTCGCGCATCTCGGGAAAGTTGCCGAAGGTCCGAGAGATATTGAGGGTGTCCAGCCCCTCCGCGATCATGAACTGCCTAACTGCAGCAGGAACGAACGGGTTGTCGGTGCGTGCAACGGAACCGCCAGCGCCGCTGAACCAGGTCGACCGGCTGTCGTCGCGGTGCAGCGGAACGCCTGCCGTTCCATCATAGCGGGTCCGCCCGTATTCCAGATAACCGCCGAGTTCGAGGTAATCGGTCAGGTCGACCTCGGCCCGGCCGATCAGCGCCACCGCACCGAGCCCGCCGCGCAGTTGATCGGCATCGCGCAGGTTGCGTCCGTCGCCGCCATTGCCAAAGCTGAACTCGCCCGGCCACAAGGTCCTGTCGTATCCGGCAAGGCGGGGCGCACCGTTCTCGACGATGTAGGAGCGCCCGTCGTGGTGGAAGCTCGGCTCGTAGGCATAGTAGATCTGACGGAAATCGTGTGCCGTGATCTGATCCGGGATCCCGTCATTCGGCCCCGTGTCGAGCGGGTTGGGTGCATTGCGGATATAGATGTCGTATCGCTGCGAATAAGACAGCGGCGCGACCCGCGACCAGGTTCCGCCCAGCACCCATCGGCCGCCCGAAAAGGTACCGCCCGCTGTCAGCGAAGCCGTATGTTCGCTCGCGTCGCCTTCCTGCGAGATCCCGCTCTTTGCCGCGAACTCGGGCCGGTCGAGATCGAAGCGGGTGACGACATTGACCGCGCCGGTCACGGCGTCGGCACCGTAGATTGCGGTGGCACCGCCCGTGATGATCTCGATGTGATCGACCATGGCGGCAGGGATCATGTTGATATCGACCGCGGATGACCGTGCCGAGCCCGACACCCGGCGCATCCCATCCACAAGAGTCAGGCTGCGGTTGGCCCCGAGGCTGCGCAACGAGATCGAGGCAACTCCCGCATCCCAGGGCTGGCCGAATGCCGTATTGAGGCCGCTCCCGGCGCCTACCGACGGCTCCCTGATCAGCGCGTCGTAAACCCCCGTTCGCCCGAACCTCTCCGCCTCCCTCATGTCGACCGTGCTGACGGGCATGACCGATTGCAGGTCGGGGCGGGCGATCCGGGTTCCGGTCACGACGATGGCCTGCGCCTTGCGCACGCCATCGTCGTGACCGGAAGCGGGTCCGAGAATCGCCATGCGGCCATTGAACGAACGCACCACGAGACCGGTGCCAGCGAGCAACGCTTCAAGCGCGTCACGAACCTCCATCCGCCCACGCACTTCCCTGGTCACGCGTCCGGCGGCCTGGCTGCCTGCCACGATGATCTGGATGCCGGCCTGCCTGGCGAGGTCGCGCACCCCCTCCGACGCAGACTGGACGGGAACGCTGAAGGTTCGCGTCCGCGCATTGGCATTAACGGGAGTGAGAGCCGCCACCACTATCATGAGCGCTGCCAGCCGCCGCAGCGCACAAGCCGTTCCACCACGCCATGTCATGTCGAAGACCAAGACGTTCTCCTGATCAGCGTCACATTCCTATGGCGATGGTATCGCCCCGGATCGTCACCCTTGCGCCCGACACAGCTGCTGCGGCCCTGGCGAAGCTTTCGGGATCATCGGCGCTGAACAGGCCGACGATAGGGGTTGCGGCAATCACCGGGTCTTCGACCACGATCTGCCTATCGTTGACCGCGTTGAACCGCTTAGCGGCAGCGGAGAGCGGAATATTGTCGAACGACAGTTCGCCCGTCGCCCGCGATGCGACTGGTGCCGACCTCTCCGGCAATGGTTGCGCGAGAGCCGCTCGCTCTGGGCTGAGCGTAACGGACTCGCCCGCGCGAAGCGACAGGGCGCGATTGCGTTCGCCCTGAAGCCAGACCAGCACGGTTCCTTCGTTGACGGATACTTCGCCACCGGCCTTGCCCAGCTTGCTAACCGAATAGACCGTACCTGTAGCCTGCGCGTAAACGTCGCCGGTACGGACAACGAAGGGGCGGTCGGGATCGCGCGCGACCTCGAAAGTCGCCTGGCCCGAGCGCAGGACGACCGTGCGCGTGGTGCTGTCGATGTAGGCGGAGACCTGTGCATCTGCAGAAAGCAATGCCACCGAGCCATCGGCCAGCGCCACCCTTCGTTCGTCTGGCTGGTGGATAGCCGAGGAGGGGATGTGCCAGGGGCCGATCAGCACGATGCCGGCCGCGCAGGCGGCGAGGGCTGCGCCTGCAACTAGCGCGCGCGCCCCGCGCCCCAGCCGCCTCCGCCCGGCCATATCGACCGAAAGATTGTCGTTGACGGCGCCCGTCTCCCGCGGAGCCTCAAGCACTGCTTCTTCCATCGCACAAAGCGCTGCCCGCGCCCGCAGATAGGCGCCCCGATGGCGCCGGTCCGCCGAAAGCCAGGCCTCGAGCGCGAGACGATCGTCGTCGTCCATTTCGCCATAAGCTGCCCGCGCCGCCCACCCGGCCGCTTGTTCCGCGATGTCCCTGGTCGTTTCAGCTGTCGGCATTTCGGGTCCGTTCCTCGGCCTCTGTAGCCGCATCCTGCTCGGCAAGCGCACTGAGCACGCGCTTCAGTCCACGCCTTACGTGGTTCTCCACCACATGCTCGCTGACCCCCAGCTGCCTTGCGGTCTCCCTCTGCGACAATCCGTTTATTCGCCTCAGCTCTATCACTCTGCGACAAGTCCATGACAGCATTCCAAGAAGGCCGGCGACCCGTTCGAGTTGCTGGCGATCCTCGGCTACCCTGTCCGGCAGGGGCTCCCGGTCGACGACGTCCCACCACTCGGTTTCCGTCATCACGGCGCCGTTGGCGACCTTCGCCCGCCGGGCGCTGTCGACCACCACCGAGTGCGCGGTGCGGAAGAAATACGCGCGGCCGTTCTCTATATGCTCCGCGGAAGCGAGCATGGCGATGCGGCAATAGCACTCCTGGATCACATCATCGGCGTCGATACGGGAGCCCCAACGGCTTACGAGCCATCGCCGGACGCTCACCTCGTGGGGCAGGATCTCGCGCGAGACCCAGACCGCATTGCTGTCGCGGACCTCGTCCATTGCCCGTGTCCAGTCGCCTCCTTCAGGTGATGGCACGCCCAAGGCGAAGCAAGGCATGCGGCGCACTCGCAAGAGCGGCCCACTATTACGGGATCATGACAAGCTGCACGGCAAAGAACGGCCTGTCAGCGAGAGATTGCCGTGCCAAACTCTTGCCGCCTGTTTTTGTTCGTGTTCCCCTAAAGCTCGGGGAATAGACAATCCCACCCTTCTTCGCAGCCTTGTCATAGTCCTTCAAACCGAGGTGGAGAATTTGCGAGTGCAGGGGAAAGGCGCTCCTGCGTGAAGCCCGCTTGAGACCCGCAAAATGGACCGATGTGGACTTTGGGCATTGGGCGAAGAAACTCTGAGCAGCTGCCTCTGGTACGGAGTGATCAGATTGAGATTGCGCTTGCCACTCCGAGCGGAGCTTTCACATCGTCGGCACCTGAATAGCGAGGATCTCGATCGCATCTGAATTGTTGCCAAAGTCGAGCAGGTCCCCCACCTCGCCGCCCGTCATCGCGCGGCACAGCGGAGCCGAGAAGTCCAGCAACCCTTCTGCCGGATTGGCCTCGTCGCTTCCCACGATGGAAATCGTGCGGGTCACCCCTTTGAGCGCGAAGGTCACCGTGGTGCCAAAGGCAACCCGGCTGCCGTCGGGTTTCGCGATGAGTTGGGCGGTCGTTTGGCGCGTGTGCCAATAGCGCAAATCGCGCTTGAGGGCGGCGATCTCGGCTTCCTGCGTCAAGCCTGACAGCGCCGCCTGCAGTTCGGCGACCTTGCCATGAATCTGCGCAAGCCCTCGCGTAGTGACGAGGTTGGGGCCGGGCGGAATGGGCAGCTCGAACTTGGGTTCGAGATGTTCGTCATCGCCCTCGCGGCGGAATGCAACGCTCATTGCTGGCCCTCGTCTTTGATCACCCAATCGGCGAGATCGGGATCGGCAGCCATCAATCCGAGACCGTGCGCGATTGAGGTCAGTTCATCGCCTTGAGCAATCCGGCCCTCGCCAAAGCGCTGCTCGAACAATCTGCGCACCGCCGGAATGAGCGAAGATCCACCGGTCACGAACACGTGGTCGATATCATCGGCAGCAAGGCCGGCCTGGTTCAGCGCGGTGTCGACTGTCTGGTCGATGCGTTGCAGGTCCCGCTCGATCCACCCCTCGAAGTCTGAGCGGCTCACCTCTGCCTCGATGGCAAGGGCCGGTGTATCGAAAGCAAAGCTGGCTTGCGTCTCGGTCGAAAGAGTGCGCTTCACCTGCCCGACTGCCTCGTACAGCGCATGGCCCAACTCGCCCTCGATCACCGCCACCATGCGGGCGATCGCTTCGGGATCGGTTGCGCTGCGCTGCAATTGTGCCAGCTCGTTGAGGGTTCGCCGGTTGCGCATCAGCGCGAGACGCGACCAGTCGCCGAAATCGACGTAATGCCCGGCAGGAATTTCCAGTATCTTGTCAAACGAGCGGTAGGTGCCACCCTTGCCCAGTAAAGGCAGCACTAGATGATCCATGATCCGATAATCGAACGTGTCGCCGGCAATGCCGATACCGGCCGAGCCCAGCGGTGCGCAGCGCCGTGCCGCACCGCGCTCGGCCACGCGCACGATCGAGAAATCGCTGGTTCCGCCGCCGAAATCCGCCACCAGCAAGGTCGCGGGATCGTCAAGGCGCGAGGCAAAGCCATAGGCTGCGCCCATCGGCTCGTAGACGTAATGAACCGGTCGGCCGAGCAGGGCGAACATCGCATCATAGCGGGCGCGGGCCAGAGCCGGATCGGGCTGCGCGCCAACATAGCGTACGGGGCGACCGACTACGATCCTGTCAGGCAGATCGGCCAGCGCATCGCCTGCATGCTCCAGCAGATGCCCTAGGAATATCTGCCCCAAATCCTCGAACCGCAGCCTCTTTTCAAACAGGCTCGCGGTCTCGAACAAGGAATTGGCAGCGAGCGACTTGAACGACTGGAGGAAGCGGCTGCCTTGTGGAAAATCGAGAAACTCGGCTATTGCCCAAGGCCCGGCCTCATGCCCCAGCCCGCCTCGTATCGCATGGTCCTGCCAGAAACACAGCGCGGACCGAAAGACGTCGGAGGGTGCGCCCGGAGCGGCAAATTCGACCAACGCCGTGGTTCCATCGTCGCGGGTGCTCGCAATGACCGAGTTGGTCGTCCCGAAATCGATCCCGATGGCGCATGTGGCTGGTTTGGGCTCGGTCACCGTGGCCTGTCCTATCTCACACAAAGGGAACCGCGCCGCGCGGGCACGCATCGGCTATGCTTCGGACTTGAGCGTTACCCAAACCTCGACCGGAGCAATGAATTTGCCCGGTGCGGGCTTGCCGACGTCGATACGCTCGGCAGTTACCAGCTCGCCGCTTTCCAGCGTGAAATTGGCCCAAGGTTTCGGCATCCTGCCAAACGCCATTTTCTGGATCGGGCGGCCGGTGGCGGTGTTCATGATCGTGGCAAGGATGCTCATGTGTCGCCGATACTGCCGCTGCGCCGGCGATGTCCAGTCCAGGAGATGGAATATCGCCAACCGCTTCTGGGCCGTTTGCTGTCTGTCCAGTTTGAAGCATTAGGATGAGTGAAGCTGCCGTTGGCCTGACCTAATGTCTCGGGCAGTTTGAGCCGACAAAGCGGTCGTTCGCGGCTGCGGATTAGCTCTCTGAGAGCTGCCACACATTCAGGGACTCTGGTTCAGCGCACTACCATTCTCCACCGTTCGAAATTCAGCTCAGGCCGGAAAACCTCGACCGGAAATCGTCATCAGATGCTTCAGCCTTGGGCGTCCATCTGACGTACCCCGGTACGATCCCCGCTCGGCGTATTTGCCAGCCTAAGCCATATCGTACGAGGCTCTAAATGACGAAACTCCCCGCTTGCTTATGAAGCTCGTAAGGGTACTTTCGAATTTTTCCAGGTCTTCAACTGTCTCGATCTGATTGAGATCAGCATCAATGTTGCTGGCAAAGCTCGCTATCGCCTCTTCGCTAGCATGTTGAGCAGGGCTGTCATCGTTCCCGTAGTCATGGAGCGCATCGTCCGGGCTTTGCAAACCCTCGAAGCTTAGCGCGCACGCCTCATTGATCAGTAGGTTTGCGGCGGCATTCGTCGTGTATGTTCGCAGCTTGTCGTCGAGTTCGATTGGCAGCGTCGCGCCGAACCCGAGATCGATCAATGAGCAAGCCTCGGGCAGGGCACATCCCAAGGCTGCCGCCCCGCTTCAAGCTCTGCAATCACGCGATCAGTTACCTCGGCATAGAGGCTCTGCCGTACATTCCCGTTGTTCCGTTTCCTGTTCTCACTCCTTCCTTAACCACCACACCGGCCCCGGTAGGGGGGCGGCGAGGAGCGGACCGGCAGTCCCGCGACGGTACTAAAGGGGAGCGTCGCCCATCCCCCTTACCGCGGCCGGAAAACCCGACGTCAGCGCGTCGGCGCTGACCGCATATTTAGCTGCGCGCAGCGCTGTGCCCGCTCCGAAGGAGCCCTTCCAGCTTCATACTGGATAGGTTTGAGCGGCTATCCATGACCGATAGCCAGTTCACCGGGGAGGCTTAATTCATCAGAACGACCGTGGGGCGCAACACGCCTCCCCCACGTACACAGATCACCTCACTGGAGTCGGCATCGCGCCGTACATCGGCAGTACCGGCGACAGTTATGGCAACGCTTTGGCCGAGACTAACAAAGGCCCCTGACGGCCCTTTCGCGGGACTGCCCTGTCGCAGCTAGAAGCTACTCGCCTATGGTAACACCCGGACGTCTTAATTTGGGAGTGGGCAGAAAATTTAGCGGAATCTATCGTATAAAAAGCAGGCCAAACAGTGTGTTATTGAGCGAGAGTGGTAATGCCTGTGGGAAATGATCAAGGCACCTTACAAGAGTAGAGTGATTTCAGGTTGATATCATCGATCTTACAAATCCCTCCCGCTCCGCCAAGCACCCCTAGTACTTGTCTCTGATTGCACTGCCTGGCCGCAAGCGCGCGGCGGGTTTGCGCGGCCACTTCCGTAACGCCGCCAGCATTTCCGGCGGCTCCGGCAAATGCAATTGCGCCGCTGACGTTCTGACCGAGGCGGGAAGGGCACCGCGTTGCCCCGAACTCGCAAGCCAACCAGTCAATTCCGCCATTTCAGCTCGTCGTCCGAGGCGATCCGCGTAGTCGTTTTGACTGATGCCGATGGAAAAGGCGCTGAAGCGGCATGGCTCACCCGAGACCATCACCATCTACGAACTGCGCTCGCACAAGGCAGCAAGTTGGCAAATTGCGCCGCGAACCTGCGCTCGCCCACATAGGGCGTAAAATATTCTTGAGCAGCAGAATAATAATTCCTATCACCCGGAATATAACAAAAGACCATGGGAGATTGGATATGCGTGGAGTTTTCAACGCGTCGTGCTCGTTCGGCGCGATGGCCCTGATAATGCTGGCTGTTCCCGCTGCGGCGCAGGATGCGAATCAGGCTCAGGGGAATGACGGCGGCCTCGGCGATATCGTCGTCACGGCCCAGCGTACCGAAACGATCAGCCAGCGTACCCCGCTCGCGATCGACGTGGTGCAGCCCGAAGAGCTGACCGAGCAGCAGGTGACCCGCGCCGAAGACCTTTCGCGCATTGCGCCCTCGCTTGCCGCCGTGGGCGGGGCGGGCGGCACCACCAGCTTCTTCGTGCGCGGCGTGGGCAACAATTCCAGCAACGCCTATTCCGATCCGGCGATCTCGTTCAACTACGATGGCGTCTATGTTGGCCGTCCCTCGTCCACCTCGGGCGTGTTCTACGATCTGCAGCGCGTCGAAGTGCTCAAGGGGCCGCAGGGCACGCTCTATGGCCGCAATGCCACCGCTGGCGCGATCAACGTGATCCCCAACCGGCCCACGCTCGGCAAGTCGTCGGTCGACTTCATGATGAGCTACGGCAATTTCGACTGGTTGATCGGCCAGGCGGCGGTGAACCTGCCGATTGCCGAGAACGTCGCCATCCGTGCCTCCGGCTCAATGTCGGAGCACGATGCTTTCCTCACCGATGGCACCGGGCGGCAGAGCGAATATGCTGGCCGCCTGCAACTGCTCGCCGAGCTTACCCCCGATATCAGCCTGCGCGTGGCGGGCGACTTCTCGCATCAGGGCGGGGCTAGCGCGAGCGGCTACTACCTTGGCGCGGTGAACCCCACCTTCGGCCAGACCGGCTTTGCCGGCTATGCCTTCGTACCGACCGGCTTTGACACTCAGCAAGGCCTGCAGGACCCGGCCTCGCAGGCGCTTCTGGCCAGCCGTTTCATTGCTCAGGCAGGTCGCGCCGGGTCGACCACCGATGCCACGCCCTATAACGACAACGATTTCTGGGGCGTGACCGCAGAGCTCAACGTCGTGACCGAGGCCGGCACGCTGACTGTGCAGCCGGCCTATCGCGAGGCGAGCCTCGACTATGTGTTTACCGGCGTGTTCCGCGAGGGCGCATCAGAAGAAGAGGACCGGCAGACCAGCGTGGAAGTGCGCTGGGCCGGCGATGCGGGCGACAGCTTCGACTATCTGCTCGGCGCCATCTATTTCGAAGAAAAGATCGACGCCACCGCGCGCTACAATCAGCGCACGTTGGTACCGTTCCAGAACTTTGCCACCAGCACCGAAAGCGTGGCAGGCTTCGGCATGCTGACCTTCCGCCCGGTGGAAAACCTCAGCCTGACAGCCGCCGGCCGCTATACCGAGGATCGCAAGTCCTTCGCCGGAACTTCAGACGTGTACATCCTGTTCTGCGGCAATCCCGCGCCGCCACAGGACATCTGTCCCACGCTGCCGTTCACCCCGCTGGTGAGCAGCGCGGAGGCACTGCGGGCCTTCTATCAGCAGGCCGGCATCCCGGTGACCAATGTGCCGCTGTTTGCGTTGCCACCGCAGGCCGGCGGCTCGCAGACAGCGCCCTTCGTCCTCAACTCGCCGATTGTAATCGACTCCTCGCTGCGCAACGACAAGTTCACCTATCGGCTCGCCGCGCAGTATGACTTCAGCCCGAGCAATATGGTCTATGCCAGCCTCGAAACCGGCTATCACGCCGGCGGCTTCTCCTTCGCGCGCGGCTTGTCGAGCTATGCGCCGGAATCGATCCGCGCCTGGACCATCGGCAGCAAAAACCGCTTTGCCGGCAACCGCATCCAGCTGAACATCGAAGCCTTCATCTGGGATTACCGCGACCAGCAGTTCACTCAGTTCGGCTATGACCTCGGCACGCCGCCCTCCACCGTGTTCCTCACCCGCAACATCGGCGATAGCACGATCAAGGGCTTGGACGTCGATCTGCAGGTCAAGCCTGCGCGCAACACCACGCTGGGCGCCAATGTGCAGTATCTCGATACGAGCTACGACAGCTTCACCTACTTCGCGCCGAACCAGGGCCTGCCGCCGAACACCACCTGCCCGTTCACCCCGACCACGCAGGTCACGCCGGGCGGAACGATCAACGTGTTCGAGATCGACTGTTCGGGCCGCGATGCCTTCAATTCGCCGCGCTGGTCGTTCAACCTCAACGCGCAGCAGGTGCTGGAATTCGACGCCTTCAACGTCCAGCTGCTGGCCTCGACCCGTTTCCGCAGCAGCAGCTTCTCGTCCGCGGACTATCTGCCCTACCTGAAGTCGCCCAGCGCCTTTGTCAGCAATGCCTCGATCACCTTCAGCAACCCTGAGGACACGCTGTTCCTTACGGTCTACGTCAACAACATCGAGGACAACCAGCGGCTGATCAGCGGCACGGCGAACTCGGCGGGCCTGATCGTGGCCAATGCGGAACAGCCGCGCACCTATGGCATCCGCCTCGGCGGCAGCTTTTGACGCCAGCACCTCAGGGCCAGAAACTTAGGGAGAGCATCATGGTTTGCGTTACCGACCTGCAATACGTCGCCCTTGCCGTGCCGGACCTTGCCGCCGAGCGGGATTTCTTCGGTCGGGTCTGGGGGCTTGTCGAAGTGGCGGAGGAAGATGGCCGCGTCTACTTCGCCGCCGAGGGGCGGGCGCATCCCTATGTGCTCATCCTGCGCGAGGATGCCGAGAAGAAGACCGACTTGGTCGGCTTCTCGGCCGCCTCGCCGGAGGATGTGGCGGCGCTGTTCGATCAGGTGCAGGCCGCTGGCGGCAAGATTATCAGCGAGCCGGGCCCGCTGCCGGGGCCCGGTGACCGCTTCGGCTTCCGCTTCTTCGATCCCGACGGGCGCGCGATGGAGGTGGCCTACAGCACGGCCCGGCGCGAGGCCCGCCAGTTGCAGAAGGGCGAGGCGATCCCCGAAGGGATCAGCCACGTGGTGTTCCATTCGCCCAACCACGAAGGGCTTGTCGCCTTTTATGAGGCGGCGCTTGGCTTCCGGCTCTCCGACTGGATCGGCAATTTCATGGCCTTCCTGCGCTGCAGCCCGGCGCATCACCGCGTGGCGGTGCTGCCGGGGCCACCGGCCTTGAACCACATCGCCTTCGACGTGCTCTCGGTCGACGAACTGATGCGCGGCCTCGCCCGCATGCACGAAAACGGCGTCACGCTCAGCTGGGGGCCGGGGCGGCATACGGCGGGCAACAACACCTTCAGCTACTACCTCACCCCCAATGGCAACGCGGTGGAATATACCTCCGACCTCGAGGAAGTGGACGAGGCCAGCTGGCAGGTGACGCGCTACGAACCGGGGCCGCAGACTATTGACCAATGGGGCACCGGGCGGATCATCACCGGCACCGTTCCGCACGCCGAAATGCAGCCCGACAAGGGCCTGTGGCAGGTTCCGGCATAACAGAAGGCTTGGGCGCATGATTGACAGGGTATTGGTTGTTGGCGGCGGCGTGGGGGGGATGAGCGCCGCCGTATCACTCGCGCGGCAGGGGGTGGCGGTCGAACTGATCGACAGCGACCCAGAATGGCGCGCCTATGGCGCCGGGATCAGCGTGACCGGCCTCTCGCTGCGCGCCTTCGAGCATCTTGGCGTGCTCGACAAGGTGCGCGAGCGGGGCTTCGTGGGCGGCGGTATTCGCCTGCGTACGCCCGATGGTACGGTGGTGATGGAAAGCCCACCGCTGCCCGAAGATGCCCCGGCGGTCGAATGCAGCGGCGGGATCATGCGCCCGGTGCTCCACGCGATCATGCAGGAAGCCGTGCGCGAGGCTGGCGTCACCGTGTCGCTGGGGCTCGAGCCGACCGGCTTTGCCGAAGGGGAGGGGGCGATCACTGTTGCGCTTTCCGATGGCAGCGAGCGGACCGTCGATCTGGTGATCGCAGCTGACGGGATCTTTTCGAAGACGCGCGCCGCGCTGTTTCCGGAAGCTGCCGCACCCAAGTTCACCGGCCAGGGCTGCTGGCGAATCGTGGCTGACCGCCCGGCGCATGTGACCACCACCGAGATGTACATCGGCGGCCCGGTCAAGCTGGGCATCAATCCGATTTCGGCGGACAAGGTCTATGCCTTCATCCTCGAACACGTGCCCGACAACCCGTGGTTCGCCGAAGCCGATATGCTGCCCCGCGTGGCCGAGCTGCTGGCGCCTTTCGGCGGTGACATTGCGGCGATCCGCGACAATCTTGGCGAACACTCGTTGGTCAATTACCGGCCGCTCGAATGGCAATTGCTGCCTTTGCCCTGGCACAAGGGGCGGGTGGTCGTGATCGGCGATGCCGCCCATGCGACCACGCCGCACATGGCCTCGGGCGCCGGCCTTGCCGCGGAAGACGGCATCGTGCTGGCCGAGGAACTGGCCAAAACAGACGACCTTGCCGCTGCGCTCACCGCCTTTGGCGAGCGCCGCTTCGAGCGGGCGCGGCTGGTGGTCGAGAACTCGGTCCGCATCGGTGAAATCGAAATGTCGGGCGGCAATCAGGTGGATGCCAACAAGATGCTCGGCGGCACCATGCACAAGCTGAAGGAACCGTATTGATGACCTGGGGTCTGGCAACTGTCGATGGCGCGGGCGCGCTGGTGCGCGGCGAACGCTATGTGCCGCTGGCGCACTGGGGCGAGACACGCGGCGTGCTCGCGCTGCTGGAAGACTGGGCGGCGGCTGCGCCGCAGCTCGCTCGATGGGCGGCGGACGAGGCGGCCTTTGCCGATGCTGGCGATTTTGCCTCGGCCAAGGTCGAGATGCCCTATCGTCCGGGGCAGGTCTTCTGCACCGGGGCCAACTACAAGAAGCACGTGGTCGGCCTGATCATGGGCGATGGCTCGATGCGCACGGCCGAGCACGAACAGCAGAGCGAGGAAGATCGCCGCACCAAGGCCGAGGCGATGATGGACGAGCGCGCCAGCCTGCCGCCGTTCTGCTTCATCAAGCTGCCTTCCTGCGCCATTGGCCCGCGCGATACGGTCGTGCTGCCCAGCAATGTTTCCAAGCCAGATTGGGAGCTTGAACTCGGTGTGGTGATCAGCAAACGAACCCACCGGGTCAGCCCGGAAGAGGCGATGGACCATGTCGCCGGGTTCGCCATCGTCAATGACGTGACCGCGCGCGATCACGTATTCCGCCGCGACGGTTCGGCCATCGGTGCCGACTGGCTGGCGGGCAAGTGCTTTCCCACCTTCCTTCCTTTTGGCCCGATGATCGTGCCGAAGGAGCAGGTGGCCGATCCTTATGACCTGAACATCCGTCTGTCGGTGAACGGCAAGGTCTATCAGGACGAGAGCACCAGCGACATGATGGCCTCGATCGAGCGACAGGTCGCCTTCCTCTCGCAGATCACCGTGCTGCAGCCGGGCGACGTGATCTGCACCGGCTCGCCCTATGGCAATGGCGCGGCCTTCGGGGTGTTCCTGCAGGATGGAGACGTGATGGAGGGAACGATCACCGGGCTCGGCACCCAGCGCAACGTCTGCGCGGCAGAAGCCTGAGCCCGTGCGCGTGGCACGATCACTCGCTGTCCGGGCGCCTGCGCAGTCCGTCGAGCAGCAGCCGCTCGACGAAGTCCTCGTAGCGGCGCGCCACCTCGTTCATGTCGCTGCCTTCGGGCAGCAGCAGCTTGAGCAGCGGCCCGCCGGTCACGAAAAAGTCGCTGATCCCGATCACCGCGAGATGAAGGAAGAGGGGGTCGAAATCGGCCAGTTCGCCGGTCTTGTCGAGCTTCCTGATGCGGTCGTAGTAGTCGACCGGAACGCGGTTCCACTGCCGTACGCTTTCCCGCATCTCGGTGGAGCTGGCGCTGTCCAGCTCGTCGAGCATCAGCCGCTGCATATTCTTGGCCGAGCGGGTGAAGCGAAAGGTGGCGTGGATGAAATCCGCCAGCAGTTGCGGCGGATGGCCCTCCTCGGGCGGCGTGGCGTGGGTTTCCTCGCCGATCTGCTGCGCCACTTCGAGCAGCAGGTTGCCGCGGTTGCCGAAGTAGTATCGCACCAGCGCCGGATCGGCCCCGGCCCGGCGCGCAATCGCGCTGGCGGTCACCTGCTGTGGCGGCAGCTCCTGCAGCAGCTGGCGTGCGGCGGCAATCAGCGCCTCGCGTCCGACCCCGGCGCTGCGCGCATCTGGCCGTCCCTTGCGACGTTTATCGGAGGTTCGCGTTCCGCTCATTCTCGTTGTGCTGGCGCAAGCAGGCAGCGAGCACAAGTCCGCCCAACAGAATTTAATTCCTGCAACTCGGAATTGCGGCCATGTTTCGCGCATCACTTGGGAGAGTATAGTTGAGTAACTGGGAATTCCGCCACGGCGTCCATGATATCGGCAATGGCCTTTATGGCTATGTGCAGCCCGATGGCACCTGGGGCTGGTCGAATGCCGGGCTTGTCAGCTCGCGCGGACAGACCCTGCTGGTCGACACCCTGATGAGCGTGCCGCTCACCCGTGCAATGCTCGAGGATTTCGCCAAGGTCGAGGGCGGCGACCATGTCGACCTGCTCATAAATACGCACGCCAATCCCGATCACTTCTTCGGCAACGGCGTGGTAGAGGGGGCCGAGATTATCGGCACCAATGCGATGCGCGAGGAGATGAGCCACTTCAATCCGCGCGCGCTGGCTGACTTGTCGTCGACCTGGCAGGAGCGCGGCGAGGCCGGCGAGTTTCTGTTCGAGACCATGGGCCGGCAGTTCGATTTTAGCGGCGTTGACGAACTGTCGCTGCCCACCCGCACCTTTGACGAGAAGCTATCGCTGAGCGTGGGCGACAAGCGGGTCGACCTTATCGATCTTGGTCCGGCGCACACCCTGTCGGACACCATTGCCTGGGTGCCCGAGGATCGGGTGGTGTTCACCGGCGACCTCTTGTTCAACGAGGGGCACCCGGTGCTCTGGGCCGGACCGATGAGCCGCTGGATTGCCGCCTGCCGCTATATCGAAGAGCTGCAGCCCGAAGTGGTCGTGCCCGGCCATGGCCCGATTTGCGGCGTGAGCGCGGTGGCGGGGATGCGCGAATACTTCGAGCACCTGATGGCCGAGGCGCGCGGAAGGTTCGAAGCGGGAATGGAATGGCGCGAAGCAGCGCGCGACATTCCGCTGAAGGACTATGCGCACTGGACCGATCCCGAGCGGATCGTGGTCAACGTCTACTCGCTCTACAAGGAGTGGAACCCGGACCTCGAAACCGCTACGCCGCCCGCGCTGTTTGCCGAGATGCTGCACTATCGCAAGGAATGCGCACACGCGGGGTGCAACCATGCGCATTGAGCTGAACGCCACGCACGATCCGGCGCGCCGCAGCTTCGTCGCCAGCGCCAATGCGGCAGACGGCGACTTTCCGATCCAGAACCTGCCCTTCGGCGTGTTCGATGATGCCCCAAGCGGGGAAGCGCGCGCGCGCGGCGGCGTGGCTCTGGGTGATCGGATTATTGATCTTGCCGCGCTCGTCGATGCAGGCGCGCTCGATGGGCTTGCCGCCAGCACCGCGCAGATCGCCAGCAAGGCCTCTTTGGCCGACCTGTTTGCCGCCGATCCTGCCGGGGTTTCGCAATTGCGGGCTGCCTTGTCCGACCTTTATCGTGAGGGTTCGGACAAGCAGGGTCTCGCCGAGGCAGCGCTGCTTCCCGCTGCCTCGGCGACCATGCTGATGCCGGCAAGGCCGCCCGCCTTCACCGACTTCTGCACCAGCGCCGACCACATTCTGCGCATGGCGCGAAGCGGCGGCCGCGCGCCGCAGCCGGCCTGGGCCACGCTGCCGGTCGCCTACAACGGGCGGGCAAGCTCGGTGGCGGTAAGCGGCACGCAGGTGAAGCGCCCGTTCGGGCAAGTGGTTCCGCGCGGCGAGAGCGCCGCCGTGTTCGCGCCCGAGCCGATGCTCGATTTCGAGGTCGAGTTCGGGGCCTGGCTGCGCGGACCGGATAATGGGCTTGCCAATCGCCTCGGCGAAACCGTCAGCCTTGAGGAGGCGGAAGAGCTGCTGTTCGGCTGCTGCCTCGTCAACGACTGGTCGGCGCGCGGCATCCAGTTTTACGAGATGATCCTCGGCCCGCATCTGGGCAAGAGCTTCCTCACCACGATCAGCCCCTGGATCGTTACGATGGAGGCGCTGGCGCCGTTCCGCGTGGCCGCGCGCGGGCGCACAGGCGACGAGCCGGCGCTGCTCCCCTATTTCGATTCCCCGTTTGACCGCGCCCACGGCGGCCTCAACGTGGAGCTGACCGCGCACCTCGATACAGGCTTCGGCCCGCACCGGATCGTGCGCACCAATGTCGCCGAGCTGTTCTGGACGCTGGCGCAGATGGTCACCCATCAGGCGAGCGGCGGCGCGCCGCTCGAAAACGCCGATCTGATCGCCACCGGTACTGTCTCGGGCGCGGCGGACGAGGCGCGCGCCTGCCTCGTCGAGCTGACCGAGCTCGGCAAGACGCCGATCACGCTTCCCGATGGCACCACCCGCGTGATGCTCGAAGACGGCGATACCCTCTCGATCAAGGGCCGCGCGCTGGCCGAAGGCTTCGTGCCGATCGGCTTTGGCGAATGCAGCGGCACCATTCACCCAGCAAAGGCTCCAGCATGACCGGACAAGTCTTCACCTGCACCGACCGCCAGCCCATTCCCGTCTCGGCGCGAGGCGAGCAGTTGGTGGTCGACATTCACTGCCACCTCGGCATCCCGGCCGCTGATGCCATCGTTCAGGCCGCCTATCCCGGCCCGCCGCCGGGCATCAACGATTTCACCAGCGCCAAGACCGCCGAGGTCAACCGCGCGCAGTTCGCCCAGATCGGCCGCACGCTCAACACCCTCGACACGCGCCTTGCCGACATGGACCGGCTGGGGATCGACGTGCAGGCGCTTTCGCCAAGCCCGGGGCAATATTTCTACTTCACCGATCCCGAAACCGGGCGCGCCGCCGCGCAGGCGGTGAACGATGGCATGGCCGAGGCCGTGGCCCAACATCCAGACCGTTTTGTCGGCATGGGCACGGTGCCGCTGCAAAATCCGGAAATGGCGGTGGCGGAGCTGTATCGCTGCGTTCAGCAGCTTGACCTGCGCGGCATCGAGATCAGCAGCAACGTGAACGGCAAGGATCTGCACGCGCCCGAATTCCGCCCGTTCTGGGCCGCGGCGGAGGAGCTGGGCGTGCTCGTGTTTCTCCACCCGCTGGGCTTCACCCACGCCAACCGTATGAGCGAATACTATTTCAACAACCTGATCGGCAATCCGCTGGAATCCACGCTGGCGGTCGGCCACCTGATCTTTGGCGGGGTGCTGGATGCCTATCCGGGGCTGAAGATCTGCGTGGCCCACGGCGGCGGCTACATTCCGGGTTACTGGGGCCGGATGGACCATGGCTGGCGCGCCCGCGCGGACTGCTCCGAGCATTGCCGGCACGAGCCTTCGAGCTATCTGCGCAAGCTTTGGTTCGACACGCTGGTGTTCGACAAGGACCAGCTTGACAGCTTGGTGCGCACCCACGGCGCGGATCGGCTCTGCCTCGGCAGCGACTATCCGTTCGACATGTCGGAGCCCGATCCGGTCGGCTTCCATGAGCGGCTGGATGAAGAGACGCGGGCCAAGATCCTTGGCCTCAACGCGGCGCAGCTGCTCGGTCTGCAACCGGCGTGAGCATGGCGCCAGCCAGCGGGCCGATGGGCAGCGGCGGTGCCGGGAGCACGGCGGCGGCGTCCTATTGGGCGCTGGCGGTGTTGTTTATCGTCAATGTGTTCAACCAGGGCGACCGGATGCTGTTCGGGGTCGTGGTCGAGCCGATCCGCCGCGACCTGCTGCTGTCCGATACCTCGATCTCGCTGATCAGCGGTCTGTTCTTCGTGCTGTTTAACCTGCTGGCAGGGCTGTTCCTCGCTCGCGCGATTGACCGGGGTAACCGGGTGCGGATTCTCGCGCTCGGGGTGCTCGCATGGTCGCTGGCCACGGCGGCGCAGGGTCTGGCACAGGGGTTCTGGAGCCTCGCCGCCGCGCGCATCGCGGTCGGCATCGGCGAGGCGACCGCCTTTCCGGCGGTCATGTCGCTGATCCCCGACCTGTTCCGCGCCGAGGCGCGCGGGCGAGCCGTGGCGGTGTTCCAGTCTAGCAGCTTCGTCGGCATCGTTGGCGGCACGGTGGTGGCCGGCGTGCTGGGGGCAGCGCTTGGCTGGCGCTCGATGTTCTTCGTTTGCGGGCTGGCTGGCCTTGGCGCGGCGGCGCTGCTGGTGCTTACCGTGCCAGAGCCGAAGCGCAGCGATGGCGAAGAGGCCGAGCTTGTTCCGGAGGCCTATCTCAGCGGCATGGTGAAGGCGGCGCTGCGCGTGCTCAAGCTGCCCGGGCTTCCCGCCTTGCTGGTCGGCCTCGGCTTTGCCGCGATGATGACCTTCGTGCTTGCCTCATGGGGGCCGGCCTTCCTGCTGCGCTCGCACGGCGTGCCGCTTGCTGAAGTGGGGCTGGTGATCGGCCCCTCGGTGGGGATCGGCGGCATTTTGGGCACGATCATATCCGGCATTGCCGCCGATGTGCTGGTGCGCCGACGTGGGCACGCCTCGGCCATGCTGCTGGTGCCGATGGTCACCGTGCCCCTGGCCCTGCCGTTCATGGCGGCCTTCATCCTTGCGCCCAGCCTGCTGTGGGCCATGCTCAGTGCGGCCTGCATGAACGCGCTTCTGAGCGCGGCCCTGCCGCCGTCGATGAACTTTGCCGTGAACGGCGCGGCGACCCGCGACCGGGCCATGGTCTCCACCATGCTGCTCGCGGCGATGGGTCTGATTGGCGGCTCCTTGGGCCCGTTCCTCGTCGGCATGCTGAGCGACCGGCTGGCGGCCGAGCATGGCGCGGAAAGTCTGCGCATGGCCATGACGGCCATGTTGGTGGTGCCGGTGCTTGCTTCGGTCTGCCTGACCTTCGCGTGGCGTCACGCAAGGGGCGGCGCGAGCCATCCCGCCGCCTGAACGGCTTGGGCTTCCCAAAGGGCTGTCAGAGCGAATGGACGCCGCTAGCGTTCCAGTCTGGCGAGAGTAGGGCGCCGGTGTGCCGGGCCAGTTCCCGCCGATCAACGGGCGAGCGGGCGTGATCGCGGGCAGCGCGGAAGGGCGCAGCTACCTCATCAAGCTGATGCTGTTCGGCATGTTCGGTCCGATAGAGGTCGACAACGTAAACTATCGCGGTGTCATGCCGTCCGTGGGTTCGCTCAGCGATCAGAGCATTGCAGACATGCTCAACTTCATCGTCGCGCTGGAAAATCCGCTGACCCCCGCAGCCGCCTTCACGGCGGCGGAAGTTAGTGCGGTTCGCGCCGAGGGTAAAATGTCGGGTTCGGATGTGGGCGAATTGCGCGCTCAATTGGTGGCGAGGGGGTTGATACCCTGATCCGAAGATGATCGATTCAGCTTTGGATCGTGGATTTGCGAGGTGGAATGGCGACCAAACTCCCGAGTTTCTCCGGTTGCTTTATTCACCTGCTCCGCGATCAAATTCGATTGCGGTTAGCCCCGCGCGTAGCGTTTTTGCTGCCGCGCGGAATTTCCTTATCCTCCACGATACCGTCTGGGTGCCGCTTCACGCTAAGCTAATTTCGGTCGGTTCGGTGGGCCGGCTTGGGCACTCCATCCTCGCGCGGCCCCGTGCCCGAGACCTGCGCCGCTTGCCGCGGGCAGTTCGATTTCAGCCCTTGTCGTTGACAAGATCGGGCGGGGTCTCATCGGGGCTGCGATCCGGGCGGTCGATGTCGGGCGTTACCGGTTCGATCTCATCAGGTCGCTCGGGCACCGGTTCGCGGCGCTCAGGAGGGGTGGGCGGCGTTTCGGGCGGCGCCTGCGGGGTGGGAAGTTCGGGCTCGGCTTGTGGGTTCGTACTCATACAAGTGTAACGACCGACAGGCCGATTGGTTCACTTCCCCAAGGAACCCAACCGCATGTTCGCGCGCTGATCTTTGCAGAGGAACCAGGAGTTACGGCAAATGGCAGCACGTGCATACTGGCAAGGCCAGATCAGGCTGGCGCTGGTCTCAATTCCGGTCGAGGTTTACTCGGCCAGCAAGTCCGGCGCGAAGATCAGCTTCAACCAGATCCACGAACCGAGCGGCAAGCGCATCCATTACGAGAAAGTCGTATCCGGTATCGGTCCGGTCGATCGCGACGAGATTATCAAGGGCTATCAGGTCGCCAAGGACGAGTATGTGCTGCTCGAAGACGAAGAGATCGAGGCGGTCAAGATCGAGAGCCGCAAGACGCTCGAACTGGTCCAGTTCGTCGATGCTTGCGAGATCGATCCGCTCTATTTCGAGAAGCCATATTACGTAGCGCCGAAGGATGAACTGGCCGAAGAAGCCTTCATCGTCTTGCGAGAAGCATTGCGTCAGACGGGAAAGGTTGCGCTGGGGCAGTTGTCGGTGCGCGGCAGCGAAAAGCTTGTGGCCATCAAGCCCTGCGGAAAGGGGCTGTTGCTCGAAACCTTGCGCTATGCCGACGAGGTGCGCAAAGGACAGGCTTTCTTCGCCGATATCGACGATGCCAAGCCCAAGAAGGAACTGCTCGACCTTGCAAAGACGCTGATCGACCAGAAGAGCGCTCCCTTCGATGCAAGCGAGTATAACGATCGCTATGTCGATGCACTGCGCAAGCTCATCGACAAAAAAGCCAAGTCGAAGAGCAACAAGGCTATTATCGAGGATACGGGAGGTGGCGAATCCGAAGGCGGCAACGTTATCGACCTGATGGCTGCGCTCAAGAAGTCGGTGGGTGAGAAAAAGTCTCCGGCCAAGTCGCGCGGCAAGGCGTCCACGCGCAAGAAGAGTGCTTGAGCCGTGCCGCTTAACGATCCGGTGATGGCCCATTGGCTGGACCTCGATCTGCTCTCCCGGCTTGGCGTGGCTGCGGTGCTAGGGCTGCTGCTGGGGCTCGACCGCGAACTGCGTGGGCATGCGGCTGGACTTCGGACCCATGGCCTCGTGTGCTTTGCGGCTGCCGCCATGACGGTCTCGATCGTGGCACTCTATCTGCAACTGGGTGGAGAGCGCATGGACCCATTGCGCGTTTACGAGGCGGTGGGCGCTTTTATCGGCATCATCGGGGCCGGATTGATCGTTTTCAGCAGCGGACAGGTCCATAATCTGACGACGGCAGCGCATCTGTGGCTGGCGGCCGTGGTGGGGATTGCCTGTGGCGCGGGCCAGTGGCCGCTGGTCGCGATTGCCTCGGTGATCAGCCTGATCGTGCTAACGCTGCTTCGGCTGGTGGAGCCGCAGGATCAAGGCCGAAAAATCGACGAGCCGCAGCAATGAGCAAAGGCACCGATCCGCTCGCCACCTACAACGCCAAACGCGACTTTGAGAAAACGCGCGAACCGGCGGGTACGATGGACAGCAGCAGCGGCGGCAATCTGTTCATCGTGCAGAAGCACGATGCAACCCGTTTGCATTGGGACTTGCGACTGGAAGTCGATGGCGTCCTCAGGAGCTGGGCGGTCACCAAAGGCCCGTCGTCCGATCCCGAGGTGAAGCGGCTGGCCGTGCGAACCGAAGATCATCCGATGTCCTATGCCGAATTCGAGGGCACGATCCCAAAGGGCGAGTACGGGGGCGGCACGGTAATGCTGTGGGATCGCGGCGCTTGGTCGCCGGTCGAAGGCAAGAGCGTGAAGGATCTCGACGAGGGCCACCTCCACTTCCGCCTTGAAGGCGAGCGCATGCGCGGCGAATGGCTGCTGATTAGGATGAAACCTCGCGGCAAGGAAAAGCGCGAGAACTGGCTGCTGCGCAAGTTGCAGGATGACCATGCCGAGGCAGGCGACGTTCTGGTCGAGCGCGAACTCACCAGCGTTCTGACCGGCCGGTCGATGGCGGAAATAGCGGCAGACAAGGGCGGCGAGTTTTCGCTCGCAGGCAAGAAGAACGAAGCCTTCCTCGCGCAGATAGCGAAGGCTTCTGATCATAACGCAGGGAAAGCCAAGGCGAGGGTCAAGCCAAAGGATGCACCCATGCCGAAATTCCGCAAGCCGCAATTGGCAACACTGGTCGATGCCGTACCCACCGGAAACGGCTGGATGCACGAGATCAAGTTTGACGGCTATCGCACGCTGATCGCGGCTAAGGGCAACGACGTGCGGGTCTACACCCGCAGCGGCAAGGACTGGACCGATAAGTTCGCCCCGTTGGTGAAGGTCGTCGCTGCTCTCGACCTGCCAAGCTGCCTGATCGACGGAGAAATCGTGGCGGTGAATGCCAAGGGCGATCCCGACTTTTCCACCCTGCAAAGCGTACTTAAGCGTGGCCACGGCAGCCAGTCGAAAGACGATGCGCTGCAATTCCACGCCTTTGACCTGATCGAGTTGACGGGCGAAGATCTCGCGCAATTGCCAAACATCGAGCGCAAGGAACGGCTGGAGGCGCTGCTGGGCATGGCCAAGCCGCCTGTCTTTGTTGCCGACCACGTCATCGGCGCGGGCGAAACGCTCTATCGGAGCATGTGCGATGCCGGACAGGAGGGGATCATCTCCAAGACTGTCGAGGGTCGTTACTCGGGCAGGCGCAACAAGAACTGGGTCAAGATCAAGTGTACACGGCGGCAGGAATTCGTCGTCATTGGCTGGAAGCGATCAAGCGCGAAGGGGCGGCCCTTCGCATCTCTGCTGATGGCGCAGCACGAAGGCGGCGCGCTGGTCTACAAGGGCAATGTCGGCACCGGCTTTTCCAGCGACGAGCTCGACGATCTGGCAGCGAAGCTGAAGCGGCTCGAACGGAAAACGGCACCTGCCGAAGTGGCCAAGGCAAGCAGCCGCGGCGTGACTTGGGTGACGCCGAAGCTTGTCGCCGAAGTGGCGTTTTCCGAATTCACAGCCGACGGCAATATCCGCCATGGCAGTTTCCTCGGCGTGCGTAGTGACAAGCAGGCGGACGAGGTTACGCCGGAAAGGCCTGTCAAACGGCCCGAGCCGGCAGGAGATGTGCGGATCAGCAGCCGCGAACGGTTGATCTTCCCCGATGGTGGAAAGACCAAGGGCGACCTCGCCGATTACTATGCCGCGATTGCCCCGCTGATGCTGCCGTTCGCCGCGCGCCGCCCGGTCAGCCTTGTGCGCTGCCCGCAGGGGCGGGCGAAGAAATGCTTCTTCCAGAAACACGACAGCGGCGCTCTTGGCGATGCGGTCCATCATGTTCCAATCACTGAAAAGGATGGCGGATCGGAAGATTACCTGTTCATCGAGGACAAGCGCGGCATCCTGCAATGTGTGCAGATGGGCACGATCGAATTTCACGGCTGGGGCGCGCGCAGCGACAACGTGGAAGCGCCCGACCGGATGATCTTCGACCTCGATCCCGACGAAGAACTGGACTTCGGCCACGTCAAACAGGCCGCACGCGACATCCGCGACCGGCTAAGCGGCATGGGCCTGATCAGCTTCGCGATGCTCTCGGGCGGGAAGGGCGTGCATGTGCTTGTCCCGCTCACGCCGGGCCATTCGTGGGATGCGCACAAGGATTTTGCCCGCCGCTTCGCCGAGGCGCTCAGCATGACCGAACCCGAGCGGTTTACCGCGACGATGAGCAAGGCCAAGCGTAAGGGGAAGATCTTCATCGATTGGCTCCGCAACCAGCGTGGCAGCACCGCTGTCGTACCATACTCCGCCCGCGCCCGTAGCGGAGCGCCGGTGGCTGTGCCGATCGGCTGGAACGAGCTTGCGGACATGCCCGACGCGCACCCGTTCGACATTGCTGATGCAAAGCGGCTCCACGCCCGCGCTGAAAGCAAGATGCTGGCCGGATGGGGCTTTGCCGAGCAAGCGCTGCCCGACTTCTGACGCGATTTCGAGGATGTGGCAGTGATGGGGCAGCTGATCGAGCAATGCGGTGGTCATCTTGGCATCGCCGAACGCGCTGGCCCATTCGCTAAAGCTCAGGTTGGTGGTGATGATGACGCTGGTGCGCTCGTACAGCTTGGAGAGCAGGTGCGAGAATAGCGCCCACTCGATGGGCTGAACGGCAGATATCCCAGGTCATCGAGGATCAAGAGGTCAAGACGCAGCAACCGTTCGGCAAGCTGGCCAGCCTTGAGCAGTTGAGACAGTATGGGAACCCGCCGTGCCGAAGGCGGGCATCTTCTGTCACAGCCGCCGCCTTGCATCCTGGACGCCAAGTTTCGTTTCCCCAATCGGCAGCAGATGCTAGCATATGGCAGACGTCCAAAAATGGAGCAGGTTTGGCTGCGCTTCCAGCCAGACCTGATGAGGAGATGACTGCATGACTGCAGAGCGAGATCAACGTGCCTTATCCGCGATTGCGGCAGACCCGCGCTACCAGGCGCTGGTGTCCGCTCGCGCGCGGCTGGGCTGGTGGCTGTCGGCCGTGGTGTTCTTCTGCTTTGTGGGCTACCTGCTGCTGATCGCCTTCGACAAGGCGCTGCTGGCCATGCCGATTGGCGGGGGTGTCACCTCGCTGGGTATTCCGGTGGGGCTGGGCCTGATCGTGCTGGCGATTGTGCTGACCGGCGTTTACGTCGCCATCGCCAACCGGCGCTTCGATAGTCAAATGGCCGAAATCCTGCGGAGCCACGGCGCGTGAAGGCGCTGAGCAGCGCTGTCGCGATCTCCCTCCTCCTCGTCGCCGTACCCGCGCTGGGGGCAGCGCTTGAGGGGGAGGCCGAGCAACAGGCGACCAACTGGGTGGCGATTGCCATGTTCACCGCTTTTGTGGGCCTGACGCTGTGGATCACCAAGGTGGCAGCCGCGCGTACCCGCACCGCATCCGATTTCTACACTGCCGGCGGAGGCATCACCGGCTTCCAGAACGGGCTGGCGATGGCGGGCGACTATATGTCCGCCGCCTCGTTCCTGGGGATCTCCGCGCAGATTTTTGCCGATGGCTACGACGGGTTGATCTATTCCACCGGCTTTCTCGTGGGCTGGCCGATCATGCTGTTTCTGATGGCCGAGCGGCTGCGCAATCTGGGCCGCTATACCTTCGCCGACGTGGTGTCCTATCGTTTCGCTCAGCCGCCGGTGCGCAGCTTCGCCGCGCTCAGCACTTTGCTGGTGGTGACGTTCTACCTGATCGCGCAGATGGTGGGGGCGGGGCAGTTGATCAAGCTGCTGTTCGGCCTGCCCTACACCGTGGCAGTGTTGATAGTGGGCGTGCTGATGATGCTCTACGTACTGTTCGGCGGGATGCGGGCGACCACCTGGGTGCAGATCGTCAAGGCGGTGATGTTGCTGTGCGGGGCCAGTTTCATGGCCTTCATGGTGATGGCGCAGGCGGGCTTCTCGCTGGAGGCGCTATTCGCCCGTGCGGTGGAGGTGAAGACGGAGATCGCCTTTGCAGCCGGGGCCTCGGCCGGCGAGGCGGCGGAGCGCGGCGGATCGATCATGGGGCCGGGCAACTTCATCAAGGACCCGGTTTCGGCCATTTCCTTCGGTCTTGCACTGATGCTGGGCACGGCAGGACTGCCGCACATCCTGATGCGCTTTTTTACCGTGCCGGACGCGAAGGAAGCCCGCAAGTCGGTGCTGTGGGCCACAGGGTGGATCGGCTATTTCTATGTCCTCACCTTTATCATCGGCTTTGGCGCGATCGTGCTGGTGGGCACCAGCGATTTCTACCAGGACGAGACGGGGGTGCTGCGCGGCGGGAGCAACATGGCGGCGGTGCACCTGGCCCACGCCATCGGAGGCGACCTGTTCCTGGGTTTCATTTCCGCCGTGGCCTTTGCCACGATCCTCGCCGTGGTGGCTGGACTGACACTGTCGGCGGCATCGGCGGTCAGCCATGACCTCTATGCCACCGTATTCCGTCACGGCAATGCCAGCTCGCAGGACGAACTGCGCATGTCCCGTCTGACTACGCTCGGCATGGGGGCGCTGGCGGTACTGTTGGGGGTGGTGTTCGAGCATCAGAACGTAGCATTCATGGTCAGCCTGGCCTTTGCCCTGGCGGCATCGGGGAATTTCCCGGCGCTGATTCTGTCGTTGCTGTGGAGCGGCTGCACCACGCGCGGCGCCGCGATCGGCGGGACCATCGGGCTGCTGACGGCCTTCGTGCTGACCTTGCTGTCGCCCGCAGTATGGACCGATACGCTGGGCATGGGCACTGCGCCGTTTCCCTACAGCTCGCCGGCGATCTTTTCGGTTCCCGCAGGCTTTCTGGCGATCTGGCTGATCTCGCTGTTCGACGGCTCTCCACGCGCGGCGCTCGACAAGGATGGCTATGCGGCGCAGCGGCTGCGGGCGGAAACCGGCATCGGCGCCTCCGCCGCCAGCGACCATTAGAATTGGTATTCTAATCGAAGGCAAAGGCCCAGGTACGCCAACGGCAGACTTAGCGGACCTGCGCCTTTGGCGCGCACTTCTCCTTTGGAGTTAGGCGGGTGTTTCCTTCCTGCTTGGACCGTTCATCGGGCGCGGTCAGGGCGGGGCACGTCCCGCAAAGCATCCAGCAGCCTGCCCTCCATCGCCCGGATTGCGGCTTCGGCGCTATCGGGCTGTCCTGCTCGCAATGCGGCGACGATGCGTCGCTCCTGCGCGAGAAACGAGATAGCCTCCCATGGCTCGGGCTGATCGCGCGGCTGGCAGGCCTGATAGGAGACGATGCTCCGGGCGCAGATGTCGACCAGCGGGGAGGCGGCAATTTCCCCCAATCGCTTCTGCAGATTGACGAAGCGCTGGGTATCGTCCTTCTGCTCCAGCACACTGTCAAGCGCGGCCAGATGCCGCTGTTTCTCGTCTTCTGGCATGGCGGCAAGCCGGGCCGCCGCCAACTGCACATTCGTGGAATTGTGATCCCAGACCAGTTCGATAAGCGCGAAGGGGCACAGGCGGCATGCAGCGAGCCACGCATAGACCTGCCGGATAACCCCGATCGGGCGGGGGCGCCTGACTTCGTAACCGCCGCTGCGCCCGAGCCGCGCCTGCACCAAATCCAGATCCTGCAGAATGCGCAGCGCCTGGCGGATCACCGATCGCGAGGCCGAGAATTGCTCGCACAGGCTCGTCTCGTTGCCCAGATAGCTTTCGTCGCAGGTCGCGGCGCGCTCAAGCATTGTCTGCGCGATCGCAAAGGTCCGCGCCAGCGTCGATTGCGCAGAAGGATCATCGACCGCGTCTGGACCGGCGGCGCAGATCGTTCCGAGCGCATTGGCGATAGCCTCCACATCCTGTCGGCTGATAGCATCGAGCAGCCCGTCAGGCAGTGATCCGTTGGCCGGCCCGCCGAGGGACAGCACTTCGATTACCTCGCTATACAGCAGGTAGACCGGATGGTCGCAGGCTCGCGCCAGCCATTTGCGCACTGCCTCGCCATGCTTTCGCGCGGGGAGCGGCCCGCCGCGCCTGGCAAGTCGCAAGGCAATCAGGCGATCAAGTCCGGCCACGCATCGCGCCAATTGCGCCGGATCGCTATCTATCGCCCGGAGATAGGCGGCCACGGCATTGGCGGTTCGCGGCAAGTCGGACGACAGCACCTGCACTCCGCCATTTCTCCCTCGGCGAACCGCCACCACGCCGCGGTTCGAAAGGATCGAGATCGCCTCCCGCAAGGCTTCGCGCCCCGCGCCCAACTGCTCACGCAGTTCGTTTTCCGATCCGAGCAACTCTCCTGCTGACCAGCCGCGCTGGCTTGCCATTCTCTCGATCTGCCATGCGATGCGGATCGGTGCGCTCTGTTTCGCCAACTGCTCTCCGCTCACGGCAGTGTAGAATCTCGCGGCCGGCCCCCCCATCCGGCTTACCTGGTTAATCATGCGACTTTTTTTCATCTTCCGATCCCCTAGGAAGGAGGCAACCAGCATAGACTGGTGTGGGAGAAGGTATCGAACGGTTGCACGCAGCAGCTCCGGTATTCCCCGACATTGTGTTCGAGATAGGGCGCGATTGGGAGTGTTTCCTCCTGTCCTGCCTTCCGGTGCATCCTTCCGGTAATCCTCAACGCAATGCAGGGTAGATCGGCTTTGCGGCAATGTCTGCAATCGATTGCTTCATATCCTCCCCACAGCCGAACCGCGATCTTGTCGGATCGCGGCAGAACATGTTTTGACGGGAGGTTACAATGTTCGATCAAGGACGTCTTCACATCAGCGCTGCGGCAATTGCCCTGGCAGCGGGCATGGCCCAACCCGCCTTTGCCCAATCCGAAAGCCAGCAGGCCGAAAGGGCGACCTCGCAACCGCCTGCCGAAATCATCGTGACGGCGCAGCGCCGTGAAGAAAACCTCCAGGACATCCCGATCGCGGCCACCGCCCTTTCCGGCGACAACCTGGATGCCAAGGCGGTGCAGAGCGTCGAGGATCTGCAATATGCCGCGCCGTCGATCTCCATAACCGACCAGGGGTTGACCCAGTCGGTCAACATCCGCGGTATCGGCATCGCCAGCGGCTCGCCAGCAGTGGCCAATGGTGTTGCCACCTACCTTGACGGCGTGTTCCAGCCGCCCATCCTTACCTCTTCCAGCTTCTATGACGTGGCTTCGATCGAGGTGCTGCGCGGTCCGCAGGGCACGCTGGTAGGCTCCAATTCCACCGGTGGCGCGATTTTCGTCAACACGGTTGATCCCACCACCGACCGCATCAAAGGCTATGGCAAGGCCCATTACGGCAGCTACGATTCCGTGGGGGTAGAGGGCGCAGTAAACCTGCCGGTGAGTGAGACCTTCGCCTTGCGCGTGGCGGGCCTCACCCGCTGGCGCGACAGCTATTACGAAGACCTCGGCTCTTTCGACAACGAACCCGATAGCCTGGACGAACAGGCGGTTCGCCTCGGCGCGATGTGGGAACCCGGTGCCTTGCGCGTGCTCGGCAAGGTCGAATGGATCGACAAGAACACCGGCGGCTACGCCTACCGCCCGATCGCGGGAACGGCCTTCGAGAATGCCCGCACCGACGATATCCGCGAACTGACCTACAATGCGCCCACATTGAATCACGAACGGGCGATCAATGCCAGTCTGGAACTGAACTATACCCTCGACAGCGATATCGTGCTGCGTTCGATCACCGGCTATACCAACAAGCGTATCAATAACCTGTATGATAGCGATGGTGCCTTGGCGCCCTCCGCTACCCAGGTGCAGGATCAGTTCGTGCGCGAGCGGCAATGGACGCAGGAAATCAACATCATCTCGCCGACCGATGGGGACTTCAACTGGATCGTCGGCGGCTATTACCAGAAGAACAAGATCGACGTGATTATCCAGAGCCGCACCGGCGATTTCGTGGCTGATCCGACCGACATTGTGAACTATCAGGACAAGCTGACGCTCGGTGCCTTCGCGCAGATGGGTTACTTCCTCACTCCCGCGCTCGAACTGCAATTGGGCGCGCGCTATTCGCACTATTCCGTGGACAGCACCGGCAGCGTGACCATCGGTTCGGAAGGGCCGGTCTTCGGGCCCAACGGTCTGGTCGTTGCCGACCTTGCCGGAGATCACGAGGACGGCCGTGCCACGGGCAAGGTGGCGCTGAACTGGACGGTCAATGACGACAACCTGATCTATGTCTTCGCTGCACGCGGATACAAGCCGGGCGGGGCGAATAACGCCACTTCGGAATTCGGCCCTGAAACGGTGTGGGATTACGAAATCGGCTGGAAGGCCAACTTGTTCGACAACCACATCCGGACGCAGGTCGGCGGGTTCTACATGGACTACAGCGATTTCCAGTTCGACGCGATCGACCCGGTCACGGGGCAGAGCGGGGTCGTCAACATTGCGAACGCCACGATCAAGGGGCTTGAGGTGCAGGCGCAGGCGGTGTTCGGTGGATTTTCCTTCGACGGCGGGATTGCCTATGTGGATTCCTCACTCGATCCGGTCACCATCGTGAACAGCCGGGCGCTGCCGTCTATCGGCCAGCTCGGGCCGCAATGTGCTGCCGGAACGCCGTCGAACCCGCCGGTCTGTTTCGACTACGGACCGTTCCTCTCGGTAGCGGGCGGCGGGTCCAACCTGTTTTCGCCGGAATGGTCCTACAACGCCGGTGCGCAGTACGAGTTCTTCCTGAGCGACGAGGCTTCGCTGACGCCGCGTATCAACTACGCCTTTGTCGGCTCGCGCTGGACGAACCTGTTCTACAATCCCGATCTGGACCTGCTTGATGGACGAGGGCTGCTTTCGGCGATGATAACCCTCAGGTACAACGACTGGATGATCGAGGCCTACGGCACCAACCTGACCGATGAAGAATATGTCAGCGGCCAGTCGGGCAACAACGAGTTCTACGGCGCGCCGCGTGAGTTCGGCGTCCGCGCTTCGGTGAGGTTCTGATGGTCCGTCAACGCTTGCGCTGCCTGCGGGGCTGATCTCCCGCATCAGCGCATAGGCCTTGATGAGGCCCTCGGCGGCGAAGTCGACAAGGAGGCTGTCGGCAGCATCAAGGCCTTTGGCTTCGACCGGTTGGACATATCAACAAGGAGTCGGGGCTGGGTTCCCGGCCTTATGGGGAGTTTCTGCGGGACCGGCTCATCTGGTCGGTGACGGGACGTCAAACCGCGTACGTCGCCGACCTTCCGGTCAAGAACTAGCATTCGAAGTTCTGACATCTCTCTTCGCCCGTAGCCAGTCTGGAGCGTGAAACAGATATTGAAGGCGGACCAATTGTGCGGCGGCTGCCGAAAGTCCGCTTTCTGCGCCGTTGGAGCCGGAACCAGACAGTCTCCTCTCACCCCAAGCGGATCCACTTCCTGTAACAGGGATCGCGAAATGACTTTGGGCGTTGAGTGCATCACTGCCTTGGCATTTCGTCAGGGCTGCTAGTTAAGTTTGGATCCCCCGATGAGGCTTGCCGACAAGATTGGAGCGGCCTTGTCCCCCGTAACACAGCGCATGGTTCTGATTGGGCTTGGTGCAGCAGGTGGGCTGGTCTTGCTGTCTTTACTGGTCCTGGGTGCATTTCCTGTTTCGCTGCTGCGGCAAACCGCCGAGCGCAAATTGTCCGACACCTATGGCGCCCCTGTGGCTATCGGCAGCTTGTCACGAACCAGTCTGTTCTCGTTCACCCCGGAGATATCGATCAACGATCTGCAGATCCGTCAGCCTGACTGGGCTGGCGAGGGCAGCATGCTGGTCATCGATCAAGCGATCGCACAAGTGTCGATTTTCTCGTTCCTTACCGGAGATGCTGCCCCCAAGTCGCTCCACGTCACCGGTCTTGAACTAAATCTGGTGCGCGACGAAGAGGGCACCAGCAACTGGCAAGATCGAGACGCCACTAGCGATGAAGCTGATAGCCAACCCTGGCAGCTTGACAGCCTCGTCATCGAAGACAGCCGATTTTCCCTCCGCGATGCCAAGCGGAGGCTCGATATTTCGGGCCAAATAGCCGCCGACAGCGATCGAGGGCTGGCGGCTGAAGCTACCGGCGAGTTCGATGGTCAGCCGGCCGAGTTGACGTTTCGCGGAGGACGACTCGGTGACGATGCCGCTGGGTTGCAATGGCCGTTCACCGCGCAAATGCGCTCCACCGACTTCGAGCTGGATATCGAGGGCACCATGGCCAGCGTCCTCAATGCGCGGGAGGTTGACGCAAATATTGTGGCGCGCGCGCCGGACCTCAAGAAACTCGATTATCTGATCGAAGCCGGCCTGTTCGGGACTCAGGAGATCGCTCTAACTGGGGCAGTAAGGCGGCGTGGACCCGACTGGTTCATCGACAATCTCGAAGGCACCATCGGTCGATCGTGGCTCCAGGCAAGCGGTTCCGTGCTCAAGCGAGAAGGCCGCACGAAGATCGATGCAGATATCCATTCAACCGCACTCGATTTCGACGATCTGGCAGACGATGCTGGCCTCGCAGAAGCGCGTGCGATGGAGGCGCGCATCGGCGAACGGGTCATTCCCAATACGAAGATCGATCTCAGCAACATGGGTCCGACCGACGGCGAAATCCGGTTTGTCGTTGATCGGCTGCTCATCGACGGCGGCTCGCAATTCCGTACGCTGAGGGGAAGGCTCTCTCTTGATCATAGGGTAGCCCGGATCGACGAGTTGGAAGTCGGGCTGGAGAAGGGCCGAATGAGCGGGTGGATCGAGGTCGATTCACGAAGCAACAGGCCACGATTGACAACCGACCTGCGCGTGGAGGGCACCTCGTTGCAAGCGTTGATCGGACAGCCCGAGACCATTTCCGGAAACCTGCGCGGCATCATCAGGATCGATGGCACTGGGACCACTATTCGCGAAGCATTTGCCAGCAGTTCAGGCAAGATCGCTTTCGTTGCCAGCTCGGGATCGGTCCGGCGGACAGCAGCCTTCATACTCGGTCAGGATCTTGGCGGCGCGATCGGCCAGCAGTTGCGAGATGGCGATGCGATGGTGCCGCTGCGATGCGCGATCCTGCAATTTGACGTCGCCAAGGGGATCATGCGACCTTCTCCGCTAATGATCGCAACGCAGGTGTCGAGAGGGCAAGGTTCCGGCTCGATCAGGCTTGATGGCGAACGGATTGATCTGCGGATCAAGGGCGTTTCCAACGAGGGTGCGGCGCTGGAGCTGGCCGATCCGATCCGCGTAGGGGGATCGTTATCGAACCCGGCAATTTCGATCGACGGAAGCGCCGCCGCGACAGACGAAGGCGGCGGGGGCGTTCTTCGGGCAATCGGCCGTTCGATCGGAAGCGCGCTGGGTCTGCGCGACGATGAGGATGATGGCCAGCCAAAGCCGACGGTACGTGCCGTCAATTGCCGCTCGATGAGCGCTGCAGCCTTGCGTTGATGCGCCATTAACCGCGGACCGCTGTTGCTGATTGGCTGCGCGCACGTCAGTTTTCGTCAGCTCGACCCGCGCAACCTGCCAGTCTTCTTTCGGCCCACCTCCTGCCGTTGAAGAGGCCCATAGGATACTGGCTGCTTATGGGCCGGGAGCGGAATGGCGGCTCTTGGTAAATTCGGTTGCTGAACCAGACGTTCGAGCGGGAACTCGCCGGAGGCAGCTGGCTACCACAGCCGAACGTTCACACTGGTTTCGGTGAACGTCCGGTCCCGACAGAAGCTGCCGAACGGCTTGCGGGATGCGGCCGGTCGGCTTTGCGCCAAATTCCGGTCGCTGAAGGCCGCCGGCGCAGGTCCAGAGCGCTGTCATTCGATTGCGATGAAGGGCGATCGTAGCCAGTGGTAGGCGCTCAAAACCTTGTTTTAGTACCGCTTGGCTTTTGGCTCTTGGCGGGATCGGTCACGGTTGGTGACAATATTTCTGGCCAATGACCCCTTCTCGAACCGAAGATGGGAAGTGCAACCAGCCCAACTCCTACTTCCTAATACCCGGATTTTGGCACGGCTTGCTCTGAGCATAATGCAACTGTTCTGACCCTTTGGTGCAAGTCTGCGTGGAGCCTGCTGGTATCACGAGACTTAAAAGAACGGTTCCCGTGCACCAGATACCAAGAGGATGCCTATGACGACGATCAGGTTCGCGCTAGCTCAGCTCTCACCGCTGGCCTTGCTAGCGGGGTGCGCCCCGGGCCTGGTCCAGACTCCCGTAACGGCAGATACACACTGGGTGCCCGATGCGATCCCATCAGTCATGCGCCCGATGCCCGACGAGGGCGGCAATGGCTGGAGCGCCTATGCCGGCCTGTTCGACCGCGCACCTTCGCAGGACCAGCACCTGGAGGATCCGATCCTTGAAGGCGCCATCGACATCCACGCGCATTACGGCCCCGATACCTACGCCCGACAGTGGGATGCGTTCGAGATCGCCGCCCGCGCCGAGACGCGCGGCATGCGCGCCATCGTCATCAAAAGCCATTGGACCGAAAGCGCCTCGATGGCCTACATGGTCCGCCGCCACACCACGTCCGACCTTGAGGTGTTTGGGGGCATCGCGTTGAACGTCAGCGTCGGCGGCCTCAACCCGATGGCGGTGCGCGTCTTTGCCGAAATGGATGGCCATTTCGGTAAGGTCGTGTGGATGCCCACGCACGATTCGGAACACGAGGTCCGCACCAATGGCGAAACGCGTGCCTTCGTGCGTGTATCGGAAAACGGCGTGTTGCTGCCGCAGGTGCTCGAAGTGCTCGACCTGGTGGCGCAATACGACCTGACGCTGGCAACCGGCCATGTCACCAGCGAGGAAATGCTCGCGATCGTGCGCGAAGCGCGCCGGCGCGGGATCGAACGGATCATCCTCACCCATCCCGGCCTCGGCCCGCAATATACCGACCCCACGCCGGCCGAACTGCGCGAAGCGGTGGCAATGGGAGGCCTTGTCGAGGTGGTGGCAAACACCTTGTACTCACCGCAGGCGCGCGCGCCGATGGTGGCGATGATCCGCGCGCTCGGCCCCGAACATTGCATTGTCGCTACCGACAGCGGGCTGCAAGGAACGCCCAACCATGCCGATGCCCTGGTGCTGTCGGCGCGGATCCTTCGCGAAGAGGGGTTCACCGAGGACGAACTCGACCTGATGTTCAAGGTAAATCCCGCCCGCGTGCTCGGCCTCGAGGCGCTCCCGGGCTGATCGGTCTTTCGGGCGCGAGAGAAATCGCGCCTGCAGCGTCGGGGGACAATTTTGTCCACCCGCACAGGCAAGCTCCAGTGAACTCACACCCGTAGAGATTGGTCATCGTGAGCGGTGCACCAGCCGCGACGTTGTCAGGTCAAGACTTTATGTGGGAGAGAGAATTCATGGCGTTTCAAGCCAAACTTGCCCTTTGTGCATCCATCGCGGCATTGGCCGCGGGCATGCCGGGCGCCGCCTTGGCGCAGAGCAGCAAAGCCGATGCCGGGCCCCAAGCGAACGACGAGGGGGGCATTGCCACCATCGTGGTTACCGCGACCCGGCGCGAGACCAACATGCAGGATACGCCGATTGCGATCACGGCAGTCACATCCGATACACTGGAAACGCGCGGCCTCGCCGATGTTGCGGCATTGGGCAATATCGTGCCCAATGCCTCGTTCCGCCGCGCGCAGGGCGCATTCGGCAAAGCGGTGACAACCTATATCCGCGGCATCGGCCAGCACGATTCCAACCTTGCTTCGGAGCCGGCAGTCTCGTTCTATATCGACGACGTATATTATCCGCTGCTCTACGGCTCGCAATTCGAGCTGGTGGATCTCGAGCGGATCGAGGTGCTGCGCGGCCCGCAAGGCACCCTGTTCGGCCGTAACTCGCTGGCGGGCGCGGTCAATATCGTCAGCCGTGCACCGCAATTCGATGCCGCCGACGGCTTCGTGAACGTCACCGTGGGTGCCTTTAACCGGACAGACGTGCGCGCCGGCTTCAACTTGCCGCTGGCCGAGAACTTCGCGGTGCGGATCAACGGCCTTGTCAAGCGCCGAGAGGGTTACCAGGACATCCTCGACTTCCGCTGCGACATGATCCGCAAGGGCACGCCCGAACTTGCCAGCGAATTGCCGTTCACCGACGGGCTGCTGGTGCAGGAGGCGGTCCTGGGTGGCAGTTCCAGCCTTTCGCAGGACGACTGCAAGACCGGCACGCTCGGCGGCGAGGACGTGACCGCTGTGCGCGGCTCGGCGCTGTGGGAGCCAGCGCCGGGATTGCGCCTGACCGTAACCGGCGATTACAGCCGCGACAATTCCGAAAATGCGGCCGACAGCCTCATCAACATCAACGACACGATCGGGACGAGCAAGGCCACGATCAACGCAATCGGCGATTTCTACTCCGTTCCCGGCCAGCCGCCGGTTCGCTACGACAGCCGATTCCTCACTGGTGATCCCTACACAACTTATGCCACCAACAGCGACCTGATCCCGGCAGGCTATGAACTGCGAACCTCCGCCGGGGAGGCCACCTTCTATAACGGCAGCCCGCTACGCGGCGGCAGCGCCTATTCGTTCACCGGCCCGCTGATCAACTGGGGTCTTTCGGGCAAGGTCGAGCTGGAAGTTTCCGACGCCATCGACCTGCTGCTGGTGGCTGGGTATCGTTCGGTGGATTCGATCCTCAGCTACGACGTGGACGGTTCGCCCTTCCTGCTCGAGCAGACGCGCAACAATACGGGGACCGAGAGCATCAACGCCGAACTCCGGCTGACCGGATCAACCGACCTGTTCGACTGGGTGCTCGGCGGCTTCTACTATACCGCCGACGGCTATGTCCGCACCACGCTTGTCTCTCCGTTCTCGGGTGCAGCCGGGCTCCAGCGCTATCAGAACCATTCCTACGAGCCCGAATCGAAGGCAGCCTATGCCAACGTCGTTGTCCGTCCGGTCGAACGGTTTTCGGTGACGCTCGGCGGTCGCTACTCGGACGAGAAGAACGTCGTGCACTATTCCAACTTGCAGGATCCGGTGAACCTCGCCGATCCGGCTGCCGGAGCGGGCGCCATCGTGTTCGACGTAACCCCGGCCGACAAGCGTTTCGACTGGAAGCTGGGCCTCGATTACGAACTGACCGACGAGGTCTTGGTATACCTTTCGGCCTCGACCGGATTCCGCTTGCCTTCGTTCAACGCGCGGCCCTTCCAGCCAAGTCAGGTCTCCTCGATCCCGGGCGATGAAACCGTGGCCTACGAAGCTGGCGTGAAATCGGACCTGTTCGACCGCCGGCTGCGGCTGAACCTCACCGGGTTCTTTACCGATTACAAGACCCGTGCGCTCGCGGTGTCGGGGCAGGAGTACCAGCTCGATGCCAACAACCAGCCCTTGCCGGGCAATTCGATCGCGATCCCGCTTCCGACCGGCGGGGCCGATGCGACCACTTGCCGCGCGCGTACCCAGGCGGAGATCGATAGCGGCACACCCGGCTTTGCCTGCGTGTCGCGCAGCTATTACGTCAACACGCCGGGCGAGATATGGGGCGTCGAAGTAGAGGTGCAGGCCGAGCCGGTGGATGGATTGCGGCTCGACGCTGCCGGCGGCTATTCAAAGTTCACATCGCCCGATCTCGAAGTCGCAGCCAATCCGCGCCCGGTGCGCGTGCCAGATTGGACAGCGAGCGCCGGCATCCAATATGATTTCGATGCGGCGGCCCTGGGTGGCACGATCAGCCCACGGCTTGATTGGTTTTATCAGGGGAGCATGGTCTACGAGAACAACAATACGCGGTATAACCAGCCCTCGTTCTCCACCTTCAATGCAAGAATCAACTATTACAACGAAGAGTACGACGCAGACATCGCACTTGGCGCGACCAACCTTTTCGACGAATTCCATTACGAGAACTTGTTCGTACTCGAAGCCTTTGGTTACCCTCAGACGGCTGGCCAACCCAACGCTCCGCGCGAATGGTATCTATCGGTCACCAAAAGGTTTTAGATCTTTTTGCGAAGGCTACCCGGAACCTGGGTTTTGGGTAGCCTGCAGCATCGTTAAGCGCGCATCGCTTCGTGGCCGGGTCAAGGTGTCGGAACCTCTTGTCCTCAACGAAACAGAGCTCGCGATGTTGCGGCTCGGGATCAAATCATAAGGCAGCGATATAGCCGCCATCGAGCGGGATGACATGACCGTTCACATATGCCCCGGCGCGGCTGGCCAGGAAGATCACCGTGCCTGCCGCGTCCTCCGGTTGGCCAGGGCGGCCGAGCGGAACGTGAGACGCAACGCTCCTTTTCACCGCCTCGCTTGCCACATCGGTGAGGCCGGAAGGGAAGGGGCCCGGCGCAACTGTGTTTACCGTGATGTGATCTGGGCCGAGAGCCTTGGCCAGCGAGCGGGTCAGATGATGCAATGCCGCCTTGGAAGCTCCATAGGCATGAGCTTCCCAATTGGGCACGTGCAATCCGCCGATTGAACCGACGTTGATCACGCGCGCCGGATCCTCGGGGCTGGCCGCCGCGCGCAGTAATGGCAGCAACTCGCGGATCAAAAAGAACGGTGCCTTGGTGTTGACGCCCAACACCAGATCCCAATCCGCTTCCTCCATCTCGGCAAGGCTCCCCGCCGCGTTCGTCCCTGCGTTGTTGACGAGCAGGTCGAGCCGTTGTTCGCGAGCGGACAGGTCTGCCGCCAATGCCGCGACGCCACCGCGGGTTTCGAAGTCTGCTACCAGGCCGAAGCACTCGCCTTGCTGGCCGCGCAATTCTGCGGCGGCGGCGTCCACCCGGTCGGCATTGCGCCCGGTGATATATGTCCGCACGCCGCGCTCGACGATGCCGCGCGCAATCATGGCGCCGATGCCGCTGCCGCCCCCGGTGACGAGGGCGACTTTTCCCGCGACGGAGAACAGCGGATCGATTGCCATGAGCGGATCAGTCGCCCTGCATCACATTGGCTTCGGGCGGGGTCAGCTCGATGTGGATACCATCCTGTTCGGGGCCGTTGGGCGGCATCTGGTAACCGTGGCTGACGAGGCGTGCTTCGGGCAGGTCGAGGCCGGGGACGCTGTCGGGCCAATAGCGCTCGGGCACGCGGCCCGAGACCGGGTTCTTGTAGTGGAACCACATCGGCAGGATGCCGGGCCAGGCAATCGTTTGGCCAGTGCCACCGCGGAAATGTTCGGCGCGGCGGCCGAGGTCGGTCATCAGGATATCGGGCGGCAGACGCTCGACGAGCGGGCTTTGCCCGGCGGCCTGTTCGGACGAAACCGGTTCGACCCCGGCCCAGCCTTCGTTCCAGTTGGCGCTGGTCATGTAGTGCTCGTCGATGGTCAGGCTCCAGAGCCGCCAGATGCCGTTTTCGAGCACGGCCTGGTCGTTCGGATACATCCCGGTGTTGAAGCCGGGGGTGTTGAGCGCGGTGTTTTGCCCGCCGTCGCTCCGGCGCAGGCCGGTGCGCGGCTGGAACAGGCGGGTGCGCAAGTTGGCGGAGCGACCGTCGTGCGACACATGGATCACCGGCTGGAAGCGCCAGTGAAAAGAGATGCCGTCGCGCAGCGTGGGTGGCTCGCCCCACATGGTGGTGGCTGCGGCTTGGACCCGATCCTTGCCGAGGTAGAAGCCGGCAAAGGGCGAGTGCTTGTTGCCTTGCTCGGCGAAGAGGCCGGCCATTTCCTTCCAGTGGAACTCGTCGATGTAATAGCCGTAGGCCGAGCTGACGTTGACGACCCCATCGTAGGCCGAGCTGCGGGCAAGGCGGCGCTGGGCGGTGATCAGGCGCTCGGCGGGCGTGCCACCGGCTGCGGGCGCGGCTTCGGCCTCGATCGGCGCCAGCAGCGGGGTTGCGCCCGCCTCGCGGAAGCCGGAAATCGTAACCGCTTCGCCGGTGATCGGATGCGGCTCGGTGAACGCGGGCAGGACGCGGGTCAGGTGGCTCGTGCCTCCAGCGGCCCAGCCATCGGCGTAGGTCGCCTTGAGCAGCGGATAGAGGCGCATCTCACGGATCTTCCACAAGCCCTGATCGAGCACGAACCGGTTGCGGAACACCTGGAACTCCCACCCAGCGGTTCCTGCGGTGTGGTCGCCCAGCATGCCAAGCGCAAAACCGCGCGAATAGGCTTCCCGTTTGCCCTCGGCGAGGGTGATTACGGTGTCGAAGCTGGGAAAATCGTTGAGATCGCCGTCGCGAAGGCCCTCGGGACCGAACAGCTCCATCGCCTGCCGAATGCCCTCTGGCCCTTCGAACCGCCCGACGCCTTCTATCTCCACCACCCCATCGGCGGTGAACAGGTCAACCACGTCGGCCCACATCTTGCGATCGACATAATAGCCATAGCTGTTCTGCAGGTTGCGGACCTGATCCTCGGCATTCAACGCCGCGATGCGCGTCTCCAGTGCGGCCAGCGTGGTGTGGCTGGTCGGCGCGTTGCCTTGCGCAGGCGGGATCGGCATGCCGCTTTCGTCAAGCGTGAAGTGGAACGGGAAAATGGCCAGTTGCTCGTTGCGATAATTGGCCCAGCCATTGGCGTAATCGCCTTCGTATTGCGGGAAGTATTCGAGCCGCGAGATTTTCCACACGCCGTCCTGAAAGGTGTAGCCGTTTTCGTAGACGCCCCCTTCGATACGGCTTTCGCCGCTGCCGTTGCCGGCCAGCAACAGGCCCATCCAGCGCCCCTTGGCGCTGGTTCCATCGACCGCGAGATTGACCAGCGGCTCCTCGATCAGGTTTGCGAACACCGCTCCGTCGCGCAAGCCCCGCTGGCCGCCGACATAGTCCTGCAGGAACTGCGTGATGGCCTGCTTGCCACGTATCGATTGCCCGGCCCACACCATCTCGGCGTCATCGGCGAAGAGGTCGGCCATTTCCTGCCACAATCCGAACTGCGCATATTGAGCGTAAAAGCGCTGGAGATCCTTGACGGCGCGCACCGATTCAACGCGCGATACGTCGCGGGCGAGCTCGTCCACCTGTTGTTGCGATAGTTCGGTGTGTGCAGCCGCCGGGCTGGCAAACGCCATGCCGAATGCTGCCATAATGGCGAAGATGGGGCGCATGGTGCCTCTCCTGATCGTGTCTGCGTCCCGTCGCTCCGGGCCACTGTATCGTTGCGCGCCAAACATGCGGAGGCATGCCCCCGTGTGGCAAGGCCACGATCGACCAACGGCACGCTGGGCGCGGAATTTATGCCACTTCAGTCAAGTGGCGGCAAATGCCCGTGGCATTGTGCAAATCGGAGGAGTGTCGGTAGCTGCAACAAGTTTGCCATGGTCAAGCGGCAGCCTGACATCAGATGGCCGGCAGGCTATCCGAAGAAAACGCATTGCCTCGCAGAAGGCAACAGTCGGGAGAACGCGCATGGAGGAGTTCAGCACTTCGGGATTGCCGACCTTCGGCAGGGCGGCGGCATGGGGCGAGATCTACGCCTCACGCATGAGCCAGGTCGAATTCACGCCGGGCAACAAGGACAAGTTCGACGCGGCCTTGAGGATCAACCAGTTCGGGCCGGTCAAGCTCGCCCGTCTGGCAGTCGAGCCCTGCAGCGTCGAACGCAAGCAAAGCCACATCGAACGCAGCACGCCGCGCCATTACAACTTCCTGCTGCAGGCGGAGGGGGCGAGCACCTTCTATCATTGCGGCAAGGAAAGCGAGCTGCGCGCGGGCGACTTCGTGCTGTGCGACACTGGACTGCCGCATTACTGGCTGACGACCGACCAGTCGGTGACGATGATGGTGCGGGTGGCGCCCACTGTCCTGCGCACCTATCTGCCAACGCCCCAGCAGTTCTGCGGCCAGCATCTCGGCCGGGCGCATGGGCTCAAGGATACCATCACGACCATGGTGCGCGAACTGAGCGAGAAACCGGCGGGCTCGATCGAGCCTGCCTACGAGGATCGCGTGGCGCGCTACCTGCTCGAGATGATCTCGATGTCCTACATCATGGGGGCCGAGGCATCGTCGGAAGCTTCCGCCATCGCTTGGCAGCGACGCAAGGACGTAATCCAGTACATCGAGGAAAACCTGCGCGATCCGAACCTGTCGCCGACTTCGATCTCCGAGGGCCTGCGGGTGTCGCCGCGCTACATCCGCACGGTGTTCTCCACCGGGGGCGAGAAAATCTCGAGCTTCATTCTGCGTCGGCGGCTCGAAGAATGCGCACGGCAGATCCGCTCGCCCGCCTGGGGTGCGCACACCCTGACCGAGATTGCTTTTTCATGGGGGTTCAACTCGGCAGCCCATTTCACGCGAACCTTCCATGAGAAGTTCGGCGTGGCACCTCGTGAATATCGGCGACAAGCGCTTCGCGGTTGACCCACGCTGGCCGCCTGTTCGCCAATACGATCAATTCGCAATTCCTCCTTGGGGAATTTGCCATCCCGCCGATGCACTACTGTGTGGCTTCGAATTTTCGAGGGGAAGACAGTGAAACTTACGGAGATGGCGAGCTGCGGCCAAGTGTATGGCGCCCATGCTGCTTGATACGCACGCACACCTCATCTCCGACAATTGGGCACGGTATCGTGCCCAACCATTCACACCCGATTTGCCGGTGCCAGAGCGCCCGGCCTATACGATGACCAAGGACGAGTTGCTGTTGTTGATGGATCGGCACGGCGTTTCCAATGCCTGCCTGGTCCAGCGTGGCCATGTCTACGGTTATGACAATTCCTGCATTCTCGATGCCGCAGAGGAGCACCCTGAACGGCTTCACCCGGTGGTGATACTCGACACGCAGGATCCGCGCTCGGCCGCGCACTATCGGGATCTTGTACGTGCGCGCGGGGTTTCGGGCTTTCGGATGGCGCAAAGCCGGCCTTGGATTCTCGACACCGCCTGGCTCAGTTCGCCTTCCGCGATGGAGGTCTGGAAAGCCTGCGCCGACCTTGGCACGCCGATGGCGGTCATCGTCTTCGACAACCAGCTGCCCTATGTGTTGCCGCTGATCAAGCTGATCGCCCAGCAATTTCCCGATCTGCCCATCGTGCTAGATCATGGTGCAATGCCTTATGGCATGTCGCAATACGAGGTGGCCCTGCGCGAGGCCGCGGGCGAAGAAGTGACCATGCCGCCACCGCCCGATTACGGGCTCGATGGCAGTGTCGCGATCTTCGCCGACTTGCCGAACATCTACTACAAGATAACCGAGATCGTGTTCGAGCGGACGGTGAAGGCCGGTGTCGAGGCAAGCGCGCTGGTGCGACGGATGGCTGACATGTTCGGCGCTGATCGCCTGGTGTGGGGCTCCGACGTGGGGCAGTCGATGCTGTGGGACTATGCCCGGAAGGTGGCAATGGCAAGGGATGCCGCAAGGCTTCTCGATGCCTCCGAAATGCACGCCTTCCTGTATGACAATGCGGCGCGGATTTATGGTGTTGGCCGTGCCGTAGCGGTATCGAACGCTGAGCAGGGGATATAGCGAATGCAGATGCTGGCAGATCGGCTTAGGGCCTCACCGCGAGGGCTGGTGGGAACCTGGGTCAAGTTTCCGAGCCTTGAGTCGATGCAACTGCTTGCACACGCCGGGTTCGAATTCGTGGTGATCGATCTCGAACATGCGCCGCACGCGATGGACCGGGCGGTCGAGCTGGTCTTCGCTGCGCAGGCCATGGGCATGGCCGCTCTCGTGCGGCTGCCCGACCAGACTGGCGCAGCAGTGCAGCCGCTGCTCGATGGCGGGGCCGATGGGCTGCTGGTTCCCCGCGTCACCTCGCCGGAAATCGCTGCCGCCATTGCGCGGCGCATGGTGTTCGCCCCGCACGGCGAGCGTGGGCTCGGCACAACGTCGCGGGCGGGCCGCTGGGGCACCGGCGACATGGCAGCCTACATCGAGCGAGGCAACGAGCAGTGCCTGCGCGTGATCCAGCTTGAAGACTGGGACAATATTGCGCGCGCCGCCGACTATGCCGCGCTCGACGACGTCAACGGTCTCTTCATCGGTCACGGGGACCTGCTGTTGTCCTCGGGCAAGGGACCGGGCGACCCCGATGTACGGCAGTTGACCGCACGGATGCTGGCGGCCTGCCAGTCGGCGGGCGTGTTCAGCGGCGTGGCTGCGGCGGCGCCAGAGCTGGCGCGCAACTACCTCGACATGGGTTTCTCGCTCGTGATGGTGAGCAACGATACCACCATGTTTGCCCAGGCCGCCGCCGAAACACTGCGTCGCACCCTCGGCTGATCTCAGCGATTTTGCCCGGTGCGGTAGAGATAGCTGACCCCTGCGGCATTGTGCTCACCTACGGGTTTGCGCGGCCATATTCGGCGGTTAGGCCTCGCTGTCAGGGCAGTGGCCCGAGGGGAGAGGCAATGTTTACGCGTTCGAGAATTCTGCCACTGATGGCCGCCGCGATGCTTGCGGGGTGCGCTACGGCACCGATGCCGGTCGAGGACAGGCCGCTCGCCGTTTATGGCAATGTCCAGACCATCGAAATCGCCACTACCCTGCTCGCCGCCGAGGAGTTCTATCCCGGCGAGGCGAGCGTGACGATGGGTTCGATCGCCAATCTCGTGGGCGCGCCGCCCGTTTCCGGCTTTGGCGAGGTGGGCGAGGCCGACATTGCCACCAATGCCGAAACGCAGGCCTTGCGCTATTCGGTCGAAAATCCCGACCTGCGTATCCTCATGACCGTGACCGAAGGGCTCTACCGGGTCGTGGCGCGGCGCTCGGCAGGGATCGCCACCATGGCCGACATGAAGGGCAAGCGGGTGGCGACGATCCCGCAGACTTCAGCGGGCTATTTCTTCGGCCTGATGCTCGAGCGCGAGGGGCTGACTTACGACGACATCACGCCGGTTCCGATTGTGCCGCTCGCAGGGATGACCGAGGCACTCGCACGCGGAGAGGTCGATGCAGTGGTGATCTGGGAACCCGAAAGCGAGAATTCGGCGCAGGTGCTTGGCGACGATCTGATCGAGTTTTCGGGCAAGGGCGTTTACCGCGAACTGTTCAACCTCAATTCCACCACCGAGAAGCTGGAAGATCCCGCGACGCGTGCGCGCATCGTCCGCTTCGTTCGCGCGCTGATCGACGCTTCCGACGCTGCCCGCCAGAACCCGGCGCGCGCGCAGGAGCTGGTGACCGCCTCCGGTTCGTTCGATCCGCACGACGTCGTCGAGAGCTGGGAGCATCACAATTGGCTTGCGGCCGTTCCTGCCGACCTGCTCGATGTCCTTGTGCGGCAGGAGCAATGGCTCGCCGGTCAAAGCAATCGCGCACCGCGTAGCCGCGAGCAACTCGCGCGGCTGATCGATACCAGCGTATACGCCGAAGCCATGGCCTTGGGCGAGGGCGAATGATACGCCTGCTCGCCATTGTCCTGCTGATCGGCACGCCGTTGGCTGCTCCGGCGCGGGCGCAGGACGATCTCGCGCTCGAAACAGCGCATCTCGAAGACCTGACCTCGATCCGCCAGATCAAGCGGTTGCAGGCGCGTTGGGGGCATCTCGCTCTGGCAGGAAACTGGCAGGAGATGGCCGCGATGGCCACGGCCGATGCGCGGCTCGTCACCCGCTATGGCGAAATCACCGGACGTGGCGGCATCGCGGCCTGGCTAAAGACGGTAGAGGGGCGTGGACAGGACGGAATACCCGCAGGCCGAATGAACGCGCGCCTGTTCCTAAGCCCGGTCATCACGCTTGCCGCCGATGGCCAGAGTGCGACCGGGCGCTGGCACGAGATCGCTATGACCGCCGAGGTTGGCGGGGAGGCGGGCTGGCTCGGCGTGACCCATGTGATCGATTATCGCAAGAGCGGCGAGGGCTGGCAGATCGCACAGATCCGGCCCTATGAGCACTTCGAAGGCTCCTATGCGGATGGCTGGTCGCACGATGCAGAAACGCTCGAACGCGCGCCCTATCACTATACGCCCGACGAGGCAGGCGAGCTGCTGCCCGAGCGCCACGCCGCGCAGCCTCTCAGCGCCGACCGGATCGCCAAGGGCGGGACGCAGCTGCTGCTCCAGTCGCTGGCGGAGAACACCGTTGCGGCTTACGGCTACTATCTCGATCGCGGGCTTTACGACGACATCGTTGATCTCTTCGCCGAGGACGCCACCATCGAGCAGGGCGGCGAGGGAAGTTGGCACGGCAAGGATGGTGCGCGGGCATTTCTCACCCGTTTCGGCGGACCGGGCCTGGATACCGGGGAGCTAAACGACCGGCCCCAGCTCATGCCGATGGTCAGCGTCGCGGCCGATGGTTCCTCCGCGCTGGTGCGCAATGTCGAGCTCGGCATGACCGGGCACCACGGCGGCGAGGGACAGTGGCAGCTCACGATGCAGACCTTCCTGCTGCGGCGCGATGAAGCAGGGCACTGGCAGATCGCGTTGATGCACCGCAATCCGATCATGCGCGCCGACTACGCAGCGGGATGGAACCACCCGCTGCCCGCTGCGCTTCCGCTCAGCGCTGCTGGTGAGCCCACTGGTACGACACGGCTCGGCCCGGTCGATTTCCGCGAAATTGGCTATGCTATCCCGGCGCTGGGCATGGAGATCGTCACCCCGGCGAGTGGTGAAGCGCAGACGCTGGCGCCGATCCCCGATGCTCTGGCGCGCGCCGAAGCCTTCGACGGGGCGGCAAATGTCTCGAATGCCTATGGCTACTACATCGACCAGTTCGACTGGCCCGCCACCGCTGCGCTGTTTGCCGAAAATGGATGGAAGGAGCTGTCATACATCGGCACCTTCGTGACCCGCGAGCATGTGCTGCGCTCGCTCACCCAGCGTTATGGCATGGGCGGGCCGAACGATGCCTTTCAGGCGATCCACCAGAAGACGCAGCCCTATGTGACTGTGCTTCCAGACGATCCGACCCGCGCTTTCGTGCGCACCCGTCTGTTCCAGTTCAATTCTTCGAGCAGCGGTCCGGGAAGCTGGATTTCGGGCATTTACGAGAACCAGATCGTCAAGGAAGACGGCATCTGGCGCATTCACGGGATGGACCTCGATTACGTCTGGCTGGGCGACTATGCGACAGGCTGGACCGGGATCGAAGAGGGCGCCAGCGAGCGATTTGCCCCTTCGCCCGAAGTTCTGGCCGCCTTCGCCGCCGATGCACCCCTGCGCGGTGAGGTTTTTGCGCCGTATCCGGCAATCAGGCCGATGGGCTTTCATTTTAGCAACCCGGTGAGTGGCCGCGCCCCTGAAGTCCAGCTTCAGTGGTCCGACGGCTACGGCAACAAGACCGCGGAGTAAGACTCGATGTACGAAGCCGATGATCCCCGCTCAGCGATGAGTGCCAATGCCTCGGGCAAGTCCGCTGACACTTCGGCCAGCGCTGCCTTCGGCCGGAGCACCTATGCCCGCTTCTATGACGAGCCGCCGCAGGAAGCCGATGCGCAGGCGAATACCTGGTATGCGCGGGGTGCCAACTTCGTCGTCTGCTATTCACAAGCGAAAGACGGTGCGACGTTCGAACGCCGCGGCCAGATCGACGAATATGTTCTGCTGCTGCATGATGGCGCGCTGTCGGCCACGGTCAGCGCCAATGGGGAGACACAGGAGATCGCCGGTTACTCGATCACCATGATCCCGCCTGGGCACAGCACCATCACCATACACGGTAGCGGCGAAGTCGTGCGGCTCATCTCGACCGATAACGAAGATGTTGTCGCCAAGGTCTCAAACCCCGAGAAATATGTCGGTGCACATCCGCACGTTCCGCAATTTGCGCCCTGGCCGAAGCCGGCGGACGGCTTCCGCATCCGGTCCTATTCGCTTGACGTGCCCGAAGAGCCCGGCCGGTTCGGCAAGATCTTTCGCTGCACCACCTTCATGGTCAACGTGTTCCCGGCGCAAGGTCCGCGCGATCCGACCAAGCTATCGCCGCATCATCACGACGACTTCGAGCAATGCTCGCTCGCGCTCAAGGGCTGGTACATGCACCATCTGCGCTGGCCGTGGACCGCGAACCTGCACGACTGGCAGGACGATGAACACGAGAAGTGCCTCGCGCCGTCTGTCTGCGTGATTCCGCCGCGCGTGATCCACACCTCGGCCCCGTCCGATCCGGGCGACAACGTGCTGGTCGATGTGTTCGCACCCCCGCGAGAGGACTTCTCGGATCAGCCTGGCTGGGTGCTCAACGCCGCCGACTATCCGCGCAAGTAACCGGCAAGGGCAAGGCTTTGACACAAGCGGACGGGCATCAAGTGGCAAGCGAGCGACCACGGATAGACTGCCACGTGCATGTCTTCGATCGGGCGATGCCGATCAGCCCTTCCGCCTGGACGGTGCCGGACTACGCCTTCACGCCAGACGCTCTGCAGGAGCGATTGCGGCAGTTTGGCATCGGCCATGCCGTTGTTTCCGGCCTTTCGATTTCGGGCGGTTACAACGATTACATGATCCGCGCCTTGCGCGCGCACCCGAACCTGCGGGGTACGGCAATCGTCGAGGCTCCGGGCGATTTCTACCTGTTTGAACGCCTGCATCGCGATGGCATCAGGGGGGTGCGCCTGCAGCTGGCGCGGCAGGACCGGCTTCCCGATCTCGACAGCTTCGAATACCGCCAGCTTCTGCGCCGCGTGCGCGACTTCGGCTGGCATGTGCAATTGGCGATCGAGGGGCCGCAGCTGCCGCAGGTGATCGAACCTCTGCTCGGGGCAGGGGTCGATCTGGTGTTCGATCATTTCGGCCATCCCGATCCAGAAGCCCCGCTCGAATGCGCAGGATTTGCGGCAATGTTGCGCGCGGTCGACACCGGTCGGGCATGGGTCAAGCTGTCGGGCGGCTTCCGCTTGCCCGGCACCTCGGCCTGGCGCGACGATCCCGAGGGTGATCTTGAATCGCTGGCAGACACGGTAGCCGCCGCTCTGGTCGCTAAGGTTGGCGGCGATCGGTTGCTGTGGGGCTCGGATGCGCCGTTTGTCGGCTATGAAGGACGCATCGACTATCCGCGCGCGCTGGCCAGCTACGAACGCTGGCTTCCCAGCGCGAGCTTGCGTTCGCAGGTCTGCGCCACCGGCATGGCGCTTTACTTCGGAGGCAGTTGACGCATGTCAGTGCCGCGTGGGGCATGAATCCATACCCAATTGGCCAAGAGAGGATTTTCCAAGGCTCCTAATCAGGGATGAATGCAGATTGAGAATGTGCGGGGTAGTTCACCCTGCAGTCCCAATGCTTGCGTAAAAAAATATAACGATTGGGAGGATCTGATGGGAAAGTATTTAAGTGGCCGTCACAAGTTGTATCACGGTGTAGCCGTTATTTCCGTGCTCGCATCGTTTACTTGTGCGGGTTCGGCATCAGCGCAGGATACCCAGGCAGAAGCCGACGACGCCATCGTTGTCACCGGCACCCGCATCAAGCGCGACGGCTTCAACGAGCCCACTCCCGCCACGGTTATTGGCGGCGACCTGATGGAGAACCTGGGCCAGGTGAACATCAGTGAGGCGCTGAGCCTGATTCCGCAGCAATCCAATTTCCAGTCCGACGCTGTTTCCGGCATAACCGCGGGCGCCAACGTAGGCGCTTCCTATGCCAACTTGCGGGGGCTCAATCCTTCCAACGGCACCCGCACGCTGACACTGGTCAACAGTCGCCGCTTCATACCCACATCGGACGGCGGCGCGATCGACCTGAATGTCATCCCCTCAGCCATGATCCAGCGGGTGGAGACAGTCACTGGCGGTGCTTCGGCAGCTTATGGCTCCGACGCGATCGCCGGTGTCGTCAACATTCTGCTCGAGACCCGCTTCGAGGGCATCAAGGCGCAGATCGACTATGGCGAGACCTTCCGCGGCGATGGCGGAAGTATCCATGCATCGCTGATCGGCGGAACGAGCTTCGCCGGAGGACGCGGGCACATCACGGTGGGCGGCGAGTATCAAAGGAACGACGGGATCGGCGACTGCGCGAAGGTCCGCGAGTGGTGCGCCGAAAGCTGGGACATCTTTACCAACGCCAACAACGTCCTTCGCGGCGGCGGTGCCTCTGGCTACAATATCCCCGGATCGCCCGGCTACGGACTTCCGCACTATGTGATCGGACCGGATTCCAAGCAGGCGAACAACGATCCGCGCGGCGTGGTTCGGGATCGTGCTCCGGCGGCGCAGGCAGCGCGCAACAAGCGTTTCACCGATGATGGCATGAGCGTGGTCGATTACGATCCGGGACGGTTCCTGAACTCGTTCCAGTTCGGTTCGCGGCAGGGCGGCGATGGTGCCTCGACCTATGACGATTCCGACATCCAGACCCCGCTCGAACGCTGGGTCGGCTACCTTTACGGCGAATATGATCTCACCGACAATATCCAGGTCCAGACCGAACTCACCTATGCTGATCGCTCTGCCTCCAATACAAGCTATGTTGTCGGTCCACGCTCGACGTTCTTCGTCAACAACGACAATCCGTTCATTCCTGACGACCTGCGAGCCTTGCTCAACGGAACCAACTTCAGCCTGGGCAAGGATCTCGACTACATCCTGACTTCAGTGAACCAGGCGGATGCGCAGGTGTTTCGAGGTTTGCTCGGGTTCTCGGGCGGTCTGTTCGGTGACTGGACCTGGGATGCATATTACCAGTACGGACACAACAGCCGCCATCAGGAACGCTCGAACAACCGGGTCAACTCGGCCTTCCAGTTCGCTCTGGAAGTGGTCGACGAAGGCGAGTTCACTTCGGGCGTGCCCAACGGCAACTATGTCTGCAAGGAATTGCTGCGGCCCGACCCAAGTCCTATTGCCGAAGGTTGTCAGCCAATGAACCTGTTCGGCCTGAACCAGGTCGATGCGGAGGCACTCGCCTATGTCTATCGCGACGTACAGGAAGACTTCGAATATACCCAACAGGTGCTTTCCGGGGCGGTTCAGGGCACTCTCTTCGATGGCTGGGGCGCAGGTCCCATTTCTGCCGCTGCCGGTGTCGACTACCGTTCTGAAGGCGGCGATGTCACCCACGGTGACATTCCGTTCTACAACGATTACGCCTTCACCTTCGGGCTCGACTATTCGGGCGATATCACCGTTCTGGAAGGGTTCTCCGAACTCAACGTCCCGGTATTCGCCGACGCCGCGTTCGGCGATCTGTTCGAGCTGAACGGGGCGGTGCGCTACACACGCAATCATGCCACCAACAACGATACCGACGAAGAGAAGACCTCGGAAGCGGTAAGCTGGAAGATCTCCGGTATCTACGACATCACCGATGGCATTCGCCTGCGCGGCTCACGCTCGCGAGACATCCGCGCGGCGGGGTTCCGTGAACTGTTCCTGCGCAACGTGCCGACCGAGGAAGGGTCCACCAGCGGCATTGTCGAAAACCCCTGGCTGCCCGGCACGCCTCCCATCGGCGACGACCCAACGCCCATCCTCAACGGCGGCAGCTTCGCGCTGAATCCGGAGAAGGCCGATACAACCACGGCAGGCATAGTCTTGCAGCCGAGTTTCATTCCCGGGCTCCGTCTGTCGGCAGACTGGTATCAGATCGATGTCAAGGATGCGGTGTCGACGCTGAGCGGCAACCGGGTGGTGGAGTTCTGCGACCAGTTCGATCTGTTCTGCGACAGGATTACCTTCGCACCGGGGTCCGATAGGATGGACATCACCTTCATCGACGCACGCCAGGTTAACCTTGCCAGCCTGAACCTGCGCGGGTTCGATTTCGAGGCGGCCTATACCATGCGGCTGGCGGACATCGACGCCGGGTGGAACGGCGCTCTCAACGCGCGGCTTCTGGTGAACCGTCAGTATGACTTTGTCGTGCAGGCGAGCCCGGATGCCGATCCGATAGACTATGCTGGCCAGTCAGGCCCGGTTGCCGATGGCGGCGACTTCAACCCCAGCCCGCCGTGGATTCTCAACGCCTTCCTGTCGTACGACAACGACAACTTCAACGCGACGCTATCGTGGCGCCATCTGAGCCAGGGCATTTACCGGGTAGATCGCATCGGGCCGGAAGACGAAGGCTATGATCCAACGGTGATGAATTCGATTTCGACCAATCGGGTCGATGCGGCGAGCTACTTCGGGCTGGCCGCGTCCTACCGGATACCGGTCGGCAAGTCGGATAGCCAGTACATCGAGCTGTTTGGTTCGATCACCAACATCTTCGATACCAAGCCCCCGATCGCCCCGGGCGGCGGCGGTGGCGGCGGGTCGAACTATCCGACCAACCCCGTCTACTTCGATACCTTTGGTTCGCGTTATCGCGCGGGCGTGCGCTTCCGCTACTGAGCTGATTGATAGTGGGGGAGGAGCCCCCACCATCAATCCGGCAGCTACCAAATTGAGACCAGGACCGGACATCCCAACCTCCCGGGATGTCCGGTCCCTTTTATATTCTGGTTTGGTGTTGGATTGCGGGAATCCAGCTTCCCTGCGTCAGGCTTTCCGGTTCGCTTCAGAACCCGACGGCATCGCCGCCCTTGAGGCCCAGCATTGCCCGCGCTTCGGCGGGTGTCGCCACTTCGCGGCCCAGCGCCTCGATGACGCTGCGCAACTTGGCCACCTGTTGTGCGTTGCTGGTGGCCAGTTCGCCCTTGCCGATGAACAGACTATCTTCCAGCCCCACGCGGGCATGGCCGCCCAGAAGCACCGACTGGGTGCCGTAGTCCATCTGATGACGCCCGGCGGCAAAGGCGGAGAAGATGTAGTCCTCGCCGAACAGGCTGTCGGCTACGGTCACCATGTGGGCCATGTTGCGCAGGTCCGTTCCCACGCCGCCAAGGATGCCGAAAATCCCCTGCACCATGAAGGGCGGGTCGATCAGGCCTTTGTCGGCGAAGTGGGCGAGGGTGTAAAGGTGGCCCATATCGTAGCACTCGAACTCGAACCGCGTGCCGAACTCACGGCCCACTTCGAGCATGATCCGCTCGATATAGGCATTGTCGTTGTACATGATGCGGCCGCGGCTGGTTTCGACATAGTCGCGCTCCCACGGATGTTGCCATGTCTCGACCCGGTTTGCGGCGGCCGAAAAATCGAAGATCAGCGGCCCCATGTTGAGCGAGCAGACCTCGGGCTGTGCGGCCTTCGCGCCTTCGAGGCGGTCGTCGAGGCTCATCGTCGCGCTGCCGCCGGTCGAGATGTTGATCACCGCGTCGGTCCCCTGCTTGATGCGGGGGAGGAAGCGCATGAAGTCCTCGGCGCGGGGCGAGGGGCTGCCGTCCGCCTCGCTGCGCGCGTGCAGGTGCAGGATTGCCGCACCCGCTTCCGCCGCGCCGATCGCTGCCGACGCGATCTGGTCGGCGGTGACGGGCAGGTGCGGGCTCATGCTGGGTGTGTGGATCGAGCCGGTCGGCGCGCAGGTGATGATGACCTTGTTCGTCTTGCGCATGTTTTGATCCCTATAGGCCCGCGTGGCAGACGTATTTGCGGTTGAGATATTCCTCGATCCCGTGGTGCGAGCCTTCCTTGCCGACGCCCGACATCTTCACCCCGCCGAATGGCGCATGGGCAGTGGAAATAAGGCCGGTGTTAATCCCAACCATTCCGCTTTCGAGCCGACTGGCCACATGATCGATGCGGGCAGGGTCGGAAGAGCAGAGATAGGCAGCGAGGCCGAATTCGGTATCGTTGGCAAGCGCAATGGCCTGCTCAACAGTGTCGAAGGTGATCACGCCTGCGAGCGGGCCGAAGGTTTCTTCGTGCGCCAGCCTGGCGTCGGCGGGCACGTCGGCCAACAGTGTGGGCACTGAGAGCCGACCGCCCGGTGAAGCACCCCCGGCAAGCAGTTGCGCGCCGCGTGCCAGCGCATCTTCGCGGTGCTCGTCGATCTTTTCGAGCGCGGCATCGTCGATCATCGGGCCGATGTCGGCGCTTTCGTCGAACCCGTCGCCCGCCTTCATTGCGCCGACCTTTGTCGCAAAAGCGTCGAGGAAGGCATCGCGCAGCCCCTGCTGCACATAAATGCGATTGGCTGCGATGCAGCTTTGTCCGCCATTGCGGAATTTGGCGACCATGGCGGTCTCCACCGCCGTTTCGAGGTCGGCATCGTCGAGGACTACCAGCGGCGCATTGCCGCCCAGTTCCATCGAAATGCGCTTCATCGTGCCCATGCATTGCTCGGCCAGCATCACTCCGATCTCGGTCGATCCGGTGAAGCTGAGCTTGCGCACCACCGGGCTTTGCGTGAGCACCTTGCCGATCGCGCCTGCAGAGCCGGTGACGATATTGAACACGCCCTTCGGCACACCCGCCTCCGCGCCCAGCTTGGCGAAGGCGAGCGCGGTAAGCGGGGTCTGCGAGGCGGGCTTGGCCACCATGGTGCAGCCAGCGGCCAGAGCCGGAGCCGCCTTGCGCGTGAGCATGGCGAGCGGGAAGTTCCACGGCGTGATCGCGGCTGCGACCCCGAGCGCTTCGGGCCTGGCATAAAGGCGACGGCCGGGCACAGGGGCAGGGATGATCTCGCCCAGCACGCGGGTCGCTTCGTCGGCATAGAAGTGCATGAAGCCATTGCCATAGGCGACCTCGCCATGGGCCTCGCGCAGGTGCTTGCCGTTTTCGCGGGTGATCAGGCGGGCAAGGTCGTCCTTGTGCCGCTCGATCAGTTCGGCCCAGCGGCGCAGGATCGCACCGCGCTCTGCCGCCGGGCGCCCGGCCCAGGCAGGGAAGGCATCACGTGCGGCATCGACCGCCGCCTGCGTCTCCGCTTCGCCCACGCTGGTGACTTCGGCCACCTGATCGAGCGTGAACGGATCATCCACCGCGATGGGCTTGCCCGTACCGGTGATCCATTTGCCGCCGACAAGGTTGCGCGTGACGAGCAGGTCGCTGTCGTCGAGTTGACCGCGCCCCTGCGCCATTACTTCGCGTCCCCGTCGAGATTGGGATTGGTGATCGGGGTGTCGCTTTCGAACAGGTGCTCGAACCGGCGATAGGTGCACAGCCACTTCCCGTCGCGGCGCACGAAGCGGTCGGTCGCGAGCGAGATCGTAACCGGCACATGGCTTGGCTGCGGTTTCACGCCATCCTTGGCATAGAGGAACAGGAAGTTGGTCGCTTCAGCGCTGTCCTCGCCGGTGTAGCGGGCACGGAAATTGGTGAAGCTGTGAACCGAGAGGCGGTCTCCCCGCGCGCGACGCCAGTCGTAGAACTGTTGAATCTTTTCTACCCCGATATAGCTCGCGAACTGGCCATGAAACTCGGCATCTTCGGTGTAGTAGGCCCTCGCCCCCGCGCCGCCGTTGAAGTCAATCTCGTGCCAGTAATCGGCCAGTTGGAGGGCCAGCTCGGCATTGAGTGCCGGGGTGCTTTCGCGGTCCATCGTATTCCTCTCGCGCAGGTGTCAGGTGCCGAGCGCTGACAGATGCGCGCGAGAAGGTCTTTACTGCCGGGGTGGCTCCACTTGACCCAAACGGTGATCGGCTTAGCTGAGGGCTCCGCGACGATAGTCCCGCGGCGGCATTCCGAACTGCTCGTGGAAGGTGCGGGTGAAATGGGCCGCGCTGTTGAACCCCCAGGCGAAGGCGATCTCGGTAAGCGAATGGCCCGCCCAGCTGGGATCGCGGATCTGCTTGGCACACTCTTCAAGCCGGCGGCGGATGACGTAGTTCGAAACCTTCTCCCCCGAGCTGGCAAAGATCGTGCGCAGGTAACGCGGCGAGATGCGCAAGCCTGCTGCGATGCTGGCCGGGGTCAAATTCGGATCGCGCAAGTTGCTTTCGATGTGGCGCACCACTTCCGCATGCCGTCCCCGCATGATCGCCGAAACATCGCCCTGCGTCTCGAACCCGAGGGCATAGGACATGGCGAGCATTTCCAGCACGTTGGCGGCGAAGCGCTCATCGTAGATCGAGGTGAAGCCCGCTTCGAGTCGGGCGCTGAGCTGGTCGACCATTGCCGACATTGCACCGGTGAACCCGGTTTCGCGGCGCAGGTGCAGCCCGCAGAACTGTTCGGGCGTCGGCAAATAGCGCTTGAGCATGCTTGCCTCGACGCGCAGCAATACCACCTTGCTTTCATCCTCCACGGTGAAAATATGCGGCGTCGCGCTGTCGCACAGGGCGAAGTCGCCTTCCGCAAGGTGCGCATCGTGTCCGTACTGGCTGAGCACGCTGCTACCCTTTGCCTGCAGCAGGAAGGCGTACATGCGCGGACTGCTGGCAGCGATATGTCGGCGCGTTCGCTGGATCTGGGTGCGGTTCGTGCTCATCCTGGCGAACTGGATCGGCCCCAATTGACCCATGCTCAGATGCGCCGCGAACTTCTGCCCGCTCGCCGGGGTGAATTCGACGTTATTGAGCTGGCGCGAATAGAGCGCGTTCCAGGCCGACAGGCGCGTGGCGGCCGGAAGCGTTTCGGAACTGAAAGTTTGCATGGCGTCCTTCCCCGGCGTGTTTCTTGGCGAACATCGTCCGATCTGTGCGTTGTCCTCCAATTGGCGCGGCTGAGCAAGGGAAAGCCGCTCAGGCTCCCCCCGCTACCGCCAGATTGGCCGCGGTGATGTAAGAGGCTTCAGGCGAGGCAAGATAAAGCACCGCGCTGGCGACCTCTTCGGGGGTGCCCACGCGGCCCATCGCTACCGCCGCTGCTCCCTTGGCTTGGCGTTCGGGTGACAGCATCTCGGTCGCCACCGGGCCGGGCGACACGCAGTTGACGCGGATGCCATCGGCAGCGACTTCGCGAGCGAGGCCCAGCGACAGCGCGTTCACACCGCCCTTGCTGGCGGCATACCAGACATATTCCCCAGCAGAGCCGCGGTCGGATGCACGCGACGAGATGAAGGTGATCGAACCACCCGTGCCCCCGCGAGACTTCGCCATATGGCGCACGGCTTCGCGTGCCGAAAGCATGGCGCCAGTGAGATTGATCGCGATGACCTGCTCAAGCGTTGCAGCCTCGACCTCGGCCAGCGTGGAGGCGGTGCCGGTGATGCCCGCTGCATAGACCATTGCGCCGACCGGGCCGATCCGGGCCGCACTTTCGAACAGGGCGACGATGTCGGCTTCGCTGGCGCTGTCGCAGGCGATGGCGCTGGCCGTGCCGCCGGCCGCCGCGATGTCTTGCACCAACGCCTGCGCCTCGGCTGCGCCGCTGCGATATGTCGGCACGACATGCCAGCCGCGCGCTGCGGCCATGCGCGCCGTGGCGGCACCGATCCCGCGGCTGCCGCCGATGATGACCATGATTGGAGGTTTGCTCATGCGTCGGGTTGTCCCTCATCCATCAGCGAAGGTAGAGCGCGTCCCACCGTCTCGGGCAAGATCAACGTGGGGATCAGTGCCAGCGCAATCCCCACGATCCCGAGCGTCGCCATCGCTGCAGAGAGCGGCATGAACTGCGCTACCAGCGGCACGGCAAGGATAAACAACGAAGCGCCCGCCCGGCCTGAATTGTAGGCAAAGGCCTGGCCGTTGCCGCGCATCTCGGTGGGGAACAGTTCGGTGAAATAGGGGCCGAAGCTGGCATACATGCCGAACTGGAAGAAGCCATAGACCATGCCGATCGGCATCAGCAGCCACAGGTTCGCCCCCCAAGGGCCGAACAGATAGACGGACGCCATGACCAGAAAACCGAAGCCGAACAGGCGGAATACGGTGCGCCTGCCGAACAGGTCGGAGATATAGGAGTTGGTGAGGCAGCCGAAGAAGCCTCCCGCCGAATTGATCAGTACCAGCCATCCCGCCATCGATTGCTCCAGCCCCCGCTCGGCGGTCATGAAGGTGGTGAGGTAGTTGGCCACCGAATAGGCGGCCCCTTGCACGCCAAGCGAGAGCATGGAGGCAAGGGCGGTGATCCAGAGCACCTTGGGTGTGAAGATTGCGCCGAGCCCGGTCGAGCTGTTGGCCGCCCGTTGCCGCGCGCGAGACTGCTTGTAGACTTCCGCATCATCCGAGCCGCGGCGGATGAAGAAGATCAGCAGGGCAGGCGCAAGGCCCACCCAGAAAGCGATGCGCCAGCCAGTGTCGGGATCGAAGCTCGCGGCGACCGGCCCCGCCAGCAGCGCGGCGATACCCGAACCGATCGGCGCGCCCGACTGCACCGCACCGAGCGACTTGCCGCGGTGTCTGGGATTGATCATTTCGCCCAGCAACACGGCGCCGACCGCCCATTCGGCGCCAAAGCCGAGGCCGTGCAGCATACGGATCACCAACATCTGCTCGTAGTTCTGCGCGAAGCCTGAAAGAAACGAGAAGACCGAGAACCACAGGATGGTGATCTGCAGAATGCGCGCCCGTCCGAACCGGTCGCACAACCAGCCGCCAAGCCAGCCGCCGATGGCAGCGGAGAAGTAGCTTGCCGAAGCGATTGATCCCGCTTCGGTGAGAGTGATGCCGAGCGAGGTGATCAGCAGAGGGATCAAATACTGGAATACCTGCGCGTCGGCGGCGTCCATCACCCAGCCAGCGCCAACGGTCCAGAACACCCGGCGGGTCTTGCCGTCAGCCTCGCGATACCAGCCAAACAGGCTGCGGTCGGTTTTGTCCGGAGTGTCGCTCATCACAGGGCAGCCTCGTAAATGCGCAGCGCATCCGCCTCGGTCACTTCGCGCGGATTGTTCCTGAGCAGACGCTGCACGGTCATCGCCGCAGCGGCCATCTTGGGCAAGGCATTGCTCGATATGCCCACATCGCTGAGCCGGCGGTCGATGCCTGCGGCTGCCGACAGACGCTCGATCTCGGCGATGCAGGCCTCCGCGTCGGCTGCCGCGTCGCTGGTGTCGGGAAGGCCCATGGCGTGCCCGATGCGGGCATAGCGGGCCGGGTCGGTCTCGGCGTTGAAGCGGATCACATGTGGCAGCAGCAACGAATTGGCCACGCCGTGCGGAACATGGAACTCGCCGCCGAGCGGATAGGCCAGCGCATGGACCGCCGCCGTGTTGACCGGGCCGAGGCACAGCCCTCCCATGTGGCTACCGATCAGCATGGCCTCGCGCGCGGCGAGGTTGTCCGGCTCGTTGCAGGCCCGTTCGAGGTTGGCCGCGATCAGGCCGATGCCCTGCAAGGCCCAGCTATCGACCACCGGATGCGCGAAGCGGTTGGCGTAGGCCTCGATGCAGTGGGTCAGCGCGTCGAGCCCGGTCGAAGCGGTCACCTTGTGCGGCATGCTGGTGGTCAGCGCGGCGTCGAGATAGGCGAAGTCGGGGACGAGGTGGCGGCTCACGACGCCCTTCTTGAGCTGCGCTTGCTCGTCTTCGAGGATCGCGATCGGGGTCACTTCGCTGCCCGTGCCCGCCGTGGTGGGGATGCAGGCGAGCGGCAGGCTCCGCCCGGCGAGGAGATCAATGCCGACCACCTCGTCGAAAGTCTGGGACGAGCGGTGCATGGCAGCGACAAGCTTGGCCACATCCATCGCACTTCCGCCACCCAGGCCAATCAGGAAACCCGCATCCACACTGCTCGCCAAGGCGAGAGCTTCGGCGAAGTCGGCGCGGGTTGGCTCGCCATCAGGCCCCAACCACAGATGCGGGGTCACGCCCGCGCCGCGCAAGGCAGCGCAGAGGCCTTCTGCGAGCCGTGCGATCGGGGCGGAGGTGACGATCAGTGCGTTCTTCACGCCGGTATCGGCGCAATCGCGCGCGCAATCGGTCATGATCCCGGCGCCGATGCGAATGCAGCCGACCTGATGCAGGTCGATCCTGGTGCGGGCTGACAAGCTTTGGTTCTCCTCTTCCGCCGCTGTTTGCGCGCTTCTCGGCGCGCGCACTTGTCCAGAGCGGCGGAGCGCCTTTATCGAGGCGGTCAGGGGATTCCGCTGCGCCCTGCCAGGCGTCAGTCTGGCGCCATGAACCACAACACCCATCCCGGCATCCGACCCTATCGCGGCAAGCACCCGCAGATCCATCCCACCGCCTTCATCGCGCCGGGCGTTCAGATAATCGGCGATGTCACGGTCTGCGAAAAGGCCAGTATCTGGTATAATTGCGTGCTACGCGGTGATCTCGGCCCGATCCATGTGGGAGCGCGCAGCAACCTACAGGACGGCACGGTAATCCACGTCGAAGGCCCGCGTGACGGTCATGCAGGTGCGGTACTGCCGACCTTGATCGGCGAGGATGCGCTGATCGGCCATATGGCGCTGCTGCACGGCTGCACCGTGGCCGATCGTGGCTTCGTGGGCATGGGCGCGATCGTGATGGATGGTGGTGCGATCGGATCGCAGGCGATCCTGGCTGCAGGCGCTCTCTTGCCTCCGGGAAAGGCCGTGCCTGAGGGAGAACTTTGGACCGGAAGGCCCGCGCGCCACGCCCGAAGGCTGAGCCCGCACGAGATCGCCGAGATGGCATCGCAAACAGAACACTATATCGAACTGGCCGCACATCATCGCGAAAGCTAGATGCGAGAGCGAACCTGAGCCCGTGCTCCAGCGCTCGAACTAACTTCCCGAGTATCAAGCAGCGGCTGAGTTTAATGTCCGCATTGGCATCAGCGGTTCTAAAGCCGCCAATCCGAAAATGGCCCAGTTTTTTCTTGTTCGCCCACTTTCAGCGGGTTGAAGGCAGCTGGCGGCGGCTTGCGCGACGGGCGCGTTGCTTTCAGGAAATTGGACGCCGGACGCCGGACGCCGGACGCCGGGCAAGTTCTGGCAGAGGCACACAAGTAGGTGTTCGCCGGAGACCCGCGGCCGAGAAGATGGAGATTGGGTCGGTATCGGCCAAGCCGGGTTAGTCGAAGCCAGTCTTGCCGGGCGCCCAATAGGCTTTGGTTCTAATTCGCGCGGCGGATATGGATTGCAGCCGCAGGTTTTGGCGGAGCGCTTGGATCGTCCCAGCGTTTCCGGTCAGCACGAAAGACGCGCCAACGGCGGCTGCCTCGGATAACGTAGCTTGCATCGCGGCAATGTGTGGAACGTGGCCGGCTCTTGAACAAAACACGACATCATGAAGGCCAAGGTGTCCGGCGGCTAGCCGGGCGGCCTCGACATCTCCGACTTCGAGGCAGGTTGTCACGCGACGTATCGGAGCCTGGTAGGTCGCGGCATAAGCAAGACCCATGGAAGTTTCGTCACCGGTGATGAAAAGCGGATCATAGAGACGAGACAGGTCCAGCGATGCGCGCGGGCCAAAAATGTCGCATTGATCACCGGGGGCAACGGTGCGTACCCAGGTGCTTCCGGGGCCGTCGCCATGGGCATAGCCTAATAGGCACATCCGCCCTGCCGACGCATTCCATTCGATCGGCGTGTAGGTTCGCGCCGTGAACGCGGAGCCCATGGCAATTTGCACTTTCTGTCCGGGCAGCCACACGACATCGGCGAGCGCGGGTCCCTCCAGCGTGATCAAATGGAAGCGATCGGCCAATCGGTCGTTGGCGACGATGGTTGCAGGCTTCATCCATAGCCGCATCAGCGCTTTGCTCAGCCGTCCCGGCTCCTTGGTGGGGCGTTCCGGCGATCCAGCGGCAAGCATCACGACACCGTCCCGGCAAATTCATTGCCGCCGCCTGCGTCAGGCAGGGCGAAGGAGACATCTACGCTGGCAGGATCGCCAACATAGGTCTGGTAGCTGGGCTCGATCTCCGGCGAGACGGCAAGGAATGTGTCGGTCCGATCGTGACACCCAGCACGCTCATCCGCGAGAAAAGCCGCAACGAAGCCCTCGATCGACGCGCTCAGCGCAGCGATTTCGGCCTGCATCTGCTCGATATGTGCACGGTTGCTCGTCTCGGCTTTGCGGTACGCCACCGTCAGAGGATTGGAGAAGCGGGGGTAGGTCAGGGTACTCATGATAGGTCCTTGGCGATGCCCAAAGTCGCAGCGGCTCGACGGGGAATGACAATCGTATAGCTGTGCGCCGAATTGTCGTCATTCCGAATGACCGACAAAATGTTACGCGATCTCGCCAATTTCAGCTTTTTGATGTAGCGTGTACGGATGCCGATCCTCAGCGCCTTACGGACCTTCGAATGGATCGAACCAGACGATGTCCCTCGTCCGATCGTGGCCTTTGGTGCACAAATGTCCGACGCGGATGGCTTCGAGCTCGAACCCCATCGACACAGGAAGGGGCAGATGCTGCTCGTCCAGCGCGGTGCGCTCAGTTGTGAGGTCGAAGGCGGGCTGTGGATCGTGCCCCCGCGCAGCGCGATCTGGATTCCTGGAGGCGCGTTGCACTCTATCCGGGCGACCGGTGCGCTCGAGGGCTACAATGCGTTCGTCGATCCCGCCCTCAACGGACAGTTGCCGCAGGCCTGCTGCGCAGTTTCGGTGACGCCGTTGCTGCGCGAGCTTCTGGCCCGGGCTGCGCATCTGCCGTATTTCTATGAGGAGGATGGCGCCAACGCGCGGTTGGTGGCGGTGTTGCTCGACGAGCTCGCGGTGGCTCAGGTTGAAAATCTGCATCTGCCGATGCCCAGTGATCCGCGTCTGCGCAAGGTGGTCGACGAGATGATGGCCTCGCCTGCAGATCGGGGCAGTCTCAAGATCTGGGCGCAGCGCGCGGCCATGAGTGAACGGTCGCTGGAACGGCTGATCAATCGACAGACCGGTATGAGCTTCGGTCGCTGGCGCCAGCAGCTCTGCGTCGTGCTTGCAGTCAAATGGCTCGCCGGGGGTGCCTCGATTCAGCAAGTGGCCGGCGACCTCGGCTATGAAAGCGTTCCCAGCTTCGTGACGATGTTCCGCCGGGCGCTTGGGACCTCGCCAGGAAGGTACATGGCGGAGCGTTATTTGGGCTGACGATCCCAAGATCGAATGCGGTGGGCGTCAATGCTGGCTTTTGGGACTTTCCGGCCGTCCCCGGCGGAACTTTCAAACGTCCGGTCTTACCAGCAGCAGACATTCGAGGTGATAGAACCTAGTGACTGGGTCTGGTCGAAATCGGACTAAGACATCACCACCCTTGAAAGGCCGCTTGGCTCGATCTGGCGACCAAGACCGGACAATCCTCCTACGGTCCTCAGCTTGCCCTTCGGGCTCCGGTCCAGCACATCGGTCATTGCCAAGGTGTGACGAGGTATTTCTCACCCGTCTTCATCCGGCGATAATCAAGGATCGCGTCCTTTGTCAGCATTCCTTCCAAGTCGACCTTGGTCTTGTAACTGCTGGCAAAGGTAGTGGTGAGATTCTCCAGCACGCGTTGGCGCATGCGCGTTACGGCTTCCTTGCTCGCGTTCTGCAGGAACGGTGTCAGCAACCATCCCGACAGGGTCCAGCCGAAGCCGTAACTCGGCGTCAATGTGGTCGTGCCTTGATCGAGGCGGCCGTAGATGAACATGCGCTTGGGCTGATTGGAGCCATAGCGCGAAAATTCAGTCATCTTCGACTGCGCGACCTGCTCCATTGCCTTGAAGCAGGTGTCGATCATCGGCCCGCCGCCGATCGGATCGAAGCCATAGAATGCATCCGCTTCATCGATCGCGGTCTTGAGTTTTTCCATGAAGTCGCCGTCCGCGGAGTTCACGACATGAGCCGCGCCCAGACCCTTGAGCAGGTCGACTTGCTCCTGCTTGCGGACGATGTTGACGAGCGCGAGGCCGTCTTCCTGGCAAATCTTGACCAGCATCTGGCCGAGGTTTGAAGCGCCCACGGTATGCAGGATCGCCTTCTGGCCATCCATCCTGGCGTTTTCCGCAAAGCTGAGCGCGGTCATAGGATTGACGAAGCTGCTTGCACCTTCCTCGGCACTATGGTCGCCCAGAGGCAGGCACATCGCCGCGTCGGCAATAGCATATTGGGCATAGGCGCTTCCCGGCACGCAGGCGACGCGCTGGCCCATCAGCGCCTTGGCCATATCGCTGTCGCCGCTGGCGATGACAGTACCAGCGCCTTCATTGCCCGCGGGCAGGCGATGACCATGGCGTGCCCTCTGCCCGATGTTGAAAGACTCCGGCATTTTCGCGACGACCTTGCCGGGCGAGTATTCCGCGCTCTCGAAGTCCGCCGCGCCGGTAAGGATCGCGAGATCCGACGGGTTGATCGGCGCCGCCTCGATTTTTACCAGAACCTGGTTGCCGGTTGGCTCGGGAAAGGTCGTCTCCTCGATCGCGACAGTGAGGGTCCCGTCGCTTTCCAGCGTCGTGAATAGCTGTTTGCCGGTCTTGGCCATGGGGTATGCTCCAGATTGCGGAATGCACTAGTACGGATGTTTCAGAGTTCGCGGCCGGTGTCCACAATTCGGCTCTTGGCAGCCGAACAATCGCATCGGGAATGGTAACCTTGTCTTCTCGTGTCAGGTGGCTGCTTCCATTGGCATTTTAATGGTCGGCCGAGCGGCGCAAAGCGGGCCGGCTGCGGACTGACTGCTACTGAGGTCCGGAGAGGCCGAAGTTGACGCTCGGCCTACGCGCCCCAAACGACCGTTCCGCGGGTTCTCGGAGCGAACCGCGCCAGCGGGCGTCGCTATCGTGTCCGCCCTGGCTCAAGCGGCTGCGACGCGATTTTTCGGGGTTCGATTGAAGCCCTCGCGCCGATGGTTCGCCGGCCGCTAGTCAGTGCCGCGCAACCAGTTTAAGGGCCGGGCGCGCGGCCGACGAGGCGGCTTCGTCTTCCAACGTGGCGATCGCGCATCGGTCGCGACCAGCAGCCTTGGCGCGGTACAACGCGCGGTCGGCGCGGCGCAGAAGCTCGCTTGTCGATTCGCCCATCTCCAGCGTCGCCATGCCAATGCTCACGGTGATCGGATCAGTGTCCTTGTAAGTGAGTTGCGCAATCGCCAAACGCATGTTTTCGCACACGACGGAAGCCGTGCGCCGGTCCATCCGCAGCAGCAGGACGAATTCCTCACCGCCCAGGCGTGCAGCACGGCCCGCCGGGGGGCGGTTGCGCTCCAGACAGGCAGCGACTTCGCGCAGCACCTCGTCGCCGACGGCGTGGCCGAACCGGTCGTTGAATCGCTTGAAATGATCGACGTCGATGATCGCGACACTGAGCGGATGCTGCATCACGTCGCCTTGCGCCACGTCCAGCCACCGGTCGAGCGCCCGGCGATTGGGCAGGCCGGTGAGCGGGTCCGACAGCGCCTCGGTCTGGGTGGCCCTTACAACCGAATGCAGGAAACTGGCGATGACCAGCAGGCCGGCGGCAATCATCAACAGACCACTGCTGGCCTGTGAGATGACGGCATAGATCGTGCCCGCAAAGTCCTCTTCGGTCGCACCCGTTCCCAGCGCGAAGGCAAAGGCCGCCTTCGCCCAAAAATGCAGGGCCGTAACGATGAAGACCGATACAAGACACCGATTGAGCAGCGATGGCGGAGCGTGCCGCCTCAACGCAACGGCGCACAGAACCGAACCCAGTGCGAACCAACTCTGAAAGGACAGCTGGTACCAGATAGCGCCGCGCGGCGCATCGATCGTAGCGATACGCCAGATGCAGCCGCCGACCAGAATCGCGGCCGCGCACGCCCACATCGGGCTGCGCCGATGATAATGCGACAAGGCCAACGCCATCGTGACCAACGCGGTCAGGAAGCCGACGAAACCGACGGTTTGCATAACCGCCACGTTTCCCCCCAGCCAAATGCAAAGGTTCGCCAGCGGGTCAAGCACGCCAAACGCAAAGGCGAGTGCGAACCAGCGAGCGCGTCGGACCATCGGATAGGTATGCGCGGTGACCAGGAAGGCCCCGATGAACATCACGGCGACCAGCATGTTGGTCAGGATAGGCAGGATGGCCTGAGGCATACTCGCGATGATGGTCCCGTCGTTCAATGCCGCTTTCGAAGCGGCTGGCTCCGGGATCGTCTTGCGCGGAGATACTTACGTTCGCGTAAATTTCTGGGTCTCTTGACCACCTGTTTGGCGATCAGATTGCTGGTTAAATCGGCATGCGTTTCAAGTTCGCCTGAACGCCGGTCACCGCCAAGAGGGGCGGCAACTGTCTAACCACGCTCAATGGCAAGGTGCCGCCATCGGATCGCACCAGGTATGCTGACCCGGAGATGCGCCGCTGCGGCGCGACAGCCAATGCTGCCAGCAATCGCGAACATCGGTGTTAGCCGCGGCCCTGCAGGCCCCCGGAGGCGCGCTTCACCGGCAACTTCAATAAGCACCTGCACGGATGCGCCATGTTGCTCGCTGACGAGGCTGTCCCCCCGGGCAATCGGAATGCGGCGGGGCTGGTGAAGAATTTCATCACCGACCCAACGATCATGGTTGAGCCGAAGGGCGTGGACGCCTTCCCGGCTCCGAACCGGCTCAAGGTGATCATCGCTTCGAATAACACGTACGTGGTCGATGCCAGCGACGATGAGCGGCGGTACGCTGTATGCAAGGTGTCGAGGCGTTTCGCCGCCCCGCCGGGCGCTGGTATGGACGATGATCGAGTAAGGTTCTGGCGGGACCTGCGAGCCGAGCTCGACGGTGGTGGCATCGAGGCCTTCCTGCACGACCTGCTCGCGATGGATCTCGGGGACTGGCACCCGCGTTATGACGTGCCGCAAACCTCCGCACTGAATGAACAGCGCGCTGCTTCCCTCAAAGGCTTCGACAGGGTGCTGTTCGACATTCTTGAATCTGGTGACCTGCCGCCGTTGAGCAATTTGCGAATGATCGGAGATGATCGCTTCGTGCTGCCGTCGCGCCAGCTTGCCGAGTACAGCACCAACGCCGGTGGTCGGAAGGTCACGACAAACGAGATCGGCAATCTGCTAGGTGACGGCCAGCCCGACAAGGAGAATGTGATCCATACGCCGGGCCTGGGCTTCGAGAAGTGGGATCGCGGCGGGCCTAAGGGGTGGATTGTTTCGACGCTACGTGAAGCCCGAGCGGCGTTCGATCAGCGCCGTTTCGAATGGCAGTGGGATGATTCCGACCGCTGGGGCTATGAAACTGCCGTGATCGACCAGAAGGCAATCGAGGCGAATAGGCATGAATCGTCCGGCGAGGATGAGCCATACTGACCGACCTTGCCGTCTAGGGTTGGCACAGTCGCGACAGGGTCGAAGCATCGAAAACCCAAGAAAACCACGCCGAAATTCGACCTTTCCGACCTTCTCGACCTTTAGCCCAAGTCCGGGGACCGGGCGGCCGCCGGTAACGATACTGCCGTTTCGCCTGTTTTCTTCTGACCCCTCTTTAAGGTCGAGAAGGTCGAGAAGGTCGGAAAAAGGCTTGGAAATCGTGGCGTTTCGGGCATTCGACCTTACCGCGACCCGCTCGACCTTGTGGCAGCGCCGATACCCTCTTTTGGGCAAATGTGCCGCCGCCCGCCGTTGCCGCCGTTTGGCCCCGCGCGCGCGGGCGCGAGATCGCCAGCACCGGAGCCGGACCTGACCCTATGTGAGGGCCGGGCCGCCCGCTGCCATTCCATCGTTTCCAAGGGTCACAGCTGACATTCGGGCGGGGGGTAGCGGCTAGGGGTAGCTGCTAGGCCATTCTGGCGATGGTCTGGTCCAGTTTCGCGATTTGCTTTCGCATCTCTTGAATTACCGTCTCTTGGGCGACCTTCAGTGCGCGATTGGCTGCCCACGCTGCACTTACCTTTTCAGAAGCTGATTTCTCGCCTTCGCTAGAGCGCTTCAAAATATCAGCCCATTCTTCATCGGTGAATGAATGATCTTCGTCATGCTGATCGTTGTGGGCAGGCCAATGTACGTCGCTGAGTGTATCGGTCAGGTCCTTAAGAGCCGACTTCAACGCAGCCTTTGCCTCTTCGATCCGCGCATCCTCGGTGCCCTCCAGCGTCACAAGGTACCAGTTTAGGGTTCCGAGGATCAGTTGTTCCACCCCAAAGGCGTCGTGCTCATCTATTTCGATTGGCTCGCCTAGCGGGTCGCTTGTCACCTCTTGGGCCTTCCAGAGGGGACCATCTATTCCCTTGGCCACCCGGGCGGCGCGTTGCTCGGCTTCATGACCGGCCCCCACCGAGTGGTCCGCGGGGATTGTTAGTGCATTGACGCCTCCATCGCCAGTGTCGGCCGTAGGTGGAGCGAAGCGGAACCGGAGGGCGACACTGGCGATGGAACGGCCTCTGGAGCCGGTGGTCGATAT
>DAICXZ010000009.1 GCA_027311945.1 Erythrobacter sp.
CCTCAATGCGGAAGCTGTAGAACAGCGCCTCCTGCATCACCGTCCGCTCGCCCATCATCAGCAAATCTCCTGATTACGAAGAACACTGAATCAGCGGCTCGCTCTCTTCGCAAGAGGAGTTTTTCAACAGAATAGGGCCGATAGCGGAAAGGCAGCTTTTATATCTTTGAGCGGATTATGCGGACAGCGACTGCTGACCGAATCGCAAGCCGGTGCATTAGAGAATGGTCTGGAAAAACCCCTCTTGGCATAGACTTTTGCCGTCGTTGAAACGCCCCTGCAGGACAGCCAACACGGAGCCGAGGGCCACAAACTAAATCGGTTTACTATTTAGCGCGCCTTTCCTACCATCCAGAGATGGCGAGAGAAACCTTTACGATTGAGGGCGCAGGCGCGATTTCTCTTACAGCCGAGGCTGAGGGGGATGCCTACGCCATACCCGTCCTTCTTGCGCACGGCGGCGGGCAGACACGGCGCGCGTGGAGAAGGGTGGTCAGCGAGCTGGCTCAAGCCGGCTTTCGCGCAATCGCCTTCGACATGCGCGGTCACGGAGACAGCGATTGGTCGCCATGCGGAGCTTATGAAATGCGCGACTTCGCGGCGGATCTGGTCGCTGCAGCGTCGCGCCTGGACCAGAAGCCAGCGCTGGTCGGCGCTTCACTGGGCGGGCTCGCTGGACTGATTGCCGCAGGGGAGCTTGCTCCAGGTAGCTTTGCTTCACTCACATTGGTCGACATTGCCCCGCGCATGGCGCCCAGCGGTGTAATGCGCGTGGTTGGTTTCATGGAAGAGCATGTCGATAGCGGCTTCGCCTCACCAGAGGAGGCGGCCGACGTGATCGCTCGCTACATGCCGCATCGTCCCAGGCGGGGCGCGAGCGATGGTCTGAAAAGCTATCTGAGGCAGAAGCCGGATGGGCGCTTCTATTGGCACTGGGACCCTGTGTTTATCCGTAATATAGTGTCAGCCAGACAAGGCGACCCAGACAGCCAAGAACGTCAATCGGCAATGCTCAGCCAAGCTGCGGCGAATCTCACGCTTCCGCTTCACCTCATCCGAGGCGCCTCTAGCGATCTTGTTTCCGAAGAGGCCGTATTGCATCTGCGACAACTCGCCCCCCATGCAGAATACACCGATATTGCCGATGCCACGCACATGGTCGTGGGCGATGCGAACGATGCCTTTTCCGCCGCTATCGTCGACTTCCTACGGCGCCATCACTCATCCGATACGGCTCAGCCACAGGGGACGAGGGAGCTATGATCGATCGAGAGCGCTTGCAGGAAATGCTGAATATCGCGCCGTTTCATCGATGGCTTGGGCTGGAGATTGCAACATGCTCCGACCAGGGAATCGCGATCACCATGCCATGGCGCGAAGAGATCGTGTCGAACCCGATGATTGGGTCGGCGCATGGAGGGGTCCTGGCTTCACTGGTCGACCTCACCGGGCTTTATACGCTGCTTGCCGGGGGCGTCGCGGCGAGAGCGACGGCCGATCTGCATGTCGATTACCACCGTCCTGCAACCTCAGGACCTCTCACTGCTCACGGACAGATCGTGAAGATCGGGCGACAGATTTCGGTGGCGGAAACCCGGGTTCTCGAGCCCGACGGCAAGTTGGTCGCCAGCGGCAGGGGCGCCTACTTCTCGTCAACCGGATCACTTGATCATCGCGGCGAGACTATTGATCTCGAACAGGCTCTTGCCACCCAAGGCCCAGCGACTTCTGCAGCGCGATCCACGCCAGCGTAAGGGCGCCTTTTGCCCGGACGAGGTCTGCTGAGGCCTGCTGCTGTTCTCGCAGGGCCCGGTTGAGGTCAGCCTTCGAGATCGCTCCTGCGGCAAAACGTTGGCGGTTCAGATCGGCGGCGCTATCCGCCTGGCTCTTGATCTGCGCGCTGGCTGCCAGCGCGACGCGTTGTTGGCCAAATCGTGCCAGAGCGCGCTCGGCATCCTGTAGCGCCGCGAGGACGGTTTGACGATAGTTGGCGACAGCTTCGTCGCGGACCGCCCCGGCGCGATCGACCGACGCGTCGACCCTTCCAAAATCGAGGAAGTTCCATTCCAGGCGGGGTATCGCCAATGCCGAAAATTCGCCTACATCGAAGATATCGTCGGGGGAAGATCCGCCAAGGCCCAGAATCCCCATAAAGGACAGCTTCGGGAACCTTGCCGCTTCGGCCACCCCGATCCTGGCCGTTGCAGCGGCGAGAGTGCGCTCAGCCGCCCTGATGTCGGGCCGACGCGCGATCAGACTCGCCGGATCGCCGACAGTAACCTCATCCGGGGGCAAAGGGATATCACGCGGCGTCGAAAGGTCTTCGTCCGTCGATCCCGGAATCCGCCCCGACAGGATCGCAAGCGCGTCTAGCAGGACGGCTGTATCGGCCTCCGCCTCGGCGAATTGGGATTTGAGCACCTCCAGCTCCGCGTTCGCATTGCCCACCGGGAACAGCGGCAGCGCGCCTTGCTGATACCGCTGATAAGTTAGGGCCAGGACTTCTTCCTGCAGCTTGATCTGCGTCCGGTATTGGTCGGCGCGGAACTGGGCCTCCCGCAAGTTGACGTAGTTATTGGCAACTTCGGCGGTCAGCTGAACCTTTGCGTCCTCCGCATTGGCGACCGTTGCCGCAGCCTGCGCTTTGCCGGCCTCGATACGCCTCCGGGAGCCGCCCGCGAACTCCAGCTCCCAGTTGGCATTGAGACCAACATTGTAAAAGCTGAGGGCATCGTCGCTCCCGCCTCCGGATCGGGTTGCTGTGAGGATGGGGGTGCCCCCTCCTGAATTTCAAGGCCGGGAAGCTGGCCCTGAATAGTGGTGGCCTGGGTTCCGAGTGTCGGCATTCTGCCGGCCCGATCCTGCCTGACCGATGCCCGGGCCTGCGCGATGCGCGCCTGCGCTGCCTGGAGCGACGGATTTTCGGACAACGCAGTTTCGACCAGCCGGGTCAGTTCAGGATCGTCGAGCAGCACCCACCATTCGGCAAGGGCCGGGTCCATGACGACCACATCCTCGCCAGCGCGGACAAACCGATGGCCCGTATCCGCCGACAATATTTCCGGAGGGCCTGCGTAGTCCGGCCCAGCCGTACAGCCAGCCAGCAAGGCGATGAGGAGAAGCGATGGTATCGAACGGCGCATCATATAGGGCTCAGTGCATCGAAAGGGAGACATTTTTTGGAAGCGGCCTCAGGAAGAGGACCAGCGGAACCGTCGCGAGGGTCAGAATCCCCATAACCAGGAACACGTCATTGTAGGTCATTATGAACGCCTCGCGTTGGAGGGTGCGGCTCAGGACGGCCATCGCCCCCTCCATGCCGCCGAAGTTTCGCGCCAGCCCGTCGAGATAGTCCTGTAGCGAAACGCTGTTCGCATTCAGGGTCTCTTCCATCCGCCGGCTATGATGCCAGATCCGCTGGTCTTGGAACGATGCCAGAGCCGAAAGAGCGAAAGAGCCACCGAGATTGCGCGCCGCGTTGAAAATTCCCGAGGCGTCGCCGGCATCCTCCTTGGCGACCGAAGCCACCGTCGCCTGATTCAGGAACATCATCGACAAGATCATGCCGACACCGCGCAAGAGCTGGCTCTCGGTAAAAACGGCACCACCGGATTCTGCTGTAAGGCTGGTGCTGACAAAGCAGCTGACCGCCATCAGCAACATGCCGGCGCCGACGGCGATGCGAATGTCGATCTTCCGGATCATCAAGGGAAGCACAGGCATCAACAGGAAGGCCGGGACGCCCATCCAGAAGATCACCAGCCCGGTCTGAAGCGCGTTATAATCAGAAATGATCGCGAGGAACTGCGGGATGACGTAGGTCGAACCATACATCACCATACCCAGGGCGAGCGCCATGATCGCGACGCTGGCGAACTGTCGATTGAACAAGAGCTGCAACTTCAAGACTGGCTTGCGTGCCTTCACCTGTCCGTAGATCAGCGAGGCAAATCCGACGACTGTGATGATTGTGAGCCAGCGAATGAGAGAGGATTCAAACCATTCCTCGCGGTGGCCCTCCTCAAGGACGACCGTAAGTCCGCCCAGCCCCAAGATGAGCCCGACAATGCCCGCCCAATCCGCGTCAGTGAGATAATCCCACTTTGGCTTTTCGTGGGGCAAGCCAACGAACAGCAGGAGCAGCAGCAGGCCGCAGACCGGCACATTGACAAAGAAGGCATAGTGCCAGCTCAGATTCTCGGTCAGCCAACCCCCGATCAAAGGCCCCATCACGGGGCCGAGGATCACTGTCATGCCGAACAGGGCCATTCCGATGGGCTGCTGATGTGGCGGCAGCCTTTTGGCCACGATGGTCATTGCCGTCGGAATGAGCACGCCGCCCGTGAAGCCCTGACCCGTGCGGCCGATGATCATTGTCGTAAGGTCGGTTGCAATCCCGCACAGCACCGAAAAGGCGGTGAACGCGCTGACCGCGATGATGAGGAGGGTTCGCAGACCGAACAGCCGTTCCAGCCAAGCGCTCAGCGGAATGACGACAATCTCAGCAACGAGAAATGACGTAGCAATCCAGGTGCCTTCGGCGCCTGTGGCACCGATCTCGCCCTGAATGACGGGGAGTGCGGAATTGACGATTGATATGTCCAGCGTCGCGAGCATGGCGCCAAGCGCGCCCGCGGCCACAGCGACCCAGGCAGTAACGTCTGCGTTCTTTCGGCTCCCGGCCGGCCCGATCGAAGTGTCCTGCGCTGCCAGTATCTCGGTCATTGAGTCCGACTCGAGATCTCTTCCAATTCGCCGGCAGCATTCCGAGTGTCGACCGTAGCCACTACCGACATCCCGGGAACGAGCAGACGCCGCACTTCAGGGGGAGCATCGATAGCGATGCGGACGGGTATCCGTTGAACGATCTTGGTAAAGTTGCCGGTGGCATTTTCGGGGGGGAGGATGGAAAATTCCGCGCCCGTTCCCGGCGATATGCTGTCCACTCGTCCCGCGATCTCAAGGTCTGGCAGGGCGTCAACTTCGAGCCTGACGCTCTGGCCGGCCCGGATGAGGCCGACCTGCGTTTCTTTGAAGTTCGCGGTCACGTAGATCGCGCTCACCGGAACCACCGTCATCAAACGTTGACCCGGTTGCACGAACTGGCCCACCCTGACCGAGAGATCGCCGACGCGGCCGGCCTTGCTGGCGCGCAGCAAGGTCGATTCAACCGTAAGGTCGGCTGTTTCCAGCTGAGCGCGAGCAGCGTCCGCCTGCGCCTGGGTCTGGCTGATCTGCTCGAACAGGGTCCCCCGGCGAGCGGTCGCGGCAGCCACTGCCGCCTGCGCAGCGGCGAATTCGGCCCGCGCCTGCCGCGCCTGCGCCTCATACTGGTCTAGCTTTTCCCGCGGTTCGGCTCCTGTCGCGGCAAGGGGCCGATATCGCGCCACCTGGTCGTTCGCGAGGTCCAGTGCCGCGCTCGCGGCGGCGAGTTGGGCCCGCGCCTGGCGAATGGCTGCATCCTGTTCGGATACCTGAGAACGGATTGTGTCGGCACCGGCCAGGGTCGCAGCGATCTGTGCGCGCGCCTGCTGCGCTTGCGCCTGATAATCCCGCAGATCCAGTTGTACGAGGGCTCCGCCGCGAGCAACCTGCTCGTTCTCCCCCACGAAGACCTCTTCGACGTATCCCGCTACCTTGGAAGAGATAACGACGCTGTCGGCAGCGACATAGGCGTTATCGGTAGACTGAAAGTACTGTCCGTAGGTTACGTGCCGGTAGTACCACCAGATCCCGCCAAGCAGCACGGCAAGACCAACGATGATTAGCACGATGCGCAAGCTACGCCGCGATTGCGGTTTCGTTGGGGTTGTGCCCTCCTGCTCCGGTTGGTTGGAGGTATCGGTCATCTGACTCTTTCGACAGCTAGCGTCCGCGCTCGTGGTGTAATTTCCGGTGTAGGCGATGGTGTATTCCTGGGTGGGGCATGCCCCACCCAGGAATGCGGCATCGCTGGTGGCCACCGGGCTCATCGTTATGGTGGAGTTTGCACACTTCAACCGTGACGAAGAGGAGTTCCCGATGACCGAGGACAGATTACTGATCGAAGAGCTGGCTGCGAAGGGCGGCCAACCGGATTTTTTGCGCACCATCGCCGAGAACGTCCTGCAGCTGATCATGGAGGCCGACGTTGATGGCCTGATCGGCGCTGGGCGGCATGAACGGTCCGGTGACCGGGCCACCTGGCGCAACGGCTATCGAGACCGCTCGCTGGATACCCGGGTCGGCACGCTCAACCTCAAGATCCCCAAGCTGCGCGCCGGGTCCTACTTCCCCGGCTTCCTGGAACCCCGGAAGATGGTCGAGAAGGCGCTGGTCGCGGTGATCCAGGAGGCGTGGATCGGCGGCGTCAGCACCCGGCGGGTCGACGAACTGGTCCAGGCCATGGGCATGACCGGCATCTCCAAGTCCACGGTCTCCAAGCTGTGCAAGGATATCGATGAGCGCGTCCATGCCTTCCTCAAACGCCCGCTGACCGGCGAATGGCCGTACCTCTGGCTCGATGCCACCTATCTCAAGGTGCGCGAGGGCGGGCGGATCATCAGCGTTGCCGCAATAATCGCCATGGCCGTCAATACCGAGGGCCGGCGCGAGATCGTCGGTCTGCATATCGGACCGTCCGAGGCCGAGGTCTTCTGGTCCGACTTCCTGAAAGACCTTGTCCGACGCGGCCTTACGGGCGTGAAGCTGGTCATCTCCGATGCCCACGAGGGCCTCAAGGGTGCGATCACCCGCGTCATGGGCGCCACCTGGCAGCGTTGCCGCGTCCACTTCATGAGGAACGCGCTGTCCTATGTACCCAAGGGCCAGAACACTGTCGTCGCCGCCGCGATCCGCCAGGTCTTCCTGCAGCCCGATCAGAAAAGCGCAACGCAGGTCTGGCGACAGGTCGCCGACCAGTTGCGCACCCGTTGGCCCAAGCTCGGCGCCTGCATGGACGAGGCCGAAACCGACGTGCTCGCCTACACCGGCTTCCCCACCCAGCACCGCACGAAGTTACACTCGACCAATCCGCTCGAGCGGCTGAACAAGGAGGTCAAGCGACGCGCCGACGTCGTGGGTATCTTCCCCAACGAAGACAGCATCGTGCGCCTCGTCGGCGCCGTGCTCCTCGAACAGAACGACGAGTGGCAGCTCCAGCACCGTTACATGCAGATCGAAGGCATGGCCGAACTCAACCAAACCATCATGATCGAGGAGGAAAATCAGCCCCTACACATCACCGCCAAAGCCGCCTGACGATGACCCAAGGCCACCGACCAAATTACACCACGTTGACGGACGCGACCCTTTCGACAGCTTCAGTAAAATGTGAACCCGACTTGCGCCTTATAAGCCGTGAGACAGATAGTAAGGGCATTTAGCAGTTTGCATTTGGTCATCCGAGGCTATCCGACTACACAGCGCTATGGATGAAAAACCAGATACCATGTCACGGTCTCAGCGTCGGCAGAAGGTCATCACCGATGATGACCGCATTCTCTATCTTATGGACGAGATCAGTCGCGGCGCGCGCAGAGTGTACGATTCGAGGGTCGCCAGGATCGGTCTCAATCAGACACAGTGGAGGATCATCGGACAACTTCTTCGCGATCCTGCCCTTACGCAGGCTGAAATCGCCAAGAAACTGGAACTGGAATCGGCGACCATCGGCCAGGCGGTTGCAGGTCTTTGCGCTCGCGGGCTGATGAAAAGGCTTCGAGCTGAGACGGATCGGCGAGCGTGGCAGCTCATCCTCACGGAGCAGCTAGATGATATGCTGCCCGAACTGAGAGGCTCCGCGGATAGGCTTCATAATCTGCTTTGGCGCGACATTGCCGCCGACGAGAAGCAAACGTTGCAGCAGATTCTTGCAAGGGTATCGGAAAATCTGGACCAATTCCGGGCCGAGGCTGAGTAATATCATGGCATCGCCCCCGGAAAAGCCTATCAGCAGCATCGCTCGCGCCGCGGAGATTGGCCGAATCTTAATGAGGCACGGTGCGAAGACTCTCGCCGGAGCCCTCGGATTTATTCCCTCTTCGAGCAATGTCATCGATCCTCGCGAATTTCGTCCGGCCGCAGTTGTCGCGTTCCTCCGTGACATCGGGCCAGTCGGCATAAAGCTGGGGCAGCTCCTCGCCACCCGAAGCGATCTGTTTACCGAACACTGGATCACTGCATTCTCAACTCTGCACGATCAGGTGTCGCCGGTGCGCTTCGCAGATATCGAGCCCGTACTTGCTTCAAGCTGGGGTGAGGACTGGCGGAACGACTTTGCGCAGTTCGACGAACAGCCTCTGGCGTCCGCCTCGATTGCACAGACCTATTCCGCCAAGCTACGGGACGGTAGCGAGGTCATCGTGAAAGTTCGCCGCCCGGGCACCGCCGCGCGCATGGAAGCTGATGTGCGCCTGCTTGTGCGTCTTGCCGAGATCGCGGAAGCACGCTCGCCTGACATCGCGCGTTACCGGCCAGTCGAGTTTCTGCGGACCTTCGGCCGCAATCTTGCCTGGGAGATGGACCTCGCTGCGGAATCCCGAGCCTGCGAGCGGATCGGCGCATATCTCGAAACCATCGGCGTCAGGACCCCGGCCATCCATTGGGAACTGACCGGGCTGCGGGTGAACGTTCAGGAACGCCTGTACGGCAGGCCCGCGTCTTCGCTGGGCGCCTCATCGGGCGATCCGGAGGTGGCGGCGTTCGCCAAGTGCTATGCCAACGCAGTCCTGCGCATGATCATTCTGAACGGCGAATTCCACGGCGACCCTCATCCCGGCAATGTTTTCCTGATCGGCGAGCAGGATGTCGGCTTCATCGACTTCGGATCGGTCGGGACGCTCACCAAGGCCAGGCGCGACGAGATCGTCCGCCTCGTGCTTGCGATTGCTGGTGAGGAAACCAGCGATGTCGCGGATGTCCTGCTCGCATGGGCGGGGGAGCCGAAGGTGGATCGCGGTGCGCTCGCGGTGGATCTGGATCAGTTGATTGGAGAGTTCAGGGGGACCGTGCTATCTGGCATCGAGTTCTCGCAGATTTTTTCCCGCGTTTTCGATCTGTTGCGGGATTATCGACTGGTTCTGCCACCTGATCTGGCCATTCTTCTGCGTACCTTGTTGACTGCAGAGGGCTTCGTCCGATCGCTGGCACCGGACTACAACATCGCCGAAGAGACCCGGCCGATCATGACGGAGCTTCTCGCCGAGCGGTTCTCGCTCGGCAGCGCTCGGTCGGGTTTGAAGAGACTTCGCGGTCAGCTGCTGGGGTTGTCGGCGTCCTTGCCCGACATACTTGCCACTGCGAACTCGATCGCAAAGTCAGGATATGTGCCGGTTCAGCTCGATCCGCTCAGTATCGAGCAGCTCGCTGGACTTCGCAATGAGCGTCAGTCCTTGAAAGGCCCTCTAGCTGCCGCATTGATCATAGCTAGCGCGTTGCTTGTCGATCAATCCTGGCTTCTGGCTGGCGGCGCGCTTGTGATTGCTGGGGTGGTGCTCATCCGAAAGTCATAATGAAGGAGCAACTTAATTCGTGCACGGTCACGATACGGCGAAGCCGAACTTAACGAGGATTTCGTGCGCCTCACTTCAGCGACCAAGACGCATCGCGAAGAAAATTTTTCGACCTATTGCGATTGAAGGCTTATTTTCCTCAATCAGACGAAACTTTGGAACGGCAGCTTTCAGGCGTGTCCTCGCCTGACTTTATGGCCGCTATGAGGGCGCATTCCCAACCGTCCGCTTCGCCTGCCGCGGTCGACCGCTTTTAGCTCGACGCGACGTTCACCGGTGCCGACGTGAGCGGCCGGGCCTGGTCGGTCCCTTCCATTCCAACCATTCCAGCGGCGTGTGCGGTAGCGTCAGTGGACGCGCTTGACAGCGAGCACTATCCTAGGCCGCCATGTTCCACCTCCACTGCACCAAGAAGCTGCTTGATCGGATCAAACCCGAAATTGCTCAGCCCGGACCAAGCGACACCGCCCTGGGTAACTGGTATGCCACAGTGCTGTTCTGGAAGCCGCAAATTGCTTTGCTGGTTTCTGAGCACACGCTGCTTCCCGTGCTTATGCCGCTGGCCCCAGTGGCCACACTTGCTCGAAGATTCCCGGCACAATTGGCGCTGATTCTGGAGGAGCACGGCGTCCCTTCTGAATTCATCGCCCAAGAGGTCTGGCGCATGGACAAGGTCCAATACGCCAAGACAGCGAACCGCAGTGTCGTGGGAATTCTGAATGAGTTTGTTCGCCAGGCCGAGTTCTGGCTGGCCGCCTATGCCTATGAAAAGGGTGATCATGACGACCTTCAGGCGATTTCCGCCAAGCTAGCGGAGACACCATGTAGGCCGCTATACAAGGGACCGGTTTCGCCGGACAAGGCCCTCCACGAACTCGTAAAGGCTGGTGCGCATGCATCATCTGCTGGCCGTCAACTGCGCTCAGAGATCCTCGCAAACCCAGCTGATGCGGTCAGCTAGGATCGGGCGGCAAATCGACGATCCGGAAGACAGCGCCCGATCCAGCGTCACGGACTAGATCTACGCGCGCGCCATCCCAGTGATAGTCGAGGTGCCGCCCCTGTAGGGGGTTCGACGCGCAGTCCGGGTAGAAGAGCGCGACGCATTCCCCACCGGGATGCCGGATGCTCGGGTAGGCAATCCCGTTCGATCCCGCGCCCCTGAGGTGCCGCGCGACTGCTTGAGATGCCGCGTAGCTGTCGGGGTTGAGCCCCGGAACCGGCTCCCCCGCCCGAGTTCGGAGATCATGCAAGTCTGCATGGACTGCCATGACGATTTCCCGGAACTGCGAGGTCCATCCAGGCGCTTCCGTTGTCCGTGTCATGAAGCGGGCATGGTGGTGGATCGTCTCGAACAGTGCGGTTTCAAAACGGTCCCCAACATAGAGCACGCCGTAGCTGCCATCCGTAAACCGGCTCGGTCGATCGGTGCTGACGTGGGTGAATGGCGCCATGAGGTAGGAGGCCCCGTTGCCGCAGACACGGCGGTCAACCGGAATGAGGTCGAGGTTACCAATAGTCGCCATGATGCGAGGATTGGTCTTCTGCTCTGCCGAGATCAGCAGCGGCCAGTCAGCTGGATCAGCGATGTCCTCAAACAGGTCGATCGGCGGAAAGGCACTCCGGATGATCCGAACAGCGCCCTTCCACTCAGTTCGAGAAACGGGGATATTCGCCGCTTCGCTCACCAGCCACCACGTTCAGCGTCGAGGTAGCGGCGCACCCGCATGATGTCGGTGAGCTCGCCTCCGAGCATCACGTCGAGCGCACTGGCTCCACCGAACGCGTCATTGGCTGCCCTAATCCAGGCATATCCCCGCGTCGCCTCCGAGAAGATGATCCGAAGCGCCTTATGGATGCCCATAAGGTTGGACAGACGCGCACGCCCATCGCGCGAAACGCGCCCGGCACCTTCAGCCTTCCAGCGGCGATAGGAGCGCACTGGCATGTCGAGCAGCGTTGCCGCCTGGTCGTCGGTCAGCTCCCATTTGCCGAACAGATTGAGGACTGCCCGGAACATGGCAGCTGCCTCGTCCTGGGTAATCGGATCGGGACGGAAAGCGGTAACGGCAGTATCAACGGGTTGCAGAGCCAGCATGGCAAATCTCCATATGGCATCATATACGCCATTCAATGCCATTTGGCAATCGCCTCTGAGGATGATGCCAATCTGGCCATCACGCTCGCCGCGCCTTCTATCGGCACAAAGAGCCGGGTCTGGTAGCGGATGATCTCAGTGAAGCAGCCTTGGGCCTTGTACCAGTCGAGACGGGCTACGCTCCAACCGTTCAGCTCAATTCGCTGTGAGCCGTTGACCAGGCTGCGTTTGACCATGAGCTTCTCGCGGCCCGCGAATTCCATGGCGCGGCCCATCGCCAGGACGGTCTGGACAATGTCGTCGGTGGAAAGCGTCTTTTCCCGTTCGAGACCAAGCGCCCGGCACAGTTCGGGCACGCAATGGACGGGAACCTCACGGCCTAGCAGCGAGCGACCATCGGCTGCCGAGATGCGGCTCACCCTCACGAAATCCGAAGGGAGCTTGTCCCAGACCGGCAACAGGAGGCCCGTCGCAAGATAGAGGCGCTCGCGCTTGTGGCTGGTTTGCGCCTCCGCGACCTCGGTTGCCCAAGCCTCTCGGAAAGCGTCGATGGCAATATTCTCCCAGTTGCTCTCTGCCAACTGATCCTCGGTGATGTGACTGCGCTTCAGCGGACGCAGCAATTCGAAGCGGGCCACGCGCGTACCGTCATCGGCAAGAATACTGCGGGCGGGCACAATCAGTGCGACCCGACCTGAGCGGGTGTTCCGAACCGGCCGCTGCCGCTGCCCGGTGATGCCGTGAAGCTCCTCAAGCCGCTTCAGCGTGAGCGGCTTCAGAGCTCTGGCGATCTCCAGTTCCAGCAGATGGGTCGTCGCACCTGAGGCCGGATCTGTGCGCAGCAGCGTGTCCGACAGGACCGTGAAGCCCTCGACCGCGATGGTCTCGAGGCCGAGGTCGAGTGTGCCGGCCTGCCGGGCGGCATCGATGCGCGCTTCGACCAGCCCCATGAACTCGTCAAAGATCGCGTTCTGTAGGGCTATGGGAAGCGCAAGGATGCGATTGAGCCAGCGCTGGATCGACGGCAGGTCATCGACCATTGAACCATCGGGTGCTTCGACCCTCAGGCCCGTCAGCTCCTGAAAACATCCGAGACTGACCGCTTCGAGCTTGCCGGTGAACAACAGGCCGAACCAGCGATGGAGCGCCTCCTTGGCGTAGATGCTTTCGAGATTGTCGGCCGGATCAAACAGGTTCTGTCCTCCGGTTTGGCGCTGTCCGCGCGTCAGCGCCCCAAGACTGTCCAAGCGCCGCGCGATCGTCGAGATGAAGCGGCGTTCGCCGCGCACATCAGTCGTCACCGGTCTGAACAGCGGCGCCGATGCCTGATTGGTGCGATTGGTCCGGCCAAGCCCCTGAATTGCGGCGTCAGCGCGCCAGCCCGGCTCGAGCAGAAAGTGGACGCGGCGGGCCTGGTTCTTCGCCGCCAGATCGGCATGATAGCTGCGCCCCGTTCCCCCGGCGTCGGAAAACACCAGGATACGCTTGGTGCCGTCCATGAAAGCCTGGGTCTCAGCGACGTTGGCGCGCGGCGACCGCGATTGGAGTTTCTGACGACCGTCGCGGCCGACGATGAGCCGGCGTGTACGCCCGGTGACTTCCGCCACCTGATCAACGCCGAAGCGTTCGATGATTGCATCGAGTGCTGTGGCGATGGGAGGCAGGGCACAGAGCTGCTCGATCATCCGGTCGCGTGCGGCGAGTGCGGAGCGGCAGAGTACCGGTGCGCCTTGCTCGTCGCTCATCGGCTCGGAGCGAGGATTACCGTTTTCGTCGGTGAACACCGCCATCAGGCGGACAGGAAAGCTCTTGGCGAGATAGTCGATCACATATTCTTTGCAGTCGCAGTTTATGTCGAGCGTGGCGGCGCGAGGCGCAGGTTTCCTTCGGTTTTCCATGATTTCACTCCAGATATTATGAGGGTTAGAGAGAGTGTTCGAAGACGGGTCAGGCCCGCCTTCGAACGTCAGTGAGCATTGTGATCAAGGCGTCGGAAGGCGGCTTGAAGCGCCCCGGCTTGATCGCAGGGGCACCGTGGGCTGCGAGAATCTGCAGCTTCTCTTCGGGATCGGCGCGCAAGTAGGTCTCGGTGCTCTGGATACTGGCGTGGCCGAGCCATAATGCGACCTTGCGAATGTCCCCCGTCGCCGCGAGCGTGTGCATCGCGCAAGAATGACGAAGCACGTGGGGTGTGACGCGCTTCCCAAGGATCGACGGCTGCTTCGTCGCTGCCGTCTTGACGTGCTCGGCCAATCGGAACGCAAATCCGTCGCGGGTCATCGGCTGCCCGTTGGCATTGAGGAATATCTCGGTGACCTCAACTTGAGGCCGGATCGCAAGCCATGCGCGCAATGCGATCTGGGTCTCCTTCCACAGCGGCAGGACCCGTTCACGTCGCCCTTTGCCCATGATGTGCATGGTGGACAGGGAGCGGTCCGGGAAATCGCCCAGTTGCAGCGTTACGAGTTCCGACACCCTCAGTCCGCCAGCATAGGTAAGATGCAGCATCGCGCGATCACGGGTGCCGAGGCGTGTCCGGGGATCGGGTGTATCGAGCAAAGCCTTGATCTCGGCCCGGTCGAGGTAATCGATCAGCGCCTTGTCTGTCTTCTTGGTCGGGATTGCTCTGACACGGAGTGCCTGATCGAGGCAGGCTGGAATCCGGTACTCGATGTATCGGAAGAAGGATCGGATCGCGGCGAGCCTGCCATTGCGGGTCCGCACGCAGCTGCCGCGGCCGATCTCCACATGATCGAGGAAGGCCATGATCATGTCTGTGCCGAGATCCTCAACCTCGAGATCGGTCGGTCGGCGCTTCAGCCGATCGGCAGCGAACTGGACGAGGAGGACGAAGCAGTTGGCATAGGTCTTCACCGTGTGCGGGCTGACGGCGCGTTCGCGCGGCAGATGTTCCCGCAGATATGCCGAGAGATGGGGAGCAAGCGCCGTCATGCCGCTTCTCCTTGAAAAAGTTGCTCGCTTGCAGCCGCAATGTCGCGCAGCAGCACTGGCGTGGCTTCGAGATACCAGTACGTGTTGGCGATCGACGCGTGCCCCAGGTAGACACTGAGACCGGCCATGTGGTGGGCAATGGCCTCCCTGTCACGCGGGCACGACTCAAGCGAGCGAACAGCGAACGTATGTCGCAGATCGTGGAGTCGCATGCCTGCCGTACCGGTTGCTCCACGATATCCGAGAAGCCGGGCCAACCTGACGAACACGACGTGGGCGCGCACCTTGTGCGGCGCCCGCCCCCGGATAGTGACGAACAGGTCATTACACTTGGCCGGGTGCTTCGCGCGGATCGCAATGTAGGCTTCGAGTGCTTGGCGCGTCGATGGCTGCAAGGCGATCAGCCGCTGCTTGCCGAACTTGCCGTTGCGGACGACCAGCCCATCCTCGACCAGATCGTCGCACTGTAGGGCGAGAGCCTCGGAAATCCGGAGACCTGTCGCCGCGAGCAGGCCGAACAGGTAATGGTACGTGTATGGGCTAATCGTGCCATGGGGCGGAACGTTCAATGCCGCCGCCATGATCGCCCGCACCTGGTCCGGTTCGATGATGGTCGGAGTGGGACGTGGCCGCTTCCCCCGGCCGAAAACGCCGACAGGCGGGACTTCGTGGTCTGGGTCCTCGGCGTGAGCGAAAAGGCTGAAATTACGAGCAGCGTCGTACCTATGGCGAGCCACGTTCTGCGAGCTTGCCGTGTGGCACCAGTCGTAGATGCGCTGCACTCGGGTGTGCCGGTCACCGAAGCGTTCGGCGAAAGCGGCGTATTGGCGCAGCAGTCGTTCCTGTTCCGAGAACTTCCGCCCCAAGTCGCGATACAGCGAGACGTATCTGGCAATGTGCGTGTTCAGCATGACGGTTCTCCCGGCCATGGCTGCGCGATCTTCATGAGCATCGGCAGGTCGACCTTGGCGTAGATGGCGGTGGTCTCGGGCGAGCTGTGGCGCAGGATCGTTCCAACGGACTCCAGCCCTGCGCCCGCGCGCAGCAAGTTGGTGGCAAGCGAATGCCGGAAAATGTGCGATCCGGTCGGCACGCCTTCGATCCCGCCGCGCTCATGCGTGCGTGCAACGATGCCGGCGATCTCCGCCGATGAGCGAAACGAAAGGAACGGGGCTTGCGCGCGCACGAACAGATGCGGATCGGCGGTCTTGGGACGCGCCGTGGCAATGTAGTCCAGGATCGCGTCACCGACGTCCTGAGGCAATGGCAGGCGATCAGGCCGACGCGTCTTGCCCTTGACCGTCAGGTGGCCCGAGCGCCAGTCGATATCGTCGAGGTGCATATCCCGAATATCACCGGCACGCAGGCCAAGCCGGGCGAGCAGGAGAATGATGGCCTTGTCCCGAACTTCCACCGGGCGATCAGTCGGACATGCGCCGATGATCTGCTCGATCGTTGCCGGGTTGACGTGCCGGGGCAGCGTCGAAAGACGGTAGCGTTGCACTGATGGGATCGCGTGCAACAAAGCTGGACGGCAAACACCCTGCACGACCAGGAACCGAATATAGCTCCTCATTATCGTGACGAGCAGTGATGCCGAACCCGGCGTCTCCTTGCTTCGTTGTTGAAACGCCCGCCTGAGGACGGCTGCATCCCATTGTGAAGGGTCGCCGAGCATAGGCATGAGCCGCCTGATATCGGCCCGGTAGCGCCGGATCGTCTCATCGGTCGCGCCGCGGTGTTGCTTGAGCCATGCCAGATATGCCGCCATGTGCGGGTCGTCATCCGACACCGGTTCGACTGAAGGGATGACACCCCGGCCGCGCAAGAACTCGACGAAGTGCCGAGCGCCACGCCGCCGCCGCTTCGCGCCCGAGGCGACGAGCTTGCCCCGCTTGCGCCAGACCGGACAGCGGCAACCATGCGCCGCGTACTGGTCGAGGATCGCGTCATCGACATCGGCCCACGACTGCCGCTTGATGCGAAGCCAAGCCACAATATGCTCGGCTTCCGACCGGTAGCCCTGTGCCACTCCAGGGGCGAGTTGCAGGCTGTCGATTGCATCGGAGTAGTCGGTGAGGTGACGGGGGAGATCGTCGATCCCATCGTCGACTTCGATATACCCTTGATCTTCGAGGAACCGGACAAAGCGCCGGACCCGCGCAGCCTGATCAGTCTTATAGGCGGCTTGCTGAGCCGAGTATCCGTGGCACCGACAACGGTGCTTCTCGAACCGTCGGACGACTTGATCGTCGAGCGTACTGACCGGGATGGCATGCACATCCAGCCAATGCAGGAAATGACGGATCGCTGCACTGTACAGGATCGAACAGGCCGCTTCCTCCCTGACCCACAGAGAGGAGAGGAAGGCGTTGAATAGGGCATCTGAGCTGGGCGGATCTTCGATCCGGAGCTGTGCCGGACAAAACAGCTCTGATGATCTTGTTCTCATGGTGGTTCCTTCGACTTGTTCAGGTCGAGGGAACCGTAATTATCTGGAGTGAAATCATGGAAAACCGAAGGAAACCTGCGCCTCCTGCCGCCGCGCTCGACATAAACTGCGACTGCAAAGAATATGTGTAATGTTGAGCTCAACATTACACGTATTCCCGCGGGGACAGGTCGATCTCCAGAGTTTCGCGCTCCTCGTCTGACAGGTCGGCAAGTCGGCGGTCGAGCATGGCTTCTGCCGTCGAGACCAGCTGGACGACAACAGCGTGACCGTCGGCAATCGCCGTATCGATCGCAGGCAGCAGGCTCGGGAGCTTCATAGACAGAAGCAGCTGTGCGAAGAAGCGCTGCTTGGTTCCCTCGAAGATCGACAGCGCTGCAGACTTGGCACCCGAGTTGAGCGTGCCGCCGGTCTCGCTGTCGACGATCCGCGTGGCTTCCAGCGCTTCGCGCAGGTTGGCGTGAATGATCGCCCAGGCCTCAGCATAGGCATCGTAGACCGCGATCTGGTCCTCGGTCAGGCAATGCTCGAGGATCTCATACTCGACACCGGCGAACGAAAGGGCCCGGGCGGTGTAGAGGCCGAGTGATTTGAGATCCCGCGCGACCAGTTCCATGGCTGCAATTCCGCCATCGCGAATGTCGGCGACGAAGGCCTCGCGATTGGCAAACGCGGTCTCCGGACCCCAGAGCCCGAGGCGCGTTGCATAGGCCAGGTTGTTAACGTCGGACGCTCCGGTGGCCGAGGCGTAGAGCACCCTTGCCCGGGGCAGGAGGTTCTGCAGGCGCACCCCGGCAATGCCCTGCTCCGATCCTTTGACCTTGCCCCGCGATCCCTCGCCGCCGGCTGCGTTAGACATGGCGTGCGCTTCGTCGAACACGATCACGCCGTCGAACCCCTCACCAGCCCATGCGAGGATCTGGTCAAGCCGCGTTGCGTCGCTTCGACCCGAACGCAGCGTCGGATAGGTCACGAAGAGAATCCCGTCGCGCATCGCGATGGGGGTGCCGAGCTTCCAGGACGCCAGAGGTTGGATGTCGATCGGGAGACCGCCTAGCGCAGTCCAGTCGCGGCGAGCATCTTCGAGCAACGCCTCGTTCTTCGAAATCCAGATATGGCGGCGTTCCCCGCGCACCCAGCGGTCGAGAATGACGCTCGCGACCTGGCGGCCCTTACCAGCGCCGGTGCCGTCCCCAAGGAAATAGCCCTGCCGGTAGATATGACCTTCAGCCGAGGCATTGAGCGAACAGCCCTTGTCCTCGGGTTCGAACCGGCCAGGCAAATCGCGCGCATGGGCGCTTGCGGCATAGATCAGAGTCTCTGCCTGGGCAGCCGACAGCAGCCCCTTCGCAATCAACCCGTCGGGAAGCTGCGGTATTCCGTCTGGCTTAGGTGCAGAAATCGACCCCATGGCAACGGATTCAACGAGCGGCGTCGGATGCCCGGCCGCGCCATCGATAACGATTCTGCTCGGACGATAGGGCAGATAGTGGCCGACCTGATGGTCAAGCGGCGCAGGGGCTTCGAGCGACTGGTAGGTGAGCGACCCAATGGCGGAGGCTGCAGGAGTGATCCTTGCTGGTGTCGGCTGCGGCCTGCGCGGCGCGGCGACCAGAAGGAACGGGGCACGAGCCGGAAGGCTCGACTTCTGGGGAGCAGCCTCCGGGCTGGCGCGAGCCGGCAAGGCATCAACAAGATCGACCAGCTGGCGGAACTCGTTCGTGCGAATAGCGATGGGCTCGTTGGCACCTTCCACCTTATCGAGAACCAGCAGCCGCGTGGTGATCCCGGTGCCATTCTTGATAAAGGCACGTTCAACCGCGGCATTGAGCCGCATCGACACTGGCCCCTTCGCCCCGGCCAGAAACCGCGCGCAATCGAACCATTCAGGCATGATCGCGACCAGCCGCCCGCCGGGGGCAAGCCGGTTCCAGGCCGAGCGCAGATGCCTCGCTCCGGTGCGGCCATCGTGGCCCCGCTCGATCCCATGAGAATATGGCGGGTTCATCAGCACGACGCTCGGTGCGATGACCGGATCGAGCAATTCGTCGATGAGCTCGGCATCATGCCCGGTCACGCGGGCAGCCGGGAACGCAGCAGTCAGGCAGTCGCGGCGCAGCGGCGAGATTTCGTTCAAGGCAAGGCGCGTGCCGGCTTTGGCAGACCAGACCGCGAGCATCCCCGTTCCGGCCGATGGTTCGAGCACGAGCTCATCGGGTATCAGCCCACAGGCCCGTGCGGCAAGCCAGGCCAGGCGCGGCGGCGTTGCGAATTGCTGCCATTCGATCTGCTCGTCGCTGCGATTGGTCTGGGTCGGAATTCGGTCATCGAGGGAGAAGAAGAACTGTTCCGCCTCGTCGATCGGGCTCGCGAGCTGGATCTGATCGAACGCTTGCAGGTATTGAACCTGTGCCAGCTCTAGAGCTGCGTGGGCGTCACGCACCGACCAACGCCCGAGAGCATCGCTGCCCCCGAAGTGCTCGCTCATGATACGCGTCACGTCGCTGCGTGACAGCGCGCGGCCAGCTGCGAGCTCTGAAGCCATGATCTGGGCCGCCGTCGCAACAGCGGGCGGTGATGGTTCATCGAATGCAAAAGCGAGGGAAGAATTGGACATGGGAACCTCCTGACGAGGTCCTGCGGCGGGCAGGCCTCAATCAGCCAAAGGCCCCCTCCCCTCTGCCCAACGGATCAGGTTTACCGGCAAGCCGGGACTTCAGCTCATCGTTCCAGTCAAAACCGGGCGAGGCCGGTGCTCGTGAGCGGATGACACGATGAGGCGCAGCGTAAGCCTTCAGCGCTCGCTGTTCCGCGAGAGCGCCTCCGGCATCATTGTCGATGAACAGATGGAGTTCACCCACGCTCTCCGGGATCGCAACAAGGCCGAAGCGCTCATTCCCGAGCGTTGCCCAGCAAGGGATGTCAAACAGCTGCATTGCTGAGAGGGCGCTCTCGATACCTTCGGCAAGTCCAAGACGCCCTTGCACCGGCGGCGCCAGTCTGACGGCACCACAATTAAGGGTGCCAAGCGCACGCTTGGGCCGCTCGAAAGCGGCGAGCTTGCCGCTCGCTAAGTCGAGAAACGTTCGGTGTACCGCGATTATGCCAATGTCGGTTGTTACTGCGGCCAGCATCGCGGGGAGAAATTGAACAGCGCCGCGCGGCCCAAGCGGCGTGCGCGCCAGGTAACGGAGTTGATCGGATCCGCGCAGAAGACCGCGCTGCGCAAGGTATTGTACGGCAGGGCTGTCGGAGATCGCCGTCGCCGATTGCCAGAAGCGCCGCGCATTGGGACTGAAGTCGCCATATCTATGCTTTTCGATGGTCTCAGCGTCTGAAGCGTTGAAAAGGTCGCGGCTGCGAACGCCCTGGCGATCCAACGCCGCAATGACGTCCTCATTTAGGCATCCCGCAAAGCAGTGAAACAGGATGGCTTTGCGCCCCAAGGTCACACTCAGCGACGGAGTTCGGTCGTCATGCGCCGGGCAGCAGCACATACCTTTGCCCCGGCTCCATGTACCTTGAAGGCTTTCAACGATGGTGCGGGCGCGGCGTTCGAGTTGATGAGCTTTGTCTAACGGGGGCATCGACCTACTCCGGTTGAGGTGCCCTCCCCGCGCAGCCTCCGCTCTGCACTCGCGCCAAACCAATTTCCTACGTCGTTTGTTCTTTATATGTTCCACCTCGATTCGGCTAGACAAGGATCGAGAAATGACAATCAAAACTCTCTTGATCGCAGGCATCGCGATCACCTCTGCTATCCCGGCCAGTGCCCAGGAGTTGCCAACGCCAGCAACAATCGAAGCAACCGCCAGCCACTCCGTCGGCATTCGGATTGCTGAAACATCGAATGGCTTCCAGCTGGTCGAGCATGGGCTCTGGCGATCTGCCCAAGACGGCCCGGCGCCTGTTGTGACTGTGCCGCAAACTGGTCGGGTCAACTTGCCCTACAGATACGAGCGGACGGCCCAACCTGGCCCATCCGGCTTCAGGCGAGCAAGCTACCTGCCCCACATCTATGCGGCGGAAGCGAAGTATTCACTGCCCGCAGGCCTGCTCGATGCACTCGTATGGACGGAATCTCGATACAACCCGTTCGCCATCAGTCCGGCAGGCGCAGCAGGTCTCGGACAGCTGATGCCAGCAACGGCAAAAGAACTCGGGGTCTTCAATCGCTTCGATCCCATGGCCAACATCTTCGGCGCTGCGCGGTATCTAAGGCAGATGCTCGACAAGTTCGGCGTGGTTCACCTCGCGGTGGCTGCCTACAATGCGGGTCCTGGGGCGGTTGAACGCGCAGGCGGCATTCCCCGCAATGGCGAGACGCCCGGATATGTCCGCGACGTCCTGCGCCGTTGGCGCTTCTAAAGATCGGCTCGAAATGGCTGGCGCAGGGCCCATCGTCCTGCGGTTTCTGGCTGGGTGGTTTTGTAGCGGATTCGATCCCCTCTGAAATTAGCCGTCTTTGGCCTCGGATGGGTACTTGGCTGCGATCTGCATTACCTCCTTACCCCACAACGCCAACGCCTCTCGTTTCTCGTTGGTATACTGGTGACGGTGATAGACCCCAGCGACGCCAGCCATAGCTGATCCTGACTGGTGATTGAGGACCGCCTCAGAAACCACCAGGGGTATGCCAAGACGCTGGAGACCGGTTGCCACCGTCCGTCGAATATCATGCATTGTGAAGTGACCGGCCTCATAGCCGAGCTTCTCGTCCACGCTTGCTCTGATCCGCTTCCAGGCCTTCGATAGTCCGCTGACGCTGTTCGTATTGGTGACCTTCGATGCCAACAGGATCTGGGATTGCTTGTGGGCCTCGTCGGGGTCGATGCCAGCCGCCATGAATATCTCGGTGATGACTGCCAGGGCCTGCGCGGATAGCGGCACCACATTCGCCTTGCCGTTTTTTGCTCGGTCGCCCGGAACTGTCCAGACTTTCGCCTTGAAATCGAACTCGTCGCACGCTGCATCGAGCACCTCGCCCCGGCGCTGAGCCGTAAGGATAAGCATCTGCACGAGATGACCGAACGGATAGCCATCCTCGACCGCAGATTGCCACAGTGCAGCGAGCTCACGGTCGCTGAGTACACGGTCCCGAGGTTCATTCCGCTTCGGGCGCCACGCATCCCGGCAAGGATTGGCGGGCATATGCTCAAGTCTGGTGAGCGCCCACGTGTAGAAGGTCGAAAGATGGCGATACACGATCCGCGCCATCGTCAGGGTTTCCTTGCCCCGCTCGAACGCAATTTTCTCAACGAAGCGGCTCACGTCACTTCGGGTTATGGAGTCTGCGAGCCGGTCTCCAATCTCGGGCTCAATGTACTTTCGGAAGACCCGATCGAACTCCCTCGCGCTCCGCTTTTTGCCCTCGATCTGCTGAGCAAGGTACGTCTCGTAGAGCTCCGCGACCGTCCCTACGCCTTTTGACCCCTTCCTCTTTGCGCCCGCTTTTCTGGCGATGCTCTTGCCCTGCTCGACATCGACAAGCAGATCGCGCGCCTTCTTGCGGGCATGGGCCAGTGTAAAACTCGGACCATGGCGTCCGATGGTCACATTCAACCATTTGCCCTGAACCCGCTTGCGCAGAATGTACGTCTTGATACCACTGGCACCCATGCGGAGCCTAAGGCCGGGGACGATGCCATCGGCGAGCTCAATCTGACCCGCAGTCGGCGCTTTCAGCCCTGCGATCTTAGCGTCAGTCAATCCTACTTTGTTCGCCATGTGTACCTGCTACCTTAGGTAGCTTTTTGTAGTGGATACTGGCGAACATTTCAAGAACAATACGGACTATAAATCGCAGATTTCCGCCATTTTTGGACACATGCGGACGCGCTAGGACCCTCTGATCATGGCTCTTAATCAGCGGGTCCTTGGTTCGAGCCCAAGTGCGTCCACCACATTTTCAAGCACTTAGCGAAAATCCTTCCTTGGGCCAAAGGCCCGTGTCCGTCCCATGTCCGGCAGAGCGCCCTTTGGGAACCGTTTGCGTCCGAACATTGCGAGCGTGGTCTCCCGGCTGTCGGCGAGCTTTTTCATAGCCTCGTGATACCAGTCTCCCGCGTAGGCATTGCGGGAACTCTTGGCCTTGCCTTCCGGTGTCTTCGGGCCGGTCGATGACTTCCACGGCTGTGTGGCTCGGATAACCTCCGCCTGCCGTGCTCTGCGTTCTGGCGTCCATGCCGACTTGGTGCCCATGATGTTCATCCTGTTCAGTTCGTTTCGCAAGTTATCCCTTCCTCGCCCCTTGCTCAACGGGGTTGGAGGAAGCGGTTGGCAAGTCGAAAATCGGCTCGGCGACTGGCGACTTCCAAGGCAGGCCGGAAGGGTAGGTGAGATCGAACGGTTGCCACTGCGACGTGGGATCGAGGGAGAGGAGCGTAAACCACTCCCCTTCCCGGTTGTGCCGCAACATCAGGTTTCGCCACCGATCTGGATCGCGGAACCGCGCGTGAACCGCAGCATGGCACCGTTTGCAGCAACCATAGACCTTCAGCGGCTCGCGATAATCTTCCAGATGGAGAAACCGATAATCACGAGCCTGCGGGCGCTCGCTCCGGTCATCTAGGCAGACCGTGCAGGTCGTTGGCCGTTTCAAGCGACCGGCACGTATCGCAGCGTTTTGTAGGGGCGTATACGTCGTGATTGAGCCGCAGGTTCACCGTCAGCGTTCCGCCGCCCAGCGGTCGGGATGCAGAAGCTGCGACCCCATATTCCGGCGCCTTGCCCAGCGACTCCTGAAGCCGCCCCAGCATCAGCGCACCTGCCGCATCGAAATCATGGAACCGCGCGCTGGAGGGATAGCGCACCTCGCCCGCCATCAGCTCAACGCTGGCCTGCCACGCGCCGATTGCCTTGGCGTAGCTGGCCTTGGCTGTGGGCGAGAGCCCGCCATCGGCCGCGCGCGCCAGGGTCAACGTAGCCGTCCCTGCCCCGCGCGCATCGGTTTTGAGGATGACATTGGCGACCAGTGTCTGCCCCTGCGCTTCGGCCGCATCTGACCCACGCAGCAGCACGATGCGCTCAACCTGCGCGGAAGGAATCCGCCGCAGCACTTCGCTGATACCGCCAGCCTTCACGGTGGGGCGCTGCCCATCGATCAGCACATTGCCCGCCGCCCCGCCAAAGCCGCGCACGCCATTGCCATCGGAGATGGAGAAACCGGGCGTGCGTTCCAGCATGTCCAGAGCGGTCTGGGGCTGGAACGGGGCATAGAATTCGGCCGGATAGGCTGGATCGGATCCGGCGTCCGCCACTGGCCGAGGCAGGCCTTCACCCTTGAGTTCGGGCGGCTCCGGGCGTTCTTCCATCGCTCCTGCCAGAGCGGCGAAGCTGGCAAGCAGCACTGCAAAAGAGCTCATCGCATGAAGAACTCGACCGGGACGACCAGTTCAACGGTGTCACCCGCCACCTCCTTGGGTGGCTTTGGCAGCGGGGCCGCGCGCCTTGGCAAAGCGAGCGCTTCATTGTCGAGCGCGCGGACACCGGACGACCGCTCAAGGCGAACCGAGAGCACCTCGCCGTTCCGGTTCATCACGAAACGGATATAGGGCACGCCCTGCTGGCGCCGGAAAGAGGCTTCGCGTGGGTAGCGCTTCACCTTGTTGAGCGCGCCGAGCACGAGCCCTTCCCAGGTTGGCTCGCCGCTGGAAACTTGCTGTGCTGGCGGCGCGGGCGGTGTTTCGGGGGCAGTCGTATCCCGTGCGGGCGGTTCCGGATCGGGAATCGGCTTCGCGTCAGGAAGCGGCAGGGCATTGATGCTCGGCAGGCGAATTTCCGGTGGCTGGATCTGTGGCAGCACGATGTCAGGCATGTCCTGATCTTTCTCTACCTCTTCCGGCCCGGGCGGAATATCGCGCGCAGGCTCAGGCGGGGCAGCCGGAGGCGCGACGTCGAACACGCTTAATGTCGCGGGCTTCTGAACGGCCTGATAGGTGGTCCAGGTGAGCAGGGCGCCGCCGGTGATCAGCAAGGCGATCGCCACGATACCACCCATGCCGGCAAGACGCGTCTTGAGGCTCGTCGGTTGATCCGAGTAGCGCGTCGACGGCTGCCAGTGGTCCATCATGCTGCGGGAGGACGTGGCAGGCTCAGTCGCCTGCCATATCGCGTCCCCACCGCCTTGCGCCATCGGCTCTTCTGTCTCCAACATGACGGCGATCATCCTTTGGGACCGGGCAGCAAGGCCAGAACTGCCAATCCCGTGGGAACCGCGATGGCGATCAGCCACATCCATGCCCGCGCCGCGCTGCGGGCATGGAACACGGCCATGGCGATGAGGGCAAAGACGGCAAAGCTCAGCAAGGTGGCGGCCGTCACGGCCTCGACCCGATCCATGCCGATCCGCGCCAGCACCAGCGAGAGTGCCGCCGTGAAGAGCGAGCTCACGCCGTAAGCACCCAGCGTTCCGGCAAGGCTGCGGGCAAGCACCGACGAGCGAATACGGGCTTGCTTGTTCATGGCGATCGCGCTTGCCATCAGTGTGCGACGAAGCTCAGCGACGCAATGTGCTGCAGGCTCGCAACCCTCCGTCCGGCGATCTCCACATCAGCCGGAGCGGTGTGGCGGGCGACGAGGATGTAGCGGCCCTTCGCGGCAACCGGCACAGTGAAGCGCCCTGCCCCATCGGTCTTGAAGCTCTTTTCCCAAAGATCGGGATTGATGACGGTGATGCCGGTGTCAGCCAGAGGCTGACCCTCAAAGGTGAGGATGAAGCTATCGCTCCCCGCCGCGACTGGCACCAGTTCAAAAGCATGGACGGCCTGCGTGCTTTCGCGCCCTGCTTTCGCCTGGAAGGCGGCGGCCTGATAATCGCCTTCGTCCGTCTGCCACGGCTCCCAGACCTGATCGTTATAGTAGCGCAGATCCGCTGCGCCGCCGACATCGGCCGCCAGATGATCGGGCTGCGCCGTTACGGGGAAGGCCCGATCCGGCTGCGTTTCATAGAGGCGGGAAGTCACCACTAGCTTGGCGATATCCTCGCCTTTGTCGCGCTCGCCCGCAGCGTCTCCCACATGGACCCGTGCTGCTGACCCGTCCCGCTCAATCCATATTTCATGGGCAGATGCGCTGGCAGCGGCACCGGCGAGGAGGGTTGTGACAAAAAGGGTCTTGAACATGGTGATCTCCAAAAATATCCGCGAAAGAAAGGCGAGCATCAGGACCGGACCCTGCGCAGGATGCGGTCACGATTGAGGTTGGCGGCGACGATCAGGGCGGCCGCGGCAGTCATCCATCCAAACCAGACGACCGCGCCATAGCCCCAGCCAACGCCAGTCCCGGCCATGACGAAGGCGAGCGCAAGCATCAGGAATCCCGATAGGCGCAGGGCACGGCTCCGGTTCGCTGGCAGCTTGCGGCGCAGCCAGTCCTGCTGGTGGCGAGCCATGGCGAGCAGCAGCAGGGCGAAGCCTGCCAGCGACAGGAGGAAGATGACTGTGTGGATCATGCCGCCATCGCCTCCAGCTCGCGCGTCTTGCGGCGTGGGGCGACTTTTGGCTTGCGCGTGGCAACTTTCCACGCGGTGAAGCCGCAGGCAGCGGCCATTGCGAGCATGGCAAGATCAAAGCCAGCGAAAATCCAGTCGCCAGCGATCAGGCTGGGAACAAGGCCGCGCTGCGTGGTAAGCGCATTCACTAACGGCACCAGGGCAAAAAGCCCGGCGCAGGCTGCCAGCGCCTCGACCCAGGCCCGCTTGACCGGGCGCGCGATCGTCCAGGTGAAGATCGCACCCCAGGCGATGAACAGGCTGTGGATTTCCCAGTCTGCGCGATGTGGCAATTCGACGGGCAGCAACCGGTTGGCGAGGAAATACACCGCGATGCCCGCGCATGATCCGGCAATCACGCCGATGTTGAGGCGCTCAACGAGCCGGAAGCCGATATGCGGCCGCGAGGGATCGGGCAACTTGGCGCTGCGCTTAACCGTCCACAGGACAAGCCCACTGGCCACCATGATTGTGCCCGCTACACCCGACAGGAAATAGAGCCAGCGCAACATCGCGCCGGAAAAGCGGCCCGCATGGAGGTCGATCATCACGCGCTGCGTCGCGCGGGCAGCGCCAGGCTTATCGCCGCTGACGAGCAGGTCACCGGTCGCGCCGTCCAGATAGACAGGCTTTCGCCCGCCTCCCAACATATCCTGACCCGGCCAGGCCCCGATGATCGCTCCGGGAGCGCCGGGCTTTTCGATTTCGACGTAGTTCGCCTTCTGGCCCGTCCAGACAGCTTCGGCGCGCGCGATTATCTCGCGGAGCGCAGGGGGCTGGGACACGGCACCCGGAGACACCGGTGCGACAGCGGCGGTCGGCGCGGGTGGAAAGCTCTTCTCGTAAAAGGCGTCCATGCTGCCGAACGCGGCATTCGCGCCCCACGGCATCAGCGTGAACAGCAATGTGACCAGCCCGGTATAGGTGATCATCAGATGGAACGGCAGCGCGAGCACCGCCGTCACGTTATGCGCATCGAGCCAGCTGCGCTGACCTTTGCCAAAGCGCAGCGTGAAGAAGTCCGCGAAGATCTTCTTGTGCGTGACGATGCCCGAAAGGATCGCAACCAGCATCGCCAGCGCCGCCACGCAGACAAGGTAGCGCGCCCACATCACCGGCATGTAATGCAGGTCAAAATGCATCCGGTAGAGGAAGAAGCCGCCAGCGCTTTCGCGCACGGTGACTTCGCGACCCGTTGCGGGATCGAGCTTTACCTCCACGCGGTCTTCCCATCCGCCCCCGCTGGGCGTCCACGAAAGCACCACGGCTTCGTTGCTCCGCCCGCTCGGGAGCGACACGCTCCAGCTTTCCGCACCCGCTCCACGCGCGCGCAACATGGCATCGGCCCGGTCAAGCGCTTGCGCGGTGACCGGAGCCCGCCTCAGTTCGGGACGCATCCACCCGTCGATTTCAAACTGGAAGAAGGCCGTGGTTCCGAACAGGAACACCACGAACAGCAACCATCCGGGCAGCAACCCCGCCCAGGTGTGCAGCCATGCCATCGACTGGCGAAGCGAGTCCTTCACAGCGAAGCTCCGGTCACATCCATCTTCAGAACTTCGCGCGCAGGGTGCCGACGATGCGGCGCGCTTCGCCGAACGTCGCGAAATAGGCGACGCTGGAATAATAGCGCTTGTCCAGCAGGTTGCTTGCGTTGAGCGAGAGCGACAGGTTGGGCGTCAGCGCATAACGGGCGAAGACGTCCACCACCGCATATGGCTTCTGCTCCGCTATGGTCAGGCCTGCGCCCTTTCCGCTAATGTCGGCGTAGGTCCGGCTGTTCCACAGGACATTGCCGCCGATGGTGAGCCCGCGCACGCCCGCGCCGGTCAGATCGTAGCTGGTCAGGAAGCGCAGGCTGTCACGCGGCACTTGCGTGTTGAGCGGCGCACCGTCGCGATCCTTGACCTTCACATGGCTGAACCCGCCGGCGATCTTCCAGCCCGGCAGCGGTTCGCCCGTCGCCTCAAGTTCAAAACCTTCCGATCGCGTGCCGTCCACCGACTCATAGACGGAATCCCCCGTCGGCCCCACGACATCGGGCACATAGACCGGGAAGTTCGATTGCCGGATGTTGAACCATGCCCCCGACAGGGCAAGGCGTCCGTTCATCAGCTCAGCCTTCGCGCCGATCTCGTAGTTCTTACCGGTCAGCGGGTCGAGATAATCGCCATTGATGTCGCGATAGGATTGGGGCGAGAAAATGCTGGTGTAGCTGGCATAGAGCGACACGTTGGAGGTCATGTCCAGAATAACACCCGCATAGGGCGTGAACTCTCCCGACACCGACGTTGGGCTGCTGGTGCGATCCTCGCCGGTAGGCTGGTTCCAGTATTCGCGGCGCCAGTCGGTCAGCCGCCCGCCGACGATAACCGAGAGCATCGGCAAAGGCTTGACCCGCAGGGTGGCGAAACCGGCCGTCTGCTTTTCGTTATTTCCATATTGGCCGATATAGGGCCAATCGGGCTCGGGCAAGCCATCGCCCTGCCAGCTGTAATAGTTCGGGATCGAAGGATCGTAGCCGTCAAAATACCAGATCTGATAATCGTCGCCGCCTTCCTTGGTGGTGTAATGGCTTGCACCGACCATGAGCAAATCGTCATCGCTGAATATCCGCAGCGGCCCGGAAGCTGTGCCGACGAGGCTCGTCATGCGCTGGTTGTCGGCCCAGCGGCCGGGCCAGATGCCGGCGCCGGTGCCATCAGGGTTCAATGCGCCCCGCAAGGCATAGCCAAAGACCATGTCATAGGTCTTGCGGGTCCAATCGAGATCGGCGCGGAGCGTCCATTCGCCCACTTTCTGCTCGATCGAGGCGAAGGCGCTAAGGGAATCGCGATCGTATCGCGTCCAGTCGGTGACGGTGTTGCGCGACCGGGAAAAGTCTGTGGGAGTGCCGTCGGTCGTGACGATGGGCACCCCGGCCATGTTGGCATCGTCGGAACTGCGATTGAGATAATCGACACCGGCGCGCAGCAGCGTGGTCTCGGTCAGGTCGGCTTCAACCGTGCCATAGAAGATGCTGCGATGAGACGTGGCGCGATCGATGTTGAGCCCGCCATCCTGATAGGCCGCAACGACGCGCGCACGAACGCGCCCATCCTTGTCCAGCGGGCCGCCGACATCCACCTGACCGCGGACATAATCCCAGCTCCCGCCCTGCGCTTCCAGCTGCACCTGCCATTTGCCCGGCGCACGCTTGCGAACCAGATTGACGGTGGCGGAGGGGTTGCCCGAGCCGTTGAGAAGGCCGGAGGCGCCACGGATCACCTCGACGCGGTCATAGATGGCCATGTCCGCATAGGCATCGCCGAAGCCATAAGCCGTTGGCCGCGCAATGCCATCGACCTGCCAGTTGTTGACTTCGAACCCGCGCGAGTAAAGCCCGCTCTGATCGGAGTCCGGCGAGCCGCCGAGATTGTAACTGATGCCGACCGTCTGCGCCAAGGCCTGGGCGATTTCGGTGATGTTCTGATCCTCGATCCGCTGGCGCGTGATGACCGTTACGCTTTGCGGCGTCTCGCGCAGCGTTAGCGGCATACGCAGCGCCGTGGTCGTCACCGGCGAGCCGTAACTTGTGGTGCCTTCCGTGGCGCCAAGATCGCTCGTCGCGATGGGTGAGGCAAAGGCCACCGCACCGGAGCCGCTATTTCCTTCCACTCGCACCGGGCCGAGCTGAATGGCCCCTTCGGCGACCTGCGGGGCAGGTTCAACCACGACCAAGCGATCAGACTGCCAACGGGAGGTGAGGCCTGTCCCGGCAAGCAGTTGCGACAAGGCATCGGCAGGGGCCAAAGTACCCGAGACGCCTTGAGTGGACCTCCCGCGCGTGTTGACACTCTCCGCCGTCACTTCGATTCCGGCCTGACGTCCGAACAGGATCAACGCGTCGGGCAGAGACTGCGCAGGAATATTGAAAGATCGCGTGGCGGCCGAGGATTGGGCCATGGCAGGCGCCGGAGCAATTGCCGCTACGCCAGACGCGGTCGCCAGCAGCAACGCCATCTTCATCGCGCGGCCGGGTTGATTCCATCGCCCATTCATCAATCGCATTCCGATACCCCTGAGATAATCCAGATTGGGTCAGGCTTGCGATACACATGCTAATGACTCGCATCCGCATGACCCTCAGTGACAAGGACTCTGCGAAGGCTATCGATTTTCAGATTTTTTCGAATTTTATGGAGATGGACATCATCGCTTTGAAATTATGTGATATTATTCGTGAATAACGAGGAGCCAAGGCGTGATCTGCGTAACCGCTCCGCCCAACGGCAGGATCATCGAACGGATCGCCTTGGACGGGTTGCTCGGATCATAGACGCCATTGACCCGGCGTTTGCCCAAGGCCTTGCTCGTCACCAGGATCTTGCCCCGATACCAAGGCCGGAGATCGTCGATTACATCGGATACCGCCCGGTCCCGCGCGCTAACCTCGCGCAAGGCCCAGGATGCGATCAGTTGTGGTGCCATATGGTCGGTCACGGTCTGGCCATCCTCGCCAACCGCCACGAGATCCCCGGCAGACAAAAACACCGGATCGGCCCCGTGCGCGGACCGATCCACGCGCACGCGCCCATGTTGCACACCCACTTCGGTTGTGGAAGGCAGGCGACGAACGTCGAAACCGGTCCCCAGGACCGTAACAGTCACGTCATCGGCATGGACCCGGAAGGGGCGGGACTTGTTGGGGGTCACCTGAAAGAGCGCTTGGCCCGACAACAGGTCTATCCTGCGCTCGCCCTCGGCATAGCTGACCCGGATTGCAGAGCTCGGCCCAAGCTGCGCGGTAGAGCGGTCCTCCAGCTTCGCGATATATAGCTCGCCTGTGTCCGTGCGGTGATCGGCCTGCAGCGCAAGCATGGCTTCGGGCACCAACCAGACCGCCAGCGCAACCGAAGCCGCAACCGCCAATACTCGCCGCTTGCGGAAGGTCTGGAGCGGATGCTTGGCTTCTTGCCTGCCCCGCTCCCGCTTCCGAAACCAGCGCCGCGACCGGGTGCGCGCGCCGTCTTCCGGTCGCTGGGATGCCATTTGCGGCTGCGTCTTGCCGATAAGATCATAGCTATGGTTGAGGCTTTCCCAAACTTCGCCATGCCGGCTGTCGGCGGCCAACCACTGCTGGAAACGTGCTCGTATCGATCGATCACCCGGCCTTTCGGTCAGTGCGAGCAGCCAGTCCGTCGCTTCATCGAGGATACGATCGGCGTCGTCCATTATCGGCAAGGCGCAATCCCGGCCTGCCACCAGCCGCAGCCGCGCGCGCCATCTTGCCGATCGCCTTGGAGGAGGACTGTCGCCCATGTTCTATAGACAGGTCTGCCTGTCCGAATTTTCAGAATAAAGCTCATAGCCCTATCTGTTACGGGTGCGGCGATGATGGCAATGCTTGATTCCATCGGCAACGAGCGTGTGGGCGAGCCCGACTGAAATCCCCAGCGAGCCGGCAATTTCCGCGAGCGTGTGCCCGCCGAACCTGTGCATTTCCACAGCGATCCGCGTGCGTTCCGGCAATTCGCTGAGCGCGGTGCGGACGAGCTTCAGTTCGCTACGCGCAATCGCGATGTCTTCAGGCGAAGGCGCTTCGCTGGCAATCGAATGGGTAACCGCCTCCACATCCACCGAACACCGCGACACTTCGAGGGCAGCGCGCCGATTTTCATCAACTGCAAGATTTCGGACGATACGATACAGGTAATGCAGAGGCTCGCGCAGCGTCACCGCATTGCAGGCGTTCCGAAAGCGCAGCCATGCGTCCTGCACTACGTCTTCCGCTGTGCTCTCGCTGCCCGTAATTACGCGCGCGTAGTCAACCAGTGACGCCCGGTGCGACTGGAATACTTCCAAAGCGGCGCCTTCCTGCGGCACGATTCTCGAGGACTCCTTTTTATGCGCATCCACCGGTTCCGGAGGCGCTCAAACGGATTCCGCAATGGCATAGCTGCGATTCATTCGCAATATCCCACTCTCGTAAGTTATACTGACGTTCGAGATTGGAACTACGCACTGACGTACTCCCCTCAAATGTGACCGCAATTTGATGATGGCCGACAAGAATGTCTGGGCAAACATCCCGTCGTGCTCCAACCGTAGGCAGCGCTTTGCCTTGTGCATCGCAACTCGGTACGACAGATACCCCCGAAAATTACCTCGCCGCGGCTAAAATCAACTGCGCCCGTAAGCGCGGATAAAAGCCTCAACTGTCGCGCTGATCAGTTCCTCTTGGTCAATCGTGATCGGTGCGCCGAACATGCGCGGCTGAACGATTCCGGCTTCCATCATTTGCAACAGATGGGCTGCGGCAATGCGCGGATTGCAGTCGCGCAGGGTGCCCTTCCCCACTAGCTCCGTCAGATAGCGCGTCACCAGATCCAATCCGCGGCCCGGCCCTCGAGCATAAAGCTCGGCGCCCAGCGAGCTGTTGATGCCTTCCGACACTGCGACCCGCATGATCGCCAGTGCATCCGGCGAAATCAGCAATCGCAGGTAAGCGCGTCCGAACCGCGTCAAAACGGCTTCCAGATCCGGGTTCTCGGGGTCGAGGCCACGGATCATGTCGTCACCCTGCTCTTCCATCGCTTCGGTCATCGCTGCGGCGAAGAGCTCGTCCTTGGATTTGAAGTAGCTGTAGAGCGTAGCCTTGGAACCGCCAACCCGGGCAGAGATCATGGCCATTGAGGCTCGCTCGTACCCGACTTCGCGAAACACTTCCTTTGCCATAGCGAGGATGGCCTCACGCTTCTCATCGGTCTTAACACGCATCGATCTCTCCTTAACCAGACCAGGGTGTACATTTTTATATTGACTGCGCAACCCCAAAACCATACCGAACGGTTCAGTTAAGCGATTTGGAGTCGTTCATGCCCGTTCCTCCCTCCACACCACCGACACCGTCATACGGTACACCTTCCCGACCCCGTGCGCGCGTGCATGTTGCCCGGACAGCCGGCCTAGCGGCAGCGGCGGTCTCGCTGTTTCTTGGCGGCTGCGCGCTTCCCCCGCCAAAGGCTGATCTTGCGGCGATATCAACGCCTGACAATTTCGCCGCCAGCCAAAGCCTGGCTTCAGCCACAACCGAAGCCTGGCCTTCGGACGGCTGGTGGAAGACCTATGGGGACGCCCAGCTTGACCAACTGATCGCGGAGGGGCTTTCAGGCGCGACGGATCTGCGCGTCGCCGAAGCGCGGTTTGCCAAGGCGGCTGCAATCGCAGGCCAGACACGCAGCGCCCTTGCCCCTTCGCTTTCCGCTTCGGGCGAAGCCGGATTGACCCAGCAGAGCGAGAATTACATCAGCCCGCCTGCATATACACCGCGTGGCTGGCCCGATTACGGCCAGGCGTCCCTGAGCCTTTCTTGGGATCTCGATTTCTGGGGTAAAAATCGCGCAGCGCTGGCGGCGGCCAAATCGGACGCTGCTGCAGCGGCGGCAGAGGCCGCCGCAACGCGCCTTGCAGTGTCCGCCGGCATCGCCAGTGCCTATGCCGATCTGGCGAGCCAATATGCGGAGCGCGATGCCGCGGCAGAAGCCTTGCAGGTGCGGACCAAGACCCACGACCTGATGGCGGAACGCCAGCGACAGGGTCTCGAGAATCAAGGCGCAGTGCAGCGCGCTGCATCGGCCCTTGCAAGTCAGCAAGGTGAACTCGCCAGCCTCGACGAGAGCATCGCGCTCACCCGTAATCGCCTCGCAGCATTGCTTGGAACCGGTCCTGACCGCGGCCTTTCGATCACCCGTCCAACGCTCAATCTTGATACGGCAGCGGCTGGTCTACCGGCCAACATCCCTGCCGAACTGATTGGTCGGCGACCGGACTTGATCGCGGCGCGTGAGCGGGCCGAAGCAGGGCAAAGCCGCATCGATCAGGCCCATGCTGCATTTTATCCAAGCATTAACCTCACCGGTCTGATCGGCTTCCAGGCGCTCGACATCGGCAAGGTGTTTGCCTCGGGATCGGACATGGGCTCGATCGCTCCGGCTGTGAGCCTCCCAATCCTCGATGGCGGACGCTTGCGTGCCCAGTATCGCGGCGCCGAAGCCGATTATCAGGAGGCGGTTGCACAATACGACGCGACGCTGGTTCAAGCCCTGCACGAAGTTGCCGACGCAGCGACCAGCCAACACGCACTGTCGCAGCGCCTTGACCGGGCCGAAGCTGCCGAAACTGCCGCCGCAGCGGCCTGGAACGTGGCCAACAATCGCTATCGCGGCGGTCTCGGCACCTACCTCGACGTACTGAATGCCGAGGACTCCCTGATCGCCGCACGTCGCGCGGTTGCCTCGCTGCAAACCCGCGCTTTCTCCCTCGATGTTGCAATGATCCGCGCGCTCGGCGGCGGCTTCCGATCCTGAAGGATAAACCCATGACCACTCACGAAACCATCACAGAAGCGCAAGAAACCGTGACCTACCGGAGCAGTTCGAAGCGCCGCAAGAAGCTGTTCATTGGCCTTGGTGCCGCCATCCTCGTTATTGGCGGTGGCGCCTACGCCTATCAGCATTTTGTCGCCTCGAACTATGTCGAGACGGACAATGCCTATGTCGGTGCAAACGTTGCGCAGATAACACCGCAAGTCGGTGCGCCGGTGGCAGAAGTGCTTGTCGACGAAGCGCAGCACGTCAAGGCAGGCGACGTTCTTGTCCGTCTTGATGACACTGATGCCAAGCTGGCTGTGGCGCAGGCCGAAGCGCAGCTCGCCCTCACCGAACGCAAGGTGCGCGGGCTGATGGCGACCGACAGCGGTCTGACTGCCCAGATCGCCTCGCGCAGGGCCGATCAGGCGCGCGCAGAAGCGCAGCTGGCAAGCGCTCAGGCCAATCTCGAGAAGGCCCGCGTCGACCTCCAGCGCCGCGAGGCGCTGGTCCAATCCGGATCGGTCTCTGCTGAAGAAGTAACCAGCGCGCGCAACGCCTTCGCGGCGGCCAATGCCGATGTAAAAGCGGCGCAAGCTGCCCGAGCCCAAGCCCTTGCCAATCGTGAAAGTGCGATCGGAGATCGCGATGCGAACAAGGTGATGATCGCCAATGCGGGAGTAGACAACAACCCTGAAGTGCTGTCGGCGCGCGCAGAGCTCGACCAGGCCCGCGTCAACCTCGCGCGAACCGTGCTGCGCGCACCGGTGGATGGCGTGATCTCGCAGCGGAAGGTTCAGGTTGGCCAGCTCGTCCAGCCCGGTCAGGCGCTGATGTCGGTGGTGCCTCTTCAGGCTGCCTATGTCGACGCCAACTTCAAGGAGGTGCAACTGGCTGATGTCAGGCCCGGCCAGCACGTCAAGCTGACTTCCGACCTGTTCGGCGACAGCGTGGTCTATGACGGGAAGGTCGTCGGCTTCGCCGGCGGAACCGGATCGGCCTTCGCGCTCGTCCCGTCACAGAATGCGACCGGCAACTGGATCAAGGTGGTCCAACGCCTGCCCGTGCGCATCGCCCTCGATCCGAAGCAGTTGGCACAGCACCCGCTTCAGGTCGGCCTGTCGATGACGGCCGAAATCGAACTTTCGAACTGATCGGCTAGGAAATACCGCCATGGCCAGTGCCGCAGATAGCAGCCCCGACGATTTCCAGCCTCTGACCGGCGCAAAGCTGATCATGGCGGCGATAGCGATCGCAGCGGCGAACTTCCTCGTCGTGCTGGATACGACGATCGCCAACGTCTCAATCCCCCATATCTCGGGTTCGCTCGGCGTGTCATCGTCCGAGGGAACCTGGGTGATCACGTCTTATGCAGTTGCAGAGGCGATCACCGTTCCGCTGACGGGCTGGCTTTCTGGCCGCTTCGGTGCGCAGCGCGTGTTCGTCGTCTGTTATCTGGCATTCGGTGCGCTTTCGTTGCTTTGCGGCCTCTCGGTCTCGCTGGGCATGTTGATCGGCATGCGCATTCTGCTGGGGCTGTTCGGAGGGCTGATCATGCCGCTCTCCCAGCTGCTCCTGCTGCGCATTTTCCCGCGCGAAAAGGCGACGCTGGCAACTATTATCTGGGCAATGACCACGCTCATCGCCCCGGTTGCCGGGCCGATCCTCGGCGGCGTTATCTGCGACAGCTGGAGCTGGCACTGGATCTTTCTGATCAACGTTCCACTCGCGATTGCCGGAGGCCTTTTGACGATGTTCTTCCTCAAGGGCAGACGTGATCCTGTGGAAAAGGTGCGGATCGACAAGGTCGGCCTGGGGCTTCTCATCGTGTGGGTCGCATCGCTGCAGATTGTGCTCGACGAAGGGCGAAATCACGACTGGTTCGCCTCTCCGATGGTGTTCTGGATGGCGGTGACCGCGGCGATCGGATTTGTTGCATTCCTGATCTGGGAACTGACCGAGGAAAATCCGATCATCGATCTGCGTGTGTTCCGGCACCGCGGATTCGCGGTGGCGGCATCGACTTACGCCGCCGGCTTCGCCGCATTCTCAGCCGTCATCGTGATCCTGCCGCTGTGGTTGCAACAGAACATGGGCTACACCGCGACTTGGGCAGGTATGGCGACGGGGATCATGGGCATTCTTGCGGTCGTGTCTTCACCCTTGGTGGGTAAGGCGACCGAGAAGTTCGACCCTCGGCTCGTGATCTCGATCGGCATTCTCGGGCTCAGCGCGGTCAACCTGTGGCGCACCACCTTTACGCCGGATGTCACGTTCCTGCAGATGGCCTGGCCCACATTGTTGACCGGCCCGTTCATGGTGATGTTCTTCGTGCCGATCACGGGCCTTGCGATCTCCACGGTCGAGCCGCATGAACAGGCGACTGCCTCTGGCATTTCCAACTTCATGCGCACCATGGCCGGTGCCTTCGCGACGTCGATTGTGCAAACGATCTGGTCCGACGCGACGCGTAGCAACCAGTCGGAAATCGTGGGCGCAATGACGAACGGAAGCGATGCCATCGACACGTTCGTCGCCACAGGTCAGTCCGCAGAGGGAGCGGCCGCCAGCCTGGCTCGGCTTGTCGAAAGCCAGAGTGTGATGCTGGCGACGCTCGACGTGTTCTGGATTGTAGCGGCCTGCTTCGGCTTTGCCGCCGCGCTGATCTGGCTAGCGCCTCGTCCGAAGGGACCGATCGACACCAGTGCCGGTCACTGATCGACTCCGCTTGGCGGGGCGGCGGCTCACCTGGCTGGGGGCGCCTGAACACGTTGCGAAGCCAAGCAAATAGACGGTTCCGTTTGCAGCAGCGCTCCTGTAGGCCCGGCACAAACTGTGAGAGGAGAAGCGGGGACGATGTCGATCCTGAAAGGCCGCGTGGCGGTCGTTACCGGCGCGAGTTCGGGTATTGGTGAAGCTTGCGCAATCGAATTCGTAAACCGCGGTGCCAAGGTGGTGCTGGCGGCGCGCCGGATCGAACGGCTCGAAGGGCTGGTTGCCAAGATCGAGGCGATGGGCGGCGAGGCGCTCGCCGTGGCTACCGATGTTACCGACGAGGAAGCCGTCGCCAACCTCTTCGCGCAGGCGGTGGAGAAGTTCGGCGCCGTCGATGTGCTGATCAATAACGCCGGAATTGCCGAAAACACCCCCGTGCAAGAGACCAGTCTCGAGCAGTGGATGCAGGTCATCAACACCAATCTGACCAGCGCCTTCCTCTGCGCCAAGCACGCCTGGCCGATCTTCCTCAAGGGCGGGCACGGGCGCATCGTCAACGTCGGATCGATTTCGGCCAAGGTGCCGCGTTCGCAGTGCCCCTCCTACACCGCCAGCAAGTTCGGCCTTGCCGGCCTCACCCATGCGCTGGCGGTAGATGGGCGCGACAGCAACATCGCGGTATCGATCTTCCATCCCGGCATTGTTGCCACCGAGATCATGCCCGGTTCGGTCAAGCTACCGGATAACTTCGCCGCCACGCCCGAGGAGGCGGCGGGCATCATCGTGCATATGTGCGACATGCCCGATCACCTCAATTTCTATGAGGCGCTGATGGTGCAGAACAAGCTGCCCTTCCTCGGACGCGGATAAGCGCTCCGATGTCGGCGGATCTTGCCTGCTGGAACATTGCCGATCTGCGCCACAAGGCCAAGGCGCGCCTTCCGCGCGGCGTTTGGGAATATCTCGAACGCGGGGTGGAGGACGAGACCGGCATGGACCGCAACCGCGCCGCGCTCGATGCGCTGACCTTCGTTCCGCGGGTGGCGCGCAATGTCGAACGGATTGACCTATCGGCCGACCTACTGGGCCAGCCGAGCACCCTTCCCTTCGCCATCGGGCCGACCGGAGCGGCGGGAATGATCCACTACAACGGCGACATTGCGCTGGCACGCGCGGCGCGCGAGGCGGGCATTCCGTTCACCATTTCCAGCGCCAGCACGCTCGATCTCGAGAAGATCGTGGCCGAAGCGGGGCGCGTGTGGTTCCAGCTTTACCTCTGGGAAAGCCGCGAGCTGTCGTTCGACGTGGTGCGCCGCGCGCAGGATGCCGGGTGCGATACGCTGTTCGTCACACTCGACCTGCCGGTGCCGCCCAACCGGGAATACCTGATGCGCAACGGCTTCGGCATTCCCTTCAAGCCCAACTCGCAGAACGTCGTCGACGTGCTCACCCACCCGCGCTGGTTACTCGGGGTGATCGGGCAATATGTGCTGCGTGAGGGCAAGCTGCCGCAACAGGCGAACCTGCCCCCGCACCTGCGCCATTCGATTGGGAAGGGTGGCAAGCCCGGCGCGCAGTTCAAGCAGGATAACCTCGATTGGGACGGGATCGCCGAGCTGCGGGCAATGTGGCGCGGCAAGATGGTGCTGAAGGGCGTGCTGCACCCGGAAGATGCGGTGCTGGCGGCGAGCTACGGGGTGGACGCCGTGATCGTCTCGAACCATGGCGCGCGGGCGCTCGATCATTCGGTTGCCGCCATCGAGGCGCTGCCCGCCGTGATCTCGGCGGCAGGCGATAGGCTCGATGTGTGGTATGATAGCGGGGTCCGGCGCGGGAGCGACGTCGTCAAGGCGATGGCTCTGGGCGCGAAGGGGGTATTACTGGGCAGGGCTACGCTCTATGGCCTTGCCGCTGGCGGCGAAGCCGGGGTGGCGCGAGCGATCGATCTGCTCGCACAGGAATTGCGGCGGACCATGGCCTATCTCGGCATCACCAGCGTGGCGGAACTGGGTCGCTCGGTATTCGGGCCTGCCGGATCATCGCCGGGCTTTGGCACTTGATCACATTGAGTGTGACGCCTAGATGTTCATCACATTTCAATGTGATTTGAGAAAATTCTATGTCTGATCAGGTTCTCGCCAAGGTTCTCGCCCTCATTGGAGAAGGCAAGATGACGCGCGCCGGGCTCGCCCGTGCCGCTGGCCTTCATGCCAATACGCTGCGCGACTGCACAGAGCCGGGGTGGAACCCTACCGCCGAGACGCTTGGCAAGCTTGCCCGTTTCCTTTCCGAGAACGACGATAGCCCGGTACTGGTCGGGATCGAGGAGCTGATCGAGGAAGCGCGCAACGGGCGCATGTTCATTCTCGTAGATGACGAGGACCGCGAGAACGAGGGCGACCTCATTATCCCGGCCCAGATGGCAACGCCCGATGCGATCAACTTCATGGCCACGCACGGTCGCGGGCTGATTTGCCTTGCTCTGTCCGAGCCCCGTGTGAAGTCGCTCGGGCTCGAGCTGATGAGCCGGAAGAACCGCACCCGCCACGAAACGGCCTTCACCGTCGCCATTGAGGCACGCGAGGGCGTCACCACCGGGATCAGCGCCGCCGACCGCGCCCGCACGATCTCGGTCGCTATCGACGCTTCGAAAGGCCCGGACGATATCGTCACCCCCGGCCATGTGTTCCCGCTGGTGGCGCGCGAGGGCGGTGTGCTGGTCCGCGCCGGGCATACCGAGGCGGCGGTCGACATTTCGCGGCTCGCGGGTCTCAACCCCAGCGGCGTGATCTGCGAGATCATGAACGAGGACGGGACCATGGCCCGCTTCGACCAGCTGCTCGCCTTCGCCCGCAAGCACCGGATGAAGATTGGCACGATCCGTGACCTCATCGCCTATCGGCGCCAGAACGATCACCTCGTGGAAAAGCGTAGCGAGGCGCGCTTCTCCAGTAACTGGGGTGACGACTGGCGTGCCGTCAGCTTCTGGAACAAGGCCACGAAGAACGAGACGCTGGCGCTGGTCAAAGGCCATATCGATCCCGCCCGGCCGACACTGGTGCGGATGCATGCCCTCTCGCTGTTCGACGACGTCTTTTCGCGTGACACCGAGCGCGCGGGCCTGCTCGAAGGCGCGATGCGCGCCATCGCCAGGGAAGGCGCGGGCGTTGTGGTGCTGATCAACCGCCCCTCCCCCGAATTCGCTTCGCGCGCGATCCGTTCGCTGGAGGCTCGCCCGCGTGAGACCGACGAGGAACAGCGTGACTATGGCGTCGGCGCGCAGATCCTCACCGAGCTTGGCGTGCGCGACATGATCCTGCTTACCAACACTTCACACTCGCTGGTCGGCCTTGATGGCTATGGCCTGTCGATCGTCGGGGAACGCCCGATTGCCTGCGGAGAAGAATGACCATGGCCCGTTTTCTTATCGTCGAAGCCCGTTTTTATGAGCACCTCAACGACCTGCTGATCGCCGGTGCCCGTGCGGCGCTGGAAGAGGCGGGGCACAGCGTCGATGTGCTCACCGTTCCCGGCGCGCTCGAAGTGCCGGGTGCGATCGCTCTCGCCGCGGAGAGCGGGCGCTATGATGGTTTTGTCGCCATTGGCGTGGTGATCCGGGGCGAGACCTATCACTTCGAGATCGTTGCTGGTGAAAGTGCACGCGCGATCATGGCGCTGACCATGGATGCGGTGGCCATCGGCAACGGCATCCTCACGGTCGAAAACGAGGAGCAGGCACTTGTGCGCGCCGATCCGGCGCAGAAGAACAAGGGCGGCGAGGCAGCGCAAGCGGCCATGGGGATGCTCGAATTGCAGGAGCAGTTCCGTTGAGCGACCATCCCTCTTTTGGCGGTCTGCCCATCGTTCTGGGCGGCAACGTGTTCGGCTTCACCGCTGACGAGGACACCAGCTTTGCCGTGCTTGACCGGTTCTATGAGGCCGGTGGCCGGATGGTCGATACGGCGCAAGGCTACTCGGACTGGGTTCCCGGCCATGTTGGCGGCGAGAGCGAGGCGGTGATCGGCAAATGGCTGACTTCGCGTGGCCTGCGCTCCGAAATGCTGATAGCCACCAAGACAGGGATGCATGGCAAGCCCGGCGACCTTGCTCCTGCCAAGGTTCGCGCCGAGTTGGAGAAGAGCCTCGAACGGCTGCAAACCGACTATGTCGATCTTTACTACGCGCACCGCGATGAGGAGCTGACTCCGCAGGACGAAGTCGCTGCCGGGTTTGGTGCGTTGGTGGCCGCGGGCAAGGTGCGCGAACTGGGTGCATCGAACTATTCTGCCGCACGCCTACGTTCGCTTAAACAGGCCGCAGAGGCTGCCGGCAGTGCGCGCTTCACGGTGCTGCAGAACGAATACAATCTGGTTGTTCGCAGCGGTTTCGACGCTGACCTTCAGGCCTATTGTGAAGAAGCCGGGATCGCGCATTTCCCATGGTTCGGTCTGGCGGCGGGCTTCCTCACCGGCAAGTACCGCACCCGAGAGGATCTCGAAAAGCACAACCGCGGCGGCAGTATCGAACGGTTTTTCGACGAGGGACTCAAGGTACTTCCCGTACTCGACGAGGTAGCAGCCGAAACCGGGGACAGGCCTGGCGCGGTGGCGCTCGCATGGCTTGCGGCCCAGCCCGGCATCACAGCGCCCATCGCCAGCGCGAGCAAGCCCGAACAGCTCGACCTGCACTTCGAAGCGGTCAACCTGACCCTGAGCGAAGAACAGATCGCAAGGCTGACCGCGACAGCCGCCTGAGGGCGCTCAGCGGTGCGCAGAACGGGGGTAGAACTGGTTCAACCGCGGCTGCCAGCGTGCACCGGCACGATGGGCGCAGGCGTAGCGATAGACGTTGGAAAATCTCCAACAAACATCACATCGTGATGTGATTGCACCGAGCCGAGAGGCCGCCGACGAGCAATCGGCCGGGAACCACTTCCCCGCTTCCGCGCTCTGCCTTGCATGAACGGACCACTGGAATGGATTGCCGCCATCGGTACGATGATGGCCGCCGGACTGATCGCCGCCGATCTGGGGCGGCGGGCGACTGGCTATGGCTTCGTCCTGTTCTGCGCGGTCTCGGTCACCTGGATTGTCTCCGGCCTCACCACCGATGCCATGCCGATTGCGGCGATGAACGCCGTGCTGCTGCTGATCAACGCCTTTGGTGTATGGCAGTACCTGCTCAGTGCCAAGAACCGCAAGGTCATGGAGCGGCTTGAGCCCGTTCAGGCGGAAATCGAGGATGAAGTGGAGCAGGAGCTGGAAAGGGGTTCACAGGCGTGATCCCCTTTCACACGGGGCGCGGGCCGAACAGGATGATTGCAGCGCCAGCCAGGCATACCGCCGCGCCGAGCGCATCCCACAGATCCGGCCTCGCGCCTTCGACGATCCACAGCCAGAGGATCGCCGACAGGATATAGACGCCTCCGTAAGCGGCGTAAGTGCGCCCGGCATGGTCCGCCTCGACAAGGGTCAGCAAATAGGCGAACAGGGCGAGTGCTGCCATGCCGGGCAGCAGCCACCACACCGACTTGCCGAGCCGTAGCCAGGCCCAGAAGGTGAAGCATCCGGCGATCTCGGCGAGTGCCGCCGCGAAGTAGGCTAGAGCCGTCATGCGCTACTTGTCGCAGCCATAACAGCTCCTCGCAACGGGCGAAGCCTAGCCGCCCAGCCGCCCGAAGCAGCCCTTGCCCGCATAGCGAGCGCCGCTGCCCAGCTCTTCCTCGATACGGATCAGTTGGTTATACTTCGCCAGCCGGTCCGAACGCGCGAGCGAGCCGGTCTTGATCTGGCCGCAGTTGGTGGCAACCGCCAGGTCGGCAATGGTCGCATCCTCGGTTTCGCCAGAACGGTGGCTCATCACGTTGGTGTAGCCCGCGCGGTGCGCGATCTCGACCGCTTCCAGCGTCTCGGTCAGCGAACCGATCTGGTTGACCTTCACCAGCATCGAGTTCGCCAAGCCCTGCTCGATGCCCATGGTGAGGCGCTTAGGGTTGGTCACGAACAGGTCGTCACCAACAAGCTGGACCTTGTCACCGATCATGTCGGTGAGGGCCTTCCAGCCCTCGAAATCATCCTCGGCCATGCCGTCCTCGATCGACTTGATCGGATAGTCGGCGCAAAGCTTGGCGAGGTATTCCGCCATTTCATGCGAATTCAGCGAAAGCTGCTCGCCGGCAAGATCGTAGCGACCATCGGCGAAGAACTCGGTCGAGGCGCAGTCGAGCGCGAGCACGATGTCTTCGCCCGGCTTGAACCCGGCCTTCTCGATCGAGGCCATGATGAAGTCGAGCGCATCGCGCGTGCCCGCAAGGTTCGGCGCAAAGCCGCCCTCGTCGCCGACCGAAGTCGACAGCCCCTTGTCGGCAAGGCCCTTCTTCAGTGTGTGGAAGATTTCCGCGCCCCAGCGCACGCCTTCGGCCAGCGTTTCCGCGCCGATGGGCATGACCATGAATTCCTGCACGTCGATCGGGTTGTCGGCATGTTCGCCGCCGTTGACGATGTTCATCATCGGGGTCGGCAGAACATGGGCCGACACGCCCCCCACGTAGGAATAAAGCGGCAGGCCGCGCGCATTGGCGGCAGCCTTGGCTGCGGCGAGGCTGACGCCGAGGATGGCGTTCGCACCGAGGCGCGCCTTGTTGGCGGTGCCGTCCAGCTCGATCATGGCATAGTCGAGGTCGCGCTGGTCTTCCGCATCGAGGCCGAGCAGCGCATCGGCGATCTCGGTGTTGACCGCTTCGACCGCCTTCAGCACACCCTTGCCGAGATAGCGGCCCTTCTCGCCGTCGCGCAGTTCCACCGCTTCATGCGCGCCGGTCGAGGCGCCCGAGGGAACCGCCGCGCGGCCGAAGCTGCCGTCTTCGAGCAGGATGTCGACCTCGACCGTGGGGTTGCCCCGGCTATCGAGAATTTCGCGGCCGTGGATGTCGATGATGGCGGTCATTTCAAGGCGCTCCAAGTGGTTTTGTGTGAGGCAGTTGCGCGCCTCCTATGCCGCGGAACATTCAAGGGCAAGACGCGTTGGAGTCTTGAAAGTGGGTGTATTAGCATCATAATACCCCTGAACAAGAATTCGTGCGTACCGGAAGTCATGTCCGGGGCACTTCGCAAGAAAGGGAATATCATGGCTCCTACCCAGAAGACCCAAGCTCCCAAGCCTGCCACCGCCACTGCTGTTACTGCGCCTGAGCCGACCTCGACCGCTGGAACCGAAGAGGCGAAGTCGCGCTTCAACGCCGCTATCGGTGAGGCCAAGGCTGGTGCGGCCGCACTGAAGAGCGAAGCCAGCTCCCGTGGCCACGACATGGCCGACGATGCGATGGCCCGCGCAGGCGATCTTGCCGTTGAAGGCAAGGCCAAGGCCAGCGATGCCCTCGTCAGCCTATCGAAGCTGGTCGAAGAAAATGCCGCGATGATCGACGAGAAGTTTGGCGCGAAATATGGCGACTATGCCCGCCGCGCCTCTGGCTACCTGACGGACTCGGCCAAGACGCTGAACGAAAAGAGCTATGAGGAACTGGGCGAGGATGCGCGCGAAGCCATCCGCAAGAGCCCGGCGACCGCTGTCGGCGTTGCGGCCCTCGCCGGCTTTCTGGTTTCGCGCTTGTTCCGTCGTTAACGCGTGGCATCCAGTACGCCTGATCCATCCGCAGAACTCGGCTCCGGTCCTGATGATCGGCCGGGAAGTACGCAGCAAGGCTCGCCGGATTCCGATCCGGGCGAGCCTTTCGTGCGTGTCCTGGCCGAAGATATCGGGGCGCTCGCCAACGATGCGCTGAACTATTTCGATGCCGAGATTGCCTTCCAGAAGACGCGCGCGCGCCTCGCGGGCAATCGGCTCGTCACCGCCATCGCGCTCGGGATCGTTGCCCTCGTGCTGGTGCTGCTGGCGGCTGTCGGCCTCACCATCGGCCTGCTGATCGCGCTGATCCCGGTGGTGACGGCATGGGGCGCGACGGCGATTGTCGTTGCCATCCTGTTGCTGCTGGCATGGCTTTGCGTGCGCGGTGCGCAAAGAGCAATGGGCTCGATCAAGCGCGCCTTTGCAAAGGATGACGCTTCGCCGGAGGATAACGCCAATGCCTGATCTCGAGCTGCAACTGCGCGAAGACCGGCTGCTGCGTGATGCGGCGCGCGCATTGGTCACTGCCGATCTCGCGCACCTCAAACGCGAGGTTGACCCCGAGTCTGCCTCCGCACCTGATCTTGGATCGCGCGCGCGCGATCTGGCTGATGATGCCCGTGACTATGTGACCGGGCACAGGTTGCAGGTCGGCACTTTGGTCGCGGCTCTTGTCGCCGCCATTGCCTTGTGGATGTTCCGCGAGCCACTCGCGGCGATCGTGCGTGACCTGCTCGACAGCGAGGGCGAAGATGATGAAGCGGAAGCGGAACAAGCGGGCGGTGATGATCGTTCGGTAAATGAAGAGAAACTTCCAGCGGAGACACAAGCATGAGCGATGACAAGCGCGCTGCTCTAAAAGAGCGGATCGAAGCGGCACAGGGCAGCGAAGCCACGCGCCGCGCCAGGAAACTGGGTGAAAGTGCCAAGGCTGGTGCGGTCGAGGCAAAAGACAAGTTCACGGCCTTCGCCAAGGAGCATCCTGTCACCACCGTCGCTGGCGGTGTCGTTGCCGGGGTGCTGATCGCGAGCCTGTTCAAGACGCCGCGCCGCGCCGCCGCCCGTACCGGTGCAAAGGCTGCGGGCCTCGCCGCGATGGGCAGCGAGTTGGCGATGGGCTTTCTTGCAGAACTGCGCGAAAATGCCGGGCACGCTGGCGAAGAAGGCAAGCGCAAGCTGGCCGATCTGAGCGACAGCGCCGGCGACACTGCCCGCCGGATGCGCCGCGAAGCGAAGTATCGCGCTGGCAGTGCCGGCGACGATGCGCGGATCGCCGGCCGCGAAGTGGGCAAATCCATCATGCGGGCGTTCAAGAAGCATTAGGGATCCGTGCGAGGTCATTTGCGACCTTGCGCCATTCGAGCCAGACGATAGAGCGGTGAGCAATCCTCTCCTCTATCAGAAAGGCTGTGCTTCATGCCCTCGTCCGAACAACTTCTGCACCTCGTAATCGGTGGCCGGGTGAAAGATCCCCGCTCAGTCGAGTTCCAGGATCTGAAGGACATCCACGTCGTCGGCTTCTATCCCAACTTTGCCAGCGCGCAGGAAGCCTGGCGCGGTTGGGCACAGCGCACGGTCGACGATGCGGAAATGAAATATGTGATCGTGCATCTGCACAAGCTGTTCGAACCCTCGCTCGACGGCGAGTGACCCAAACGAAAAGGCCCGGATCAGCGTCCGGGCCTTTTTTGTATCAGATGAATTCGATCTTCTTGATCAGGTAGAACTTTTCGCCCGAGGGCACAGTCACTTCGACCTCGTCGTCCAGCGATTTCCCGATCAGCGCCCGGGCCAGCGGGCTTTCATAAGAGATGCGGCCCTTCTTGGCGTCGCTCTCGGCCATGCCGACGATCTGATAGGTCGAGGTCTTGTCGTCCTCGTCAACCACGGTGACGGTGGCGCCGAACACCACCCGGTCGCCCGAAAGCGTGGTCGGGTCGATGATCTGGGCACGGCTGACCTTGTCCTCGATATCGGAAATCTGCGCTTCGACCTGACCCTGCCGCTCCTTCGCGGCGTGGTATTCGGCGTTTTCCGAAAGATCGCCGTGGGCGCGGGCTTCCTCGATCGCATCGACGATACGCGGACGCTCATCCCGCAAAGCCTTCAAATCAGCGGTCAGCTTTTCGTAGCCTTCCGCCAGCATCGGCACCTTTTCCATCGTTTTCCCTGTCCAGTCCGCCCTCGCCCGTCAAAGCGGCTCCCTCCGTCCGGATGACGGAACAGTGCACCTGCCTTGTCGGGGAAAGCCTACATTTGTCTACGAGCTATAATAGTCCTGCAACGATCGCACTTCAAGATCGGCGACTTTTACCGAGACAATAGCCTGCGATGCCGCCGCCGAAGCGGCCGCTGTGGTGTAGTAAGGCACCTTCATTTGCAGCGCGGAGGCGCGGATCGACTGGCTGTCCTTGTGGCTCTGCCAGCCCTCGGTGGTGTTGAACACCAGCGCCACTTCGCCATCGACGATCCGGTCGACGATGTGCGGACGGCCCTGCGCCACCTTGTTGACCAATTGCACGTCGAGCCCCTGTTCGGCCAGATAGGCCTGGGTGCCGCCCGTGGCGATCACCGAGAACCCCGCCTCGATCAGTGCCCTCACCGGCGCGACGATATGCGGCTTGTCGCTATCCTTTACGGAGACGAACAGCGTGCCGCTTTCGGGCAGGCGCGAACCTTCGGCGATCTGCGACTTGGTGAAGGCGGTGACGAAATCGCGGTCGATCCCCATCACCTCGCCGGTGGACTTCATCTCCGGCGTCAACACCGGGTCGGAACCGGGGAACCGGGCGAAGGGGAATACCGCTTCCTTCACCGCCACATAGTCGAGCTCGCGCTTGATCGGCGGCAGGTCGGCCAGCTTCTCGCCCGCCATCACCCGCGCGGCGATCTTGGCGATCTGCGAGCCGGTGGCCTTGGCGACGAAGGGCACCGTGCGGCTTGCGCGCGGGTTCACCTCGATCAGGTAAACCTCGCCGTCCTTCACCGCGAACTGCACGTTCATCAGCCCGCGCACACCGAGGCCATTGGCCAGCGCCACGGCCTGGCGCTCCATCTCGTCGATAATGTCCTGCGGCAGGCTGTAAGGCGGGAGCGAACAGGCGCTGTCGCCCGAGTGGACGCCCGCCTCTTCGATATGCTGCATCACGCCCGCGATCACGACCTGCTCGCCATCGCACAGGGCATCGACATCGCACTCGATGGCGTCGCGCAGATACTGGTCGACCAGCACCGGGCTGTCACCCGAGACCTGCACGGCGGTGGCGATGTAGTTTTCGAGCTGTTCGTCCGAATCCACGATTTCCATCGCCCGGCCGCCCAGCACATAAGAGGGGCGCAGCAGCACCGGGTAACCGATGCGGTGCGCCACGGCGAGCGCCTCCTCGCCGCTATGGGCGATGCCGTTTTCGGGCTGCTTGAGGTTCAGCTTGTCGACCAGCTTGGCAAAGCGCTCGCGATCTTCGGCGAGGTCGATCGCATCGGGCGTGGTGCCGAGGATCGGGATGCCGTTTTCTTCGAGTGCGCGGGCCAGCTTCAACGGAGTCTGCCCGCCGAACTGCACGATCACGCCCTTCAGCGTGCCGTTGGTCTTCTCCACGCGCAGGATTTCGAGCACGTCCTCGGCGGTGAGCGGTTCGAAATAGAGGCGGTCCGAGGTGTCGTAGTCGGTCGATACGGTCTCGGGGTTGCAGTTGACCATGATCGTTTCATAGCCCGCCTCCGCCAGCGCGAAGCAGGCGTGGACGCAGCAATAGTCGAACTCGATGCCCTGCCCGATCCGGTTCGGACCGCCGCCGAGGATCACCACCTTCTCGCGGTCCGTGGGGAAGGCCTCGTCCTCGGGCGTGCCGAAACTGGGGGCCTCGTAGGTCGAATACATGTAGGGCGTGATCGCTTCGAACTCGGCGGCGCAGCTGTCGATGCGCTTGAACACGGGGAACACGCCGAGCTTGTGGCGCAGCGCGCGCACCTCTTCCTCGCTGGTGGCCCCAGCCATCGCACGCAGGGCATCGTGCAGCAGGCCCGAGCGCTTGGCCTGCGTCTCGCCCATGCCGCCTGCGACATTGACCGAGCGCACCGCCAGCGTGGCGAGGCGCTTGTCCGAAAAGCCCATCGCCTTCAGCTTGCGCAGGCCCTCGGCATCGTTCGGCAAGCCGTCGGTTGCGATGGCCTTCTCGGCCTCGATGATTTCCTCGATGTGGCGCAGGAACCAGCGGTCATAGTGGGTGATCGCGTGGATTTCCTCCACCGTGAACCCCTCGCGGAAGGCCTGCGCGACACAGAGCAGCCGCTCGGGCGTGGCGCGGCTCAGTGCGGCGGTGATGACATCGCGGCTCGCGCCCTCGATCTCGACCACGCGGTTGAACCCGTCGAGCCCGGTTTCGAGTCCGCGGAGCGCCTTCTGCATCGATTCCTTGAAGTTGCGGCCAATCGCCATGACCTCGCCAACCGACTTCATCGCGGTGGACAGTAGCGGTTCAGCACCCTTGAACTTCTCGAACGCGAAGCGCGGGATCTTGGTGACGACATAGTCGATGGTCGGCTCGAAGCTCGCGGGTGTCGCGCCGGTAATCTCGTTGGTGATCTCGTCCAGCGTGTAGCCGACCGCCAGCTTGGCCGCGACGCGCGCGATGGGGAAGCCGGTAGCCTTCGAGGCCAGCGCCGAGCTGCGCGAAACGCGCGGGTTCATCTCGATCACGATCAGGCGGCCATCGGCGGGGTTGACCGCGAACTGCACGTTCGAACCGCCCGTCTCCACGCCGATCTCGCGCAGCACCGCGATGCTGGCGTTGCGCATGATCTGGTATTCCTTGTCGGTCAGCGTCAGCGCCGGGGCGACGGTGATGCTGTCGCCGGTGTGGACGCCCATCGGATCGACGTTCTCGATCGAGCAGATGATGATCGCGTTATCCTTGCGGTCGCGCACCACCTCCATCTCGTATTCTTTCCAGCCGAGCAGCGATTCCTCGATCAGCACCTCGGTGGTGGGGCTGGCATCGAGGCCCGAGCGCACGATGGCTTCAAACTCGGCCTTGTTGTAGGCGATGCCGCCGCCGGTGCCGCCCATGGTGAAGCTGGGGCGGATGATCGAGGGCAGCCCGGTCCGCTCGAGAATTTCGTAAGCTTCCGCCATCGTGTGGGCGACGCCGCTGCGGGCCGACTCCAGTCCGATCTTGTCCATCGCCTCGCGGAAGCGCTGGCGGTTTTCGGCCTTGTCGATGGCATCGGCCCTGGCGCCGATCATCTCCACACCGTGCTCGGCCAGCACGCCCATCTCTTCCAGCTTCAGCGCGCAGTTAAGCGCGGTCTGCCCGCCCATGGTGGGCAGCAGCGCATCCGGCTTTTCCTTGGCGATGATTTTCGCGACGATCTCGGGCGTGATCGGCTCGACATAGGTTGCATCGGCCATGTCCGGGTCGGTCATGATCGTGGCCGGGTTCGAGTTCACTAGGATGACGCGGTAGCCATCCTCCTTCAGGGCCTTGATGGCCTGGGTGCCTGAATAGTCGAACTCGCAGGCCTGGCCGATGATGATCGGGCCGGCACCGATGACGAGGATCGAGGAGATGTCTGTACGTTTGGGCATCAGGAGGGGATTTCCGTAAGGGTGTCTAGCGAAGTGGCGGCGGCGGGATCGGCCTCAGCGGGCGGCGCAAGTGCGAGCACGAAGCTGGTGTGGCGATCCACGTAAGTAAAGAAGTTCTGGCGGGCGACCTGCCCGTCGCGGAGGAACTGGCAGGTCTCACGGATATTCACCAGCTCATGGCCTGTGCGCACGGCGATATAGCTGCGCACTTCATAGCGCAGCGGATCGCGGCGGCGGCCAAGCACGTCGAACCGGCTCATCAGGTCGGTGCCTTCGGCGCGGGTATCGATCTCGTTGAAATTGCCGAGGCGGCCTTGCCTTGTTTCGGCCTCGTAGATGGCGGACTGCTCCGCCCAGGTGGCGCGCATCGGCGCGCGCTCGGCAGCGGCGCGGCACTCCATGCGCCCGGCGATGACCTGCTCGTCCTTGGTGAACTGCAGCGGACGCCAGAAGCTGGCAACGAAGCTGGTGCCATCGCCGGCGGGGAGCAGCTCCACGCCGCCCTCGCCTGCGAAGACGACACCCTCGATGAGGGTTACGGCCTGCGGGGCGATGTCCTGCGCGGCGGCGGGGGTTGTTAGCAGTGAAAGAGCGGCGAGCGCCGTACTCCCACCCCCAACCCCTCCCCACGGGGAGGGGAGTTTGTTTCGCGATGAGTTTGCGGTTACGCTTGGCCCCTTCCCTTGAGGGAAGGGGTTGGGGATGGGTGCGCGAAGGTGGCAAAGAAGCGTCTGACAGGCCTCGCGCGCAACCTTCGCAACAACCCGACCGAGGCCGAAAAACGCCTGTGGTCGCACCTGCGCGCCAACCAGTTTTGCGGTGCCAAGTTCACTCGCCAGTTCCCCATCGGCGACTTCATCGCAGATTTCGCCTGCCGCTCGCTGCGCATCGCCATCGAATGCGACGGCGGACAGCATTCCGGCAGCGACGCCGATGCAGTCCGCACCCGCGTCATCGAGGCTCACGGCTACCGCGTGCTGCGTTTCTGGAATCACGACATCCTCGCCAACACCGAGGGAGTGTTGCAGGTGATCGCCGACGAGATAGCCCTGGCGCGCAACCTCTAAGCCCCTTCCCTCAAGGGAAGGGGTTGGGGATGGGTGTGCGAGGTTCGAGCTGTGGTCCTGTGCTGTCAACGTGGAAACCCCCATCCCCAGCCCTTCCCCGAGGGGAAGGGGGTTTTGGGTGGCAGTGAGGTGATCGCTCACCCCAACATCCCCACGAACTTCTCGAACAGGTAAAAACTGTCCTGCGGACCCGGCGAGGCCTCGGGGTGATACTGCACCCCGAACGCCTTCTTGCCCGCAATCGCGATCCCGCAGTTCGAGCCGTCGAACAGCGACACATGCGTCTGCTCCACACCAGCGGGCAGCGTATCGCCATCCACAGCAAAGCCGTGGTTCATCGAGGTGATCTCGACGAGGCCCGAAGTCTCACCCCAGCCCTCACCCACGCGCTGGACCGGGTGGTTCGCGCCGCGGTGGCCCTGGTGCATCTTGGTCGTCTTCGCGCCAGCAGCGAGCGCCAGCATCTGGTGACCGAGGCAGATCCCGAACAGCGGCATGTCCGCATCGAGCAGCGCCTTGATCACCGGCACCGCATATTCGCCCGTCGCCGCCGGATCGCCGGGGCCGTTGGAGAGGAACACGCCTGCAGGCTTCAGCGCCATGATGGCGTCGTAAGAGGTTTGTGCCGGAACCACCGTCACCTTGGCGCCAGCGTGCACGAGGTTGCGGAAGATGTTGTCCTTCGCGCCATAGTCGATGGCGACGACGTGCGGCCTATCCCCCACACCCGCTCGTCCTGAGCTTGTCGAAGGACTGCTTTCTTGTTCAGAAGAGAAGGACGGCCCTTCGACAGGCTCAGGGCGAGCGGAGGAGGTTTTGTAGCCCTTCCCCAGTTCCCAGTGGCCGCCATCCCAACCAACTTGTTCCTTGCGCGAAACGCCCACGGCGAGGTCCATGCCCTCCAGCCCCGGCCAGCTCTGCGCCTTGCCGAGCAGCGCGTCGATGTCGAACTTGCCATCGGGCGAGTGGGCGATCACCGCGTTGGGCGCGCCGCTCATGCGGATGCGGCGGGTCAGCGCGCGGGTGTCGACGCCCGAAAGGCCGATCTTGCCCTTGGCCTTCATCCACTCGACGAACTCTACCTGCGAGCGGAAGTTGCTCTGCAAGGTGACTTCCTCGCGCACCACGCAGCCCACCGCGCCTTCAACCGCGCTTTCGACGTCCTCGTCGTTGGTGCCGACGTTGCCGATATGGGGGAAGGTGAAGGTGACGATTTGCGCCGCATAGGAAGGATCGGTCAGCACTTCCTGATAGCCGGTCATCGCGGTGTTGAAGCAGACTTCGCCCACCGCATCACCGGTGGCGCCGAAGCCTCTACCCCATATTATCGTACCATCCGCCAGAACGAGGACGCCCGTGGCTCCGTGTGGCGCAGGCGAAGAGGCGGAAAAGGCCATTATGGGCTCCCGTAGTAAGGTTGATACCGGCGATGTCGCTAAGCCTGAGCCGCTAGGGACAAGGTGGCCCCGCGTCAAGCGCAAGACTTGGATTTACAGCCAGCAGCGCTACCTAGGCGGCGAACAGTCCACAGGAACGAAATCATGCTCAGGGATACCATCAAGACCGAAACCGTCGCCGCGATGAAGGCGAAAGACAAGGAACGCACCGCTGCGCTGCGCCTGATTTCCGCCAAAATCAAGGACCGCGACATCGAACTGCGCACCTCCGAGGCACCGGCTGACGACGATGCGACGATCGTCGATGTCCTCCAGAAGATGGCCAAGCAGCGCCGCGAATCGATTCAGATGTATCAGGATGGCGGCCGCACCGAGCTGGCCGAGCAGGAGCAGGCCGAGCTGGCGGTGATCGAGGAATTCCTGCCCCAGCAGATGAGCGAGACCGAAACCATGGCCGCCATCGAATCGATCAAGGCCGAGATCGGCGCCGATGGCATGAAAGACATGGGCAAGGTCATGGCCGAGCTGAAAGCGCGCCATGGCAAGGAGCTGGACATGGGCAAGGCCAGCGGATGGGTGAAAGCTTCGCTCAGCTGAGTGGCGGCGAATCGAAAGGCGCTGTAGGCTAGCTGACTTATGGCGCTTTCCCCGCAATGGCTGGATGAACTCAAGACGCGAACCACGCTGTCCGCGCTGATCATGCGCACCACCAAGCTCACGCGCGCGGGCAACGAGTGGAAGGCGTGTTGCCCGTTCCATTCAGAAAAGACGCCCAGCTTCTACGTCAACGACGCCAAGGGGTTCTACCACTGCTTCGGCTGTCAGGCCCATGGCAGCGCGATCGACTGGATGATGCAGCAGCACGGCCTGGAATTCATGGACGCGGTGAAGGAGCTTGCCGTTTCCGCCGGGATGGACGTGCCCGCCCCCGATCCGCAGGCCGCCCGCCGGGCCGAGGAGCGCGCTTCGCTGCATGACGTGATGCTGGCAGCGCAGGAATGGCTGGTGGCAAACCTGCGCCAGCCCGTGGGCGCGAAGGCGCGCGACTATCTTGCCTCGCGCGGATTTTCGGACGCCATCTGCCGGGAGTTCGGCTTCGGCTATGCGCCTGATGAGCGGCAGGCGCTGAAACAGGCGCTGGGCAAGTTCGAAGAGCAGATGCTGATCGAGGCAGGCCTGCGCATCGCCGTCGACGATAAAGAGCCCTACGACCGCTTCCGCGACCGGCTGATGCTCCCCATTCAGGACGCGCGCGGGCGGGTAATCGCCTTCGGCGGGCGTATTCTCGAAAAGCGTGAGGGCGCGCCAAAGTACCTCAACAGCCCCGACACCCCGCTGTTCGACAAGAGCCGCACGCTTTACAACCTCCACCGCGCCGCCCCCGCTGCCCGCAAAAGCGGACGCCTGATCGCGGTCGAAGGCTATATGGATGTGATCGCGCTGGCGGCGGCAGGTTTTGCCGAGGCGGTCGCGCCGATGGGCACCGCGCTTACCGAGCAGCAAATCGAACTGATGTGGCGCGCCTGCGAAAAGCCGGTGCTGTGTTTTGATGGCGACGCGGCGGGCCAGCGCGCGGCGATGAAGGCAGTGGTGCGCGCCCTGCCGCTGCTGCGCCCCGGGCATACCTTGCAGATCGTCACCCTGCCCGAGGGTCTCGACCCGGACGACCTCATCAAGGAGCGCGGCAAGGCGGCGATGGGCAAGCTGCTCGATGCGCCGCGCTCGATGATCGACCTGATCTGGACCCACGAGAGCGCCGCTGCCCCCCTCGCCTCGCCCGAAGACAAGGCGGGTCTGAAGGCGCGGCTGCTGGCCCACGTCGATACCATCGCCGACAGTGATATCCGCGCGCTCTATCGGCGCGAGTTGCTCGACCGATATGGCGCCTTCGCCTTTCCGCCGCGTGAGGCGAGGCAAGCCAATCGCCCTGCCTGGCAAGGGCGCCCCGGACAGCGTCCGGCAGCACCCGCGCGAATGGACCCGCAACACGCTGCAAACCTGCGCAAGTCTGCCGAGGGGGCCTCGCGCGATGTTCTCACCCGCGCGGTTCTGCATGGATTCCTGCGCTGCCCCGAGCTGATTTCCGCCCATGCCGACAGTCTGTTCGAACTGGCCAGAGCCCTGCCGCACCTCGCCCCGCTCGTAGACAATCTCATCGATCGTGCGGAAAGTCTTGAAGCGGGCGAAAATTTGCCCATATTCGATCCAGACAGCGTTCCGCCGCCGCCGGATAACACCCGTTTCTCCTTCCTCGTCGAAGGATCAGATCCGGTAGAAGTGCGCGAGGACCTTGCCGAAGCGGTTTCGTTGCTGGTCGAAAGGCCAGCGCTGGAGGCTGCAATAAAGGCGGTCACCGCCCGATTCGATGCCGATCCTGAAGGCGCGTTTGCCGAGCAGCAGCTGCTCCGCAAACGAAAGCTGGAAATTGAGGAACGTATCGGGCAGATGGCCAGAAAACGGGCCGCAGCTTACGCGGTAGATACACCAACGCCCGACGGTGCCGATACATCGGAAGGCGCGAGCGAAACGGAATAAAGCACTATTATGGCCACTGACGCCAAGAGCAATGCCAGTGAAGACGCGCCGCTGATCGACCTCAACGAAGCCTCGGTCAAGAAGCTGATCGCGAAAGCCAAGCGCAAGGGCTACATCACTTATGACGAGCTGAACGAGGCGCTCCCGCAAGGCGAGATGTCGTCGGATCAGATCGAGGATATTCAGGCCGCCATCTCCGAGATGGGCGTGCAGATCGTCGAGAACGCTGAGGAAGCTGAGGAAGACGACGGCGACAACGTCGAGGAAATCGCTCCCACCGGCGCGGACGATGACGGCGGCGACGATGACGCCAAGCAGAACGTTCCCGAGAAGAAGCGCGCCACTGGCGCGGGCGAGCGGACCGACGATCCGGTGCGCATGTACCTTCGCGAGATGGGCGCGGTCGAATTGCTCAGCCGCGAAGGCGAAATCGCCATTGCCAAGCGCATCGAAGCCGGGCGCGACACCATGATCATGGGCCTGTGCGAAAGCCCGATCACGTTCCACGCGATCATCACCTGGTCCGAAGCGCTCAACAACGAGGAAATGCAGCTGCGCGAGATCCTCGATCTCGACGCCATGCTCTCGAAGGAACCGCCGGTCGACAAGATGGCCGAGGGCGCCGAAGATGACGACGACGGCGAAATCTCGGAAGAGACCGCCGGCCCGACCATCCGCGAGGACGACGACGAGGACGAGGACGAAACCGCCGAGGGTGAAGACGGCGAAGAGGGTTCCTCGCGCCGCCGCGAGGAAGAGGACGAGGAGGACAACACCATGTCCCTCGCCCAGATGGAAGCGGCCTTGAAGCCCGACGCCATCGAGCGCTTCGCCCGCATCACCGATCTGTTCAGGAAGTTCGAGAAGCTTCAGGCCGAGCGCGTCGATGTGCTGGGACGGGGTGAGGAATTCCCCAAGGCCAAGGAAACCAAGTACGAGAACCTGCGCGAGGAGCTTACCGCCGAGGTCGAATCGGTGCAGTTCCACGCCACCAAGATCGAGTTCCTGGTCGACAATCTTTATGCCTTCAACCGCCGCCTGACTGCGCTGGGCGGCCAGATGCTGCGTCTGGCCGAGCGTCACAAGGTCAAGCGCGCCGATTTCCTCAATGCCTATGTCGGCAACGAGCTGGACGACGCCTGGCTGAAGGATCGCTCCAAGAAGGACAAGAAGTGGGCTGCCTTCGCCGAGAAGGAAGCCGACGCGGTGGAACGCATCCGGGTAGAGATCGCCGATATCGCCAGCGCCACCGGCATGAGCCTCGACGAGTTCCGCCGCATCGTGAACATGGTGCAGAAGGGCGAGCGCGAGGCACGCATCGCGAAGAAGGAGATGGTGGAAGCCAATCTCCGCCTCGTGATCTCCATCGCCAAGAAATACACCAACCGTGGTCTGCAATTCCTTGATCTTATTCAGGAAGGCAACATCGGCCTGATGAAGGCGGTCGACAAGTTCGAGTATCGCCGCGGCTACAAGTTCAGCACCTATGCCACCTGGTGGATCAGGCAGGCGATCACCCGCTCGATTGCCGATCAGGCGCGCACCATCCGCATTCCGGTGCACATGATCGAGACGATCAACAAGCTGGTGCGCACCAGCCGCCAGTTCCTGCACGAGCAGGGCCGCGAGCCGACGCCGGAAGAAATGGCCGAGCGTCTGTCGATGCCGCTCGAAAAGGTGCGCAAGGTGATGAAGATCGCCAAGGAGCCGATCAGCCTCGAAACGCCGATCGGCGACGAGGAAGATAGCCACCTGGGCGATTTCATCGAGGACAAGAACGCGATCATTCCTGTGGATGCCGCCATTCAGGCGAACCTGAAGGAAACCGTCACCCGCGTGCTCGCCAGCCTTACCCCGCGTGAAGAACGCGTGCTGCGCATGCGCTTCGGTATCGGCATGAACACCGATCACACGCTGGAGGAAGTGGGCCAGCAGTTCTCTGTGACGCGCGAACGTATCCGCCAGATCGAGGCCAAGGCGCTGCGCAAGCTCAAGCACCCGAGCCGCAGTCGCAAGATGCGCTCATTCCTCGATCAGTAGAGTGTTGGTGGGCGGCTTGCCTTCGTGCGCCGCCCCTCGCCTTTCCGGTGAGCCCGGCCTAAACCAAAAAGCCAGCCTGCGCTCAGCAGCAGCAAAGCGCTACAATGGCGATGCCTTCGGGCGCGCGTTTCGCCTGCTTCTTGCCTCGGCTCAGCCGCTCTTCAATATCCGCGATTGAGCAGGGGTTTGTCCCGGCGGGCAGATGCAGCACCGATGCGGAGACTCTCAGCATCGGAAACAGACGCTCGCTGCCATAGCGGTCGAGCGCGAGAATGCCGCCGCGTTCGCGGTCTTCGGCGCTGTACAGTGATGAGGCATCGGACGCGAACTTTGCGCGGATTTCTTGGATGATCTGCAGCGCTTCTCGTGGCTCTGCTTCCACGGCAAGAAAGAAATCATCTCCGCCGATATGGGCAGCAAAGAGATCGGTCCGGCGCGCAACGTCCTTGAGCTGATCGGCGAACATCATCAGTGCACGGTCGCCCATGCTGAAGCCGTAGCAGTCGTTGAACGCCTTGAAGTGGTCGAAGTCGAAGTAGACGATCGAGGTCGCCGCGGGCGTTTGGGTGACGTCGCCCAGCTTGCGGGTGATGGCCCGATTGCCGGGCAGCTGCGTCAGAGGATTGGCGTCGCGCGCGATTGACACTGCGCGATCGAGCGCCAGGCGCATCAGCGCGTGGTTCGAAAGGTAACCGACATAGGCGCCTTCGTCGGCGAGCATGATGCCGCGCGCCGAATTGGTGTCGACATAGCTGTTGAGGATCTGTTCGACCGAGCCGGTGGCATGGGCAATCGGACAGTTGCGCACGAACGATCCGATCCGCGGTGCCGAGGCCTTGTTCGCCATCAGCGCACGCCCGAATTCCGAGCTGCGATAGGAAAAGAAGTCTTCCTCGTAGACGACACCGACCAGCATGCCCGTTTCGTCAATTGCGGGGGCCAGCGGCAGGTCCGGATTTTCCTCGAAGAACGTTTCGAGCTTGGCCAGAGAATCGGTCGTGAGCATAGGCGGCGCCTTGTTGAGCAGCAGGCCGACATCCTCGTCCATATGCCCGATGGTCACTTGCGTCACACAGCGGGTGTAGTTCTGCGTCAGCTTGCGCAGCTCGGTGGTCGGGCGGGCAATGTGGTAGCCTTGCGCAAAGTCGCAGCCCAGATCGCGCACCATGCGGAAGTCTTCCTCGCACTCGACCCCCTCGGCCACCGTCTGGAAGCCGAGCGAATGGGCAAGTCCGCAAAGCTTGGAAACCACTGCCTGCTGGCGCTGGTTCGTGGCGATCGAGAAGACGAAGCTCTGGTCGATCTTCACATAGTTCGGCTCCACCCGAAGCAGCAGGTGAAGGCCGGACATGCCGGTTCCGAAATCGTCGAGCGCGGTGTGCATTCCGCAGCCGGAAAGCTGCTTCGAAAGGTCAATCAGGTTGGTCCAGTTACGCAGTTGGTAGCGCTCGGAAATCTCAAGGCAGATGGCTCCGGGCGGAAGACTGCGCGGGCGCAGGAGATCACGCATGAGGTCGGGCGAAAGGCAATCGCCCTCGTAAAGCCGGCCATCCAGGTTGCAGAACAGTCGCGTGGAGGCGGCTGCTTCGTAGCATGCGAACTTGGCGATCGCGTTGTCGAGGATTGCACTTTCTGCGCGCTGCAAATCCCTCGTGTCGGACATCGCTTCGAGCAGGTCGATGATCGAGGCAAACGGCGTTGCCGTGGTCCGGGCCAGGGCCTCGAAGCCATGCACGGCAAGTGTCTTGGTGCTGACGATCGGCTGATAGGCGAAGTCGACGCTGCCCACGCTATCAAGCGCCAACTGGGCACGCCCTTTGTCTTTAACTGTCGAAGGCGGGGATGCCACCTTACCGGCTCTTGTTGCCACGCTGCGACCCTAATCTCACTAATCGATGAGTAGGTTTGCCAGCTAAGCCGTATAAGTAAATTTACGGTGTCCAAGCCCTCGGCCCAATACGTAAGCTCAACTTTCAGGAACCCAGACGGCCCCCTTGATATGGTGAATGAACCCCTCTGCACCGACGATGTAGTGGATGTAGAACTCAACGGGCACAGTCATCCCGACCGGGATCGGGGTCATGCCGGAATAGCCGCGCTCGTCGAGCTGCGCCTGCGAAAGCTCCTGCAGGCCGGTGAACTGGATGACGACATTGGCCACAAAGCCGTTGGTGCCCGCAAAGAACCCCTTGAACTCGACTTCCTCACGGCAGAAAGCATGGAAGAAGGCGTAAAACGCGCGAAAAGCCGCCTTGCCGCGCACCGCAAAGCCGGCGTTCTCAAGCACGAAATCGTCGGCGAAGAATGTCTCCAGCGTCGCATAATCCTGCGCGTTGAAAGCCTCGATATAGCGGTGATAATCGTCTTCGGTCATGCGGCAGGCTCCTCTCCCGGCACAGCATATAGGTGAGCCATGGGGTACAAAAGGCTATTTGCGGTAGTCACTGGCGCGAAGTGCTCCTATTGGCTCGCGCACACGAGTCCTTGTTCAGAGAAGACCGCCGGAAGAGTTCACCATGCGCATTGCCATCGCATCCGACCACGCTGCCTTCGATCTAAAGGCGCAGTTACGCGACTGGTTGATCGACGAGGGCCACGAGGTCGCTGACCTCGGCCCCGATAGCGACGACCGGGTCGACTACCCTGATTTTGGTTACCTGCTGGCCGGCGTCGTCGCCGATGGCACCGCCGAACGCGGCATTGCGCTGTGCGGCAGCGGGATCGGCATTTCGATGGCGGTCAACCGCAACCCGGCGCTGCGCTGCGCGCTGGTGTCCGAGCCGCTTTCTGCCGCCCTCGCGCGCGAACACAACGATGCCAATTGCATCGCGATGGGTGCGCGGCTGACCGGGATCGACATGGCGAAGGCCTGCATCACCGCTTTCCTCGAAACCGAGTTCGGCGGTGGCCGCCATGCCGGTCGCGTCGAAAAACTCTCCAATCCGACCCAAGAGTCCTGATATGTCCACTATTGCAGCCCCCAGCCCTACCGAAGCCCTCAACCGTTTCTGGAGCGAAAGCCTCGAACAGGCCGATCCCGAAGTATTCGGCACGATCCGCCGCGAACTGGGCCGCCAGCGCGATCGGATCGAGCTGATCGCGAGCGAGAACATCGCCAGCCCCGCCGTGCTCGAAGCGACCGGCTCGGTGTTCACCAACAAGTATGCCGAAGGCTACCCGGGCAAGCGCTATTACGGCGGCTGCGAATTTGCCGATGAGGTGGAAACCCTCGCCATCGAGCGCGCGAAGCAGCTGTTCGGGTGCAACTTTGCCAATGTGCAGCCCAACTCGGGCAGCCAGATGAATCAGGCGGTGTTCCTCGCCCTGCTCAATCCGGGCGACACCTTCCTCGGGCTTGACCTTGCCAGCGGCGGGCACCTCACCCACGGCTCGCCGGTCAACATGAGCGGCAAGTGGTTCAACGCGGTGCCCTACGGCGTGCGCCGCGAGGACGAGCGGCTCGACATGGATCAGGTCCGCGAGCTGGCGCACAAGCACAAACCCAAGCTGATCATTTCGGGCGGCACGGCCTATCCGCGCCTGTGGGACTTTGCCGCTTTCCGCGAAATCGCCGACGAGGTCGGCGCTTACCTGCTGGCCGATATGAGCCATTTCTCGGGCCTGGTGGCGGGCGGGATGCACCCCAACCCGTTCCCCCATGCCCACATCGTCACCTCAACCACGCACAAGTCGATGCGCGGTCCGCGTTCCGGGATCATCCTGTGGAACGACGAGGAACTGACCAAGCCGCTCAACATGGCGGTGTTCCCCGGTATGCAGGGCGGCCCGCTGATGCACGTGATCGCGGGCAAGGCCGTGGCCTTTGGCGAGGCGCTGCGGCCCGAGTTCAAGGCCTATGCCGCCGCCGTGGTCGAGAACGCCAAGGCGCTCGCCGCCAGCCTCGAAGAGAACGGCCTGCGCGTCGTTTCGGGCGGAACCGACAACCACCTGATGCTGGTCGACCTCACCGCCCCCGATGTAACCGGAAAGGCGGCCGAGAAGGGCCTCGATCGCGCTTTCCTCACCTGCAACAAGAACGGTATCCCGTTCGATACCCGTTCGCCCTTCGTGACCAGCGGCATTCGCCTTGGCGCGCCGGCGGGCACCACGCGCGGGTTCGGTCCGGCCGAGTTCCGCAAGATTGGCGGGCTGATCGCCGACGTCGTCAACGGCATGAGCCGCAACGGCGAGGAAGGCGATGCGCAGATTGAAGAGCGCGTGCAGCGCGAAGTCAGCGAGATGTGCGCGGCCTTCCCGGTCTATCCGGGCCGGTAACGGGGCCGGTAATCGATGCGCTGTCCGTTCTGCGCCCATGACAACAGCCAGGTAAAGGACTCGCGCCCGACCGAGGACAACTCGGCGATCCGCCGCCGTCGCCAGTGCGAAAGCTGCGGCGCGCGGTTCACCACTTTCGAACGCGTGCAGCTGCGCGAGGTAACGGTGGTGAAATCGGGCGACCGGCGTCAGCCGTTCGATCGCACCAAGCTGGAGCAGTCGGTCACGCTCGCCTGCCGCAAACGCAGCGTCGAGCCGGAGCGGATTGCGCAACTTGTGTCAGGCATTCAGCGTCAGGTGGAGACGGCGGGCGAAAGCGAGGTCGCCTCGTCGCGCATCGGCGAGATGGTGATGGAAGGGCTGAAGCAGCTCGATTCGGTTGCCTATATCCGCTTCGCCAGCGTCTACCGCGATTTCTCCGAGGCGCGCGACTTCGAGGAGTTTGCGAGCACGGTGCAGGATGCCGCCGGAAAGCCGAATGACTGAGACCGGGCAACCCGTCATCGTTCTCGTCCGCCCGCAACTGGGCGAGAACATCGGCAAGGCCGCGCGTGCGATGCTCAACTTCGGGCTGACCGAGATGCGGCTCGTCGCCCCGCGCGATGGCTGGCCCAATCCCTCGGCAGGCCCGGCTGCGTCGGGTGCGGACATCGTCCTTGAACAGGCCAAGGTCTATGACACCACCGCCGAGGCCGTGGCCGACTGCGCGCATGTCTATGCCACCACGGTGCGCAAGCGCGGGGTGACCAAGCCGGTGGTGACGCCCGAAGGCGCGGCGGCGGAAATGATGCGCGCCGAGGGACGCTGCGCGGTGCTGTTCGGGCGCGAGGCCTCGGGGCTGGAAACGAGCGACGTGGCGCTTGCCCGCACGATCATCACCGCGCCGATCAATCCCCAGTTCGGCTCGCTCAATCTCGCGCAGGCCGTGATGCTGGTGGTTTACGAGCTGTCGAAACACGCCGATCTCACCATGCCCACGGTGGAGGAGTTGCTTCCCCCGGCCCCGCAGGACGAGCTGGAGGGCCTGATCGGTCACTTCGAGAAACTGCTCGAACCGCGCCGCTACTTCTGGCCCGAACACCGCGCGGAGGTCACGCGCCGCACCTTGCGCGGTGTGCTGACGCGGCCGGGCTGGAACCACCTCGAAGTGCGCACCCTGCGCGGCGTGCTGAGCGCGCTCGAACGCCCCGAGGGCGAGCGCCACCGCGACGGTGACGAGCAATAACTTGACTTTGGCCCGCGCGCAGCTATTTGCGCGCCTTCGCGATTGATTGGCTCCGCATCCCGGTGAAGCGGTGGCCGCGTCTGGCAAGTCGGTCAGGCGGTGCGATACCGGGTTGAAGCGCTGCCAGTGGGGCGGCGATAGCAAGTTGAAGGATACGTCTGATGACGAAGCGCACCAGCGCCAAGCACAAACTCGACCGCCGGATGGGCGAAAACATCTGGGGTCGCCCGAATTCGCCGGTTAACAAGCGTTCCTACGGCCCGGGCCAGCACGGCCAGCGCCGCAAGGGCAAGATGAGCGACTATGGCCTGCAGCTGCGCGCCAAGCAGAAGCTCAAGGGCTACTACGGCGACGTGACGGAAAAGCAGTTCCGTAGCACCTACAAGCAAGCGGCCGCGATGAAGGGCGACGCCAGCCAGAACCTGATCGGCCTGCTCGAGCGTCGTCTCGACATGATCGTGTACCGCGCCAAGTTCGCGCCGACGATCTTTGCCGCTCGCCAGATCGTTTCGCACGGCCACATCAAGGTCAATGGTGTGAAGTGCAACATCGCCAGCCGCCGTGTGGATGTGGGCGACGTGATTTCGCTGGGCGACAAGGCCAAGGAAATGGCGCTGGTGATTGAGGCGCAGAGCCTGCCCGAGCGTGAAATTCCCGAATATGTCGTTCCCGATGGCACCGACAAGGTGACCTTCAACCGCGTTCCGACGCTGGACGAAGTGCCCTACCCGGTGCAGATGGAGCCGAACCTGGTCGTCGAGTTCTACTCGCGCTAAGTCTGGCGGCTCATCGCCGAACAGAAATAGGGCGGTCCTGCGGGGCCGCCCTTTTCGTTTGTGGGGATTGTGCTCATAGCGGATCAGGATTCCGAGCAAGCCTTCGACCGGAAATTGGCGGCTATCCTTTAGCGCTCTGGCGCCCGTCTTGCGTGACCCACTCGACATTCGTCCCGGCGGTAAAGCCGTGGACGATGGTGGAAACCAGGATCGTGAAGCCGACCGTAGCCCACAATGGGCCTTCGTCTACCAGATCGAGTTTCCCGCCAGCATAGGCAAGATAATAGATCGAGCCTATGCCGCGCACACCGTAAAACGAAACCACCGCCCGCTCCCGAAAGCTCAGTGTACTGCCGAGCAGCGCCAACATGCCGCTGGCCGGGCGGATCAGGAAGACCAGCGCCAGTGCCAGGGCGGCGTGAGTCCATTCGAGATACGGCAGCAAGCCAGGCAAGGCACCTCCGAGCAACACAAGCAAAACCGCGGTGATGGAATGTTCGAGCGCTTCGGAAAAGCTGTGCAGGCGCGCATGATATTCGTGCTCGCTTTCAATCTGGCGCAGCACGAGGCCCATGACGAAGGCGGCGATGAAGCCGTATCCCTCGACAAGTTCACACAATCCATAAGTGAGTAGAACGCCTGCCAAGGCAATCACGCCCGAAGACGTTTCGGCCAGGACATTGTCGCGCGGGAGACGAAACAGCACCCGCCCGAGCACCCAGCCTGCCGCCGCGCCAACAGCTATGCCGATGGCAATCTTGTAGACGAGATAGAGGCCGAACCACTCCATGCCCCAACTGCCGCTCGCAGCCACTAGAAATATGCCGAGATAGACGAACGGGAAGGCCAAACCGTCATTGAGCCCGGCTTCGGCGGTGAGGGTAAAGCGGACAGGATGCTCGCCGCCTTCGAGCGGGGGGCCGACCTGTACATCTGCGGCCAACACCGGATCAGTGGGTGCGAGCACGGCGGCAAGAAGCACAGCGCCTGCAAGTGTCATCCCCACAAGCCAGCCGCCAAGCGTGACGGCGAGGATACAAAGCGGCATGGCAATTGCCAGCATGCGCGTGGTGGGGCCCCATTTGGCAATGGGGCGGATTGCATCGATCCTGATCCCGGTGCCGAACAGCGCGATGATCACCGCCATCTCGGAGGCGAGCTCCCAGAACACCGGCCGTTCGATCGGGCTGAACGCGTCGGGCACTCCGGGCATGATGCCGAACACGGCCATACCGCCAAGTATCAGCAGACCCGATGCTGCCGGCTCACGGCCCGAAAACAGGCGCGGGAGCCAGTAGGCAGCGACGATAACGATTCCGCAACCTGCTAACAGCACGTGATAGGGAGCGAGGCTGAAGAATGCGGTGTCCATGGCCACACAACGATGCCCGCCGCCGGTGGTTTCTCACAGAGGAATCTTTGCCGCCTTGGCCTCAGGTGCCCAGATAGTCGCGCCGGAAATCGGTAGCGAAGGCGGCAAAGCGGCCCTCGCCAATCGCATCGCGCGTCGCTTGCATCAACTGCTGGTAGAACGCGAGGTTGTGCTCGGTGAGCAGCATCGCCCCTAGAATTTCGCCCGACTTGTGAAGGTGATGCAGATAGGCGCGGCTGTAGTTCGCGCAGGTGTCGCACGAGCACCGCTCGTCCAGCGGCGCGGTGTCCTCGGCATGGCGGGCGTTGCGCAGGTTGACCGGGCCGTTCCACGTAAAGCCCTGCCCGTTCCGCCCCGACCGCGTCGGCAGCACGCAGTCGAACATGTCGACCCCGCGCTCTACCGCGCCGACCAGATCGTCCGGCTTGCCCACGCCCATCAGGTAGCGCGGGGCATCTTCAGGCAGCTGCCCCGGTGCGAAGTCGAGCGTTGCGAACATGGCCTCCTGCCCCTCGCCCACCGCCAGACCGCCGATGGCATAGCCGTCGAAGCCAATCTCGCGCAGCGCCTCGGCCGAGCGCTTCCGCAGGCCTTCGTCAAGCGCGCCCTGCTGAATGCCGAACAGCGCCGCGTTGGCAGCGTGGTCTCCGCCCGCATCGAAGGCGTCGCGGCTGCGCTTCGCCCAGCGCATCGACAGCTCCATGCTTGCCTCGATTTCCTTGAGCGGGCGATCGGCGCGCGGGCATTCGTCGAAGCACATCACGATGTCCGAACCTAGCAGGCGCTGGATTTCCATGCTCCGCTCGGGGCTGAGCATGTGGCGTGAACCGTCGATATGGCTTTGGAAGGTCACACCCTCCTCGGTGAGCTTGCGCAGCGAGGCGAGGCTCATCACCTGATAGCCACCGCTGTCGGTGAGGATCGGACGGTCCCAGCGCATGAAGCGGTGGAGCCCGCCCAGCCTTGCGACCCGCTCGGCGCCGGGGCGCAGCATCAGGTGGTAGGTGTTGCCGAGGATGATGTCGGCACCGATCGCACGCACCGTCTCGGGCTTCATCGCCTTCACGGTGGCGGCAGTGCCAACCGGCATGAATGCGGGCGTGCGAATTTCGCCGCGACGCATGGCAATGGTGCCGGTGCGGGCCTTGCCGTCGGCGGCGTGGATCGAGAACTGGAAACGCGGTGCTGTCATCCCCGGCTCGTTACCTTGGCAGGGGCTGGAGGCAAGTCAGAACCTGAAATCCGTAGGCCTCTAGAATCCGTAAACCAGCGTGAAGCGCGCGAGCGTATCGGTCTTCACCGAGCCATCGGGTGGATTGCTGTTGTAGTCGACCGAATAGGAGAGCCGCGTTGACAGCGAAGAATTGAGCTTGGCCTCAATCCCGGTGAGCGCCGTCAGGCTGATATTTTCAGAATCGACGAAGACGAGCGCCTGGCCTCCGCCCTCGGTGGTCGCGCTGGTATCGTTCGTGAGCTTGATCTTGTCGGCAAGTTGCCAATCGAAATCTAGACCGAACAACGCGGCAAGGTTGTTGTCCGTGGTGCCGTCGACGAATTCAGTGCGGCGATAGGCCGGGCCGACCTTGATCGAGAGACCTATGTCGCTGTCATCGAGGACCTTCCAGCCCAAACCGCCCGACAGGGCATAGCGCCCATTAAAGCCCTGGAAGCGGTTGCTCTCGAACTGGGCGAGGCCGTAGGTGAAACCGCGCGGGGACAACTGATAGCGCGGCTCGTAGCTGGCGAGCCACTGCTTGCGCGAGGTTTCGCCGTCGGTGCGCTGGTAATCGGCCGACAGCTTCATCTTGTGAGTCCAGTCGATCCCCTTCCGGGTGAGCGCCAGCGCTGCTGTCAGGCCGATGCTCTCGGTGTTGCCCGAGGACTGGAACGCGCCAATCTGGCCCTCCCCGCTCCAGTTCGTCAGCAGGCCCGCTTCGCGGATTCGCCGCTCTTCCTCGGCAGCGGCGAGGCGCTCCGCTTCAGCGCGGCTGTTCTTGAATGCCTCGTGCAGTGCGTTAAGCTCTTCCGCAGCATCCGGATTGGTGGACCTGGCGATTTCGATAACCGCTGCGATCTTGTCAGGATCGCCGGTTTCGATGGCCGCATCGACCATGGCGCGGACAGGGGCGGGCAGCTCGGCGAAAGCCGGGCTTTCGGCGGCGGCGGATGCAAGCGCGATGGCTGGGGCGATCAGGCGAACAAGGGTCATGACCTGTTCGCTAGCCAATCATTCGCGCAAGCGCCAGCCTGTACGGAATATCCATGCGATGACTGCCACGCACAGCACGAGGAATGCCAGTGTGAAGCCGAAAGCGACGCCAATCGGAACGTCGGAGCTACCGGTGAAGGTCCAACGCAGGCCGTTGATGAGGTAGAAGATCGGATTGAACTGCGCGACCGTGCGCCACGGCTCGGCCAGCATCTGGACCGAATAGAAAGTGCCGCCGAGGAAGGTCAGCGGCATCAGGATCAGTAGCGGCACGATCTGGAGTTTTTCGAACCCATCCGCCCACAGTCCGATGATAAAGCCGAACAGCGCGAATGATGCGGCCACCATCACCACATAGCCCACCGCCAGAACCGGATGGGCGATCTCATAGTCGACGAAAACGCGCGCGGTGATGAGGATAATCGCGGAGATAATCAGCGACTTGAGCGCCGCCGCGCCGACGAAGCCGAAGATTGTCTCGGCCACGCCCACTGGGGCTGAAAGCAGCTCGTATATCGCGCCTGTAAACTTGGGCATGTAGATGCCAAAGCTCGCGTTGCTGGTACTTTCCGACAGCAGTGTCAGCATGATCAGCCCCGGCACGATGAACGCGCCATAGCTGGCCCCGCCGAACTGGCTGGGGTCCATCTGCCCGCCAATGGCCGCGCCGAACACCACGATATAGAGCGAGGTAGTCAGCACCGGCGAAAGGATCGAGCCGAAGGCAGTGCGGAAAAAGCGCGCCAACTCGTTCTTCAGGATGGCGGTTGCGCCTCTCCAGTTCATCATGCCGCCTGCTCCTGCGCGCCCTGTTCGACAAGGTCGACGAAGATGTCTTCCAGCGTGCTCTCACGCGTTTCGAGGCCGGTGTAAGCGACCCCGGCCCCGGCCAGCGTCTGCGCCAGTTCGGCCACCTCGCGCTTGCCTTTGCCGGTGCCGTCGCCGCCGCGATAGACGAGGCGCATGCCGCCTTCCTCAAGCGTGAGCGGATAGTGCGCGAAGGCCGCCGGAATCTCCGCCAGCGGCGTTGCCAGCGTGAAGTGCGCCTCGGTCCGGCCGAGCTTGGCCATGATCGCGTCCTTGTCGTCGACCAGCAGGATGCGGCCCTTGTTGATCACGCCCACCCGGTCGGCCATTTCCTCGGCCTCTTCGATGTAGTGCGTGGTTAGGATGATGGTAACGCCCGCCGCGCGCAGAGCATCGATCTGGCGCCACATGTCGCGGCGCAGCTCGACATCGACGCCGGCGGTCGGCTCGTCGAGGAACAGCAGTTCGGGATCGTGGGCGAGCGCCTTGGCGATCATCACGCGGCGCTTCATCCCGCCCGAAAGTTCGCGGATGGCGGCATCGCGCTTGTCCCACAGGCTGAGCGAGCGCAGCACCTCCTCGATGCGCGCCTCGTCGGGCGGACAGCCGAACATGCCGCGTGAATAGCGTACCTGGCGGATCACCTTGTCGAACATGTCGAAGCTAAGTTCCTGCGGGACCAGACCGATCTTGCGGCGCGCCTCGCGCCAACTTTTCGCGGTGTTCTGCCCGAAGGCGTGGATCGAGCCGGCGGTGGGGTTCACCAGCCCGCAGATCGCGCCGATCAGCGTGGTCTTGCCCGCGCCGTTCGGTCCGAGCAAGGCGAAGATTTCGCCCTTGTTGATAGTGAGGTCGACCCCGGCCAGCGCCTTGGTGCCGCCCTTGTAGGTCTTTTCGAGCCCGCGAATGTCGAGAATTGGTCCGCCCATGCGCGGCAATGTGGCGCTTGCGAACGGTTTTGCAAGCGGTTCTGTATCGAATGGTATTTTATTCTTCGATCACGCGGGTAGCGCCGCGTCCGGGGAGCAGCAGCGATGAATCGCCGTAGGAGTAGAAGCGGTATTCGGCGGCGATGGCGTGGGCATAGGCCGCCTGCATCGTCTCGCGGCCCATCAGCGCGCTGACCAGCATGAACAGTGTGGATTTGGGCAGGTGGAAATTGGTCATCAGCCCGTCGACCGCGCGGAAGCGGTAGCCTGGCGTGATGAAGATGTCGGTATCGCCCGCGAATTCACGGATTTGCCCATCCTCGCCTGCAGCGCTTTCAAGCAGACGCAGGCTGGTGGTACCGACCGCTATCAGCCTGCCGCCCTCAGCCCGCGCGGCGTTCAGCCGCTCGGCGGTCGCGGCATCGATGCGGCCCCATTCGGAGTGCATTGCGTGCTCGGCGGTGTCTTCGGCTTTCACCGGGAGGAAGGTGCCCGCCCCCACATGCAGCGTGAGCGTCTCGCGCGTTATGCCCGCCTCGTCGATGGCGGTCACAAGGTCATCAGTAAAGTGCAGCGATGCGGTGGGTGCGGCGACCGCGCCGTCCTCGCGCGCGAACATTGTCTGATAGTCCGAGCGGTCGGCCTCGTCGGTGCCGCGCTTCTGCGCGATATAGGGCGGCAGCGGCATGGTGCCTGCGCGTTCGAGCAGCACTTCAACCGGCTCTTCGCCCGCGAAAGCCAAGGTGAACGAGCCATCGGCGTGGCGCACCTCCGCCGCGGCGAAGACATCTGCGGCGAAGTCGATCACATCGCCCTCGCGCAGGCGCTTGGCATTGCGAATAAAGGCCTGCCAACGCCGCAGGTCGAGCCGCTTGTGCAGCGTCGCGCCGATGCGCGCCTCGCCGCGCCTGCCTTCGAGCTGGGCGGGGATCACGCGGGTATCGTTGAATACCAGCACGTCGCCCGGTGCGAGCAGGCCGGGGAGATCGCGCACGCCCGCATCCACGAGCGGCTCGCCCGCTTTCATCACCAGCATCCGCGCAGCGTCGCGCGGGCGCGCTGGGCGAAGCGCGATGCGCTCGGGCGGGAGGTCGAAATCGAACAGGTCAACGCGCACGGCGCGCCCCCTTCAGCAAAGGTCGATCATTCGCTCTGCGAATTGTTGAGCATGTCGAGCGTGATTTCCTGCTGCTGCGCCGGGGCTGCGGGAGTGGACATGGCTTGCGGCTTGTTATCCGAAGCGATGCTTGCCTGGAGGATGCGCGTCGGGTTGGCTGGTGGTTCGCCCCGCGCAATCGCGTCAGCAGCGGCCATGTTCGAAATGACGCGGCCGAAGTTGGTGTAGGTCCGGTCGAGCGCAAAGCGCGGGTAGAACACGATGAAGAACTGGCTGTTGGCGCTGTCCTCGGTGGCAGAGCGCGCCATAGAGACTGTGCCACGCACGTGGGGCAGCATGTTGAACTCGGCCTCAAGGTCGGGAAGCTCGGAGCCGCCGCGTCCGGTGCCGGTCGGGTCGCCGGTCTGGGCCATGAAGCCGTCGATCACGCGGTGGAATATCACGCCGTCATAGAAGCCCGCGCGGGTCAGTTCCTTGATCCGTTCGACGTGGTTGGGTGCCCACTCTGGCATCAGCCGGATCGCCACGCGTTCGCCGGTGGAAAGATCAAGCAGGAGGATATTGTCGCGATCCTCGGTGAGGTCGAAGTTGACCTTGATCGGCATTTGCTCCGCCCGAGCATTCGCCGCCTCGGCCGTCTCCAGCGCGGGTGACAGCGAGGTATCCTGCGCCAGCGAAGGCGCGGCGGTAAGCGAGAGCGTGGCGGCGATGGCGGCGCCAATCAGAGTGCGGATCATGAAGTTCGTCCGGTTATGCGCATGGCAGATGAGCGGCGGGCCTAGTCAAACGACGCTGACAGTTCAATGAACATTGCGTCTGCGGTTGTGGTCAAAGATCGCCGCGCAGGCCCAGTTCGGCCACCCGTACGGCGACCAGCTCGCGCACATGCGGCGCGACAAAAGGTGCAATATCGCCGCCGTAGAGCGCGATTTCCTTCACCAGCTTGGAGGCGATCGGCTGCAACGAGATGTCGGCCATCAGGAAAACGGTCTCGATGCTGGCGTTCAATTGCTGGTTCATGCCCGCCATCTGATATTCGTACTCGAAGTCGGCCACGGCGCGCAGGCCGCGTATGATCACGCTGGCCCCCTGCGCTTCGGCAAACTTCATCAGCAGCGCATCGAAGCCGACCACCTCTACGTTCTCGAGCCCCAGCCTTGCGACTTCTGCGAGAACCATGTCCATCCGTTCCTCCGGCGTGAACATGGGGTTTTTCGAAGGATTGGTGGTGACGCCGATAATCAGCTTGTCGACCAGCTTGGCGCCGCGCCGGATGATGTCGGAATGTCCGAGCGTCACCGGGTCGAAGGTACCGGGGTAGAGGCCGATGCGGAGGGCGCTCATCTGTCGCGCTCAACCACGAACCTGGCGAGAGCGCGCAGCAGGTCCGCTTCCTTGCCATGCTGCGCGAGGTGGCCGATGGCCTGTTCGCTCAGCGCATGGGCCTGTGCGCGGGCAGCCTTGGCCCCCATCAGCGAAACGAAGGTGGCCTTGCCCTGCCCTTCGTCTTTCCTCAGCGCCTTGCCGGCCAGTTCCTCGTCGCCCTCGTGGTCGAGCAGGTCGTCCGCAATCTGGAAGGCGAGGCCGATGTCGCGTGCGTAGTTGCGCAGGTGCCCCCGGCCCTCGTCAGGCAGCTTGCCGAGAATCGCGCCCATCTCCACCGCCGCCATCAGCAGCGCGCCGGTTTTCAACTGCTGGAGCCGGGTGACGGTGTGGAGGTCGAAATCTTCGCTTTCGGCGGCCAGGTCCATCATCTGGCCGCCCGCCATGCCCTTGTGCCCGCTGGCCGTGGCCAAGGCGCGCACCAGTTCGGCGCGGATGAAGGGATCGCAACTCACCCGTTCGTCGGCCAGCAGTTCAAAGGCCAGCGCGTGCAGCGAATCGCCCGCCAGCACGGCAGTCGCCTCGTCGAAGGCCTTGTGGACGGTCGGCTTGCCGTGGCGCAGGTCGTCGTCGTCCATGCAGGGCAGATCATCGTGGATCAGCGAATAAACGTGGATCGCTTCGAGTGCACAAGCGGCGCGGATCGCGGCACTGCGGCTTGCGCCATACATTTCGGCCACGGTGACCACCAGCAACGGGCGCACCCGCTTGCCTCCGCCGATCACGGCATAACGCATTGCCTCGACCAACCGTGCACGCGAATCTTCAGGCACCGGAAGAATAGCGTCGAACGCGCTGTCGACCTCGCGCTGGATCTGCGCCAGCCCGCGCCCGAGCAGATCATCAGCCAGGATAAGCCCCATCCCCCTGTTCTCCCTCAGCCAGCGTCGAACGGCGCGGTGCCGGTCGGCGTGCCGTCGGCGGCGGCGACGATCTTCTCGATCCGCTCCTGCGCCGCGTCGAGCCGCTTCTGACAATGGCGACGCAGCGCCTCGCCGCACTCGTACAGCGCTAGTGATTCGTCGAGCGGAACTTCGCCGCCTTCGAGCTTGCGCACCACGTCTTCGAGCGAGCGCAACGCGTCTTCGAAGCTCAGATCGGCGATTTGTGCAGGGTTTTCCTCCATGACGGTCACGTTTGACGGGGATGAGTGGCAGGGTCAAGCGCGCGAGGACTGGCGCTCCACCGCAGCCAGCGTTAGAGGCGCTGAACATGAGCGAAATTACCCCTGAAGTCGTCGAGGCACACGGCCTCAGCCCCGAGGAATACGAGCGCGTGCTGAATGCGCTTGGACGCGAGCCGAACATGGTCGAGCTCGGCATCTTCTCGGTCATGTGGTCAGAACATTGCAGCTACAAGTCATCGCGGCTGCATCTGAAGAAGCTGCCGACCGAGGCGCCGTGGGTGATCTGCGGCCCCGGCGAGAATGCCGGCGTGATCGACATTGGCGATGGTCAGGCAGCGATCTTCAAGATGGAGAGCCACAACCACCCATCGTACATCGAGCCCTATCAGGGCGCGGCGACGGGCGTTGGCGGCATCCTGCGCGACGTGTTCACGATGGGCGCGCGCCCGGTGGCGAACGCCAATGCACTGCGCTTCGGGCGGCCCGAGCATCCGAAGATGAAGCACCTGGTGCAAGGCGTGGTTGCGGGCATCGGCGGCTATGGCAACTGCGTCGGCGTACCGACCGTGGCGGGCGAGACGAACTTTCACCCGGCCTACGATGGCAACATCCTCGTCAACGCGATGACCGTCGGCGTCGCCGATGCGGACAAGATCTTCTATTCGGCGGCCACCGGTCTAGGTAATCCGATCGTCTATGTCGGCTCGAAAACCGGGCGTGACGGGATCCACGGCGCGACCATGGCCAGCGCCGATTTCGGCGAAGACGCCGAGGCCAAACGCCCGACCGTGCAGGTGGGCGATCCGTTCACCGAAAAGCTGCTGATCGAGGCCTGTCTCGAACTGATGGCGACCGACGCCATCGTTGCCATTCAGGACATGGGTGCGGCAGGCCTCACCTCGTCCTCAGTGGAAATGGCCACCAATGGCAAGGCCGGCATCCGGCTCGACATGAACATGGTCCCCTGCCGCGAAGAGGGAATGACGCCCTACGAAATGATGCTGAGCGAAAGCCAGGAGCGGATGCTCATGGTTCTGAAGCCCGGCAAGGAAGCGATGGCCGAGGAAATCTTCCGGAAGTGGGAGCTGGACTTTGCCGTGATCGGCGAAGTGACCGACACTCAGCACATGGTGCTCGAATTCGACGGCGAAGTGGTCTGCGACATTCCGCTCGGCCCGCTCGCGGCTGACGCCCCGCTGTACGACCGGCCCTATCTCACCCGCGAAGAATACCGCGCATGGGCCGGAACCAAGCCGCTGGAGAATATCCCCGGTGGCACCGACATCGGCGGCGACCTGCTCAAGCTGATTGCCAGCCCCGATCTTGCCAGCCGGAGCTGGATTTCCGAGCAGTATGACAGCCAGGTCGGAGCGGACACCTTGCAGACCGGCGGCGATGCCGGTGTTGTGCGCGTCCATGGCACCAAGAAGGCGCTGGCGATCAGCACCGACTGCACGCCGCGCTATGTCTACGCCGACCCTTACGAAGGTGGCAAGCAGGCCATCGCCGAGGCCTACCGTAACCTTTGCGCGGTGGGTGCGCGTCCGCTGGCGGTGACCAACTGCCTCAACTTCGCCAACCCGCAGCGGCCCGAGATCATGGCGCAGCTGGTCCATGCACTTGATGGCATGGGCGAAGCCTGCCGCGTGCTCGATTTCCCGATCGTGAGCGGCAACGTCTCGCTCTATAACGAGAGCAAGGCAACCGGCGGCGGCTCGGCGATCCTGCCCACGCCTGCCATCGGCGGCGTCGGCCTGATCGACGACTATGCCATGATGATGACCGCGCCGTTCAAGCAGGAAGGCGATGCGATCTACGTTATGGGCGCCGAGCCGTGGGCGACGCCTAACCCGGAGCGCAGCCTTGTCGGTCAGTCGCTGTGGCTGCGAATCATTCATGGCCGTGAGGAAGGCCGCGCACCGCATGTCGACCTGACGCTGGAGAAGAACTCGGGTGAGTTCATCCGCGAGCTGATCGAAGCAGGCCTGGTCAACGCGGTTCACGATGTTTCCGACGGCGGAATGGCCGTGGCGCTCGCCGAAATGGCGATGCAGAGCGGGCTTGGCGCGGAAACGGTCAACCATCCCGACTACGACCCGGCCCGCTGGTGGTTCGGCGAGGATCAAGGGCGGTACATCATCACCGTGCCCGACAACGAGGCGTTCCAGGCGCAGATCGCCAAGGGCACCCGCGACGACGAGACTGCTTCCGTTGGCCTGCGGCGGATCGGCACCGTGGGTGGTTCGTCGCTGTTCGGGGTTGAGTTGGACGAGCTGCGCAAGGCGCACAAGGCCTTCTTCAAGGACTGGATGGAGGCCTGAGCGCCATGAAGCTCGAAGCTATTCTTGCTCCGACGTACATCCAGATGCTGGGCGCCTTGTCGGCTTGGCTGGGCAAAGCGGCGGAGCAACTGCCCGAGGCAGACGCCCTGCTGTCGAAGCGGCTTGCCGACGACATGTTCCCGCTGGCGACGCAGGTCCGCTTCTCCTGCGTGCAGGCGCTGGAAGGCATGTGCCGTCTGCGCGGCGAGGCCTTCCCGCCGCTGGTCAATGAACTGCTTAACGAAGGACGCGCTGCAAGCGAACACCCCGGCACCATCGCCGAGGCTCGCACGCGGATCGAACAGGTGATAGCGGAGGTGCGCAAGCTGGCCGAGGACGTACCGGCAGACGACGAGGACCGTTCCCTCGAACATGCCCTGCCGATGGGCATCGTGTTCGACCTCACCGCCGAACAGTATGCGCGCGACTGGGCACTGGGGCAGTTCTATTTTCACATCATGATCGCCTATGCGATCCTGCGCGCCGCTGGTGTGGACCTCGGCAAGGCCGACTATGTCGCCCACATGTTCCAGTACGTGCGGCCGGGGACCATGCCCACGGCCTGAGCCCGAGGCGCGGGTTGCAACTTGCTGCTTGACTGCCGGTTGATATTACCTGACGATAAATAGTTAATATCAACCGGGGCGGTCTATGCGGAATACGCGAATGGGGAATGCGCTGAGTCTATCGATTGCGGCGCTCGGCCTGTGCCTTTCGGCGGGCTGCATTGCCAGCGAGCCCGCAGATGCGGAGATCGCTGCCTCCCCTGCCCCTGCCTTCATCCCCGCCGATTTCGATCCGCCCACCTTGGTCGAGGCGCAGGGCTTCAAGCTGGTGCCGCTCGGACCCGACGTGGTGGAGCAAGACTACGCCGCCTACATGTCCTCGATCGAACACCTCCAGCAGACCTTTACGCGCAGCACGGGCTGGCCCCACGCCGACCTCACCCTGGCCGATTCAATGGTCGACATGGAGACCGAAGCCGCCCGCTTCGCTGCCCGCGAGAGCTTTGCCTATGGCGTGCTGACGCGGGACGGCCAGCACGAACTGGGCAGCGTATATGTCCGCCCCAGCCCCGTTTCGGGCTATGATGCGGTGGTCTCGCTGTGGGTCACCAAGGCGCAATACGATGCGGGGTTCGACGCCGTGCTCTATCGCTGGACGCGCGAATGGGTGGCGCGAGAATGGCCCTTTGCGAAGGTTGCCTATCCGGGGCGCGAGATCGCTTGGGATGAGTGGGATGTTATGACCGGAGAAGCCGGAATCTGACCTAGCCGCCCACCCACTCCTCGCGCGGAATTTCCAGCAGTTCGAGCAAGGCGGTGAGGTCGCCCTGTTCCACCCAGCCGTTGGCAGCGGCGCGTGCCTTGGGCTTGGCGCGATAGGCGATCCCATAGCTGCTGGCTTCGAGCATCGGAATATCGTTCGCGCCGTCGCCCGCTGCCATGCTGATCGCGCCCTCGCCCAGCTTGGCCAGCTCTTCTTCGAGCACAGCCTGCTTGGTCGAGCTGTCGCAAATATCGCCGACCAGCCCGCCGGTCAGCTTGCCGTCTGCCACTTCGAGCCGGTTGCCGACCACGCGCTCGAACCCGATCTCTTTCGCGACCACATCGGCGAAGTGGTGAAAGCCGCCGGTGACCAGCGCCGTGCGGCAGCCGCGTGATTTCAGCGTTTCGACCAACACCCGCGCGCCGTCGTTGGGGCGAATGCGCTCATCGAGGCACTGCTGGATCGCGTCTTCGTCGAGCCCCGCGAGCAGACCGACCCGCTCCGTCAGGGCGCTGCGAAAATCCAGTTCGCCCTGCATCGCGCGCTCGGTGATGTCGGCGATCTTTTCCTTGAGGCCCGCGAAATCGGCCAGTTCATCAATGCATTCCTGCCCGATCATGGTCGAGTCCATGTCGGACACGAACAGGTGCGGAACCGCGATCTCGTCACGCGCGATCAGGCCGTCGGTAGGGCCGAAATGGCCGTCGATCACCGTGCGCAGGGTGCTCATGTCATCGCCGGGGCACTCGATCTGCAACACCCGCGAATTGGCATCTAGCAGCGCGGCGCTGGCGGCAGGCAAGTCCTTCGCTTTCAATTCGGCAAGCGCGGCGTCGAGGCCGGTTTGCAGCTTCGCGGGGTCTGCTATCAGGCGGGCAATGAGCACTAAGAAAACTCCATCGGAAAGGGCGCCAGAAAACGCGCTGGCGCTCATTGCAGGGCCAACCGCCAGCGGCAAGAGCGATCTCGCCGTGCGGCTCGCCCTTGCCTTGCAGAAGCGTGGCCGCGAAGCGCGGGTGATCAACGCCGACAGCGCGCAAGTCTATGCCGATCTTTCCATTATCAGCGCCCGCCCCACAGAGGCCGAGATGCATGGCGTGCCGCACCTCCTGTTCGGTGCCTGGGACGGCGCGCAGGCCTGTTCGGCAGCGGACTGGGCCGAGGCGGCCAAACGCGAAGTGTTTGCTGCACACGATGCGGGCGCGGTTCCGATCCTCGTCGGCGGGACCGGGCTCTATATCCGCACCCTGCTTGAGGGCATTGCCCCGATCCCTGCCATCGATCCCACCGTGCGCGAAGCTGTGCGGGCCCTGCCCGTCGCCGAAGCCTATGCAGCCTTGCAGGCCGAAGACCCCGCCCGCGCCGCCGAACTCAACGCCGGTGACAGCCAACGGGTCGCCCGCGCGCTGGAGGTGGTGCGGTCGACCGGTCGATCGATGCTCGAATGGCAGCAGCAACTCGAGGGCGGAATCGCCGACCGGGTCGCGCTAGCGCCGCTTGTCCTGCTGCCCGAACGCGAGACGCTGTTCGAGCGATGCGACCGGCGCTTTATCGCCATGGTCGATGCTGGCGCGCTTGAGGAAGTCGAGGCGCTCCATGCCCGCGGGCTCGATGCAGACCTGCCCGTCATGCGCGCCATCGGCGTTCCCGAACTGGGCGAGGTTCTGCGCGGTCGCGCTTCGATGAGCGATGCGATCATCAACGGCCAGCGCGCCACGCGCCAATATGCGAAGCGGCAGTATACCTGGCTGCGCAACCAGCTACCGGAAGAATGGACGCGCCTCTCGCCGGAAAATGTCGATTTGCCGATCCATTTTGAAAGTTTATTACCAAGATAAGGGTTGACATGACATATCCTGTCTCATAGAGCCGCTGCAGGAATTCGGAGAGGAACGGCCCGGCATGAGCGATCATGCCGGGCCAATCATTTCACGAAGCGAGAAAGGAATTTCACGTGGCAGACGAACGCAGTGGCGCTGCGATATTGATCGAGACATTGGTGCGGCACGGGGTCGAATATGTGTTCGGCTATCCCGGCGGCGCCGTATTGCCGATCTACGACGAGCTGTTCGCCGACGAGCGCATCCGCCACATTCTGGTCCGCCACGAAGCGGGTGCGGCTCATGCTGCCGAAGGCTATGCCCGCAGCACCGGTAAGCCCGGTGTTGTGCTCGTCACCTCGGGCCCCGGCGCGACCAACGCGATCACGGGCATTGCCGATGCGTTTCTCGATTCCATCCCGCTGGTCGTCATCACCGGGCAGGTTCCGACGAACCTGATCGGCACCGATGCCTTCCAGGAGGCGGACACTATTGGCCTGACGCGCCACTGCACCAAGCACAACTATCTGGTGAAGGATCCCGAGCAGCTCGCCGCGGCGGTTGACGAAGCTTTCGAGATCGCCACCACCGGCCGCCCCGGCCCGGTGGTGATCGATATTCCCAAGAACGTCCAGATCGCAACCGCACGGCTTGAAGACACTGCCCCGCAGCGCCCGAAGCGTTATAATCCGCAGCTGGTCGCCCCGGCGGACGAAATCGCCGAAGCCATCGAGATGATCGCCAATGCCGAAAAGCCCGTGTTCTACACTGGCGGCGGCGTGATCAACTCGGGCCCGCGCGCGAGCGAACTGCTGCGCCAGTTGCAGGCGCTGACCGGCGCACCGGTCACGTCCACGCTGATGGGGCTCGGCGCCTTCCCCGCCGACCACGCCGACTGGCTCGGGATGCTGGGCATGCACGGCACCTATGAAGCCAATATGGCGATGAACCAGTGCGACGTGATGATCAATCTCGGCGCGCGCTTCGACGACCGTGTGACCGGGCGTCTCGATGCCTTCTCGCCGGACTCGAAAAAGATCCACATCGACATCGATCGCGCCTCCATCAACAAGATCGTGCCGGTCGATCTCGGGATTGTGGGCGACTGTGCCCATGTGCTCGAGCAGCTGATCGCCGCCTGGGGCAGCCGCAAGGGTGCAGACCTCGCCGAGTGGAAGGCGCGCATCACCGGGTGGAAGGCGCGTGAAAGCCTCTCCTACCCGGCCAATGCCGAGGCGATCATGCCGCAGCTCGCGGTTGAGCGGCTCTATGCCCTGACCAGGGACGTGGACCCGATCATCACCACCGAGGTCGGCCAGCATCAGATGTGGGCCGCGCAATATTTCGGCTTCCAGGGGCCGAACAAGTGGCTCACCTCGGGCGGCCTTGGGACGATGGGGTATGGCATGCCTGCCGCTATTGGCGCGCAGCTCGGCAATCCCGATAGCCTCGTGATCGACATCGCGGGCGAAGCCTCGATCCAGATGAACATTCAGGAGATGGGCACGGCGAGCCAGTTCCGCCTGCCGATCAAGGTGTTCATCCTCAACAATGAATATATGGGCATGGTCCGCCAGTGGCAGGAGCTGACCTACGAGAGCCGCTATTCGAACAGCTATTCCGACAGCCTGCCCGATTTTGTCGCGTTGGCGGAGGCCTATGGCTGGAAGGGCATCCGCATTCATGACGAAAGCGAACTCGACGCCGGCATCAAGGCGATGCTGGAGCATGACGGCCCGGTAATGGTTGACTGCCTCGTGTCAAAGAGCGCCAACTGCTTCCCGATGATACCGAGCGGCGCGGCGCACACCGAAATGCTGCTCTATGGCGACATGGTGGGTGGCACCATGGACGACGAAGCCAAGGCTCTGGTCTAAAGGACGCGCCGAAATGAAAATTCATCATCGCCAATCCGAGCGTCACGTGCTCGCCATCACGGTCGACAACGAGGCGGGTATCCTCGCCAAGATCGCCGGCCTGTTCACCGCGCGCGGCTATAACATCGACAGCCTGACCGTGGCCGACATTTCGAACGACCACGCCATCAGCCGCATCACGATCGTCACCAACGGCCCGCCGCAAGTGATCGACCAGATCGAGGCGCAGCTTGAACGGCTCGTGCCGGTGCACAAGGTCGTCGACCTCACGCAAGCCGGACCGCATGTGGAGCGCGAGCTGGCGCTGGTGAAGGTGAAGGGCACGGGCGAAAAGCGTGTCGAGGCCCTGCGCCTTGCCGACATTTTTCGCGCCCGGCCCGTCGACACAACCACGACAAGCTTCGTGTTCGAGATCACCGGTCCGCCCGAGAAGATCGATACCTTCGTCTCGCTTATGCGCGAGCTGGGGCTGGTCGAGGTTGGCCGCACCGGTGTGGTCGGCATGATGCGCGGAAGCGAAGGCGTCTGAACGCCAGATCTCCGGTCGTTACAATGAAACTATATTTCCCGTTCCCGAACGGGGGGCAATGCAGCTAGGGGCTGTTTCCGAGTCGCCGCTCCCCTCATCCTATGCGGAGCGACTTCATAGAATAGCAGGAAAGACGAGATGAAAGTCTATTACGACGCCGATTGCGATCTCAACCTGATCGCTGACAAGAACATCGCCATCCTTGGCTATGGTTCGCAGGGCCATGCCCATGCGCAGAACCTGCGCGATTCGGGCTGCAAGAACGTCGCCATCGCGCTGCGTCCCGGCTCGGGCTCGGCCAAGAAGGCCGAAGGCGCCGGGTTCAAGGTGCTGTCGAACAGCGAAGCCGCCGACTGGGCCGACATCCTCATGATCCTCGCGCCCGACGAACATCAGGCTGCGATCTGGGAGAACGACCTCAAGGGCAACATGAAGCCAGGCGCCGCGCTTGCCTTCGCGCACGGCCTGAACATTCACTTCGGCCTGATTGAAGCGCCGACCGACATCGACGTGATCATGATCGCGCCCAAGGGCCCCGGCCACACCGTGCGCGGCGAATATCAGAAGGGCGGCGGCGTGCCGTGCCTGATCGCCGTTCATCAGGATGCTTCGGGCAATGCCCATGACGTAGCGCTGGCCTATGCCTCGGGCGTTGGCGGTGGCCGTTCGGGCATCATCGAAACGAACTTCAAGGAAGAATGCGAAACCGACCTGTTCGGCGAGCAGGCCGTTCTGTGCGGCGGCATCACCCACCTGATCCAGGCCGGGTTCGAGACGCTGACCGAAGCGGGCTACGCTCCCGAGATGGCCTATTTCGAGTGTCTGCACGAGACCAAGCTGATCGTTGACCTGCTCTATGAAGGCGGCATCGCCAACATGCGCTACTCGATCTCGAACACCGCCGAATATGGCGACATCGTGACCGGCCCGCGCATCATCACCGATGAGACCAAGGCCGAGATGAAGCGCGTTCTGGCCGACATTCAGTCTGGCCGTTTCGTGAAGAACTTCGTGCTCGACAACCGTGCCGGCCAGCCCGAGCTGAAGGCAAGCCGCAAGGCTGCCGAGGCGCACCCGATCGAGCAGACCGGCGCGAAGCTGCGCGCGATGATGCCGTGGATCGGCAAGAACAAGCTGGTCGACCAGGAAAAGAACTGAGGCTCTTCGGCCAGTACGGAAGTACAAAAAGCGCGCCATGGCCTTCCCATGGCGCGCTTTTTCGTGTTCGAGCGGGATATGGGCGAGGCAAGCGCACGGCACATCCTGATCCCGATTCACGATTTCTCGCTTGGCGGGACCGAGCGGATCGCCTTTCGTCTGGCGGGCGAATGGGTCCGCCGAGGGCGCCGCGTCACCGTTCTGGCGGGCGCGAGCGATGGACCGATGCGGCCGCAGGTGCCGCCGGGTGTCGCAATCGAAGTGCTGGACGAGCCGGTGCCGCGCAGCACTTTTTCGCGTCTGCACTTGGGGGCGGCAATGGCCGGTCCGGCCAAGGCGCTTGCGCCCGATGCCGTGTTCCTGATCGGAAACTTCCATTTCGCCGTGGCGAAAGCGCTCAAGCAGGCGATGCCCACGGTCCCGATTGTCGGCAAGGTCAGCAATCCGCTGGTCCCCGCCACACTGGGAACAGGACTGATGGCCCGCGCACTGGCGGGCTGGTGGTCTGGCGGAGTGGACAGACTGGTCGCCATGTCGCCCGGTCTGCGAGGTGAGCTGTCGCAGCTCGTTCCCGCCAACCGCACCCTAGCCATTCCCGACCCTTTTCTGGACGACGATGTGCCGGTGATGGCCCGCTCGGGCCAGCCGCGCTCGCCGCTGTCGCTGCTGTTTGTCGGACGGCTCGAACCGCAGAAGAACCCGCTGCTCGCGCTCGCCGCCGCTGCGCGCCTTCGCGATCTTGGGGTGGCCTTCAAGCTGACCGTGATCGGCGGCGGTGCCATGGAACAACGCGTGCGCAAGGAGATCACGCGGCTTGGTCTGGCAGAGCACGTCACCCTTCAAGGCCATGTCGCCAACCCTGCCCCGTTCTTCCGCGAGGCCGACATGCTGCTGATGACCTCGCGCTACGAAGGCGTCCCGGCGGTGATTGGTGAGGCGTTGGTGGCCGGAATGCCCTTCGTCGCCACACCTTGCACCGCCTGGCTCGAAGGTCTCGTCGCGCGCGATGCTACGCTCGGAACGCTGGTGGCCGCTCACGATGCCAGTCAGCTTGCCGAGGCCGTGAGGCAGCGCGCGGGCCAGCCCTTCCCCACCGCTGACGCTATCGAGCAGGCCATCGGTGGACACCGCCTCTCGGCGGCAGCGCAGGCCTATCTCGATGCCTTCGATGCAGTTTATGGCGAGACCAGCCGGGCATGAGCTTGCCGCGCCGCTTTCCTCCCGTCCTTTGGCTTCTGCTTGCTGCCGCAATCCTGCGCGCGCAGACCTTCGGCAACCCGGTGATCGAGTTCGACGAGCAGTATTACCTGCTGGTGGGCGAGCGGATGCTGGATGGCGCGCTGCCCTACGTCGATATCTGGGACCGCAAACCCATCGGGCTTTTTTCCCTGTTTGCGGCCTTCGTCTGGATCGGACGGCTGTTCGGCGGCGATGGTCTGCTGGCGAGCCAGATCGGCGGTCTTATTGCGGTTGTTGCCACCGCCGAGCTTATCCGCCGCATGGCCCTGCGCTCCGGTAGCGATGGTTTGGCCGCGCTTATGGGCGGGCTGGCCTATATCATATGGCTCAACCTCGCTCAGGGCGAAGGCACACAGGCCTCGGTGCTATACACCCCGCTGGTGGCGGGCGCGGCATTTATTGTGCAACGGGAAAGCCCTCACCTTGCACGCGATGGCGCGCTCGCCATGGTGCTGGTCGGGCTGGCAATCCAGCTAAAGTACACCGCTGGCCTTGAGGGTTTGTTCCTCGGCCTGTGGCTGATCGTGCTCGGTCAGCGCCGGGGTCGGTCTAACACCCAAGTGCTCTCTGGGGCGGCGGCATGGGCCTTGCTGGCCTTGCTGCCCACACTGGTGGCCCTGACTATCTACTGGCGTCTGGATGCGCTCGACGCATTTCTGTTCGCTAACTTCCATTCGCAATTCCTGCGCGTGCCCGATGAGCTTTCGGTGATGGTGGAAGATCTGCTCGGCAGTGCGGCGATCATGCTGCTGCCCATTATGCTGCTGCTAGCCTCGCTGCGCCGCCAAAACCTGCGCAAGCGGCTGTTTGAGTGGCAATGGCTGACCGTGGCGCTGGTCGCTATCCTGATCGTCGGTGCGTATAGCCCGCACTACTTCATCCCGCTATTCGCGCCGCTATTCGTTGTCTTGGCACCTGCGTTCGAGCGCTGGCGCAGGCTTTCTGCCGCCATGCTCGCTCTTGGCGCGGTGGCCGGGCAGTACCTGCTCTATCATTATGAGGAGTCCAAGGGCGGACGGGCCGAAGCCTTGGCAATGGTCGAGGCTATCGGTGAAGCTCCCTATTGCCTCTATGTGCATGACGGCTTTCCCGCGCTTTACCGGCTCTCGGGAAGCTGTCTCCCAACGCCTTTCGCCTTTCCCGGATCGCTCAATATGGCCAACGAGGCCGATGCGCTCGGAGTGGACAGCCGCCGCGAAGTAGAACGCATCTTTGCAGCCCGGCCCGATGCGGTTGTCACGGACCTGCCCGCATACAACCGTGGCAACCGCGTTACCCGCAGCATTGTCCAGCGCGAACTCGCCGAGCATTACGAGCTGGCCCTGCGCCTCCAAACGGGTGCAGATCGCTATCGTCTCGTCTACCGCCGCCGCGACTGACGCGGGGAGCCTGTTCATTCACGAATGCGACCTATTCGCATGTTCGCAGTGGACAATGTGCGGCCCTACCTGCACATTGAACCTCGACAACCCTCAATTTGACTCTATCAATTAGATCAGCCTTTTCGAAACGGGAGATATCGAATGCGCAAGACCATCTTCGCCACCGTGGCCGCCGCCGGCCTCGCCACCCTCGCCCTCGGCACGCTTAACGCTCAAGACGCCCCCGCCCCCGGCGCGATCGACCTCACGGCGGTTGAAGCGGGCGACTATGCCACCGACCCTGCGCACTCGCTGGTCGTGTGGGAAGTCAGCCACCTTGGCTTCAACGATTACTTCGGCATCTTCGGCGACGTTGAAGGCACGCTGTCGATCGACCCGGCCAATGTCGAGGCCGCCGCGCTTGACGTGACCATTCCGATTGCTGCGGTCACCGTGCCGAGCGAAGGCTTGAAGGATCACCTGCTGCGCCCCGGCAAGGACGGCGGCGCGCCCGACTTCTTCGGGCCCGAGCCTGAGGCAGCGCGCTTCGTGTCGACCACCGTCCACAAGACCGGCGATACCACCGCGCACATCATGGGCGACCTCACCTTCAACGGCGTAACCAAGCCGGTGACCATCCAGGCCGAGCTCGCGGGCATGGGCACCAATGCGATGAGCCAGAAGAAAACACTCGGCTTCCACGGTACGACCACCATCAAGCGGTCGGACTGGAACATGGCCTGGGGCATCCCCTTCGGCATCAGCGACGAGGTCGAACTTGAAATCTCGGTCGCGTTCGAGAAGTAAACCTTACTTCCAATACGAACAGGAGGAGCGCGCGGGGCCAGGCCTCGCGCGCTTCTTGCTTTTGGGCGGCCGGGACATGGGAAATGCTGGACATTTGGCTGAGCGACCCACATATATCGTCGCCATGAGCACCCGCAAGCTTCTTTCGCTGCTTCGACTTACGCGCCCTTAGGCGCGCCATTTGTCCTGCCCGCACGGCAGGAACTCGCCTAAGGGCCCTTCCAGCTTCGTAAAGAAACAGCAGCGCGCGGTCTTGCCGTGCGCGCGTCAGGCGATAAGGCGAGTTCCATCATGCCGATGCTCAAAGACCCCTCCCGCAAGTACCAGCCCTTTCCGCAGGTTCCCTTGGCCGACCGCCAGTGGCCGAGCCGCACGATCACCGCGCCGCCGCGTTGGCTCAGCACAGACCTGCGCGATGGCAACCAGTCGATCATCGACCCGATGGATGCGGTGAAGAAGAACCGCTTCTTCGACCTTCTGTGCGAAGTGGGCGTGAAAGAGATCGAGGTCGGCTTTCCCGCCGCAGGGGCGACCGAGTTCGATTTCATCACCGGCCTCATCAAGGCCGATCGCATCCCCGAGGACGTGGTCATCCAGGTCCTCACGCAGAGCCGCGAAGACCTGATCCGCCGCAGCTTCGAAAGCTTGCAGGGCGCGCGGGAGGCGATTGTCCATCTCTACAACGCGGTCAGCCCCGCCTGGCGCGACATCGTGTTCCGCATGAGCCGCGAGGAGGTCAAGGCCATCGCCGTCAAGGGCGCGCAATTGCTGGTCGATGAAGCGGCAAAGCAGCCCGATACGAAGTGGCACTTCCAGTATTCGCCCGAAACCTTCTCTACCGCCGAGCTCGATTTCAGCTTGGAGGTTTGCGAGGCGGTGATGAACGTGGTCGGCCCGACCAAGGACTGGCCGATCATCCTCAACCTGCCCGCCACGGTCGAGGCGGCGACGCCCAATATCTATGCCGACCAGATCGAGTATTTCTGCCGCAATCTGCCGGGTCGCGAAGCGGCGGTGATCTCGCTCCACACCCACAACGACCGCGGCACCGGCGTTGCGGCGGCGGAACTGGGCATGATGGCAGGCGCCGACCGCGTCGAGGGCTGTTTGTTCGGCAACGGCGAGCGTACCGGCAACTGCTGCCTCGTGACCGTGGCAATGAACATGTACACCCAGGGCGTCGATCCGGGCCTCGACTTTTCGGATATCGACAAGGTGATCGAGACGGTCGAATACTGCAACCAGCTCCCGGTCCACCCGCGCCATCCCTATGGCGGCGAGCTGGTGTTCACCGCCTTCTCGGGCAGCCACCAGGACGCGATCAAGAAGGGCTTTGAGGCCCACTCGACGCAGAACAACGAATATTGGCGCGTGCCCTATCTGCCGATCGATCCGGCCGACCTCGGCCGCAGCTACGAGGCGGTGATCCGTGTCAACTCGCAGAGCGGCAAAGGTGGCTTTGCCTGGGTGCTTGAACAGGGTCAGGGCCTGAAGCTGCCCAAGCGCCTTCAGGCCGATTTCTCCAAACATGTGCAGCAGATGGCCGACGATATGGGTCGCGAGCTGAACGCAGAGGATATCTGGACCTGCTTCCGCAAGGCCTATTACGTGAAGGTCGAACCGCGCCATTTCCGCCTTGTCGATTACGAGGAAAGCCGTGCCGGCGACGGCACGCGCATCTTCACCGGCACGGTCGAGGTCGATGGCGAGCCGCAGCGGATTTCCGGGCGCGGCAAGGGGCTGGTCTCCTCGGTCCTGGCAACGATTCGCGATGCCTATGGCCTTGAACTGGACGTGCTCGACTATTCCGAACACGCAATGGGCAAGGGCAGCGATGCGCGGGCGGCTGCCTATCTCGAATGCGCGCTGCCCGATGGCAGTATTGTCTGGGGCGTCGGCATCGACGAAGATGTGGCGACCGCCAGCGTGCGGGCGATCCTGTCGGCGGCGAATTCGGCGCACCACGGGCCGGGTACGGCCAAGCCCTGAGTAAAGCAGCTATGCTGGATGCGGTGCGTCAGTGCCGCGTCCAGCTGCTGTTCGCCCAGAGCGCGTCGGCCATTGCGTCGAGTTCGGTGAAGTCGAACCCTTTGCCCAGCGGGTCGTGCCTGTTCAGCCGGTAAGGTCGTGCCCCGCCATCGAGCAGCTTGCGGCGCAGTGCGTGGCGCAGCAGATCGAGGCGCATCAAGGCTTCGTCGAGTGCGACTTCCGGCGCGCGCCTGCGAAGATGCGACCAGCGTTCCTCGATCTGGCCGAACCGCTCCAACACCAGCTCGTTATAGGCCCGGTGCGGACCGCGATGAAGCGGCAGGCCGGAGCTGAAGGCGGCATCCTCGCTGGCCGGCAGCAGCAGGCCATTGCGGCGAAAATCATCATAGCCGAGCCGGTCTTGGCCGAGCGCATCGATCAGGCGGGCAAAGCACGGCTCGCAAAGCAACTGGCGCGGCAACAGGTGGTGGCGCTGCATCTGCGGCACGTATCCGGGGGCGTCGCGCCGGTTGACCGAACGAAACGGCAGGTGCCGCCGCCCCCGAACAGGCACGATGAGCTGAGCGCCTGCCACAACGGCAGCGCTGATTTTGCGACATCTTCCCACATTGTCAGGAAGACTGAGTCACCTTAACAATTTGCTGATTTTGTTGAGGAACGAGATGCAATGTTTCACCGGAGTGGCCCATCATCGAGGTGCTCTCGGTAAGCATTCCGCTTTCGGCCAACCAGTTAACCAGCCGTACCGCGACCTTGGCGCCTTCTGCCCCATCGCGCACAAGGTCAGGTGAAAGTACCAGCTCCTGTCCGGTAAAAATCTCCAGCCCCTCGCTCTTGAGGCCGCCTTCGCTCGTCGGTGCGATTGCCGTGAGGCCAAGCCCAGGGAACGGTCCACCCGCGATCCAACGTAATATGGCGGAGCGGAAGTAACCTGGTTCGCTCCAGGCGCGGGCAGGATGCCAGGCGACGGCGAAAACCTGCGGCAGCTCGGCGAACAGGGCCCCGAGCAAGGCGAGGTTCCGCAGCACGGGGAGCATCGTCCTGCCACCAGCAAGGTGAGACCCCGGTGTGATGGTGATGGCTTCGCAGGCTGCGAATTCCGGCCCTTCGGGAAGGCCAAACAGATGGGCACGTTCGGGCTGGCCGCGCGCCGGCCCGGGCTTGAGGCCGGTGACGTCGAAGGTGAGGCCATTGGCGAGCAACTCGACCCAATGGTTTTCTCCGCTGGAAATTTCGTCAGGGGCGAAGCTGACCGAAAACTTGCCGTTTCTGGCCGCCAAAGCGCCGATTGCGGACACGTCGGGTCTCGCGCCGGGAGCAAAGACCAGCGAGACGGCAGAACGGTCTGCCCGAGAAGCCTTGTTCTCGGCGCTGACGATAGCCTTCATCTCCTTCTCTTCACGCTCGCTTCCTGACGCAAAATGCAGTCAGCTCGAGTCCTACACGGGAGGACGAAACGTCCTCAGTCCGTCATATACAACCGAAATGTTCACAAACCTTTCCAGCCGTATCCGGGGTAAATCTGTAGACGGGCGGGCTGATCGTCTTTCGCAACGCGCCCGCATGGCTTAGCGCAGCGCAAATGCACAGTCGCGCTTCTGTTCTCGGGGTCGATCGGTCGCTGTCCGGCAAGCGCTGGCTGTGGCGGGGCGGCAATATGGCGCTGGGCTCTGCCGCCGAGGCGCTGACCAACGACATCGTCACCCAGTTGCTGCTGTCGCGCGGCGTGGCCCACGACGACCTCGACCGGCATCGCCAGCCTAGCCTGCGCGGCTTCCTGCCCGACCCGTCGATCTTCCGCGACATGGACCGCGCGGCCGAGCGTATGGCCGAAGCGGTGATCGCGCAGGAACAGGTGACGATCTACGGCGACTACGACGTCGACGGAGCAACCAGCTCGGCTTTGCTGATCCGTTTGCTGCGCCAGCTGGGGCTGGAGGCAGGGCACTATATCCCTGATCGCCTGCTCGAAGGCTATGGCCCGAGCGGGGCAGCGCTGGTCGAGCTCGGCCGGGCGGGATCGACTCTTGTGGTCACGGTCGATTGCGGGGCAATGGCCTTCGACGCGCTGGCCGAGGCGCACGAGGCCGGGCTCGACGTGATCGTGGTCGATCACCATAAGTGCGCCCCGGAGCTGCCGCGTGCCCTCGCTCTGGTGAATCCCAACCGGCTCGATGAGGATGACGAGGCCGCCGCGCACGGACATCTCGCTGCGGTCGGCGTGGCCTTTGTGCTGGCAGTGGCGCTTGTCCGCCGATTGCGCACGAGTGGCTACTTCAAAGACCGGCCCGAGCCCGACCTGATGGGCCTGCTCGATCTGGTGGCGCTGGGCACCGTGGCTGATGTCGCGGCGATTCGCGGGCTGAACCGTGCTTTCGTCGCGCAGGGCCTCAAGGTGATGGCCAAGCGCGCGAATATCGGCATGGCGGCCTTGATCGACGCCAGCCGCCTCAAGGCCGCTCCTCAGGCGAGCGACTGCGGATTCGCGCTGGGGCCGCGAATCAACGCGGGCGGGCGCGTGGGCGAATCGACGCTCGGCGTGCGGCTGCTCACCACCGAAGACCCCGAAGAAGCGCGCCAGATCGCCGCGCAGCTCTCGCAGCTCAACGAGGAGCGGCGTGCGATTGAGGCCTCGGTACAGGAAGAGGCCGAGGCACAGATCGCCGCGCAGCATAACCGCGCTGTGATCACAGTGGCGGGGACCGGGTGGCATCCCGGCGTGATCGGAATTGTCGCCGGTCGGTTGAAGGAAAAACATGGCCGTCCTGCCCTTGCCGTGGCCATCGACCCGCAGAGCGGAGAGGGCAAAGGCTCTGGCCGCTCGATACAGGGCGTCGACCTCGGTGCGGCGATCATCGCCGCTCGGGCCGAAGGGCTGCTGGTTGCGGGCGGCGGGCACGCCATGGCGGCGGGCTTCACCGTGGCTGGGGATAAACTCGAGCGCTTTTCCGAATGGCTCGACGAACGGCTTGCCGATCCCGTGGCCCGCGCCAGCGCCGAGCAGACGATGCTGCTCGATCTCGCGGTCGCTCCGGGCGGGCTGGTGCCCGATCTTGTCACCTCGCTCGAAGCGGCGGGCCCCTATGGCATGGGCTGGCCTGGCCCGCGTGTGGCGGTGGGGCCGGTGCGCTTGGTGAAGGCCGATGTCGTCGGGACCGATCACCTGCGCGTGATCGCCACCGGGCAGGATGGCGCCTCGTTCAAGGCCATCGCCTTTCGTGCAGCGGAAAGCGACATGGGCCAAGCCCTTCTGCACGGCGCGAAGGGGCGTCTCCTGCACCTCGCGGGCCGTGCGAAGATCGACGACTGGGGCAGCCGCCCTGCAGCCGAATTGCATCTCGAAGACGCGGCCTGGGCGGATTGATTACGGGACTCTTTCACAACTGTTGCAATGAGGGCTTGACCCGAATCCAAAGCGCCCCTAATTGCGCCCCTCGCCTCGCGCATGGCCCCTTCGTCTAGCGGTTAGGACGCGGCCCTTTCACGGCTGAAACACGGGTTCGATTCCCGTAGGGGTCACCAACATCCTCTCCCAGAGGGTTCCAGAAGATGCCATAACTGGCTGATTTCTGCGGTTTTTTGTGGTATAGGTATCCCATACGGAGCGGCTGTGTGCCACCGGATACCACCATCTTGATGGTATATTTGATGGTAGCGCGCCCCTCCCCCAAAAGGAGATACCATCATGGCGCTTACCGCTGTTGCAATCAAAAATGCTAAGGGCCGCGCAAAGCCCTACAAACTCACCGACGCTGACGGGTTGTTCCTCTACGTCACCCCCAACGGTGGCCGCTACTGGCGGATGAATTATCGCCATCATGGTAAGCAACGGACGCTGGCGTTCGGCGTCTATCCCGACACCAGCCTTGCCGAAGCCCGTGAGCAGCGCGACGCGGCGCGGAAGGTTCTGGCGCGCGGCGACGATCCCGCCGAGCGGATCAAGCTGGAAAAGGTCGCGGCGGCCGTCGCCGCATCCAACAGCTTCAAGGCGGTGGCCGACGAATGGCTTGTGAAGGTCGAGCGCGAAGGCCGCTCCGCCGTCACCATGAAGAAACTCCGCTGGTTGCTGGACTTCATCAACGAGTCCATAGGCAAGCGCCCTATCGCCTCCATCTCCGCGCAGGAGCTTTTGGTGATGCTCCGCAAAATGGAGAGCAAGGGCCGCTACGAGACGGCCAAGCGGCTTCGCAGCACATGCAGCCAGATATTCCGCTACGCCATCGCCACGGCACGCGCCGAGCGCGACATTGCCGCCGACCTGCGCGGTGCGCTAATCGCGCCCCAGACCGTCCATCGCGCCGCGATCACCAGCCCGGCCGAAGCAGGAGGCTTGCTGCGCGCCATCGAGGCATTCGAGGGCCTTTCAAATACCAGAGCGGCGCTTCGGCTGCTCCCGCATGTATTCGTGCGGCCGGGCGAACTGCGCTATGCCGAATGGGCCGATTTCGACTTGGACAAGGCGCTTTGGATCATCCCGGCGCAAAAGACCAAAATGCGGCGTCCGCACACTATCCCCCTCTCCACCCAGACGCTCGATATCCTCGCGTCGATCGAGCATGATGCGGACTATAGCTCTTACCTGTTCCCGTCGCTACGTTCGGTGGAGCGCCCCATGTCGGAGAACACGATCAACGCGGCTCTGCGGCGCATGGGCTTCGCCCAGGATGAAATGACCGGCCACGGCTTCCGGGCGATGGCGGCGACGCTCCTCAACGAAATGGGCCTATGGCATCCCGACGCAATCGAGCGGCAGCTTGCCCATTGCGACAACAACGCCGTGCGTCGAGCCTATACACGGGGCGAATATTGGGACGAGCGCGTTCGCATGATGCAGCATTGGTCGGATCACCTCGATTTCCTCCGCGACGGCGCGAAGGTCATCAAGGGCGACTTCAAGAAGGCGAAGGCCGGGGAGTAACCCGGCCTTGCGTCACTCGACGCAGAGCTAGCCTATGCGAGCCAGCTTGGAATATGACCAACCCGCTAAGGCGCCGCCAATTATCGCCGCTAAGAACATGATCAGCGTATTGGCGGCGTGAGGTGACGCCGACAGGCTAAGATGGAAACCGCCTGAGAGTTCCAGCCAACGCCATACCTCGCGATGGCTCAGGTCTGCCACTGAAAGTTGACTGCGCAACGCTAGCCCACAAGAGGTATGGAAAAAACCTGCCAAGCCTCCCGCATAAATGTAGTCTCTGCGATGCTGAGAGTTGCGGATGATGCAGAACCCCGCACCGAGCACGACAAAAGCAGCTATAAATCCAAATAGCGCTGCGAATACGGGCAGGATAATCAGAGTAATAATCACAGTCAAAACAGAAACTGCGACTCCTCTATATGCCACTATCTCCGCGGCATATTGCGCTGTCGAGAGGATAAATGCGACGTCCGCCGTAAACGTAGTTGCGACCAAGGCGGCAAGCGCCAGCGCAACAGGTTTTGACATTGGATCGTGCGCGAGCATGAAGCCATATAGGACATGATGGCGCAGATCAGTCAATGATCTGACCACCACCTTCTATCTGGCACCATCGAAGATTCTCGCTCGCGTTAAAGATCGTCTGCGCAATAGCCTTGGGGATCGGCGATCCAGCGATCGACGGAGGATTCATGCCAACCGGTGCCGTGGACGCTGATCGGCACTTGCCGGGGAAAGCTGCCTTCCGCGATCTTGCGGTAGAGGGTGGATCGGGACAGGCCGGTGCGGGTCAGCACGGTCTTGAGACGAATGATTCTTTCCTTGTTACTCACGGAACGCACTTCCATTCTCTGACGGTTGATGATGCCCCCTGAAACAGCATTGGCGGCCCGAATCCGCCGTGCAAGGGCAGGCGGGACAGCCAAGGACAAGCCGGGATCAAGGGGGATCATAAAGGTCAGGACGATGAGCTTGCAGGACGCCGGGTGCGTTACAGTGAGGCGCGATGACGTAGCGGGCGCTCGCGCAAGCTGTTGTCAGGCTAGTGCCGGGCGGCACCATTCGGATGATCGTTTCAGTATTCGACACGGGACACACCTCCATCTTCTGGTGATGAATGACGCCCCTGACAAATAAGGATGGCCGCCCCGAATCGCGTTGCAAGAACAAACCGCATGAGGTGCAGCGCGATCGTAGTATCGGCGGTAAAAACTTGCGCACGGTGGCTCTGTCGTGCTCCGGGCGGCAATGGCGTGCTATAGGAAATAATGGGCGGCAAATGGCGGGTATTTCGGCCCTGTTTGAATGCAGTCCACTCAATTCAGGATAGTGCCAGAGGCTTTCACCCTGCCCCCTTTTCGTCTTCCATCCATCCGAGTCGCGCGCCATGACCAACCTCAATCAGCTGGTCCGCCCGCCACATCTCCTTGCTGTATCGCTTTGTCCCGTCACGCAAGAGGGGGAGGCACTACAGTGCCGACAGGCGCCAACTTAGTCGCAAATAAGCCAACATAGTCACTTTTGGCAGTCGTCAGGATTGCGTACCGCTGGCTTATTGCAACTTACAGGCATAACCGTTGAATGTGGCGCAACCGGAAGATTTGTCCTATATGGACTTCATGGCAATGATGCTGGAAGGATTCTCAAATGGCTGCACCACGCAAGCGGACGCATGATGCGACGGTCAACCCGCCTGCCAGCCTGCGGGGGCATGTCAGCGAGGCCGGGCGCCTGAGCCTGCCCGCCGAACTGCGGCGCGCGGTTGGGCTTGAGCGGGGCGGCCCGGTGCGGATCGAGCTTGTCGATGGTGCGATACGGATCAGGACCATGAAGGAGGTCAAGGACCGCATCCGCGCCCTGGCCCGCGACACCGGCCTTGCCGATAAGGCGAGCGTCGCCGATTTTCTCGGCTGGCGCGCGGCCGAACGCGCCAATGAAGCGAAAGCGGCTGGCAAGCTGTGAGCGCGATTGTCATCGACGCATCGGCCATCCTCGCGGCGATCCTTGGCGAGACTGGCGGCGATGCAGTGTTCGACAGGCTGGACGATGCGGCGGTGAGCACGGTCAACGTGGCGGAGGTCTACACCTATGCCGCGCTCAACGATCTGCCTACCGATGCGATAGACGCCTTCTTTACGGATACGGGCATCGAAATCGCGCCCTTCGACCAGCGGCAGGCAGTGACGGCGGGGCAACTCGCCAGCATCACGCGCAAGGCCGGACTCTCGCTTGGCGATCGTTCGTGTCTTGCGCTGGCAAAGACGCGCGGCGCGGAGGTATTGACCGCTGACCGCCCCTGGCAGCAGGTTGCGGATGCGGCAGGACTGACAATCACGTTGCTGCGGTGATTGCCATGCCGAGGCACTGTTCCGACATCCCGGTGGGCCACCGGATTCGCGTGCAGGGGACGCTTGGGCAATCCGCACGTGGTCCGGCCTTAATCGACGCCACGGGCGTGCCGCTGTGGGGATCCTCGATCTTCGTGTGGATGGTTCCGGGGAGAACCATCATCGTTGAAGGCATTCGATCCGGTTTCGATCGCATTGACGTGCAATGGATCGGGGACGCCGATCATACGAGCGGCGTCATTGACGCGCACGCAGATCGGATTGGGCGACGGGAGCGCGGTTATTGCACTTCACTCCCGGCCCGACCCTCGCGCCAGGTCGCCGGGTTCGCGACCCAGTGATTGACCGCTGACTCGTGCCAGCCGGCACCGTGAATGCTGATCGCGATTTGTCGGGGAAAGGTGCCGTCCGCGATCTTGCGATAGAGGGTGGAGCGGGAAAGCCCGGTGCGAGCGAGAACGGTCTTCAAGCGAATGATACGGTCGGGGTTACTCATGGGCGTGTCTCTCAAGTCATGATGTTGCAAGCGCCCCTGTGAGCCTGCATCGGACAAGCTTCGCCCCAGGACAAGATGAGTCCAGGGCGCGGGTGAGCTTGCGTGCGTAAGCAAGGGCGAAGACTGGCGGACGAGGGCGAACCACGGCGAAAGAAGGCGAAGAACGGCGGGAAACAATTGCTGACCGGAACCAAATCAGATTTTTTCCCACAGTTGCTTTCGTGTCACGCTTTCCATTGCCGCATAGGCTGCTCTTGTCGCAGCGCCGCGCCTGGATCAGGTCGAGTCGTTCATGGTACTACCTCGTTTTGCCGAGGCCTGCCCGCCAGAGATCAGGCTGTGTCAAACCCTCCCGTCGCGCAAGAGGAGAGGCACTACAGTGCCGGTTCGGCCAAGAGAGTGCTGCTTCGTCCATTTCAGTGGCGAGAGCGCAAATCACACATCGCGAGCGATACCCCGGTTTCCGCGGGCGGGATGCAGGCACGACATACGCGCTGCTGAGGGGTTAGGTGTCAAAGGAAGGAGGACAGACGGGCGCCCCCGCGCGTTCCGCGCGGGTCGCGCTCTATTCCGCTCCGCTCCACCGAGCCGGTGCTTTGCACCGTCTCGTCGCCGGTGGCGTGACGATCGCATGACGCGGGGGACCCGCCTTGCCGTTCCCTTGGCGGGCATCGCGCGAGGCGCGATGGCGTTGACCGGCTCCGGCAAGCGGTGTGGGCTTGTCGCTACCCTCTAGGCCCGTCGCGGCCGGCCGCAACCCGGCAGGCCGGGTCTTCCACATGCGTTCCAGCCTTGCAGGTGCAGCCCGCCTCTGCCGACGCGCCTTCCGGTGCGCTCTTGCCGCCCACCCCGCTTTTCCGGGGCCGGTGTGTTGCAAGAGGAGAAAGACAATGGAACTCAAGCATATCGACATCGCCCGCCTCTCGGTCTCGCCCGTCAACATGCGCGGGGGGAAGAAGGCTCCCGACCTCACCAACATCCTGCCGTCCGTCCGCGCAAGGGGCATCCTCGTGCCGCTGATCGTGCGGCAGAATGGCAGTCCCGACACCTATGAGATCGTCGCAGGCAAGCGGCGCTATCATGCCGCACGTACCATCGCGCAGGAGAATGGGACCATCGATCCGCTGCCCTGCGCCGTCATGGAAGCAGGCGACGATGCGGCGGCGCTGGAAGCCTCGCTGATCGAGAACACCGCCCGCTTAGACCCCGATGAAATGACCCGCCACGAAACCTTCACCCGGCTCGTCCGGGAGGGGCGCAGCGTAGAGGATATTTCGCTGACTTTCGGCCTCACGGTCCTACAAGTGAAGCGCACGCTCGCCTTGGGCAATCTCATGCCCCGCATCCGCAATCTCTATCGCGCGGACAGGATCGATGCCGTCACCGTGCGGCATCTGACTCTTGCCACCAAGGCGCAGCAGCGCGAATGGCTAACCCTGCTCGACAGCGAGAGCGATCACGCCCCCACCGGCCAGAACGTCCGAGCTTGGCTGCTAGGCGGTGCGACCATTTCCACCACGGTCGCCCTGTTCGATCCTGCGACCTATACGGGCGAGATCGTTGCCGACCTGTTCGGGGAGGATAGCTATTTTTCTTGCCCCTCCGACTTCTGGGCCGCGCAGATGGTTGCGGTCGAGGAACGGGCGGAAGCGTATCGCGAAGCGGGATGGTCGGAGGTCGTCGTCATGGAGCGGGGCGATTACTTCCAAACATGGGAGCATGAGCGCTGCCAGAAGAAGAAAGGCGGACGAGTCTATGTCGCCATCAGCCATCGCGGGGAAGTCACCTTCCAAGAGGGCTATGTGACCACCAAGGAGGCCCGGAGGCGCGAGAAAGGCGAAGCACTCACCAAGCCGGTCCGTCCCGAAATCAGCGCACCGATCCAGAACTATGTCGATCTTCACCGCCATGCCGCCGTGCGCGCGTCGCTGCTCTCGCAGCCTGCCATGGCTCTGCGCCTGATGCTGGCCCATGCCATCGCCGGTTCGCCCCTATGGCGGGTGGATGTGGAGAAGCAGCGCGCCAACACGGACGTCACCGCCGAAAGCGTGGAGGCCAGCGCATCCGAAGCGATCTTCGACGCCAGGCGGCGCGACGTTCTGGCGTTGCTGGACTTCGATCCCGAGACGCCCACCGTTGTCGATGGCTATGCGGGCGATCATGGCCTGCCGGGGCTGTTCGCCCATCTGCTCAGTCTGCCCGATGAAGCGGTGCTGTCCATCCTCTCGGTCGTGATGGGCGAGACGCTGGCGGCGGGAAGCGCGACGGTCGAATTGTTGGGCGCGCTGCTCAAGGTCGACATGGCAGCGGTCTGGCAGGCGGATGACGCCTTGCTCGACAGCATCCGCGACAAGGAAGTGATCGGATGCATCGTCGCGGAAGTCGCAGGCGATGCCGTTGCCAGTGCCAATGCCGGGGAGAGCGTCAAGGTGCAGCGGCAGATCGTGCGCGATTGTCTCGCCGGAGCGAATGGCCGCTCTAGGGTCAATGGTTGGGTGCCGCGCTGGATGGCCTTCCCGCCGTCCACCTATACCGAACGGGGCGGCGTTGGCAGCGTCGAGCGATGGAACGAGATCGCCTCGCTGGTGGACGCCGACAACTCCGCTGGCGAAGATGCGGACCAGCCCATGGCGCAAGCCGCCTGAATACGCCGAACCCGGAGGCGGCTCCGCCTCCGGGTTCGTTCCGCTCAGATGGCGGCACTATCGTGTCGGAACGGCGGATGATCTCGTTTTCGGAAAGCCGCCCCGGCATGCCGGGGCGGCTTTCTGATCGCTGCGTTCAAGGCCATTGCTCTCGCTTTCAATCGACGCCAATCGCGGCTGGTATTGGCGGAAGACCTTCCTTCTGCAAGCCTGCTGAATGTGCTGCTGCGGCAGCCGCTTCGACCAGCGTGTTGGCGATCATCGCAACCAGTGTTTCCTCCGCGCGCTGTCGCAAACCGTTGTCCCTGGCCGCCAGATCGCGCCTGATCCATTCGGGAAGACGGGAGGCGGTTTCCAGCAACATGTTTCGCGTAACTTCATCCATCCTGACTGCTATGACGGGTCAGCCATCAGCGAACAATCCGTCGGCTGCGAAAATGCGCTTTCCCCGCCTGCGCCAGAGCGCAAGCTGTTGTTCGCGATTCCCGTCGCGCAGTTTCGCCGCCGCTTCCGCCAGCAGTCCCAGAAGAACGGTCCGGTCGTCGTCGATCAGATCGACCAGTCCCGCCTTCACGACAAGGCCGCCCAGTTCAATCAAGTGCTTCGTTCTCTCGCGCCGTTTCATGACCCATTCCCGCGTGTCGGTTCGCGCCTTTCGTGCCTCAAGCCGATGGCGCGCCGCCACCGAGCGGGAGAGCGCCCTCCGATTTGCGTTCAGGTCCGTTCGCAGACTTGCGTGCGTTGCTCTGAAAGAAGGCCGCGCCCGCCTTGCGCCAGCCCTCCCTTGTTGCGGCGTCCTTGCTGGCGACGGCATGGAGCAGCATGCCGGCGAGTAGATCGGCATCGAGCACATCGGCCCCGGTTGCCGCGACCAGTTCGCCAAGCTGGCGCACCCGGCGTTCCTTGAGCGCCTTCGCCTTGTCGGCAAGGGCTTTCAGTTCCGAATCAAAATCCCTTGGCTTACGCATCGTAAAGTCTCCATCCTTGTCCGATGGAGTAGTTCTAGGATATCGTTGCCCACAATGCAGTAGAGTCGTCGGGACGGTCTGGAACCGCATAGTCCCTGCCGAGAATTTATTCGAGGAGGGCGCGCTTATACGTCGTGCCGACGTGTGCTTAAGGCAGTAGATGGTATGTCGCTATGGCGATCTACCATTTCAGCGTTCAGGTCATTGGCCGCGCCAGCGGGCGCAGCGCCGTCGCGGCGGCGGCCTATCGTGCGGGCGAGCGCCTGCACGACGAGCGGCTGGACCGCGATCACGACTTCACCAACAAGTCGGGCGTCGTCCATTCGGAAATCCTCCTGCCCGAAGGTGCGCCCGAACGCTTCTCAGATCGGGAAACGCTTTGGAACGAGGTCGAGGCGACCGAGAAGCGCAAGGACGCGCAGCTTTCGCGCGAGGTGGAGTTCGCCATTCCGCGTGAGATGAACCAGGCGCAGGGCATCGAACTTGCCCGCAACTTCGTGGCTGCCGAATTTGTCGAACGCGGCATGATCGCGGATTTGAATGTGCATTGGGATATCGGCGCGGACGGCATGGCCAAGCCGCACGCCCATGTCATGCTCACCATGCGCGAGGTGAACGAACAGGGATTCGGTGCGAAGGAACGCGACTGGAACCGCACGGAGTTGATCGAGAAATGGCGCGAGCGGTGGGCCGATCATGTCAACACGCGCCTTGCCGAACTCGACATAGACGCCCGCATCGATCACCGCAGCCTTGAAGCGCAGGGCATCGGCCTTGAGCCGCAAGACAAGATCGGACCCGCAGCGTCGCGCATGGGCGAGCGCGGGCTTGAGTCCGAGCGGATCGAGGATCACCGCGCCACCGCGCAGCGCAACGGCGAACGCATCATCGCGGAGCCACGTATCGCCCTGGATGCGATCACCCATCATCAGGCAACATTCACGCGCCGCGACATGGCCATGTTCGTGCATCGCCACACGGACGGGAAAGAGCAGTTCGACCGGGCGATGAGCGCCGTTCGCGCGTCTCCCGATCTTGTCGCTTTGGGCAAGGACGGGCGCGGCGAAGATCGCTTCACCAGCCGCGACATGATCGAAACCGAGCAGCGGTTGCAGCGCGCATCGGAGTTGATGGCGACACGCGAGCGGCATCGCGTGAACGAGAAGGACCGCGCCGCCGCACTGGCAAACGCGGAGGGTCGCGGTTTGGTGTTGTCGGGCGAGCAGCGCGCAGCGTTCGAGCATGTGACGGACGGGCGCGGGCTTGGCGTCGTCGTCGGTTACGCAGGCACCGGCAAGAGCGCGATGCTTGGCGCGGCGCGGGAGGCGTGGGAACGCGCGGGGTTCGAGGTGCGCGGGGCGGCGCTGTCCGGCATTGCCGCCGAAGGACTTGAGAACGGTTCCGGCATCGCCTCGCGCACCATTGCCAGCATGGAACATGGCTGGGCGCAGGGGCGCGACCTTCTCACGTCGCGCGACGTGCTGGTGATCGACGAGGCGGGCATGGTCGGCACGCGCCAGATGGAGCGCGTGCTGTCCCATGCCGCCGACGCCGGGGCCAAGGTCGTGCTGGTGGGCGACCCGCAGCAATTGCAGGCCATCGAGGCGGGCGCGGCCTTCCGGGCGATCCACGAACGCCACGGCGGCGTCGAGATCACCGAGGTCCGCCGCCAGGTTCACGACTGGCAGCGCGACGCCACCCGGCATCTTGCCACCGGCAGAACCGGCGAGGCGATCCGGGCCTATGCCGATCATGGCATGGTCCATGCCGCCGAGACGCGCGAGCAGGCGCGGAGCGAGCTTGTCGATCAGTGGGACCGCGAGCGCATCGCCGCGCCGGATCAATCGCGGATCATCCTCACCCATACCAATGACGAGGTGCGCGAACTGAACGAAACCGCGCGCGACCGGATGCGGGCGGCGGGCGAGCTTGGCGACGATGTGCGGGTGAAAACCGAACGCGGCCCCCGTGCCTTCGCATCGGGCGACCGCATCATGTTCCTTCGCAACGAGCGCGGGCTTGAGGTGAAGAACGGCACGCTAGGCACCGTTGAGAAGGTCAGCCCGGAGCATATCGCCGTCCGCACCGATGACGGGCGTTCCGTATCCTTCGATACGAAAGATTATGCCCATGTCGATCACGGCTATGCTGCCACGATCCACAAGGCGCAGGGTATGAGCGTGGACCGCGCCCATATGCTCGCCACACCGGGCATGGACCGGCACGGCTCCTATGTCGGGATGACCCGCCACCGGGACGGCATGGCGCTCCACTATGGCCGCGACGACTTCAAGGACGACGCGCACCTTGTCCGCACCCTGTCCCGCGAGCGCGCCAAGGACATGGCGAGCGACTATGAGCGCCGCGATCCGGCGCAGCAATTCGCGGAGCGGCGCGGGATCACATTCGGCGAACGTGTCGCCGAGATCGTCAAGCCTGTCGTGGAAAGAGCGCGCGGGATCTTTGACGGGTTGCGGCTTTCCGTGCCCGGTCAGGATCGCGGGGCACAGACTGCATCCGATCAGCAGCATGGCATTTTCGCGGACTTCAAGCCGCCCGCTCCGCAGCACCAGCGCGAACAGGGTATGTTCGCCAACTTCCGCCCGCCCGCGCAAAGCCACGACCCGGCCGAGGCGGCCCGCGCAGAGCGCGAGCGGATGCGGACCGTCGCCGTCCAGCGCCACGCCCGCGCCGTCGCGAGCATCTGGAGAATGCAGGATCAGGGCTTGCCCGTCCTGCCTCACCAGCGCGCCGAACTCGACAAGGCTCGCGAGGTGATGAACCAGACCAGCAAGCACGCTGCCCAGGACATGGAGCGGGCTTACGGCCGCGATCCCGCCCTGGCGTCCGAAGCCTCGAACGGACGGGTTCGGCAGGCCGTCCGCGCGATGCAGCTTGAAGCCGAAATCCGCACCGATCCCGACAAGCGGGCCGACAGGTTCGTGGAAGGCTGGCGGCAGCTCGGACAACACCGCGAGGACCTACAGCGTGACGGTGATTTCCGGGGCGCGCGCAAAGTGTCCGAGCAGATGGCGGGCATGGCGAAAAGCCTCGAACGCGACGCCCAGATGGAATCCGTGCTGCGCGGGCGCAAGCAGGAGCTTGGCATCCCATTCGAGACTGGCCGCCAGCTTTCCCACGACCTTTCCAGCAGCGTCGGCATCGAGATGGGGCGCAGCCACGACCACGGCCTTAGCAGATAGGAGAAACGATCATGGACACGAACTTACCCGCACTGTTGCCCGATGCCGATCCGGCCGCCCAGGCATTCGCGCGTCTGGCCGAGAAGGTGGACTTACTGGAGGCGGCCATCACCGGGCTTGCCGCCAAGCGGGAAGCCGCACCCGACTATAGCGACACGCTGGGCGAGATCGCCGCCCTTCTCCAAAAGATACGCGACGCGATCCAAACCCTCGCGCGCCGTCCCGCTATGCAACTCACCCCCGATGCGATGGCCGAGCAGATCGCAGTCGCCGCTACCAAGGCACGCGCAGCGGATGCTGCAACCATCAGGCTCGCACAGGAGCGGATGGAGAAGGTGGCCGGCCGCCTCGAATATCTTGAGGGCACGGTGGTCACCGCCCGCGATCAGCGCCGTCGTCTGATACGGGCGGCAGGCATCGGTGCGCTCGCGGGCATAATGGTGTGGTCGTTCCTGCCCGGCTCTGTCGCGCGCACCGCGCCAACCGGCTGGTATTGGCCCGAACGCATGGCCGCGCGGATGCTGGACCTTGATCGTTGGACGGCAGGCGAACGGCTGATGGCCACGGCCGAGCCGGAGCGCTGGCGAATGGTGCTGTTCTCAAACGCAGTCGTGCAGGAAAACCGCGACGCGATCGGCAAATGCCGCGCCGATTCTGCCAAAGCGAAAAAGGCAGTCCGCTGCACGATCGACATCAGTCCGTGAAATTAATCACTCGGCTTTGCCAAACATCCGCGCTGAAGTGTCCCCTCTATAGGGAGGTAAATTTTTATCATCAGCCTCCGGGAAGCGTCCGCACGAAGCGCCGCTCCCAGCAACCATCGGGAGCACGGAGGCTGTATGGACGATCTCGAACTCGCGAGCAAACAACCGGACGCGCCGAGTTTTCTCAGAGCCATCGCGGTCCACCTTGTTGACGTGGCCATAGAGTTCCTGGTCGACATCCAGTTCATAGAACCTATTTTCGATCTTGAGGCGGCGCTTGCCTTGCTCGACAATCGAAGCGCGAAGGCCCGCCCGTTCTTTGAACCTGATATCGGGAACGATGAGGTAAAGTTCGTCCAGAGAACTGCGGCGGCGGAGAACATCAACGACGCAATCCTGCTGCTGAAAGCAATCGGTGAGGGCCAGGCGATTCCCCATCTCAAAAAGGCGTTCACCCTGTGCCTGGGAACCTCGCTTGTCCCGGAACGATCATCTTATCTTCATGCGGTACTGGTCGAATACCCTATTCCGTTTGCGGAACCCCTCGTCGCCGCCGCCGAGCAGCGTTGGGCGACGATCAACTGTGTATGACGGGAAGCCAATCCGTGGTTGGATATGAATATCCCTGACCGTCGTGCGGTAAATCCACCACCTTCAGATATGTAGGCCGAAAAAAAGCGGGAGCAGCAAAAGCTGCTCCCGTCAATTGTCAGGCAACAATCACGCAGCGAAACGTCCAGCCCGATCGAGCAGGTTCGCCTTCCAAGCCGGTGCCGCCGTGATCGCATCCGTCGTTTCGCCCGACTGGCGCCGCCAGATGGCCGGAGCGGCCCCTGCATCACCGCGAAATGCCGCCATCGCCTGCAAGAGACGCTGCCGTTCACTCACAGAAGGCATATCAACGAGCGTTGCCGGTTCTTCTGGCTCTCCGCCCAGTCGGTCAGAAGTGAGAACCTCCCGCCCCGACCGCTTCCACCCACCGTCGCGCCACCAACCGGAGCTTTTCGAACTGCCGAGGGTCGGCAGTTCGGCTGCCCAACTGCTTTCCTCTTGTTGTGCAAGCCTCTCGGCGGCTTCGTCTGCTTCATCACTAGCAGACACGTCCGCGCCAGCATCCAGCGATGCAGAGTCTCCGATATAGCTCGGTTCTGCTTTGGCTTGCGACGCCCCGGCCGTGCTCGTTTGCTCCGGAACATTTGCAATCGGCGTTTCTGGTTGAGGTGCGAAGCTGTTTGACGCTTGCGTTCCCTGCTGCGTTTCTTCTTCCCCGACAGGACCACGCGCGGCGGACGGGGCTAATTCGATTGCCACCGTTTCAGGGTCGATCGCCTCGCGAGAGAGGCTCCGGGCCGGTGCCTGGGGCTGTCCCAGCGATCCACGCAGCATTGCGCCGGCCGGTGCGGAGACAGTTTGATCCGTAAACTCTATCAGCTCAATCTGATAGAGACGATCGACAACGCCGGTCGAGTTTTCAAGAACGTCCGTAAAAGCGCCGTTTGCGTCGCTCCCGGTCCCAAGCGAATAGGCCGAGAGCGCCCGTGTAAAGACAGCAGTGTCCGTCCCCTGACCGCCAAACAGCAGGTCGTAACCGCCACCACCAATCAAGCGGTCATTGCCAGCCAGTCCGCCGAGGATATTGTCGCCACTATCACCCGTAATTGTGTCAGCGTAGTTGGTGCCAGTTATATCCTCGACGCTGACGAATGTATCGCCGGCCGCATCGCCGGTGCTGCCGGCCGTTGTCGTCAGGCTTACCGTTACGCCGGACGACGAAGCCGAGTAGGATACGACATCGTAGCCGCCCCTACCGTCGATACGATCAACACCCGCCCACAAGAGGAAATAATTATCCGCTGCGTTGCCTTTGAGCGTGTCCCCATATGCAGTCGAATAGACCGTTTCCACATCGAGATACACATCGCCCGCCGCATAGCCGCCGCTGGCAACACCGCTCACCATGTCCAATGTGACCGCCGCGTTCGACAGGCTAAGATCCACTATATCGCCGAGGCCCGCCCCAGCTTCAAAGCGTTCCACGGCGGATCCGATTACCAGCAAATCCGAGCCTTGACCGCCAACCCAGGTCATTGCATCGGCACCGGTCTGGAAATTGTCATCGTAGTTGGAGCCGATGACCCGCTCGATTCCATAGAGTTGATCGCCCGCTGCATGGCCACCGAGATTGTTGAACGTCACCATGCTTACCGTGACCGCAGCGTTAGACACCGCATAAGTCACGGTATCGAACCCTTCATCTCCAACGAGCGTGTCAGCCCCAAGCCCGCCTGCGAGCGTATCGTCGCCTTCGTAACCGACAAGGATATTGGCCGAGCTGTTGCCGGTCAGGACATCGTTGAACCTCGTCCCGCTGACATTCTCAATACTGTTGAGAATGTCGCCCTGCGCTTCACCGCCTGACTGTGCGGTGGAGAGGGAAAGGTTGACGTTAACGCCAGCCGTTCCGGTCGCATAGTAGTGGGCGGTATCGGTTCCCGCGCCGCCATTCAAACGATCAGCCCCGGCGCCACCAGCAAGAATGTCATCGCCATTGCCACCGTTCAGCGTGTCATTGCCACGACCGCCAAAGAGCAGATTAGCCGTCGCCGACCCGGTGATGATGTCATTGCCATCACCGCCGAACGCATTGACGACGCTCGTGGAGGTCGATGCCAGCAGCAGGGACTTGCCGGCGATCGTGCTGGTCGACCCCGGATTGAGGTTGATCGTCATGGCAGTCGAAACAGCAGAAGCGTTGATAGCATCGGTGCCGCCCGACGCCGTGAGCGTCGCACGGGTTCCTGTTCCGAGCGTCGCGAACTCATCGGTATAGACGAAGGTTTCATTCGCCTCGCCGGACTTGCCGGTCAATGTCAGTTCCCAGCTCTTGAGCGTTCCGGTCTGGCCGCTGGCGGCGTCCTTGACCTCGATGGTCCAGGTGCCACCACCGGCCTCGCCGCGCGACAAGGCCGTCATGAACACATAGTCGAGATTTGTCGCACCATCACCGCGATCGGCTGCATCCGAACTGCCAGGCGTCTTACCGGGACGATTCATCAACACCGACCGCGTTCCCGACGGCGAAATGAGCGTAACGACGAGATCACCGATTTGCTGGTGATCCAGTTGCAGCCGCACTTCCGCGTGTTCGACCAGCAGGCCGGCCGAGACGGAAAGACTACGGGTGATCGTGCCATTGTCCGTAGCGGCCGCATTGAGCGTGCCGCTCGAAAGGGTTTGCGTATAAAGGTCGAATGTCGAAGGATTGCTGTCAGTCAGTACATGGCTAGTCGTCCACGTCTCCGCGAGCCGCACCGCCGCTCGTGCGTCGATTTCTCCGAAGCCATAATCGTGGTTGATGTGCATGGCGCCGCCGTTCCAGTTCTTCGCGCCATTCCAGGCCCAGCCCGGATTGCTGTCATCCACGCGCTTCGCGGCAAGAGCGAGAATATCCTGCACATCGCGATAGCCGAGCGTGGGATTGGCTTCGAGCATGAGCGCGACCACCCCGGAGACAATCGGGGTGGCCAACGACGTGCCTTGAGCTTTTTCAAAGTCATCCCCAAAGGTCGAACCTTGCGGATTCTGCACCAAGCGGCCGGTTGAGCTGATGTTCGATCCGGGCGCCGACACGAGGATATTCGCACCGGGCGAACTGAACGGATTGGTGCCGATCACGAGTGCGCCGAGATCGCCCTGATGGTTTACCGCACCTACCGCGATGGCGTAGCGCGAATTGGTGACATTGGCATCGTTGGCGTTGCCGCCGTCTGCCCGCGAATTGCCGGCAGCGAATACGTTCACCGTTCCGAGGCCGCCGCGTCCATAGGCGGCCGTCTGAGCAAAGGCACTGGCGATGCCGGTATCGACAAGGAAGTTCGCGCCGTAACGATTGCTGAATCCCCAGCTATTGTTGACGATGTCGTAGTTCTTCCAGAGAAGCATATTGCTCAAGTCGCCACCGGACGCCTGGGGAACAGCGATGGAGTGCAGCGTTGCGTCATAAGCAACCCCGACACTGCCAATGCCATTTCGTTCGGCACCGATAACACCTGCTACCATCGTTGCGTGCGTGGTTGCATCGCGAACCCCGCCGGAGCCATCTTCGCGCCAGGCCGTCCCGAAATTGTCGTCCAGATCGACATGGACCGGATCGAAGTTACCAGGGTCCGTGACCGCGATGTTTATGCCGCGGCCGGTATAGTCCTTCCAGACCTTGAGAAGGTCGATTTCGTTGAGATACCATTGGTCGCGCAAGAGGGGATCGAGCGGCATATCGGGGGTTCGCAGGAACACCGTTCCCTTTGCTTCGGCAGTGCCAGCACCCGGATCGCCGATAATGCCGATCAGCGCACCCGCGTTGTTCTGCGCGTCCTTGATCTTGTATTGGAAGGACATGAATCCAGAACCGGCGGTGGGCGTAAAAATGATGTTGCTGCCGCTGATCGCGACAGTTCCGCCGACCGGATTGAGGACCGACGTGATAGACAACGCACCGCCCTGGAGGTCGATATCGTTGCCAAGAATTGCCGATGCCGCAATCGTATAGGCACCGGACGCCGCGACGTTGATGATGTCGTTTGCGGGTAAGGGACTAGCCATATCAAAGGCCACGTCCTTGAGGTTGCGGAAATTGAGCCGTTCGATGGTGTCGAGCCGATCCGTTCCGTCTGGGCTGCCTTCGCGCAGATCGGTTATGATCCATTCGGAGCCGACCTTCGTAAAGCTGTAGTCCTGCATATCACCGGAGAATTCGGCTGTATCTGTGCCCGCGCCACCGGAAAGCGCATCGTCACCTGATCCCCCGGAAAGGAGGTCATCGCCATCCGACCCGATCAGCACGTCATTGTCATCGCCGCCATAGAGCATATCATTACCCTGGCCGCCGCGAATGAGATCTTGCCCTCGATGGCCACGGATCAGGTCATCACCAGCCATGCCTTCGATCAGATCGTCCCCATCCTCACCGGAGAGCACGTCATCAGCACCGCCGCCATAAATGAAATCGGCGCCCTTGCCGCCAGCAATGAAAACATTGCTGTTGCCGCCGCCGATGAGAATATCGGACGCAGACGAACCGATTGCGGTTTCAATCGATGACTGGAAGAGGTTGAGGACGACGCCTGTTGAGCCGACCGCCTGAGCGATGTCGAAGCCAGCACCGCCGTTAATGCCGGCATCTTCGGCATCGAACAGGATAAAGTCGTTTCCGGCGCCGCCGTTGAGCGTGTCCCGGCCGCGACCACCAATGATCCAGTTGTCTCCGCCGTCGCCCGTGATCGTATCGTTCCCGTCCCCGCCATAGACATGGGTGAAGCCGTTGGGATTGGACGAGGCCAGATTGATGGACAAAGCGCCGCTCGCGCCCGCGATCAACGCCTTGACATCGGCCGAGCCATCGAACGCCTGCAACGTTGCCTTATAGTCGCTGCCCAGCGCCTCGATGATGGAGCCGAACGGATCGGTAACGAACTCCACGGAGAGCGCCTCGCGGCGACTTCCATCGGACATGATCACGTCGTGCCGCGCAAGCACATCGGCACCGCCCTGGATCAGACCGATAGTGGAGGTTTTGGTCAGATCGAAGCCGGTGATGCCAAGGCTGGCGAATGTCTTGAGTTCGCCTGCATCGGTTTCTCCGTTCTCATTCGCATCTTGCCAGATACGGAAGGATGCCCATTGCGCGTCCGCAGAAGTGAATTTGCCGTCGGAATTGCTGTCGAACGTCTTGAGAACATCGACAGCAGCCGCGCCATCAGGTGTCCGGCCATTATAGTAGTCGGACATGATTTCCTTGATATCGTCGATTTTCCCATTGCCGTTGATGTCGCGGACAAGGAAACCGTCGTCGCCCTTGAGCCAGCCCGTGCGCTCCTTGTGGGGATCGCTATCCACATTGAACAGGACGTTCATCGCATCGAACGGCCGCAGTTCCACGCCATCGCCATCCAGATCGACCACGAAGGGATCGATGTTGAGAAAATTGCGATTCAATCCAGACAACAAGTTGAGGGCGCCATTGTTGTTGACCGAGGTGTCGTAGGCACCGGGATTGCGGCCCAGAATGTTTTCATTGTTGCGATACAGATTGGTATCCGGCGCAAGATGTTGCCCGCCCGGGCGCCAACTGTCCGCAGCGATCAGAGACGGGCCGACGTTGACGAGCCCATCGCCGTTGAGCACCCCGGGATTCATCGTGACCTGGTAGGTCCCCGAGCCAAAGAGCAAGCCATTCAGCCAAGGCATCTCGCCCTCATTCAGCAGGGGTTGACTACTTGGTGCACCGGATTGCGGGTTGTAAGTCGAATTGAACAGGCTGTTGTCCACAGCGCCAGTGGCAGCGCCATTCGGATTGGACAGATTCGACGTGCTACTCGCGTGGCCCGAACTATCATTATAGCCGTTCGCACCGAGTGGAACGCCCGAAACGCGGGGTAACGATATACGTTCTGGAGTTGCAACGCCGGGCCGGAGGACGTCGAAAGTCACCTCATTACCCGAGTCCGCCACTAGAACGGCTGTCCCCGCACCAAATCGGTCCGCGAACTGCACGCTCCCGTTGTTGACAAGCGCATTCGTAGTTGGGGCATCGAAACTAAATGGATAGACCGCTTTAACAATATTAGTGGCCGTCGGATCACCGCCTTCAAATCCGATAAAGCCAACATCAACTATCGTTGATGGCTGCCTTATCTGATTAGATATATTGTTTAGTGCGTTGGTCGCAGCCGCGATATTCGCCACAGTTCCATTCGAACTGCCATAATTCTGTCCATATGGCAGGGATGTTCCGACGAGTTCCGTGTCCCCGTTGATGTTCTGGCTGTATCTCCTCTCGACGATCTGACCGTTCGTTGCGCGTGTTTGGATTCCGACATCACCATCTGCATGGGCTTGAATGCTAACAAGCGATGTTGTGGCAGAGCCAGCCTCTGCGGCATACCAAGGCGAGGTTGCCGGCGACCAGCGCCCATCCGATGCAAGCGGATTGATCGAGGTCCACTGTGGTGGCACCTTCCCGCCAAGCATCTCGCCAAACCACGTGACCGCCAATTCGCGGAAGATGACAACATCATCTATCATGTCTTGGACAGTGGCGTATTTTACCGGGTTGAGAACCTCATCATTCAGAATATCAAACACGTTAAGGAACATGGTGTCATGCGCCATGTAGGAAAACGTCGCTGTAAGAGATACTACTGCCTTCAGTTGGTCCTGGGCCGGCATATTAAGCAGATTTGGTCCGAATCTTTGAAGTTCATCAGGCCCCATCAATGGGAATAAAACTTGCCCAGACCATTGCGAGTCACTGCTATCTAGTCCTAAAACCTCAGCAATAGCGTGAGCATCATGCTTGGCGATCAGATCAAGTTCATCATAGAATTGGTTCTTATTAAGAATGCTAGAAATAACTGCGGCACCAACGCTGTCTGATGCCAAGTCCATTTCAGCTTGTGTGATCCAATTCCCTTGCAAACTCGGATCGAGGTAGTTCAGAAGGCCTTGCACTCGCGTGTAGGTCCGTATGATAGCTGAGGTAAGCCCATTGCCTTCATTCGTCTGTTCTGCACCGAGGAACCAGAGGCGTACAGAGGGGTCAACTAAGCCATCTGCAACACGTTCTTCCAACATTGTTGCGATCGCTGCATACGCGCCCGCGTAGTCGTTTGCTGGGTGTTCAGGATCATTGTAGTTTGGAACATAGCCCAATATTATTGATCGTTCAGAAGCTGTCAGAGTTAAAGTGCTCATTGCCTGTCTCCAAAATCAGAGGTTGATGATGGATGGCGAGCATCTTTAATAATCATTCGCATTCCACGAATAATTTCTCGCCATCTTGATATGTATCTTGTCGGAAAAACAAAATGAATATCGAGGCCATTCTCTAATAACCAACCTTCACAAATCGTTCCTTCACTATAACTTAGTCCCTTTTCCCAGCACGAAATGATAAAATTATCATTCTGCCCTATAGAAATATAGTGCCTTTGTCCGACCACCTTTCCATCTCTACGATGTCGCGATTCGAAGCGAATAAGCCCATCATCGACGGGGAATATTCTGTAATCTCCATTCTGGAGTGATGTTGAGAGAAAGAGGTTTCGTCGCCCCATTCCTCCGCCTTCATCAATCATTACCCATATACAGTCAGATCTATTATCTCTCATACAGTCTGACGGAATTGGTCCATTTTTCCCAAGATCGAATATTAAATTAAACCATCCAACGACCTGCGGTGGATCACGTAGAAATCTTGTTTGCGGATGGAACACTTCATTCCCGACACGCAATTCCGCGCGTCCAGCATTATAGTATTTCTGCTTTTCGTCGCATGAGGCGAGAACCACCGTCACCCCGGCCATCCCGATCAAAGCCCACCAGCCAAGTTTCCGGAACCTCATCATCGCTCGCCTCCATCTCGACGATGGGCACGCGGGAGCTGCTCAACTAGGCTCGATGCTTGGGCGACAATCGCGGACCAACGAGCCAATTCGTCCCGGCGGAAGGTAAGGATCAGGCGAAAGTCGGAAACGAGGGTTTCACCTTGGCAACCCGCGATCCCGTCCTTGCCAGTGTCACCCATCCAGCATCGAAAAATGGCCCCTTCCACGCCGGGATCGGATGAGAAGACAGCTACACCGTCATTGACACCTGCCAACACAAGTCCGTTCGGTGACGGTATTTCACTTTCAGCAGGCGGGGCACTTGTTGAGCGCACAGCTTGGCGCAACCCGTCAAACTCACTCGATTGCGCGCGCGGAACAACACGAACCTGAACACATTCCCACTTTGGATCTTCGGAGCATTCCGCTGCCTGGGCCTCAACTTCGCCCGGCTTGAACGCTAGCACCAAGTTGGAATTGCTTGCTCCATCAATGGGATCGATCCACTTGCGTTCGACCGCAAACGCGATGCTTCCAACCTGTTTCTCGGCAGCATCGTCGGGTGAGTTGTTAGAGACCGGGCCACACCCGCCAAACCCCAAAAGCGCTACCAAGACAGGCGCGAGATAGAACGGCTTACGCTTCATCTCTCCCTCCCGGCTTCCGCGACCGCGCGGGCGACAGGCGACCACAGAAAATCGATGACCCGGCGCTGATCGGTGACGATCTCTGCAATCGCGACCATTCCAGGCGACAGTTCGGCGCTGCGACCATCGATACGGAGCGCGCTTCGCGAAAGCGTCACACGGGCCGGGAACACCAAACCGCGTCGCTCATCGACAATGGAGTCCGCAGAGATGTTTTCCAGCTTGCCGGTGATGGTTCCATAGCGCGTGAACGGATAGGCTTCGAGCTTGACCACCACGGGATCGCCGCGCTTGACGAACCCAGCATCCTTGTTGAGCACCAACGCCTCCACGATCAGTTCATCCCCACCGGGCACGATCGTAACTAACGGCTTGCCCGCCTCTGCGACCTCGCCAAGCGTCGTCACCGAGATTTCATTGATGACGCCATCAACCGGCGCGACGAGGCGTTGCAGTGCCTGGCGCTGGTCAGCCTTCCGCACCGTTTCCGAGCGCGTGGCGAACACTGACTCCGCTTCCGCCTTCTCCTTGGCTGCCTCGCCTCGGAACTCCTGCTCCGCCTGCGCCAGGTCGCGGTCCAGCGCCGCCATCTGCGCGCGCGCCTCATTCTGACGTGCCAGTTCCACCTGATAGTCGCGCCGGACGGCAATCACGCGTTCCTCGACCTCCATTACGCGCAGCTTGGCGGCGTATCCCTTGGCTTCAAGCTCACGGAGCGCGGCAAGGCGGGCTTCGGCAAGTGGCAGGGTCTCGCGCAGCTTCGCCGCCTGCTGGGCCGCCATTTCCGACGCAGCGCCTGCACCGGCCCGCTTTTCAAGGAGGGACGCGCGGCGGGCATCATATTCACGGATGCGCGCATCCACGAGTTGCCGCTCGGCAGCAGCGGTCGCGCCATCCGCTCCCTCGGGCGCAACGAACTCAGGTGGTTGGCCGGCAATATAGGCAAGGAGAGCACCCGCCCGCGCGCGCGTCAACGCGGCGGTGGCCAGCTCAGTTCGCGCACTGCCGGCATCGGCATCGGCGAATGTCGGATCGAGATCGATGAGCAATTGCCCCGCCCGAACCCGCTGCCCCTCGCGAACATGGATGGCCCTGATGACTCCCGCCTCTGCCGCTTCGACCGATTGGAGCCGTCCGCGCGGCACAACGCGCCCTTCAGCGACGGCAACGACATCGACTTTCGAGAGGCAGGCCCAAAGCAGCGCCAGCAGCGCGGCGAGGATAATCGTCCAGATGATCGAGCGCCCGATCGGCGATGGCGGCGTCTCTGTCGCTTCCAGCGCGGCCGGCAGGAAATCCGTTTCAATCAGGCGGCGACTGTCTGCCTGCCGCCGCGCCGTTTCATCGCGCCATGCCTGCACGACCATATCGAGTTGCGCGGCAATCGCCATCATGCCGCCCCTTGCATCTGCGCGCGCCAAAGCCGGGAATAGCGGCCCCCGGTGGCCATCAGGCTCTCATGTGTGCCTTCCTCGACGACCTCGCCCGCCTCGATCGTGATGATGCGGCTTGCCATGCGGATCGCCGACAGGCGGTGAGCGATAATCATCACCGTGCGTCCCCGCGCGATCGAGCGCATATTCTGATGGATGATCGCCTCGCTTTCCGCATCGAGCGCGGAGGTCGCTTCGTCGAAGATCAGAATGCGCGGATTGGTGACGAGGGCGCGGGCAATCGCAACGCGCTGTCGCTGCCCGCCCGACAGGTTCGCGCCCCGCTCGTCGATTTGCGTGTCATAGCCTTCGGGCAGTTCGAGGATGAAATCGTGTGCGCCCGCCAGCGTCGCCGCCGCCATCACGGCTTCCATCGGCAAAGCGGGATTGGCGAGGGCTATGTTCTCGCGCACAGACCGATTGAACAGCAGATTCTCCTGGAGGACAACGCCCACCTGGCGACGCAGCCATGAGGGATCGACCAGAGATAGATCGACCCCGTCCACCAGCACCCGGCCGCGCTCCGGCACATAGAGGCGCTGGACGAGTTTGGTGAGCGTCGATTTGCCCGACCCCGACGGTCCTACGATCCCGATCACCTCTCCGGGGGAGATGGACAGATTGACGTCGCGCAGCACTTCGCGCCCGCCTGGCCGATAACGGAACGTCACATTGTCGAACGCGATGACGCCCCGGATTTGCGGCAATGCTGACCGGGAGGGCGAGAAAGCCGTTTCCGCTGGCGTGTTGAGGATATCGCCGAGGCGGGCAACGCCAACGCGCGCCTCTTGAAATTGCTGCCACAGACCGGCAAGCCGCAGGACCGGCTCCGCCACGCGGCCCGCGAGCATATTGAACGCCACGAGGCTGCCCACGGTCAGATCGCCCGCGACCGCGAGCCTTGCGCCGACATAGAGGATCAGCGCCATCGACAGCTTGTTGACAAGCTGGATGGCGTGATTGCCGATGATGTTTGCCCGTGCCGCGCGAAAACCGGCACCGACATAGGCGGCGAGCAGCTTTTCCCAACGGCTCTGCATTTGCGGTTCAACCGCAGCCGCCTTGAGCGTCTGGACGCCGGTGACGCTTTCGACGAGGAACGACTGGCTTTCGGCCCCGCGCCGGAATCGTTCCTCGATCCGCTGCCGCAGCGTCGGCGTGATCGCCAGGCAGATGCCGACGTAAAGAATGATCGTCACCAGCACGATCAGCAGCAGCCACGGCGAATAGAACCACATCACGGCCAGAAAGACGAACGTGAACAGGAGATCGACCCCGAGGGTCATCGCCGAGGATGTGAGAAACTCCCGGATCGTATCCAGTTCGCGGACCCGCGCCACCGTGTCACCCACGCGCCGTTGCTCAAAGTAGGCGAGCGGAAGGGCGAGCGTGTGCCGATAGAGCCGTGCACCAAGCTCGACATCGACCCGGCTGGTCGTGTGGGTGAACAGCCACGCGCGCAGCCCGCCCAGGAACGTCTCGAACAGGATGATGCCGCCAAGAGCAATGCCCAGAACGTCAAGCGTCGTCAGTCCGCGATGCACCAGCACCTTGTCGATCACCACCTGGAAGATCAGCGGCGTCGCCAGCGCAAAGAGCTGGAGCACGAAGGTTGCAGCCAGCACTTCTCCGAGCAGGGCACGATAGCGCATCAGGGCCGGCACGAACCATGAAAGGTCGAAGCGGCCCTCGACACCGCCACCGGCACGTGTTGTCATCAGGAGCATCTCGCCTGTCCACGATGGCTCCAGATCATCGAGGGAGCAGGCAATCGGCGGCTGCCCGGGCCGCTGGATCAGCAATTCACCGTCGCGAGCCGCACCGACCACCACATAGGAACCATCCGCCATGCGTGCGATAGCAGGAAGGGGCGCATCGCCCAAGCGTGCAAGCGCAACAGTGGATGTCCGGGCTCGGGCGCCGAAACGGCGGGCGAGCCGCAGCAAATCCTCACTGTTTGCAAGCTCCCCTTTACCGAGCGTACCGAGCGCGTGGCGCAACTGCTCAGGGTCGGCAGCAATCTGGTGAACGCCAAGCAGGAGAACAAGAGCCGCCAGCCCGGAATCCTCGACGGCCTCGCTTTGGTCGAATGATCCACTGCTGGCAGCGCCCATCACCACCCCCCTTGCCGACGCAGAGATGTATTACACCCCCGCAGTCCAGCAGACTGACGCCACTTACTTGTCGATTTCGCTGCAGAAACGTTCAACGACTGAAGGCGCGCCCAAAATCGCTGTCTTCTTTTGCACCTAATCCACTACATGATCAAACCCGATTCGCCAAGAAGAATCAGATTATTACAACAATGTCACACTACTTGACTTAAAAAGAAGGCTCGTTGTTCGGATTGCCACTTTTACGTATGCTATCCCTACAGCCGGATGACACCCGAAGGTAGGTTTATTAGCCTGGAAACTATAACCATTTCTATGTGATTCCGTGGCGTTTCGGATCGAACATTTAGAGAACCAACTGGTCGCATCGTTCGGTATAGCGTGACCACGCCAACCATCGACACAATGAAATCCAGCAAGCGATGTCGGTTACTTGTATGATCGCAGGGTTCGACGCGCAGATAGAAACGAGCGCGTAACGACCGCTGTCATTCGTTGATGGATGCCGGAGCCCCCACTTATTCCCCAGCAGTATCATTCGGCCTCAAATAATCCCACTGGACAGTTGGCACTTGTGATGGTATGAGCACCCCGCAGTAAGAAAATACTGCCGTAAAATCAATACCTTGCCTCGGCAACCGGGTGCCCGTAGGGGTCACCAGCCGGACTTATGCCGGCTCCCGCCAACTTCTCCCTAGCCAAGTCGCCCGCCTTATGCTGTTGCACCCGGCATGGGAGGACGCCCGCTACCATTTTCCGGAATCGCACTCGCGCTGATCACCGGCGCCGTGCTGGTCGCTGCGGGCATGGATTTCTGGCTTGTTGCCGGCGCCTGCCTGGTGTGGATCGGATCGCTGTGGCTGCTCGCTCCCCCGCCCCCACCCCCGCGTGCGCAGGAACCCGATAGCGTCAAGATGACCCGCTCGGGCATGCGCGACATGATCGAACATTCAGGCCTTCCGGTACTGATGCTCGATGGCAACCGAATCATCTCGGCCAATGCTGCCGCGCGTGAAGCCATCGGTGCCCACGTGGTCGGGCAGGACGCGCGCGTCGCGCTGCGCCATCCGGCCGCGGTCGACCTGCTCTCCCGCCCCAAGGGCGGCTCTGCCACCGTGCAGGGGCTCACCGGTCCGCGGTCCAGCTGGCAAATGACGCGCCAGCCCATCGACGAACGCTATTGCCTGATCGAGCTGGTCAACCGCACCGCTGAGGCCGACGTGAGCCGGGCGCACACCGATTTCGTCGCCAATGCGAGCCACGAGCTACGCACGCCGTTGGCCTCGATCATCGGCTATATGGAAACGCTGGAGGACGAGGGTGAAAACGTCGATCCCAAGCAGGCAAGCAAGTTCTACGGCACCGTTCTGCGCGAGGCGCGGCGGTTGCAGGCGCTGGTCGATGACCTGATGAGCCTGAGCCGGGTCGAAGCTGAAAAGCACGACCACCCGCGCGAAAAGATCGATCTGCGCCCAATCGTGGTGCAGGCCGCGCGCGACGGTGCCGGTCCCAACCGTCTCGAGCGCCTGGTCGCCAACATCCCCGAGGACGCATTTCCGGTGCGGGGTGATTCGCGTCAGCTTGAGCAGCTCGTGCGCAATCTCGTGGACAACGCGATGAAATATGGCGGGCAGGACAAACCCGTCACCGTCACGCTCGAACACGGTACGCGCGAGATGGCCGTCATCACCGTGCGCGACGAAGGCGAAGGCATTGCGCCCGAACATATCCCCCACCTCACCCGCCGCTTTTACCGCACAGATCCGGGCCGCAGCCGCGCACAAGGCGGCACCGGGCTGGGCCTTGCCATCGTGAAGCATATTGTGGAACGGCACCGCGGCCGGCTCGACATAAGCAGCAAACTCAACAAGGGAACGACGGTGGAAGTGAAGCTTCCGCTGGTGACCGAAGCCTAGCCTCGCAGCCCGGTCTGAGGAACAAAGTCCCCAAGTGTCGCGAAATCAGGGGTTGCTTTGACAGCCGACCTTGGCTGTAGCGACAGCGTAACCTGGCTGACCTAGGTTGCGATCGGAAGGAATTGGAATTGCCAATGAATGCGAGACCTGCCCTGCTCCTGCTCGCAGCCGCCAGCGCGCTGCTTTCCGCCTGTGGAGATTCCGGCGAAGGCCGCACCGGGATTCGCGCGGTCGGCTCGTCCACCGTCTATCCCTTTGCCAAGGTGGTGTCGGAAACTTTTGCCCGCTCCTATCCTGAATTTTCGTCACCAGTGATCGAAGCGATCGGCTCGGGCGCGGGTATTTCCCTGTTCTGCAAGGGCATCGGCCCAGACACGCCCGATTTCGCCCATGCCTCGCGCCGGATGAAGAAGAGCGAGTTCGAAACCTGCAGCGCCAATGGCGTCAACTCGATCACCGAAATCCAGGTCGGGCTCGACGGCATTGCCTTTGCCTCCTCGCGCGGCGGGGTCACGATCGATCTCACGCCCGAAATTGTCTATCGTGCGCTTGCTGCAAACCCTTATGGCGGCGAGCAGACCACACGCACCTGGTCTGATATCGACCCGTCGCTGCCTGATCTGCCAATCCTCGTCTATGGTCCGCCTTCCACCTCGGGTACGCGCGATGCGCTTAAGGAACTGGTGCTGAAGGTCGGCTGTGAGGCCGGGCCTTTGCCCGAAGGGCTAAGCGAAGAGGAAGAAGACCGCATCTGCACCGAAGTCCGCGCCGACGGCGCTTTTGTCGAGCAGGGCGAGCAGGACAACCTCATCGTGCAGAAGATCGAGAGCAATCCCAACACCATCGGCGTGTTCGGTTATTCCTATCTCGAAGAAAACCTCGATAAGCTGCAAGGCTTGACCATGAACGGGGTCGCGCCGACTTACGACAACATCGCCAGCTTCGCCTATCCCGGCGCGCGGCCGCTCTACGTTTACGTGAAAAACGACCATGTCGGGGCAATTCCGGGAATAGTTGAATATCTACAGGTCTGGCGTGACAGCTGGAAAGCCGATGGCCCGCTGGCAAAGGTTGGCCTGGTCGCCAATCCGACCGAAAAGATGGCTGAAATGGACGCAGCGATTTCCAGCCGCCCCGCCCTCACCCCGGCCGATTTCCAGTAACCGGACGAAGCGCTCAGCATGTCGCCTGCCCTTCCCATCCTGCTGGCACTTGGCCTTGGCCTCGCCGCCTGGCTTTTCGCGCGGGCGCGGGCGCAGACGTTCCGCGCCAACAGCAGTGCCAAGCGCCATGCGGCGCTCCCCTCCCACTTTGGCTGGTATGCGGCCATTTGGGTGGCGGTGCCGATGGCGCTGTTCCTGCTGGCCTGGGAGCCGATCTCGTCGCAACTTATCATGGCCGACGTGCTGGACAGCCCGGCCGCGCAGGGCCTGCCCGCTTTCGGACAGCAGCGCTTGGCGATTCTTGCCGAAGCACGGAACCTTGCCAGCAATCCAGGCGGCCCGAACTTCTACGATGAAGCCCGCGCCCTTGCCGAGGTCTATGCCGCGTCGAGCCAGTTCTACACTTTCGTCGGCGTCGCCATTGCGCTGCTGATTGCAGGTGCCTCGGCGGTTTACGTCTTCCTGCGCCTCAAGCCTGATCTTGCCGCGCGCAACCATGTCGAGCGCATGGTGATGGGCGTGCTGCTGGCCTTCTCACTTGTGGCCATCCTGACGACTCTTGGTATCTTCGGAACGCTGGTGTTCGAAACCTGGCGCTTCTTCGGTATGGTCTCACCGCTTGATTTCCTGTTCGGCATCCAGTGGAACCCCGACCCGATGAGCGCGGTCGAGAGCATCGACCCAAGCCGTTATGGCGCGGTGCCGCTGTTCTGGGGTACGCTCTTCATCGGCGCGATTATCGCGATGATCGTCGCGATCCCGGTCGGCATGATGAGCGCGATTTACCTCACGCAATATGCGAACCCGCGCTTTCGCGCCTGGGCCAAACCTGCGCTTGAAGTGCTCGCTGGCGTGCCGACCGTGGTTTACGGCTACTTCGCCGCGCTGACCATCGGCCCGGCCATCCGGGACGTGGCGGTGGCGCTCGGCGTCTCCAACCCGTCAAGCGAGAGCGCGCTTTCGGCAGGCCTGGTGATGGGCGTGATGATTATCCCGTTCGTCTCCTCAATGGCAGACGATTCGATCGCTGCCGTGCCATCGGCCATGCGCGATGGCAGCCTCGCGATGGGCGCGACCAAGAACGAGACGATCCGCCGCGTGCTCGTTCCCGCCGCGCTGCCGGGCATTGTGGCCGGTGTGATGCTGGCGATCAGCCGCGCTATCGGTGAAACCATGATCGTGGTGATGGCCGCCTCCACCGCCGCTAACCTCACCGCCAACCCGCTCGAAGCGATGACCACGGTGACGGTTCAGATCGTGGCCCTGCTCACCGGCGAAGGCAGTTTCGATCATCCGACCACGCTCGCTGCATTCGCGCTAGGTTTCGTGCTGTTTCTGGTCACGCTGGCGCTCAATTTCATAGCTCTGCGCGTGGTGAAGAGGTTCCGTGAAGCCTATGAATGACATCACCGAACCGCTCGGCCCCACCCGAACCCCGGCTTTCGCTGCAAGGCTGAAGAAGCGCTATGCTGCCGAGCGTCGCTTCAAGTATCTCGGCATGGCCGCCGTGGGATTCTCGATTGCCATGCTGCTGTTTCTGCTGGTGACGATGACGCTCAACGGGTTGGGCGGTTTCCAGCGCGCCGAACTGCGGGTGGACGTCGATCTTTCGGAGGCCTCCCTCTCGCTCGACCCGACGGTCGACTCCGACGCGGTGCAGATCCGCGCGCTAGAGAGCCAGGGCTTGCCCGAGGTGGTCACTTTCTCGGCCGAGCAGAGCCTGGGCGAGGAAGCCGCCGAGCAACTGAACATCGATGCCTGGCGCTCGGTTGCAGAGCGCATCCTCGACGATCCCACGATCCTCAATCGGTCGACCACGCTCTGGCTTCCGGCCAGCAACTCGCTCGCTTCGGCTTTTGCGGGCGACGGTCAGATCCAGTTGCAGCCGTTGGCGAAACAACTCGCCGCCGAAGGCAAGCTGGCCGAGCGCTTCGATGTCGGCTTCCTTGCCCGTTCGGACGCGACCGACCCGCAGTTGGCAGGCATCTGGGCCGCGCTTAAAGGCTCTATCCTGACGATGATCGTCACCCTCGTGCTCGCCTTTCCTATCGGCGTGCTCGCGGCGCTCTATCTTGAGGAATATGCGCCGAAGAATCGCTGGACCGACATCATCGAGGTCTCGATCAACAACCTGGCCGCCGTACCTTCGATTATCTTCGGCCTGCTTGGCCTTGCGGTTTTCCTCGCGATCTTTCCCGGCTATCGCTCGGCCCCTCTGGTCGGCGGTCTGACGCTGGCGTTGATGACGATGCCGGTGATCGTGATCTCGGGCCGCAACGCGATCAAGGCCGTGCCGCCCTCGATCCGCGCCGGCGCGCTCGCCATCGGGGCCTCGCCGATCCAGGTGGTGTTCCACCATGTGCTGCCGCTGGCGCTGCCCGGCATCCTCACCGGCACCATCATCGGCATGGCCCGCGCCTTGGGTGAAACCGCGCCCTTGCTGCTGATCGGGATGCGCGCCTTCGTCGCCACCCCGCCCGATGGATTCACTGACAACGCCACTGTTCTGCCGATGCAGATCTTCCTGTGGTCGGACGAAATCGACCGCGGGTTTGTGGAAAGGACCAGCGCGGCTATTATCGTCCTGCTCGTCTTCCTCCTGCTGATGAATGGTCTCGCCATTTATCTGCGCAACCGCTTCGAGAAGAAATGGTAATGACCGAATATCCGGAAGCCCCGCAAGTGCGGGCGGCCATGCCCTCTATCGACGCCGAGCGCGCCGAACATGGCCCAGCCAAGATGACCGCGCGCGACGTGTCGGTTTACTATGGAGACAAGCAGGCGATCGATTCGGTGTCGATCGACGTGTTCAGCGAGTATGTGACCGCGTTCATCGGCCCGTCAGGCTGTGGCAAGTCGACCTTCCTGCGCTCGCTCAACCGGATGAACGACACCATCGCTTCGGCGCGTGTCACTGGCCAGATCGCACTCGATGGCGAGGACATCTACGATAGCGGGATGGACGTGGTGCAGCTGCGCGCGCGGGTGGGCATGGTGTTCCAGAAGCCCAATCCGTTCCCCAAGTCGATCTACGAGAACATCGCCTATGGCCCGCGCATTCACGGGCTGGCTGAGAATAAGGCCGATCTCGATATTCTCGTGGAAAAGAGCCTCCAGCGCGCTGGCCTTTGGAATGAGGTCAAAGACCGTCTCGCCGACACAGGCACCGCGCTTTCGGGCGGCCAGCAACAGCGCCTGTGCATCGCGCGCGCCATCGCGGTTGAACCCGAAGTGATCCTGATGGACGAGCCATGCAGCGCGCTCGACCCGATTGCCACCGCCAAGATCGAGGAACTTATCGATGATCTGCGCGGTAACTATGCTATCGTGATCGTCACCCATTCGATGCAGCAAGCGGCGCGCGTGTCGCAGCGAACTGCCTTTTTTCACCTCGGCCATCTGGTCGAATACGGTCTGACATCCGATGTCTTCACCAACCCGGCGGAAGAGCGGACCAAGGACTATATTACAGGGCGTTACGGCTGATGAGCGAACATACCGTCAAGGCGTTCGATGAAGACATCACCCGCTTGCGCGGGCTGATCGCCGAAATGGGCGGTCTGGCCGAACTGGCGATTCATCAGGCGATGGAGGCCATGCTCAGCGGCGACGAAGTGCTCGCCGCCGAGGTGGTGGAACGTGACAAGAAGCTCGACATGCTCGAAGCCGAGGTCGACGCGATGGCGGTGCGGATGCTCGCCCTGCGCGCGCCGATGGCTGATGACCTGCGCGAAATCATCGCAGCGCTGAAGATCGGCGGCGTGATCGAGCGGATCGGCGACTACGCCAAGAACATCGCCAAGCGCACCGGCCGCATCGAAGGTCGCGCCCGGTTCGAGCCGCTGACTCTGCTGCCCGCCATGGCAGAGGTCGCCATCGAGATGGTGCACGACGTGCTTACTGCCTATGCCGCGCGCGACCCCATCGTGGCGCGCGACGTGATCGAGGCCGACGCCAAGGTTGATGCCTTCTACGACAGCATTTTCCGCAATTACGTCAGCTACATGGTCGAAAATCCTGCGACCATTTCGAGCGCGGCGCAACTGTTGTTCGTGGCCCGCAATATCGAGCGGATTGGCGACCATGCGACCAACGTGGCCGAGATGGTGCACTTTGCCGCAGTCGGCACCTATCCGCAGGATATCGAGCGCTAAAGGGCAATCCTGCGTCAGCGTTGTGTCTTATTGTCACAAATTTGTCGAAAAAATGCCATAACTGCGTGACGGCGGGCCGCGCTTGTGCGGCCGCCCATGAGGTGTTGTGCAATGTCCGCTCCCAAACTGTTGCTGGTCGAAGATGATACGGCGCTCGCCGAACTGCTCGAATACCGCTTTGCCAGCGAAGGCTACGAGGTGCGCACCAGCGCCGACGGTGACGAGGCGCTGGTCATGGCGGCCGAGGATACGCCCGATCTGGTCCTGCTCGACTGGATGATCGAGGGCACAAGCGGGATCGAGGTCTGCCGCCGACTGCGCCGCGACAAGGCGACCGCCCACGTTCCGATCATCATGCTGACGGCGCGCGAAGCCGAGGACGACCGCGTGCGCGGGCTGGAGACAGGCGCTGACGACTATGTCACCAAGCCGTTCTCCCCGCGCGAGTTGCTGGCGCGTGTGTCCGCTGTGCTGCGCCGCGTGCGTCCGGCACTGGCAGGTGAGACTATTGAGACGGGCGACATCAAGCTCGATCCGGTCGCGCACCGGGTGGAGCGCCGGGGCCGCGCCTTGCAGATCGGCCCAACCGAATATCGCCTGCTCAAATTCTTCATGGAGCACCCGCGCCGGGTGTTCTCGCGCAGCCAGTTGCTAGACGCGGTATGGGGCACGGGTAGCGAGATCGAGGAACGCACGGTCGACGTGCATATCCGCCGTCTGCGCAAGGCGATTGCACTCGACAATGCACGAGATCCGATCCGCACGGTACGCTCGGCCGGCTACGCGCTCGAGCCGGTCTGAAGCTAGCGGCAGGCGCCCATCACTGTCGGGCGACCCTGATCGAGGTGGAAGTGATTGGCGTGCGCGGCGTTGTAGTCAGGTGACAGGACAGTGCCGAAACTTGCGCAGGCCGCTTTGCGTGCAGCCTGCAGGAACTGGCCGCGCGCGCCCTCATCGCCCCAGTCGTCGAGCACGCTGATCCGGCGGCCATCGTCCAGCACGAAAGCGGCGATGTCGATAGCGTTGCCGGTGGCGTGCTCGCTCCAGTTGCCGGTTTGCGCGCCATACATGCGGCGGCACGAATAGGTGCCCAGCTGCTCGATCCGCGCGATGGGCGAGCCGAGGATATCCACGGCGAGCGGCGCGAGGTCTTTCGTCCACAAGGTGAGACCTATGGCGACCGGGCAGGTCATTTGCGGTACTGCGGGTGTTAGCGAAAGGTCCGGCAGTGTTAGCCGATCCTCGCGGCGGCACTCCCCCTCCCCTGAGGGATCGAGCGCGGTGAAGGACACTTCGCTGCGGGTCAGCACAGCGCGGCAGGTGTCTACGTCCTCTCGCGCCAGCTCGAGCTTGGCGGCAGTGGCCCAGCCCCGCTCCTGCCTCAGATCGAGCGGCGCCCAGGGGTTATGCTGCGGGTTCTCCTGCAGCCAGATCCACCCGGCATAGGCGAATGCCACCAGCGCCATGATGGTGGCCCATGTTCCCGGCGCTGGCAGTTTCGATGGTTGGCGGCGTCGCTTTGGTCTGGCCATGTCAATGAAAGTCGCGGGACTTGGGAATGATCCTGAGATCGCGCGGATGGCCGCGCAGATCGGGGCCGTGGAAGCCGCAGTCACGGTTGCCCGGCGGCGGATCTTGCCATGGCTCGACCGGATCGCCTGCCCCTTCGCGCAGATTGTCGCGCGGGTTGGCTCTGCCGCTGGGCAGCGGTGCCTTGATATGGTCGGCGCGCGCAAGCGGGGCCGACAGCAGGTCGTCGGACAGGCGGTGAAGGTCGCGCGTTGTGTCGGTGATATGCTGGGCGATGATGTGAACCACCTCATCGTCATACTCGACCCGGCCGCGCACTTCCATCAGACGTGCGCCCATCACCACGCGGCGCAGACGCTCCATGAGGTCGGGCCAGACCACCACGTTGGCGACGCCGGTCTCGTCCTCTATGGTGATGAAGCAGACGCCCTTGGCAGAGCCGGGCCGCTGGCGGATCAGCACCACGCCCGCCACCTGCACCATCGCCCGGTTCTTGCGCGCACGCAGGTCTGCCGCGCGAACGAATCCGCGCTCGCCCAGCGAGGCGCGCAGGAAACTCATCGGGTGGGCCTTCAGGCTGAGCCTCGTGGTCTGGTAGTCGGTTACGACCTCCTCGCTGAGCGACATTCTGGGCAGCAGTGCCCGGCCCCGCTCGGCCCCTTCCTCGCGCGTTTCGGCGTGGGTAAACAGCGGCAGGTCGGGCGCGGCGACGAGGCTGCGCGCATCCCACAGGGCCTGCCTACGGGTGAGCCCTAATGAGCCGAAACAGTCGGCGCTGGCGAGCTTCTCGATATGCGCGGGGGTAAGCCTGGCCCGTTCGCGCAGATCGGCCACATCGGCAAAAGCCCCGCCTGCCTGCCGCGCGGCGACCAGCATAGCGGCGGCGTGTTCGGACAGTCCGTCAAGCTGACGAAAGCCCAAGCGTAGGGCGATGTCGCGGTCTTGCCTGCCGGATTGCGGGGGGGCGCTCACAGAGACCGCAGAAGACGCAGAGATGATATCGCATTCCATATCCCTCTGCGCTTTATTAAAGCCTGCGGCGCTGTTGTCCTCTGTGCCTTTGTGTCTCTGTGAGTGCCCCTCCAAAACCTCCAGCGTACAATCCCATTCCGAGTGGTTCACATCGACCGGCAGCACCACAACGCCATGCTCGCGCGCATCGCGCACGATCTGCGCCGGTGCGTAAAACCCCATCGGCTGCGAATTGAGCAAGGCGCAGGCGAAAGCACCGGGGAAATGGCACTTCAACCAGCTCGAAACATAGACGAGATGCGCAAAGCTCGCCGCGTGGCTTTCGGGAAAGCCATATTCGCCAAAGCCCTTGATCTGGTTGAAGCACCGCTCCGAAAAGTCCGGATCATAGCCGCGCTTTATCATTCGCCCGACCATCATGTCCTGCAATTCGTCGACCATGCCCCGGCTGCGGAAGGTGGCCATGGCCTTGCGCAGTCGGTTCGCTTCGAGCGCGTTGAACTTCGCCGCATCGAGCGCGATCTTCATCGCCTGCTCCTGAAAGATAGGCACGCCCAAGGTCCGCTTGAGAATGCTCGACAATTCATCAGGCGGGCCGTGTTCGGGACTGGGCGCCGGTATTTCCACCGCCTCCGCCCCGCGCCGCCGGCGCAGATAGGGGTGCACCATATCGCCCTGAATCGGGCCGGGGCGCACGATGGCGACCTGGATCACAAGATCGTAGAACTCGCGCGGGCGCAGCCGGGGCAGCATGTTCATCTGCGCGCGGCTCTCGACCTGAAACACCCCCAGCGAATCGCCCTTGCGCAGCATCGCGTAGGTCTCTTCGTCCTCGCGCGGCACCGTTGCCAGCGTGAGCGCGCGGCCATGGTGATCCTCCAGCAGGTCGAGGCACTTGCGGATGCAGGTCAGCATTCCCAGCGCCAGCACGTCGACCTTGAGGATGCCGAGCGCGTCGATATCGTCCTTGTCCCACTCGATGAACGAACGCTCGGGCATGGCACCGTTGCCGATCGGCACCGTCTCGGTGAGCGGGCTGGCGGTGAGAATGAAGCCGCCGACATGCTGGCTGAGATGGCGCGGCATGCCGATCATCTGCTCGGTCAGCGCCAGCACGCGGCGCAGGTGCGGGTCGGAAAGGTCCATGCCGATTTCCTCGGCGTGCCGGTGGCTCACCTCGCGGCCCATGCTGCCCCAGACCGTGCGCGCCAGCGCCGAGGTGACGTCCTCGCTAAGGCCCATCACCTTGCCCACCTCGCGGATGGCCATGCGCGGGCGATAGTGGATCACCGTCGCGCACAGCCCGGCGCGGTGGCGGCCATACTTGCGGTAGATGTACTGGATCACTTCCTCGCGCCGCTCGTGCTCGAAGTCGACGTCGATATCGGGTGGCTCCTTGCGCTCCTCGGAGATGAAGCGGTCGAACAGCAGCGCGTGTTTCGCCGGGTCCACGCTGGTGATGCCGAGCACGTAGCAGACAGCCGAATTGGCCGCGCTGCCGCGCCCCTGGCACAGGATCGGCGGCTCCTGCCCGCGAGCGAAATCGACGATGTCCTTGATGGTGAGGAAATAGCGCGCAAGGCCCAGCTTGCCGATCAGCTTCAGCTCGCGCTCCAGCGTCTCGCGGACGGTCTGGGGAACGCCTTGCGGGAACTCTTCGATCGGATAGCGCTGCGTCGCACCGAGCCATGTCTCGGCTTCGAGATGCTGCTGCGGGGTGCGGCCTTCGGGGTAAATCTCCTCGGGGTAGTCGTAGGCCAGCTCTTCCAGATCGAACGTGCAGGCATCGGCCACCTGCCGCGCCGCGTGGATCGCGTGGGGCCAGCGGGCGAACAGGCGCTCCATTTCCTGCGTGGACTTCAGGTGCCGCTCGGCATTGGCGTGAAGCAGGTGACCGGCCTGAGCGATGGTGGTCTTGTGGCGGATCGCCGTCATCACGTCTTGCAGCGGGCGGCGTTCGGGGGCGTGGTGGTGGACGTCATTGGTGGCGAGGATCGTCATCGCATTGGCGCGCGCGAGCATGTCGAGCCGCTCGATCCTTGCGATATCGTCGCCGGCATAGAGGAAACAGGTGGCAAGGTGCTTCATGGTGGGGAGTTGCTCGGCAAGGTGCGGGAGCAGGTCGACATAGGCGGCGGTGAGCGGGCGGGTTTTTGCGTCTCTGCGTGAACCCGAAACGGGAAAGGCCACCACGTTGTCCTCCACCGCGATGGTGAACTCAGCCGTCAGATCGCGCGGAGGCAGCGCAATCAGGTGCACCCCCTCGGCATGAGCCGCCAGCATCGCGAGCGAAATTGCACAGGCGCCCTTGTCCTGCCACTCGCCGTCCAGCGTCTGCATCCGGCCTGCCGAGATCAGCCGACACAGGTGCCCATAGGCGGCGCGGTCTTGCGGATAGGCGAGGAAGGCGAGCCCTTCGACCGTCTCGATCCGGCAGCCGATCACCGGACGCAGCTTCAGCGCCTTGGCCTCGCCATGCACCCTCACCACGCCCGCCATCGAATTGGCATCGGCAATGCCCAGCGCATCGTAGCCCAGCGCCCGCGCGGTGAGCGCAAGATCGACCGCGTCGGAAGCCCCGCGCAGGAAGGAAAAACAGCTCATCACCCCCAGCTCGACGAAACTGGCGCGCGGCGGCTGCCCGATCAGTTCGGGATCGACTTCGACATGGCGTTTGCCGGGTGTGAGCGGAGCGTCAGGCACAGGCGCCTTCGCACCGACGAGCGCGCTTTTGGATGATCGTAGCCTGCGGCATATGTTCTATATATGTTCTTATAATTGAGCCGCCAACCACTTTCGTCTGTAGGGAACCCTTGCACTTGGCTCACGTATGGTTAGAGCGCGCTAGCGGCCGGGCCCCTCTGGCGAGCATGTGCTCGTGATGTCGGACGCTTCAACAGGGGCCGTTTCGCAATGCGGCCCTCAGTAACAGGGACCATTGATGGACATCCTCGCCCTCCTTTCCGATCCCGGCGCATGGCTCGCGCTGCTTACGCTGATTGCGCTCGAAGTCGTGCTCGGGATCGACAACCTCATCTTCATCGCCATTCTCTCGAACAAGCTGCCCGTGCACCAGCAGCAGCGCGCACGCCGCATCGGCCTCGCGCTGGCCCTGGTGATGCGGATTGGCCTGCTGATGCTGATCGGGTGGCTGGTCACCTTGCAGGCGCCGCTGTTCGATCTCGGCATCCGCGGTGCCCCCGGCCCCTATGGCGAGCCAACCTTCGATACCGCTTTCTCGGGCCGTGACCTGATCCTTCTGGCAGGCGGCCTGTTCCTGCTATGGAAGGCCACCAAGGAGATTCACCACTCGATGGAGCCGGAAGACCAGTCGGGCGATCTGCTGGATAAGACCCCCGGTGTGGCTGCTGCGGCCACGGCCACCTTCGGCACGGTGATCCTGCAGATCGTGGCGATCGACATGGTGTTCTCGGTCGATTCAATCCTCACCGCCGTTGGCATGACCGACGAGATCCCGATCATGGTCACGGCCGTTGTGATCACCGTGGGCGTCATGATGTTGGCGGCCGATCCGCTGTCAAAGTTCATCGAGAAGAACCCGACGCTGGTGATGTTGGCGCTGGCCTTCCTCGTAATGATCGGCCTCGTGCTGATCGCCGATGGCTTCGGCGTCCACGTGCCGAAGGGCTACATCTATGCGGCGATGGGCTTCTCTGTCGGCGTGGAAATGCTCAACATGGTGCAGCGGAACCGGCGCGCGAAAAAGGCTCTGAACTAGACTGGATATTTGCGGCAAGGCGGAAAAATCATCCGCCTTGCCGCAATTGCCATATTATCTTGGGGCCGGTGCTGGCGTTTCCACGCGCATCGCTTCGGGCAGAGCCATGAGATCTTCTGCGGTTATCGAAGTAACAAGATCGATATCGTCGCCCCGGCGTTCGACGGTGAGATCCGCGACCGGCACTTCGACATAGCGATCCGGGTTGCTGTCTTCGATTTCCACGAGCAGGCGATCGACCGTGCCTCCCGCATCGCGCCGGACCGCAGCGACATCGGCCAGCTCGCGTCCATCGGCGCTGCGCAGCTCGCCTTCGAGCAATTCCGCTTCGGTCAAGCCGAGAGCCACGATGGTGTTGCCCGACTGTACGGCGCTGGCTTCGGCGGCCATTTCGATCTGGTCTTCGGCCCGCTCCTGCGCCGTATCGTTGTCCGCGCAGGAGGCCAGAATCACTGCTGGGGCGAGAATTATCGACTTTAATACATAGCTTTGCATGGCACTTCTTTCTCTTGAGGGGAATAGTCACATAAGTGCGACGTTCACCCGCACAACCCCTGCAAGAACCAGTCGGGCATTCCGCCGCGCCCGTCATCGGGAAGGCCGCTGCGATAAATCCAGTAGCGACGGCCTTCGCCGTCCTCGACGCGGTAATAGTCGCGCAGGCGGGCATTACCGCGCTCTCGCCACCATTCGGGCGCTATCCGCTCCGGCCCTTCGACGCGCGCCACCTCGTGCACCTCGCCGCGCCAGCGGAACCGGCGTGGGTAGCCATCGGGGCTGGCATACAGCACCGAAATCGCCTCCGCCTTGTCGAGCAGCTTGGCCGGGCGGGCGTGGAAGCGCAGCTCTTCCTGATGGACCGGCTCTGGCTCCAGCGGGGGCTGCCAGCGCAGGATTCGTTCGGGAATGTGGCTGGGATGCAGCACCGGACGGCGCACCGCCCCTGCTCCAAGCCGTACGCTGAGCCGGTCGATACAGGCTGCGAGCGAGGTGCCGTGCTCCTCGGCGGCGGTTTCGAGATCGGCCTGACCCAGCGGTAGCGGCTGCGCCCAGCTGGCGGTGAGGCGCACCATCTCGATCCCGAACCCGGCGTCGATATCGTCGAGCTTTGCCGCGAACAGGCGACAGATATGTGCGGCTTCGCGGGTGGCAGAGGCGAGTTCGAGGCGGCGTGCCAGCACCTCTCCATCGACCCGCCACAAGGCCAGATCGAGCCGCCGCGCACCCTCGCCCCGGCCTTCGAGCAGCCGTTCCATATCCGCCGCCAGATCGGCCATCACCGTGTCGAGCGAAGCGCGGTGGCGCACCGGCTCCATCAGGCGGCGCTGCACCAGTGGCACCTCGGGCATGGCCACCGGCAGCAGCGGTTCGGGCACATGGCCGATAAGCTGGTCGAGCCGGATCAACGGGTTGGCGCTGGCCGCATGGCGGGTGCGGAAACGACGGCGCAACGCGTCGCGTCCGCTGGCCTGATCGCCCTCGCCACTCTCGACCCGCGCCAGCTCGCCAATCCGCTTCAGGCCGAGCCGGCGCAATACCAGCAGCACGTCGGGATCGAGCCTGAGTGCAGCGACCGGCAGATCGGCCAAGTGCGCCAGCGGATCGTGGCCAGGCGCAAGGATCGCGCGCTCTGGCCCATGGTGCGCCAGCGCCCAGGCCGCGCCCGCTGTGGGCGCAATCGCCGCACGCACCGTCAGCCCGCGCGCGGTGCAGCGGCCCACCACGTCGGTCAGCAAGGCCCCCTCGCCGCCGAATAGGTGCGCCAACGCTGACACATCGACCAGCACGCCATCGGGCGCATCGAGCGCGCTCCACGGCCCCCAGCGCTGCGCCCACAAGGCGAACCGTTCGAGAAAGGCGAGATCGCCCGCCGGGTCTGCCGCGCGCAGGGCGAGGCTCGGGCACAAGGTGCGCGCATCGGCCAGCATCATGCCCGGCGCTGCGCCTTCGGCCAGCGCCGCCGCGTTCGCCGCCGCGATGCGCGGACCATGGGCCGTATCCACGGTCAGAACCAGCGGCGCGGCATCTGCCCCCTTTCCGGGCGCGAAGCCTTCAGCCTGCCGCCAGCGATCGAGCGCCAGCGTCCGGCACCAGATCGCCATGATCCGGCGTGGAGACGCGTTCGGCGCCAAGGGCGTGTCCATCATCGCGCAAGGTCCATTCTCCCGGAGCGTGCCCGCGGGCACGGAACAGTTCCGCATGCCAGCTCGGATGGCCGGGAGCGCCCCGGTCCCACAGCGGCGGAACCGACGGAGACGAGCGCACCCGCCAGCGCATCCGCGCCGAGCCAAGGTCAGGCCGGGCATCATGCCGAAGCACGAACAACGGCACGTCGTGCCGCTCTGCCGCGAGGGTGAGCCGGCGCGAGGCGGTGAAGTCCATCTCCTTGGGGTTGCCGGCGATCTCCCCGATCACGCAGGCCAGATCGCGGCAGCGCAGGCCTTCCTCCAGGGCAAACAGCGCATCCTTGGCACTGTCTGCCGCAACGTGGATCACCCGGTGGCGCAGCCCCGGTGGCAGACCGGGGGGATAGGGCCGCCCGCTCAGCCGGATCGCCGCCTTGTCCTGCACCCACAGCAGTGCGCGCTGTTCCAGCCTGCCCCGCTCGCGCTGGCGTAATGCCCCGCCTGCCAGCGCCAGGAGCGCGCCCATGCCGCCGCCATCGCTGGACGCGGCGAAGATTTCGCTATGCAGCGCCGGGGCAACGCCGGGATGCCAGCGCGGGTTGCGCGCGCCCGCATGCACCAGTTCCACCGCCCGTGGCAGCGAGGCCAGTTCCATGATTCGACTCCTTTGTTCTTATTATGTTCTTGTACTCGCGTCATGACAAGAGCGGAACCGCAGCGTCGACACGCCGTTGGTAAACAAAGGAGATTGTTTATGACCGACACTGACGACCTCAAGAAGCGCTTCTGGAAGACGCTGGACGACAGCCCTTTCGTGTTCCTCCAACACGACAGCGACCCCAGCACCGCCGTGCCGATGACGGCCCAGCTCGACAAGGACGCCAATCATGCGATCTGGTTCTTCGGTCGCCGTTCGTCTGCCCTCGCCAAGGGCGGTCCTGTCACCGCGACTTTCGCGGGCAAGGGGCACGAAATGTTCGCCCGCTTCAGCGGTGTGCTCAGTGAAGAGCCCAGCCGCGAGCGGCTTGAGCAGTTCTGGGGCAAGCCGGTGGAAGCCTGGTATCCGCAGGGAAAACAGGACCCCGAGCTGATCCTTCTGCGCATGGATCTAGGCGAGGCCGAACTGTGGAACTCCGACCTCGGCTTCCTCGATACGGCACGCATGCTGTTCGGCTTCGACATGCTCGACGAAGCGAAGGACGAACACGCAGAAACAATGCTCTAACCGCGTTGGGTCGGGCCGTCGTATGTCCTTGCGACGGCCCGAAACTCACTCAGCGATCGCGCTGGCTCTCTGGCGTATCGATCGGAAAATCGTGCTCCAAGCCCCCAATATCGTCGACCACTTCCACTACTCCGCGACCGAGATGGCTGTGGCGCCGACTGTAGCCCAGATAGATCAGGATACCGAGCAAGCCCCATCCGGGCAGGAAGAGCATCGCTTCGGTCGGCAGGTTGAGAAACAGGAATATCGTACCCAGCACCGTCAATGGGGCAACGACCCAAACAGCCGGAACTCTGAACGAACGCTGCCGTTGCGGATCGCGCTTGCGCAGCACCATCACGGCAATCGCCACCATCATGAACGCATAGAGCGTTCCCGCGTTCGAAATGTCGGCCAGCTTGCCGACAGGGAAGAATGCAGCCGCTATCGCGACCACGCCACCGGTGAGCAAAGTCACCACGTGCGGAGTCTTGTACTTGGGATGCACCGAACTCAGCTTTTCCGGTAGCAGGCCATCGCGCGCCATCACGAAAAAGATGCGAGTCTGGCCGAAGATCAGCACCAGGATCACAGACGGCAAGGCGAGGAAGGCCGCAATACCCAAGGCATTACCGATACCGGAAAAGCCGATTTCGCGCAGCACATGCGCCAGCGCCTCGTTCGAGCAGACCAGCGCACCAGCATGTTCGGGCATCGCGCATTGGCGCGCCAGCTCTTCAGAACCGGCCGGGAATGGCACACCGCCCGGCCCCATGATCGGTTGTCCGCCGATCGTGCCCACCGCACCCGCGGCCACCGCGATATAGAACACGGTGCAGAACAACAGCGAACCTACCAGCCCGATCGGGACGTTACGCTGCGGGTTCTTGGTTTCCTCGGCTGCGGTGGAGACGGCATCGAAGCCAACATAGGCAAAGAAGATCGTGGCCGCCGCGCCCACCGCGCCGACACCCGTGCCCCAGCCTCCGAAGATACCCGCGGGCAGGAAGGGGTTGAACTTGTCGGTAGAAAACTCGGGGCTGGTAAATGTGAGTGCCACGAAGGCAGTCAGCGCGATTACTTTGATGGAGACCAGAATGGCGTTGAGCTTGGCGCTCTCACTGGTGCCGATCACAAGCAGGCCGGTGATCAGCAGCGCGATGACAAGAGCAGGCAGGTTGATCATCCCGCCCGGCGCGCCGCCCAGCGCCAGTGGCCCGGCAGATAGAGCCGGTGGCAGACTGACCCCGAGAATCTCATTGAGGAAGGTGCCGGAAAAATACCCTGACCAGCCGACAGACACCGCCGAAGCGGCGATGGCATATTCCATGATCAGGGCCCAGCCCACAGTCCAGGCCAGAAACTCGCCCATCGAGGCGTAGGAATAGGTGTAGGCGCTCCCCGCTACCGGGATCATCGCGGCAATTTCGGCATAGCAGAGCGCGGCCACGATACAGACCGCCCCGGCGATGGCGAAGGCCAGCATCAGGCCCGGCCCAGCCTTCTGCGCGCCCGCAGAAGTCAGCACGAAAATGCCGGTGCCGATGACCGCACCAATCCCGAACAAGGTCAGCTGGAATGCGCCAAGCGTGCGATGCAGTGATTTCTTGTTGGCTGTCGCCAGGATTGCGTCGAGAGGCTTGATGCGATCCAGAAGCATAAAGGGCTCTATTCCAAATTAAGAGGCCCGCCCCGTTCGGGCCTTTGTGTCGGCGAAGCTAATATATGTCGCGCCCATGGCAAGCCGGAATGCTGGATTGCCCGCAGTTCCCCACAATCTGGCAAAATCGCCGACGCGCACGGCTTGTTGTGAAGGAATCTGAAGGCTAGAACCGCGCCATGTCCACCAGCTTCACGCTCGACACCTCCACCAGCCGCGCCAACCCCACGCCCGCGCCGATGAAACGGCTGACGGTTCCTGCAATCCGCGCGCGCAAGGTCGATGGCGTTACCGCCGAGCCAGTCGTCATGCTCACCGCCTATACCGCGCGGCAGGCGCAGCTGCTCGATCCGCACTGCGATATGCTGCTGGTAGGGGATTCGCTGGGGCAGGTGATCTATGGCCTGCCTTCCACCATCCCCGTCACGCTAGACATGATGGCCAACCACGCCGCTGCCGTTGTGCGCGGCTCTTACCATTCGGTGGTTGTGGTCGATATGCCCTTCGGTTCTTACGAGGCTTCGCCGCAAGCCGCTTTCGATGCCGCCGCCATGCTGCTGAAGGCAAGCAATGCGGCTGCCGTGAAGCTGGAAGGCGGAGAAGCCATGGCCGAGACCGTCGCCTTCCTCGTTCAGCGCGGCATTCCGGTGGTCGGCCATGTCGGGCTTACCCCGCAGGCGGTGAATGTGCTTGGGGGCTATGGCGCGCGCGGGCGCTCCGATGCCGAGGCCGACAAGATTGTGAGCGATGCCAAGGCCTTGTGCGACGCGGGCGCCTTTGCCATCGTGGTTGAAGGCGTGGTCGAACCCATTGCCATTGCGGTAACCGAAGCGGTGAACTGCATCACCATCGGCATCGGCGCTTCGGCCAAGTGCGACGGGCAAGTGCTGGTGACCGAAGACATGCTCGGCATGTTCGAGCGTGTTCCCCGCTTCGTCAAACGCTATGAAGACATGGCCGGCCTGATCAGCCGCACCGCCGAAACCTACGCCGCCGAAGTGCGTGGGCGCAGCTTCCCCGGCCCCGAACAGACCTATCAGCCCAAGTAGCGCAGCGGGCTCGGTGGGGGAACGCTTGCGCCGCCCGCCTCACCCGCCTAGCGCTCGCTAGTTCGAAATCTATCCCGCTTCTTTCACCGCGAGACGCCAGGTACATGTCCACACTGCTGCGCTATTATAAATTCTCGCTCGCTTTCACACTCGTCTGCTTCGGGCTGGCGGTATGGTACGGGGCAGCCAGCACGGGCAGCTTGGGCGGCATGCTGGAGATCCTGTGGATCGTGGCCATCCTCTCGGTGCTCGAAGTGTCGCTCAGCTTCGATAACGCGGTCGTGAATGCCACCGTGCTCAAGGAGATGGATGAGAAGTGGCAGCAACGCTTCCTTGTCTGGGGCATTGCCATTGCAGTGTTCGGCACCCGCATCATCTTCCCGCTTGCGATCGTCGCCATCGCGGCGGGAATCGGCCCGATCGAGGCGATTGATCTGTCGCTCAACAATCCGCAGGAATACGAGCGGATCGTCTCTTCGGCGCATGTCGGCATTGCGGGCTTCGGCGGAGCCTTCCTCGCTATGGTCGGCCTCAAGTTCTTCTTCGACGGCGAGAAGGACGTTCACTGGATCACGGCGATAGAAACCCGTCTTTCGCGCGTTTCGGCCCTGCCTGCGATCGAGATCGGGCTCCTGCTGGTAGTCTTGTGGATCATTTCCACCTTCCTGCCAGAAACGGAGGCGCTGACTTTCCTTACGGCGGGCATGCTCGGCCTTGCCACCTATATTGCAGTTGACGCTCTGGGCTCCTGGCTTGACCAGAAGGAACAGGCCAAGAAGGCGAGCGGCGCCGTTATGCGTTCGGGCCTGGGCGGTTTCCTCTATCTCGAAGTGCTTGACGCTTCGTTCAGCTTCGATGGCGTGATCGGCGCCTTTGCCCTGTCAAACAACATGATCGTGATCGCGCTGGGGCTGTCAATTGGCGCCATGTTCGTGCGATCGATGACGATCCACCTTGTCCGTCAGGGCACCCTGGCCGAATATCGCTATCTTGAGCACGGCGCTTTTTGGGCGATCATCGTGCTCGGTTCGATCATGCTGCTATCGGCCCTTGTGCATATTCCTGAGGTCTTTACCGGCCTGATCGGAGCGACGCTTATCGGGTTTTCCCTGTGGTGGTCGGTCCGGTTCAACCGTCGCAACGGTTCAGTTCCGGACGAGAGGGAAGCATCGTCCCAAACCTAGGCCTGCAAGTCATACTGTTTCAACAGGTCGTATAGCGTCGGGCGGCTGATCCCCAGCAGCTTGGCAGTATTCGAGATATTGCCCTCGCTGCGTGCCAGCGCATGGCGGATCATCTTGCGGTCCGACTGTTCGCGCGCGCACTTGAGGTTGAGCATTTCGCCCGATTCTTCCTCGCCCGCATCCAGATCGAGATCCTCTGCCCCCACCAGCTTGCCATCGGCCATGATGACCGCGCGCTTCACCCGGTTCTCCAGCTCGCGCACGTTGCCCGGCCAGCCCCAGCTGTCGATGGCGGCGAGCGCATCGGCGGAAAAACCGGTGACGGCGGGGTTCATTTCCTTCGCGAACCGCTTGAGGAAGGCCTTGGCCAATAGCACTGCATCGCCGGGACGCTCGGCGAGGCTTGGGATTTTGATCACCACCTCGGCCAGACGATAGAACAGGTCTTCGCGGAACGAACCCTCCGTGATCATGCTTTCGAGGTTCTGGTGCGTCGCGCAGACGATTCGCGTATCGACATTGATCGCCTTGCGCCCGCCGATCCGTTCGATGGTGCGCTCCTGCAGGAAGCGCAGCAGCTTGACCTGTAACGGCAACGGTATGTCGCCCACTTCGTCGAGGAACAGCGTGCCGCCATCGGCAAGCTCGATCTTGCCCTCGGTAGTTTTCACGGCGCCGGTGAAGGCCCCCTTCTCGTGCCCGAACAGCTCGCTTTCCAGAAGGTTCTCCGGGATCGCCGCGCAGTTGATGGCGATGAAGGCACCCTCGCGCCGATTGCTGGCATCGTGCAGCCCCTTGGCGAGCAGTTCCTTGCCCGTGCCGCTCGCGCCCAGCAGCATCACCGAGACATTGGTGTTCGCAACCCGCTCGATGGTGCGCGCAACCTTCACCATCTCGGGTGCAGCAGTGATCATGCGGCCGAGCACGGTCTTTTCCTCGCCGACTTTCTCGGCCAGTGCACGGTTTTCGCGCTCGATCTGGTGCAGGTTCAGCGCCCGGCGAACGATCAGGCCGAGCTGGTCGATCTCGACCGGCTTCTGGTAGAAATCGTAGGCACCACGGTCGATGGCGCGCAAGGCACTTTCGCGCGCGCCGTGGCCCGAGGCTACGATCACCTTGGTATCGGGCTTCAGCGCCATGATTGCATCGAGCACGGCGAAGCCCTCGCTCGTTCCGTCGGGATCGGGCGGCAGGCCAAGGTCCAGCGTGACCACCGGCGGCGCATAGGCGCGTAGTGCCGCCAGCGCACTTTCGCGATCCCCCGCGATCACCACCTCGAAATCGTCATACGACCACTTGAGCTGCGCCTGCAGCCCCTCGTCGTCCTCGACAATCAACAGGGTCGGTTTCGGATCACTCATCATGCCACCTCGGCGTTCACATCGTTGATATTGGACCGCATTGCGGCAACTGTGCTGGTCGGCATTCGCAGCAGAAACCGTGTCCCCTGCCCCTCGCGGGATTCGACGTCGAGCCGACCGCCCATGGCGCGGATCATCTCGCGCGCTTCGAAAGCACCGATGCCGAAACCTCCCGGCTTGGAGGAGTGGAACGGCTTGAACAGGTGCGTGCGGATGAACTCGGGGCTCATACCAACACCGTTGTCAGCAACTTCGATAATGGCGGTGTCTTGCTCCACGCGCAGGTCGAGCGTCACCGGAGAATTCGGCGCGCTTGCCTCGATGGCGTTCTGCACCAGATGGACGAGCGATTGCTCGAGCGCCTCGGTATTGGCTTCAATGAAGCAGGCAGGATGCTCTGCTGAGATCACCTCATGCCGCGCGCTGTATTGCCCGGCAACCGAACCGATCATAGTCGCCAGATCGACCTGTTCACGAACCGCTCCCGACTGCGCCCCGTATCGACCGAGGCGGGCCAGCAGCGCCTGCAACTTGTCGGTCGAGTTCCTGAGCGTCAGCAGCATGTCTGCGCGAAATTCGGGCTTGTCGGCGTGAATTTCGGCATTGCGTGCCAGCAGCGAAAGCTGGCTGGCGAGGTTCTTGATGTCGTGCATCACGAAGGCGATGCGGCGGTTGAATTCGTCGAACCGCTGCGCTTCGCCCAGCGCGTCCTGGCTCGCATGTTCTGCAAGGTAGCTGGCCAGCTGTCGGCCGACCACGCGCAGGAGATCGAAGTCCTCCCAGTCGAGCTGACGCGCCAGCGGCGGGCGGGCAAGCACAACGAGGCCGACAAGCCGCTCGTAATGGACCAGCGGCACCACGGCCCAGGCGCGTTCGTCGTCGAATAGCCAGGCGGGATAGGCCGTGGGCGGGATTGCCTGCTCACGCCCGGCGCGCAGATCGTCGAGGTCGAGGATGAACTGGCTCTCCTCGAAGAACCGAGCGCCATCGCAGCAGACGGCTACGCCCGGCACTTCGATGGCGTCCCATTGCCAGCGCGCGGCGAGCGCCAGCCCGCCTTCATCCAGCGGGCTGAGCAGCAGGCCGGCCGGGCTGTCGGTCACGTCGGCAACTGCCTGCACGATGCGCTGCGGCAAAGGCGGCGCCTCCGGTCCGGCGCGACCGATCGTGTCGGTGAAGCGAAGCCACTCGGTGCGATAGTCGTAGCGATGCTGAAACAGGTGCTTCGAGACCATCACCCTGAGCCAACGGCGCAGCTTGGGCGAAGGCAGCACTGCCAGAGCCATGGCGCTGGCCGCCAGCATGAACCCGGCTTGCATGGCAGGCGCATAGGCATTGCCCGCATAGGCAATCGCCTGAGCGACCACCACCATCACCACCAGATAGGTGCCGATCACCAGCAGCGAGAACGACTGGAACGCAAAGCTGCGCGAAGGGCGGAACTTCAGCTCGGTCTCGTTGCGCAGCGCGCCGACGGCCAGCACAATTACCGCCGCCAGCAGCGAGGCACCGCGCAGCTGGGCAAGCATGTCGGGCAGCCCGTTGAGCAGATAGGCAATGGTGTAGAAGTTGAGATCGTAAAGCCAGATCGCGCCCATGGCTGCGGCGGGCCAGCGCAGCGATTGGCGCGACTGTTGCTCGGCCCCGGCATAGAGATTGTGCACCAGCACCAGAGCGCCCACACAGAACAGCAGGCGGAAGATCACGGCGAAGTGCGCAATCAGTTGCGCGGGTGCGGTGTCGCTGGGATGGCTGATCAAGGCCAGCAGCGTTGAAAGATGCAGCAGTTCCACCAGCGCCAGCGATGCAACCACCGGGCGGATCGGCGCGAGGTTCTTGTCGCGGTCGTCGTGCCCGAAAAGGCGGTAGAGCAGCCATAACCATGCGAAATAGGTGGCCGAAAGCATGAGGAGAGTCGGCATGGCGAGATAGCCAAAGCCGACCGCGCAGAAGCCCCATGCGCTGGATACGCCCAGCGCTACGGCAGTGGCCGTCTTGGCAGGGCTTTTTGCGCGCTCGCTGGAGAGAAGCCAAATGGCAAGCACGGCCGCCCCCGAGGCACCGGCCACGAACATGAGGAAGACAAACAGGAACCACAGCGGCCCCATCAGCGCGCGCCCTCTGGCCAGAGCACCACGCGCAGCGTCTGCAACAGGATCAGCAGATCAAGGAATGGCGTGTAGTTCTTGGCGTAGTAGAGATCGTATTCGAGCTTGGCGCGCGCATCCTCGACCGACGCGCCATAGGGATAGTTGATCTGCGCCCAGCCCGTGATCCCCGGCTTCACCATGTGCCGCTCGGTATAGTAAGGCAGCTCGGCGTCCAGTTCCTCGACGAATTTGGGCACCTCGGGCCGCGGACCGACGAAGCTCATCTCGCCTTTGAGGACGGTCCACACCTGTGGCAGCTCATCGACCCGGACCTTGCGGATGACGTTGCCGACACGGGTGATACGTGGATCGTCCTTGTCGGCCCATTTTGCGCCGTCCTTCTCGGCGTCGGTGCGCATTGAGCGCAGCTTCACCAGCTCGAATTTCTGGCCGTAAAGGCCCACGCGCTGTTGGCGGAAGAAGGCCGGACCTTTGGAATCGATCTTGACCAGCAGGGCGAAGAACAGGATCACCGGAAGCGCGAGGACCAGCAGCAGCAGGCTGGCGGTGACGTCGAACACACGCTTGGCGAAGCTGGAGAACATCCGGCTTGATGAAAAGCCGTCGGAAAATATCAGCCAACTCGGGTTGAGCGTGTCGAGATCGACCCGGCCCGTCTCGCGTTCGAGGAAGCTCGAGAAATCGTTCACATGGACGCCCGCGGTCTTGATCCGCAGCAAGTCCTTCAGCGGCAATGCATTGCGCCGCTCTTCGAGGGCGAGCACAACCTCGGTGACGCCCAGATTGCTGACGAACTTGGCCAGATCATGGATCGCCGAGCGCGCGATGGCCTCGGCGATGATGGTTTTCTGCTGATCGCCCATCGCGATATAGCCAACGATAGCGAAGCCGCTGCCGGGCCTTTCACTCAGTTCGAGCAGGCGCTGCGCCCGTGGGCCCGCACCAAGCACCAGAACCCGGCGCCGAAAGGCCGCCGTGCCGAGCAGACCGCCCACCAAGAGACGGTTCGCGACCAGCAGGCCGATGGAAAGCCCCATCGAATAGAGCAGCGTCGAACGCCAGAAGGTGTGCCCCGGCAGGAGAAAGTCGATCAGCGCGAGGGCGAGGATGGCAAGGCTCACCGCGACCAGCAGGCGGGCGCAGGCAAACCGCATCGAGCGCAGCGCATCGGCGCCGTAAACGCCCACCGCGATCATCGCGGCAAGCGTGGTGAAGGCAAAGGCACTCAGCGGCACGAGGCGCTCGGCCAGGGGGCCGGGGATCATGGCGATCTGAGACGCCCTGAACGTCCAGGCGAAATTGGCCGCGATCAGCAACAACACAAAATCGAGCAGGCCGAGCAGCAACACGGCATGTGGAATGTAGTGTTTGAATAATCGGATCATGGTTCCTGCCGCTTGTCTCCGGATGGCCACCCGGCACTCGGGCACTAGCCGGTAAGGATAAATTGTCGGTAAACTTTACAACCGGCAGGGTTCAAGCACCTCGACCAAAATATATCATAGGTGAATATCTGTATGCCTTTGACCTAATGTTTAAGGGTTATCCCGTATGCGACAGTTGCGATGGCACAGATCAGAAAACCTGCGGTCCCGCCCAAGCTGTTCAAGCACTTCGCCATGGCAACGGTTGCACTGACCGCTGCCGTCGCGATGCTGGCGGACGGCAGCCATCGCGAGGCAAAGGGTGATGGCGAACTGACGCAAGCCTCCGAAAGCAGTGCCGCCAGAGAGAAACCCGCGCTCTTGCGCCGGGACATCGGTAGATCGGACCGTGCCAGCGATGGCGGGGACTTCTATGCGGATTCCGCAAGCGCATTCGGAGCGCCGATGGTCCAGCCCGTTCGATCTGGCGGCACCATCGCACCCCAGCAGGCTTCGCGCGGAGGCATCCGTCCTCCCGTTGCGGGATACTCACAGACCTATCTCGATAGCCTCAGCGATGAGGAATACGAGGCCCTCGTCGAAGGGCTGCGAGAGGCAGGTATGCTCGACCCCGATCAACGCGATTTCCAGGTTGCCGCGCTCGAGCGGGAATCGGAATCGCGCAGCGGCAAGGCCACGCGGGACTAAGCTACATTCCGTAGGTTATGGCCAGCAGGATACTGAGCGTGGTAACCATGATCAGCACCAGTGGCACGCCCGTGCGCAGATAGTCGGCGAAGGAATAGCGCCCCTCGGCCATGATCAGCATGTTGGTCTGATAGGCGATCGGAGTTGCATAGCAAAGGTTGCAACCGAACAGCACGGCCAGCACCAGCGGTTCTTGCGGCATGCCGAGCTGGGTCGCCAGATTGAACGCAATCGGCGTGCCGACGGTGGCCGCAGTTGCGTTGGAGGCAAAGTTGGTCAGCACAGTCACAAACAGCATGATCGCTGCAATCACGCCTGCTGGCGGGAGGTGTTGCAGGCCCAGCGCCAGCGCCTCGCCCAGCCACATCGCCGCGCCGCTATCGAGCACGATGCGCCCGATGGCGATGCTGGCGGCGACCAGCACGATCACCTTGCCAGACAGCGCGCGGCCCACCCGGTCGAACTTCACGCAGCCAGTCACGAACATCAGGATCGCACCGGCGAGCGCGGAAATGGCGATCGGCACCAGGCCCACCGAGGCGAAGGCGACCGAACCGAACATGATCGCCGCCGCAATCAGCGCCTTCGACCGGCGCGGCATCTCGCGCGCGCCTTCAAGCCGAAGCAGGCCGTCACCGGCGGTGAAGGCCTCGAGGCCGTCGCTGAGCCCCATCACCAGCAAGACGTCGCCTTCGCTGAGACGCACGTCGGCATCGACGTTGCTGCGCTCTTCCGCCAGCGGCTTGGCCGGGCGGTGGATGCCGAGCACCGCAACGCCATAGTGATCGGCAATGTTGCTGCTGGCCAGCGTGCGACCGATCAGGCGGCTGTCGCCAGTCACGATCATCTCTACGACCTGAATATCCTCGCCGCGCGCCTTGCCCTCGCTGCTGATCCGGTCAATCGCCCAGGCGGGCGCCACCGGGCCGCGCAGCAGCCGCATCGCGTTTTCAAGCCCCGCATGAGTGCCCGAGATCATCATGCGCTGGCCTGCCTCGAACGGCCCCGTCGGCCGCTCCTCGAAGCGAAAATCTTCCGGCAGCGTGGCGACGATTTCGTCGAAGTGCTTGCCCACCAGCCCGCTCAGCTCGGTTACGCGCAGCTTGGCGAAGAAACGGCGTTCGTGTTGGTCCTGGTCGGGCGAGTTGTCGGGCAACAAACGCGGCATCACCAGCCAGAGGTAAGGAAAAGCGACGAGCGCAGCAGCCAGAACGATCGGTGTGTAGTGGAACACGCTCATCTGGGGCATGCCGAGATCGACCGCGATGCCGACCACCAGCAGGTTGGTCGAGGTGCCAATGGTGGTTGCCATGCCGCCGATCAGCACCGCAGCGTTGATGGGAATGAGCGTCTTGGAAGCGGGCATGGCTCCACGTTGCGCAAGCGCAACGAAGATCGGCAACAGCAACACCAGCACTGGCGTATCGTTGACGATCATGGAAAGGCCCATGGCCATTCCCAGCGATACGAACAGGCCAAGCTGGGTGTTTACTTTCCAGACCCGTTCAAGCGCGCGCGACACTGGATCCAGCGCGCCGGTCACCACAAGCCCACGGCCCATGATCATCAGTGCGCAGATCGTTATCAGCGCGTAATGACCAAATCCCCCGAAAGCGAGGGCGATCCCGTCGGTCGGCAGGGTATCGGGCAACGGATAGAAATAGAGCCCCACGGCGATCACCGCGATGGTGCCGAGCGAGACGATCTCGGTCGACATCTTCCCCCGTGCGAACAGGTAGAAAACTACGACGGTCAGCACCATGGCGGCAAGCGCATGGTAAGAAGGCATTGCGAGCATAGGCCGCCTCTATCCCACCCTTCGCATGAGGTGAAGCGAAGACATCATAGCAACTTCTGCGTAGACAACGAAAAAGGGGCGCAGTGAGCGCCCCTTTCGATGCCTGGTACCTCCGGCCGGACTCGAACCGGCACTTCCGAAGAAACTCGATTTTGAGTCGAGCGCGTCTACCAATTCCGCCACGGAGGCATCGCTAGCGCAAGGGCCGATACAGCCCGCCGCGCGCCCTGACAAGCTATGCCTTGAGCGCTTCCGTCACCAACTTGTGGAGACGCGAGTGCATCTGGTCGTTGCCGGCGATCACCTGCTTGTCGCAAATGGTGAGGCTACGTCCGCGATAGTCGGAGACGAAACCGCCCGCTTCGCGCACCAGCAGGCAGCCGGCGGCGGTGTCCCATGCGGACAGATCGCTTTCCCAGAACCCGTCGAAACGGCCTGCGGCCAGCCACGCGAGGTCAAGCGAGGCCGCGCCATAGCGGCGAATGCCTGCCACGTTCGGGCCGACACGGCCGAAGATGCGGGTCCATTCGGAGAAGTTGCCATGGCCCTGATAAGGCGTGCCCGTGGCGATCAGCGCCTCACTGAGGTGCCTGCGGCCGGAGACGCGCAGCCGCGCATCCTGCAGCCACGCGCCGCGCGTTTTCTCGGCCCAGAAGGTCTCGTCGGTGATCGGCTGATAGATGACACCGGCGGTGACCTCGCCCCACTCGTCCGAGCCGAGCTTTCGCTCCTGCACGGCGATCGAGATCGCGAAGTGCGGCAGGCCGTGGAGGAAGTTGCTGGTGCCATCGAGCGGGTCGATGATGAAGCGCGGCAGACCCGGCTCCGCCTCGATCTCGCCGCCCTCCTCAAGCAGATAGCCCCAACCAGGGCGCGCCGCCTTGAGTTCGTCCCACAGGATGCGCTCGGAGGCTTCGTCCGCCTTGGAGACGAAGTCGGCCGGGCCCTTGCGGCTGACCTGCAGGTTCTCGATTTCGCCGAAGTCGCGACGGAGGCGGGCGCCCGCCTTGCGGGCGGCCTTCTCCATCACGCGAATGAGGCCGGAAATTGCTGCCATGACTGTTTAGTTCGCCTTCCCGACGTAGCTCTGCTCGTAAACGTCGACCACGATGCGGGTGCCGCTTTCGATGTGCGGCGGCACGAGGATGCGCACGCCGTTGTCGAGCACCGCGGGCTTGTAGCTCGACGAAGCGGTCTGCCCCTTCACCACGGCGTCGGCCTCAACGATGGTGGCTTCGATCTGGCTCGGCAGCTCCACCGAGATCGGGCGCTCTTCCCACAATTCGAGCGAGACCTGCATGCCGTCCTGAAGGAACGGGCGGGCATCGCCCAGCAGGTCCGAAGGAAGGTTGATCTGCTCGAAGGTGTCGGTGTCCATGAACACCAGCATATCGCCGTCTTCGTAGAGGAACTGGTAGTCCTTGGTGTCCAGACGCACCTTTTCGACCGTGTCGGCGCTGCGGAAGCGGACGTTGGTCTTGCGGCCATCGATGAGGTTCTTCATCTCGACCTGCATATAGGCACCGCCCTTGCCGGGCTGGGTATGCTGGATCTTGGCGACCTTCCAGATGCCCTTTTCGTATTCGATGATGTTGCCGGGACGAATGTCCACGCCGCTGATCTTCATGGGTCTGCTTCCGATTTCAAAGAGATTGGCACGCGCCCTAGCCGCAGTTGGGCCGAGCGGCAAGCTCAGCCGAGCGTGTCGGCCATGGCGATCGCGTCGATCACCTGCTCGATACAGCGCCGCGAGGTGCCAAGAGCGAAGTGCTGGGCCTTCACCTCGATGCGCAGATCGCTCTCGTCGTCGCGCCCGCGTGCCGAATGCGCGGCGACGATCCCGTCGATGGCCGACCATATGGCTACGGTCGGCATCGGTGGCTTCTGGCTGAAGTCCTCGGCAAAGGGCGGATTATCGACGCTGTGGTCGTTGATCAGTTCGTAGTAGCGCCAGCCTGCATTGTCGCGCCGCCCACCCGAGAACGGGCTGCCCACGGTGATGACCGAGGCGATATGCTCGGAGGCGCGCTGGCCGAGAATACGGGCATAGAGCCCGCCAAGGCTCCACCCGATCACGACCACCTTGCGCCCGGTCTGGCTGTGCAGTGCGGCAACGCGCGCTTCGAGCCGGGCAAGCTTGGCAAGATCGGCGCCGTGGTTCATCCCGAGACGCCAGCCACTTGGCACAAATCCACGAGCACGCAGTGTGCGCCGCATCAGCAGCGTAGAGATATCACCGGTAGCAAGGCCGGGGATGACGAGCACCGCCCGCCCTTCCCCGATCTGTTTGCCCTTGCGCGGGGCCCTGAACGGGTTGGCAAGCAAGGCGGGCATGGCCAATCCTTCGCGCAAGGTGTTGCGCAAGGGGGGTGGATTGGCCTTCCCGCTCAGATCAGTCCCCGGTCAGGATACGGTCGACCAGCTGCTTCACCGTGGGGGTGAAGTTGTTCGAATAGAACGGGTCTTCCGCAAAGCGATAGGCCGCGTGGCCGGCGAACATCAGGTTCTCTTCGACCGGAGCGCCATGGGCGATTTCCTGCAGGGTCTTCTGGATGCAGAAGCTGCGCGGATCGGCGAGGCGACCGGTGGTGTAGTCGTCGTGGTCTTTCCAGCTCGAGAAGCCGCAATGCGACAGGCAGCCCATGCAGTCGGCCTGATCCTTGCGGATCGTCTCGCGGCTTTCGGGAGTGACGAAGACGACAGTATCGTCAGGCGTCTTGAGCGCGGTGGTGTAACCTGCCGAGGCCCAGCCGCGCGCACGCTCCAGGTCCTTGGGCGTGACCCAGAAGTTCTTGCCCTTCACGCCCACGTCGAGCTGCACTGTGTGCTCGCCCGCCGAAACGCGGCTGTAGGGAATCTGCCGGTCCGACCGGGCCATCAGGTCAAGCAGGAACGGGTTGCGCACCGCGCTCGAATAGAAGCCGGTGGGGCTGAAGCGGTGCAGCTCGACATCGCCAGGCTGGATCGTGCGCAGAGCGTCCTTCCAACCCTCCGGGATCGGGCTTTCCTCGGTCAGCAGCGGACGGGTGCCGAACTGGAACGCGATCGGGCCAAGCTCGTCGTTATCGATCCAGTCGTTCCACTCGCGCAAATACCAGACGCCGCCCGCCATCACGATCGGCACGCTTTCAGACACGCCTTCCTTGCGCATCATCGCGCGCAGCTCGGCCACGCGCGGATAAGGGTCTTGCGGCTTCTTCGGGTCTTCAGCGTTGGAGAGGCCATTGTGACCGCCCGCCAGCCACGGGTCTTCATAGACCACCGCCGCCAGCAGGTGCGAAACCTTGTGATAGGCCCGCTTCCACAGCGCCCTGAACGCACGGCCCGAGCTGACGATGGGCAGATAGTGCACGTTGTAGCGCTGCGCGATCTCGGACAGGCGATAGGGCATGCCCGCGCCGCAGGTCACGCCGGTGACGAGACCCTTGGTGCGTTCGAGCACGCCTTCGAGCACGGGCTGCGCCCCGCCCATTTCCCACAGCACGTTGATGTTGATCGCGCCCTTGCCGCCGGCAATATCGTGGGCCCGCTTCACCTGCTCCACAGCGCCATCGATGGCGTAGCGGATCAGTTGCTCGTGCCGCTCCTTGCGGGTGAGCTGGTCATAGATCTGGGGCACGATCTTGCCCTCGGCGTCATAGCTGTCGGCATTGACCGCGCTGACCGTGCCGATACCGCCAGCTGCAGCCCAGGCGCCGGAACTCGCGTGGTTGGTGGCGGAAACGCCTTTGCCACCTTCCACCAGCGGCCACACCTCGCGGCCACCATACATAATCGGCTTCAAACCCTTGAACGTCATCTAATTCCCCTGCCATCACCGATCATTTGGCGATGGAACCATCTTCTTCATTTGCCTGAACACAGGGTGTGATTTCACCCGGTTCGGGCCGCTTGCCTGCCGCTTCGAACTCGGCATAATATCCGGCGATTTCCGGCTTGCGGACAAATTCGGTCAGCCGATAGCCCACGCGGGCAAATTCGCAAAACAGCAATTGCGGGCTGATCCCGTGCTCTGCCGTCGGCCGATCGACATCGACGACCACCACATGCCCCTTTTCGCGCAGCGCCGGGCGAAGGTGCCAGAGGAACGCATAGGGCTCCTCCACCTCGTGATACATGTGCACGAGCATCACGCGATCGAAGCTATTGACGGGCAGACGCGGATCGTCGGGCAGGCCCGGCTTGATCGAGACATTTTCGAGCCGATCGCGCTCCACCCGGCTGCCAAGCCGACGCAATGCGTCCTCGTTGATGTCGCTCGCCAGCACCCGGCCCTTCTCGCCTACGCGGGCAGCAAGGCGCACGGTGTAGTAGCCCTCGCCCGCGCCGACGTCGGCCACGCTCATGCCGGGCTCAATTCCGGCAAGGTCCATGACCGTCTCGGCTTCCTGCCGCCGGTCGCGCGCTTCTTCGTTGGAAAAGGCGGTCGCGCCGCTTCCTGAGACAGGCCGGTCGGCCTTGGGGAAATCTTGCGATCCGGGCGCGCGCTCGCCATCCACCAGATCGCAGCCGACAACCAGCGCGAGTGCGGCAAAGGCAACCAGAGAGCGCAGCGCCAACATGGCGTGGCTCTTTACCCCGCGCGGGCGCGGAAGGCAAAGGCCCGAAACCGGATGCATTCTCACAGCCCGGGTTCCTAGTCGACGTCGTCCACTTCGACCGCTTCGCCCGTAACCTTGAGGGCGAGCGCGGCAGCGATGAAAGCGTCGATATCGCCGTCGAGCACATCGTCGGGCGTGGGGCTGGTGACGCCGGTGCGCAGGTCCTTCACCATCTGGTATGGCTGGAGGACGTAGGAGCGAATCTGGCGGCCCCAACCTATCTCGGTCTTTTCCTCGTATTCGCTCGCCGCGGCAGCCTCGCGCTCGGCCATTTCGCGTTCGTAGAGGCGGGCCTTCAGCATGTTCATCGCAGTGACGCGGTTTTTGAGCTGGTTGCGGTCGGCCTGACAGGCGACCACGATGCCTGAAGGAATATGCGTAATCCGGACCGCAGAATCGGTGGTGTTCACGTGCTGACCGCCCGAGCCGGAGGCGCGGTAGGTATCGACCTTGAGGTCCGAATCGTTGACGGTGATCTCGATATTGTCGTCGATCACCGGATAGACCCAGGCGCTGGAGAAGCTGGTATGGCGGCGCGCCGAGCTGTCATAGGGGCTGATGCGGACGAGCCGGTGCACCCCGCTCTCGGTCTTGGCATAGCCATAGGCGTTCTCGCCCTTGATCAGCAGCGTGGCCGACTTGATGCCAGCCTGATCGCCCGCCTGATATTCCACCACCTCGACCTTGAAGCCGCGCTTCTCGGCCCAGCGGTAATACATGCGGAACAGCATCTCGGCCCAGTCGCAGCTTTCGGTGCCGCCCGCGCCAGAGTGGATTTCGATATAGGTGTCGTTGCCGTCGACTTCGCCCGAGAGCAGCGCCTTGACCTTGTCGCGGTCGGCCCGTTCGGCCAGCGAGGCGAGTGTGGCCATGCCATCGGCCACAACCTCGTCGTCACCCTCGGCCTCGCCCATCTCGATGAACTCGACCGCATCGGACATTTCCGCGGCGATCTCGTTCACGGTCTCGACCGCGTCCTTGAGGTTCTTGTGCTCGCGACTGATCGCCTGCGCGAGCTTGGGGTCGTTCCACAGGTTCGGGTCCTGCACGCGCGCTTCCAGCTCGTCGAGCCGACGCAGCGCGGCGTCCCAGTCGAGCGACTTCCTGACCAGCGCCAGTGCGGCTTCGATCCGGACGATATGGGCCTGCCCTTCGGCACGCATGGCATTGGTCTCCGCTAAAACAAAGCGCGCCGACTAGCGCAGCCGGGCGCTCAAAGAAAGGGGTGCAACAATATGGGGATGCAGACGGCGCCTTAGTAGATGCCGCCCTGATCCTCGGCAAAGTTGCTAGGCTCGCCTTCGGACGCACCGCTCTGATTACGGTCGCCCTGCTCGCGCCGGCGAAGCTGCGTGAGGATAAGATCGCGCATGGCGGCAGTGGTATCGCCATCACGCCCGCGGCGGCGTGGCTCGGTGTCGGGCTTGAACGCTTCCCAGATCACCGCATCGGCGCCCTGCGCAGGCCAGCCATCGAGCACGCGCCGCCCGCTGCGCCGGTCGATCCGCACCATCCGCATACCTTCGGGCGCGATGAACGGCCGTTCCGACCAGCGATCACGCGTCGCCTTGGCGAAATCGACGAAGATCGGTGCGGCCGTGTTGCCACCCTGGACATAGCCGCCCAGCGTCCGCGATTGCTGATCGAAGCCGATGCAGGTCCCCGCCACGATATCCGGCGAGCCGCCCACGAACCACGCATTGGTCGGGCCGGAGCTGGTGCCGGTCTTGCCGAACAGCGGCATGTCGAGCACCTTCAGGCGCGTCGCCGTGCCGCGCTGGACCACGCCTTCGAGCATGTGCACGATCTGGAACGCGGTGCGCGGGTCCATCCGCTGCGCGCCCATGCGTTCAAACCGGGGCATCGGTTTGCCGTCCCACTCGTCCATGTTGCAGCCGTTGCAGGCCCGCTCGTCAGCGCGCCAGATGACCTTGCCGTTGCGATCCTGAACATAGTCGATCAGCGAGGGCTGGATCAGCTTGCCGTGGTTCACCATCATCGAATAGGCGGCGACCATCTTGATCACCGTGGTATCGCCCGCGCCGAGCGCGAAGGCGGGATAGGGATCGTATTGATCCTTGTCGGCAATGCCGACGTTTTCGAACGTCTTGATGACGTTTTCCATCCCCGAATCCATCGCGATGTGCACGGTCATCAGGTTCTTCGACTGCTCGAGCCCGTAGCGCATCGGATATTCCCCGCCGCCGCGCGAACCGCCAAAGTTGGTGAAGCATTTCTCGCCGAGATTAGAGCCCTGATAGTAACAATATTGCCGGTCGGGAATGAGCGTCGCGGGCGTCATCCCGTTGTCGAGCCCGGTAGCATAGACGAACGGCTTGATGGTCGAGCCCGGCTGCCGCAGCGCCTGTGTCGCACGGTTGAAAGCGCCGAGCCGCGAATCGAACCCGCCCTGCATCGCCATTACCCGGCCCGTGGTCGGGCTCATCGCGACAAAGCCGCCCGACACCTCGGGGATTGCGCGCACACGCCAGCCATTGCCCTGCGGTGAAACGGCAATAATGTCGCCCGTCTTCAGCGCATCTGGCAGCGCACCGGCAAGCGAACCTTCGTCACCATCGGCAAAGCCGACCATGCCCGACCCACCGGAGCGGCTTAGCACTACGGCAATCCGCCAGTCGCGATAGTTGATGCCGATATAGGAGCTGCGCAGCTGGCTCTTCATATCGCCGTCGCCCGGATTTACCGTGGCAATCGGCTTTTTCCATGGGCGGTTGTTGTCGTAGCGCAGGATCGCATTGCGAAGCGCATCGCGCGCAGCATCCTGCATTTCGGTGTCGAGCGAGGTGCGCACCCACAGGCCGCCGCCATAGACGCTGTTCGGCCCATCTTCGGCCTCTTCGCCATAGCGATCGATCAGTTCGCGCCGCACTTCTTCGAGGAAGTAGCCCGCATCGGCCGTTTCATTGTTGCTGGAATTGCTCACGATCCCGAGCGGTTTGGCCTGCGCCGCCTGCATCTGGGCACTGGTGATATGGCCATTGTCCTCCATTTGCTGGAGCACCCAGTTGCGACGGGCACGTGCGGTCTCGTAGTTCTTCGCCCGGCTGTAGACTTCCGGGGCACGCGGCAGGATCGCCAGATAGGCCATCTCATGCAGTTCGAGATCGTCGACATCCTTGTCAAAATAGGCACGCGCGGCGGCCTGGACCCCGAACGAGCGCCGTCCAAGCGGAATTTCGTTAAGGTACAAGGTGATGATCTCACGCTTCGACAGCACGCTTTCGACGCGGGTAGCGAGAATCATTTCCTTCAGCTTGCGGGTGATCGAATACTCGTTGCCGACGAGGATGTTCTTGGCCACCTGCTGGGTGATGGTCGAACCACCAACCGCACGCTCGCCAGAGCCGAGCTTGGAGATATAATCGATCACGGCGTTGACGAAACCACCGGCGTCGATGCCGCCATGGCTCCAGAAGGTCTCGTCCTCAGCCGAGGTATAAGCGTTGACGAGCTGCGTCGGCAGATCCTTGAACTGCAATTCCACGCGCCGTTCACGCTCGTAACGGCTGACGATCTCGCCATCAATGCCGCGCACCACGGTGGGCAAATTGGGGCGATAATCGAGCAGGCTCTCGGCATCGGGCAGATCGCGCACCAACACCGCCCAGAGGGCAGCGGCGAACAGCAGCCCCAGCAGGAGCGCGTAGCCCGCAAGGCGGACCAGCAGGTTTGCGCGCCAGATCTCGCCGATCCGGCCGAAGGCGGCCCCGGCGTTGCGGCGGATGCGAAGGCTGGTGGAGCCGTCGTCCATGGTATGATCGTCACTCATTTGCGGCGCCCTCTAGCATGGCCTTGCCGTCCTGCGCCAGATGGATGCGATGGCCTGAACGCGAACACTCAGGGCGCTGCCGCATTGCGGGCGAGAAAGATGCGGATCGCACTCGCCATGGTGGAGGCAAAGTTCTCCCGCCCCTCGCGCGAGGCTAGCCGCTGCGCTTCGGCGGGATTGCTGACGAAGCCCGCCTCATAGAGGATCGCGGGCACATCGGGCGCGCGCAGCACCGCCAGTGCGGCTTTCCGGCGCGGTTGGGGATGGAACGTCAGCCGCCCCTCGCCCTCGCGCACGATCAGCGAGGCAAACTCGTCCGACTGCGCGGCGGTCTGCCGCTGCGAAAGTTCGACCAGGATCGTCTCGACGGCCTCGTCCTGCCCAGAAAGGTCTAGGCCATTGATCACGTCGGCCCCGTTCTCGCGCTGGGCGAAGCGGGCGGCGGCCTGCGAGTTGGCCGCTTCGCTCAGCGTATAGATGCTGGCGCCGCGCACATCGGCCTGCTCTCCGGCGCTGTCGGCATGGATCGAAACGAACAGGTCTGCGCCTAGCTCGCGGGCGATGGCCGCCCGTTCGGCCAGCACCACGAAGCTGTCGTCGTCGCGCGTCATGGCAACGCGCACGCCGCCTTCCTCCAGCAACCGATCGCGCAAAGCCTTCGCAAGGCCAAGCACGATTCGTTTCTCCTGGAAGCCCGGCCCCACGGCGCCGGGGTCGGGGCCGCCATGGCCTGCGTCGATCACCACCAGCGGCCGGGTCATGTCTTGCGGTCCCAGCACCTCGGGCAGATCGAGCTGCTGTCCCGCTTCGGGCAGATCTATCCGCACCACATAGCTGCGCCCAAGCACAGGCACCGGAATAGTGAGCCCCCACGCATAGATCACCCCCAGCAGCAGCACGGGCGCCAGAAATATCAGCATTATCTTGAAGCGTTCAGGCACCGTACTGCAAAATCCCCCCGATGTTGCGGCTCATTCGCGTATTTACCTAGCGTGATGCAAAGAGAAATTGACCTGAATGCGCAACATGGTTGCCGAGCCTTTCCCCGAATGCTAGCGAAATGCAATCCGGCCAGATTGGTCGGCAAGGGTCTGGAAAGCTAGGGCTCCCCTCCTTTTCCGCCGCAGTTACAGGTTGATGTCGTAATGCCAAGCAAAAGCCCCCTCGCCACGCTGCAGCCTCTGTGCTGCTGCACAGGCGAACCGGGCTTTGCGCAGAACACGAAGCTGCGCCTCGGCATTGCTGCAGACACGAATCACGGTTCCGTCGGGCGCAATGCCCGTGGAATCTGTCCATATCCCCCGCAAGTCACTGGAATTACGCCTTTGGCGGCGGGGATTCACACATTGGGACAGCGCAGCCGGGCAGGCACCGCCTCCTCGCGCCCCGCTGTCCGGAGACTTATCAATGGCTACGCGCATGCTTATCGATGCGCGCCACCCGGAAGAAACACGGGTGGCGGTGCTCCAGGGAAATCGCATTGAGGAATTCGACTTTGAATCTGCCGAACACAAGCAGATCAAAGGCAACATCTATCTCGCCAAGGTCACACGGGTAGAACCCAGCCTGCAGGCTGCTTTCGTCGATTTTGGCGGCAACCGGCACGGGTTCCTCGCCTTCAGCGAAATCCATCCCGACTATTACCAGATCCCGCAGGCTGATCGTGACGCGCTGCTGGCTGAAGAACAGGCCGCGGCCGACGAAGAAGCCGCCCTGCGCGAGCAGGAAGACGGCGACGATGGCGATCTCGACGGTCACGATGGTGACGACGAGCCCGGCGTCGAAGAGATCGACACCTCCGAAAAGGACGATGTCGCGACGATCGAGGATGGTCACGTCGAAAACGGCGATGACGATGACAGCGACGGCGAAGATACCGGCGCCGACGACGAAGACGAGGGTGACGACAGCGAATCCGGCGAGGACGACAATGGCGAGCAGCGCTCGCGTCGAGGCCGCGGCCGGGGCCGCGCGCGCCGTCAGGGCAATGGTCGCCGCAATAGCGGTGGCAGCCGTGCCAAGGAAATCGACGAAGCCCGCGCCAAGCGTCAGGCGCTGCGTCGCCGCTACAAGATCCAGGACGTTATCCAGCGCCGCCAGGTGCTGCTGGTGCAGGTCGTCAAGGAAGAGCGCGGCAACAAGGGCGCTGCCCTCACCACCTATCTCTCGCTGGCGGGCCGCTATTGCGTGCTGATGCCGAACTCCAGCCACGGCGGCGGCATCAGCCGCAAGATTTCGTCGGGCTCGGACCGCAAGCGCCTGAAGAGCATCGTCAGCGACCTGTCGCTGCCGCGCTCTATGGGCCTGATCGTGCGCACCGCCGGCCTTTCGCGCACCAAGACCGAGATCAAGCGCGACTTCGACTATCTCGCCCGCCTGTGGGACGAGATCCGCGAGAACACGCTGAAGTCGTCAGCGCCGGCGATGATCCATTCGGACAGCGACCTGATCAAGCGCGCCATTCGCGACATCTACAACCGCGAGATCGAAGAGGTCGTGGTCGAGGGTGAGGCTGGCTACAAGGCCGCGCGCGCCTTCATGAAGCTGCTGATGCCGAGCCACGCCCGGCGGGTGAAGCACTATTCCGATCCGGTGCCGCTGTTCCAGCGCTATGGCGCGGAAGACCAGCTTTCGGCGATGTACGATCCGATGGTGCAGCTGAAATCGGGCGGCTACCTCATCATCAACCCGACCGAGGCGCTGGTCTCGATCGACATCAACTCGGGCCGCTCCACCAAGGAACACGGCATCGAGCAGACCGCACTGCACACCAACCTCGAGGCGGCGCGCAAAATCGCCCGCCAGCTGCGCCTGCGCGATATGGCCGGATTGGTGGTGATCGACTTCATCGACATGGAGCACGGCTCGAACGTGCGCAAGGTCGAGAAGGCGATGAAGGACGCGCTCAAGAACGACCGGGCGCGCATTCAGGTCGGCCGCATTTCGGGCTTCGGCCTCATGGAAATGAGCCGCCAGCGCCTGCGCACCGGCGTGCTCGAGGCGACCACGCGCGAATGCCCGCACTGCGACGGCACCGGCCTTGTCCGCACCGCCAGCTCGGCGGGCCTGTCGGCACTGCGTATGATCGAGGACGAGGCGGCCAAGGGCAAAGGCACGCTGATCACGCTCTTTGCCTCAACCGAGGCTTCGATCTACCTGCTCAACGCCAAGCGCGCCGATCTCGCCGAGATCGAGAAGCTTTATGGCGTGACGGTGGAAGTCCAGCCCGAGGGTGAGGACGAAGGCGCGAAGATGCGTGTCACCTCCTCCGGCCCGCGCCCGACCGAGACGCCGAAGTTCGAACAGATCGTCGACGAGGATGACGATCCGATCGAGGATGAGGACGAAGGCACCGAGGACGAGGCCGAAGATCATGCCGACAACGATGACGACGATCAGCGCCGCTCGAAGCGTCGCCGTCGCCGCCGGGGTGGTCGTGGCCGCAACAAGGGCCGCGACGAGGATGGCGACAGCGAAGGTTCAGATAACGAGGACGAGGCAGGCTCGGACGACGATGCTTCTGACAATGCCGAGAGCGACGACAGCGGGAACGAGGCCGACACCGATGGCGATGGCGAGGAGAAGCCGCGTCGCCGCCGTCGCCGGGGTGGTCGCGGCCGCAACCGTCGCCGTGACGAGAACGGTGCGGAAGGTGAAGACGAAGCAGGCTCCGAGGGCGACGATGCTTCCACCGAGGACGCCCAGCCCGAGCTTGCCGAGGCCACGGCAGACGCGCCTGCACCTGAAGTAGCCGAGGCAGCGGAACCCGCCGCCGAGACCGCCGAAGCTGCTGCACCGGCTGAAGAAGAAGCGCCCAAGCCCAAGCGCCGCTCGCGCGCAAAGAAGGCGGAGCCCAAGCCCGAAGCTGAGGCCGAAGCCGAAGCTCGTGCCGAGGAGGCTCCCAAGCCCAAGCGCCGCTCGCGCGCCAGGAAGGTGGAGCCCAAGCCCGAAGCTGAGGCCGAAGCCGAGGCACCTGCCGAGGAGGCTCCGAAGCCGAAGCGTCGCTCGCGTGCCAAGAAGGTTGCCGAACCGGCAACGGAAGCGGCTGCTGCTACCGAAGAGGCGGCAGAAGCGAAGCCAGAGGTAGAGGCGGCACCCGCCCCGGCCAAACCGGAAGCAGCCGAACCGGCTCAGGAACCCGCTCCCGCCGAGGAAGCGCCGACGGCTGAAGCAGCCCCGTCCGCCGAAGACAGCCAAGCAAGCGATGATAAGGGCGAAGAACAGCCCCGCCGCGGCGGGTGGTGGCAGCGCACTTTCGGCGCCTGATCACCGCATTACAGCTACAAGAGCGGGCCGCTTGCCTTCCGGGCAGGCGGCCCGTTTTGCTTTGAGTTAAGTTTTGTCAGGCTCCGGCCCGGCGGGCCATGCCCCACTCCATCCACCCGGCCCAACGCGGCGCCTTGGCGAAGTACTCCTGCCCGATCGGCTCGACCTCGAACCCGGCCCCGCGGATGGCAGCGCCGATCTCGCGGGTAAGGTGGCAATTGCCCGCAAGCCGCTTCCAGACGGGCTCGATACGGCCTTGCCAGCGGACAACGCCCGCGTCGGGCGCTCTGCCATGTTCGAGATAGAGCAGGCGTCCACCTGGCTTAAGCACCCGCCGCAGTTCGGCCAGCACCCGTGCCTGATCTCCGACCGAGCACAAGGTATATGTGCACACTACCGTATCGAAAGAGCCGTCGGCAAAGGGGATGTTCTCGCCTACCCCACTGCGGAAATCGGCAGCCAGGCCGGTAGCCTGCGCGCTCGCCCGCGCGGCCTCCAGCAGGGTGGCATTAGGGTCAATCCCGGCGAAGCTGCTGATTTGGGCGGGATCGTAGAGCTGCTGGTTGAAGCCGCCGCCGCATCCCAGCTCAAACACTGCGCCGCGCGCCAAGGGCACGACCTCGCGCCGCAGTTGCGCCACATCGTCGCTGCTGCAACCCATCGCGATAACGCGCGGAAGCACATGCGCATCATACCAGGACCGTACCCCCATCGCCGCTCCTTCGCGCCGCCAAGTCCCTATTCTAGCAGGTCTTTCCCCCGTTACCAATCGTGATCATGGCGTAATGCGCTCGCCGCGCCAGTCGAACAAGCCGCCGCTGTCTGCCGGGGTCAGCCTTTCGATAACCGACAACAGGTTCGCGCTTGCAGCACCAGGCGCGGTCAGCTGGCCCTCGGGCAGGTTGCTTTGAAAGGGGGACGACAGGCGCGTATCGACGGTTCCCGGATGCAGCGCGACGATCACGGCTTCGGGATGGGTGCGCCCCATTTCGATCGCGAAGTTCGCCACCAGCATGTTAAGCGCCGCCTTGCTCGCCCGGTACGAATGCCACCCGCCGATCCGGTTATCGGAGATTGACCCGACGCGCGCCGAAAGCGCCGCAAACACGCTGCGCCGCCCGCGCGGAAATAGCGGCAACACATGCTTTGCAACCATGGCGGGAGCGATCGTGTTGATCCGCAAGATCTCGGCCATAGCTGCGGGATCGAGCGCCTTGTAGCTTCGCTCGGGCCCGGTTCCGTCAGGCAGCGTCAGCGCGCCAGTCGCCACCACCACGAGGTCGGGCGGATCGCCGGTCCAGCCCGAGAGGGCCTGTGCGATACTGTCTTCGTTGCCGATATCACAGGCGAACCATCGCACACCTTGCATTGGCGCGCCTTCGCCGCTGCGCGATCCGGCCAGCACCTCCACACCCCGCGCTGCCAGACTGGTCACCAGCGCACTGCCGATCCCGCCGCTTGCTCCGAACACTGCTGCCTTGCCGATGGTCATTGCCGTTTTCGCTCTCCAAAACCGTGCCTGAGGGTGAAATTCCCCGCTCTGCTGCGCCTGCACACCTTGCGCCGTGGCGTCAGGCGGCTAGATAGGGACCAAATTCAAATAGGACCGATCCCATGGCGACCTTCACCCTCCCCAAGAACTCCAAGATTTCCGGCAAGGGCAATGTCCATAAGGCCGAAGGCGCGAACCGTGTGAAGTCCTTCAAAATCTACCGCTACGATCCCGACAGCGGCCAGAACCCGCGCTACGACACTTTCGAGATCGACCTCGACGACTGCGGCCCGATGGTGCTGGATGCGCTGTTCAAGATCAAGAACGAGGTTGATCCCACGCTGACCTTCCGCCGCTCGTGCCGCGAGGGGATTTGCGGTTCATGCTCGATGAACATGAACGGCAAGAACGGCCTCGCCTGCACCACCGCGATCGAAGATCTTTCGGGCGACATCCGCATCACCCCGCTGCCGCACATGGAGGTGATCAAGGATCTGGTGCCCGACTTCACCCATTTCTACGCGCAGTATGCCAGCATCCGCCCGTGGCTGCAGACGGTCAGCACCACGCCTTCGGGCAAGGAGCGGTTGCAGTCACCTGAACAGCGCGAGAAGCTCGACGGGCTTTACGAGTGCATTCTGTGCGCCTGCTGCTCGACCTCGTGCCCCAGCTACTGGTGGAATTCCGACAAGTTCCTTGGCCCGGCGATCCTGCTTCAGGCCTACCGCTGGCTGGCCGACAGCCGCGACGAAATGACCGGCGAACGGCTCGACGCGCTGGAAGACCCGTTCCGGCTCTATCGCTGTCACACCATCATGAACTGTGCGAACGTCTGCCCCAAGGGGCTATCGCCCGCCAAGGCGATTGCCGAAACCAAGAAGATGATGGCTGAAAGGCACATCTGACCCTTGGCCGACGTGAGCCAACCGGCCCAGCGCCGGGAGCATCCCGATTACCCCGGTTGGATCGATGCCGCCTTCGGCGAGGCCGAGCACTATAATCGCGCGGTTATCGGCACGTTGCTGATCCGGCGGGACAGCCCGCAGGTGGCGCGCCTGCGGATGATCCCTGAGGAGCGGCACAAGAACCAGTATGGCGTCGTCCATGGCGGCGCGATTCTCGGTCTGATCGACATCGCCGGTTTCGCTGGCGCCACCGAACTGACCGACGGCGCCTTTCCCGGCGGCGTCACCATCGAGCTGACCAATCACTTCGTAGGCTCGGCTGATCCCGAACAGCCGCTCGATGCCACGGTCGAAGTTATCCGCGAAACGGGCAAGATGGTGTTCGTTCGCGGCACCGTCGAGCAAGACGGCGCAATCCTCGGTTCGTGGTCCTCGATCCTGCGCAAAGTTTCCGCGAGATAAAGGCTTCGCGATGAGCGTACTGGCACGCTACGAACGGCTCGTCACCGACGGCCAGCTCCGCCCCGACCCCGATCAGCGTCGTGCTGCCGAACGGCTCGACCGGCTCCAGCGTGAGCTTGAGGCCGACGAGACCGGCGGGCTGCTCGGCCAATTGTTCGGGCGCAAGAAGGTGCGGCCGCAGGGCGTTTACATGTGGGGCGGCGTCGGGCGCGGCAAGTCGATGCTGATGGACCTGTTCCACGACAACCTTGCCATCAGCGAGAAGCGGCGCGCGCATTTCCATGCCTTCATGCAGGAAGTCCACGCCCGCCTGCGCGATGCCCGCAAGAGCGAAAGCGGCGACCCGATCCCGGTCATAGCCCGCGACATTGCCGCTGGCCTGCGCGTGCTTGCCTTCGACGAGATGGTGGTCACCAATTCGGCCGATGCAATGATCATGAGCCGACTGTTTACCGCGCTGATCCGCGAGCATTCGATTGCCGTGGTTACAACGAGTAACCGCCCGCCGTGCGACCTTTACAAGGACGGGATCAACCGCGACCTGTTTTTGCCCTTCATCGCGCTGATTGAGGAGGAACTGGACGTTCTCCCGCTCGACGGGCCGACCGACTACCGGATGCAGCGGATCGGCGGGCTCGACACCTGGCATTGCCCGCTGGGGGACGAGGCCACGGCCAAAGTGCGCGAGGCGTTCTTCCGCCTTACCGACTTCGCGCCCGAGGATGCCGCCAATGTGCCCAGCGCCGAGCTTGATGTCGGTGGCGGGAGGATGCTGCATGTACCCAAGAGCATGAAGGGCGTGGCCGTGTTCAGTTTCAAGAAGCTATGCGCCGAGGCGCGCGGTGCGCCTGACTATCTCGCCATCGCCCACGCCTATCACACCGTCATCCTCGTGGGCATTCCGCAGATGGGTCCGCAGATGCGAAACGAAGCGGCGCGTTTCGTGACACTGATCGACGCACTTTACGAAATGCGCGTGAAGCTGTTTGCGACCGCCGCCTGCGCGCCAGACGACCTCTATCCCTCAGGCGACGGGGCCTTCGAGTTCGAACGCACGGTCAGCCGCCTCAACGAGATGCAGAGCCGCGAATATATGGCGCTCGGCCATGGCGAGGGTGACTAGCAGCTGATCCCCAACCGGGCGAGTGACCGATCCAGCATCACGAGCTGCCACAAAAGTCTCCCATGGTCCGAGCGGCCCGAGATGTGCTCCTCCGCCACCCCTGCAAGCCGAGCGTTGTCGAACCAGCCCGTCCGCGCCAGCGCCGATGGCCCCGCAATGCCGCGCGCCTTATCGGCCAGCGGACCGCGAAACCACTCGGCAATCGGGGTGACGAATCCTTGCTTGGGGCGATAGAGGATGTCCTTGGGCAGATAGCGTTCCATCGCCTTTTTCAGCAGCCACTTGCCCTGCCCGCCCTTCACCCGCAGCCCCTGGGGCAGCCGCGCGCAGAACTCGACCAGATGGTGATCGAGCAGCGGCTCGCGCGCTTCGAGGCTCACGGCCATCGAGGTGCGGTCGACCTTGGTGAGGATGTCACCCGGCAGCCAGAAAGTGAGGTCGGCATATTGCGCCGCATCGAGGCCCGAACGCGCCGGTGCTCCCGCCATCCGCTCGATCAGCGCCGTCTCGCCGCGATAGTCACCGATCTGCCGGGAGAGCGCTTCGGAATAGAGGCCAAGCCTAACCTCGGGCGGCGTTACCGATAGCGCGCGTGCATAGCCCTGCGGCCCGGTTCCCGAGAGCGACTGCAAGGTCGACTTGAAGCGCAAAGGGCGTGGGAGCCAGTCGGCCTTGGGCCAGGCTGCGCCTAATGGCGCGAGCGCCTTCTCGCGCAGCGCCTGCGGGATCATCCCGCGAACCCGCTCCTCATGCGCGTGGAAAACCTGTCGGCGATATCCCGCAAGTGCCTCGTCCGCCCCGTCGCCAGATAGCGCCACGGTCACGCTTTCGCGTGCGAGCTGGCACACGCGCCAAGTCGGCAGAGCAGAGGCATCGGCGAAGGGCTCGTCGAACATACCTGCGATGGCGTCGATGGCGTCGAACTGGTCGGCGCTGACCGTTCGGGCGGCGTGGTTGGTGCCGAACAGTTCGGCCACGCGCTGGGCGTAACTTGTCTCATCGGCGCTGGCGACGTCGAACCCGATCGAGCAGGTCCGCACCGGCTCGCGCGCCTCTTCCGCCATCATCGCCACCACGGTGGAGCTGTCGACCCCGCCCGAGAGGAAGGCGCCGAGCGGCACGTCAGCCACCATGCGCGAGGATACCCCCAGCTTCAGCCGGTGCAGCAGCTCGGCCTCGAGATCACGCGCGTTGCCCGCATGGCGGTCAGCAAAGGAGATGTCCCAATAGCGCTGCGGCTGCGCCACCGCGCTGTCATGCCGCAGCAGCATGGTGTGCGCGGCAGGCAGCTTTTCCACGCCCTTGAGGATCGAACGATGATCGGGGACATAGCCCCAGGTCATGTAGTCCTCGATCGCCAGTGGATCGACCTCGCGGCGCAGAAGCGGATGCGCGAGCAGGCCCTTCAGCTCCGAGGCGAAGGCGAGCGATCCGTCCGACAGATGCGCGAGGAACAGCGGCTTCACCCCGAACCGGTCGCGCGCGAGGAACAGCGTGCGCTCGCCCTGATCGTAGATCGCGAAGGCGAACATCCCGTCGAGCCGCCGCACGCAGTCAGGCCCCCAGCGCCTCCACGCGGCAAGGATCACTTCGGTATCGCCGTCAGTGCGGAATTGCTCACCCAGCGCTGCAAGGTCGCGGCGCAGCTCGCGGAAGTTGTAGATCTCGCCGTTGAACACGATAACCGTGCGCTCATCCGGCGTGAGCATCGGTTGCGGCGAGCCTTCGATGTCGATGATCGAGAGGCGGCGGTGGCCGAGCGCAACACCCGGCGCATTCCACACGCCCGATCCGTCCGGCCCGCGATGCGCGAGCACGTCGCACATCCGCGCGACCCGGCCGGGATCGACCGGCTTGATCGTGCCACAGTGAAAAATGCCAGCGATCCCGCACATGGGAGCCTCGCCTAGTCCAGCCCGACGATCCGGTCCATCCATTTGCCGGACGGGCCGACGGCGCCGAGGAAGTCGGAAATGGCAGCCTGTGCCTCCTCGCCCCCGCCCTCTGCCGAGACGATCATCGTCGCCGTCGGGCGGGCGGTAAACAGCAGGCGGTCGCGCATCGTCAGCGCCTTGAGTTCGAGGCGGCTGCTGCCCGTCCAGTCGCCATGGCGATACCAGGTCATGGCCAGGCGCGGGTGGACGCCCACCGCCTGAAGCCGCTCGCCCTTGCCGCCGTCGATGGCTGGGGCCTCGCCCAGCCAGCGCCATTCGGTGCCCGGCGGCTGCGCGCCCTCGCCATAGGCCCCGGCCTCGCGGCCCTCTTCCTGCGCGCCGTAGTAGGCAAGGAATATGTCGACCCGTTGGCCGCTGTCGCTGCGATAGGTGCCGAAGAGGCGTCGGTCCGCACCCGGAGCCTGAGGCAGCCAGGGCCAGGCCTGCTCGGTCGGCACCTGCTCCCAGCCTGCCACCTGCGGCAGCACGATAGCCTGCGGCAGCGGAGCCTCGACCGCACGCGCCGCACCAGCCCAGGCGGTGGTGGCCAAGGCAAGCGCTGCAATGCCGACAAGCACAGCCCAGCCCGGCGCCGTGATGCGTTCGAGCGGCGCAATCCAGCGAGCGCCTTCAATTTCAGCGAGGTCGATCGCGGGCTCGTCCACACTGCGGTCGAAGAAGCGCCAGCCGGCGCCGATCAGGATCGTCATAACCACGGCGAAGAAGATCCAGCCGTAGAAGATATGGTCGAACCCGGCGGCGAACTCGATGCCCTGAAACTGCGCGATATAGATAGTGCCCCATGCACGCACGCCGTTGGCGAGGATCGGCACGATGACCGAGGCTGCCATGAACGCAGCCCGCCGCCAGACGGAGCGGAAACACTGGTTTGCGATCAGCGCACCCAGCGCCACCATGGCAATGAGGAACTTCACGCCCGAACAGGCCTCGGCCACTTCGAACAGGCCGACCGGGGTGTCGATGAACACGCCTTCGATCTCAGCCGGGATGCCGGAAAAGTGCGTGAGTGCGATGGTTATGTCCGCCGTGATCATTTGCAGCACGGGCACAAGTTCCTCGCCGATGGGCACGAGAAACACGCTGTAGAACAGCGGGAACAGCAGCGCATAGGAAACGCGTGGACCGAACAGCGCCAGCACGCTCGCCGGGAGCATGGCCACCGCGCCAAGCTGGCTTGCCGTCGCCAGCCCCGAGACATTTCCGAGCAGCCAGACCAGCATCGCGCCAGCCAGCGCCAGCAAGCCCGGCCACCATGCGCGCGGGGTCAGGCGGGCGAGTTCGGGCAGCCGCTGCCAGACGAGCCAGGCGATGATTAGCGGCACCAGCAGGATATGGTTGTAGGTCGAGTTGCTCCACCAGTGGCCGGCCATCGCGGCCCAATCGCCCGCAAACAGCGCCAGCTGCGCTGCCCATGCCAGTGCGAGGTGCAACAACGGCACGCGCCACTGCGGCGCGAGGCTCTCGGTGAGCGGCGCCCGTGTGGGAGAAATCACCTCATGCCGCATCGCGACTGGCCGATCGATCAACGTTGCGTGTCAGGCCGACGATGTCTGCCAGCGGGGCCATCATGGCGGGCCAGCTCATCCGGTCGAGCATGAGTTGGCGCGCAGCCCGGCCGATCCGCTCTGCCCGGACTTTTTCGTTCGCCAGGGTGCAAGCCATGGCGACAAATTCGGCATCGTTCTCGCAGCGCAGGAAGTGTTCGCCATTCTCACCATCGATCCCCACCAGTGCCTCAGGCGAGGCGAGGACGGGCTTGGCCATCGCCATGGCCTCGAGCACCTTGTTCTGTACCCCGCGCGCAATGGTGAGCGGCGCGACAACCATGCTGGCCGCTGCGAGGAACGGGCGCATGTCGGGCACTTCGCCCCACACGGTCACGCCCGGCTCGCTCGCCAGTTTGCGTACCGCCGGGGTGGGCGCGCGGCCGACGATGTGGAATTGCGCCTTGGGCTGTTGGAGGAGGATCGCGGGCATGATCTGACGGGCAAACCGCTCCACCGCCTCGATATTCGGCGCATAGTCCATCTGCCCCGAGAAGACGAAATGCGGACCTTCCGCGCTCGCCAGTTCGGGATGGGGCCGGATATTGGCGGGATCGAAGGCCGCGCAATCGATGCCGTTGCGCAAGGCTCCAATATTCGCCGCAACCGGGCATCGCTCACGCATCAGCGCAGCCTCTTCCTCGCTCACCAGCAGCGAGCGGTCAGCGCGGGCGGCAAGCTGTGTTTCGAACTGGCGCAGCAACCGTCCCTCACGCGAATGGACCCAGCGCATTGGCCAGCCGCTCTTGGCAGCATAGGCTTCAAACTTGGCGGAATCGACGTCGACGAAATCGACCACCAGCCGCCCGGACCAGCCTTGCGGAACATATTGCCCCATCTGGCCCGAGAAGACGTAAATGGTTGTGATCGGACGGCTCGCGAGTGTGTCGCGCACCCAGCGATGCAGCGCCTTGTTGGCAAAGGCGGAGAGGCTGATCGGCGCACCCTTCGCCAGCGCCTCTACCCCGGCAACGGGGAGCGGTTTCGCGCGCCGGGGCATGCAATAGCTCGTCGCCAGTTCGGCCAGCGTCTGTTCCTCAGCCATATCGGCGTCGGTCTCGGCCAGACAGCCGACATGCAGGGGAGCCAGCTCTGCCAGCGCCTTCAGCACGTTGTGCGAACGGATCTTGTCGCCACGGTCGGGCGGAAAGGGTGTCCGATGCGCGAGGAACAGGATCTCGCCCGCCATCAGCCCAGCCCCCGCGCGATCACCGGCCCGAGCCGGTTCGCCACGGCCAGTGGCAGCTGCTTCCATGCGGCAATGCGCGACTGGTGCTGCGGGCTGAGCGGATCGGCATCGCGCGCTTCGCAGCCGGGCACGGTCCATTCGGCATAGGTCAGCGGCTGCGGCTCGAAACCCCAGGTCTTCTTGTAGGCATAGGGGCCGGTGCCTGTCTTGCTACGTCCGAAGTCGAACTCGGTGCAGCCCTTGCGGCGGGCATGGCACATCAGATCGTAATACATCCGATCGTTGCTGCGCAGGCGGCGCGCGGCATGGGTGCCGCCGCCCCAATAGGGCATCACGGTTCCGCTGTGATAGAACGAGAGCACCGAGGACACCGGCACGCCTTGGTGGCGCACCGTCAGGATATCGGCATCGAGGGCATCGAGCACCGCATCGAACAGGCTGCGCGGAAACACCGGCGTGCCCAGATTGCGCACGCTTTCAGCATAGACGGCATAGTGCGCCGCCCGGTCGCTCTCGTCGCGGCCGATGGTCACTTCCAGCTCTGCGCCGAGGCTCTTGCGCACTTCGGCGCGCTGCTTGCGCGGGATCGCGGCGAGCTGCGCCTCATCGTCTTCCGCGAGTGGCATAACGAACCCGCAATAACGCTCGGTGAGCAAGTCCCACCCGGCGCGCGCCGGTCCTCCCCGCAGCTCCACGCTGGAGCACGAGAGCCGCTGCGCCAGTTCCTCGACCGCCTCGATCAGAAGCTCGGCCACGTGGTCCTCCACCGTCAGCACGCCGCCACCCACGGCAAAGCCTGAAGAGGCCAGCGTCCGCCCGAAAATCGGCGAGTGCAGTTCGGTCAGCGGCATCCAGCCGGTAAGCGCACTCGCGCGCTCGGCAATCAGGCCCAGCGCCCTCTGCCCGGTGCCCTGCTCTACGGCATGGAGCCATCGCGGGCGATGAAACACTGTGCCGCTGTGCAGCGCCACAAAGGCCTCGATCCGCGCGCACTCGTCGGGTTGCGACAAATCGGCAAGGCGCACTGTGTCGGCTATCATGGCGAACGGCGCGGTCATGCCGCCGCGTCCAGCCTCGCTGCCTCGCGCGCGACAACCATATCGACCCGGTCCCAGGCAAACTCGTTCACGACGCGCGAAAGTTTGCCCGCCATCCGGTCAAGATTGGTGTAGTGCCGAAAACGCGAACGCAGCGGGGCATCGGCCACGCGCGGCTGATCGGGGTCCACTTCCCACGGGTGGAAGTAGAAGATCGCCGGCCGCCCCTCGCGCTGGTTCACTTGGCGGATCGCCCAGCGGCTGAATTGATAGGGCAGCACGCGGAAGAACCCGCCGCCGCCAGCGGCAATGCGCCTGCTGCCAAGCATTGCCGTGGTGACCGGCAGTTCGATAAGGTCTGCATCGGCCAGCGGCCGGAACGCAAAGCGCGGTGCCTCGGGCCAACCATAGTGATCGTGCGCCACCGGGGCCACGCTCGACGAATAGGTGTAGCCCTGTTCGGCCAGCACTTCGAACGCCCAAGGGTTGCGCTTGTCGATGGAAAAGCTCGGCGCGCGATAACCCTGCACCGCAGTCCCGCCCGCATCTTCCAGCACACCGCGCGCGTGCGCAAGATCCTCGGCAAATTGCTCGCGCGTGAGCGAGAACACGCGTGCATGGTCCCAGCCATGGCTGGCGATCTCGTGCCCTGCTTCGGCAATGCGGCGGATCAGCCCTTTGTGCCGTTCGGCCACCCAGCCCAGCGTGAAGAACGTGGCCTTCACCTGCGCTTCGTCGAACATGGCAAGGATCGCCTCGACATTGCGCTCCACCCGGTCCTCCAGCGAGGGCCAGCTATCGCGCTCGATCACCTTTTCAAAGGCGCCGACCTGAAACCAGTCTTCGACATCGACCGACAAGGCATTGACCACCTTCGCGGCGGCTGCCTTGCCCTCGCGGGCGGCACGATCTGGCGCCATCGCGTTCACCTTGCCCTGCCCCCTGTCGCCGATCAGGCGGCCTTGCTCGAATCTATCTCGGCCTCGATCCACTCGATCAGCATCGAGAGGGTCTGGCGAATGGTGCGCTCCTGCTCGAAGGCGCGTGCTTCGAGCTTCGACATCTCGGCGCGCATGGCCTCGATTTCTGGCGCGAGCAGACGCTTGACGCTCTCCTCCGCCTGACCCGACAAATCGAGGACGGCATGTTGCAGCTCGGCAATCTGCTCGCGAATGCTCTCCTGATCGGACTCGGACACGGGCGCTCTTTCTGCCTTGGCCGCCAGCTCGTCGAGCGCCTCGCCAAGTTCAGCAATGCGCACATCGCGTTCGGCCAGCAGGTCGTCGATCAGCTGCGGATCTATGGCGGGCTGAGCAACCTGTTCGCTAGGCGGCGCGGGTTCCTGCTGGGCTGAGGCGGGATGCGCGAACACCTGCGCGCCGGCAACCGGCGCAAGATGGGAAGTCTCCGCTGCCATCTCGGCCAGAACCTGATCGAGCAATGCGAGGTCGATCACCTCGATCCGGTCAAGCGAACCGAGCATCAGCACGCGGTTGACGATCTGGTTGACCTTGCGCGGAATGCCGCCGCTGGCCTCGTAAAGTTCGTCGAAAACGCCCTCGTCAAACTGCGGGTTGCCGTGCCAGCCCGCCTTCTGGAGCCGGTGCAGCACATATGGCTCCACCTCCTCCGGCTGCATCGGGTCGAGATGATGCGCGGCGATAATGCGCTGGCGCAGCTGTTCGAGCGAGGGTTCGTTCTGCAAGGTCGCGCGGAACTCGGGCTGGCCGAGCAGCAGCACCTGCAGCAGCGGATGGCTGCCAAGCTGGAAGTTCGACAGCATCCGCAGCTCTTCAAGCGCCGACACCGACAGGTTCTGCGATTCGTCCACCACCAGCAGGCAGCGACGGCCCGCGCGCGCCTCATCGTGCAGGAAGGCCTCGATCTCGCCCAGCGCGGTCGCCTTGTCATGCCCCGCCACCGCCAGACCGAAGGCCCGGGCGACAACGTGGACGATCTCCTCGCCATCGAGGTGGCTGGTGACGACCTGCGCGACCGTCACCTGATTCTCGTCGAGGCTGCGGATCGTGTGTGCGACCAGCGTCGACTTGCCCGCGCCGATCTCGCCGGTGATGACGATGAAGCCCTCGCCCTGGGCCAGGCCATAGCCAAGGTATGACAGCGCCTTGCGATGCGTGGTGCTGCGGAAGTAGAACTCCGGATCGGGGGTCAGCTGGAAGGGCTTCGCGGTGAAGCCGTAGAATTCGTCGTGCATCTGTGAACTCCCGTAGTCCGTCAGAATGAATAGCGCAGGCCGAGCAGGGCCGATGCAGAGGTGTAATCGGGCAGGCTTTCGCGCGTAATGCCGTCGAGGCCGACGGCTGCCGTGCCGCTGAGGCCTGCAATGATGGATCTATAATATGAAACGCTTGCGCTGTAACCGAGCGAGCCGCCAGCGTTATCGAGTCCAGTTTCGAACCATGACCCCGTGGCATTGAAGTTGAGGCTCGAGCGGCGGTCAAGCTGCCGGCTCGCATAGGCCGAGACCCAGAAATTCTCGTCGGTGAGGCCATCGAGCGCGCCCAGCACCGTGCCCGCCGCCGCGATATATTTGCGCCGGTCGTAGCCGAGCCCGAGGCCAAGCTGGGTGCGGCCCATGGCGTGGGCGAAGGTGGCGCTGACGCCGCGGCGCCGGTAAATCGCCGAGCGCAGCGAACCGAGCCCGGCCAGCGTGCAGTTCTCGCCCTCGAGGCTGCCGACGCAGCCGCCAAGATCGCCGGTCACCGGATTGCGGATCGCCTCGAAGTTGGTGCTGAGCCCGTTGAGCGAATTCGCTATCTGCCCGCCGAAGCCGGTGATGTTGTCGTAGACCGAGAGACCGACCGAGGTGTTCGCGCTCGGCGCATAGGACAGCGAGCCGTAATAGGTCATCGAATCGTAACGGCGGCCCACGGTGGCGGTCAGGCTGGTGCGGCGGCTGGGCCGCCACATCACGCCCACATCCCAGATCAGCCCGTCGGTTTCATAGGCGATCTGGCGTGGCTGGCTCTCGTCGGTAACGAAGCGGCCATCCGGGCCGACCACCGGGTTGCCATCGCCATCACGCAAGGCATCGCGGCTCGAAACTTCGACGTCCTCATAACCCACGCCGCCGATCAGCGCGACTTCGCGCGTTACCGGCACGGTGACGTCGGCGCGCACGTGGCGGTCGTCGACCCGCTGGTCGAGATTGGAGATGTCCTGCCGGTTCCAGCCCGCGCCCACGCCAAGCCCGACAGGTAGTACCATATCGGGTGCAATTCCGGCGCGCAGGCTGGCCGCCTGGCTCACACTGTCGTCAAACACGTCGACCAGGTCGCCGTTCGATGAGGTCGGCACAACGTCGGGCGAATCGACCCGCGAGTAGCCGATCAGGTAGGTTCCGCTGACTTCGACATCGCCCACATTCGTCTGCAGGCTGGGGCCGGCATAGACCGAGTAAATTTGCGTGGTTGAATCCGAATTGGCGCCATAGCCGCCGATAGAGGCCGCGCCATTGCGGTCGATCCGGGTCCGTGCCGCCATGCCGCCCGCTTCAAGCGTGAGCGCCTGCGGCACCAGCGCGAGCGACCCGCGCGCAACGCCGGTAAGGGTGTCGACATCGGCGACATTGTCGTCCCACCCGATCGAGCGTTCGTAACGCAGCGACACCGATGCGGCCGAATTGCGCCCGGAAATCGCCGCATCCACACCGGCGCCAAGCCGGGTGTAGGTGAAGACGTCGGAACCCGGCTGAAGCTCGGCGGTGACGACCTGGGCGGCCTCGATATAGGGCGTGATATTGGCCCGGCTCCTGCGCTCGCCACTGGTATCGTCATCGCGCGCCAGTGCAGGTGTTGCGGCCACAGTGATCATAGCAGCAGCCAGAGCAGCGGAGTGACGGAGGCTGTGCATCATGCTCATACCTCCTGCCCGTAATAGGTGCCGAAGCGGCGGCCGCTGGGGCTGAAGTGCGCCGCGTTGAGCAGCAACTTGATATCGGGGCAGGCCGACAGCAGCGTGAGCGCGTCTTCCAGCGCCGTCTGGCCGGTACGGTCGGCGCGGGTCACGACGATAGCCTGGCCGACATGGCGGGCCAGCTCCGCCGCCGGAGAAGCCGCCAGCGCCGGGGGCGAATCGAAGATGACGATCCGGTTGGGTTCGCCCGCCGTCAGCCGGTCAAGCATTTGCGCGGTGCGGGCGCTGGCGAGAAACTCGCTGTCCGAATTGGTCTGGTTGCCCGCAGGAAGCACCAGCAGACCGGCGATGTCGGTCTCGATGATGCAGTCTTCCAGCTCGACATCGGGATTGGCGAGCACGTCCATCAGGCCAAGGCTGCTCGACAGGCCGAGCGTGGAGAGGATCGAAGGCTTGGCAAAGTCGGCATCGACCAGCAGCACTTCGCTGTCCTTCTCCGCCGCCATGGCCAGTGCCAGATTGGTGGCGCAGAAGGTCTTGCCCTCGCCAGGCAGCGGCGAGCATACCAGCACCCGCTGAGCACGCGCGCCCTTGCCCGCATCGAGCGCCTTGCGCACCGAACCCAGCACCTGCCGCTTCACGATGCGGAATTCCTCCAGCAGGCCGGTCACCTGACCTTCGGGCTGGATCAGACCGGCCCGTTGCAGCTGTTCGCGGTCGATCGGCTCGATGCGGCCCGAGAGGTGCAGCGGCTGGCTATCCGTTGGAGCGGGCGCAGCCGCGTCGGCGACGAGCGCCTCAGCTTTTCGCGGGGTCGACTGCGGGGCAGCCGCAGAAACAGGGCGTTCGGCACGCTTCGGGGCCTGCCGGTTCACCGGGCGCGCAAGCTCGCTCGGGACAGGAGCCGCGCGCAGATCGTCCGCGCCCCAGACATCCTCTTCGCGGTCGAACAGCGAGCGGCCGGGACCGGGTATCTTGCTCTGGTCGGTCATGCGTAGATCCTCATGCCACCAGCCCGCGCTGGACGAATTCGAGCCCCATCAGGATCACAAACAGCAGCCCTAGTCCGCCGACACCGGCAGCGAAATACTTGAGACGCCTTGCGCGCAGCGCACGGCCTGCGGGGGTGAACACATGCGACACCGTGCCGATTACCGGCAGCCCGATCTCGCGTTCGAGCTGGCTGGCCGTGGCAAAGGTGGAGCCGAGCTTGGACAGGGCAAAGGCCGTTGCCGCCCCGGCCCCCAGCCCCACGATCAGCACGCCCAGCAGCAGCAGCGGACGGTTGGGCGCAGCGGGCTTGCGCGGCGTGCTTGGCGGGTCGATCACTTCGAACTTGATCGCGCTGTTCTCGCTCTCGACATCGCCGCGCAGGCGCAGTTGTTCGCGGTCGTTCAGCAGGTCGTCGTAGCGCTTGCGCAGCACGTCATAGTCGCGGCTGATGCGCTGGGCCTCGGCGGTCGCACCCGGCTCGCGGGCAAGGCTGCTGTTGATCGACGCGATTTCGGACCGCAGCGCCGCTGCGCGCGAAGTGAGTGCCTGCACATTGGCCTCGCGCTCGACCAGCATCGACTGGAGCGAACTGAAAGCCGGATTGAGCGCCCCGCCACTGCCGGGGCCGGAGCGCTGGACTGTGGCGCGCAGGTTCGCCACCGTGCGCTGCGCTGCCATCAGGTCGGGATGTTCGGGGGTCAGCCCGCGTGCCTGCAGCGCGGCAAGGTTCGCCTCGGCCTGCGCCAAGGCAGCCTGCGGCCCGCCCGAATTGGCGGAAATGATCGTGCGCGGCGTGCTGGCTAGCTGACCGCGCAGCGCCGCAAGCGCGCTCTGAGCGGCGGCAAGGTCGGCCTCGACGCTGCGCAGTTCGTTGCGCGCCGCGCTCATCTGCGAGGCGATCGCGGCTGAACCGCCCACCAGATCGGGGTTGGCCGCTTCGAATGCGAGCCGACGTTCCTCGGCCTTCGCCAGTTCCGCCTCGCGTTCGGCAAGCTGCTGGTCGGGGAAGGCAATCGACTGCTGCACCTCGCCGCGCGCGCCGCCGAGGTTTTCCTCGCGGAAGATGTCGATCATCCGCTGGGTGATGGTCTGCGCCAGCTCCGCGTTCTCGCGGTCGGAGAAGTCACCGCGGCCCATCTTTGCCGAAATCTCGAAGATGTTCTCGCCCTGGCTCTCGACCGTTATTTCCTCGGCCAGCTTGGTGGTCGCGGCCTCCATTTCTGCCGGGGTGGTGACGGCATCGCCAAGCCGGGTGGCGCGCACGACCTTCTCGAGATTCACCGAGCTTACCAGCGTCTGGCGGATGCGGTCGATATCGCGCTCGCGACTGGCCGAACCGATGCCGATCTGATCGGCCAGAAGGTCGTCGAGCTGGACGAAGATGCGCGTTTCGCTCTCATAGGCGTTGGGGATCAGCGCCACGGCAAGCCAGCCCAGCAGGCAGATGCCCCAGGCTATGCCCAGCGCCAGCCAGCGGCGGTTCCACACCGCCCAGATCGCTGCCCGCGCTTCTTCCAGAAGGTGATTCAAGCCCCCCGCCTCCGGTTCAGAACATGCTTTCCGGGATGATGATGACATCGCCCGGCATCAGCATCACGTTGGCATCGCTGTCGCCCTTGCGCAGCAGATCGGACAGGCGCAACGAATATTCGGCCTGGCTGCCACTTTCGCGGTCGAACCGGATCAGCTTGGCCCGGTTGCCCGCCGCGTATTCGCTGAGGCCGCCCACCGCGATCATTGCATCGAGCAGCGTCATGTTCGCGCGGTAAGGCAGCGAAGCGGGCTGCTCGGTTGCGCCGACGATGCGGACCTGCTGGCTGAAGGTGCCGGCAAACTTGTTGACGATGACGGTGACCAGCGGCTCCTCGATATATTGCGAGAGCTGCAGGCGGATGTCTTCGGCGAGCATGGTCGGGGTCTTGCCCACGGCGGGCATATCCTCGACCAGCGGGGTGCTGATGCGCCCGTCGGGCCGCACCTGCACCGAAGCGCCCAGTTCGTCGTTACGCCACACGTGGATGGTCAATTCGTCAAGCGGACCAATGACATATTCCTCGCCCGGGCCTTCCTGCATGGCCACGAACCGCGCTGGTTCGAGCTGCGGCGCGCTGCTGGTGGCGCAGCCGCCCAGCGTCAGCGCAAGGGCCGCACCTGCAAGAGAGAGACGGGCGATTTGTGTCGTTCGCATCGAAAGTCCTTCACGTGGTCGGGCCCGTGATGCAGCAGAGGCAAGCCCCATGCACCAGCAAAGCCCGTGGATCCGCGGTCGCTTCTCACCAAAAAGGGTGAACATTGCGTTAGTTTTGCGCCCGAACCCGCCGGAATGGCGGGCTTTATCTCGCCCCGTGCCAAATAGGGACGACTTGTTGAGCTCCGGTAAAGAGCCCGTCAGACCAACACTTCGGCGGCCGGCCCCTGCCCCAGGAATGTCGCCGGACTCGCGCTGGCGCCATAGGCCCCGGCGCAGAATACGGCGACCAGATCGCCCACTTCGGCATGCGGAAGCAAGGCATTGTCGGCCAGCCGGTCAAGCGGGGTGCACAGGCACCCGACGACGCTTACCTCTTCCTCGCCGGGCGCATCGAACCTGCTGGCAATGGCGAGCGGGTAGTTGCGCCGTACCACCGCGCCAAAGTTGCCCGAAGCTGCGAGCTGGTGATGCAGCCCTCCGTCGGTGACGAGATAGGTCGTGCCATGGCTGACCTTGCGGTCGACGATGCGGGTCAGGTAGACCCCCGCCTCACCCACGAGATAGCGGCCCAGTTCGATGGCAAACTTCGTCTCCCGCAGCCGTTCGGGCAGTTGAGCCAATTGTGCCCCCAATGCGGAGCCGATTGACGCGATATCCAGCGGCGTGTCCTTGTCGAAATAGGGGATACCGAAACCGCCGCCCATGTTGAGATGCGGCACGGCGACGCCCGCCTCTTCGCCCAGCCTTGCGGCCAGAGCGATGACATTGGCCTGCGTCTCCATGATGGCCGAAGCGTCGAGCGCCTGACTGCCGGTATAGATGTGAAAGCCGCGCCAGTCCGCGCCTTCGTCGACGATCCTTCGCGCAAGGGCTGGCACCTGCTCCTCGTCGATCCCGAACGGCTTTGCCCCTCCCCCCATCTTCATGCCGGAGCCGCGCATCTCGAACCCCGGATTGACCCGGATTGCGAGGCGCGGCTTGACCGACAGCGCCTTGCCCATGGCCAGCGCACGCGAAATTTCGCCTTCGCTTTCGCAGTTTAGCGTGACCCCGGTGGTGATCGCGGCCTTCAGCTCGGTATCGCGCTTGCCCGGCCCTGCGAAGCTGATTTCGCGCGGGAGGTAGCCTGCCTTCCGGGCGATCTCCAGCTCTCCGCCCGAGGCAATATCGAGCCCGTCGACCAGTTCCGCCAGATGTTGCAGCAGCGGCGGATAGGGGTTCGCCTTCATCGCATAGTGGATGCTGAGTTGCTCGGGCATGGCGGCGCGCAAAGCCGCAACCCGTGCCTCGACGATGTCGCGCGAATAGACGAACAGCGGCGTCCGCCGTGCCTCCTTCACCAGCGCCGACACCTTGCGCCCGCCGATCGCGAGTTCACCATCGATGGCGGTGTAGTCTGCCGGAATGGGACCGAGCGGCTTCATGAATGTTCCTTCGCGAGCGCAGCGCGGTCGATCTTGCCGTTGGGATTCAAGGGCATGGCCTCGATCCACCGGATTGCCGCCGGCTGCATGAAATTGGGCAGGTCGGCGCGCAGGGCGGCGCGCAAGGCCTCCTCCTCGCCGCTGCCGCGCACCACCAGATGGATCGCCTGTCCGAGCCGCGCATCGGGCACCCCGAAGGCGACAGCCTCGCTGGCATGACCGGTGGCGACGGCGGCCTCCTCGATCTCCTGCGGGCTGATGCGGTTGCCCACGCTCTTGATCATGGCATCGGTGCGGCCGACGAAGTGAAGCAGGCCCAGCTCGTCACGCCGCACCGTATCGCCCGAGAACACCGCCATGCCGCCATAGAGCGAGGCCTTGGGCGCAGGCTTGAACCGTTCTGCGGTGCGCTCCGGGTCGTTCCAGTAGCCCTGCGCGACCAGCGGCCCGCAATGGACCAGCTCACCCTCGCTCGCCGGCTCGCCCTTTTCGTCGATCACCAGGATTTCGGCGAAGGGGATCGCGCGGCCCATGGAGGTCGGGTGTTCATCGACCATGGCGGGATCGAGATAGGTCGAGCGGAAGGCTTCGGTGAGGCCATACATCGGGAAGAGCCGCGCCTCGGGGAACATCCTGCGCAGCGCCCTTACCATATCCTCGGTCAGCGCCCCGCCCGAATTGGTGAGCCGCCGCATCGGCGCGACCGCCTCGGCAGGCCAGTCCTGCTCGATCAGCTGCACCCACAAGGGCGGGACCGCCGCGAGCGTCGTCACCCCGTGTCGCGCGCAGGCCTTCACCACGTCGCGCGGGGTCAGATAGTCAAGCGGAACGACGCAACCGCCCGCATACCAGGTTGAGAGCAGCTGGTTCTGGCCATAGTCGAAGCTTAGCGGCAGCACGCCAAGCGTCACGTCATCATCTGCCATGCCGAGATAGTGCGCCACGCTTACCGCGCCGAGCCACATGTTGGTATGGCTGAGCATTACCCCCTTTGGCCGCCCGGTGGAGCCGGAGGTGTAGAGAATGGCCGCGAGAGCATCGGGATCGGCCGTGCTGGGCGGCAGAGCCTCGGCCTCCTGCGCCTCAGCCAGAACCGCCAGGTCCTCTAGCGCCGTGCAGCCCTCGGGCAGGTCACCCGCTTCGAGCAGTGCCAACCGCGCCTTGTTGCCGAGCAGCAGGCTTGCCCCGCAGTCGGCGAGGATATGCGCCACCTGCGCGCGCTTGAGCAGCGGGTTGATCGGCACATGGACAAGCCCCGCCCGCGCTGCAGCGAGCGGCATCAGGCAGGTCAGTTCGCCCTTGCCCGCCCAGCTCGCAACCCGCGCGCCCGGCTCGGGCACCCGCGCCTTGAGCCAGCCCGCCAGCTTGCCCACACGGCTTCTTAAGTCCTTCCAGCTAAGGACCTCGTGCTTGAGCACCAAGGCTGCGCTATCGTCGCTCCCGCGCAGGGCGAGATGGTCAAGCGGCCACGGCGCTGGATCGGGTTCGAAAAGGTTTGCAGGCTGCTTCAAAAGATGGGGACTTCTTCGCTGTGACGGCGATCAGCTATCACGTCAGTCTTAACGATCTGCAAGCCCAAGGCTGGGCCGAGGCAGGCCCTTTTGCCCGGCCGCGCTGGTTTGCGCTGCTCGAAGAGGCAGGTAAGCAGCCCTTTCTCGCCTGCGCCAGCCATGGCGACAAGCAGGTCTGCCTGCCGCTTGAGCAGTGCGAGGGAAGGCTCGTTTCGCTTGCCAACTGGTATGCGTTCACCTGGTCGCCGCTTCACACAGGCGCTTCGCCGGATGCAGACCTTTTACGCGCGCTGGCCCAAGACCTTTCTCGCCGCAGCCGCCGCGTTGTGCTCCACAAGCTGACCGTGGAAGACGGCAGCGCCGCTCGGCTCGCGCAGGTGTTCCGCCGCACGGGCTGGATCGTGCTCGACGAGCGCTGCGACGTGAACCACGTGCTCGCCGTGAACGGGCGCAGCTATTCGGAGTATCTCGCGACACGCCCCGGCCAGCTGCGCACCACGCTAAAACGCAAGGGGCACAAGGTGGAGGTCGCGCTCTCGCAAACGTTCGACCCCAATGACTGGGCCGCCTACGAGGACATCTACGCCGACAGCTGGAAGCCCGAAGAGGGCGACCCGGCGCTGCTCAAGCGCTTTGCCATCGAGGAAGCCGCAGCGGGCCGGATGCGCTTCGGCATTGCGCGGGCCGAGGGCCATCCGGTCGCCGCGCAGTTCTGGACCGTGGAGGGCGGCACGGCCTACATCCACAAGCTGGCCCACCGCGAGAGCGCCAAGCCCCTGTCGCCCGGCACCACGCTGTCGGCGGCACTGTTCGCGCAGGTGATTGACGTCGACAAGGTCGAGCTGGTGGACTTCGGCACCGGCGACGATGGCTACAAGCGCGACTGGATGGAGCAGGTGCGTGAACGCCGTCGCCTCACCTGCCTCAGGCCCGGTGCACCCGCCAACTGGCCTGAACTGGCCAAGGCCACCGCGCGCAAACTTGTTTCACGGATCAGCCAAGGCTAAGGCCCCACCACTATGACGACCAATCTCCCCGCTTCGGTGGCAAATCCCGAAGATACCGACGCTATCCTGCGCTCGATCCTGCGCGACGTGCTGGGCCTGTCGGACGAGCGCGTTGCCGAGCTTGCCGCTGGCTCGGGCCTGTTCGGCCATATCCCCGAGTTCGACTCGATGGCCGTGGCGGGGCTGCTCACCGAGGTCGAGGACCGCTGCGACATCCTGATCGAGGACGACGAGGTGGATGGCGACATGCTTGAAACCTACGGCGCCTTGCTCACCTTCGTCAGCACCAAGCGCGCCGAGGGCTGACCGCCTGTGCTGACCACTTGGCAACCGCCCGGCGGCAGCGAAGAATTGGCAATCCGCTTTGGCGATGACACCGGCCCTTGTCTGCTGGTGCTGCCCGCGTGGTTCGACGAGGGCAACAAGACCCGCCACTTCACCATCGAGACAATGCGCCTGCTGGCCGGGCGCGGCGTGCCCAGCGTCCTGCCCGACCTGCCCGGTTGCAACGAGAGCCTGACCGGCCTTACCGAACAGACGCTCGCCACATGGCGCGAGGCGGCGGCAGCGGCGGCGGCGCAGTTCGGCTGCTCGCAGGTGCTCGCCATTCGCGCTGGCGCGAACATCGCGCCGGGCCTGCCGGGTTTCGCCTATGCGCCGCTGGCCGGTAAGTCGGCTCTGCGCGCTCTGCTCAGGGCGCGGACACTGGCGGCCAAGGAGGCTGGCCACCCCGAGACGACCGAGGCCCTGCTCCAGACCGGCAAGGTCGAGGGGCTGGAGCTGGCGGGCTACCATCTGGGCGCCGCAATGGTTGCCGAGCTCGCCGAAGCGGTGCTTGCGCCGAGCGCACTGGTGCCGCTCGATCCGGGCGGCCCGCTGCTTTGGCTGCGGGCCGAGCCGGAGCACAACCCCGAGCAAGCTGCCGCTCTGGCTGACCTCATTGCCGAGGGCATGACCGCATGAGCCGCTCGCACTTCACCGTCGACTGCCACGGCGACACTCTCGCCTGCACACTCGACGACGGCGCGAGCCCGGTCGGCTTGCTGATCGTCAGCGGCGGCAACGAGACCCGCGCCGGTGCCTTCTCGGGGCAGGCCCGCCTCGCCGCCCGGATCTCCGAGGCAGGCTACCCGGTGCTGCGCTTCGACCGGCGCGGCGTGGGTGACAGCACCGGTGATAACCTCGGCTTCACCGGCAGCGCACCCGATATCGCCACCGCCCTGCGCGCCTTCGCTGCGGCCCACCCCGGTCTGCGCCGCGTGGTCGCCTTCGGCAACTGCGATGCGGCCAGCGCACTGATGCTCGGCGCGGGGGCCGGGTGCGACGGGCTGGTGCTCGCCAACCCGTGGACCTTCGAGGGCGAAGCCGCTGACGACGCCTCGGCCATGCCCGCCGAGGCGATCCGGGCGCGCTACGCCGCTTGCCTCAAGGACCCGCGCGAATGGCTCCGCCTGGTGAGTGGCGGGGTCGATCTGCGCAAGCTGGCGCGCGGCCTGCGCGGGTCGCTGAGCAAGCCTGCCCCGCCCTCGTCGCTGACCGAGGACATGCGCAAGGGGCTGCACCGGTTTACAGGCAACACCCGTATCCTGCTCGCAACGCGCGACCGCACCGCGCAGGTCTTTGCCGCCGTGTGGGACCAGACCGACCCGCGCCTCATTCGCCGCGAGGGGGCCGATCATGCCTTCTCCGGCCGCGGAGACAGCGACTGGCTGTTCACCCAGCTAGTCGCCGCGCTTGACGAACAGGCTCGCCAGCTCGACGTGGATTGACCAGCGGAACTGGCCGACCGGGCGCAATTCCACCAACTCGTACCCAGCTTCGGTCAAAGCGGTGGCATCACGCGCCCAGCTTGACGGGTTGCAGCTGATATAGACCACGCGTTCCACACCCGAAGCGGCGATCTGTTCAACCTGCATCCGGGCCCCGGCGCGCGGCGGGTCAAGCACGATGCCGTCGAAGGCGCGCAGCTCTTCGGCCCGCAGCGGGTTACGGAACAGATCGCGGTGCGAGGCCTCCAGCTGCAAGCCTGCCTTCGCGCCCGCCGTGCGGCACGCGAGCAAGGCCGCCCGCTCCGCCTCGGCGGCCAGCACCTTGCGGCCCTCGCCCAGCGCCAGCGCAAAGGTGCCGAGCCCGCTGAACAGGTCCGCCACATTGGCACACCCCGCAAGCCATTCCTGCGCCGCGCCGACCAGCGCCGCTTCGCCGTCAGTGGTCGCTTGCAGGAACGCGCCGGGCGGGCAGGCCACCGGAATGCCAGACAGCGTGACCGTCACCGGCTCCGGCTCCCAGAACCCCTCAGCGCCATAACCCTGATCGAGCGAGAGGCGCGCAAAGCCCGATCGGCGGCACAGATCGAGCAGGTCTTCGGTCTGCTCCAGCCCCTCGGGCATGAAGCCCGACAACAGGCAATCGACACCCTGATCGAGCAAGGCCAGCTCCACCCCGATGGAGAACTTGCCCTTCAGCTTGCCGAAGTAGGCCGCCAGTGTGTCGCGCGCCGCCATCAGTTCGGGTCGCAGCACATGGCATTCGCGCATGTCGACGACCTTGTGCGAGCCGCCCTCGTTGAAGCCTATCACGGCGCGACCGCCGCCGTTGATCGCGCGCAGCGAGGCGCGGCGGCGCGACATCGGTGGCGACATGTGCGGCGCGGTGACGAGGCCCGGCACGAGGCCCTGCCCTTCGGCGGCGTTGACCACCCGGTCGCGCACGAAGCCTGCCAGAGCCTCGTCGTCGCAATGCTGCAACTGGCACCCGCCGCACTTGCCGAAGTGGCGGCAGGGCGGCGTGGCATGGTGCGGCCCAGGTGTGACCACACCCTCCGCGCTCACGGTGTCGCCGGGGGCCGCATAGCGGACGTGACGCCCGCCCGCGGTAACGCCATCGCCCTTGGCGGCGACGCGGATGATCTGTTCGGTTTCGCTCACAGGAAGGCCTCATAGGCTCCCGGAACCTGCGAGACCAGATCGCTTGCTGAGAAGGCAGGCCCGGCGCGCAGCGCGGCTTCGCGATGGAGCCAGCAGCCGTTCTGCGCCGCCTGAAACGCGCTCGCTTCGCCAACCGCTAGCTGGCTGGCGATCAGGCCCGCCAGCACGTCGCCGGTGCCTGCCGTTGAGAGCCAGCTTGGCGCGGGCGGCATGAAAACCGGCGGGCGGCCAGGCGCGGCGATGATCGTATCCGGCCCCTTGGCCACCAGCACACCCTCGATTGCTTCGGCCAGCTCGGTGAGCTGATCGAGCCGGTCGGGCTCCGAGCTGGCGAAGGCGTTGCCGATGGCATCGAGTTCGCCCGCATGCGGCGTGAGCACCAACGGCGCGGTGCGCTCTTCCAGCATCTCGGGTTCGAGCAGCACCAGCGCATCGGCATCGCAGACGGTCGGCAGGTCGCAGGCGAGCACCCATGAGAGGACGGAGCGCGCCTCTTCCGAGCGGCCCAGCCCCGGCCCGATGAGCACGGCGGCGATGCGCGGATCGGTCGCGAGGGCGGGCATCGCCTCGGCGGCCACCACCAGATCGGGCGGCACACCCGGCAGCTGCTCGTGATCGCTGTAGAGCTTCACATAGCCCGCCCCGCCATGCATCGCCGCGCGCGAGGCCAGCACGCCGGCACCGGGCATCTCGCCGCCGATCACCGCCAGCAACCCGCGTGAGTACTTGTGAGCATCGCGTTCGGGCACGAACAGCGTGGGGCGCTCGGACAGGCTTGCAGCGCCATCCTCCGGCTCAACACCGATGTCGACGAGCCGCATATCGCCCATGATCGCCTGCGCGGGCATCATCCAGTGGGCCAGCTTCCACGCCCCCAGCGCGATGGTCAGGCTGTAGACCGGGAGCACGTCGTTGAGCAGTTCGCCGCTGTCGGCGTCGATCCCGCTCGGCAGGTCGATGGCGACCCAGTGATCATGGGCATAGCTCAGCTCGATCAGCAGCCGGTGCAGATCGCCAGAGAGAGGGCGCGACAGGCCCGTGCCGAACAAGCAATCGACGAGCACTGCGCCCTTCGCCGTCGCCACCGGCTCGCCGCCCCAGCGTTTGCGCGCCTCTTTCGCGGCATCGGTGGTGGGCGCGCGCGGAGCGACCACCTCGACCGGAACGCCGCGTGTCGCCAGCACGCGGGCGACCACATAGCCATCGCCGCCGTTGTTGCCGGGGCCGCACAGCACCGTGACCTTGCGCCCCGCCGCCATGCGGAACACCCAGTCCGCCGCGCCATGCCCGGCGCGTTCCATCAGTTCGGTAACGCTGGTGCCGCCTGCGATGAGGCTCTCTTCCGCGCTGCGCATCTGCGCTGCGGTGAGGATCTGGTTCGGTGCTTCCATAACGCTACTGTTTGATCGGCAGACGGTATCGGTCTGCCCCCACGCGCACCTCGACCATGCCCTCGCCGGGCACGACCTCGGCCTGCTCCATGCCGTCGGCGGTGATCAGGCCTTCGCCCGGAACGCCAAGCTGGAAGCGGCGGAAGCCCCCGTCGGGGTGGCGCAGGATCGCGGTGCGGCCATCGGCCCCCTCGTGCAGCTCCATGCTGCAATCGCGCGCGAAGGAGCCCGACCCGGCTACCGCGCATTCGACCATCACCGCGCCTTCCGCCAGTTCGTCCCCACTGGCGCTGCCGCACCCGGCCAGCGTCAGCGCGGCCAGCCCTGCAAGGCCCAAGGTGTGACAGGTGTTACACGGTCCTGAGGCAAAAAACCCGGCCCGCTCCGACCGCCCCCCGAACACATGGCGAGCACGGCGGCGGAAAAGGAGCGAGGTCAGCATCATGGCGGCGAGCTTACCCTCGCAAAGCCCCCGTAGGAAAGGGCCTAGGCCCGGTTCTTACCCGTTACCTGTGTAACGTCACGCACCGCGCCCTTCGCGGCGCTGGTGGTCATCGCGGCATAGGCCTGCAAAGCTGGCGAGACCTTGCGTGCGCGCGGTGCGGCGGGCTGCCAGGCGGCATCGCCCCTGGCTTCCATCTCCGCCCGGCGCGCGGCGAGGTCTGCGTCGGACACTTCCATCGCGATAGTGCGCCCCGGAATGTCGATGGTGATCACATCGCCTTCTTCGACAAGCCCGATGTTGCCGCCTTCCGCCGCTTCGGGCGAGGCATGGCCGATCGAGAGACCCGAGGTGCCGCCCGAGAAGCGCCCGTCGGTCAGCAGGGCGCAGGCTTTGCCGAGGCCCTTCGATTTCAGGTAGCTGGTCGGGTACAGCATCTCCTGCATGCCGGGGCCACCGCGCGGGCCTTCGTATCGGATGATGACCACGTCGCCCTCGCCCACCTTGCCCGCAAGGATCGCTTCGACCGCAGCATCCTGGCTTTCGAACACGCGCGCGGGGCCAGAGAACTTGAGGATGCTCTCGTCGACCCCGGCGGTCTTCACGATGCAGCCATCTTCCGCGATATTGCCGTAAAGCACCGCGAGGCCGCCATCCTGCGAGAAGGCATGCTTGCCGCTGCGGATCACGCCGTTCTCGCGGTCGCGGTCAAGATCGTCCCAGCGGCGCGACTGGCTGAAGGCGGTTTGCGTCGGCACACCGCCGGGCGCGGCCTTGTAGAATTCCTGCACCACCGGGTTATTGGTAAGCGTGATGTCCCAGTCGGCCAGCGCATCGCCGAGTGTCGGCGAGTGGACCGTGGGCAGCGCGGTGTGGAGCAGTCCCGCCCGGTCCAGCTCACCGAGGATCGACATGATCCCGCCTGCACGGTGGACGTCTTCCATATGCACGTCGTTCTTCGCCGGAGCGACCTTGCACAGGCAGGGCACCTTGCGGCTGAGCCGGTCGATATCGGCCATGGTGAAGTCGACCCCCGCCTCGTTGGCGGCGGCGAGCAGGTGAAGCACGGTGTTGGTCGAGCCGCCCATCGCGATATCGAGGCTCATCGCGTTTTCGAACGCTTCGAAGCTGGCAATATTGCGCGGCAGGACGCTCTGATCGTCCTCCTCATAGTAGCGCTTGGCCAGCGTTACCACGAGCCGTCCGGCACGCTCGAACAGGCCCTGCCGATCCGAATGGGTGGCTAGCTGCGAGCCATTGCCCGGCAGCGACAGGCCCAGCGCCTCGGTCAGGCAATTCATCGAATTGGCGGTAAACATGCCCGAGCACGAACCGCAGGTGGGGCAGGCCGAACGCTCGATGTCGGCAACCTCTTCGTCCGAGTAGCTTTCGTCGGCGGCGGCGACCATGGCATCGACCAGATCGAGCGCCACTTCCTTGCCCTTGAGCACGACCTTGCCCGCCTCCATCGGCCCGCCACTCACGAACACGACCGGAATGTTGATCCGCATCGCGGCCATCAGCATGCCGGGGGTGATCTTGTCGCAATTGGAGATGCAGACCATGGCATCGGCGCAGTGCGCGTTGACCATGTATTCCACGCTATCGGCGATCAGGTCGCGGCTGGGCAGCGAATAGAGCATGCCATCGTGGCCCATGGCGATCCCGTCGTCCACGGCGATGGTGTTGAATTCCTTGGCGACACCGCCCGCTGCCTCGATCTCGCGCGCGACCAGCTGGCCGAGATCCTTCAGGTGGACGTGGCCGGGCACGAACTGGGTAAAGCTGTTCACCACGGCGATGATCGGCTTGCCGAAGTCGCCATCCTTCATGCCGGTCGCGCGCCATAGCCCGCGCGCGCCTGCCATGTTGCGGCCGTGGGTGGAGGTGCGGGAACGATAGGCGGGCATTGGACTGGTCCTGACTGAGTTTATTCGCTTGTGGCTGCGCCCTTAGCGCAGCAGGACGGCGAAGCTAAGCGCTAATGCGGTTGCAGCTGCAACGGCCCGCCTAGCCTGCCAGCGCATGCAAGACCGTCTCGCCCATTTGCGCCAGCAGCCTGGCGAAGCGCGCCTGCCCGGTCTCGTTGGCGATCAGGTCGTTGCGGATCTCTATCGCGCAATAGGGGCGGCCATGGGCTTCGGCATGCCGGTTCATCGTCGCGTTGAGCTGGCGGCCCGAATAGGGCTCGTTGTCGCCCACGACGAGGCCCTGATCGGCAAAGAACTTCATCGCATGCTGCGCGGCGCGGTCGTCTTCGTTGTAGAGAAGTGCGATCTCCCATGGGCGCGGCTCGCCGCGATCTTCCATGCAGGGCGTGAACGAATGGACCGAGAGGATCAGCGCCGGATCGGCCTCGCCCAGCCAGCTCGCCATCGCGGCGTGATAGGGGCGATGGTAGGCGTTGAGCAGCGCCTCGCGGTCGGCGCCGATGTTGCCGGGGATCAGGATGCCGTCGCTGACTTCGGGGATCAGGCCTTTGGAATCCTCCTCGCGGTGGAGGTCGATCACGAGGCGGCTGAGTGTGGCGAGGTGCGCGGCCATGCCGTGCCGCCGGACCAGACGCTCGACCACGCCGGCCGTGCCAATGTCCCAGCCCACGTGCTTATCGAGAACCTCGGCGGTGACGCCCAGTTCGACGCCTTCGGGAACGTGGTTGGAGGCATGGTCGCAAACGGCAACGATGCCGCCGCGCGTGGGGGTGCCGATCTGGCGGTAGGGGGTGAAGGTCATGGGGTCTCTATAACAAAAAAGCCCGCTCATGCTGAGCTTGTCGAAGCATTGTCCTTACTTTCGGGCTCGCGCTGAATTCGAAAGGAAAGGGCGGCCCTTCGACAAGCTCAGGGCGAGCGGAGGTGGCCTATCAATTCTTTACCGCAGCTTCCCCGCCATCTGCCACCATTCGCCAGGCATCGCCTTGGTCGCAGCATCGCGGGCCTCGACGCTGTCAAACAGTGCAAAGCAGGTCGCGCCTGAGCCGGACATTTCGACCTTCCATGCCTCGCTCTTGCCGAGCGCCGCCAGCACCTCGGCGATCACCGGGCACTGGCTGATCGCCGGGTCGCGCAGGTCGTTGCGGCCTGCCGCGGCGATTTCACGCGCGGTTCCCTCAGGCATCGGGCCGCGATCAACGCCGTCCCACGCCTTGAAGACTGGCCCGGTAGCGAGCGGCACGCGCGGGTTGACCAGCAGCACGGGCGTTCCGGCAAGGTCGCTGTCGATGGGTTCGAGATCGGTCCCCGTCCCGCGCCCGACGCAGGTGACGCTTTCAACACAGGCCGGAACATCGGCGCCGAGCTTGGCGGCGCGTTGGCGCCAGTCGTCGGGAAGGCCGTGTGCTTGCTTGACCAGCCGGAACAGCGCACCGGCATCGGCGGAGCCACCGCCCAGCCCTGCCGCGACGGGGAGGTTCTTCTCCAGCGTGATCGCGAGGCCGTCGGGGCGCGGCAGCGCGCCGAGTGCTTGCATGACGATGTTCGCGCCACCATCGAATGCCGGAGCCCCCACCCCCAGCCCCTCCCCCTCGGGGAGGGGAGATGTAAGGAAGGTGCCGAACTCGCCGACCACCTGCATCTGGTCCTGCTCGGCACGTTTGGCGAGCAGCGTGTCGCCGCCATCGACGAAGGCGAACAGCGTTTCGAGCTCGTGATAACCGTCCTCGCGCCGCCTGCGGACATGCAGCGCGAGGTTGATCTTGGCGTAGGCGGTTTCTTGCATCAATCCTCCCCCACCGGGGGAGGGGGACCATGCGCAGCATGGTGGAGGGGCACGGGCCGCTGGAAAGCCTCCCGCCCGAACCGCTCCCGACAAATCTCGACTATCCGCACCACGACCGGCTCAACCTCATCCAGAATTAAACGTGCCGGAATCCGCGTGGTCGCAATCCCCTGCGAGCGCAACCACGCGGAACGCTGCGCATCGCGCGTAGCCGCCCCTGTATTGTCATGCGCAAACCCGTCAACCTCGATCGCCAGACGAGCCGACGCACAATAGAAATCGAGCACATAGATACCCGCCGGATGCTGGCGGCGAAACTTGAACCCGCCGGGACGTTGGCGCAGTCCGGTCCATAGCTTGCGCTCAGGCATCGTCATTTCGCTGCGCAATTTGCGGGCGTGTTTCACTGTCTCGCGTGGTCCGGTGATCACCTCTCCAGCCCCTCCACCATGCTGCGCATGGTCCCCCTCCCCGTTCCGGGGAGGATTCAATCACATATTCGGATAGTTCGGCCCGCCGCCACCTTCAGGCGTGGTCCATTCGATATTCTGGTTCGGGTCCTTGATGTCGCAAGTCTTGCAGTGGACGCAGTTCTGCGCGTTGATCTGGAACTTCGGCTCCTTGCCGTCCTCGATCAGCCACTCGTAGACCCCCGCCGGGCAATAGCGTGTCGATGGCCCGGCAAAGACACCCAGTTCGCTCACCCGCTGCAGCTCCATATCCGCCACCTTCAGGTGGTTGGGCTGGTCCTCGGCGTGGTTAGTGAACGAGTAGGACACACTGGTGAGCCGGTCGAAGCTGATCTTGCCGTCGGGCGCGGGATAGACGATCGGCTTGTGCAGGTCGGCGCGTTGCAGTTCTTCGTAGTCGCGGTGGTGCTTCATCGTGATCGGCAGGCCGATCTTCAGGGTGCGCATCCACATGTCCGCGCCCGCCAGCACGGTGCCGATGTCGTTGCCGAATTTCGCCACCGCCGGCTGTGCGTTCTTCACCAGCTTCAGCTCAGAAGCGATCCAACTCGTCCGCAGAGCCGCAGAGTATTCCATCACCGCATCATGCTCGCGGCCAGCGGCAATCGCGGCGGCGACAGACTCGGCCGCCAGCATCCCGCTCTTCATCGCGGTGTGGCTGCCCTTGATGCGCGGCACGTTCACGAAGCCCGCCGCACAGCCGATCAGCGCGCCGCCGGGGAAAGCGAGCTGCGGCACCGACTGCCACCCGCCTTCGTTGATCGCCCGCGCGCCATAGGCCACGCGCTTGCCGCCGTCGAGGATCGCGCGGATTTCCGGGTGCTGCTTCCAGCGCTGGAATTCGTGGAACGGCGAGACGTAGGGGTTCTTGTAATCAAGCGCAGTCACGAAGCCCAAGGCCACCTGCCCGCCCGCCTGATGGTAGAGGAAGCCCCCGCCCCAGGTGTCGCTTTCGCTCAAAGGCCAGCCCTGCGTGTGGATCACCCGCCCCGGCACGTGCTTGGCGGGGTCAATGTCCCACAGTTCCTTGATGCCGAGGCCGTAGACCTGCGGCTCGCAGTTCGCTTCCAGATCGAAGCGCGCCTTCATCTGCTTGGTGAGATTGCCGCGCGCGCCTTCTGCGAAGAGCGTGTACTTGGCCTCGATCTCCATGCCGGGCTGGAAATCGCCCTTGTGGCTACCATCGGCGGCGACGCCCATGTCCTGCGTGATCACGCCCTTCACCGCGCCATCCTCGCCAAACAGCACTTCGGCGGCGGGGAAGCCGGGGAACACCATCACGCCCAGCGCCTCAGCCTGTTCGGCCAGCCAGCGGGTGAGATTGCCGAGCGAGCCGGTGTAGCAGCCGTGGTTGCTCATCAGCGGCGGCATGAACGCGTGGGGCAGACTGGTCTTGCCGCTCTTCGAGAGCGCCCAGTGCCAGTTGTCGGTCACCGGCGTTTGCGCCATCGGGCAATCCATCGTGCGCCATTCGGGCAGCAGTTCGTCAAGCGCCTTCGGGTCAACCACAGCGCCCGAAAGGATATGCGCGCCGATCTCCGAGCCCTTTTCGAGCACGACCACTTCCAGCTCTCCGTTGAGCTGTTTCAACCGGATCGCGGCGGAAAGGCCGGCTGGCCCGCCACCGACGATGACGACGTCGCAGGGCATGCTTTCGCGTTCGATTTCCACTTCGCCACTCATCGTTTCGGCCCGTTTTGCAGTGAGATCATGGCACCGGGGCTTGATCGCTACCCGCGCCCGCGTCAAGGGTGGCCCCGTGCTCGGGTTCGACAATTCACCTGCTGGTTCTTTCGCCGATCAGCTTGCCGCGATCAATGCGTGGTGGGCCGACGCGGGTGTCGATCACCTGTTCGACGACGAGCCGCAGGCGCTGCTGCGCGAGAAGATAGACAGCCCTGAGGCACCCCCGAAAGCAGCGGAACGGACTCCCGAAGCCCAGGTGGCGCCGGTTCCGAGCTTCGACGCCTCGACCTTGCCGAGCTCGCTGGAGGCCTTCGCCAGCTGGTGGCTCGATCCGGCGACGGAGCTTCCGCTTGCTCATGGCAACCGCGTCCCGGCGCGGGGCACCAGGGAGGCGAGCCTTATGGTGCTGGTGCCGATGCCTGAGGCGGGCGACAGTGATCGGCTGCTCGCGGGCGATCACGGGCAGCTCATCGCGAACATCCTGCGCGCGCTCGGTCTGACGGAAGATCAGGCCTATTTCGCCAGCGCCCTGCCTTGCCCCACCACCATGCCCGACTGGCCCGGCCTTGCCCGCGCTGGTCTTAACGCCATCACCGAGCGGCATATCGCACTCGCCGCGCCGCAGCGGGTGTTGGTGCTTGGTGACGGCATGGGGCAGATGCTTGGCCTTGCGCAGGGGCCGGGGCAGCTCGCCGAAATCCCGGCGCTTGCCGCGCGCGCGCCCGAACACCTCCTTGCTCACCCACGCCAGCGCGCCCGTCTCTGGCGTGCGCTGCTCGACTGGATGCCCAGCCAATGACTCTTCGCCCCTTCACCCTTCAAATTGCCCTTGGCCTCGCCGCTACGGCTTGCCTGTGTGCACCCGCCGCCGCGCAGGATTCGCGCACCTATTTCACCGCCCGCATTACCCAGAGCGACGTGCCGCAGGTGCTCAGCCAGTCGGATCGCGACTATTACGGTGCGCTGTTCAACGCTATCGACGGCGAGCGCTGGGGCGAGGTCGAAGGCCTGCTGGCGCAGCGTCAGGATGGTCCGCTCCAAACCGTCGCCCGCGCTGAGTACTATCTTGCCGCCAATTCCCCGCGCGTCGAGGCTCCGCAGATCGAGGCTTGGATGCAGAGCGGTCGCAACCTGCCGCAGGCCGAGCAACTGGCCCGGCTGGGCGAGCGGCGCGGGGCATCGGTTCCCGTGACGCTGCCCGCCAAACAAGGGTTCGTCCAGCAGCCGGGGCAGGTGCGCCGCACCCGCCCCCGCTCGGTCAGGGATGGCACCATGCCCTCCGAAATCGAAGCCGCGATCCTCGAACGCATCACCAACGATGATCCCCATGGCGCACGCCAGCTGCTTGACGGGGTCGACGCTTCGCTCAGCTCCGATGCGCGGGCCGAGTGGCGGCAGCGCGTGGCATGGTCCTATTTCATCGAGAACATGGATGATCAGGCGCTCGCCATGGCCCGCACTGTCAGCGAAGGGACCGGTGAATGGGTGGCCGAAGGTCAGTGGGTGGAAGGTCTTGCCGCCTGGCGGCTCAACGATTGCGAAACCGCGCTCGATGCGTTCCGGCGCTCGGCCTATGGCGCAATCAATCCCGAACTGCGCACGGCAGCGCTCTATTGGGGGGCGCGCTCGGCGCTGCTGTGCCGCCAGCCCGAACAGGCCACCGAGCTGCTCGGCCTCGCGGCGTCCAATGACGAGACGATGTACGGGATGCTCGCCGCCGAACAGCTCGGCCGCGCTCTGCCCGACCGGGTGGAAAGTGCCGATTTCACCGAGGCCGACTGGCAGCAGCTGAGCGGCAACGAGAACGTCCGCATTGCGGTAGCCTTGGCGGAGCTTGACCGCGATGTGCTGAGCAGTGAAATCTTGCTGCATGAGGCTGCCATCGGCCCGTCCAGCAACTATCCCGCGCTCTCACGTCTGGCGCGCTCGCTCGGCTTCCCGCAGACGCAGCTCTACATGGCCTATAACGCACCCGTCGGCACCAGCAGCGATCCGGCCTCTTACTTCCCCGCCCCGAAGATCGCGCCGCGCGGCGGGTGGCAGATCGACCCCGCACTCGCCTTCGCGCATATCCTGCAGGAATCGAATTTCCGCGCCAATGCGGTCAGCCCTGCCAATGCGCAAGGGCTGATGCAGATCACCCCGATCACGGTCCGCCAGCACGCGGGCTGCGTCGGCCAGTCCTCGGGTTCGATCGACGTGTTTGACGAGAGCACCAACCTCGCGCTTGGCCAGTGCAACATACAGATGCTGCGAAACGATGCAGGCATTCAGGGCCAATTGCCCAAGATGATGGCCGCCTACAACGCCGGGCTCACCCCGGTCCGCCGCTGGGAGAGCGAGGTTAACGATCAGGGCGATCCGCTGCTTTACATGGAAGCGATTCCCTATTGGGAAACGCGCAGCTATGTCGCGATCGTGATGCGGAATTACTGGATGTACGAGCGGCAGGCCAATGCCCCCTCGGCCAGTCGCCGGGCGCTGGCGCAGAACGTCTGGCCGCTGCTGACCACTGGCACCGCCGGCGAGGAACGCGGGCAGACCAGTGGCCGCGTCTACTTCTCAAACTAGGGCACTCCGATGGCAATCGACACCACCCGTACGTTCACTCCCATCACCATCGCGCTGCTGACCGTGTCGGACACGCGCGGCCCGGAGGAGGATACCTCGGGCGACATTCTGGCCGAGCGCATCGCCAGCGCGGGCCACACTCTTGGCGCGCGCACGATCCTGCGCGACGATGCCGACCTGATCGCCGCCCAGCTCGAGGCGTGGATCGACGATCCGGCCATCGACGCCGTGGTTTCGACCGGCGGCACGGGCCTCACCGGGCGCGACGTGACGCCCGAGGCGCTCGACCGCGTGAAGGAAAAGGACATTCCGGGTTTCGGCGAGCTGTTCCGCTGGGTAAGCTACAACACCATCGGCACCAGCACCGTGCAATCGCGCGCCTGTGCGGTGCTGGCGCGCGGCACCTATATCTTCGCGCTGCCCGGCTCGAACGGGGCGGTGAAGGATGGCTGGGACAAAATCCTCGCCGAACAGCTCGACAGCCGCAACCGGCCCTGCAACTTCGTCGAACTGATGCCGAGGCTGCGCGAAAAATAGCTTTTCCGACTCTTATGTTCCGTTTATGTTCCTGTTATGGAGCAGCAGCGGATCAAGGGTCGCGGGGCGCAATCGGGCAAGGTGTCCACCCGCTTTGCGTTGCCCGAGCGGACTGAGGACGGCGACTGGCGCGATGCGCGCGAGGCAATCGACGGCGCGCCGCCTCCCCTGCGCACCGAAGTGACGGAAGAGCATCCGCGCTCGATACTGAGCTACAACAAATCGCCCGACATCCCGTTCGACCGCTCGATCAACGCCTATCGCGGCTGCGAGCACGGCTGCATCTACTGCTTTGCCCGGCCCACTCACGCCTATCTCGATCTTTCGCCAGGGCTGGACTTCGAGACGCGTCTATTTGCCAAGCCCAATGCGGCAGAGCTGCTGCGGCGCGAACTGGCGCACCAGCGCTACAAGTGCGCGCCGATTGCGATGGGCACCAACACCGATCCCTACCAGCCAATCGAGCGGCAATACCGGATCACCCGCCAGATCCTCGAACTGTGCCTCGAACTGCGGCATCCGGTCACGATCACCACCAAGTCCGACCGGGTGCTCGACGATCTCGATCTTATCTCCGAACTCGCGCGGCATGATCTGATGGCGGTGGCGATCTCGGTCACCTCGCTCGATGCCCGGCTTTCGGGGCAACTCGAACCGCGCGCGAGCACGCCCGAAAAGCGCCTTGCCGCGCTGGCAGCCTTGTCGGCGGCGGGCGTCCACACCAATTGCTCGATTGCCCCGGTGATCCCGGCCATAACCGACGATGTGATGGAACGGCTGATCGAACGCGCCGCCGTTGCCGGGGTGAAGTCGGCGAGCTGGATACCTTTGCGCCTGCCGCACGAGGTCGCGCCGCTGTTCCGCGAATGGCTGGAGACCTATTACCCCGATCGCGCCGGCAAGGTCATGGCTACCTTGCGCGACATGCGCGGCGGGCGCGACAACGACCCGCGCTTCTTCGCCCGGATGCGCCCGCAAGGCGTCTGGGCCGACCTGTTCCGCAAACGCTTCCACCTCGCCTGCCGCCGTGCGGGGCTGTCGCGCAAGGCCGTTACGCTCGACACCACCGCTTTTCGCAAGCCTGAGCCAACGGGGCAGCTGTCGCTGTTCTAGCTCAGGCGAAACGGAGATTTTCACGCTTCGCGCCACTGTCTCCAATTTGCCTTATGTCGGGCCTAAGCGCTGGCTAACGGTCGTGTTTCTTGATCGCGGCCAGCAGTAAGGGGAATGACGAATGAGACTTTCCGCAATCGGCCTCCTGACAGCCACAGTGCTCGTTGCGACGCCTGCCATGGCTCGTGACGGCCAGGTTTATGCCGGTCTCGGCGGCGGCGTTGTGTTTGCCGACGATCCGACGCTCGCTGTCGATGGCACCAACACCGTTGTCGAGCTCGATCTCGACACCGGTTGGGAAGCAGAAGCCGTGCTCGGCTATGACTTCGGCCCGGTCCGCCTGGAGGCGGAAGGTGCCTACAAGCACATCACCCTCGGCCCCGTGGATGCCACTTCGGGCGGCATCTACACCGGCGGAACCGCGCTCAGCTTCGCAAGCTTCGGCCAGGGCCACGGCAAGGTCGATGTCGCCAGCGGCATGGCCAACCTGCTGCTCGACTTTGGCGGTGAAGACGGCCTCGGCTTTGCGGTCGGCGGCGGCGCGGGTTTCTCCAACGCGCGCTTCTTCGATCTCTCCACCGGCGCGAATATCAATTTCGTCGACGATAACGACATTCGCTTTGCCTATCAGGGTATCGCTCAGCTGCGCGCGCCACTGTCGAACAATCTCGATGCATCGCTGAAGTACAAGTATCATCGCGTCGATGGCGTTTCGCTGGTCGATGAAGCGAGCCGCAGGCTCAACACCGATGTGGCGACGCACTCGATCCTGGCTACGCTGATCTACAACTTCGGTGGCAGCAAGCCGGTGGCACCGCCCCCGCCTCCTCCGCCGCCGCCTCCCCCACCGCCTCCGCCGCCCCCGCCGCCGCCTCCACCGGCTCCGGTTGCGCGTCCGTGTAACACCGGCCCCTACATCGTGTTCTTCGACTGGGATAAGTCGGACATCACGGCTGAGGCTGCCAGCGTGCTCAACTCGGCGGTTACGGCCTATGGCGACTGCGGCACTGCCCGCATCATGCTTGCCGGCCACACCGACCGTTCGGGCTCGGCCACGTACAACATGGGTCTGTCGGAGCGTCGTAACGCTTCGGTCCAGCAGTACCTGACCGGCCGCGGCATCCCCGCCGCCCGCATCAGCACCGAAGCCTTCGGCGAAACGCAGAACCGCGTGCCGACTGCCGACGGTGTCCGCGAGCTGCAGAACCGCCGGGTCGAAGTGACCTACGGTCCCGGCTCGGGCAACTAAGCCCGGCCGGCCCCAGGGCCAGACATAAAGAGGCCCGGCAGGAGCGATCCTGCCGGGCCTTTTTTGTTCGCGCTCAATCGAACCGGTGCTTGGTCGTCGCCAGCAACACGTGGGTGGTGATCTGCGCCACCCCCGGCACGGCAGCGAGCGTCTCGGTGTGGAACTTCTTGTATTGCTGCAACCCGGCAACCTCGACCCGCAGCAGGTAGGAGGTGGCGCCGGTGATATTGTGGCACTCCACCACCTGCGGAGCGGTAGCCACGGTGCGTTCGAAAGCCTCGAGGTTTTCCTTGGTATGCGATGAAAGCGCCACGGTGACATAGGCGATGAAACCCGCCCCGCCCGCCAGCGGATCTACCCGAGCGTGGTAGCCCGAGATGACGCCCGAGCGCTCCAGATCCTGCACCCGTCGCAAGCAAGCCGATGGTGAAAGGCCCACACGCTCGGCCAGCTCGACATTTGTGAGTCGGGCATGGCGCTGAAGCTCGCGCAATATCTTGCGGTCAATCTCGTCTTTCTTCGGCATATATTGCAGCGATACCCGCCAGTCCGCTAATCTCGCAAGGATATTGCGCATGAAGCAACGTAATATTGCTGGCATGGATTCAAGCTTTGCCAGCCTTGCCCTGTTCGCGCTCGTCGGCTCGATCACGCCTGGCCCGAACAATATCATGCTTATGACATCGGGCGCGAACTTCGGTCTGCGCCGGTCACTCCCGCTGATGCTCGGGATCATAGTGGGCTTTCCCATGCTCATCGCGCTATCCGGTCTTGGTGCCGCCACCATCCTGCTCGCCCATCCAGGGGCCGCTGTGGCGTTCCGCGCAGGATGCGCCCTCGTGGTGCTGTGGCTGGCGTGGAAGCTGGCCCGCAGCAGCCCGGCAACAGCGCGCGCTGCGCAGGGCAAGCCAGTCGGCTTTATCGAGGCGTTGAGCCTGCAGTTCATCAACGCCAAGGCATGGGTCGTGGCGATCGCTGCCAGTGCGCTGTTTGCACCGGGTGGGTCTTACACTGACGTGGCCGTGCTCACGGGCGTGTTTCTGGTGGTCAACGTGCCGTGCGTTATGGTGTGGCTGATGGCCGGGCGCGGGATCGAACGGGTACTGCGCAAGGAGAGCCACCTGCGCGTGTTCAATTTCGTGATGGCGGCACTGCTGCTCGGCTCGACCCTGCCCGCGCTGCTCTGGCCTGCCTAGTTAAGCCACCAGACGCAGGTGCCCAATCCCGCGGATCGGCGCGAGGGTTACCCCGCCCAGCCCGGCAACATTCGCCAGTTTATCGACCAACGAGCCATCGAGAGCGAAATCACGGCCAAGCAGCACGCTTGGCTCCTCGACCTCGCCGATGCGCAGGCGCACCAGAACCTCGCCGTGCCCCGGCTGCCCCGGTTCGAGCATCGCCCTCAGCGCCGCCAGCCCCGCTTCGTCGTAAACATCGGCGCGCAGGATCATCTTGGCCGAGCCGGTCACTTCGGCCAGCGGCTTGGCGCCGCGCACCGTCACCCGTGGCGGCTCGTCGGGGCTCGGGCTGTCGAGTTCGACGTTAAGCAGCACACAGGTGCCCTCTGAGGCCCAGCGCTGGAAGCTATCGACCAGCCCCTCCTCGAAACAGGCGGCGGAGAAGTTGCCGGTGCTGTCGGAAAAATCGGCGCGGATGAACTCCGCTCCGCGCTTGGTCCGGCCCTTGCTCGCACCCTCGACCATCGCCGCGACCACCGCGTTCTCACGCCCGCCGCGCACCCCGCCGGTCATCAGCGAGGCATAGGTCCGCGCGCCCTGCGCCGCGGCGGCATGGCGGAACTGCTCGACCGGGTGGGCGGCGAAGTAGAACCCGAAGTTCTCGCGCTCCGCCGCCATCTGCTCGGCGCGAGCCCAGGGCTTGGCCTCGACCAGACGCACTTCGGGCTCGGCATGGTCGTCGCCGCCGAACAGACCCGCCTGCCCGCTTGAGCGCTCACGGCTTGCGGCATCGGCGACGGCCATCAGCATGTCGGCATTGGCGAGCACCTTGGCGCGGTTGGGCTCGAGCACATCGAAGGCCCCCGATGCGGCGAGGCTTTCGAGCTGCCGCCGGTTCATCGCGCCTGCGGGCATGCGTTCGAAAACGTCGGTGAGGCTGGTGAAAGCCCCGCGCGCCTCGCGCTCGGCCACCACCTGCTCCATCGCCTTTTCTCCGACGTTCCTGAGGCCCGCCAGTGCAAAGCGCACGGCATAGCCCTCGTCGGTCTGCTCGACGTGGAATTCGGCCTCCGAATGGTTGATGCAGGGGCCGAGCAGCTTCAGGCCGTTGCGCCTGAGGTCGTCAACGAACACCGCCAGCTTTTCCGACTGGTGCATGTCGAAGCACATCGACCCGGCGTAGAACTCCTCCGGGTAATGCGCCTTCAGCCATGCGGTCTGATAGGCCAGCAGCGCATAGGCCGCGGCGTGCGACTTGTTGAAGCCATAGCCTGCGAACTTGTCGATCAAGTCGAACAGCGCATTGGCCTCGGCCTTCTCGATCCCTGAGACTTCCTTACAGCCTTCGCAGAAGCGCAGGCGCTGCGCGTCCATCTCGGCCTGGATCTTCTTGCCCATCGCGCGGCGCAGCAGGTCGGCGTCGCCAAGCGAATAGCCCGCGAGGATTTGCGCGGCCTGCATCACCTGTTCCTGATAGACGAAAATGCCGTAGGTCTCTTCGAGGATGCCCCGCAGCTTCTCGTGCGGGTAAATGATCTCTTCCTCGCCGGCCTTGCGCCTGCCGAAGCTCGGGATGTTGTCCATCGGGCCGGGCCGGTAAAGCGACACGAGCGCGATAATATCCTCGAATTTTGTTGGCTTTACCGCAGTCAGCGTGCGGCGCATGCCTTCGGATTCGAGCTGGAACACGCCGACCGTGTCGCCGCGCTTCAGCAGTTCGAACACCGCCGGATCGTCCCACGCCAGCTTGTCCAGCTCGACCTCGATCCCGCGACGTGCCAGCAGGTCGACCGCCTTGCGCAGCACCGACAGCGTTTTGAGGCCGAGGAAGTCGAACTTCACCAGCCCGCTGTCCTCGACATGCTTCATGTCGAACTGGGTCACCGGCATGTCGGAGCGCGGATCGCGGTAAAGCGGCACCAGCTGCGACAAGGGTCGATCGCCGATCACCACGCCCGCCGCGTGGGTCGAGGAGTTGCGCGGGAAGCCTTCGAGCTGGATCGCCAGATCGACGAGGCGCTTCACCTCGTTATCGTTGGTATACTCGCGCTTGAAGTCGGCGGCACCGTTGAGCGTGCGCGGCAGGGTCCATGGGTCGGTCGGGTGGTTGGGCACCATCTTGGTCAGTCGGTCGACCTGACCGTAGGGCATCTGCAGGATGCGCCCGCAATCGCGCAGCACCGCGCGCGCCTTCATCTTGCCGAAAGTGATGATCTGGGCGACGTGATCGTGGCCATACTTGGCCTGCACATAGCGGATCACCTCGCCGCGCCGCGTTTCGCAGAAGTCGATATCGAAGTCGGGCATGGAAACGCGTTCGGGGTTGAGGAAGCGTTCGAACAGCAGCCCGAGCCGGATTGGATCGAGATCGGTGATGGTGAGCGCCCATGCCACCAGCGAGCCTGCGCCCGAGCCACGCCCCGGCCCCACCGGAATGCCCTGCGCCTTGGCCCACTTGATGAAGTCGGCCACGATCAGGAAGTAGCCGGGAAAGCCCATCCGCTGGATGATCCCGACTTCGAAATCGAGGCGCTGCTTGTACTCAAGCACCTCGTCCCAGATCCCGTTCGTCCTGAGCTTTTCGAAGGACTGCTCTTCCTTTGCCAGCGCCTCGGCGGATGAGAAGGACAGGGCTTCGACAAGCTCGGCCTGAACGGTTTCCGGGTAAAGCGGAACAAGCCGCGCGATAAGCCCGTCGCGCGCGTCCTCTTCCAGCATCCGCGCCTCGCCTTCCTGATCGCCTGCGAGGCTGGGCAGGATCGGCTTGCGCTTGGGCGGCGCGAAAGCGCAGCGCTGCGCCACCACCAGCGTATTCGCCAGCGCCTCGGGCAGGTCGGCGAACAGCTCGGCCATCATTGAGGCGGGCTTGATGTAAGTCTCTGCATTGGAGGTGGGCCGGTCGGCGCTGTCGATCTGCGACGAATTGGCGATGCACAGCATGGCATCGTGTGCGGCGTGCATGTGCGGCTCACCATAGTGCGCGGGGTTGGTCGCCACCAGTGGCAGGTCACGCGCATAGGCGAGATCGATCAGCGCGCCCTCGGCCGCCTCCTCGACCGGATCGCCGCGCCGCGCCAGTTCGATATAGAGCTTGCCGGGGAACAGCGCCTGAAGCTGGTCGAGCAGCTCGCCAGCCCGCGCAGCCTTGCCATCGGCAAGCAGCCGCGCCAGCGCCCCGTCACCCGCGCCGGTCAGCGCGATCAGGTCGCCGGTGTGGCCTGCCAGATCGGCCATCTGGACATGCGGATCGAGCGTTAGGGGGCGGTCGAGATGTGCGCGGCTGACGAGGTGGCACAGGTTGTTCCAACCCTCCTCGCCCTGCGCGAACAGCGGCAGATAGTCGACCAGCTCGCCGGTCTCGTCCCTCGCAACGCCCAGCAGCGTGCCGATGAGCGGCTGCACCCCCTCGCCCTTGCAGGCCCCGGCAAAGGCCGATGAGCCATAGAGCCCGTTACGGTCGCAGATGGCGATGGCGGGAAAGCCGCGCTCCTTCGCCAGTTTCGCGATCTGCTTGGGGTCAATCGCGGCCTCCAGCATCGAGAAGCTGGAAAAGACTCGCAAGGGGACAAAGGGAGCATATGGCATGGGCCGGTGAATGTGCGGAGCACGGCCCTTACGATCAAGGGCGCAGGCATCGGGCTTGGGGAAAAAGGCCAATATTCTTGCTACGGTCAAAAATTCGTGTTCAACTTGCCCCACATCAGATTTCGTTGGGGGACGAAGACATGAATGACACGCCGCTTCAATCCGGAACTTCGCCGCTAGTGACGCGCGCCAAGGGCATTCTGATGGCCCCGGCGGCCGAGTGGCAGACAATTGCCACTGAGAACGATTCGCCCAAGCAGGTCTTCCTGCGGTACGTGGTGCCACTTGCGGCAATCGGCCCGGTGGCCGCGTTCATCGGCGGGCAGGTGTTCGGCTATGGCGCCTTGGGGTTCAGTTACCGGCCCAGCCTAATGACCGGCATCACCACGATGATCACCGGCTACGTAATGGCGCTGGTGAGCGTGTGGCTGGTGGCTTTCGTGGCCAACTTTCTCAGTCCCAAGTTCGGCGGCAAGGACGACTTTCCGGCCGCGTTCCGCCTCGTCGCCTATTCGATGACCGCAAGCATGGTGGGCGGCATTGTCGGGCTCATCCCGGCGCTGGCCATCATCGGCCTGCTGTTCGCGATCTATAGCCTGTACCTGTTCTACAAAGGCGCTGTCCCGGTCATGGGCGTGGCGACGGACAAGGTGCCCGTTTTCACCATCGTCACCGTTGTCGCCGCCTTTGTCATTTCGCTCATCGCCGGGGCAATTTCCACTGCCATCACCGCGCCGTCGTTGATCGCTGCGGCCGACGCGCAGGATCAGATGTCGATGGATATGGGCGGGCTCGGTTCGATGCAGACGAACGAAGACGGCACGACCATGACCATTACCGGACCGGATGGCGAAAAGGTGAATATCCGGGTCGAGAACCCGAACGACTAATCCTCGTCCGTCTTGGCGGCGATCTTGCGGCGGGTGTCGCGGATCGTCGACCATGCGCCGTAGGCAATCAGCGCGGCCAGGAACATCCACACCCATAGCGGAATGTCCTGCCCGAACACGGCCAGATAGAGATAGGCCGAGACGAAGAAGAACCCTGCCAGCATGGTGGGAGCCACGGTCGAACGACCTGCCCGCGCCCGCTTCACCAGCCAGCCAATGGAAGCGAGGAAGAACGGAATTGCGCCGATGTAGATCGCGCCGAAGATGTATGGGTTGACGCCATATTGCGCGCCGAGGCCGAGAAACCAGTCGTTGAAAGATGCCAGCACGCGCGACTCCGATGCCTCAGGCGCTCTTGATTAGGCACCTGCCGCGAACCTAGAGGATCGCGGCGGGCGATCAATTACTTGCGCGGAAAATCCTCGCGCGCGGCGAGTGCGACGATTTCGTCCGCATGGAACTCGCGGTCGCCCGCCTTCTGGATGTAGTACTCGCGGCGCTCTTCTTCCGGCAGCGCCGCAATCTGGGCAACCAGCTCGGCGAAAGTGCCGCTCCTGATCGACTTGGCGCGATCGAGCACGCCATCGCCGTCGCCCACCGCATGGAGAAACGCCCGGTCATCCCACTGAATGCCGACGCGGTTCGTACCTTCCGCCTTATAGCTGCTGGGAAAATCGACCATGCTGAAACCCTCCTATTCTGTGCGTCATCAACGCACGAGCAAGCGGCGGGTTTCCGTGCCAACTCGCTAAACCAACCGCCCTTCGGAAAGGCGCACGACCCGGTCCATCCGTGCTGCGAGCCGCTCGTTGTGCGTGGCCACCAGTGCCGAGCTTCCCTGCCCGCGCACCAGTCCGAGGAACTCGGCAAAGACCTTATCCGCAGTGACTTCATCGAGGTTGCCGGTCGGCTCGTCGGCCAGCACCAGCCGCGGCTTGTTCGCCAGCGCGCGGGCAACCGCAACGCGTTGCTGTTCGCCGCCCGAAAGCTGGCTCGGCCTATGGGTCAGACGGTGCGCAAGGCCCAATGCCCCGAGCAAATCGCGCGCACGGACTTCGGCTTCGCTGCGGCCCACGCCAAGCAGCAATTGCGGCAGGATCACGTTCTCCTCGGCGGAGAAGTCGGGCAGCAGGTGGTGGAACTGGTAGACGAAGCCCAGGTTCTCGCGCCGCAGCGTGGTGCGCTCCGCCGCATTGGCCTTGCTCGCATCCGTGCCCGCCAGCTCGATCCGGCCCGAAAAGCCGCCTTCGAGCAAGCCCACCGCCTGCAACATGGTCGACTTGCCCGAGCCTGAAGGGCCGAGCAGCGCCACGATCTCGCCGGGCTGGATCGTCAGATCGACGCCGCGCAGGACTTCGATAACCTCGCCGCCCTGCTCAAAATTGCGGGCGAGCGACGTGAGACGGACGACAGGACTACTCATAGCGCAGCACCTCGACCGGATCGGTATTGGCCGCACGATAAGCGGGATAGAGCGTGGCGAGGAACGACAGGCCCATCGCCATCCCTGCGATCGCGATCACCTCGAACGGATCGGTGCGCGAGGGCAGTTCTGACAGGAAGCGGATCTGCGGATCCCACAGGTTCTGGCCCGTCACTACCTCGATCACCTTCACGATCGACTGGCGGAAATAGAGCACCACGAAGCCGAGCGTGAGCCCCGCCATGGTGCCGATCACGCCAATGGCCGAGCCGGTGGTGACGAAGATCTTCATCAGCGAATTGCGCCGCGCGCCCATCGTGCGCATGATCGCGATGTCGCGCGTTTTCGAGCGCACCAGCATCACCAGCGACGAAAGGATGTTGAACGCCGCAACCAGCACGATGATCGACAGCGCGAAAGCCATCGCCACCCGCTCCACCTGCAAGGCCTCGAACAGCGAGGCGTTGAGGCTCTTCCAGTCGGTCAGCACCGCGCGGCCCGAGATCGCTTGCTGCACCGGCGCGAGGATTTCGCTCACCTTGTCGGGATCTTCCACCTGCACCTCGATCATGCCGATGGTGTCGCCCGTCAGCAGCAGGGTCTGCGCATTCGGAATCGGCATGATGACGAAGCGTTCGTCGAAATCGTAAAGCCCGACCTCGAAAATGCCAGTGACCGTGTAGCCGACCTGGCGCGGATAGGTTCCAAAGGGTGTGGTGCGGCCCTGCGGATTGATGATCGTAATCGTATCGCCAAGCCGCAGGCCGAGGTTGTAGGCAAGCCGCGAGCCGATGGCCACGTTGCGCGCGCCGGGCTTGAGATCGTCGAGCGAACCGGAGACGAGGTCCTCCTTCATCTCGGCAATATCTTCGGGTGTGTTACCGCGCACGAACACAGCGTCGGCCCGGCCTTCGTAGCTCGCCAGCAGCGGCTTCTCGATCATGGGCGAGGCCTTGGTCACGCCTTCGGTGGAGCGAACCACTTCCAGCACCTGCTGCCAGTCTTCGATCTTGTCGCCATAGCCCTGGATCACCGCATGGCCATTCAGCCCGGTGATGCGATCTAGCAGTTCGGCGCGAAAGCCGTTCATCACGCTCATCACGATCACCAGCATGGCGACCGAGAGCATCACGACGGTGATGGAAATACCAGCCACCAGCGCGATCACGGCTTCACCGCGGCCGGGCAGCATGTAGCGCTTGGCGACGGTCCATTCAAAAGGGCTAAGGAGCAAGGGCTTGGGTTTCTTTAAGGTTAAGCAATCGCCACGCGTCTAGGCCTCATGCCCCGGCCTCGCAATGGAAAAGCCGGGGCTTGCTGTCAGTCGCGCTGAGATCACGCTTCGGCCATGTGGCGATAGACCGCGCGCTCGTGGCTGAAAGCCTTGAACCCGAAGTAGCCGTGATACGATCCCATGCCGCTCGCATTCACGCCGCCAAACGGCAGGTTGTTCTCCAGATAGTGCGAGAAGACGCCGTTCACCGTTACCCCGCCCGAGCTGGTGCGCTGAAGCACCTTCTCGATGTTCTCCTCGCTCGGGCTGAATACATAGAGCGCGAGTGGTTTGTCGCGCGCCTCGATGTAACCAATGGCCTGATCGAGATTATCGTAGGTCATGACCGGCAGCAGCGGGGCGAAGATCTCTTCCTGCAGGATGGTCATCTGCGGGGTGACGTCTGTCAGCATGGTCGGGTGGACGGTGAGCGTATCCTCCTCAAACGTGCCGCCCACGGCGACCTTCGCGCCTTTGGCCACGGCATCGTCGAACAGGCCCTTCACCCGCTCGAAATTGCCCTTGTTGACCACCTGCGCGATGGCCTCGTGCTTGATCTTGCCGTCTTCGTAGAGGTTGTTCTGCACGGTGCTGGCGAAGGCTTCGACCAGCGCATCCTTCTGCCCTTCCTTCACGAACACGTAGTCGGGGCAGATGCAGGCCTGACCGCCGTTGAACTGCTTGGCCCCGGCAAGCGCGGCGCCGATGGCGGCGACATCGGCGCCCTCGTCCACGATCACCGGTGACTTGCCGCCCAGTTCCAGCGTCACGCTGGCGAGGTTCTTGGCCGCAGCCGTCATCACGATCTTGCCGACCCTGGTGCTGCCGGTGAAGAAGATGTGGTTGAACGGCAGGTCAAGCAGCGCTTCGGCCACACTCACGTCGCCTTCGAACACCGCCGCCTCGTTCTCATCGAACACCTCTTCGACAATGGCCTTGGCGATTTTCGCGGTCGCCGGGCACAGGTCGGTGAGCTTGACCATGCAGACGTTGCCGGCCGCCACAGCTGCCGCAAGCGGGCCGAAGGTGAGGCCGAGCGGGAAGTTCCACGGGCCGAGGATGAGACACACGCCGCGCGCCTCGTAAACGATCTCGGCCTTGTCGTCGGGGTTGGACGAGGAGCCGACCTCGGTCGGTTTCATCCAGTCGTCGAGGCTGTCGATATTGCGCTGGATGTTGCCGAGGATGTTGAGCACCTCGGTCACGCGGATCTCGCCTTCGGGCTTGCGGGTGTCCTCGCGCACGGCGGCGACGATTTCGTCCGCCCGTGCACTGATCACTTCCTTCAGCTTCGCCAGCTTGGCCTTGCGCGCTTCGGCGCTCGAAGCCTTGACCTCCCACTGGTGCTCCTGCTGCGCGGCAAACACACGTTTGATGTCGGCGGAAAGATCGGCGGTTGTTGGCTGGGTGGTCATCGGGCTATCCTTCCAGTTGATTTTGTCCGCCCTTTTGGGCTCGCGCGAGCACAGTGACAAGAGCTTGCGCCCCGCCCCCGGATACGAAAAAGGCGCCCCCGCCGAGGGAGCGCCTTTTCCTTGTGGGTCAGACCCGAGCCGCTCGCTTAGTAGCGATAGCCCAGCGTCAGGCCGTAGGTGCGCGGCGGCAGGTAGGTCGCGCCGATCACGCGGCCAGTCGACAGCGCGAAGGTGCTCGAACGACGCAGCGTGTCGCCGATGTTGCGGACATAGGCGAGTGCATAGAGACCCCCGTCGTTGTCCTCCCACCGCAGCGAGGCGTCGAACATCGTGTAGGCCTCAGAGCCTTCCACCAGACGGTAGAACTCAGTGAAGAACACGTCCGAACGGCCATACATGTCGCCAGCAAGGGTGAGCGTGCCGCCCAGCAGGTTCTGCGAGGCATCAAGTTCAGCGCGCAGGTTGTACGACCATTCGGGCGTATTGCGCGTGGGGTTGCCCGCCAGCTGGATGCGGCACGGAGCGAAGTCGTCAAGAGCGTCTGCCGGACACGGCCCGCCGAAAGCGGTCGGGTCAGGATTCGTCACCGGATCGTAGGCGGGCTGGCCCGGCTGCGACACGTTGACCGGATCGAGCGGATCGAGCGTGACGAAGTCGTCGTACTTGCTGTCGGTGTAGCTCAGGCCGCCCGAAAGGCGGAAGATCTCGACCGGACGGAACGAGAAGTCAGCCTCGAGGCCGGTCGCGCTGGTTTCGGCTGCGTTCTCGAAGATCGTGGTGAAGCCGGCGGGGCCGCCACCAACGGTCTTGTTGATCTGAAGACCCTTCAGATTGTAGGTGTAACCTGCAAGGTTCAGCGTCAGCATGCGGTCGAACAGCTGCAGCTTGGCGCCGATTTCGTGGTTTGCCACGCTTTCCGGGTCAACGATGGTGGTCGAACCGGCAGCGTTCTCACCCGAGCCGGCCTTGAAGCCTTCCGAATAGGTATAATAGAACAGCATGTCGGAGTTCGGCTCCCAGCTGATGCCGAGTTCCGGAGTGAAGTCCTCGAAGGTTCGCTCGCGGAAGGTGCCTTCGCTGGTGGTGACGAGAACGGTCGACACCGCCGGGTTCGCGTTCGCGGTCATGATGATCGACGGGTTGCGGCTGTCGACCTCTTCATGGCTCCAGCGACCGCCGACCTTGACCGACACGCCGTCGAGGCCGAACTTGCCCATATCGAAGTTGAGCTGACCGAAGGCGGCATAGGCCTCGGTGCCGAGGTTCGAACGCAGGCACACGCGGTTGGGCGCCGCACCCGCCTCGAACGCACACATGTCGAGCGCTTCGGCGAGCGAGATTGAGCCAGCTGCTGCGGGCACACCATCAATCACGACCGGACGGGTTGCCAGCGTCGTAATGTTGCCGGGCATGCCGGTCGTGCTCGAAAGCCCGACCTGATCGCGCGGCTTCTGGCGCTCGTTGAAGTAGTAGAGGCCCATGACACCGGTGACGAAATCGGTATCGATCGCGAGTTGCAGCTCGTTCGAGAACTGCTCGGCATCGATTGTCCGCGTCTGCACCGTGGTGGCCTGCGGCAACTGGTTCACGATAGACGACGTATCGAGATCCTGGATCAGCTGCGTGTCGAACTTGCGGTAGTTGGCAAGGTTGGTGAGACGCAGGTTCTCGTTCAGGTCGATCCCGAGGTTCGCGGTGAACGAATAGGTCTCGGTGTCGACCGATGGCGGCTCGTCACTCGCAAGGTCGCGCGGGTCGGTGGCAAAACCGCCGGTGCCGATCGGGGCGAGACGCGCCACGCCGGGGAAGGCCGGTGCGAAATAGTGCACCGCGCCCGAATTGTCATGCTGGCCGTAATACTCGGCACTCAGCAACAGGTCCCAACCCTGATCGAAGTCGAACAGCAGCTGGCCGCGAACCATCTGACGCGAGTTGTCGTCAACGTCCCAGCCATTGACCGGATCGACGCCGTAACCGGCGCGCTCGTCGACGCGGCCCGCCAGGCGGAACATCACGCCATCGGTAATCGGGCCACCGATGCCGACTTCCGCCGACTTCGTCTCGTAGTTGCCAAGCGTGAACTGTGCATCGACCGTGAAATAGTCGGTCGGCTTGCGGGTAATGAGGTTGATCGAGCCACCGACCGCGTTGCGGCCATATAGGCTGCCCTGCGGGCCGCGCAGCACTTCGACACGCTCAAGGTCGAACATCGAGGTCAGCTGCGCTTCGGCGCGGGCCACATAGGCGCCATCGACATGCATGGCGACGCCGGTGCTCGACCCGGTGGTCGAGGTGTTGGCGCCCACGCCGCGGATGAAGACCTTGGCCTGGTTGAAGTCGTTGCCGAAGGTGACCGACGGCACGGCCGACTGGATGTCGGCCAGGTTCGAAATGCCGCGATCGGCGAGCAGTTCGCCGCCGACGGCCGAGACCGCCACCGACACGTCCTGCATGTCCTGCGCGCGCTTGTTGGCGGTAACGATGATCATGTCATCGTCAGCCTGCCCAGCATCCTGCGCCAGCGCCGGTGCGGCAACGGCCAGTGCGACGAGAGACACGGTGCCAAGGCGGGCAACGCGGGCGAAATTCCTGGGTGTCATCAAAGTTCCTCTTCCTCGAACACTATTTGCACAGCGGCCGCTGGCAAAGTTCGCTCGCGGTGCATTTGATATTGCGCAAAGATTATACAATACGAAGCCGCGTCGAGGAGAAGATTCAACAGCAGTGTTGCCTTGCTGCCACAGCCTCACCCGATAGCTGTCGATCAGCCGCCTCGGAGCATTTGCACGCCCCAATCGCGCTCCAGCAGATAGAGCAAGGTGCGCGCCGCCTTGCCCCTTTCCCCGTCGAGCCCACCATCGCGCTCGACCAGCAGGCGGGCATCGTCGTTGGCCATTTCGCCATATTTCTGAACCTGTTCGAGGCTGGCGATAGAGAAACCATCCTCGCCGCTCTGCCGCGTGCCGAGCAGTTCGCCGCCGCCGCGCAGTTCGAGATCCTGTTCGGCAAGATAGAACCCGTCCTGGCTCTCGCGCATGAGGGCGAGGCGCTGCTTGCCCACTTCCGACAGCTCGCCGCTGCGCAAGAGGAGGCAGACCGACTTTTCCGACCCGCGCCCGACTCTCCCGCGCAGCTGATGGAGTTGGGCAAGGCCGAATCGCTCGGCCTGCTCGATCACCATCAGCGTAGAGCTTGGCACGTCGACGCCGACCTCGATCACCGTGGTTGCGACCAGCAGCTTGGCACCGCCCGCCGCGAAGCGCGCCATGGCAGCATCCTTCTGCTCGGGAGCAAGCTGGCCGTGGACCATCACAACGTCCTCGCCGAAACGCTCCTTCAGCGATGCGAAACGCGCCTCGGCGGCGGCGAGGTCGTCACTGGCACTCTCGCTGTCGCGCACCATCGGGCAGACCCAGTAGGCCTGTTGCCCGCTTGCCACATGGCGCGCCACACCCTCGACCACGTCGCTGAGCCGATCCAGCGCCACCACGCGGGTATCGATCGGCTGGCGACCGGGCGGCATCTCGTCGAGCCGACTGACGTCCATCTCGCCATATTGCGCCAGCACCAGCGTGCGCGGGATCGGCGTGGCGGTCATGGCGAGCGTATGCGGGGTGACGCGGCCTTTTTGGGTCAGCATCAGTCGCTGTGAGACACCGAAGCGGTGTTGTTCGTCGATCACCACCAAGCCGAGATTGCGATAGCTGACCGTGGGCTGGAAAATGGCATGGGTGCCGATGAGGATCTGCACCGAGCCGTCGACCAGCCCCATGAGAATGCCCTCGCGCGCCCTGCCCTTGTCGCGGCCCGTCAGCAGCTCGATGGTAACGCCAGTGGGCGCGGCCATCTTGCGCAGCGTTTCGAAATGCTGGCGCGCGAGGATTTCGGTCGGCGCGAGCAACGCGGCCTGTGCGCCTGCCTCTACCGCCGCCAGCATCGCCTCCAGCGCCACCACCGTCTTGCCTGCGCCGACATCGCCTTGCAGCAGCCGCAGCATCGGGCTCGCCTGCGCCATGTCGCCGGTGATTTCGGCAATCGAACGCTTTTGCGCGCCCGTCAGGGGAAATGGCAGCGCGAGCTTTTCGCGCAGGTGGCCGTCGCCCTGGAGGCTCTGGCCTTTGCGCGCCTTGTTGCTCTGCCGCACCAGCATCAGCGCCAGCGCATTGGCAAGCAGCTCGTCATAGGCGAGCCGGTCGCGCGCCTTGGCAGCCTCGCCCGCATGCGCGAGTTTCAAGGCCTCCGACCACTCGGGCCAGCCTTCGCGCGCGAGCAGGCCCGGCTCGATCCATTCGGCCAGATCGGGCATCCGCGCCAGCGCCTGCTCGACCATCGCGCCGACACGCGGCTGGGTCAGACCTTCGGCGAGGCGGTAGATCGGCTCGATCAGGCGTCCCATCGCTCCGGCGCTGTCCTCGGCCACGTGATCGGGATGAACGATTTGCAGCATATCGCCATACTGGTCGAGCCGCCCGGCGACCCATCGCTTCTCGCCCACGGGGAGCTGTTTCCTGGCGTTGTAGCTGGCGCGCCCGAAATAGGTCAGCGCGCAGATGTTGCCCTTGGCGTCCGCCGCCAGCACCCGGTATGGCCCGCGCCCCGGATTGCGCGGCGCGCGGTGTTCGGTGGCCGTAAGCGCGACGACGATCTGCTCACCCACCAGCGCCTCATCGAGATCGGCCACGCTACGCCGCGCCACGAACCGTTCGGGCAGGTGATAGAGCACGTCGCGCACCCGTTCGAGCCCGAGGCGTTCGAGCGGCTTCTTCAGCTTGGGGCCGATGCCATCGAGGCTGTCGATCTCGGCAAACAGGGGGTTGAGCTCTTCGGGGCGCATGGATGACCCTCTAGCCGATCCTCCCCGATACGGGGAGGGGGACCGTGCACAGCATGGTGGAGGGGCACGCGAGGAACAGGCCGCACCTGCCCCTCCACCACCCTGCGGGCGGTCCCCCTCCCCTTGCAGGGGAGGATTTTCCGGCTAGGAGGCGACTATGAGCAATTCGGACCATTCCACCCGTCTCGCCCGCGCGAAGTTCCGCGCCTGGCACCGGGGCACGCGCGAGGCCGATTATACCATCGGTTGCTACTTCGACACCTTCCACGAAGGCTGGGACGAAGCGCAGCTCGCGTGGTTCGAAAAGCTGCTCGACGCGGAAGACGTTGATATCCTCGCCTGGGCGCTAGGCACCGCCGAGGCTCCGGCCGAGTTTCACGGGCCGCAATTGGAAGCCTTGCGCAAACTGGATTACGTGCGCATCTGAGCGCCCTCCCCTTGCCGAAGCCGAACCCGTAGCGCCATATGCCCGACATCTCTCGCATCCTCTCGGCGGATAAGCCGCTCACGCTGTCATCGTTGGTGCGCGGGGCGCAGCCGCTGGTGCTGGCCGACCTCACGCGCGCCTCGAAGGGCCGCGCGGTGTTCGTCGCGCCCGACGACGCGGCGATGCGCGCGGTGGCTGATGCGGCGGGCTACTTCGCGCCCGAGCTGGAGGTAATCGAGTTCCCCGCGTGGGACTGCCTGCCCTATGACCGCGCCAGCCCCGCCCTGTCGGTCAGCGCGCGGCGACTGTCGGCTCTCTATCGGTTGCAGCAGGGCAAGCCGGGCACGCAGTTGCTCGTCACCACGATCAACGCCGTGCTGCAACGCGTGCTTACCCCGTTCCGCATTCGCGAGGCGGTGCGCGAGCTGAAACCGGGTGTTTCCATCGGGCATGAGAGCCTCGCCGCGCTGCTGCAACGGCAAGGCTATTCGCGCACCGACACCGTGGTCGATACCGGCGAATTTGCGGTGCGCGGCTCGATCTTCGATATCTATCCGAGCGGACTGGACGCGGGCCTCAGGCTCGACTTCTTCGGCGACGAGCTGGAAAGCCTGCGCCTGTTCGATCCGGGCACCCAGCGCACCACCGAGGTTATCGAAAACCACCTCCTGCTCCCCGCGAGCGAGGCGCTGCTCGACGACGATACGATCAAGCGCTTCCGAAGCCGCTACCGCGAGAGGTTCGGTGCCACCGCCACGCAAGACCCGCTTTACGAGGCGGTCAGCGAAGGGCGCAGGCTCGCCGGGATGGAGCATTGGCTGCCGCTGTTCGAAGACCGGCTCGCCACGCTGTTCGACCACCTCGCACCCGCCGACGTGCTGGTGATGGAATCGGGCGCGGTCTCCGCCATGGAAGAGCGGCTGAAGGACATCGCCGACTATCACCGCCAGCGCGGCGAAGTCGCAGGCCAAGCCAAGGGCAGCTATCGCCCGCTGGCGACCGCAGACCTCTATCTCGCGCCCGACGAAGCCGCCGATCTGTTCGCAAAGTGGCCCGCCCATGTGGCCGACCAGTTCGCCCGCCCCGAAGACGCAAAGTCGCTCGACTTCGACTTCCGTTCGGCGCGCGACTTCACGCCCGAACGCTCGCGCGGCGAGAACGTCTACGAGGCCGCCGCCAAGCACTTCACCGCGCTCGGCAAGCAGGGCAAGCGCCCGCTGCTGGCCGCCTATTCGCAAGGCTCGCGCGCGCGGATCGTCTCGATCCTTGAGGAAGCCGGAGCCCCCGCCACGCTTGCCGCGAGCTGGCAGGAGGCGCTGGGGCAATCGGCCAAGGGGCGGCTTGCGGCGATGGTCCTGCCGCTCGACACCGGCTTTGCCAGCGATGATATCGAGCTGATCACCGAGCAGGATTTGCTCGGCGACCGCCTTGTCCGCCGCCGCAAGAAGAAGAAGGACGCCGACGCCTTCCTCGCCGAATTGCAGGCGCTGCGGCGGGGCGATCTGGTGGTTCACGTGGACCACGGGATCGGCAAGTATCTCGGTCTCGAACCCATCGCCGTGGGCAAGAGCCAGCACGACTGCGTGATGCTGGAGTATCACGGCGGGGACAAGCTCTACATCCCGGTCGAGAACATCGACGTGCTCTCGCGCTACGGCAGCAGCGAGGATGGTGCCGCCCTCGATAGACTAGGCGGCGAAGCCTGGCAAAAGCGCCGCGCCCGCCTGAAAGAGCGCATCCGTGCCATCGCAGGCGAACTGATGCTGGTCGCCGCCCAGCGCGCGCTGCGAAAGGCCCCGGTCCTGGCGGTGGAAGAGGCAAGCTACAACCAGTTCCTCGACCGCTTCCCCTGGCAGGAAACCGAAGATCAGGATCAGGCCATCGCCGATGTGCTGGGCGATCTCGAAAGCGGCAAGCCGATGGACCGGCTCGTCTGCGGCGATGTTGGCTTCGGCAAGACCGAGGTCGCGCTGCGGGCCGCCTTCGTTGCCGCCATGGCCGGGCAGCAAGTGGTGATGGTGGCACCCACCACCCTGCTCGCGCGCCAGCATTACCAGAATTTCTGCGAACGCTTTGCCGGGTTCCCGCTGCGGATCGGTCGCCTCTCGCGCCTTGTCGGGGCCAAGGAGGCGAAGGAAACACGCGACGCGCTGGCAGCGGGCACAATGGACGTGGTGATCGGCACCCACGCGATCCTGTCGAAGAACACCAAGTTCAAGAACCTCGGCCTGGTGCTGGTGGACGAGGAGCAGCGCTTCGGGGTCACGCACAAGGAAAAACTGAAGCAGCTGCGCGCCGACGTTCACGTGCTGACGCTGACGGCCACGCCAATCCCGCGCACCTTGCAGATGGCGATGAGCGGCTTGCGCGAACTGTCCACCATCCAGACCCCGCCGGTCGACCGCCTCGCGGTGCGCACCTACGTTATGGAGTGGGACGAGATGGTCGTGCGCGAGGCCTTGCTGCGCGAGCACCATCGCGGCGGGCAGAGCTTCATCGTCGTACCGCGCATCTCGGACATGGCCGAAATCGAGGACTGGCTGCACAAGACGGTTCCGGAAGTGAAATATGTCACCGCGCACGGCCAGATGGCTCCCAGCGAGATCGAGGAGCGCATGAGCGCGTTCTACGAGAAGAAATATGATGTGCTGCTCTCGACCACGATCGTCGAAAGCGGGCTCGACCTGCCTAGCGCCAACACCATCATCATCCACCGCGCGGACCGCTTCGGCCTTGCCCAGCTTTACCAGCTGCGCGGGCGCGTGGGCCGCGCGAAGATCCGTGCCTATGCCTACCTCACCACGACCGAGAACACGGCGCTTTCGGAAGTGGCCGAGAAGCGGCTGAAGGTGCTGGGCGATCTCGATTCGCTGGGTGCGGGGTTCCAGCTTGCCAGCCACGATCTCGATATTCGCGGTGCGGGCAACCTGCTTGGCGACGAGCAATCGGGCCATATCCGCGAGGTCGGCTTCGAGCTGTACCAGTCGATGCTCGAAGACGCGATCCTCGCCGCCAAGGCGGGCGAGGTTGGGCTGGAGCGCGACAGCACCGGCCTCAGCCCACAAATCACGGTCGATGCACCGATCATGATCCCCGAAGATTATGTGCCCGATCTCGCGGTGCGCATGGCGCTCTATCGCCGCCTCAACCAGGCCGAGAACAAGGCCGATCTCGACGCCATGGCCGCCGAAATGATTGACCGTTTCGGCGACCTGCCCGCGCCAACGCAGAACCTCATCCGCCTGATCGAGGTGAAGCAGCAGGCCATTGGCGCCAACATCGCCAAGATCGATGTGGGCGCGCGCGGAACGCTGGTCACCTTCCACAATGACGATTTCCCCGATCCCGCGGGCCTGCTCGCCTATGTCGAGCGCCTGCAAGGAACCGCCCGCCTGCGGCCCGACATGAAGCTCGTGATCGAGCGCGCCTGGGGCAACCCGGAGAGCAGGCTCAATGGGCTGTTCCAGCTGACCAAGGGCCTTAGCGGCATCGCCCGCAAGGCGGCGAAGAAGGGTTAGGCGGGCTTCACTGCGCGCAGGGCTGCGATATCGGCCCCGGTGATGGCAGCGAAGTTCTCGCTGATCACGTCGTAAGGCCAGTCCCACCAAGCGATCTCAAGCAAGGCGGCTATCGTCTCGGCATCGAAGCGCGCCTTCAACTCGCGCGCCGGATTGCCGCCCGCCACCGTGTAGGGCGCGACGTCCTTCACCACCACGGCACCGGCCGAGATGATCGCCCCGTCGCCGATGGTCACGCCCGGCATGATCGTCGCGTTCATCCCGATCCACACATCGTTGCCGATCACCGTATCGCCCTTGCGGTCCGGCAGGTCCATCAGCTTGACCACGTCGGCCATCTCCATGCTGCTATCGAGCATGAAGTTGGCGAACGGATAGGTCGAAAAGCCGGAGGTGTCGTGGTTGGCCGAGCTGGTGATGATCCGCACCCCGTGGGCGATCTGGCAGAACTTGCCGATTATCAGCTTCTCCTTGCTCGGCGGATAGATGTACGGCGCGAGAAACGCCGCATAATCATCCAGCACCTCAAGGTGGCCGAAATAGGTGAAGTCGCCAATTTCCATGCGCGGGTGGTCGATCACCTGATTGAGGTGCACAACCGTCTTCACCTCAGTCCCATCGGGCAGGACCATCGGATATTTCTGGCTGGGATCGAGCGATCGCATCGGCGGCACCTCTTCGGAAATTCTCAGAACAGGCGCGCGCTCCTAGCCCTCAGCTGCCGGCAAAGAAAGCCAGTTCACCGGAGGACATGGGCTTGGCACCAAGGAACCCTTGCCACTTGAGGCAGCCCTCCGCCGCGACAATCGCTTTCTGCGCTTCGGTCTCCACACCCTCGGCCAACACATAGAGATCGAGCGCCCGTGCCATCGCAACGATCCCGCGCAACACAGCAAGGTCACGCGGATCCTCCGCCAGGTTTACGATCATCGAACGGTCGAGCTTCAGGCCTGTCAGCGGCAGCATCGTGAGGTAGCGGAAGTTGCAGAAGCCTGCCCCGAAGTCGTCGAGCACCACCTGCATTCCGCGATCGGCCAGCTCCAGCAGCCGCTGTGCCGAGTGGTACAGTTCGCTTACCAGCGCCTGCTCGGTGATCTCCAGAATGACGCGCTCGGGCGCAATGCCCGCCTCGCTCGCCGCTTCGGCCAGCACCTCGGCGAAGTCACTGGTGGCAAGGTCGGCGCTGGTGACGTTGAGCGAGATGCTCAGATGCTGCGGCCAGTCGCGCGCGCCGAGCAGCGCCTTGTGCGCGATATGGCGCGACAGCTGCCCGATATGATCGGCCCGCTCGGCAATCGCCAGCATGGCCCCGGCCCCGATCCGGCCAAGCGTGGGATGTTCCCAGCGTGCCAGCGCCTCGGCACCGACCATCGCGCCGGTCTCGGTGCAGAACTGCGGCTGATAGAGGATAGAAATCTCATCGCGGCCCAGCGCTGCAATCAGATCGGCCTCAAGTTCCTGCGCGCTGCGGTCGGGCAACGAGCGCGTACCATCGACCCAGCAAAACCGCTTGCCCGGATTGTGCCGCCCGCTCTCCAGCGCCTCGCCAAGCCGGGTGATCATGCGCTCCGGGCTTTCCCCCGCCACCGCGCGCAGCAGCGCCATGCGCGGCCAAAGCCGAGCCGGTGCGGGCCCCTCAATGCTGGCCAGCGGACGCGCGATATCGAGGGCCAGCTCCTCGGCCAGCCATTGCCAGCGCTCGCGGCTGGAGGCTTCCATCGCGGCAATCAGGAAGGTGCTGCCCGTCACCCGCGCGACCAGCCATTCGCGGTCGAACTCGGCGCGGGCGAAGGCGGTGATCCGCGCCGCAATCTCCACCAGCGCGAGGTCCCCGGCGGCTTTGCCATAGGCAAGGTTGACCGCGGAGAAGCGCTTGAGCGACAACAGCATCGCGTGGATCGGGGCGACCTGGCCGGGATCGGTGCCGGTCTGCCACTGTTTCAGCTGTTGCAGCGCTGCACGGGCATTCGACACGCCGGTCAGCCGGTCGTGCCATTCGGTCTGATCTGTTTCCATCCGCGGCCCCTGCTCCAAACCAGCGAAGAATGCGCGCCCGCAATTGATCACGTTGCAAATCGGGACGCCGGTTCATAGTAATGCCGCGCCTCCTGCGCGGGAACTCAATAATGGCCGACCACGAATTCACCAAGCTGGCGCTGCTCCATGCGCAGACCGATCCTGCTCGACAGGCGGCGAGCAATCTTGCCGAGCAGATTGCCTTCGTGCCGGTGGACGAGGCCGACTGCGTGGTCGCGCTCGGCGGCGATGGCTCGATGCTCGATGCGCTGCACCACATGCTCGACACCGGACGCAAACTCCCGGTCTACGGGCTCAACCTCGGCACGGTCGGCTTCCTGATGAACCGCTGGCACGGCGCGAACGACCTTGTCGGCCACATCAACCGGGCGAAGAAGATGCAGGTGGCCCCGCTCAGCATGACGGCGACCACCCAGAGCGGCGAGACCACCTGCTATTATGCCATCAACGAGGTCAGCCTCCTGCGTGAGACGCGCCAGACCGCCAAGATCGAGATTTCCGTGAACGAGCGCGTGCGCATTCCCGAGCTGGTGGGCGATGGAGTTCTTCTGGCGACCCCGGTCGGGTCGACGGCCTACAACCTTTCGGCCAGCGGGCCGATCCTGCCGCTCGGTTCGCAGATGCTCGCACTGACCCCGATCAGCCCGTTTCGCCCGCGCCGCTGGTCGGGCGCGATCCTGCCCGACTGGATGACCGTCACCTTCCGCGTCAACGAACCGGCCAAACGCCCGGTGGCGGTGGTGGCTGACCAGAAGGAAGTGCGCGATGTGGCCGAGGTCAAGGTGGCTATCGCGCGCGACAAGGAGATGGTCTTGCTGTTCGACCCCGGCCAGGCGCTCGATGAACGGATCGTCTCCGAACAATTTGCGCATTAGTTTGTTTTGCGTCGGCCCATCCGGGCCGACGTCCTCGCGGCTGCTCCCTGCGCTTTTCGGCAACGGGACCGAGCAAGCTTAGGGCTTTTCCTTTACCAAACTTGGCTTTCCAAGAGGCATCGGCAACGTCTTTTCGGATGCAGCGGAGAGAAACCAAAAACAGCCCTTGCCAAACCGGAATCACCCCCATATAGGCCCTCACCTGCCTGAGGGCTGCTCCCCGATAGCTCAGCGGTAGAGTAGGTGACTGTTAATCACTTGGCCGTAGGTTCGAATCCTACTCGGGGAGCCATTTTCCACTTCATATCAGTGCGATAACCCGCCTTGCGGGGCCCCTCGTTCGCGTCTGGCGCGCTCCAGTATTACCTTTTGACAAAAGTTTGCGCATGGCCGCTTGCCTAACGCGCGCAATCCGATCATCCTGCCCCTACAACACGACAGGGAAGCTCGATGATCCGCCACACTATTGTCCGCGCCGCACTGCTCGGCGCAGCCAGCCTGCTTGCCTCCGCTCCGCTGGCCGCTCAGTCTATCCTTCCCGGCACTTTCGACCCAGCCATCCCCGAACTGCAACAGGTGATCGGCCACGCCCCCGGCGAAGAGATCTCCGCGCCCGCCGATGTCCTCACCTATATGGAAGCGCTCGCGGCGGCAGCTCCCGATCGGGTGCGATTAGTCGAATATGCAGAAAGCTGGGAAGGCCGCCCGCTGATCTATGCGATCATCGCATCGCCTGAAAACATGGCGCGGATCGACGCGATCAAGGCCGATATGGGCGAGCTGTCACGCGGCCTCGCGCCTGCCGATGCAAGCGCCATTATCGAGCGCACCGTGCCTGTCACCTGGCTTTCCTACGGCGTTCACGGCGACGAGATTTCTTCCTCCGACGCCGCTCTGGCGCTGACCTATCACCTGCTCGCCTCCGAAGGCGACGCGACGGTCGACACAATCCTTGCCAACAGCGTCGTCATCATCGACCCTTCGCAGAACCCCGATGGCCGTAACCGCTTCGTGCAGAGCACCCTGGCCGCACGCGGTCTGGTCTCGCAGGCGGATCCCGATACGGCAGAGCACGACCAGCCCTGGCCCGGTGGACGCGTGAACCACTACCTGTTCGACCTCAACCGTGACTGGTTTGCGCTGACGCAGCCCGAAACGCGCGGCAAGGTCGCCGCCGTGCGCGACTGGCAGCCGGTGGTCTTCGTCGATGCGCATGAGATGGGCGGCGACAGCACCTATTTCATGCCGCCGGTGGCGAACCCCATCAATCCGAACATCACCCAAAGCCAGATCGCCGCGCAAGAGCTGCTAGGGCGGAACAACGCCGCCGCGCTCGATGCGATCGGCCAGCCGTATTACACCCGCGAGGTGTTCGACGCGTTCTACCCCGGCTATGGTGACAGCTGGCCGATGATGAACGGCGCCATCGGCATGACCTTCGAGCAGGCCAGTGCGCGCGGCCTGGCCTACGAACGGCCCGACGGCTCCGTGTTGACCTACCGCGACGGGGTGCGCAATCACTTCACCACCACACTGGCCACGGCCTACACGGTCGCCACAAACGCCCGCCGGTTCCTCACCGACTATGCCGACTATCGCCGCAGCGCCGCCACGGGCGAGGCCGGGCGCGGCAGCTATCTGATCGACCTTGCCTCGCGCCGCTGGAATGCCGAACAGCTCGGCCGCCGCCTCGCCTTGCAGGGCATTGCCGTGCGGCAGGTGGGCGGCCCGGCCAGCGCCTGCGGCAAGAGCTACCCGCAAGGCTATCTCGCGGTGCCACGCGAACAGGGCACCGGGCGTCTGGTGCGCTCGCTGCTCGACGAGCAGACCGACCTGCCCGCGTTCTTCGTCGACGAGCAGGAGGATCGCCGCAGCCGCGACCTGCCGCACGAGCTATACGATTCGACCGCGTGGTCGCTCGGGCTGATGTCAGGCGTCGATGTGACGCTCTGCGGCACGGCTGGCGGCGGCACCGCACTCGCCGCAGATGCCCCCCTGCCCGACCGCACCGAAGCGCCCGGCGCTTTCGGCCTTGTCGTGCCGTGGAACGACAGCGGACAGGTACGTCTGGTGGCCGAAGCCCTGCGCGCGGGGCTGACGGGTCGCTCCAGCGCCGAAGCCTTCACCACCGGTGATCGCAGCTATCCGCGCGGCTCGGTGGTTTTCACCGCCGCGGCCAATGCAGGCAGGCTTGATGAGCTTAATGCGCTCGCCCGCTCGATTGGTGCAGAAACGCATGCCATGGCGAGTGGATGGGTTGAGGACGGCCCCAACCTCGGCAGCGATTCGGTTGCTGTGCTGGCCGCGCCGAGCATCGCGATGCTGTGGGACGATGGCGTGTCGCCGCTTTCGGCCGGAGCGCTGCGCTATGTGATCGAGCAGCGCCTCGGTATGCCGGTCGCGCCGATCCGCACCGGCAAGATCAGCGAGGCAGACCTCGGCCGCTATGACGTGCTGCTGGTTCCCGATGGCAATCCGGCGCGTGCGCTTGGCGCGAGCGGGGTTGCCGCACTGGCAAGCTTTGCCGAAGACGGCGGCGTGCTGGTCGCCATCGGCCGCTCGATCACGGCCCTCAACCGCGGCGAAGAGGCTCTGCTGGCGACACGGCCTGAAACTTCTGCCGCCACGCGCAATGCCAAGGAGAAGCCGTCAGACGACGGCCCTGTGACCCAAGGCACCGAGATCGCGACGCTGGCCGACTATCGCCACCTGATCGGCAATCCCGAAGCCATGCCCGATGTGCTTCCCGGTGCCTTGCTCAACACGGTGATCGAGCCCGACACGATCCTCTCGGCAGGCTACGAGGCAGGGCCCGTCGTCAATGCCGATGGCAACCTGATCTTCAGTCCGCTCGCACGCGGGACGGGCACGAATGCAGTGCGCTATGCCGCGCCCGACGACCTGCTGGCCAGCGGCTTCATCTGGGGCGAGAACCGGCGGCAGATGGCGTTCAAGCCCTACCTTATGTCGCAGGAGCACGGCGACGGGCTGGTGGTCGGCTTTGCGCAAGACCCCTCGACTCGCGGCTATCTCGACGGGCTCGACCTGCTGATCGCCAACGCTGTGTTGCAGGCGCCCGCACGGTATCGTTAGGCGGCCGCGAAGCGCTTCGCATCGAGCAAACGCACCGCCTGCAACGCAATCAGCGCCGCCAGCGCGATCATTGCTGTCCCTGCGTACCAGGGCAGGTCCATGTTCAGCGCAAACAGCGCGCCGAAAGCAGGCGGGGCAAGGATACGCCCGATTGCGTTGGAGGCCATCAACAGCCCCATCGTGCTGCCCTGCCGCTCGGGCGGGGTATTGCGGCTGAGCAGCGCGCCTGCGGAGGGAAAGGCGAGGCTGTGCCCGGTCATCAGCAGGCCCATCAGCGCTACCCCGGTGAAGGGCGTGCGGATGATCGGCTGCAACACCATCGCCAGCACGAGGCAGGCGAGCCCGATCATGATCACCCGCGCCTCGCCGAAACGGGCCACCAGCGGCCCGATCAGCACCAACTGCGCGAACAGGCCGCCCGCACCGATGGCGAGGAAGGCCCAGCCCAGATCCTTCGCATTCCACCCGAAGTTGGCCTCGCTCCACAGGCCGTAAATCGCCTCCATCGAGGCAAAGGCGGCAATACCGAAGAACGAGATCACGAACAGCCGCGACAGCAACGGCTCGGCCGAAACGAAGGCGAAAGCCTCCGAGTATTTGGGCAGAGGCCGCCCCTTGCCCGATGGCTCGACCGCATCACGCAGCACGATAAAGCACCAGATGCTCGCCAGAATCGATAGCGTCCCGGCAATGAGGATAGGCGCGTGGAAACTCTGTGCGGCCACTTCCTCGCCCGCGAACAACCCGCCCAGCACCGGCCCGAACGCAAAGCCGAGCGAGAAGGCCGCGCCAAAATAGCCCATTGTCTTGGCCCGTCGCTCTGGCGGAGAAACGTCGGCGATAAAGCCCTGCGCAACGCTGAGCGTGCCCGAGAAGAACCCGCTGACGATGCGGATGGCGATTGCCGCCCACAGGTTGGGCGCGAAGGCGAAGGCGATATAGGTCAGCCCGGCGATAAAGGTGGTGACATAGAAGACCTTGCGCCGCCCCCAGCTGTCAGACTGGCGGCCCCAGTGGATTTCGCCGAACACGTTGCCGAACGAATAGGCCGCAAACAGCAGCGCGATCTCGAACGAGCTGGCCGAGAACACCTGCCCGTAAAACGGCAGCAGCGGCAGGATCAGGCTGAACCCGGCGATGTTGATGAACACCGCGACGAGCAGCGGCGGCAGGCGCTTATCCATTAGAGCAGCGCCCTTCGCCCACGCCCGCCTTCCGGCGCGGCAGGCCCAGCCTCACAAATCGCATTGCCCTCTCCTAACTTGCGAGAGGACATTAACGAACGTTACGATTAAGACAAGTCGCCTGCGGCCTAAACCGCGCCGTGACAGTGCTTGTACTTGCTGCCCGAGCCACAGGGACACGGTGCGTTGCGATTGACGTTCTGGTCCTTGTAGGGATCGCTCGTCTCCGCCCCGCCAGGGCCGACTGCCGCCACCGGCGAGCTTGCCAGCGAGCCGAACAGCGGCGCGAACCGCGCCGAACCGTCACCGTCGTTCGAATTGTCCTCGCCAGAAAGCGGGTCGATGTGGCCGGTGAGGAAATCGGGCAGATCAGGCAACGCAGCTTGCTGGGCCGGTTGCGAGACACGGAAGTGCGCGGTCAACAGCACGCGGGTCACATCCTCACGCAGCGTTTCGAGCATGGACTCGAACAGACCGAAGGCTTCCTGCTTGTACTCGTTGATCGGCTGCTTTTGCGCATAGGCACGCAGGAACACCACCTGCCGCAGCGCATCGAGCGTGGCCAGGTGCTCCTTCCAGTGATGGTCGAGCCGTTCGAGCAAAATGCCCTTCTCGTTCGCGCGCCACACCTCTTCGTCGAACTGCGCCACGCGCCCGGCGAGCTTCTCTTCGGCGAGCGTCTGCAAGCGTTCCTCGATCAGCTCGGGGTCGACCTGCTCTTCCTCCAGCCATGCCTCGAGCGGCGGGGTCTCGCCCATCACGTCCTCGACCTTGTCCTTCAGCGCCTCGATGTCCCACTGCTCGGGATAGGAGCCAGGCGGGCAAGCAGACGCGACGATGGCGTTGATTGCGTCGCGGCGCATTTCCTCGACCACATCATCGACCTTTTCGGAGTCCATGATCTCGGCGCGCTGATCGTAAACCACGGTGCGCTGGTCGTTCATCACGTCGTCGTACTGCACGACCTGCTTGCGCATTTCGTAGTTACGCGCTTCAACCTTCTTCTGCGCGGTCTCGATGGCCTTGGAGAGCCACTTCGAGCCGATGGCCTCGCCGTCTTCGAGGTTCGAGTTCATCATCTTGGAGAACAGCGTGTCCGGCCCGAAGATGCGCAGCAGATCGTCTTCAAGGCAGAGGTAGAAGCGCGACAGGCCCGGGTCGCCCTGACGGCCCGAACGGCCGCGCAGCTGGTTGTCGATCCGGCGGCTTTCGTGGCGCTCTGTGCCGAGCACGAACAGGCCGCCCGCTTCCTTCACCCGCGCCTTCTCAGCCGCGATCTCTTCCTTGATGAGCTCGATGGCGGCGTCCTTTTCGGGGCCGTCTTCGAGATGGCTCAGCTCGTCGCCGATGCGGAAATCGAGGTTACCGCCAAGCTGGATATCGGTGCCGCGTCCGGCCATGTTGGTGGCGATGGTGACCGCGCCGAAGCGGCCCGCCTGCGCCACGATATGCGCTTCCTGCTCGTGCATGCGGGCGTTCAGCACATTGTGCTTCACGCCTTCCTTGTCGAGGAACTGGCTGAGAAGTTCGCTCTTCTCGATGGAGACCGTGCCGACCAGCACGGGCTGGCCGATCTCCTGCTTCTCCTTGATCGCCTTGGCGATGGCAGCGAACTTGTCGAGCGTGTTCTTGTAGAACTGGTCGTCATCGTCGATGCGCGCGATGGGCAGGTTGGTCGGGATCTCGGCGACGTCGAGCTTGTAGATGTCGAAGAACTCGGCCGCTTCGGTGGCGGCGGTGCCGGTCATGCCCGAGAGCTTGGGATACATGCGGAAGTAGTTCTGGAAGGTGATCGAGGCCATGGTCTGGTTCTCGGGCTGGATATCCACGCCCTCCTTCGCCTCGACCGCCTGATGCAGGCCGTTCGACCAGCGGCGACCATCCATCATGCGCCCGGTGAACTCGTCGATGATCACGACCTTGCCGTCCTTGACGATGTAGTCGGTGTCCTTCTTGAACATCTTCACGGCGCGCAGGGCCTGGTCGAGATGATGCACGACCTGCGTGTTCTCGACGTCGTAGAGGTTGTCGGTCGCCAGCAGTCCGGCGGCGATCAGGCGCTGCTCCATGATCTCGACGCCGTCCTCGGTCAGCTGAACGCTGCGCGCCTTTTCGTCGGTCTCGTAATACTCTTCTTCGAGCGCCTTCACCACGGCGTCGATCGACATGTAGAGCTCGGACTTGTCCTCGGTCTGGCCCGAGATAATCAGCGGAGTGCGGGCCTCGTCGATCAGGATCGAGTCGACCTCGTCGACGATGGCGAAGTTGAAGGGCCGCTGCACCATCTGGCTGCGCGAATGCTTCATGTTGTCGCGCAGGTAATCAAAGCCCAGCTCGTTATTGGTCGAGTAGGTGATGTCGGCGGCATAGGCCTCGCGCCGCGCATGTTCGGGCAGATTGGGCACGATCACGCCAACGGTCAGCCCGAGGAAAGCGTAAAGCCTGCCCATCTCCTCGGCGTCGCGGCGGGCGAGGTAATCGTTGACGGTGACGACGTGGACGCCCTTGCCCTCGATCGCATTGAGGTAGACAGCAAGCGTCGCCATCAGCGTCTTGCCTTCGCCGGTCTTCATCTCGGCGATCTGGCCGCGATGAAGCACGATGCCGCCAATCAGCTGCACATCGAAATGGCGCATCCCGTAAACGCGCTTCGACGCTTCCCTCACCGTGGCGAAGGCCTCGGGCATCAGGTCGTCGAGCGACTGACCCTCTTCGATCTTCTGGCGGAACTTGGCCGTCTGCGCGCGCAGTTCGTCGTCGGAGAAATCAGCAAGCTGCTCTTCCAGACCATTGATCCGCGCGACAATTTTTTCGAGCGACTTGATGTACCGTTCGTTGGAGGAGCCGAACAGGGACTTGGCGATAGACTGCCACATGCGGTGGTTTCCTGACTGTGAATATGGAGGGGCCGCGCGTGCGAGAGGCGCGGCAGAAAACTGGTGCGGTAAAGGGTACGCCGAAGCGCAAGCGGCGCTATTCCAGCGCGCGGTCTGCCTGAAGCTGGACCGTGGGGCCCCACACGACGACCGGACGCCCGGCGCACGGGCGCGCCATCGGAACCCGAGCCGCCTTGCCGGCCGACATTTCGAGCGGTGCTGCAACGATGGTCGAGCAGTCAGCGCTATCCGCAGCTTCGGCCATCGAGACGACGCCTGCTTCCACCGCATGCGCAGGCTCTGCGACAAGCGCAAAGCCCGACATCACGGCAAGCAGGGTCAAAAGACGGCGAAGCATCACAAGTCCAGATAGCGATCTATTGGCAATTGTCCACTGCGCACCAAGCGACTATCGGGCACCGCATGGACATCGCCACCTCTCCGCTCGCCAAGCCGTTCCCCGCCATGGCGCCCATCGCCGGCGTAACGCTGCGCATTGCCCGCGCGCAGTACAAGACGTGGGACCGCTGCGACCTTACCTTTGCCGAACTGGCCGAAGGCACCTCGGTCGCGGGCGTGTTCACGCGCAATGTCTGCTGTTCTTCGGAGGTCGAACTAGGGCGTGAGCAGGTGAAGCTCGGCCATGCGCGGGCGCTGATCGTCAATGCGGGCAATTCGAACGCCTTTACCGGCTATCGCGGGCGCGAGGCGGTGGAGCAGATTATGGCGCAAGTTGCCGCACACCTTGGTTGCCAGCCCGCCGAGGTGTTCGTTTCCTCGACCGGCGTGATCGGTGTGCCGCTGCCCAAGGACAAGGCTGAGGCAGGCGTTGCTGCTGCACTTACCGCTGCGCCCTGCACTTTCGAGGAGGCGACCGAGACCATCGGCACCACCGACACCTTCGCCAAGGGCGCCAGCGCCACCGCGATGATCGGCGACACCAAGGTGACGATCAACGGGATCATCAAGGGCTCGGGCATGATCGCGCCCGACATGGCAACGATGCTCGGCTACATCTTCACCGACGCGGCAGTCGAGCCCGCGTTCCTGCAAGCCTGTCTCAGCGCCGCCAGCGATGCGACCTTCAACTGCATCACCGTCGATAGCGACACCTCGACCAGCGACACCGTGCTCACCTTCGCCACCGGCAAGGCGGGCAATGCGCCACTAACCAGCATCGAGGACACGGGCGCTGATGCCTTTGCCGCCGCGCTGCACGATGTCTGCCGCCAACTTGCGCATCTGGTGGTGCGCGACGGCGAAGGGGCGAGCAAGTTCATCGCCGTGACCGTGCAAGGTGCCTCGTCCGACGAGAGCGCGCACAGGGTCGGCCTCGCCATCGCGAATTCGCCGCTGGTGAAGACCGCCATCGCGGGCGGCGACGCCAACTGGGGCCGCGTGGTAATGGCGGTCGGCAAGGCAGGCGAACCGGCGGACCGCGACAAGCTCGGCATTGCCTTTGGCGGCGTGTGGGCGGCGAAAGATGGCCTGCCCCTGCCCGACTACGACGAGACTCCGGTCTCCGCACATCTTGCGGGCGACGAGGTCGACATTACCGTCGACCTGGGCCTTGGCGAAGGCCGCGCCACCGTCTGGACCTGCGATCTCACCCACGGCTACATTGCGATCAATGCAGATTACCGCTCCTGATACACCCCTCTTGTTCACAGGAGGGGTGTTTTGAGCGACATCATGGCCTTCCATACGGCTGTCGAGGCCCTGCTTCGCGAAGTAACCGAAAAAGCCATCCTCCCGCGCTTCCGCAACCTTGCCGAGGGCGACATCGAGGACAAAGGCGGCAACGATCCGGTCACCGTGGCCGACAAGCACAGTGAGGAATTGCTGGCGGAAGGTCTCTCGCGGATCATGCCCGGCCTTGCCATCGTCGGCGAAGAGGCCGCCCATGCCGATCCGCAAGTGCTTGAAGGCCTGAAGGGCGACTGCTGGATTATCGACCCGATCGACGGAACCCGCAACTTTGCAGCCGGAAAGCCACCCTTCGGAATTATGCTCGCCATGGCCTCTGGCGGAGAAGCGCACACGGGATGGATCTACGACTGCATCTCCGGCCGCCTCTGTGTAGCGCACAGGGGCAAGGGAGCCTTCGTGAACGGCGAACGGGTAGAGGCGATTTCCACCGGCGAAGCTCAGCCGGTCGCCGCAATCTCACTGCTGTTCATGGACGATGCCAGGCGCGATGCCATGAAGGCGCACATCGCCCCGCACTATCGCCTCGTCGACATCCCCTATTGCGCCGCCGAGCAATACCCGCGGCTCGCGCTGGGCACCAACGATGTCTCGATCTTCGAGCGCACGCTGGCCTGGGACCATGCGGCGGGCGTGCTGTGGCTCAACGAGGCGGGCGGAAAGGCCGCGCGGCCCGATGGCTCGGCCTATCGGGTCGACGAATGGGAGCGCAAAGGCCTGATCGGGGCCGCCTCGCCCGCGCTGTGGAACGGCATGGCAGAGCGGCTCGCCGCCCTGCCCGCCTGATTATTTCCGCTCAGAGATTGCTCTCAAGCCAGTTCTTGAGCGCATTCTTCGGTGCCGCACCCATCTGGTGCGCCACAACCTTGCCGCCCGAAAACAGCGCCAGGAACGGGATCGACTGAACGCCCATCTGTCCGGGGATATCGGGGTTCTCCATGATGTCCATTTTCACGATCTCGACCTTGCCTGCCAGCTCTTCCGAAATCTCTTCCAGTGCCGGGGCGATCATCTTGCACGGGCCGCACCAGTCGGCCCAGAAATCCACCAGCACGGGCTTGTCGGCCTCGATCACGTCGGACTGGAAGCTGGCGTCGGTTACTGCTTTGGTTGCCATCGGGAATCTCCTTGTCTGGCGTGCAATCTAGTCATTGCCCATGGCGGGACAATATGCGGCAGGCATAGCTTTAGTCGGCCGCCGCAAAGCCGGGCTTGTGCGCTGCGAGCATCTGTTCGGGCAAGGCGATCAGGCGCGGAACCTGTGTATAGAGCACGGCGGCCTCCACCGTGCGGCCCGGATAGATCACCTCCAGCGCCGCGACATAGGCCGCCATCTGCGCCAGCGTCGATTGCGGCACCTCGGCAAGCCCTGCCGGAGGACGGCGCGCGGTCTTGAAATCGGCGACGACAATACGCTCAGGCGTCACCAGCAGCCGGTCGACCGTGCCCGCGACTACCTCGCTGCCGACCACGGCGGCGAGCGGTACTTCGGCCAGCGCCGCGGGGCCGAACAGGTCGCGCCAGTCCGGCTCGGCCAGCACGGCGAGCGCACGGCCCAGCATTTCCTCGCGCTCGGCCTCGGCAAGATCCGCGCCGTGTCGCGCGAGCCATGCACGGCCGCCAGCGGGCCGCATGTCCTCGAGCACATCGGGCAGACGTTCAAGCAGCGCATGGATCAGCACCCCGCGCCGCGCCGCAATCGCGGCTTGCGCCACCGGCAAGGGCGGATCGGCCCCGCGTTCCTCGGTCGCGGCTGAACTCGGCGCGAGCGGGCGCGGCGGGCGCGGCTCCTCACCGACCGGGGTGGTGGCCCAGCGCGGCAGCACTTCGGGGATCGGCAGCGCCTGCTGGCTGCGGTGCGGAAACTCGGGCGCGCGCTCGCCGCGTTCGGTGCGCGCGCCCCAGATATCGTCTTCAAGCGGATCGCCCGCGAACAGCGGTGCAAGGCGGGCATACCAGCTATCGGGCGCAGGCTCCTTCTCCAGCTTGCTGAGCGCGCCGCCGATAAACAGCGCCTCTTCCGCGCGCGTCATGGCGACATAAAGCAAGCGCCAATGCTCCTCGCGCTCGGCGGCCTTCGCGGCGTCGGCAGCCTCGGCCACCGGCCCCACGCGCTCGTCCTTGCCGAGCGGGAGCAGTGGGATCGCGCGGGGAGTGCCGCCACCGGGGGGGTCTTCGACCAGCTGCAGCCCGCTCGCCATGCCCTTGTCAGGGTCGCCGCAGGCATCGGCGAGGATCACGATCGGGGCCTGCAACCCCTTCGAGCCGTGGACGGTCATCACCCGCACGAAGTCACCGCCGCCCTCGGCCTCGCGCTTCAACTCACCCTCGCCCGCGTCGAACCAGCGGATGAACCCCTGAAGGCTTGGCGTGTTGCTGGCAGCGAACTGGAACGCGGCGTTGAGCAGTTCGTCGATGGGATCAGAGGCTTCGCTGCCCAGCCGCGCGAGCAGCTTGCGGCGGCCTTGCCACGGGCCGACCAGAATCCAGTGCAGCAGTGCCTGCGGCACCTCGAAATCGGCCCTCCCGAGCAGGTCGAGCAGCATGGCCTCAGCCGCTTCGGCCTCGGGGTGAGGATTGCCGCGCAGGTGCTGCCACAGGCTCTTGCCGCTGTCGCCGCGATAGCCGTGTTCGAGCAGCTGTTCATGGCTCCACCCGATCAACGGCGAGACGAGCAGGTTCGCCAGTTGCAGATCGTCGCCCGGCTGCGCGGCGAAACGCAGTGCCGCCATAAGATCCTGCACCGCCAGCGGCGCGGCGAGCCGCAGCCGGTCAACGCCCGCCACCGGCACACCCGCAGCATGCAGCCGCGCCACGATCAGCCCGGCCAGCTCGCGACGCTTGCGCACCAGCACCATGAAATCGCCCGGCGTGGCATTGCGATGCCCGCCCTTGCTGAGCGCAAACCCGCCGTTCCACATGCGCAGGATCGAATGGGCGATCTTGTCCGCCATGCGCCGCTCGGGCTCGGACACGCGCAGCTCGGGGCCGTCTTCCTCGTCGCTATCGCCGACCTTGCCCGGCACCGGCGCCCACAGCGTGATGAGGCCGGGGCGCTGGTCGCCCACATGCGGCGCGGGGCGCTCGTCGAGCCCGAAGGCCTTGTGACCGATGGCGTCGATGGCCTCATCGACGAAAGTGAGCACATGCTGCGCAGTGCGGTAGGAGCGCCCGAGATCGAGATCCTGCAACTCGCGCCAGCGCAGTTTCTCGCGCAACTGGCCCGCATTGGCGGCGCGCTGGCGCAGCTTTGCGGCATAGTCCTCGCGCTTGGAGAGGAAGTTGTCGGGGCTGGTGCCCTGAAAGCCGAAGATCGCCTGCTTGTAGTCGCCGACCACGAAGATCGTGCGCTGGCGTTCGCCCGCCGCGCCGATCCCGGCGAAGAAGTCGTCGGTCAGCGCGTCAATGATCGCCCACTGGCTGGCGTTGGTATCCTGCGCTTCGTCGACTAGGATATGGTCGAACTGGCGGTCAAGCTTGTAACGAATCCACTCGCCCTGCCCCGGATCGGCCAGCAGCGCGGCGGCGCGGCGGATCAGGTCGTCGAAGTCCACTAGCCCCTCGCGCTGCTTGGCCTCGTCCCATGCCAGCGCATAGCGCCGCCCGAGTTCGAGCGCGGGGGCGAGCATTTCGACCAGCTCAAGCAAGGCGGCCTGCTGGCGCACCTTCTCCAGCCACGCCAGTGCATCGACCGCGACCATCTCGACTGCCGGATCGGCCTTGGCGAGATTGTTCTGATACTTGAGCAGGCCCTTGTCGTTGAACAGCTCGCCCATCAACCCGCCGCAGGTGGCGAAGCGTTCTTCGGGCGAACAGAGCAGCCACTCGCCGATGAGGGCGGAGAACTTCTGCCCGCTCGCCGCACCCCAGCCATCGTAGGCCCACATGATCTGGCGCAGCAGCTCGATCCCGGCGCTGCCATCGGCGCAGGCTCCGGCATAGTCGGCAAGGCTGGCTTCGGCGGGCAGCCCGACCAGCTGCGCGACCCGGCCCCGCAAGGGCGGCTGCCAAGCGCCCGGCCCGAACCAAGCCTCCCGCGCAGCAGCACAGCGCATCAGCCACTTGCGTGCGTCTGCCGGGCCGAGCCTGACGGACAGTTCCTCCAGCGCAGCCATGGCGGCAGGCTCGCTCCGGTCCCATTCCTCGACCAGATCGGCCAGCACTTGCGAGGCGAGCAGGTCGCGGTCGCGATCCTCCATCGGGCGGGTTCCGGGCACCAGCCCGGCCTCGTTCGGGAAGGCCGCCAGCAACCATTGCGCAAAAGCGTGGATTGTATCAATTCTAAGCCCGCCACCGGGGCAATCGAGCACGCTGGCGAACAGGCTGCGCGCCCGCGCAATCGTCTCAGGTGCGGCGCTGGCACCGATGGCGAGCAGGTCAGCCGCCAGCGCCTCGGCAGGCATCCGCACCCAGTTCGCCAGCACCTCGTTGACACGTACCGCCATTTCAGCCGCGCCCGCCTTGGTGAATGTGAGGCACAGGATCTGATCAGGCCGCACATCGGGCGCGAGCAACAGCCGCAACACCCGCGCCGAAAGAACCTGCGTCTTGCCCGTGCCAGCCGAGGCCGACAGCCACACGCTGTCTGTCGGGTCGACCGCCAGCATCTGATTGTTCTGCAAAGGATAGACCGCGCCGCTCATCGCTCGTCCCCGCGCCCTTGCCACTCGCCGAGCCGCATCAGGTGATCGTAGGTGTTGTAGCCCGGCGCATCGGGATTGAGGCCGGCGGTGAATGGCTCCTCGCCGAGAATCCAGCGGCCAAGCGCATCGTGCAGGTAGCGTTCGGCCTCGGGAAGGAAGTCCTCGGGCAAGATCCCCGAGCGCTTGGAGCGGACCTTCAGCGGCGTGGTGACATAGCCGAAGCCGGTCGGATGGTCCTTCACCTTGGCCTTGCCGAGCGACCAGTATTCGAAGGCGGTCGGATCGCCGGCAATGCCCGTAAACCCGCCGTCCCGCGCGATCAGCCCGAGCGTGCCGAGTTGCAGCGCATAGCCGTTTTCGACTGTCGGCCCCGTCGGCGGCCCGCCGGTCTTGTAATCGACAATCGCCAGCGTGCCGTCGGCGAGCCGATCGATCCGGTCGGCCTTGCCGTGGATGCGGATACCTTCGACATGAATCTCGCCCTTGGCCTCTATCCCATTGGGCAGCGGCTGACGCTGCGGGTCGGCCCCGATCTGCGCGGCGATCCATTGCAGAGCGCGCACCAGACGCGGCTTCCACAAGGCGCGCATCAGCGGGTGGGCATGCATCTCGGCAAGGTGCTGCTCGGCCAGCGCCTCGATCGCCCCCTCGCCCTTGTGCCAGCTTTCGAGGATCGCATGGGCCAGCGTGCCCTGCCAGGCGGCATCGGGCTCGGCGTCAAGCGCGTCCAAATCGCGCAGGCCCATGATCTTGCTGGCGTAGAACTCGAACGGATCGGACCGCAGCCGGTCAAGCTGGGTCACGGAAATATCCTGCCGACGTTGGTCCGCCGAGGGCATTGGCGCAGGCACCGGATAGGGTGCGATTTCCATCGGCGCGGGGTCGAGTTCGCGCGCCAGTTTCAGCGTCTGTTCGTCGCTGGCCGAAGCCGCCAGATCGCCGCCGAGCAGCGCGCGCACCCGCAGCAGGAAGCGTGAGGGAATGGCCGGGCCGGAGACATCGCGCCGAGCGCGGGTCAGCACCACCTCGGGTGCGCCCAGAGCACCGGCAAGGTCATGCGCGGCAAGGCCGATGCGGAAGTCCGCCCCCGGCACCCCGAGCGCGCGCAACACGGCGGGCGCCAGGAGAGGATCGCTCGCCGGAGCGGGAGGCCAGGTTCCTTCGTTCAGCCCCCCACAGATGACGAGATCGGCCCGCGTCATCCGCGCTTCGAGCAGGCCATAGATCGCCACGCGGGGATGCCCCCCGAACAGGGGGCGCACGGCCACCTGATCGAGCAGGTCACGCAGCACACGCGGCAGCTCCTCGGGCGCGAGGTCCACCGGCACTTCGCGGGCATGCAGCCGCCATTGCTCGATGAAAGCTGACAACGCACGCCCGTCCTCGCGCGCCCACAAGGCCTCTCCGCACAGCGTTTCGCCCGCTCCGGCCAGAAGATCGAGCCACCCGGCAAGGCCCAGCGGCCCGGCCACATCCAGCAGCGGCACAAGGATAGGCTCGACCTCTTGCCACCAGTCGGCCACGCCAGCCTTCTCCGCCAGCCTGCGTGGTTCTTCCAGCCCCGAGGCCTTGCGCGGACCACGGAGCCGCAGTTCGAGCCGCCGAACCGCGCGCAGCCAATCGGCGCGCTCCTCGTGCCCGACCAGCGGATGGCCGAGCAGCGCCATCAGCGGCACTGGCGCCGCGCGCTCGGCCCCGACCTGCGCGAGCAGCAACAGCACGCGCCCTGCCGCCGTCTGGCTGAGCGGCACGCCCGCCGAATCGTCCGCGCGCACATTCCAGCGCCGCAAATGCTGTGACACCCGCGCGGCCAGCCCCCGGTCGGGCGTCACCACCGCCACGCGCCGTTCGGGCACCGCCAAGGCTTCGCGCACCAGCAGCGCGATGGCCTGCGCCTCTTCCTCGGGGTTGCCGGCCTCGATCAGCCGCACCCCGGCAAGGCGCCGTTGTTTGGCTGGAAGCCCCGCCCACCGGCGGCTCGCCAGCGGCGGCAGGAACAGGCTTGAAATGGCATGGCTGCGTTCGGGCGGCCCCTTGGCGAGACCGGCGCGGTGCCACGGGCGGACCTCCTCGCGCGCAATGCCCATGCGCCCAAGCAGCAGCTTGAGGTGATACTGCGGGTGCGTGATCGCATCGTCGCGGCCGAACGGTTCTTCCAGAGAGGGGTCGCCCGCGTGGCCCAATTCGTCCCACACCTCTGCGTCCATCGACAGGTCGAAGTCGGGCAGGATCACCGCGCCCTGCGGCATATGTGCGATGGTGCGCAGCATCTCGGCCAGAGCAGGTGCGGCGCTGGTGACGCCCGCCGCGACAATCGGGTGTTCGGGCGGTGCCTCGCGCAAACGCCGGGCCGCCGCACGGAACAGCAGGTTGCGCCGAGCCGAAGTGTCGATCTCGCCGCGCTGCTCCAGATGGTCGCGCCACAGCAGCTGGACCTTGGCGAACAGCGCGAGGTTGTTACGCCAGTGATCAGAGTTGGCGGCGAGGATGCCGATCACCCGCTCGCTCAGCAGGTCCTGCGGTTCGATATCCTCGATCAGCAGCCGGTCGATCACCCGCCCGGTCTCGGTGGCAAGCCGCATCAGCGCTGCGCCTGTCGGAGCATCCTTGCCCTCGACCTCACCGATCAATTGCGCGAGCTTCAGGGTCCGCCGCACAGGGTCCGCCGCCGGGGGCACCGCCGCACCCGCGCCGAGCGAATCGAACAGCGGCCCGAGCGCCTCGTCGAGATCGAGATCGCCCACCTGCACCATGCGCGGCAACAGCAGGCCGCTCGTCCCCATTTCGCCCGCATGGCGCACAAAAGCCTCGGTGATCGTGCGCGCGGCGCGGGTCGAGGGGACCAGCAGTGTGAGCCGGGCAAGTCCGAAGGTATCATCGCCATAACGCGGGACCAGCCCCGCCACGAGCGCATCGGCGAAGCCCCGGTGCGCGGCGATGGAATAGACGTGCGGTCCGGCCCGCTCAGACATTCCTGAGCGCGTCTTCGGTCGGCGCGATCATTTGCGGGGTGCCGACCTCGAACCATTGGCCGGTGAACGGCAGGCCGAACAGCCGGCCCTCCTCGATCGCGCGGTCCCACAGGACATTGGTGGAAAACGGGCCTGCGGGCGCATCGCGCAGCAGGCGCTTGGATACGAGCTGAATGCCGGTGAATACGAAGGGTGCCACGCGCGGCTTGTTGCGGCGGCGCAGGCGGCCCGCTGCATCCATGTGGAAGTCGCCCAGCCCGCGAAAGTTCACCGCCCCCTTGTGTGCGACGACCAGCAGCAGCGCGTCCATCTGTTCGGGGTCCCACCGGGCAGACAGGTCGGCAAAGCAGTTGCGGGGGCCGTCGAGCCAGATGTTATCGGAATTCAGGCAGAAGAACGGGTCGGGCAGTTGATCTTGCGCCAGCACAAGCCCGCCGCCGGTCTCAAGCAGCTGCCGGCGCTCATCGGAAATCGTGATCGCCGGCGCCTTACGCTCGGCGAGGTGCGCCTCGAGCGTGTCGGGCATGTAGTGGACGTTGACCACCGCCTTGGCCACGCCTGCATCGGCAAGCCGGTCAAGCGCATGATCGATCATGGGCTTCCCCATCACCCGCACCATCGGCTTGGGCATTGAGGCGGTGAGCGGGCGCATCCGCTTGCCCATGCCTGCCGCCAGCACCATGGCGGTATCGGAAGCGAGCGTGGTCATACCGTAAGTTTGCCCTTGCTGGCGCGGATTTCGTCCGGGATGTTGGCGTCGAACCAGCGCGCGACCGGAGCCAGCGCCGGATGCGCCAGGTCGCGCTCCATCGCTTCCCAAACGCGCGGGATCATCGAGAGATAGCGCGGTTTGCCGTCACGCTGATTGAGGCGCGCGAAGATGCCGACGATCTTGGCGTTGCGCTGCGCCCCAAGCCGGGCATAGTCGGCCGCGAAGTGCTCGTTGCAACCAGCCTTCTGGCAATAGTGTGCGAGCATCGCCGCCTCCAGTTCCTCCGACACGTCGCGCCGCGCATCCTGCAACAGCGACACGAGGTCATAGGCCCGGTGGCCGACCAGCGCATCCTGAAAGTCGATCAGACCTTGCGAGCCATCGGGCAGCAGCATGATGTTCTCGGCGTGATAGTCGCGCAGCACGGTGACACCCGGCTCCTGCCGTTCGAGCAGCGGCGCCAGCACCTCTCGCCATGCCGCCGCGAAGCCTTCCGCATCGACCTCTATCCCGGCCTGCGGGCAAAACCACTCGGGCAGCAGCGCCACCTCGCGCAGATAGGTTGCCATGTTGTAAGGCGCGAAGGGGCCGGGCTCGCAGCGGTGCAAGGCCACAAGGGCATCGATCGCCTCGGAATAGACCCGCGTTTCGTCAGCCGGGTGCTCATCCAGCCAGTCGCGCATCCGGTCCAGCCCGAAATCCTCAAGCAGAACGAGCCCGCGCTCGTCGCACTGGGCATAGATCTTCGGCGCGCGCATCCCTCGCTCGTTGAGCCAGTGCGCGACATGGAGGAAGGGCCCCACGTCTTCTTGCGGTGGGGGCGCATCCATCAACAGGGCCGCCTTGTCCTCGCCGCGCAGGCGGAAATAGCGGCGGAAACTGGCATCGCCCGGCAGTGCCTCGATATCGGGCACAGCCCAGCCCGATTCCATCAGGAACTCGTGAATGCGGCGCGGGAGATTCTCGGTCATCGCCAACGCCCTAGCCAAGCTTGCCCCGGCTCGACAATCGCCATCCGGCCCCCTTCCCCGTTTTCGTCGCGAAACTGGAGCGTGATGGCGAGACATTGCGGATCCTGCGCAAAGCCACCCGCGCGCATCGGCCACTCGGCAATCAGCGCCGCGCCCTCGCGATAGTCGTCGAGGCCGATCTCGTCCGCTTCCGAGGGGTGCTCGAGACGATAGAAGTCGGCGTGGACCAGCGGCGGCGAAAGATGCTCGTACATTTCGATAATGGTAAAGCTGGGCGAAGGCACCTCGCCCTCGTGCCCAAGCGCGGCGATGATCGCGCGCGCCAGCGTCGTCTTGCCCGTGCCAAGATCGCCTTCGAGCGCCACCACATCGCCGGGTTCGAGAAGCTTGGCGATACGCTCGCCCAAGGCCTCCATCGCGGCAAGGTCCGGCAGAGCGAGTGGAGCGCTCATGGCAGGAAGATCGTCGCGGTGGTGCCCACGCCCTTCTCCGACTGGATTTCGAGCCGCCCATTGTGCGCCTCGATCAACTGACGTGCGAGCGGCAGGCCAAGACCGCGCTTGCTGGTCTTTTCTTCACCCGTGCCCGGCCGCCGATAGCCATCAAGCGCGCGCGCCAGCTCGGAGGGTTTCATGCCCGCGCCATTGTCCGAGATCACGATCTGAACGCCCGATTTGCGGCGTTGCAAGGCGACCAGCACCCGGCCTTTTGTACCCGTCGCGGCAATCGCGTTGTCAAGCACATTGCCGACTGCGCGCGCCAGCTGCCGCGCATCGCCTGTGATCGACCCCGCCGACTTGTCACCGCGCAGGTCGAGCGTGATGTTCTTCGCTTCGATAGCCTCTTCGCGCTCGCGCACGATGCGGGTGAGGAAGGTGAACAGCGCGATCTCTTCCTGCGCCATCGGCAGCAGGCCTGCCTCGCTCTGAGTCAGGTCGAGCACCGTCTCGATTTGCTGCGTCAGCCGTTCGACCGAAGTGATGATGGCATTCACATAGTCCTTGGCCTGATCGCTCAGGTCGCCCGCGATCCCGCTCGCCAGCAGCTCGGCAAAGCCGCCGATCGAGGTGAGCGGGGTGCGGAATTCGTAGGACATGTTGGCGAGGAAGCGCGTCTTCATCGCGTCGGCCTCTTCGAGCGCGGCGTTGCGCTCGCGCAGCGCTGCCTCCGCCTTGGTCGAATCGGTGACGTCGAGCACGGTCAGCAGGCCATTGCCATCGGGCAGCGGCACGCCTGCGAACTCGAGCGTGCGCCCGTCGGCCATCAGCACGCGGCCGCTCTTGCGCTGGCGGTCAAGCGTGGCGGCGCGCACCACCTCGCCAATCGCCGAGCGCTGACCGGGCCGTGCGAGCCGCGTGCTAAGCTGCTCGAGCATCGCATCGACATGAGGATGCTTGTCGAAAAAGTCCTCGTCGAGCCCCCAGGTCCTCGGGAAGGTGCGGTTCCACAGCTGGATCTGGCCATTGGGCGCAAACACCGCGAGCGCCTCGAACAGCGAATCGAAGGTGGCCGTGCGGGTGCGCAGCAGCGTGTCGCGCGTGGCCGAGAGCGCAAGCTGCTCGGAGCGATCCTCCGCCACCAGCACCAGCGACCCATCGGGCATTGGCTGCGCGACGATGCGAAGGTGCATGTTATCGGGCAGCGTCCAGGCATCTTCAACCGCGCTGTCGGAGACGAACCACTTGCGCAGCTGCCCGCGCCACTCGGGAAAGTCGCGCACTTCGGGCAGGCGCGCCTTGTCGCGCGCGATGTCGATGAAACCTTCGAAATCGAGGCCGCGCGCGAGGGCCGGTGCTGGCAAAGAGAAGATGCGTGCGAAAGGCTGGTTGGCAAAGGCGATCATGCGATCGGCATCGAACTGAGCGACGCCGACGGAAAGCTGATCGAGCATCGAGCGCTGCGCTTCGCGGAAAGCGCGGAAGGCACGGCTCTGCTCCTCCATGTCCTCGATATCGACAGCATAGCCCGCCACCCCGTCCTCACCCAGCGGCAGGTCGGAAACGCGTAGCGATCGGCGTTGGTTGCCAATGGTGGCGGGAACGATCCGTTCGACAGCCTCGTCTTCGCTGTGCGCCTGCAAGGCGACATCGGCGGCCGTGCGCCCCTCCACCGTCTCGACCAGCTCGATCTGCTGCGCGACGACCTCGTTCGCATCGCTTGCGCCGACAGCCTCGACATAGGCACCGTTGACGAGCCGTAGCTGCATATCCGGCCCACGGAACCACATCGGCATTGGCGCGGCTTCGATCAGCCCGATCAGCGCAATGAAGTCGGCCCGTGCACGGTCCGCATCCGCGCGCAGGCGTTCAAGCTCAACCTGACTTGAGGAAAAATCGAACCACCAGGTCAGCGCTGCTCCGCCGCTCGCAACAGCCGGATCGGCAAGGCTGCCGTGAACGGCAAGGCTTCGGCTCGATCCCTGCGGACGCAAAGCCAGAGAAAAGGGCGCCGCCGACTTGTGTGTGCGCCGCAACGCCTCCCGCAGCCGGTCAAGCTCGCGCGGCGCGAGGCCGCTGGCGCCGCTATCAAGTTCGGAGAGAAACTCAGGTAGGCGGTCGAGCCCCAACCAGGCCGCGAGCCTGTCCGGCCCTTCGATCCTGCCATCGGCGCGGACCAGCATCGGCACCGCTGGCGATTCCTCGATCATCCGCGTCAGGCGGCGCGACTTGACCAGCGCAGCACGAGCCGCTCGTTCCTGCGCGCGCGCTCGCCACATGAGCCAGGCGGCAAGCCCGGTCCACGCGGCCAGCAGCAGGCCGATCAGAGCCGCGGCAAGAGGGGTGAGTTCCATCTTGCGTCAGCTATGACCGGCAGCCCCGCGATGCAAGCTGCCCGCGGGGCGCAACCCCCGATCAATAGCGATAGTGCTCGGGCTTGAACGGGCCTTCCACCGGCACGCCGATGTAATCGGCCTGCTTCTGGCTGAGCTTGGAGAGCTTCACCCCGAGCTTGTCGAGATGCAGCGCCGCCACCTTCTCGTCGAGGTGCTTGGGCAGAACGTAAACGTCGTTCTCGTAGCTATCGTGCTTCTCCCACAGCTCCATCTGCGCCATCACCTGGTTGGTGAACGAGCAGCTCATCACGAAGCTGGGGTGGCCGGTGGCGCATGCAAGGTTCACCAGGCGGCCCTTGGCGAGAACGATGATTTCCTTGCCATCGGGGAACTTCACCAGGTCCGTGCCGGGCTTCAGCTCGTTCCACTCGTAGTTCGAGAGGGCCGAAATCTGTATCTCGCTGTCGAAATGGCCGATGTTGCAGACGATCGCCATCGGCTTCATCGCCTTCATGTGATCGGCGGTGATCACGTCCTCGTTGCCGGTGGTGGTGACGAAGATGTCGGCGCGGGTCACCGCGTCTTCCATCGTGGTCACTTCGTAGCCTTCCATCGCCGCCTGCAACGCGCAGATCGGGTCGATTTCGGTCACTAGCACGCGGGCGCCGCCATTGCGCAGCGACTGCGCCGAGCCCTTGCCGACATCGCCATAACCGGCAACGCAGGCGACCTTGCCCGAAAGCATCACGTCGGTCGCACGGCGGATCGCATCGACCAGCGATTCGCGGCAGCCATAGAGGTTGTCGAACTTCGACTTGGTCACGCTGTCGTTCACGTTGATGGCCGGGAACGGCAGCTTGCCCGCTTTGGCAAGGCTGTAGAGGCGGTGGACGCCGGTGGTGGTTTCTTCCGAAACACCGCGCAGATTCTTCACGGTCTCGGTGAGGTATCCGGGCTTCTTCGCGATGAAGGCCTTTAGCGCGCGCTGGAATTCGATTTCCTCGGCATTGGCCGGCGCGGGAAGCTCTTCGCCCGCCTCGACGCGCGCGCCCCACAGGGCGAACATGGTGGCATCGCCGCCGTCGTCGAGAATGATGTTGGCAGTCTGGCCCGAACCGTCCTTGTCCCAGTCGAAGATCTCACCGACATAGTCCCAGTATTCGGCCAGGCTCTCGCCCTTCACCGCAAACACCGGAATGTTCTGCGCCGCGATGGCGGCGGCGGCGTGGTCCTGCGTCGAGAAGATGTTGCAGGTGGCCCAGCGCACATCGGCGCCGAGCGCGGTCAGCGTCTCGATCAGCACGGCGGTCTGGATCGTCATGTGCAGCGAGCCGGTGATGCGCGCGCCCTTCAGCGGCTGCGCGGGGCCGAATTCCTCGCGCGTGGCCATAAGGCCCGGCATTTCGGTTTCGGCGATCGCGATCTCGGCCCGGCCATATTCGGCCAGAGCAATGTCCTTGATGATATAGTCGTTCTTAGCGTCAGCCACGCGCACTTCTCCTGTCATGTGGGGATGAGCGCCGCCGGGGCTCCGCGCGGCACAAATGTGGGTGGAGCCATAGGGGCGCTGGCGGGCGAGGTAAAGCCTTCTCGCCCGCGCTGTTAATCACTTGCAAATCATCGCTGGCAACGAACCGCCGGGCTTCCTATGTCTCGCCCGACCCTCACCATGAAGGATACCTGAGATGACGATTTCCAAAGGCGACAAGCTTCCCGACGTGAAACTGGTCAAGGCGACCGCGGATGGCCCCGATGCCGTGCAGTCGAGCGAGTTCTTCGCTGGCAAGAAGGTCGCGCTGTTCGCGGTGCCCGGTGCCTTCACCCCGACCTGTTCGGCCAAGCACCTGCCCGGCTATGTCGAGAAGGCCGCTGATCTCAAGGCCAAGGGGATCGACGAGATCGCCTGCGTTTCGGTCAACGATGCCTTCGTGATGGGCGCCTGGGGCAAGGATGCCGGCTCCGACGATGTCACCATGCTGGCCGACGGCAGCGCCGATTTCGCCAAGGCGATCGGCCTCGATGCGGACTTCTCGGGTTATGGCATGGGCACGCGTTCGCAGCGCTTCTCGATGATCGTCAACGATGGCGTGGTCGAAGAGCTGAACGTCGAAGGCCCCGGCGAGTTCAAGGTCTCCAGCGCGGAGCACATGCTCGGCCAGCTTTGATTTTCAGACCCCGATATGAGGAAGGGGCGTCGCTTGCGGCGCCCTTTTCGTTTGGGCGCCAAAGCAGGGCATCGACCTGTAAAGTTACGTTCCGTAAATCTTCGCGGAATATGTGCAATTCCGATGCGCCACGCCCTCCCTACCGCTTCGCCCGCTCCCCTCACACCGGCCCCAGCAATCGCCCGCTTCGAAGCGATCGATAACGACTCGGTCGGCCGTATTCTGAAGGCGGTCCGTCAACACCTGGGTACCGAGATCGCCTTCGTCTCGCGCTACGTCGAGAACCACGAGAAGGAGCTGACGCATGTGGACAGCGATCTCGATCTGCCAATGGGGCCTGGCTATCGCGATTCGCGCGACGATAGTTACTGCTGGCATATCGCGCAGGGCCGCCTTCCCGAACTAATCCAGGACCCGGCCGACCACGCCTTTGCCCAGACAATGGCGATTACCAAGTTTTTGCCTGTCGGATGCCACCTGAACGTCCCCCTCAAGCTATCGGACGGGACGATTTACGGAAGCTTCTGTTGCCTCAGCCGCAAGCCGGACCGAACGATGACAGAACGCGATCTCGGCGTCCTGAAGTCATTCGCCGCGCTCGCAGTCGAACAGATCGAACGCACGCTGGAAAGCAGCGAACAGCGAAGCGCAACCGAAAGCCTGATCCGTCAAATGCTCGATACGGGCGCATTGCAGATCATGCACCAGCCTATCGTGGCAATGGATAGCGGCATCCCGGTCGGCGTCGAATGTCTCACCCGCTTTCCCGATGCGCACGAACGCGGGCCGGACAAATGGTTTGGCGATGCCAACGAGATCGGTCTCGGCGTAGAGCTGGAAATGCTCGCTATCCGATGCGCTCTGGCAACGATCGACCATGTTCCGCGCGACGCATATGTCTCGATAAACGCTTCGCCCGACACGATCATGTCAGGCAAGCTGGAAAAGGTGCTGTCCGCTTATCCCGAGCGCAAGCTCGTGCTCGAGGTTACCGAGCATCAGCAGGTCGAACATTTCGACGTGCTCAAGCTGCATCTTGAACGGCTGCGACCCTATGCCAGGATCGCGATCGACGATGTCGGCGCAGGCTACTCAGGTTTGCGCCACATGGTCGACCTTGCACCCGATCTGCTGAAGCTCGATATGTCGCTTACCCGCGATATTCATCAGGATGTCGCGCGCCAGGCATTAACCGCCGCGATGGTTCACTTTGCCTCCGCTATCGGAAGCAAATTGGTCGGCGAGGGCGTCGAGTGCGAAGAGGAACGCGCCGTGCTTGAAGAGCTCGGCGTCGACTACGGTCAGGGCTACCTGTTCGCCCGCCCGATGCCGGTCGTCGCAAGCGCGCAATACATGATGGGAGCACACCGGGCGCGAGACTGAAGCGGAGCTTCGCCTGCTAAAGGTGCAAAGACCGGATCAATCGTCCCACTCCACATCGACACCGAGCGAATCGATGTTCTTCACGAAGTCCGGATGCGCCCGGCGGATCGGGTCGGCATCGAGGATCGTGCTCTCGCCATCGATGCTCGCCGCCACCATCAGCATCGCGATGGCGACGCGGATGATATAGGGGCTGGTCACGGTCGCTGGCACCAGCTTGTCACCGCCGAAGGTGATCAGGCGGTGCGGATCGCACAGCAGGGTGTGCGCACCGAACAGCGACAGCTCGGTGTGCCAGGTGAGCCCGCCTTCGTAGACCTTGTTCCAGAACATCACCTGCCCCTCGGCCTTTACGCCGAGCGCGATGAAGATCGGCAGCAGGTCGGCCGGGATATAGGGCCAGGGCGCGGCCTCCACCTTCACTGTGAGGTGCGAGGTGAAGTTGTCTTTCACGCTCAGCCGCTCGGGCGCTTCCATGCGCGACCAGCCATCCTTGTGCTCAACGTGCGCGCCGAACTTTTCGAACGTGCGGTCGATCAGCATGAAGTGCTCGGGGCAGCCATTGCGCACCGAAATGTCGCCGCCTGTCACAGCCGCCAGCGCGAGGAAGGTAGCCACTTCGTGGTAGTCGTCGGCGAAGGTGTAGTCGACGCTGGTGAAGGTCGGTTCGCCCTCGATGCTTACCATCGAGGTGCCCTTGCCCTTGATCCGCGCGCCCATCTTTTCGAGAAAGGCGCACAGTTCCTGCACATGCGGCTCACAAGCCGCGTTGACGATCTGGCTGGTACCCTTGGCGTTGAGCGCCGAGATGATGAAGTTCTCGGTGGTGGTGACCGAAGCATATTCGAGCCACATCCGCGTCGCCTCGCCCGCGCCGCGCTGGCGGAACACGATGTGGCGGCCTTCCGACGAAACCTCGGCACCGAAGTTGCGGAACACCTCGACATGGGGATCGATCTCGCGCGCGCCGAGCGTGCAACCCTTCACCTCGTGCTCAAGCCGTGCCTCGCCCAGCCGCGCGAGCAAGCCGGGGATCATCATGATCGAGGCCCGCATCGCCTGCGGCAGGCTGGCCCGCGCTGACGAGGAAATGGTCGAGTGGTCGATGGCGAAGGTCTTGGCCGCCTTGTCCCACTCCACCTTGCTGCCAAGCTCCGAGAAGAACGCGTGAATACGCGTTACATCGGTGATCTCAGGCACGTTGCGCAGCATGATCGGCGCGTCGCTCAGCAGCGTCGCGCAGAGCACCGGCAGCACCGCGTTCTTGTTCGCCGAAGGCTCGATCCGTCCGCTCAGCTTCTGTCCGCCGCGAACCCGCAATGCCGTCATTCTAACTTCGTCCTTACTTACTTTTGCCGAAGCGCGATCAGGCGCGCCTCAATAGCCCATCAGCTTGAGCACTTCTTCGCGGCTGCGATGATCCTTGCGGAACAGGCCCATGACCCGGCTCGTCACCATGCTCACGCCCTGCGTGCGCACACCGCGCGCCGACATGCAGGCATGGCTTGCCTCGATCACCACGGCCACGCCGCGCGGATGGAGTTCGTCCTGAATACACTGCGCGACCTCTGCGGTCAGCCGCTCCTGAATCTGCAGGCGCCGGGAATAACCGTGCAGCACACGCGCCAGCTTCGAAATGCCGACGACCTTGTCGGTCGGCAGATAGGCAATCGCCGCCTTGCCGATGATCGGGGCCATGTGGTGTTCGCAGTGGCTCTGGAACGGGATGTCCTTCAACAGCACGATCTCGTCGTAACCGCCGACCTCGTGAAACACCCGCGAGAGGTGCACACGGGGATCTTCCTCGTAACCCTGGCAATATTCCTTCCATGCGCGCGCCACCCGTGCCGGGGTATCGGTCAGCCCCTCGCGCGTAGGATCGTCGCCCGCCCAGCGGATGAGCGTGCGGATGGCTTCCTGCACTTCGTCAGGCACCGGCAGTTTGCCGTCACCGACAGTCTCTTCTTCGTGATTGCAACTCATCGATTGACCTGGCGTATCCTTCTCAGCCGGGCTCTTCCCTTGGCTCTCGCTTTTGCCAATAGGCTGCCGCGACGGAAAAGACCATTCCTTGCCGGGAGGATCGCGAACACGTCTCCCGGCTCCTCCGGGTCGAACGTTTCACGCAGGGCCAAATCGCGCGTCGTATCGTCCGGCGGTGTCGGGTGAAATGGGCGCAGATGCCGCCGTTGCAACCCCTCGCCCCGCTGGTTGATACCGGCAATCATCGCCGCCATCGAACCATAGGTCGCAAGCAGGGCCGGCACTGCCGCTTCATCGATACCGCAATGCTCGGCCAGCAGCGAATAGCGTAGCCGCTCGATCTGCCCTGTCGCGTGCGCGTTTCCGGGGCGGCGGGCGTCGATGAACACGTCGCACTCCGAATCGAGGCCCATAGAGCGGTTGTTGAAGTTGGCCGAGCCGATCCTCAGCACTTCATCGTCGACGATCAGCAGCTTGGCGTGGACATAGATCGTCCGGTCATCGGTATAGGGCACATAGAGATGAAAGGCATGGTTCTGGTCGAGCTCGTTGAGCGCGCTCACCAGTTCCGCACGGGCCGGGTCCATCACCTGCCCCTCCGCCCAGCCATCGGCGGTGTCGGGGTGAACAATCACGATTTCGGGCGGATCGGGCTGGGCCAGTCTTTGCGCAATCGCTTCACAGACGGCGCGACTGGCGAAGTACTGGTTCTCGGCATAAATGAACCGCTTGGCACTGGCGATCTGCTGGCAGAACAGCTGCTCCACCTCGTCGACCTTGCGCAATCCGCCATGCTCGGCCCGTGTGCGCGCGATGCCGATCTCGACATCCTCGAAATGCGCTTCCAGCCCTTCGGGCCAGGCGCTTTCCTCGGTCTTCTGCGAAGGTTTGAGCGGCTTGCCACCGGCAGTGATCCAGCGTTGCCGACCGAGATCTTCGAGCGCCCCGGCGATGTCTCCTTCCATCAGCACGGTTACATCGTGCCATGGACCGTAGTTCGTGCCACTCGGAAGCTTGCGACCGGGATCATCTGTCTCATGGGCCCGCGTGTCCCACCGCCCCCCAGTCATGTCGATCCCGCCGCAGACTGCGAACTGCTTGTCGATCACGACAATCTTCTGATGGTGGCTACACCCCAGCGGGTGCGCGGTGTCGAACTTGAAGTCGATCCGCCGGTGGCGCGCCCAGCGCAACAAGTCGAACAGCATCGCGCCGCGCGTTGCCAGTGAAAAGACCGAGTAACTCCACTTGAGGATGCGGACTTCCAGCCCCGGCCGATTGCGGTTGAGCCACAGGATGAAGCTGCCGAGCCGCGAGGGGTATGATCGATCGAAAGGGCGCCGATACCAGCGACGGCCGCGGGTGAGATGGATACGGGTATCGAAATCCCACCCGATCAGCAAAATTCGCTGGGTTGCACGAAGCATGGCCTGCTGGACGAGGTCAAAATACTCCTCCCCGTCCACCGCAACGCGCACGCGCCGCGCCTTGGCATAGCGCCATACGCCCGGCTCCACCGAACTGTCGTCGAACTCGCCGAGCTTGCTTCCTGCTTCAGCCGTCCCGCGTGCCATCGGCATTTTCGCTCCTTCTTGCGCCCGAGCTTACCCTGGTGCGGATTGCAGCAGCGTCAGAAGCGCTATTCCTTGGCGTCTTCCGCTTTCTCCGGGGTCACTTCAGCATCTGCCTTCTCGGCTTCCTTACGCCGGTCGAACACCGATTGCATATAGTCGCGATCCTCGTCGGTGAGATGCTCCTCGAAATCGGGGAAGTGGTCTTCTTCTTCCTCGTCGATATGGTGGCGATAATCGTGATCGAGCTGCTTGAACTTGGCCATCCATGCCGAGGACGACATGTCCGTGGCGGCCAGATCGTTAAGCGCTTCCTCGATCTCGTGATGTTCCGCAACCGAATGGCGCGTCTCGTCGGTGGTATCGGGCTTGCGCAGCATGGTAGAATAGAGCGCCTGCTCTTCCGCTGCGGCGTGCCCCTTCACTTCCTTGGTGAACTCCTCCAGCAGCGCCTTGCGTTCATCGCTCTCGCCATGGGTCTGCGCCATCTTGTCGAGCAGCTCGCGATGCTTGTCGTGGTCGCGCTTGAGGCGCGCGAAAATATCATGGTCCATGAATGCTCTCCTGAAACGGGTAGTTACAGGACAAACACCGCGCAGGGCGGTCCGTTCCTTTCCTTGCAAAGGGCGGAGATCAAAACGTCGTCAGGCCTGGGGTGCGGGCATCGAAAGCCCGGTGAAACGGGCACCTGATGAGCAAGACGAAATGGGGCGGCGACACAGGTGTCGCCGCCCCAAAAGTGTGATCTTCTCAGTCAGGCGATCAGTAGCCCAGAACGAGCGAGACGCTCGCCGCGCGCGGAGCGCCCATCTGCACAAAGGGCGTGCCGCTCAGATCGCCACCGAAGCCGCCGACGTAGAATTCGTCGAACAGGTTGGTGATGTTGACCTGGATTGCCATGTCGCCTTCGCCCAGGGGGTTCTGGCCGATGGTATAGCGCAGATCGAGGTCGACCAGCGTATAGGCATCCACGATACCGTTGTTCACGAGGTTCGGATCCTCGTTGGTATCGTTGAAGAACCGCTCGCCGGTGTACTTCACCTGCGCACCGAAATCGAAGCCGCCGAACGAGACCTGACCGCGCGCACCGAACATCAGATTGGGCGTGCCGCTTTCGCGCTTGCCGGCGGTGTTCAGCACGCCGCCTTCGATTTCGATGTCGTCCTTGATCTCCGATTCGTTGATCGAGCCGAAGACGTACAGCATCGTGTTGGGCGTGGGCAGGAACGCAACCGAGGCATCGAGGCCGTATTTGTCGACCTCGCCGAGATTGCGGTAGACCGTCTCGTCGAGGATCGGATCGTAGGAGGTGGCAAGGCGGTTGTTGTACTTGGTGTACCACCCGGCGATCTGCACCTGCACATTGCGCGTCTGGTAGCGGAAACCGAGATCGAACGAGTCGGTCGTTTCCGGGTCGGGCCGCGTTTCGTCCACGTCAGGCAGGTAGAAGCTGTCATACAGCGGATCGGTGCCGGGCACCGACAGGCCCATCGCGTAATTCGCAAACACCTGCGCATCATCGTTGACAGAGTAGACCAGACCAGCGCTCGGCAGAACCTTGTCGTACTTGTAGGTACGATCGGTCGGTCCAACGTGATCGGGGTTTGCTTCCTGATAGGCGGTGGTGTCCTGATTGCCGAGGCAGTCGACAAAGCCGGAAGCCGAGGTCGTCCAGCAGTTCTGATGCAGCTCGCGGGTGAAGAACGGGGCGCGGATGCCCAGCGTGACCGACAGATCCTCGTCGAGGAACAGGCCGCGATACTCACCCGAGATCTGATTCAGGATCGCATAGGACTGACGGTCGCGCTTGTTGAGGGCGAAGCCGTCCGAGGTGTACTGCGGGTTGTTGATCGGGAAGACGTCCGCGATCTCGCCGTTCTGCAAGGCGAGCGAGGTTTGCCCGGTCTGGCGGTGGTTGGCGCGGTCCCAGGTATAGGCGATGCGAGCGCGGTGCTGGTCGTTGATTTCCCAGTTCAGCGAGGAAATGATCGTGAAGCGATTGGTCCGCGTCTGGCTCGGGTCGTTGCCGGCCACTTCGTCGAGCATGTCGCCGTCGCCGTTGAGATCCATGCCATAGTAGTACTTGCCGCTGATGAAGCCGGTGTAGTTCACACCGTCGACATCGCGGAAACCTTCGATCAGCTCCTCATCGCCGCCGCCATTGGCCTTCACGTACTGATAGGTCGGGTCGATCGTCAGCACGAGGCCTTCGGCCAGCGTGAAGCGCGACGAGCCGCGGATGTTGCCCGTGTTGGAGGGGTTGTAGCGACGGCTGAATTCCGCACCGCAGCCGTTGACCTCGTCGGCCACGCCCGGTGTGGGAGTGGTGATTTCGCAGGGGTAATCGACCGCGTCGAGAACGTTGAAACGGTCTGACTTGCGACCTTCGTCGATCGCGCTCTGGATCGAAGCGGCGCTCACCGAGCCGAAGAAGTTGTTGCGGTTCTGGTTGTAGTGGCCGGCAACCGACACGAAATCGCCGTTAGAGCGGTTTCCACACGTTCTGACTCGAAAGGGATTCCCTTACGGTCGCGGTTCTGATTCAAGCTTCCTGCTGGAGGCAGGAGGCCAGCATGGATGGCACGAACGCTTTCACAGGACCTTCGGGATCGGGTTGTTGC
>DAICXZ010000010.1 GCA_027311945.1 Erythrobacter sp.
GCAACAACCCGATCCCGAAGGTCCTGTGAAAGCGTTCGTGCCATCCATGCTGGCCTCCTGCCTCCAGCAGGAAGCTTGAATCAGAACCGCGACCGTAAGGGAATCCCTTTCGAGTCAGAACGTGTGGAAACCGCTCTAAATGACCGAGACCTGCTGGCCTGACGGGGTGCCGGAGATCATGCCGGTGGCCGACCGCGCCGAGATCGAGGAGCTGTTCGCGCGCTACGCCTGGGGAATCGACCTGGCCGACGAGGAGCAGGCGATTGCCACCTTTGCTGAAGATGCCGAGTTCGACCACCTGTGGCAGGGCAAGGTGCAAGGGCACGAGGCGATCCGTGCCAACCTGCGCAGCCTGTGGAACGACCGCCAGCACTGGTGGTTCGGGCGCCAGCATCTGATGAACCACTTCATCATGGACCCCAGGCCCGAAGGCGCGCGGGTACGCTGCTTCTTCCAGATCATCCAGTGGAACGCCGATTATCGCACCAACTTCGTGTTCGGCATCGGCACGCGCGACGACCGGCTGGTGAAGCGAAACGGGCGCTGGAAGTTCTATCGCCTGCACGTCAATGCCTGGACCGAGGTCGATCAGGTGCCGTGGAAGGGAGATCTCTCCATGCGCCAGCGCCCGCCCTATCGCAGCCCACCGGCCGACAACCGCCCCTTCGATGAGCAGACAAACGATCCGTTCTGAGCCGAGCCATTGCCGCAAGGGAGGTCAGAAAGGAGCGCGCGAATTGGGGTAGGGGCATTCGCGCGCTCTGAGGGACAACTGGCCTCCTCGATGCGACCCGAGGGCGACCGGTTCGTAAGCGGCTATTTTCCCTTCTGACCGGGGATTTTTGCCAGCTTGCGTTTCTTCTTGCCACCGTCCTTGGCTGACTTGCCGCCGGTGGCTTTCGTCTTCGTCTTGGCGGGTTTCTTGGCCGCCTTTTTCAGCTCCGCAATATCGCCCTGCAGGGCGATAACCGCCTCGGCCAGACGCCTTACGGTTGCCACACGGGGGCGGAAGTCACGTGCGAGAACGCCTTCGGCCAGTGCTGTCAGACCGAGGGCATCCTGATCGGGGATACCGTTTTCGTTCGCCGTGTCATGCGCGGCCAGTGCTTGCTTTGCGACCATTGTGGGGCTCGCCTCCAATCTCTTTCCCGCTCCGTGCACTGGGCGGAGTGTAGAGGGCAAGCTTAGCGGTCACATTGTCACTAAACTGTCAATAATCGCTACTCCATACGCCATTCGAGATCGAGCCATCGGGCAAGTGCCTTCAGGTCGCTCTCGACGCTGCCCGAGCGCAGTTGCTCGCGCGCCGGGTCGATCCACAGCGTCAGCACATCGTCCTCGCGGGTGAGCTTGCTGGTGAGCAGCGACAGCCGCGACCCGGCACCCAGGCGGCGGCACAGCCGGATGGCGAGGCCCCACCCCGCTGCGCGGCGCAGGTCTTCGCTGCTGGCCAGCTCCTTCAACAGGGCGGTCGGCTCGGGCTTGCCGCAAGCGCCGCGCAAAGCGGCGGCGATCAGCGCCCGCCCGCGATGGTCGAGCCCAAGCCAGCGTTTGTGCAAGGCCCAGTCGGTGCAGTGAACGAGCCGCATGTTCGGCTCGATCTGTGCCGCCGCCAGCGCCAGCATGGTTGCTGCCATGCGCAGCCGCTCGTCTTCGTTGACGCCGCCGCGCGCCGTTGCCGCTGTCCAGCCCGCGATCAGGGTGGCCTGGGTGGGGGTGACGCCGCGCGGGCGGGTGAAATGCTCCACGCCCGACAGCAGCGGGTCTTTCTCGCGCTCGAGCGGGTCGAGCTGGCCGTGCAGCAGGCCCTCGCGCAGGCCCCACGAGGAGAACACCAGCGCCCGCGGTTTCAGCGTGGCGATCAGCGGGCGCAACATGGCGCAGGCATCGGCCAACCCTGCCGCGCGCGAGGATGAGACGCCGGGAATGGCGGCCAGCTCTTCGGCGTTCATTTGCGCGGCCTGCTTGGCGAAGTGGTCTGCCTCCTCGGGGGAGAGCGTGTAGGCGTGCGGATCGGACAGCGGATAGTCCTGCGCATTCATCGCGAATTTGGCGAGCGCGCGCCAGGTGCCGCCCACCAGATATAGCGGACCCTCCTGCTCCGAAGCCCAGTGCGCTTTTGCCAGCTCGTCTTCGATCGCCTTGCGGAAGGCTGCCGAGCCTTGTTCGCGCAGGGCAGGCAGGCGCAGCGTGCCCAGCGGCAGTGAGACGCCGTGCGAGCACTCACCATCGGCAATGGCGATCAGCTCAAGGCTGCCGCCGCCCAGATCGGCGACCACGCCTTGGGCCTGCGGAAAGGCACCGATCACGCCCATGGCGGCGGTGCGCGCTTCTTCCTCGCCCGAGATTACCCGCGCATTGAGCCCCAGCGCGCGCACCTTCTCAACGAATTCCGGCCCGTTCTCGGCATCGCGCACGGCGGCGGTCGCCACCACGTCGACCTGGGTGACGCCGATATCCTCGATGATAGCGGCAAACCGGGCCAGCCCACGCAATGCAAGATCGGTTGCCTTATCAGGCATGCGGCCCGTTTCGGCGAGATCGCGGCCGAGCCGGGCGGTTACCTTCTCGTTGAGCCAGATCATCGGCGCGCGGCGTGGCCCGCCGTAGATCACCAGTCGCACCGTGTTCGAGCCGATGTCGATCACCGCCCGTTCAGGCCCCGGCGCGGCGACGCCTGAGCTGCGCTTCGAAGTGGAAATCATAGCGCTCCCTTGCGCAAGGTCAGCTTGGGCACGAGACTTTCCTTCAATGCACCCCCACGGCCCGACAGCGAGGGGTTGGTCATGAAATAGGCGTGGCAGTTGAAGCCGGGCACGCCGTTCCCGTCGGAATCTTCGGTGTCCGGGTCAATCTGCACGCGCTCGTATTCCCCTGTTTCGCCATCGAGCAGCCAACTTTGCTCTGTGTCGAGAAGGTTCGCCAGCAGCACCTGATCGAGCACCTGATCGTGCACAGTGGGGTTTGAGATCGGCACCAGCGTTTCGACGCGGCGATTGAGGTTGCGGTCCATCGCGTCGGCGCTCGATATGAAGATCAGCGCCTTGTTCGACGGCAGCGGCCCGCCGTTGCCGAAAGCCCAGATACGGCTGTGTTCGAGGAAGCGGCCGATGATCGACTTGACCGTGATATTGTCCGACAGGCCCGGCACGCCGGGGCGCAGACAGCAGATGCCGCGCACCACCAGCACGATCTGCACGCCCGCCTGGCTAGCCTCATAAAGCCGGTCGATGATGCCTTGTTCGGTGATCGAGTTCATCTTCGCCCAGATCATGGCCGGCTTGCCATCCTGCGCATTTGCGATCTCGCGATCGATGCACTCGTTCAGCCGTTCGCGCAGGTTCAGCGGCGAGATCGCCAGCTTTTCCATCGCCTGCGGCTCGACATAACCGGTAATGAAGTTGAACAGCTTGGCCGCATCGCGCCCCAGCGCCGGATCGGCGGTGAAATAGGACAGGTCGGTGTAGATCTTGGTCGTGATCGGGTGATAGTTGCTGGTGCCGAAGTGGCAATAAGTGCGGTAGCCGTTGTCTTCCGCGCGCACGACCATGCTGATCTTGGCATGGGTTTTCCAGTCGACGAAGCCGTAGATCACCTGCACGCCCGCGCGTTCCAGCTCGTTCGCCCACTTGAGGTTCTGCTCCTCATCGAAACGTGCCTTCAGCTCGACCACGGCGGTGACCGACTTGCCGTTTTCCGCCGCCTCGATCAGCGCGTTGATCACCGGCGACTGCTGGCCCGCGCGGTAAAGCGCCTGCTTGATCGAGATAACCTTGGGATCGCGCGCCGCCTGACGCAGGAAATCGACCACCACCTCGAAGCTCTCATAGGGATGGTGAATCACGATGTCCTTCTCACCGATGGCGGTGAAGACGTCGCCATCATGCTCCATCACCCGTTCGGGGTAGCGCGGCGAATAGGGGGTGAACTTGAGGTCGGGCCGGTCCTCGCTAACAACGTCGGCCAGCCCCGCAATGCCCAGCATGCCCAGCGTCTTGGTGACGAAGGCCTGCTTGAGGCCCAGCTTGTCGCGCAGCATCTCCTCGGCTTCGCGGTCGAAGTTCTCGTCCAGCTCGATGGCGATGACCTGCCCGCGCCGCCGCCGCTGGATCGCGCTGCGGTAATAGCGCACGAGGTCTTCTGCCTCTTCCTCGATCTCGATATCGCTGTCGCGCAGGAGGCGGAACGCGCCCTGGCCCTTGATAGTGAAGCCGGGAAACAAGAGGTGGGCAAAGCGCAGCACCATACGTTCGATGGCGACATAGACCGCTTCGCCATCCGCCGCCTCATCGTCCACGCGGATGAAGCGCGGCAGCGCGGCGGGTAGCAGCACCATCTCGATCAGCTGGCTGCCGTCGACCGTGCGTTCAAGGTTGAACAGCGCACCAATGCCGAGGTTGGAGACGAACGGGAAGGGGTGGGCCGGATCGATCGCCTGCGGGGTGAGCACCGGGATGATGTGCTCGATGAAATAGCGTTCGAGCCAGGCCTCGGCCTTGGGGCTGGCGAGGTCGCCACCCTTGATGTGGATGCCTTGCGCGTCCAGCAGCGGGCGCAGTTCCTTCAGCGCTGCTTGCTGGCGGCCTTCGATGGCGCGCATCTTCTCGGTGATGGCGGCGAGCTGCTGGCTGGCGGTGCGCCCGTCGATCGAGGTTTCCGAAATGCCCGTGCGCACCTGCCCGACGAGACCGGCCAGGCGGATCATCGTGAACTCGTCGAGGTTGCTGCCGCAGATCGAGAGGAAGCGCAGCCGTTCGAGCAGCGGATAGGCGGTGTTGGTAGCCTCGGCCAGCACGCGCTCGTTGAATTCGAGCCACGACAGCTCGCGGTTGAAATAGCGCTCCTCGGCGCTCAGCAGCGAAGGATCGGTGGCGTCGTCGGAACTGATAGGCGCGGTGCTCATCTGTGCTCGCTCTCGTGCATGGCCTGTGTGTGGGCCGGAGGGGTGGCCGGACAGGTTGGCGGGGTCTTAGGCAAAGCTATCATGCCTGAAAACAGTGCACAGGCCCATGTCACGAATTAAGGAAAATCACGCGATATCGGCTGCTCTGGCGATGGCGGTGATGCCGCGCTTGCCTTCCGACCGGCCAAGCTGGACGATCACGTCGATTACGCCTGCGGCATAGGCGAGGGTGTCCGAACGGGTCAGGCCGATGCCGGTTTGCATCACCATCAGCGAGAGCTGTTCGAGCGCGCCGCGCAAGCTGTTCGCATGGATGGTCGAGAACGAACCGGGGTGCCCGGTGTTGATCGCGCGCAGGAACGATACGCTCTCCGCCCCGCGCAATTCGCCCAGCACGATCCGGTCGGGGCGCAGGCGCAGGGCGGCCTGCAGCAATTCGTTGGCAGTGACCTTGGCCTCGCCCAATTCGCCCTTCACGGCCACCAGCCCCACGCCATTGGCGCCG
>DAICXZ010000006.1 GCA_027311945.1 Erythrobacter sp.
AGCCGAAATCGGGGCAGGATCAAGCGGCAAACCGTATTGGGGGCATGCCCCCAATACGGTTGTTGCCATCACGCCCAGCAATGGGCATCAAAACGGCCCAAGGCTCTACTCGTAGCTGGTAGAAACTTCGGGCTCAGACCAGGTGCGATCTCCTACTTCTTCCTGCCGATCAGCCAGTATCCCGACATCGTCCCGCCGACCGTCACCGTGAACGCGACCTATCCCGGCGCATCGGCGGAGACGGTGGCCGACACTGTCGCCAATCCGATCGAGCAGGAGATCAACGGCGTTGACGGCATGCTCTACCAGTCGAGCGAGTCCACCGGCGATGGCCGGATGACGATCACCGTCACCTTCGCGCCGGGGACCGACCTCGACGAGGCGCAGGTGCTGGTCCAGAACCGTGTGGCGATTGCCGAAGCACGCTTGCCCGAAGAGGTGCGCCGGCTCGGCATCGTCACCCGCAAGACCACGCCCGACTTCCTGATGGTGGTCAATCTGGTCTCGCCCGATGGCTCGCTCGATCGCGAATATATTTCCAACTACGCTCAGACCCGCATCAAGGACCGGCTCGCGCGGCTTGAAGGGGTGGGCGATGTGCAGCTGTTCGGCCAGCGCGAGCTGGCAATGCGCGTGTGGATCGATCCCGGCCGCGCTGCTGCGTTGGGCCTGACCGGCGGCGATATCGTCGGCGCGCTGCGGGCACAGAACGTGCAGGTGGCAGCCGGCACGCTCGGCCAGCAGCCGAGCCCGGATTCCGCCTTCCAGCTCAATGTCGAGACGCAGGGGCGCTTCACCAGCCCTGCTCAGTTCGGCGAGGTGGTGATCCGCACCGATGATCAGGGTCGGCAGATCCGGGTCAACGATGTCGCACGGGTGGAGATCGGCGCGGCCGACTATGCCACCTCATCCTATCTCAACGACACGGATTCGGTCATCCTGCCGGTTTACCAGAAGCCAGGCTCCAACGCGCTCAACGCGGCGGAGGGCGTGAAAGCGGTGATGGCCGAACTGGCCGCCGATTTCCCGTCGGGCCTCGAATACCGTATCGTCTACAACCCGACCGAGTTCATCGCCCAGAGTATCGACGCCGTGGTTCACACACTGTTCGAGGCGGTGGTGCTGGTGGTGCTGGTGATCATCGTGTTCCTGCAGAAGGCGCGCGCCTCGATCATTCCGGTGCTGGCCATCCCGATCTCGCTGGTCGGCACCTTCGCCGTGCTGGCAATGCTGGGCTACTCACTTAACAACCTCTCGCTGTTCGGGCTGGTCCTTGCGATTGGCATCGTGGTCGATGACGCCATCGTCGTGGTCGAGAACGTCGAGCGTAATCTCGAGGCGGGTTACAGCCCGCTGGAGGCGGCGCGGCGCTCGATGGACGAGGTGGGCACGGCGCTGGTCGCTATCGTGCTCGTGCTCTGCGCGGTGTTCGTGCCGACGCTGTTCATGGGCGGGATGTCGGGCGAGTTCTACAAGCAGTTCGCGGTCACGATTTCTGCGGCCACCATCATCTCGCTGTTCGTGTCGCTCACGCTGTCGCCAGCGCTGTCGGCGCTGCTGCTCAAGCCTCACAAGCACCTGCCCGATGATGCGCCGCGCTGGCGCAAGGCAATCGAGGGCGCGGGCGAGCGGTTCAATGCCGGGTTCGAGCGCTTCAGCGACTGGTATGCGCGCCTGACAGGGCGGTTGGTAGCGATGCCAAAGCGGATGATGCTCGCCTATGGCGTCCTGATCGGGCTCACCGGCCTCACGCTGGCCGCCACTCCCACCGGCTTTATCCCGCAGCAGGATCAGGGCTATTTCGTCTCCGTCATCCAGCTTCCTCCGGGTTCGGCCACCACGCGGACCGACGCGGTGATGAAGAAGGTCGCCGAACGCGTCCTGCCGATCGAGGGAGTCAGGGGGGCGATCATGCTGTCAGGCTTTGACGGCACGACGCAGACCCAGTCCGCCAGTTCTGCCGCCGCTTACTGGGTGCTCGATGACTTCGAGGACCGGGATGGCAATGGCCGTTCGGTCGATGAACTGATCGCCAAGGCGCAGGCGGCCACGGCTGACATCACCGAGGCCCGGCTGATGCTGGTGAAGCCTCCGGTCATTCAGGGCATCGGCTCGGCAGGCGGCTTCCGCATGATGCTGAAGGACAATTCGGGCGAAGGCTATCGCAAGCTGCAGGAGGTGGCCTATGCCGTGATCGCGGAGGCCAACCAGCAGGAAGGACTGGCCGGGGTCTATACCTTCTTTGACACCGGCACCCCGCGCGTGAAGGCCGATATCGACCGCGACAAGGCCCAGCTCCTCGGCGTCGCCCCGAGCGACATTTTCGATACACTGTCGGTCTATCTCGGCAGCGCCTTCATCAACGACTTCAACCTGCTGGGGCGGACCTACCGCGTCACCGCGCAGGCCGATGCGGGCTATCGCGATGATGTCAGCGATATCGGCAATCTCTACACCCGCTCGAACAGCGGGGCGATGGTTCCGCTTGGCTCGCTGGCGACGGTGACCGACACCACCGGCCCTTACCGCGTCAGCCGCTATAACCTGGCGCCCGCAGTGGCCATCGACGGTGACACCGCGCCGACCAGCTCGACCGGCCAGTCGCTGGTGACGATGGAGAAGGTCGCGTCCGAAACCGTGCCGCAGGGTTATTCGACCGAATGGACCGGCATTGCCTTCCAGCAGGCGAACACCGGCAACACCGCGATCTATGTCTTCGGCCTCGCGGTGCTGCTCGTCTTCCTGGTGCTGGCGGCGCAATACGAGAGCCTGATCATGCCGCTGGCGATCATCCTGATCGTGCCGATGTGCCTGCTGGCGGCGATGATCGGGGTGAACGTGATGGGGATGGACAACAATGTCCTCACTCAGATCGGCCTGGTCGTGTTGATCGCGCTGTCGGCGAAAAACGCGATCCTGATCGTCGAGTTCGCCCGTCAGGGTGAGGCGCTGCACGGGCTGTCGCCGGTCGATGCCGCTATCGAGGCTGCCCGCACTCGCCTGCGCCCGATCCTGATGACCAGCTTTGCCTTCATCCTCGGGTCTGTGCCGTTGGTGATCGCGAGCGGGGCGGGGGCCGAGCTGCGGCAGGCACTGGGTACTGCGGTGTGCTTCGGCATGCTCGGCGTGACCGGGTTCGGGCTTGTCTTCACGCCCACTTTCTACGTTGTCTGCCGCGCGCTTGGCGACCGGCTTGCTTCGCTGCGCGGGCCCCGCCGTGCTGGTGAGGCAGCCCCCGCCGTGCAGCCGGCCGAATAGGAGCATCGCTCATGATCATTCGCAATCTCCTCGTTTCCGCCGTTTCCGCGCTGGCCCTTGCGGCCTGCGCGGCGGGGCCGGACCGCATCGCCTTAACCCCTACCCCCGATGTGGAAACCGGCCCCTTCCTTTCCGCCGAGGCCGAGGTTGTCAGCCCGGCGCCGTTGCCCGAGAATTGGTGGCAGCTCTACCGCGACCCGGTGCTCGACGGGCTGGTCGCCGATGCGCTGGCAGCCAATACCGATATACGCCAGTCGGTTGCCCGGATCGCGCGTGCACGGGCCGCCCTGCGCGGGGCGCAGTCGGACCGTCTGCCGCAGGTGGGGCTGAATGCCTCGGGCGGATATGGCCGCACCGCCGAGGCCCAGACCTTGCCCGGTCAGGACCGCGATGGCGGCCAGTTCTCGATCGGCGCCGAGGTCGCCTACGAGGTCGACCTGTTCGGCCGTGTAAGCAGCGGCGTGGCCGCAGCGCGCGGCGATGTTGCAGCGGCGCGGGCCGATGCCGAGGGGGTGCGGGTGATGGTGGTGGCCGATACCACCCGCGCCTATGCCGATGCCGCCAGCGCTTCCGCACGGCTGCGGGTGGCGCAGTCCATCGTAAGCCTGCTCGAAGACAGCTTGCGGCTGACCCGGGTGCGGCATGAGGCCGGCTATACCGACGGGCTGGCCGTGGCGCGGATCGAAAGCCTGCTCAAGCAGCGCGCCGCCACCATTCCTGCTATCGAGGCCGAGCGGCGCGCGGCGCTGTTCGCGCTGGCCACGCTGACGGGCCGCGCACCTGCTGCCTTGCCCACAGGAATTGGCGACCGCAACGTGCCGTTGGAGATCACTGCGCCGCTGCCGGTGGGCGACGGAACGCAGCTTCTCGCACGCCGCCCGGATGTGCGCGCGGCAGAGCAACGGGCGCTGGCCGATGGTGCGCGGATTGGTGTCGCTCGGGCTGATCTCTATCCGCGGATCACGCTCGGCGGATCGGTCGGATCGCGCGCTGCCAATGTGGGCGATCTGTTCACGGGCGGCCCGCTGAGTTTCCTGCTTGGACCGCTGATCGACTGGGCTTTCCCCAATCGCGAGCCGGTCCACGCCCGCATCGACGCTGCCGAGGCTGATGCCGCCGGATCGCTGGCCGCATTCGACGGCACGGTCCTCACGGCACTGCAGGAGGCGGAGACGGCTCTATCGAGCTATGCGCGGTCACTCGAACGGCGTCGCATTCTGGTCGAGGCCGTCGACGCCGCCGAACATGCGGCACGCATCGTGCGGGCGCAGAATCGGGAGGGACTGATCAACTCGCTGGAGACGCTCGACGCCGAGCGCACCCTTGCTGAGGCGCGTGCCGACCTTGCCGATCAGGATGCCGATGTCTCGCGCCAGCAGATCGCGGTATTCCGGGCGCTTGGCGGCGGTTGGGCAAGCGAAGCGGAGAGCGTCAATGAAGCGGGATGATACGTCCTGGTGGTATGCCCACGGCGAGGCGCTCATCTTCGGCGGCGTCAGCTTTATGGTAACCTCGACCGTATTGGTGTGGTTTCTGATGAGCGGGATCGATTGAGCGGACTTAGCGGTTCTTGTGTGTTCCGCAAAAGCGGTTGGTGCCAGCTAAGATGACGTTGCCTGATTACGCCACTGTGTAGCCGAGCAGGTGCACTGTGCTAGCCTATAGCAGGCGTGGGGCTGGGGCATCTGCCGAACGCGGAACGAGAAGTGTCTGAACGCGAGGGCGGCCTTGGTTCGCGTGCAAGCGCTCTTGGCGCTCCCTTGTGCCCAGCCCACTCTCGGGATTTACAACCACCGCGTCTGAGCCTCGTGGTCCAGACCGGATCTGGCAAGACCGTGCTGTGGTGATGGACGTCCGGCTGCCGTCAAGCGTCCTGCAAACTGGCCACAAGCGCCTTCGCATCGCTTTTTATTTCACCCGTATCGCGGCCCGGCCGGAACAGGTTGCTGCCAGCGGCAATCCCGCGCGCGCCGGCCTCCAGCCAACTTCGCGCGTTGCTTGTGTCGACACCGCCGACGGCCCAAACGCTCGCACCCTGCGGCAAGATCGCCAGCATGGCGGCAAGATGGCCTTGTGGCATGCTGGAAGCAGGAAAGAGCTTCAGGTGTCGTGCACCGGCTGTGGTCGCCGCCAGGGCTTCGGTGGGGGTCATTATGCCAGGCATTACGTCCATGCCGAGATCATGCCCGGCGGCGATGACTGCCGGATCGCAATTCGGAGCGACCAGCAGCCTCCCGCCCGCGCCCGCGAGGTCCTGCGCGAGGGCGGTGCTGGTGATCGTGCCGCCGCCGATCAGCGCCTCACCTTCCGCCAGATCGGCCAGCGCCGCGATGCTGTCGAGCCAGCCGGGTGAATTGGCAGGAACCTCGATGATCCGGATGCCTGCCGCAATCAGCGCTGTGCCCACTGCGACGGCTTCGCTCGGCGTGATCCCCCGCAAGATCGCCACCACGGGCGGGTGGCCTGCTGCAAGAAGGTCTTCAAGTGAGGGCATCGATTCGCTCCAATCCGACAATGGCGCACCGCTCGGGGTCAAGCAGTCGGGCTTTGGCTCCGAACCGTGCGAGCGCTTGTTCATAACATCGCGCAAGCTGGCCTGCCGCGACCAGCACTGGGGGGTTCTGCGCAATCCAGCGCAGCCGCAGCATCCGGGCAACCTCGTGCCCGATCAGCAAGCCCGAGATATAGCCGCGCGCCCATTCGTCCGAGCGTTGACCCGTCATTCGCATCGACCGGGCGGCAAACAGCAGCGCGGTCAGGGGCAGGTCCTCGTCGTTACGCGCAAGCCCTTCGGCGAACCCATCCTCATCGATAGTGGACGAAGGGGCGAGCGGCCCGTCGAGCAGGCTCGAACTTGCCAGAAGCGCGTTCATCTCGCCGGTCATGGCCGTGGCAAATTGCACCATCCGGCCATTGCGCCAGGCGACCCATTTGGCGTGAGTGCCTGGCAGGATGAACGTCGCATCCTCGCCGCCGCAAAGGTCGGCCGCGCCGATCACCTGCGTTTCCTCGCCGCGCATTACGTCGCAATAGCCGTCGGGGGCGGAGAAGCTGAGGCCGGGGACGATCGCTACCTCGCAGCCATCGATATCGATCCGCGCGACGGCCTGCGCGATGTCTTCAGGCGTGGCAGGGCAGGGGAGGTAGGGCACTTGCGCAAGCCCGCCGCGGGCACCGGCCATGCCGCAGACGAGAACGCGCCCTGTATTGCCCCCTAGCTTCGCGAGCGCGGTGTGCAGCACCGCCCGCGGCTCACCTTGCTGGGCCAGCAGGCCAGGAAGCTCTACCGATCCGGTAACCTTCCCATCGTGAATCTGCCACAGCCGGAACCGCGTGCTTCCCCAGTCGCCGAAGATCTTGGTAGCTGACGTCACAAGCGGTCAGGAACCTGAGGCTTGCGCAGGCTGACGTGTGAGCGCAGCCTCGCCCCAGGTAACGGGCACTGCCCTGTCACCGCCCTCGCTGCGTCGTACCACCAGTTCCACCAGCCTGGCGCCGCCAAGATCGGCTGCGAGCGGGGCCGGAGCCATGCCCGCCTCCAGCCAGTCGCTCTGGGCGAGCAATGTGCCATCGCCATAGAGTTCGAACCGGACCGGCCCGCCTGCTTCGGTGGCCGAATCGTCTATGCCGACCACAGCCGAGAAGCGCGCGAAACCTTCGGAGCGCAGCTCCAGCCGCGAGCCCGAGAGTACGCCGATGCCCGTCGCAAATGCCTGCCCTGCGATGCTCAGGCCCTGCCCGTAAGGCGCGCTGTCGGCCCGGGCACCGCCCCAGCCGGTGTAGCGCGGGCGCTCACCGATCGAGCGGGTATTCTGCCAGGGGGTGATCGCACGGTGGATCTGCGGGTCGAACTGCGGAACATCCACGCCATCGTGTGCAACGTGGATACGGCCCGGCATTTCGGAGAGATAGAAGCCCTCCTCCAGCTCGCGGCGTCCATCGGCGATGAACACCAGCGTCTCATGCGGGGCGAGCGTGAAGGCGGTCTCGCCGGTGAAACTGCTCTGGCCGTCGGTCCACAGATTGCGCAGCGCAATCGGCGCGTCGGCTACAAGCTTGAGCTGCTCGGCGGTCAGCGTGACCTCCTTCGGCTGGGCGGTGCGGTTGAACAGCGCAACCGCCTTGGTGCCGTCGGCCAGCAGCTTGACCAGCGTCTGCACCTCGTCGGTATCGTAGGCGAGCACGGCCTGATTGCCCGCCGCATCCTGATTGATCGCGACAAGGCCCTGATGGCCGAGCAGCGCGAGCTGTTCCTCGTTCGCCTGCCTGAGGTCGAACCCGATGATGAGCGGGGCGGACAGCATCGACCATAGCGCCATGTGCGAGCGCGCCTCGGTCATGTGCTCGGCGTCGAAATCGCCGGTGCCGACAAACAGCATGTCGGGATCGTTCCAGTTGCCGGGCTGGGCATAGAGCGCGCGGCGCGCGGCGCTGTCAAAGTTGTGCAGCAGGCGGCCCCAGTACGGGGCGATGTCCTCGCTGGTGCGAGACAGGTTGCCATAGCTGCCGAACCACGAACGCACGTCGGCCGAGCCCCAGATGCACAGCGAATAGGTAAAGTCGCCATCCGGGTTATGCCGCAGGAGCGCATCGCCAACCTCGGAAAACAGCGCCTTGACCGCCGGAACGTCTGTCCGCGCGATCGAGTTGAAATCGATCAGCGGATCAAGCGCGCGGTAGGTGCCGTTCTGCACGTTCGGGTTGTCGGCCCCCATGCCGCGAATGCCGCAGCCGTCGACCTTGATATAGTCGAATCCCCAGTCAGCGAAGTAGAGCGCGATATCCTGATCGATATGGCCGTAGAGGCCCACTTCGCGCTCCGCCACGGTGCCCTGAGGGTTGTTGGGATTGCCATGGCCAAAGGTCTGGCCGCACGAATTGCGCCCGATGTCGGAATAGATCCCTGCCTTGAGGCCCATGGCGTGCAGCCGGTCGGTCAGCGGGCGAAAGCTGGTGGTGCCATCGGCAAGCGCGGCCGAGGGGAACTTGTCGGCCCGGATCACCATGCGCCCGTCAGCGGTATCGCGTTTGAGCCACCAGCCATCGTCGATATTGATCGAGCGATAGCCCGCCTGCGCCAGCCCGCTGGCGACGATCACCTCAGCGCTGGCGAGGACCTTCTCCTCGTCGACATCCTGATAAAAAGCGTTCCAGCTGTTCCAGCCCATCGGAGGCAGGTCGGCGTTTCCGCCTTCGTAGGCGGTCCAGCGCCCGGTCGGGGCGAGGTCGTCGGCCTGCGCCGCCTGCGGCATGGCGACGGCAGCAAGCAAGGCCGCCACGCGAGAGAACCGTCCAGCCCGCATCATTTGTCCTCCTCAAAAGCAAGATTGGCACCGAAGAAGGGCAGCACATGATCCTCAATACGGAAGGCGAGCCGGTTGGTGTGGTCGCCCTCGTAAACTTCGAGACTGTTGACGATGCCATAGGCGGAAAGCGCTTCGTGCATCCGCGTGGTGTCGGCCACCAGGCCGTCGGCATTGCCCACATCCATGGCGATGGCCTTATAGCCGCGGAGGCCCTCGATATACTGGTCGACGAAGGCCAGCGGCGCGTTGGCGGCCCATTTGGCCATGATGTCGGGCCGCTCGGCTCCCTCGTCGTCGACCGGAAGGTCGATATAGAGCGGTGGGTGTTGCGGGTTGGGCGAAAAGGCCGAAGCGATGGCCATCGCGCCGCGCAGGTTGAACGACATGTCCGCGCCCGCCTCGGCAGAGGGCAGGGTATAGATTGCCGTCACATCCTCGGCGCTGAGCCCGCGCGAACCCATGGCCGACTGGCAGCAGGGCGACATCAGGTACAGTGCGCCGTAGCGGTCATTGCGGCGAATACCGATCCGCGAGGCGCCGTAACCGCCCATTGAATGGCCCACGAGGCCGCGGCTGGCAGGCTGGGCAAAGGTGCGGAAGTTCGCGTCGACCCAATCGACCAGCTCGTCGGCGATGAAGTTCTCGAAGTTCCCGGTGGTGGCCGAGTTTGAATAGAACGCGCCGTTGTGCTCGTTCTTGCTTGAGGGGAAGACGAGGATCATCTCGGGCACGCCTTTGGCAAAGGCCCCCTCGGCGGTCTGCGGCATATGGATCTCGCCCATCCACTGTTCGGCGCCGATCGAATAGCCATGCAAGGCATAGACGACCGGATAGCGCTTCTCGGGATGGCTGTCGTAGCCGGGTGGGAGCACCACGAACACGTCCCGCTCGGCGCTCGTGCCGAGCAGGTTGCCCGCAATTTCGCGCGAGTGGACGACATGGTGCTCTACCCGCACCGGCGCAGCGCCTTCCACCACCGGCGGCGCTTCGGTGCTCACCTGCGCCGCAGCGGGCGCGCCGATGGTTGCCAACGCCAGCATCGCGCTGGCGGTGAAGTGCTTGAACCCTCGTCTCATTATCCTCTCCCTGCCCCTTGTCGCGGAAGCTTAGTGGTTGTTGCGCGGCAAGCCCCTGGTCGTCGCGATCCGCTGGTATTTCTCGCTACCTTCGAGGATCGCGCCGGTGTTCATTTGTCCTACCATTGCACGCTGGATTTCCTGCCACGGCGTCTGCGAAGCGGGGAAGGGGAAGCCGCCATTGGCCTCCAGTTCCTCGCGCCGACGGGCGATCTCCGCATCGTCGAGCAGCAGATCGACCGTGCCCTTCCTGAGGTCGATGCGCAGCCGGTCGCCGGTCTGCACCAGCGCGAGCGGGCCGCCCACTGCGGCCTCGGGCGAAGCGTTGAGAATCGAGGGGCTGGCCGAGGTGCCCGACTGGCGCCCGTCCCCAATGCAGGGCAGCGCGTGGACGCCTTGCGTTAGCAGGTATGACGGTGCGCGCATGTTCACCACTTCGGCCGCGCCCGGATAGCCAACCGGACCCGCACCGCGCATGATCATCAGGTGGCGGTCGGTGATGGCGAGGGCGGGATCGTCGATCCGCTTGTGATAGTCTTCCGGTCCATCGAACACCACCACCGGGCCTTCGAAGGCTTCGGGATCGTCCGGGTCCGAAAGGTAGCGGGCGCGGAATTCGTCGCCGATCACGCTGGTCTTCATGATGGCGGCATCGAACAGGTTGCCACTAAGGACCAGGAACCCGGCGTTTTCGACCAGCGGTTCGGCATAAGGGCGGATCACATCGTGATTCTCGGACTCGGCATCGCGGCAGTTTTCACCCAGCGTGCGCCCGTTCACCGTCATCGCGTCCTCGCGGATGATGCCCTGTCTGATCAGTTCGCCGATCACTGCCGGAACGCCGCCGGCGCGGTGGAAGTCCTCGCCCAGATAGGTGCCCGCCGGTTGCAGGTTGACCAGCAGCGGCACCGCATGGCCATGCTCCTGCCAGTCCTTCAGTTCCAGTTCCACGCCGAGGTGGCGGGCAATGGCGGCAAGGTGGATAGGCGCATTGGTCGATCCGCCGATGGCCGAGTTCACTGCGATCGCATTGAGGAAGCTGTCGCGGGTCATGATGTCCGACGGCTTCAAATCCTCCGCCACCATTTCCACGATCCGCTTGCCGGTGCGATAGGCCGCTTCCTGCCGGTCGCGGTGCGGGGCGGGGATCGTGGCCGAGCCGGGCAGCATCATGCCCAGTGCCTCGGCCAGCGAGTTCATCGTGGTGGCCGTGCCCATGGTGTTGCAATAGCCGGTCGACGGCGCGCTGCTGGCGACGAGGCGGATGAACTCTTCGTCGTCGATCGTGCCTTCGGCGAGCAGTTCGCGCGCCTTCCACACGATGGTGCCCGAGCCGGTCCGCTCGCCCTTGTGCCAGCCATTGAGCATCGGGCCGACCGACAGCGCAATGGCGGGAATATCGAGCGTGGCCGCAGCCATCAGGCACGCGGGCGTGGTCTTGTCGCAGCCGGTGGTCAGCACCACCCCGTCGATTGGATAGCCATAAAGCAGTTCGACCAGCGCGAGGTAGGCGAGGTTGCGATCGAGGCCCGCCGTTGGGCGCTTGCCGGTTTCCTGAATCGGGTGAACGGGGAATTCAATCGCAATCCCGCCCGCCTCGCGAATCCCCTCGCGGATGCGCTGTGCCAGCACCAGATGGTGGCGGTTGCACGGGCTCAGATCGCTGCCGGTCTGGGCGATGCCGATGATCGGCCTGCCGCTTCGCAACTCCTCGAGACTCAGCCCGAAGTTGAGATAGCGCTCGAGGTAGAGCGCGGTCATGTCGATGTTGTCCGGATTGTCGAACCATGCCCGACTGCGCAGCGTTTTGCTCACAAGATTCCCCTTCGTATCCGCCCTGGCGACAAGCTGCCGCTTGACGGTGTCGTCAGCGCTCAATAGTCCTACAAATAGATAGAGCGCAAGGGTGGAGGATTTCAATTATGGCGCAAATGCCGTCGGGCCATGTGGCCGTGTCTGGTGAAGGGAAGGCGGCGTTCGACTATCGACCCGCGCTGGCGCTGCTCGCCTCGCTGTTTTTCATGTGGGGCTTCATCACCGTCATCAACAACACGCTGTTGCCGCACCTGCGAAGCGTGTTCGAATTGAGCTACACCCAGACCACGCTGATCGAGAGCGTCTGGTTTATTGCCTACGGGGTAATGGGGATGCCCAGCGCGTTCCTGATCGAGCGGACGGGATACAAGAAGGCGATCATCATCGGGCTTTCGGTGATGGCGGTGGGGGCGCTGCTGATGGTGCCCGCTGCGCGGTTGCCTTCCTATGGCGTGACGCTGTTCGCGCTATTCGTGGTGGCCAGCGGGATCACGCTGCTGCAGGTCGCGGCCAACCCCTATGTGGCGGTGATTGGCCCGCCCGAGAGCTCCGAATCGCGCCTCACGCTGGTCCAGGCGTTCAATTCAATGGGCACGTTTTTCGCGCCCTACTTCGGCGGCTATCTGATCCTTAGCCGCACCACGGGTGGCACCTCGCTTGAAGGCACGGTCCTGACCGAGGCCGAGCGACTGGCCGACGCGCAGGCGACGCAGTTGCCCTATGTGCTGGTGGCCGTGGTGCTGGTGATCCTTGCGGTTGTGATCTGGCGGTCGAGCCTTCCGGCGCTAGGTTCGGCGACCAGCCGGGTGGCGAAGGAGGAGCGCAAGAAGCACTCGCTGTGGCGCCACCGCAACCTCGTGCTCGGCGTGCCGGCGATCTTCATCTACCTGATCGCCGAAATTGGCGTGGCCAACCTCTTCATCAACTTTGCGATTTTGCCAGACATTGCCGGGATCACTCCGGCGCAGGCGGCGAACTATCTTGTGCTGTTGTGGGGAGGGATGATGATCGGCCGGTTCGGCGGCAGCTTCCTGATGCGCCGCTTTCCCGCAGACAAGACGCTGGCCTGCTTTGCGCTGTTTGCCCTGGTGGTGATGATCGGCGCGGCAACGCTTCACGGGCCGCTCGCCATGTGGTGCCTGATCCTCGTCGGCTTCGGCCACTCGATCATGTTCCCGGCGATCTTCGCCATGGGCATCAAGGGGCTGGGTCCGCTCACTGAGGAAGGCTCGGGCCTTTTGATCACCGCCATTGCGGGCGGTGCGCTGGTGGTGGTGCAGGGGTGGCTCGCAGATGCCTATGGCTTGCAGAACAGCTTCTGGCTGACCGTCGTCTGCGAGATCTACATCATCTACTACGCGCTGTGGGGATCGAAGCCCGTGGTAATGGGCGCCCCGGCCGAGTGACCGGGGCGCCGTCTCACTTCGCCGAATAGGCGTAGGGGCCGAGCACCAAGCCGGTGAAAAGGTTGGTGCGCACCGAAGCGAGCTGGCCGATGTCGACCCCGTCGGCCAGCACCTGCCAACCTGCGCGAGAGCCATTGCGATAGCTGAAGCGCGCCTTGTCACGGTCGATCTCGATACGCAGGTCAGCCTCGCCGCCGCGCCATGGCGTGCTTGCGATCACCGTGCCGTTGACAGGGGCATTCTCTCCATCGCGGCGGAGCACGGCGAGAACTGCCCCCTCGGCGGTGCCCAGCAGCCCGAACGACACGAAGGCCTCCTCACTGGCGACAGCCGCCAGCCCGGCGAAGTCCCCCTCATTTTGCGGTGTGAAGCTGAGCGAGGTCGCCATACTCGCCTCATGCTGTTGCAGCCGCTGGCCAACGAAGGCGGGCATCGCCGTTTGCGAGATGGCTTGCGGCCCGGCAACAAGGTGCAGCGCGCCATCGCTCAGCGAGACGTTCTGCACCGGCGCAATTCCCCGCATCCGCAGCCACTGCGGCCCCAGCCGCGCCGAAGTGAATTCATCGCGCCAGCTCGATCTGTCGGGCGTGGGGGCGGGTGCCAGAGAGGGGCGCGGCACTGTCATCGGCACGGCCTCGCCATGGTCAAGGAACAGCGGCCAGCCATCGCGCCAGGTTACCGGCAGGAGGAAGGTTTCGCGGCCCATCAGCGTAGACTGATCCGCGAAGGGGCGGGTGCCGAGAAACACGCCCCACCAGCTGCCATCGTCAAGCTGGATGAAGTCTGCGTGGCCGGTCGCCTCGACCCGGTCGGGCCGGTCGCGCGAAAGATCGCGCTGGGTCAGGATCGGGTTGACCGGGCCGGGCGTATAGGGCCCGGTGATCGAACGGCTGCGATAGATGGTCTGCGAGTGCTGGTCGGCCGTGCCGCCCTCTGCGGCCAGCAGGTAATACCAGCCATCGACCTTGTAGATATGCGGCCCCTCGGCCCAGACCGGATTTGCGGCAGGGTCTACCCCGCCATCCACCAGCACTCTGGGTTCTCCGACCATTTTGAGCGTCGCAAGGTCGAACTGCCGGATCCAGATCGCGCGATGGCCGTCGTAGCGCGGCTCGCCCACCGGTGCATCGTTATAGGTGATCCAGCCGCGCCCGTCCTCGTCAATGAACAGCGAGGGGTCGATGCCGTCGAACGCCAGCGGCACCGGGTCCGACCATGGCCCGGCAGCTTCGCTGGCGGTGATCAGAAAGTTGCCATCGCAGCGCACGCAGGTGTTGAGGATGTAATAGGTGCCCTCGTGCCAGGTGATCGCCGGGGCATAGAGGCCGTCGCCCGTCAGCGTGACGCGCGACATGTCGACCATGCCGGGGCGATCGATCGCGTTGCCGACCTGCTCCCAGTTCACCAGATCGCGGCTGTGAAACACCGGCAGGCCCGGAAACCAGCCGAAGGTCGAGGTGACGAGATAGAAATCCGCGCCCACCTTCACGATAGAGGGATCGGGATGAAAGCCGGGCAGGGTCGGGTTGGCATAGGTCTGCCCATCGGTTGGCCTTGCTTCTCCCTCATAGGCGACGAAATCGAAGGACGCGGTCGGCCCCGCTGTGGCGGGGGCTGCGATCAGCGCGGTCATCGCGAGCAAAAGGGCCTTCGATCGTTCAAGCATGTGAAATTCTCCCAAGATGTGATGCGGCACTTGCCGTACCGCCTGTGGCTGCGTATGGTAGCGCTATCAAGGGCGAGGGCAAGAGCAACGGCAATGGCCGAAAATCTGGAATGCATGTTGCCGGAGGATTACCGGCAGGGAACCTTTATCGGACGCGCTTTGTCGCCCGATGGACCAGTGGTTATCACCATACGCGAAGGCGAGCTGTTCGATCTGACTGAACGCTGCGCGAGCGTGTCGGGAGCGGTCGCGCGGCGGGAATTCGCGGGCGGCGTGGCACTCGGCCCGGTGAGCGAAGGCTTGCCGGAGGGCTGGACGCTGCTGTCGCCGGTCGATCTGCAGGCGATCAAGGCGAGCGGCGTTACCTTCGCAATCTCGGCCATCGAGCGGGTGATCGAGGAACGGGCGCGCGGCGACTCGGCCAAGGCGGCGGAAATCCGCACGATGCTGGAAGAGCAGGTCGGCGCGATTCGCGAAGTCGTGCCCGGCAGCGAAGAGGCGATGCGCCTGAAGGAGCTGCTGATCGGCCAGGCGATGTGGTCGCAGTATCTCGAAGTGGCCATCGGCCCGGATGCGGAGATTTTCTCCAAGTCGCCCGTGCTTTCCACCGTTGGTGCGAATGCGCTGATCGGGGTGCGCTCGGATTCGAGCTGGAACAACCCCGAACCCGAAGTTGTGCTGGTGTGCGACAGCGCGGGCGAAGTGGTCGGCGCGACGCTCGGCAACGATGTGAACCTGCGCGATTTCGAGGGCCGCAGTGCGCTGCTGCTGTCGAAGGCGAAGGACAACACGGCCTCGTGCTCCATCGGCCCGTTCATTCGCCTGTTCGACGACACCTTCGGCATCGACGATGTGCGCAGCGCGATTGTCGATCTCAGGATCGACGGGCCGGAAGGCTATGTGCTCGAAGGCAGCAACGACATGAGCCAGATCAGCCGCGATCCGCTCGATCTGGTGGCGCAGTGCCTGTCTGAGCATCATTATCCCGACGGCTTCGTGCTGTTCTGCGGCACGCTGTTCGCGCCGGTGCAGGATCGCGATGCGCCGGGCGCAGGCTTTACGCACAAGATTGGCGACAAGGTCGCGATTTCGTCGCCCCGGCTGGGGCGTCTGGTGAACGAGGTGACCACCTCGCGCGACGCTCCGGCCTGGACGATGGGCATTGCCGCCTTCGTCCGCAATCTGGCCGGGCGCGGTCTCATTGAGAAAATCTGACGTGGTGCAGGCAAGCCTCGAGGCACCGGCATTGATGTCAGCGAGCCGCCTTCGCGGCGGGCAAACAGATACAGGAGAAGACGTCCAGATGAGTTCAGGCGAGCGCGCCGCAACGGGATCGGGCGCAATCTATCCCTCGCTGACCGGCCGCAAGGTGATCGTCAGTGGCGGAGGATCCGGCATCGGGGAAGGCATTGTGGAGGGTTTCGTCAGGCAAGGCGCTGCCGTCGCTTTCGTCGACTTGCAGGAAAAACCGAGCGAGGCATTGGTCGAGCGGCTGAGTGATGCCGCCGTGCCGCCCATCTTCATGGCCTGCGATATCACCGATGTGACCGACTACAGCGCCAAGATCGCCAGCCTGATCGAGCGGCTCGGCGGGTGCGATGTGCTCGTCAACAATGCCGCCAACGATGATCGCCACAAGGTCGGCGAAATCACGTCCGAATACTGGGACGAGCGGATGGCGGTGAACCTGAAACACCAGTTTTTCGCTGCCAAGGCGGTGGTGCCTGCCATGCAGTCGGCCGGCGGCGGGAGCATCATCAACCTTGGCTCGATCAGCTGGCATCTGGGCCTGGACGATCTTACTATCTATCAGACTGCCAAGGCCGCGATCGAAGGGCTGACCCGCAGCCTTGCGCGTGAGCTGGGACGCGATAATATCCGGGTTAACACTATCGTGCCCGGCAATGTTAAAACCCCGCGCCAGATGCAGTGGTACACCCCCGAAGGAGAGGCGGAGATCATGTCGCAGCAATGCCTGAACGGCCGCCTCCAGCCGCGTGACATCGCGGCCATGGCGCTGTTCCTGGCCTCGGACGACGCGCGCTTCTGCACCGCGCACAATTACTGGGTGGACGCCGGATGGAGATGACGCCGCCGGTCGAGGTTGTGCTTGAAACCGGGTCTCTGCTCGGCGAGGGCGTAGTGTGGGACCAGACGCGCGCGGCCCTGTGGTTCGTCGATATCAAGCGGCACCAGCTCTGGCACTGCGATCCCGCCAGTGGCGAGCACTGGCATGCCGAAGCGCCGGGCCAGATCGGCTGGGCGCTGCCTGCCGAAGGCGGGCTGCTGCTGTGCGGGCTGGCTGACGGGCTTTACACGTTCGATCCGGGCAGCCGCAGCTTCGAATTGCTGACCCGATTGGCGCAGGAACCGTCGCACAATAGACTCAACGATGCCTGCACCGATCCCTGGGGCCGCGTCTGGTTCGGCTCGATGGATGATGGCGAAAGTGCGGCCTCGGGCCGGTTCTATCTGTTCGACCGGGGCGATGTGCGGACGATGGGGCCGGCGGGCATTGCCATCACCAATGGCCCGGCGGTGAGTCCGGCGGGCGACCGGATCTACTTCACCAATACGCTGGCGCAGACCATCACGGTCGCCGAGCTTGGCCCCTCGGGGCTAGGTGACGTGCGGCCGTTCGTGGATGTCGGCGCGCTGTTTCCCGATGCCTATCCCGATGGGCCGGTGGTCGATGGCGAGGGCTATCTGTGGAGCGGGCTTTATAACGGGGGCGGTCTCGCCCGGTTCGATCCTGACGGGCGGCTGGTCGATTTCTGGGCCATGCCCGTGCGCGATATAACCAAGATGGCATTCGGAGGAGAGTCCATGCGGACCGCTTTCGTCACCACGGCAACGAAGAACCTCGCCCCCGAAGAGCGGGGCGACTGGCCGCTGGCGGGCCACTTGCTGTCGTTCCAGGCGCCGGTTGCGGGCGTCGCCCATGCCTTGGTGAAACTGGCATGAGCGCGCGCCTGAGCCGCTGGCTGCTGGCCCCGCTTGCTGCCACCGCGATGCTGGGCGCAGCCGCGCCCGCCGCCGCCCGACCGAGCCTTGCGCCGGTGTGGGGCGAGGGTGCGGTGATCCAGCGCGGCATGGTCGTCGAGGTGCAGGGCTATTCCGAGCCGAATGCACGCATCACCGGCGTGCTCGGCAGCGATCGCGCCAGCACCAAGGCCGATGGCTCGGGCGCCTTCGTGCTCAGTTTCCCCTCGCGCCCGGCCAGCGCCGAGCCAATCACGCTCGAAGTGACCGACGCCGATGGCGCAACCAAGGTCGGCGGGCTGGTGACCGGCGATGTCTATCTCTGTTCGGGCCAGTCGAACATGGCCTTCACCGTCGCCGCAGGGCTGAACGGAGGCAACAACATTCGCACCAGCAGCGATCCGCTGCTGCGGATGCTGACCGTTCCGCTCGCGACCGCTGCCGTGCCCGCGCGTGATTTCGATGGTGCGGTGGAGTGGCAGGCAGCGTCGCCCGAGACCACGGGCGAGTTCTCCGCCGCCTGCTACTACATGTTGCGCGCCTTGCGGGCCGCCGAAGATGTGCCGATGGGCGCGATCCATGCCAGCTGGGGCGGCTCGCAGATCCGGCCATGGCTGTCGCCGGAAGCGGGCGCTGAGCTATATGGCGATGAGGATATGGCCCTTCTGACGGGCTTTGCCGCAAACCCGGTCGCCGCCGCAGCGGCCTTCGCACCGCGCTGGCAGGACTGGTACAGCGCGGCCGCAGGCGGTTCGCAGCCATGGGCGGAGCCTGACAGCCTTGCGTGGAAGCCCGTGGCCCGCATCGCGCCATGGACCAGCTGGGGCGAAGGCGCGCCTGAGCCAATCGGCAATGTCTGGTTCCGTCGCACGATCGAACTTAGCCCTGAGCAGGCTGCTGCGGGGGGCACCGTCAATATCGGCATTATTGACGACCTCGATGCGACATGGATCAACGGCCATCCGCTCGGCTTCAACCACGGCTGGAGTACGGAGCGTGAATATGCCGTGCCTGCCAGCTACTTGAAAGCGGGGGCCAACGAACTGGTCTTCGCCGCATCGAACAGCTGGGATCAGGCCGGAATGCAAAGCCCGGCGGATCGCCTGTCATTCACCGTGGCAGGGGGCGAGCGCCTGTCGCTGGCCGAAGGCTGGCGCTATGCGAGCAGTCCGGTGACCGACATGCCGCCGCGCGCGCCATGGGATGTGAACGCGGGCATCGGCGTAATGCACAACCGCATGATCGCGCCCATCGGTGCGTTCTCGCTGAAGGGCGCAGCCTGGTATCAGGGTGAGAGCGACGTCGGCCAGCCCGGCTATGACGACCGCCTGCGCGAACTGGTGGCCGGCTGGCGTCGCCAGTTCGGGCCGCAAATGCGGATGCTGGTGGTGCAACTGGCGGGCTATGGCGAGCCGACCTCGAGGCCGGGGCCGAGCGGTTGGGCCGATCTGCGCGAGATCGAGCGCAAGGCTGCTGTTGCCGACGATAACGCCGCGCTGGTGACAGCCATTGATCTTGGCGAATGGAGCGACATCCATCCGGCCAACAAGGTGCTGCTCGGCCAGCGGCTGGCGCTGGCTGCGGCGGGATCGCCGCTGCCGATGCCGGTTTCCGCGCAGATTGTGCCCGCGAGTGCCGACAAGCCTGCCGAGGTGGCGGTACGCTTCTCCGGCGTGGAAGGCGACCTTACCAGCTGGAGCGGGGCCGCGCTCGGTTTCGAGCTGTGCGGCACGAGCGACGAGAGTTGTGCCTACGTTTCGGGTCGCGCTGAAGGCGATAGCGTTTTCCTGCCGCTTGATGGTCGACAGGTAACGCGGGTCCGCCATGCATGGGCCGACGCGCCGGTCGTCAATGTCTACGATGAGCGCAAGGTCGCCATTCCGGGCTTCGAACTGGCGGTGGACTAAGCGCCAGATACCCTTATCCACCTTGCTCCCCTCCCCTTGGGGAGGGGCTGGGGGTGGGGGCTCGACGCTGGCGTGGAACCCCCATCCCAACCCTTCCCCAAGGGGAAGGGCTTTGCGAGTCAATGCTATGTCATCCCGCTCTAGCCGGGCCGCCGCTGTAGCAGGCTCGGCGCGGTGTCGCTGTCGCGGCGGATCAGTTCGTAAGGCATGATATGCGCTTCGGGGCTGGCGTTGCTCACCCCGCGCTTGCCGCGCAGCATCGTCGCCGCAGTCCGCACCGCCCAGGCAGTCATCTCGCGGATCGGCTGGCGGATCGTGGTCAGCTCGGGCCATACCGAGCGGGCCAGATCGGTATCGTCGAAGCCGCAGACGGTGAGGTCGGTCGGAACCTCCAGATGGCGGCGATGGGCCATGGCGACGGTCGCGGCGGCCATGTCGTCGTTCGAGGCAAAGATTGCGGTGGGGCGTGGATCGACCGACAGCAGCTTCTCCGCCGCATCCATGCCCGAACGGTAGGTGAACCGCCCTTGCGCAACCAGCCGGTCGTCGATTTCGAGCCCCGCGTCTTCCATTGCCTTGCGAAAACCGTCGAGCCGCAGCGACGAGGCGACCTGCTGCGGGTTGCCGACAATGAACCCGATCCGCCGGTGGCCGAGGCCGATGATGTGGCTGGTCATGTCGTATGCGGCCTGGAACTCGTCGATCAGCACCGCGGCGCCGTTGCCGCTTGCCGCGCCCGGCCCCACGGCGATGGCGATCGCGCCGCTGTCGATGATGAGATCGAGGATCGACTGGTCGTCGGACAGCGGCGGCGGGAGGATGAAGCCGCGAAAGCCGCCGGAAATGAGGCGCGAGATGATGGCCTTGCCGTCCTCCTCGCCATCTCCGGCAACCGACTGCACCACCACCTGCAGCCCGCTGCGGTTGGCTTCTTCCAGCGCGCCCATCAGGAACTCGGCGAGATAGGCGGTCGAGGGGTTGTCGTAGAGCAGGGCGATCCGCTGCTGCTCGCCCGCCGCGAGGCTGCGCGCGGCGCGGTTGGGGCGATAGTCGAGCTTCTTGATCGCCTTCAGCACCGCCTCGCGTGTGGCGGTGCGCACGCCCGCCTCGTCGTTGATCACGCGGCTCACGGTCATGGGTGAGCAGTTGGCCTCGCGTGCAACATCGCTGATGGTCGGCTGGCCGGATTGCCGGCGTCTCGGTCTGCTCGCGCTCATGCTTTCACCCGTTTCATCGTGCTGCTGGGTTCCTTGGCGCGCGTGACCGGAGCGGGCAAGTGAATTGGCGAGATTCAGCAGCTTGCGCGAACGTCACTCGCCGGGAGCTTCGGGAAAGTCGAGCGCGCGATAGTAGGCGAGATCGTGTTCCGGCGGCACGCTGCCCGCAGGCATGGGCAGGCCATTGAGCGATTGCCAGTAGGCGATGCTGGCATCGCGCCACCAGCGCGCTTCCTTCGCCTGAATCGCCAGGAAGTCCGCCACATCGGCGTGGCGACGCGGATCGACCTTGCCCGCCTGCGCGGCCCATGCCGCCTGCATCTCGGCCACGCCCGCTACTCCCGCGTCATAATGGTCGACCAGCGTCGGCCACAGGCGCTTGCCATCGGGGAAGGCCCAGTCCCACGGCACATGGTGAAACCACAGCAGCAAGCGCGGGTCGGTGGTTTCGGGCTCTGCCCATTGCGCCGCGACCGAGGGGGCATAGTCAGCCAATGCATCGGTGCCGCTGGCGGTCCGGTCAAAGCCGATGCCTTCGCTATCGGCGCGGTGGTAGTAGCAGGGGTTCCACTCAGGGCGCGCAAGGTCGCAGACCCACGGCGCGGGGCCATAGTGGTGGCCGGTCGCCATGAGGTGCGCAAGGCCGAGCGGGGTCATGTAATCGACCACCATCTCGCGGCTGCGCAGCATCATGGCGGAGACGTCGCTGACGAAAGCGGGATCGCGCGAGAAGGTCTGCATCAGCCATTCGCGCGCGATCTGCTCGCTTGAAAGCTGCGGGTTCCAGGCGAGCCGGCCGAAGGCATACCAGTTGGCCTGATCGAAATGGCTGCCGCTCCAGTTGCGGGCCGTGCCGATGTTGGCGACCCCGGCCATGCCCGCAGGCGCGATGCTGTCGGCCACGGTTCCGCCATGCCCGGTGCTGGTGCCGAGCACTTCCTTCCACAGCGGCGCGAGGTAGGCAAGGTGGGTGGCAAATCCGAGATATTCCTTGGTGATCTGCGCTTCGAGCGCGACCTTGGTGTGGCGCATCGCGCCGAACAGCGGGTGGAACGGCTCGCGCGGCTGGAAATCGATCGGGCCATTCTTCACCTGCACGATCACGTTGTCGGCAAAGGAGCCATCGAGGGGGGCGAACTCGCGATATGCCTGGCTGGCGCGGTCGGTCTCGTCCTCGGCGGCATAGACGAAGGCGCGCCAGAACACCGTGCCACGATCGCCGATGGCACTGGCCAGCATGTTTGCGCCATCGGCGTGGGTGCGGCCATAGTCGCCGGGGCCGGGTTGGCCTTCGCTGTTGGCCTTGACGAGAAAGCCGCCGAAGTCGGGAATGGCGGCGTAGATCTCGTCGGCCTTATCGTGCCACCACCGGGCAACGTCAGGATCGAGCGGGTCGGCTGTGTCGAGCCCGCCGATGTCGCGCGGCGCGGAAAAGCGCGCGGTGAGATAGACGCGGATGCCATAGGGCCGCCACGCGTCGGCAAGCCGCGCGAGCCGGGCGATGTAGCGCGGCTCCAGCATCATGGCGCTGGCGTTGACATTGTTCACCACCACGCCGTTGATGCCCACACTGGCATTGGCGCGGGCATAGTCGATCATGCGTTGGTCGAGATGGTCGGGCAGGTGCCACCAGTCGAAGATCGAACTTCCGGCATAGCCGCGCTCGACCGTGCCATCGGGATTGTCCCAGTGGTTGAGCAGGCGCAGCGGCATGGCCGGGGCGTCTGCCGTTTGGATTTCGGTCAGCCGCGCGCCGGTGTCGAGCAGGCGGAGCAGCGCGAAGGCACCATAAAGGCAGCCGCTCGGCTCGCCCGCGCGCAGGATTAGCCCGGTGCTGTCGCCGTCAAGCGCGAAGGCGCCGCCACGGGCGATGGTGGTATCGGCGCAGGAAAGGCGGATCGAGCGGGGCGCGGCGGGCGTGGTCTCGCCAGCGGCCAGTCGGGCAAGACCGCTGCGCAGTTCTGCCAAGGCCACCGAAACCATTGCTTCGGACTGCGCATCGGCAAAGCTGTCGGGACCGACAACGGTGATCCCTTTCAGCTCAGCTGCCGCTTCGCCGCCGACTGGCTCGTGCCTGAGCCAGAGATCGTATCCATCCTCCGCGCGAGCCTTCACCGAAGCCAGCAACATGACGAGCAGCGCCAGCCCGAAAGGACTCCACATGACCAACGATTGACGATTGACAAGCATATTTCTCTCCACCATGGTAGCGCTATCATAAGGGCGCTGCCTGTCAAGCGCAGTACGGAGATTGGATGGTTGATGGCGAGCTTTGGCTCCTCCCCAATATATCCTTCGGATGGTGTCGCGACGCAGGTTTCCTGCGTTGCCTCTGTTCGGGCGATGGCTTGCATTAACCGGCACCCCCGCCGCGGCATGGCTGATGCCGCCGTGGCCGGGGCCGAGGCGCGCGACTTCCCTCTGGTCCTCTCCCTCAGAGGGAAAGTCGCGCGCCCATTGGTTTGCTCAGCCGCATGATGAACCGGCGTTCGGCTCTGCGGCTAACGGGCGGCAGCCTGACCGCCTTGGCGCTGGCCAGTGCCCCTGCCGTCTTCGCGCAAGATCGCGCCCCGCTGTACAAGGACGCCCAGGCCCCTATCGCCGCTCGTGTCGCTGACCTGCTGGCGCGGATGACCCTGGCGGAGAAGATCGCGCAGATTCGTGCCGTGTGGGTGGGCAAGGGCGACATGAGCGAAGGGCTCGAGTTCGTGCCCGCCAAGGCGAGCGCTGCCTTTCCCGACAACATCGGCCACCTCACCCGCCCGAGCGACCGGCGCGGCCTGCCCGGTGTGGCAGGGGCGGCCGGGGGCACGGCTGCGAACTGGCGCACGCCCGAGCAGACGGTCGAATTCATCAATGCCCTGCAACGTTGGGCGCTGGAGGATACGCGGCTCGGCATTCCGGTGCTGGTGCACGAGGAATCGCTGCACGGTTACATGGCGACCGAGGCGACGATGTTCCCGCAGGCCATTGCCCTTGCCGGGACTTTCGACACCGATCTGATGCGCCGCATCCAGTCGACCATTGCCGCCGAGGTGCGCGCGCGCGGCGTACCGCTGGTGCTGAGCCCGGTGGTCGACATCGCGCGCGACCCGCGCTGGGGTCGGATCGAGGAGACCTGGGGCGAAGACCCCTACCTCTGCGGTGAGATGGGCGTGGCCGCAGTCGAAGGACTACAAGGTCCGGGCAAGTTCGAACGGCTGGCCGATGGCAAGGTCTTCGCCACGCTTAAGCATATGACCGGCCACGGCCAGCCAGAGGGCGGCAACAACGTCAGCCCGGCGCAGCTAAGCGAGCGTGAACTACGGGAAAACTTCTTCCCGCCCTTCCGTGAGGTGGTGCGGCGCACCTCGATCGGCGCGGTGATGCCGAGCTACAACGAGATCGACGGCGTTCCCAGCCACGCGAACACCTGGCTGCTGGGCGAAGTGCTGCGCGGCGAATGGGGTTTCGACGGGTTGATCGTGTCGGACTATGGCGGGGTGCACGAGCTGGCGACGCTCCACCACGTGGCTGCCGATCTTGGCGAAGCGGCGCATCTGGCGCTGCTGGCCGGGGTCGATAGCGAGCTACCTGAGGGCGATGCCTTTGCCACGCTTGCCGAGCAGGTGGCGCAAGGCAAGGTGCCCGAGGCGCTGATCGACCGTGCCTGTGCGCGGATGCTCGCGTTCAAATTCCGCGCTGGCCTGTTTGAGAATCCTTATGGCGATGCTGCCCATGCGCGCGCGATCACCGCCGATGCTGCTGCCCGCGCGCTGGCGCTCGAAGCGGCACGCAAGAGCCTGTGCCTGCTGACCAATCGCAACAATGCCCTGCCGCTTGACGAAGCGACGATGGGCCGGGTGGCGGTGATCGGCCCGAACCATGCCATCGCCCGCCTTGGCGGCTATTCGAGCGTGCCCAAGCAGGCCATCAGCCTGATCGAGGGCCTGCGAGCGGTTGCGCCGCAAGCCGAGTTCGTCACCGCGCAAGGCGTGTTCATCACCCGCAGCGAAGACCGCTCCGCCGATCTGATCGAATTGGCCGACCGCGACGAGAACCTGCGCCTGATCGAACAGGCGGTGGAACTGGCGCGCGGCTGCGACACGATTATCCTCGCCATCGGCGATACCGAGCAGACCAGCCGCGAAGGCTTTGCCGCCAACCACCTCGGCGACCGGACCGATATCGATCTGGTCGGTGAACAAAATGCGCTGGTCGATGCGCTCGCCGCGCTCGGCAAGCCGCTGATCGTGGCCGCCTACAACGGACGCCCGCCGAGCTGGCCCAATGCGGTCGAGAAGGCCGATGCCGTGCTCGAATGCTGGTATCCGGGGCAGGAGGGCGGCACGGCCGTGGCCGAGGCGCTGCTGGGCCGGATCAATCCCGGTGCGCGGCTGCCGGTTTCGGTGGCGCGTTCGGCGGGACAGGTGCCACGCTTCTACAACCACAAGCCGAGCGCCCGGCGCGGCTATCTGTTCGACGAGATGAGCCCGCTGTTCGCCTTCGGGCACGGGCTTAGCTACACCAGTTTCGAAATCTCGCCGCCGCAGCTTTCCGCCAGCCGGGTGGGCAGCGACGAGCCGCTTGAGGTCCGCTGCACGGTGCGCAACACCGGCAAACGGGCGGGCGACGAGGTGGCACAGCTCTACATCACCCGCAGCGATGTCTCGGTCACGCGGCCGGTGCTCGAACTCAAGGGGTTCGAGCGGGTCTCGCTGGCACCGGGCGAGAGCCGCGAGGTGAGGTTCACGCTCACGCCCGAGGCATTGGCGTTCTGGAATATCGACATGGTCGAGGTGAACGAGCGGGGGCCGGTCGAGGTCCACGTCGGCCCTGCGTCCGATCGCTTGCAGAGCGCGCGCTTCGAAGTCGTTTGACCTTTCCCACACGCACCCCAACGAAAGGGGCCGTGGCAACCTGCGCTGCCACGGCCCCTTTCGTTTCAGGCCAATGGTGGGCTGTTGGTCAGCCGACCATGTCTTCCAGTTCCATACCCTTGGTTTCGGTGATGAGCTTCTTCACCAGGAAGATGCTGATCAGCGCCGCCACGGTGTAAAGCGCATAGACGGTGGCAAGGCCCAGACCGCTCGCCATCGAGGGGAAGCTCTGCACCACCAGATAGTTCGCGGCCCACTGCGCCAGACCGGCAACCGCAAGGGCTGAACCGCGCATCTGGTTAGGGAACATCTCGCCCAGCATCACCCACATCACCGGGCCCCAGCTGAAGTTGAAGAACACCACGTAGAGGTTCGCCGCGACCAGCGCCGTCCATCCAGCGGTGGGGCCGAGCGCGAGGTTGCCCGCCGCGTCGGTGGCGGCACCGCTGAAGGCCCATGTGAGCGCGGCCAAAGTCACCGTCATCCCGGTCGAGCCGATGATAAGCAGCGGTTTGCGTCCGATCTTGTCGATCACCAGCAGGGCGGCGATCACGGCGGCGATCGACACCACGCCTGAAAGGATGTTGCGCTCCAAGGCCACTTCCTCGGAGATTCCGGCCAGCTTCCACAGCGTCTCACCGTAGTAGAAGATGATGTTGATGCCGACGAACTGCTGGAATGTCGCCAGCATGATCCCGGCCCAGACGATGGGGCGAAAGATGGTGCCCGGCGCGGTCACGTCCTTGAGGCGCGGGCGGTGATCGTCGGAGAAGGTGCGGCGAATGTCGGCGACCTTGCGGCTCGCCTCCTCGCTGCCGAACAGGCGGGTGAGCACCTTGTGCGCTTCTTCGTCCCGCTTCTTCGAAACGAGGTAACGCGGGCTTTCGGGAATGAACAGCAGCGCGATGAGGAAGATCACCGCCGGCGCTGCCTGTGCGAGGTACATCCAGCGCCATGCCTGCGTGCCGCCGATCTCGCCGAGCGAGCTGCCCGCAGCCTGGGCGAGGAAGTAGTTGACCACGAAGGCCCCGGTGAGGCCCGAAATGATCATCACCTGCTGCACCGTGGTCAGCCGCCCACGGATATTGGCCGGGGCCACTTCCGAGATATAGAGCGGCGAGAGCACCGAGGCCGCGCCGACGGCAAGGCCACCGGCAAAGCGGGCCAGGACGAAAATCGTGTGCGTTTCGGTTACGCCCTGAATAAGCGCGCCGACCACGAACAAGGCTGCGGCCATGATCATGACGGTGCGCCGCCCGATGGCATCGGCCAACCGGCCGGCGAAGAACGCGCCCACCCCGCAGCCGATAAGCAGCACGCCCACGGTGAAGCCAAGCTGCGCATCGGAAAGTCCGAACTCTGCTGTCAGTCCGCCCTGGGTGCCGTTTACCGCGCCGCTGTCATAGCCGAACAGCAGCCCGCCGATGGTCGCCACCGCGACGATCGCGCTGATAAGCGCCATGTTGACGCCTTGCCTTGTCGTTTCCATTCCTCGATCCCTCCCATGCGGCTATCCATCCGCGTTATGGTAGCGCTACCTATGGCCTAACTTGGTTTATGCGGCAATAGGAGATGTGAAGCAGTAATCACGCGCTCGGCCTTGACGTTAGCGTGGCCTTTGCGCCGGGCAAGTCGTCATTGCGCCAGCGCGTTGGCGGCGTGGACAAGTGCGACGTAGCTTGGCGTCATGTTGACCACATATTCGTTCTCGCCCCAGAAGAACGGCCAGTTCTCCTGATTCTCCGGATAGTCGGGCTTGATGATCAGCACGCCGGGCACCACGCCGCCGGGAATGAACGAGAAATCGGCCCGGTTGCTGCCATAGGCGACCTCTTTCGAGCGTGCGCCGACCCCCGATACGAACGACAGATTGGAGGCGGGGTGCGTGCCATGGAGATAGTCGAGCGCGCGGAACACTTCGCTCCCATCGGTCAATTCGGGGAAGGCCTTGTGGATCGCATAGGCGGTCAGCCCCGTTTCGATGATCGAGCCGTTGCCCGCCCATCCGCCCTCGGTGATCGGCACGCCATAGGGGTTGGCCCCGGTGAAAGGCTCGCTCCGTGCAGCCAGCTCGCGGGCGGCAGTCTCGACCTCGGCGCGGAAAGAGGCGGGCATGTGCGGCAGTGCGGCGAGCGCGGTGCGCAGGACCATCATGGCGCGCGGCTTCACCTGCGGCCACAGGGCGGCGAGGCTTTCCGCATATTCGGGCTTACCGGTGGTGATCAGCAGTTCGGCAGCGGCATCGAATTGCTCACCCACCAGCCAGCCGCCGGTGGTATTGCCATGGCTGAAGGTGAAAGGCGGGCGCGACTGCTCCTCGGCCCAGACCTGCTCGGCCAGTGAGAGCGCTTTTGCCGCAAGCGCATCGTCATAGCCCTTCAGCGCCCGCGCGCCCGCCGCCAGCGCTGCGGCTGAGCCATAGTCGAGCGCCGAGGCGCGCGAGGTGAAGGCCCAGCGGTCGTCGGGCGTGCCGCTGTGGGTGGCAGTGCGCTCGCCGAAGGCCAGCGACGGGTCGTAAATCAGGCCGTCGGTCTTCGAAGCGGCATCGCCGAGGTGGGTGTACTGGGCCACGTCGGGCTCGACCACACCGTGGATGGCATGGCCGACCGCGTCGTACATCGAGGTGAGATAGAGCACGCCGTGGGCGATCTGCTGCTGGATGTCGGGCTGGCCATCGGGCACGTGCATCTCGACCCGGCGCAGCTGGTGGTCGACCAGCGTCTGGTCGCGTGTGGGGCGGAAATTGTCCCAGATATGGGCCAGCTCGCGCACCACCGCATATTGCGTCTGGGTGCGGATGTCGAAGTCGCCCGCGTCGAGCCAGCCGCCGACATCGAGGCCGGGGATATGTTCGCCGGGTTCGAACCTTGTGTCGGTGGTGGGGCCTTGCCGGTAAAGGTCGATATGCTCGTGATCGAGCGGAGCCTGCCGCGCGTCGTCGCGATGCGAATCGCCGTGCCAGACGCGGTAAGCCTCGTTCACCAGCATGTGGTCCATCTGCACCGGCATGTAGACGTCCATGCCCGGATGCCATGCCTGCTCGTAAACATCGGCGGCGATGCGGAACGGGGCGGTGCGCTGGCCGCGATAGCTGAGCGCGTAGAGACCCGGTTCGCGCACCGCGCTGAAATCGAACGTGGCATAGGAATAGCGCAGATAGTCGCCCCAGTTCTCGGGCGTGCCTGCGAGCACCACGCTTTCGGAGCCATCGGGCGCGATGCGCAGCAATTGTGCTTCACCGCCACTGGTGTCGGCCCGATCGAGTTCGATCACCGCGCGCTTGGCTTGGCTGGGGACATAGCCGACCTGCGAATGGCCGATCACCGGTTCGCGCCGCCAGCCCGGCGTGACAGCGGGGGTGAGCGTCCATTCGACGACCCGCCCGGTGCGCCCGGAGGGGATCAGGCCGCGCACCACGAACCAGCCGTTCTGCGCCTGATTGCGCCCGTCGTAGAGCGCCACTTCACCCTCGCGAGCGGCGATCCGGACCCTGGCGGCGGGATCTTCGGGCGCCAGCACCAGATCGCGCGCGCGGGCCATCGGCAGCGGCTCGGCGCCGGGGCCGAAGTCGCGCCCGCTGGCGGCGTTGCGTTCGGGCGTCGTCTCCATGTCGCCCGCCGGGGAGCGGGGGAAAGCACCGGGTACGCCATCGGCGAAGTAGCTCTGGCGGAAGTAGCTGGAAGGCAGGAATTCAAGGTTCAGCCCGGCCCTGCCCGCCAGCGCCTCGGGCAGCGGCTGATCCAGCACCACGGCAAGCTGAACGCTGTCGCCCGCCCGCCGCGCCTCGATCTTGTAGGTAAAGCCGTTGTCCGGATATTCGAGCGTCACCGTGACCTTGCCGGTTGCCGGGTCCACCACGCGCTCGATCATGCGCCCGATCGGGTCCCACTGGCCCGGCGTTGCAGAAAGGCGCACATCGCCGTTGGTGGCGATGCGCTCGCCGCGCTGGATGATCTCGACCCCGCTGATCTTGGAATCGGCAAACAGTCCATCGTACCAGTTCGAGAACACCAGCACCTCGGCACCGTCGGCGGCGAAGTACTCGGCCTCGTTCAGTTCGAGCGCGGCGCGGGCACTTTCCTGCGCGTGCAGCGCTGGCGTTGCCGCCGCCATAAGCATGGCTGCTCCTGCGAGAAGGAGGCCTCTGTATCCGTTCATCTCTTTGCTCCCTTGCGCCAATGCGCTCTGGTGAATGCTGCTAGGGCAGCTTGAACTGCCAGCGGCCTGCATCGCTGCCCGCGTCGAAGGGCACGAGCGACGGGGTGCTGGTGCCGATGGCGACCATCGCCAGCCCTTCGTCAGCATAGCGCTTGGGCGTGATGCGATAGGTGCCGTCGATCAGCTGGTCGATGCGCCATAACTGACTGTCATCGTCCGCAGCGGCGGGCATGGCGGCAACCTCGCGGTTGTCGGTGGCAGCCAGCGTCCGCTCGGTGCCCTCGACGGTGATGCGGTAATAGGGCGCGCCGAACCAGCCGCCCGCCTCGGGCGCGGGCGTGATCGTCCAGTGCTGGTTGGGCCGCACCATATAGGCTGACAGGTCCACCCGCACCGGCCCGTCCGCCCAACCGGCTTCGACATCGGGCAGCGTCTGCGCCGGGACGGTCACAATGGGGGCGTCCGGGCCTGCCATCCAGGCGGCGCGGGCATCGAACGGGATGCGCACGAAGTCGGTCTGCAATTGCAGCGCGTTGCCGCTGCGCTGCGACTGGATCTGATAGGTGCCGGGGCGGACATTCTCGCCCGCCACGGGCCAGCCGTCGCGCCAGAGCAGCGGCTCGATCGCCAGCACGCTGCGGCCCGAGCGTTCCATGTCGGCCTCGTAGTGGAGAGAGAACTTCTGGATATCGTCGCCAAGGTCGATCAGGCCGAAGTGCCCGGCGCCGATCATCCGGTCATGCGATGTGGCGACCAGCTTGCCGCCACCGCGCAGCAGCGGCTGGCCCATATTGTCGACATAGGGGCCGGTGGGCGACCGCGAACGCCCGACGCGGATGTTGTAGGTGGAGTTCGGCCCGTCGCAGCAGGTTCCGTGGGTGCCGAGCAGGTAGTACCAGCCATCGCGGTACATCAGCGCGGTCGCTTCCATGTCGATGGCGATCTCGACCGGCTCGTTGCCCGCCAGGCGCAAGCCCGTGGCCGGATCGAGTTCGATCATGCGGATCGAGCCGAAATAGGTGCCGTAGCTCAGCCACAGGCGCCCGTCCTGATAGAGGAAGGCGGGGTCGATAGCGTCGTGGTTTTCATAGCCGTCGCTGGAGGCGATGGTGCCGATCTCGTGGAATTCGAAGTCGGGCGAATTGGGATCGAGCGACCTGGTCCACATGATCTTCACGTCGCTGGCGTGGCCGCCCGACATGCCGCCGCCGCCCACGGCCCAGGACACGTAATAGCGGTCGCCAATCTTGATCGTGTCGGGCGCCACCCCGCCGCCGGGGCGCACCGCGCCGTCTTCCCAGGTCCAGCCGTCCTCCGAACTCAAGCCGCCGCCGCGGGTGCCGAAGGTGTACCACTTGCCGTCCGAGTAGGTGAGGGTGGAGGGATCGTGGATGAACACGTCCCCGGCGAGCTGCGCTGAAGCAGGCGCGGCGAAGGCCAGCAGCGAGGCGGCCAAGGGGGCAAGCGAAAGTTTTGTAAGCAAGGTGTGCTTGGGCATGGCGGGCCTCACTTGATGTCGATGGCAAGGTTGCGGATCGGCTGACCGTCCGCATCGAGGAAGCGCAGGCAGAAGTCGCTCAGACCGGGGCCGTTGATGATTGCGCCGCGGATGACATTGCGCCCCGCCTTCAGGGTCAGGCGGTCGGACAGGACATCGTCCATCACCATGCGCCGGTCGTCATAGAGCCCGGCCACTTCCTCGCCATTCAGCCACCAGCGCGAGGCGGAGTTGGAGCCGACGGCAAGGCGCACCCCGGCCATCTCCTCCGGCACGTCGATCACCGTGACCGCCCAGAATACGACGCCATACTTCGGCTTGTCGAGCGCCTGGGCGAAGTTGAACAGCTTTACGTCCCACAACCGCGAATCGAGCGCGTGCCATTGCAGCCCGTTCACGCGCTGCCCGTCGCTCTCCACCTTGGCGAAGTCACCCGGATAGGTTGCAGGCGACAGTTCCTCACGCACGTAGCTGCGGGTGAAAACGGTGTTGGTGGGGTTGGGCTTGCTGATCGGTTCGAGTAACAGCCAGCGGGTGATGAACCCATCGGCATCGGGCGCGGTCGGGGCCGGTGCTGCGGGGCTGAAGTAGTCGCTCAGCGGCGGGTACTGGCCCGGTTCGCGCGCGTCAGCGTTCACCGCCCACAGCGCCAGCGCGGCAGTCACAGCGCTGGCGGCGGTCCATGTCTTGGTCATCGCAATATCCTCGGATCGTTGCTGGGCGGGTTATTGCGCGGCCATGAAGCCATGCATGGTGAGCCAGCTGGCGAAGGCCTCGAACCAGCCAGTGCTGGTGGTGGTCTTGGGGTACATCCCGAAGCCGTGGCCGCCTTGCTCGTAATAGTGGAATTCGACCGGGCGGCCTGCTTCCTGCCAGCTTTTGACGAGGCCGAAGTCGGCGGCGGCGATCACGGGATCGTCGGCGGCGATGGCCACGAACAGTGGCGGTGCGTCGGGCGCGACTTCGGTGGCTGCCATCGGGCCATAGATGTCACCCAGGAAAGCCGGGTCGGCATCTTCTGCGGCGGCTTCCGTCGCCATCGTCAGCATGGCGCCGGCGGAGAAGCCGATCATGCCGATGCGGTCGGGATCGATATTCCATTCGTCCGCCCGCGCGCGGATCAGCGCAAAGGCTGCGCGCGAATCGGCGATCATTGGTTCGATCGAGCGCGCCATTTCGGCCGGGGACGGGCGTGCCGGGCGCTGCGCGCCAGCAGGCATGGGCGTGGGGCGGGCGAACTCTTCGAGATCGGCCGGGGTCTGGTTGAGCCGGTACTTGAGCACGAAGGCGGCCACGCCCCGCTCGGCCAGCGCACGGGCAACGTCCCAGCCTTCGTTTTCCATCGACAGCGAGCGGAACCCTCCGCCCGGTGTCACGATGGCGGCCGCTCCGGTGGCCTTCGCCGGATCGGGGAGGAACGGGGTCAACGTCGCCTCGGTGACGTTGCGGGCAAACTGGCTGCCATATTGCTGGTGCCACGATTCGCTGACGGTGGCTCCGGGCAGGGGGCCGGTGTTCAGCGCAATGGCCGTGGGTTGGGCGGGCGTCGCAATCGGGCGCATCACATCGTCTTGCGCCGAGGCGGAAAAGCTGGCGGTGGCAAGAGCAGCCGCAAGCAGGATTGAGCGGTAGTTCATGACAGGTTCCTCTCTCTGCGCCTCGTGGCAACTTGCGGGCTCGTCTCGGCGAGTCTCGCATCATTGGTAGCGCTATCTATAATTAATCCTACAAATAACGATTGGGCAACCGGGAATTGCGAAAGGGGCTGTTTGCAAAGGCGAGAAAACCAACGCGTTTGCGGTATTGCCGCAAAATTCTGCGGAAATTCGTGATTTTATTGTAGGGGTTGAAGCTGCATTGCGCCGCGCTATTGCCCGCGTAGCATTCGCATCGCCGCCATCCGGATGCGTTGATAGGCCCCATCGGCGAATGAGCCCAGCAGACCGCGCTTTTCCTCGGGCAGGAAGGCGAGGGGGTGCCCCTCCGGTCGGAACACGTAATGGTCGAAGAATGCCCTCCACGCCGCGCGTTCGGCTGCGGGGCGCTCGGCAATGGCGATCATCGACAGCAGTAGCGCGGCGTAGGGCGGGTCTGCGGCAGGCGAGAAACCGTCCCACCAGAAGTTGACCAGCACGTTCAGCGAATCGAGCGCCTCCACCTTGTGCCACCACAATTTCGGGACATAGAGCGCGTCGCCCGGCTCCAGTTCGAAGACCAGCGCGCGACCACGGATCGCTTCGAAGCGCGGATAGCGCGGATCGCCCCGAGCCGAATCGACCGCGAGGCCGACGGGTTGCCCGGCCATCGTGAAATCGATCGGGCCGACATAGAGATCGGCAATCGCCTCGGGAGGATAGAGCGTGAAGCGCCGCCTCCCCATGGCGACACAGGCCACATTGTCCTGCGTGTCGTAATGGCAAGCGACCTGCGAGCCGTGGCCGATCCAGAAGCGCGGCAGCACCGTCGACGGTACGAAGGGGGTCGGCACCAGGCTGACCATTCCGGGGAAGTGGTTTTCCGCTGGCAGCGAGCCGAGATAGAGCGTGTCGGCTCCTTCTACCCCGGCGGAGGCCTCCATGCGGTCGAGCGCCTCTGTAAGGGCGACCGTCTCGCGGGCGAAATTGAACTGCGTGAGGTCGTCGTCATAATAATAGCGCTGACCGATTTCCGCGCTGCCCACGAACATTTCGGCCGTTCGCCCGCTGTCGTGGCGGCGCAATTGGGCGAGCACACTTTCGCCTCCCTCGGCCAGCAAAGGCCAGTCGCGCACTGCACCGGGAAGCAGGCGCGGCTGGCATTGCTGCATGACATCGGCCCGGAACGCCTCCGGGGTGGCCAGCGACTCGCTGTCCCGAAGAGGTGCCTGGAACGGCATCATGAGGCTGCGAAGAGGCGCTCGTTCCGGCGATGGGCGAGGGTCTTGATGTGACGGACAGAGGCCGACTGCAAATAGGCAATCTGAAGGTCGCCATGCCGGAACAGGGCAAGCGCCGCTGCATCGTCGAGCGCGTGCAGGGCATCGAGGCTGATCGAATAGAGACCATCGAGGCGCAGGTGCGAGCCATCGTCGAAATCGAGCGAAATATCGATTGGCTCAAGCAGCCGATGTTCGACAAGTCGGCCAACCACGGCTTCGGTCTCGCGAAGGCCATGAGAAAGCTGGTGCATGGCCTGCTGGACCGCGCGCAGAGTGTGAGTTGGCTCGCCGCGTTCGTCGAACAGGGGCTGGCCGTTTCCGGAAAACACAGGGTCGTCAGGGTCGAGGGCGATGCGTTCTTCAACCAGATAGAATCCTTGGCGAACGAGATCGGCGGGACGGTATCCGGGCAAGGCTCCATCATTGGCACACAGGTTTTCGCCAGCTGCGAGCCCCATGACAGCGCCGGGATAAAAGCCGCCGGTCTCAGGATGTTTGGTGAAGAGAATCGGAAATTCGCAAGCAGCTTGTGGAAATTCGCTCGCCACCAGCTGAACGAAGTGCCGACCGTTTGCATTTGCGGTGTTTACCCGCAGGCTGGCGTGGCTTTGCCTATCCAGAAATACCAGGTCACCCACTGTCCCATTTCTCCTTTTTCAGCGCGCCGAGCGTAGGAACTCTCTGGCCTTTGTGCCAGGAATCGTACGTTGGCGGCATTGCGCTTGGTCTCCCGGATAGGGACCTAGCAGCAAAATTAACTCCGACAAATGTTGCAATTGTTTGGATTGGTTTTATGATCAGGTGATCTTGGTGCGAGATGCTGCGAGCAAAAGCTCATCAGCAGCACATGTCCACCCGGGTTTTCGAAACGCCGTAGAGCGACGTTATGAGGGGATGATTTGAAATGAAAGCGATCGGTTTTGGTCCTCGTTTCCGCAAAAATGGTAGCGGTAACAGAATCGTGTTGGGCTGCGCGACGAGTGTGCTTGCCCTCACCTGCGCGTCGCCCGCGCTGGCTCAGGATGCCGGTGCGGAGACGAGCGACACCATCGTGGTGACGGGCCTGCGCGGCTCGCTCCAGCGCAACCTCGATGAAAAGCGCGATGCGGCGGGCGTCATGGACGTGATTTCGTCCGAAGACATCGGCAAGTTCCCCGATTCGAACGTGGCCGCTTCACTGCAGCGCCTGCCCGGTGTGTCGATCCAGCGCAGCGGTGCGCGCGGTGAAGCCACCGGCATCACCGTTCGCGGTTTCGGCGGTGACTTCAACACCACCCTTTACGATGGCCGTCGCATCTCGACCGCGACCGGCGGTCGCCAGATCGACTTCTCGACCGTGGGTGTGGACTTCATCGGCGCTCTGGCCGTGATGAAGACGCCTGACGTTTCGCTGTCGTCCTCGTCGATCGGTGCGACTGTCGATATCCAGTTCCCCAATCCGTTCGACCGGCCCGGCTTCCGCGCCGCAGTGACGGCTTCGGGCTCGATCCAGGACCGCTCGGGCGAGATCGCGCCGACTGCGGGTCTGCTGATCAGCAACACCTTCGGCGATACCTTCGGCGTGCTGGCCGACTTCATCTACACGCAGCGCAAGACCGACACCAACCGCGTCTATGTGAGCGGGTGGCCGGGCAACACCTTCGCCCCTTGTCAGCTGGCGGGCAGCACGGCTGCGACCTGCAACCCGCGAACCGAGGATACCGATCCGGCCACGCCGCCGATCCCCGCTTCCGATCTGCGGAGCATCCCAGGCTGGTTCCCGCAGCAGTACGGTGCCGAGCAGCAGCGCGTCGAAGACGAGCGTATCGATGCTCGCCTTGCCCTTCAGTGGCAGCCGTCAGACGGCTCCATGGTGACGCTCGACAACAACTATTCGCGGCAGGAAGTGACCTCGAACAACTATGCCTTCGGCATGTGGTTCAACCAGGGCTCGCTGCGCGATGTCACGCTTGACGAGAACGGCACGGTGGTCGACTTCGTGCAGGCTGGCACGCCGACCGACTTCACCGCGGCGCTGAACCGCCAGATCCTCGAAACCAACCAGACCGGCCTTAACATCGAGCTGGAAGCGAGCGACAACCTCAGCTTCGAGGTGGACGGCGCCTATGCGGTGAGCAAGCTCAATCCCGGTGATGTGATCGGCAGCATGAACGGTGACATCGGCTACGGCGGTGCGCTCGGTTCGGCGGTGCGGTTCCAGGTCGATGGCGACAGCAGTGGTGCCTTCCCCTCGATCTCGAACTTCGGCCCCGCCGGAGTTGCAGGCAGCTGGGCTGACACCAGCGTGATCGGCTCGCACGTGACGGTCAACCAGACCCAGCGCAACCGCGATGAACTGTGGCAAGTGCGCGCTGGCGGCAAGTGGGAGCAGGACGACCTCACGATCCAGTTCGGCGGCCAGTACTACGAAGACAAGTTCAACTTCGCGAACTACAGCACCTTCACCAACAACTTCTGGCAGGCCTATGCCGGTTATGGCGGCCCGTCGGGCCAGGGCTCGGGTATCAATCCGCTGCCAGCCTCGCTTTATGAGGGCTCGATCAGCCTCGACGGGTTCATTCCGGGCTTCGAAGGCAACCTGCCGCCATCCATCTTCGTGTACAGCCCCGAGGCGTATCAGGACTTCCTGACTGGCCTCGGCAACCCGCAGACCAGCACTATTCCAGGCTACAACGCAGGCTGCTGCGGCGGGAACTTTACCGGCGAGTTCACGGAGGCGTTGGACACCGGCTCAATCCGCGACATCAAGGAGAACACCTGGGCGCTCTACTTGCGCACCACGTTTGATACCGAGATTGGCGGGATGCCGTTCCACGTCTCTGCCGGTATGCGCAACGAGCACACCAAGATCGTCGCCAATGGCAACGGCCGGGTGCCGCTCTCGATCACGACCAGCACGGCCGACCCGACCCTGCTGACTGTTGTTCTGTCGGATGCACAGCCGCTGACCGGTTCGACGACGTACAACTACCTGTTGCCGAGCCTCGATACGCGTCTGGAAATCACGCCTGACTTCCAGGTCCGCTTCAGCGCTTCGCGCACGATCACCAGGCCGACACTAAACCTGCTCTATCCGCAGCTTAACGTCGGCACCGGGCAGCGTGTGGGTGCGCTCAGCGCATCGGGCGGCAATCCGGCGCTCAAGCCTTATCTTGCCGACAACTTCGATCTGGCGGCGGAATGGTACTACCAGCGTAACTCCTATTTCGCTGTGAATGCCTTCCTCAAGAACGTGTCCAACTTCATCGTTGGCGGCGTGACCAGGCAGGCGATCAACGGCGTGATCGACCCGACTACCGGCCAGCCAGCGGTGTTCTCGGTCACCCAGCAGGTGAACGGCCCGGATGCGACTGTGAAGGGCGTGGAAGTCGCGCTGCAGCACGTGTTCGGCGATAGCGGCTTCGGCTTCCAGGCCAATGCGACGCTCGTGGAAACGAACCGTCCCTACGACGATAGCAATATCTCGCAGACGGGCTTTGCGGTGACGGGGCTTGCCAACTCGGCCAACTTCGTCGGCTTCTACGACAAGAACGGCTTCCAGATCCGCGCCGCGCTCAACTGGCGTGACGAGTATCTGCTGCAGTTCGGCCAGAACCAGAACACCGGTGCCTTCGGTTCCGAGCCGACCTTCGTTGATGAGAGCTTCCAGATCGACCTGACCTCGAGCTACGACATCACCGACGCGCTGAGCGTCTTTGCCGAAGTGCTGAACGTGAACGGAAACCAGCAGAGCACGCATGGTCGCTATTCGAACCAGCTGCTCGACGTGTTCGACTACGGTCGGCGCTACTCGCTGGGTATGCGCTTCCGCTACTGATAGCCTCCCACTGGCGCGGGGCGCAATTCGATTGCGCCCCGCCTCTTTTCGCGATGAAATGGCGAAATGAAACAGGTTAAGCATATTGTCATTGTCGGCGGAGGCACGGCCGGCTGGCTGACGGCAGGGGTGATCGCAGCCCGGCATCAGGCCCGGATGAAGCATGGCTTCACCGTCACACTGGTGGAATCGCCCAATGTGCCGATCATTGGCGTGGGCGAGGGCACCTGGCCGACGCTGCGCAATACTCTGCGCGGCATCGGCTTTTCCGAAACCGATTTCCTGCGCGAATGCGATGCCGCTTTCAAGCAAGGTGCGCGGTTCAACCGCTGGACCACCGGCGAGCCCGACGAGGGCTATTACCACCCGCTCATGCTGCCGCAGGGCTTTGCGCGGCTCAATCTCGTGCCGCACTGGCAGGCTGACGGCACCGCCACCTTCTGCGACGCGGTCACGCCGCAAGGCCGGATTTGCGATGCGGGCCTCGCGCCCAAGACGATTGCGACCCCCGAATTCGAAAGCCTGGCGAACTACGCCTACCATCTCGATGCGGGCAAATTCTCGCAGTTTCTGCAGCGCCATTGCTGCGAAAAGCTCGGTGTGCGCCATGTGCTCGCAGACGTCACCAGTGTCGACGTCACTGAAAGTGGCGATGTTCGTGCGATCCAGACCCAGCAGGCAGGCGAGATCACCGGCGACCTGTTTGTCGACTGCACCGGGTTCAAGGCGCTGCTGATCGAGGGGGCGATGCAGGTTCCGTTCCGGGACTGCAACGATGTGCTGTTCTGCGACACCGCGCTGGCGGTGCAGGTGCCTTATGCGGACCCGGACGCCCCTATCGCCAGCCACACCATTTCGACTGCGCAGTCGGCAGGCTGGATCTGGGATATCGGCCTGCCCACGCGGCGCGGCGTGGGTCATGTCTTTTCCAGCAACCACATCAGCGCCGAAGAGGCCGAGCGCGAGCTGCGCGCCTATATCGGGCCTGCCGCCGATAGCCTGACCGTGCGGAAGATTCCGATCCGTTCGGGTCACCGCGAGACGTTCTGGAAGCGCAATGTCGTCGCGGTCGGCCTTGCAGCGGGCTTTCTTGAGCCGCTGGAGGCCTCTGCGATCGTGCTGATCGAGCTTTCGGCCAAGATGATTGCCGAACAGATGCCGCCGAACCGGGCGGTGATGGACGTTATCGCGCGCCGCTATAACGAGACGACCCATTACCGCTGGGGCCGGATCATCGACTTCCTCAAGCTGCACTATGCGTTGACCAAGCGCACCGATACCGAGTTCTGGCGCGACAACCTGCGGCCCGAAACGATCCCGGATCGGCTGCTGGGTCTGATGGAGCTGTGGCGGTATCAGCCGCCGTGGCTGCATGACGAGTTCGACCGGGCGGAAGAGGTTTTTCCCTCGGCGAGCTACCAATATGTGCTCTACGGGATGCAATGGCGCACCGAGCTGCCGCCCGGTGAGGACCAGCGCGAGCGCGATATGGCCGTTCGGGCGATGCGCGAAAACCGTCAGCAGACCGAGCGCCTGATGCAAGGGCTGCCGCGGCATCGCGACTTGCTGAACCGCATCCGCGAGCATGCGATGATGCCAGTGTGAAGCCTTGCGCAGTTTGGCCCTTGCTGACCGGCTGTTGACTTGTTGATCGCCTTGGCCTTCACCGGAGGCATGGACGTGATGGAAAGCGGGCGGAAAGACGCGACAGGCGATAACGCAGGGCACAACGTGCGTGGCCCGGGCCGTCGCCTGCGCGGAGCGGTTGCGAACAAACTTGGCATCTCCATCATGGCCGGTGACTATGCACCCGGCGACGTCTTGCCGGGCGAAGTGGCGGCGGCCGAGGAACTGGAAGTTTCGCGCGGCGCCTATCGTGAGGCGATGCAGGTGCTGGCCGCCAAGGGATTGGTCGAAAGCCGCCCGAAGACCGGCACCAAGGTGCTGCCGCGCGAACGCTGGAACCTGCTCGACCCCGAAGTGCTGTCCTGGGCCTTTGCCGGAGAGCCCGATGCGCGCTTAGTGCGCAGCCTGTTCGAGCTGCGTCTGGTGATCGAACCGGCCGCTGCGGCCTTCGCTGCCCAGCGCCGCACCGCCGCTCAGCTCAAGCAGATGCGCGAAGCGCTTGGCCTCATGCGACGGCATTCGCTCGCCACCGAAGAGGGGCGCGCCGCAGATCGCGAATTTCACGATGCCTTGCTGCAGGCGACGATGAACGATGCACTCATCGCGATCAGTGCGTCGATCGGTTCGGCCGTTTCGCTGACCACGATCTACAAGCAGCGGAACCGCAAATTGCCGCGCGATCCAATTCCCGACCATGCCCGTGTGCTTGATGCGATTGCCGAGGGCGACGCAGATGCTGCGGCCTCGGCAATGCGTGTTCTGGTCGAGTTGGCGCTCGAAGACACGAAAGTCGTGATGGCGGCGCGGGGAACCGAAGCGGGCGATTCGCAATCGGCAGGCTTGACCGGCCTTTAGAGGCTTGGCGCTAGGGCTGGAGCGGTCGGCTCAGGTCTGCGCCCATAATCCGTACCGTCTGGCCCGCTTCAAGTACGATCTCGCGCAGCGGCTTCGATATGGCCGCCCCAGCGCCGCAACCAACTTGCCACTTCCCGCCGATGGGGGAGGAAAGCTGCGCTTCGAGCAAGCGCCCGTCGCGCCATGTCAGGGACACTTCGAGATTTCCCCGTGCCCGCAGCCCGCTTACCGAACCTTCGGGCCAGTGGGCGGGCAGGGCGGGGAGCAACAGCAGCCGGTTGCCCCGGCTTTGCAGCAGCATCTCGGCAATGGCCCGAGTGCCACCGAAGTTGCCGTCTATCTGGAACGGCGGATGCGCGTCGAACAGGTTGGGGTAGGCCCGGCCCGGCCCGAGCAGGAAGGCCAGCGCAGCGTGTGCCTGCTCCGGCTGACGCAGGTGCGCGCGCAGGTTGATCCGCCATGCGGTGGCCCACCCGGTCGAACGATCGCCGCGCAGATCGAGCGAACGGCGCGCTGCGGCGGCAAGTTCGGGGGTGGCCGCAAGGTCGATCTCGCTGCCGGGAAACAGCGCATAGAGGTGCGACACGTGGCGATGATCGGGCTCGGGGGCTGCGGCATCCCAATCCTCGAGCCATTCCTGCATTTGGCCCTGAGCGCCGATCCGGTCGGGCGCGAGGCGGCTGCGAGCGACATTGAGTTCGGCGGCGAAACCCGGTTCGATTCCGAGAATGGCAGCGGCCTCGGCGGTCTGGCGGAACAGATCGCGCAGGATCTGGCGGTCCATCGCCGGGCCTGCCGCCACTGCTGCGCCCTCAGGATGCCGGTTCTCCGGTGAGATCGATGGGCTGGTGACCAGCTCGCCAGTGGCCGGGTCCACTTGCAGGGTATCGAGGAAGAACTGTGCCGCGCCGCGCATCAGCGGAAAGGCGCGGGCGAGGAACGCGCGGTCTCGGCCATAGTCCCATCGGTCCCACAGGTGCGTGCACAGCCATGCGCCGCCCGTAGGCCATAGGCCCCACTGCGCCCCGTCAATGGGGGCGGTGGCGCGCCACAGGTCGGTGTTGTGGTGGCAGACCCAACCACGTGCGCCGTACATTTCACGTGCTGTTCGCGCGCCGGTGATCGCGAGCTCCTCGATCACTCGCAGCAGCGGCTCGGTGCATTCGGCCAGCGCCGTGGGCTCGGCGGCCCAGTAGTTCATCTCGGTGTTGATATTGACCGTGTATTTCGATTGCCACGGAGGGTTGTTATCATCGTTCCAGATGCCTTGCAGGTTGGCCGGCTGCGAGCCGGGCAGCGACGAGGCGATCAGCAGATAGCGGCCATAGTCGAAGTAGAGCTTTGCCAGCGCCGGGTCGGCTGAGAGATCGTCGGCGGCGATGCGCTGGTCGGTGGGCAGCGCCGCGCGCGGCGTGGTGCCAAGGTCCAGCTGCACGCGCCGGAACATCTCGCGGTGCGCGGATACGGCCTGATCGCGCAGCGTGTTGTAGCCCAGCCGGGATGCTCCTTCGATGGCAGCGGCCACCTCGGCTTGCGGGTCGCCGCTGGTGTCGTCGAAGCGGCGGAAGCTGGTGGCCAGCGCCACATAGACGACGATCTCGCGCGCCTTGGTTACGCGCAGGCGCACACCGTCGGACTGGATCGCGCCATCGCTTTCCACCAGCGCGCGCCCGGCCAGCCGCAGCGCTGGCGCAATTCCGGCACGGCCTGCGTTGCGCCCGGTGAGCAGCAGGCTTGCCCCAGTGGTGGTCACCGCACTGGTCGGTTGCTGACTGGTAAGCTCGATGTCGGCGGCAAAGGGCGCTGCGGCGCGCATCCGGAACGCGATCACCTGCGCTTGCGGCGATACGAAGACCTCGCGCTCGTGGGCGACGCCGCCGATGGTTGCCTCGGTGCGGGCGAGCGCGCTGTCGAGGTCAAGCGAGCGGCGGTATCCGTCAGGTGCCGAGGTCTCAAGCCCGGGGAAGCTGACCGCAAGCTCGCCGAAGTTCTGGTAGGCCATCTGGGTAGCAGGCCTGCCGATCAGCTTCGCATCGGCTAGCGCTTCCGCCTCGGCATAGCGCTGTTCGGCGATCAGGCGACGAACCTCGTCCAGCGCGCCGCGCGCCTCGGGATTGACCGGGTCATAAGGCCCGCCGGTCCACAGGGTATCCTCGTTGAGTTGTAGCCGCTCGCGCGCGATGCCGCCATAGATCATCGCGCCGAGGCGGCCGTTGCCCACCGGCAGCGCCTCGACCCAGGTGCTGGCCGGTTGTCGATACCACAGCTGCGACGGTGCGCCCGGCGCTCCCGCCGGGCCACTGGCGCGCACCATCGCCGGAGCGGCGGCCAGCGCGGCGCTGCCCATTATGAGCGAGCGCCGCGATAGCGGGAAGTCGCGCATCGCTCCGCCTCAGCGAAGTTGCAGCACGACCACCGATTTTGCGGGCAACGTTGCGGTCAGCGTGCCGCCCGATACCCGTGCGCCCGAGAACTCTTGCGGTGCGACCACCTCGGGCCGGTCAAAGGTGTTGTGTGCGTCCATCGCATCGGCGGTAATCACCCGCCCGGTGGCCGAGCGCGCCTCCACCCCGTCGAGCCGGATGCTGACCGGATGCGCCTGATTGGGATCGACGTTCACCAGCGCCACATGCACCCCGCCTTCGGTATCGCGCACGGCGGAGACGCTGATCGCGGGGATGGAGATGTCGCCATGGCTATAGTCGGGCGTTTCCAGTTCGACCGGCAGGCTGGTCGCACCCTGCCAGGGCACATAGAGATCGAACACGTGGTAGGTCGGCGTCTTCACCATGCGTGGGCCGTCGGTCAGCAGCATGGCCTGAAGCACGTTCACCATCTGCGCGATGGCGGCCATGCGCACCCGCTCGGCGTGCTTGGTGAAGATGTTGATGTTGAGCGCCGCTACCATCGCATCGCGCAGGCTGTTCTGCTGCTGCAGGAAGCCGGGGTTGGAGCCGGGCGCGGGATCGTACCAGGTGCCCCATTCGTCGACCGCCAGCATTACCCGGCGTTCAGGATCGTGGACGTCCATGATTGCCGAATGGCGGGTGATATACTCGTCCATTTCCAGCGTGTTGGCGAGGGTGGAAGCCCACTCGGCCTCGGGGAAGCCAAGCGCCGGGCCCTTGTCTTCCCACACCTCGGCACGCGGGCGCGTATAGTAGTGGAGCGCAAGGCCATCGATGTACTTGCCCGAAATCCGCATCATCGTGTCGGTCCACTCGTAATTGGCGTCCGAGGGACCGGCGGCGATCTTCAGCATCGGGCCATTGCCGCTCTTGGCGAAGGCGGCGAAGCGGTTGGTGAGATCAGAGGCATATTCGGCGCGCATGTTGCCGCCGCAGCCCCACAGCTCGTTGCCGATGCCGAGGTAATCGACCTTGTAAGCCTCGCGGTGGCCGTTGGCCTCGCGTTCGCGGGCGAGCATCGTGGTGCCTGCGGCGGCGGTCATATATTCGACCCACTGCGAGGTTTCCGCCGGGGTGCCGCTGCCGACATTGGCCGAAACATAGGTCTCCGCGCCAAGCCGCTGGGCAAAGCCCATGAATTCGTGCGTGCCGAAGCTGTTGTCCTCGTTCACGCCGCCCCAATTGGTGTTGATCTTGACCGGGCGATCCTCGCGCGGGCCGATGCCGTCGCGCCAGTGGTATTCGTCGGCAAAGCAGCCGCCGGGCCAGCGCACCATCGGCACCTCGATCGCGCGCAGGGCTTCGAGCACATCGGTGCGGTAGCCCGCGTCATTGGGGATCGGCGAATCCTCGCCCACCCAGACCCCGCCATAGATGCCGGTGCCGAGGTGCTCCATGAACTGGCCGAACACTTCGGGTTGCACCACCGGGCCGGGCTGATCGGCGTGGATGATAGCGCTCGCAGATTCCTGCGCGGCGAGTGGCATGGCGCTCGCAGAGAGCAGGAGCGCGAATGCGGACAGGCGGCTGAAGGTGTTCATGGCAATCCCCTTGCATTGTTTTTTGATGATGGCGCGCTTGCACCGGCGGGGAAGCCCCCTTGCATTTGTAGGAGTAGTAGAGGCATGATGGCTTCGTCAAGCCACCTGCTGAGCAAACTGACAGGTGGCGAGGGAGGAGGCGAAATGTACCGACTTGCGGCCCTGCTGCTGATCATGTCCGGCCCGGCGGTGGCGCAGGTGCATGCGGGTGGCGACTGGCCCGATTTGCCGGTCTACGAGCCCGCGCCGCGCGATCCTGATGCACACCTGTCGATCGTGATTCCGATTCGCCCCGAAGGGGAGCCCGTCGTGCTCCATGTCTCGCCCGAGGGTGACGATGCGGGCGACGGATCGCCTGCCCATCCGGTCGCCAGCCTTGCCCGCGCGCAGCAGCTGGTGCGGACGCTGAACCTGTCGCACGATGTGACGGTGAGCCTTGCGGCAGGCACCTATCGCCTTGCCGAGCCGCTGCGGTTTGCCCCCGAAGATGGCGGGCGCAACGGCCATGTGGTGCGCTGGGTCGGCGAGCCGGGGGCTTTTCCGGTGTTGTCAGGTGCCGTTACGGTGAGCGGCTGGACCCTTTTCGATGCCGCCCGCACCATCTGGCGCGCGCCGATTGCCCCGGGGACCGATTCGCGCCAGCTCAGCGTCAACGGCAAGCTCGCGCAGCGTGCCCGGATCGAGATACCGCGCAGCGCGGTTAGGTTTGCGCCCTGGGGGCTGGAGCTGCTTGATCCGGCTTGGCGCACCCTTGCCGAATTGCCGCAGCAGGACCGGATCGAGATCGAGGGGATGAGTTGGTTCACGCACCGCCACGCAATGGTGGCGCGCATTACCGGCGACCGCATTGAGATGCAGCAACCCGGCTGGCGCAACAACCTGATCGGCTATGACACGTTGGCTCGCCCGATCTCGCAGGAGGTGGCGCGGCTGTTCCTCGTCAACTCGCGCGCCTTCATGCGCGAGCCGGGCCAGTGGTATGCCGATCCCGAGGAAGGCTGGCTTTACTACCGCGCCACGCCGGGCGAGGACATGGCCGCCGCCAAGGTCGAGATGCCGGTGCTCGATCGCCTGCTTTCTATCGGCGGAACGCTAGACGAGCCGGTGCGCGATCTGGAATTCTCGGGCCTCGCGTTCCAGCACAGCAGTTGGTTGCAACCTTCGGGCGCGGAAGGATACGCCAGCCAGCAAAGCGGCGCCTACATTGCTGGCGATCTGGCCGGATACCCCGGCGATCCCATCCGCGATTGCAGCTGGGGGTGCCCCGCCTTCGAGCGGATGCGCAACCACTGGCGTCAGCAACCGGCGGCGGTGCAGGTTTCGGCGGCAACGCGCGTGGTTTTTGAGGGCAACATTTTCTCGCAGCTAGGCCAGATCGCGCTTGGCATCGGCAACAATCCGGAGGCCAATGCCAGCGGCGTAGGGCTGGCCGCACAGGCAATCGAGGTGCGCGGCAATCGCTTCGAGGATCTGGCGGGCGGCGCGATCATGGCGGGCGGGATTTCCCGCGATGCGCATCATCCCTCCGACAGTCGCATGGGCCTGCGCGACATTATCATCTCCGACAACTGCCTTACGGGCGTCTCGCGCGACTACAAGGAGCAGGCGGCGATCCTTGTCACCTATGCAAGCGGGGCGGTGATTGCGCACAACACCATTTCCGATACGCCCTATGACGGGATCGACGTGGGCTGGGGCTGGGGGATCAACGATCCGGGCGGCAGCGCCGAATATTTCCGCTGGCACCGTTCTTACTACGACGATCCCGAAAACCTCGTCTACGACACGCCCACGATCCTGCGCGACACGGTGATTGTCGGCAACGATGTGAGCAACGTGAAGCAGTGGTTTCCCGATGGCGGCGCGATTTACCACCTCTCGGCCGATCCCGGCGCGCTGATCGCGCGCAACTATGTTCACGACGTGGCGGGCACCGGCGGCATTGCGATCTACCTCGACGAGGGTTCGCGTGAGGTCCGCGTGAGCGAGAACGTGATCGACCGTGTGGGCGGGGTCTGGCTCAATCTCAATTCGCAGGACTCGATCAAGCCGAGGCGCACCGCCACCGACAATGTGGCGACAGAGAACTGGTACAACTCCGGTCGGTTGCAGGGCGACTGGAGCGCCTATGTCAACAATATCGCCGAGCGTAACGTGGCGGTCGCAGGGCAGCAATGGCCCGAGGGCGCGCTTGCGGTGATTGCGGAAAGCGGCACACGCACCGATGTTTGCGGCCTGTCCGCCCGGTAGCGAGAAAAAGGTCACAACGAGGCTTGGCCGAATCCGTTGGTAGCGCTATCAAAGCAGGCAAGGCCAAAGATTGGTCAGAAAGAGGAGAACAAGGATGCGGATTGGTTTGGTATCATGTGCGGCGCTGAGTCTCGCCCTGGGTCTGGGTTTGGCCGGGTGCAGCGAGCAGGCCGAGGATGCGGACGCTGTCGCCAAGGCCGACGAGCCGTTGTCGCCTGACGGCAAACCCTATCTGGCGCAGCCGCTGGTCACCGAAATCTACACCGCCGACCCCTCGGCCCATGTGTTCGACGGCAAGATCTACATCTACGCCAGCCACGATATCGACGCGGGGATCGCCGATGACGACCTCGGCAACCAGTATGCCATGCGCGACTACCGCGTGTTGAGCATGGACAGTATCGGCGGCCCGGTAACGATTGGCGAAGTGGCGCTCGACGTGGACGATGTGCCCTGGGCCTCGCAGCAGATGTGGGCACCCGATGCGGCCTACAAGAACGGCACCTACTACCTCTATTTCCCCGCACGCGACAAATCGAAGGACAAGAACGGCCTCGGCGCGTTCCGCATCGGTGTCGCCACCTCGGACAACCCGATGGGGCCGTTCACGCCTGAAGAGAACTACATTGAGGGCAGTTACTCGATGGACCCGGCGGTGTTCACCGACGACGATGGCACCAGCTACATGTATTTCGGCGGCATCTGGGGCGGCCAGTTGCAGCGCTGGAAGGACGGCGTCTACGATCCCAACGGCTCGGACACCGATCTGCTCCAGGACGATCAGCCCGCGATCATGCCGCGCGTGGCGCGTATGGGCGATGACATGAAGAGCTTTGCCGAGCCGGTGCGCGAGGCGCTGATCGTCGATAAGGAAGGCAACCCTATCCTCGGCGGCGATCATGACCGGCGCTTCTTCGAGGCGGCCTGGGTCTTCAAGCGCGGCGGCAAGTACTACTTCACCTATTCGACCGGCGACACGCACTATGTGAACTATGCCATCGGCGACACGCCCTATGGCCCGTTCACCTATCAGGGCCATATCCTTGAGCCGGTACAGGGCTGGACCTCGCATCACTCGATTGTCGAATGGGATGGCCGCTGGTGGCTGTTCTACCACGATACGCAGCTGAGCGGCAAAAACCACCTTCGCAACGTCAAGGTCACCGAGCTGACCTTCAACGAAGACGGTTCGATCCCGACCATCAACCCGTTCCGCGACTGATGTTCCTCGGGATCGACATCGGCACCTCCGGGGTCAAGGCCGTCGCGCTGGACGAGACCGGCGCGGTCGCCGGGCAGGGCACCGCTGCGCTGAGTGTGCAGCGGCCCCGGCCCGGCTGGTCGGAGCAGGACCCGGAAGGCTGGTGGCGCGCGACCACGGCGGCGGTGCAGGCGATCGATCCGGCGGTGCGCCGTGCGGTGCGCGGGGTGGGGTTGGCCGGGCAGATGCACGGCGCGACCTTGCTCGGCGCAGACGACAAGGTGCTGCGCCCGGCGATCCTGTGGAACGACGTGCGCAGCCATGAGGAATGCGCCGAGCTGGAGGCAGCCGTTCCGGCTCTGCGCGAAATTGCGGGCAATATCGCCATGCCCGGCTTCACCGCGCCCAAACTCGCCTGGGTGCGCAAGCACGAGCCCGAGCTGTTCGCGCAGATCGCCAGCGTGCTGCTGCCCAAGGACTATGTCCGCCTGCGGATGACTGGCGACAAGGCGAGCGACCTTTCCGATGCAGCGGGCACCTTGTGGGTCGATGTGGCGAACCGGTGCTGGAACGACGAGATACTCGCCGCCACGGGCCTTACCAAAGCGCAGATGCCCGCGCTGTTCGAGGGCAGCGAGGCTACCGGCACACTGCTCCCCGAGATTGCCGAATTATGGGGGATGCCCGCGGTGGCCGTTGTGGCCGGCGGCGGGGACAATGCTGCCGGCGCAGTCGGCGTGGGCGTGGTGGGCGAGGGCGATGCGCTGTTGTCGCTCGGCACTTCAGGGGTGATCTTCGTTGCCACCGAGAGCTTCCGGCCCAACCCGGCGCGCGCTGTCCATGCCTTCTGCCACTGCCTGCCCGGGATGTGGCACCAGATGAGCGTTCACCTGTCTGCCGCCTCGTGCATCGACTGGGTCGCGCGGCTGACCGGAGCCTCGGGCGCGGCAGAGCTGTTTGCCCGCGCCGAGGATACCGGGCCGGGCAGCGGCAACGAGCTGTTCCTACCCTATCTCTCGGGCGAACGCACCCCGCACAACGATGCCCATGTGCGCGGCGCTTTCCTCGGGCTCGACAACGATACCGATGCCGGACGGCTCGCGCAGGCGGTGCTTGAGGGCGTTGCCTTTGCGCTCGCCGACGGGCTCGATGCCCTGCGCGATGCGGGCACCAGCGTCAGCGAGCTGGCGGTGATCGGCGGCGGCGCGCGCTCGAGCTACTGGGGGCGCATTATCTCGGCGGCGTTCGAAGTGCCGCTCGTTTATCTGAAGGGCGGCGAAGTCGGCCCGGCGCTGGGCGCTGCCCGGCTGGCGCAGATGGCTGTCGATGGCGGCAACCCGAGCGATATCTTCGCCCAACCGCCCGTTTCTCACCGGATTGAGCCCGAGGCCGCGCTGATTGACCAGCTTGGCCCCCGCAAGGCTGCGTTCCGGCTCGCCTACCCCCGCATTACTCCGAAGAAAGGCCTCTGATGTCTGCCGCACCTGAATATTTCGCCGAGTTCCCCGTCATCGCCTTCGAGGGCGAGGAGACCTCCAACGAACTCGCCTACCGCTACTACGACAAGCAACGTATGGTGCTGGGCAAGACCATGGAAGAGCACCTGCGCTTCGCGGTGTGCATGTGGCACACCTTCTGCTGGCCCGGCTCCGACGTGTTCGGCGGTGGCACTTTCGACCGGCCCTGGATGACCCACCCCAACGGCACCGAAGCCGCCGCTTTGAAGCGCGCCACCGCGCTCGATTTCGTGCGCAAGCTCGACCTGCCGTTCTACTGCTTCCACGATGTCGACGTGATGGAGCCCGCCGCTGACGTCGCGCAGTATCAGCGCAACTTCGGCACCGCGGTCGACCATCTTGAACAGCTGCAAGGCGAGACGGGCCGCAAGCTGCTGTGGGGCACGGCCAACCTGTTCTCCGATCCGCGCTATGCCGCCGGGGCTGCGACCAGTCCCGATCCCGAAGTCTACGCCTGGGCGGCGCTTCAGGTGCGCTCGGCGCTCGATGCGACGCACCGGCTGGGCGGGGCTAACTATGTGCTGTGGGGCGGCCGCGAGGGTTACGAGACGTTGCTCAACACTAACCTTTCGCGCGAACTCGATAACTTCGGCCGCTTCCTCAACCTCGTGGTCGAGCACAAGCACAAGATCGGCTTCACCGGCACGATCCTGATCGAGCCCAAGCCGCACGAGCCGACCAAGCACCAGTACGATTTCGATACCGCCACCGTTTACGGTTTTCTCAAGCGCTATGGCCTTGAAAACGAGGTCTGCGTGAACATTGAGGCCAATCACGCCACGCTGTCGGGCCACACCTTCGAACATGAAATCGCCATGGCCAATGCGCTGGGCATTTTCGGTTCGATCGACGCCAACCGGGGCGATCATCAGAACGGCTGGGACACCGACCAGTTTCCCAACTCCATCGAGGAAGTCACGCTGGCGATGGTCGAGATCATCCGGGCAGGCGGCTTCACCACCGGCGGGTTCAACTTCGATGCCAAGGTACGCCGCCAGTCGGTCGATGCCGATGATTTGCTGCACGGGCATATCGGCGGTGTCGACGTGATCGCGGCGGGCCTGCTGGCAGCCGAGCGGATCATCAAGGATGGCCGGATCGATGCCTTCCGCGCCGAGCGCTATGCGGGTTGGGACGGCGAACTGGGCCGCAAGGTGCATGCCGAGGGCACTTCGTTGGCCGATTTGGCTGATCTGGCCGTCGCCCAGAACCTTGCGCCGCGCCACCGTTCGGGCAAGCAGGAGCGGCTCGAAAATCTGGTCAACCGGCTGGTCTGAGCGACGATAATATCGCGCGGAGCGGGCCGCAAAACGGCTGCTCCGCGCGCAGCAGAGCAATAGGGGCGAGCACAGGCTCGACCTTTGTGGGAGAGGTCAGATGAAGCGAATTTTGGGAACATTTGCGGTTGCCTGCGTGCTGGTGGCAAGCCCTGCCATGGCCGCAGACGCGGTGCGCGAAGAGGCCGGAACCATGCCCGATGGCAGCGTGGTCGAGGCGGTTGTCCTGTCCAATGCCAATGGCGTTTCCGCGCGCGTGCTGACCTATGGCGCCACGCTTCAGTCGCTTACCGCACCTGATCGTGACGGGAACCCCGCCGACATCACGCTGGGCTACGATGACGTCACCAAGTACCAGACCCATCCCAACTATTTCGGCGTTACGGTGGGCCGCTATGCCAACCGCATTGCCGATGGTGCCTTCTCGCTCGATGGACGGCGATATCAGCTGATCCAGAATGACAAGACCAACTCGCTGCACGGCGGCGCTTTGGGTTTCGACAAGCGCATGTGGCGGATCGTCTCGGTTGAATCCGGGCCTGTCGCGCGGCTGGTGCTGGCTTTGACGAGCGAAGATGGCGATCAGGGCTATCCGGGCAAGCTTGAGGTTACCGTCACCTACACGCTCGACGATGGCGGCGATCTTGGCATCGTGTTCGAGGCGACGAGCGACCGGGCGACCATCGTCAACATGACCAACCACGCGTTGTTCAATCTCGCAGGGCACGATTCCACCGTCGATGCGATGCAGCACTGGCTTATGATCCCGGCCAGCCGCTACACCCCGGTCGACGAGCGGCTGATCCCCACCGGCGAACTTGCGTCAGTGGCGGGCACCGTGTTCGATTTCCGCGAACCGCGCGTGGTGGAAGATGGCCTGCGCGACGGCACGAACGAACAGATCGTGCTCGGGCGCGGCTATGACCATAACTGGGTGATCGACAAGGGCCGCACCGCTTCTCCCGAACTGGTCGCGCGGCTGGCCGATCCTGCCTCGGGCCGCGTGCTCGACGTGCTGTCGACCGAACCGGGCGTGCAGTTCTACACTGGCAACTTCCTCGATGGCACGGTGAGCGGCAAAGGCGGCAAGGTTTATCGCATGGGCGACGGCATCGCGCTCGAACCGCAGCTGTTCCCCGATACGCCGAACCAGCCCGATTTCGGCAGTGCACGGGTCGATCCCGAGCATCCTTATCGCCACGAGATGGTCTACCGCGTGCACACCATGGCCGAGGATGCTCCGGCCCGGCCCTGAGGGCACTTCCGGCGCTGCCGCCTATTCGTGGAACGGGGCGACCCTCTCGAACCGGCAGCGCATGAAAGCATCGGCAACAAGGCGCAGCGGGGCCACATCGACCTCGCTGCGCCCCGCCGAAACAACCTCGGCGAAGCGGGCATAGATCGCGGCATATTCCCGGTCGGGCGCGCGGTGCGTGCCCTCGGGCGTGGTCAGCACCGAGCCGCCTTCGCTCAGCACCAGCCGCCCGCCGTCTGTTTCGACGGTGATGTCCCAGGTCTGCGGCCCTGTTTGCAGGAAATTGAGCGTCAGGCTGATGGGGACGCCAGCGCTGTCCTCCAGCGTGACCGAGCCAGCGATGGGCGTTTCGCAGTTCTCGGGAAATTGCAGCAGCCCTCCGCTAACGCAGAGTGGCCGGGGCAGGATTTCAGTGGCGATGGAGAGCGCGTTGATACCGGGGTCGAACACCCCGAAGCCGCCTGCTTTCCAAATCCAGTGCTGGCCCGGATGCCAGACGCGCACATCCTCGCGCCAGTCGATAGCCACCGAGCGGATTTCGCGCCCGGCGAGCCACTCTTTGGCGGGGCCCACGCCAGCGGAAAATCGCGAGTGCCAAGCGGCGAACAGGCATACCCCGCTCTCGTGCGCCATCTCTTCCAGCGTGGCGACTTCGCTCAGAACCGCGCAGGGCGGCTTTTCGAGCAGCACGTGCTTGCCCGCAGCAATCGCCTCCTGCGCGAGGGTGCGGCGGACTTGCGGCGGCGTGCAGATGGCCACGGCATCGACCACGCAGTCGCTTGCCAGCAGGTCAGCCAGACTGGCGAAGACCGGCACCCCGACATCCTCTGTGGCGGAAGGATCGACCACTGCAGCGAGCGTGCAATCGGGGTTCTCGGCAATCGCTGGCATGTGCTGGTCGTGTGCGATCTTGCCGAAGCCGACCAGTGCAATCCGCAAGGGAGGCGTGGTCACAGCACGCTTACCCGGCACGGCTGCTCCGTCTCGCCAGAAGCGCGCAGCGGGTTGCGCAGCGGCAGGGTGAAGGGGGCTGCCTCGATCTCGAACACATCGCCATCGCGGGTTTCGACGCCATCGGCAAAGCTGGCGGTGGAAGTGCCGAAGAAATGCACGTGAATATCGCCGGGGCGGCGGAACAGGTCATACTTGAAGTGATGATGTTCGAGGTTGGCGATCGAGTGCGACATGTTGGTCTCGCCGGTGAGGAACGGCTTTTCCCATAGGACTTCACCTTCGCGGTGGATGCGGCAGTGGCCGCGCACATCGGCGGGAAGGTCTCCGAGCAGCAGTTCAGGCCCGAGCGAGGCCTGCCGCAGCTTGGAATGGGCGAGCCACAGGTAGTTGTGCTTCTCGGTGACGTGGTCCGAATATTCGTTGGCGAGGCAGAAGCCGAGGCGGAAGGGTGTGCCGTCTGCGCCGATCAGATAGATACCCGCAATCTCGGGTTCGTCGCCGCCATCCTGTGCATAGGGCGGGCGGTCGAGCGGGGCCTCGGGCGCGACCAGATGGGCGCCATCGCCCTTGTAGAACCATTCGGGCTGCTGGCCGATTGCTCCTGCCGCAGGCTTGCCGCCCTCCATGCCTTCGAGGAACATGCGCATCGAATCGGTCAGCGCCTCGCCCGCAGCGGCGGCCTTGTGCATCTTGTCGCGGCCCTCGGCACTGCCGAGGTGCGTGAGGCCGGTGCCCGCAAGCCACAGGTGCGCCGGATCGGGGTGAGAGATCGGCGGTAGCAGGTGCCCCGCCGAGAGTTCCGCCACAGTGTCGACAGGGTCGCCCACGCGGTTGGCGCTGGCGAGTTCCGCCAGCGTGGTCTCCTGCGCGATGGCGGCCAGCGCCAGCGAACGAACATCGGCAAAGCCCGCCACGGCGCGGCAATCGTTGTCGTCGGAGGCCAGCAGCTGGGTCGTGTTATCGTCAAGGCGGCGGCACAGCAGACGCATTTTCAGGATTTCCTTGAGCAAGGCGGCAAGGGCCGCGGGGATTAGTTGGACGGAGGTGCCGGATCGGCGCCGTCGGTGGCGAACAGCGCCAGCTCCGGGCGGGCCTCGTCGGTGAAGGGCAGCGGCACGTCTTCAGCGAGGATTTGCCAGAGGCCGTGGCGCTGGGCGAACAGCAGGCGCGCCCGCCCATCCTCGCCATCAATGCGAAGGCGCACCTTGCGCTCGAACGTGCCGCCAAGCGCGGTGGTGAAGACGAGGCGGCCCGCGGTGACGCCGCCCGGTCCCTCGTGCAGGCGGACCGCGATCAGATCGGCGGGCTCGATCCGTTCGACCTGAATGCTCAGCCAGTGATCATGGTCATGATACACCGCCAGCCCGGCAACATCGCCTTCGCCAAGGCCCGACCAATCGAGCGTGACCGTGCCGGAAAAGTCCGCCGAGGGCAGGGGCTGCGCGACCAGCTCGGCCTCGTTGGACCAGAGCGGTGCCCTTGTGGCGTTGAGCGTGATCGTATCGCCCGGTGCGGACTCTTCAGGCCGGGTGAGCGCAAAGTCCGAGAACTGCGCCGCAGCCCCTTGTTCTGCGCGGACCGGCAGCGCGGGGGCTAGCAGAATTGCTGCGGCAACGGCGAAGGCGGCGGGAAGGCCTCTCATGGCAGCGACAGAATGCCCGCCTCGGTCTGCTCGACATGGTCGATGAGACCGTCGGGACGGAAGTGCATTCGTTCCACCGCCACCGCGCGCCGCCCGAGCCCGCCTTTCAGCCCGCCGACATCGAGCGTGCCGACGTGATAGAACATGTACCACTCGCCCTGGAACTCCGCCACGCCGGGATGGATCGTGAAGCTGTTGGCCGCCGAGCCCATCAGCTCGCCGCGCCAGGTCCAGGGGCCGGTGATTGCCGGGGCGGTGGCATAGGAGATGCGCTCGTCCGGGCTGATCGTCTTGTCCATGCTGGCATAGGCCAGATAGAAGAGGTCGCCGCGCTTGAAGATCCACGGGCCTTCCTCGAAATCGGGCAGGTCGATCTGGCGGATCGGTCCGTCCAAGCTGATCATGTCGGGCGCGAGCTTGGCGATGTAACAATTGGCATTGCCCCAGATCAGCCAGCTGGTGCCGTCATCGTCCGTCCACACGGTGGGGTCGATATCGTCCCATGAATGCGGGCCGTCGGTATCCTCGTTGCGCACCAGCGCGCTGCCACGGGCATCGCGGAACGGGCCGAGCGGGCTATCCGCCACGGCCACGCCGATGGCCTTCCCGCGCGAACCGTGCGCCGGATCGTGCTCCACCGCGGTGTAGAGCCAGAACTTGCCGTCCTTCTCGTGCACCTGGCTGGCCCAGGCATCGCTGATGACCCAGCTGAAATCGGTCGGCTGCATGATCGGGCCGTGCGCGGTCCAGGTCTTCATGTCCTTGGTCGAGAAGGCGAGCCATTGGGTGATGTTGAACATCTGCCCTTCACCCGCCTGATCGTGACCGGCATAGAGATAGAGCGTGTCGCCGACCACCAGCGGGGCAGGGTCGGCAGTGAACACATCGGGGAACAGCGGATTGCCCGTGGTGATATAGGTCTTACCCGCAGCGGGCGCGCCCGGAGCAGCCATGGGCACCTTGTCGTCCGGTAGCGTGGCGCAGCCGGTTGTCGCCGCTGCAAGTGCCAGCGCTATGGTCAGGTAAATCGGCTTGTGTGTCATCGTTATCCTCGACCCTGCCCGTTCAATCGGATGTTGAATCGGGTCTTAGCCCGCGCCCTCTTTTTACTCCGACAAATGAAAGTGTCAAAGCTCTCGCAAAAGAAGGCGCGGGAGACCTGGTCAGCGAACCTTGAGCTTGCCGTCGACGCGAACCGGGAACCAGTCGACGCCTTCGCGCAGCGGGCTCGGCAGAAGCTCGGCGGGCATGTCCTGATAGGATACGGGCCGTACGAAGCGATCAATCGCCATGGTGCCGACCGAGGTGCTGCGTCCGTCGGACGTTGCGGGGAATGGCCCGCCATGGACCATGGCGTGCGTCACCTCCACGCCAGTAGGCCAGGCATTGGCTATCACGCGGCCGGCCAGCCGTTCGAGCACCGGGACCAGATTGGCGGCGGCGGGATGGTCGGCTTTTACCATGTGTAGCGTTGCGGTTAGCTGGCCTTCCATCTCTTCGAGGATTTGCTGGACCTCGTCGAGATCCTTGCAGGTGACGACCAGCGAGGCCGGGCCGAACACTTCGTCGGCCAAACCATGGTCGGCAAGGAAGGTCGCTCCATCGCAGGCATAGACCTGCGCGCGGCCGCACAGGCTGGTGCCGGGTGCGCCAGCGCCGATCAGGCGAACGCCTGAGGTTCCTCCGAGCTTGGTGCTGCCGCTGTCGAAGGCCTGTGCGATTCCGCCGGTCAGCATGGTGCCCGCCGGGACTTCGGCAATAGCCTCGGCAACGCCTTCAAGGAAGCGGTCGCAATCCGCGCCCGCAAGCGTCAGCACGATCCCCGGATTGGTGCAGAACTGGCCGACGCCCATGCTGAGCGAGCCGACATAGGCCTTGGCCAGATCGCCAGCGGCCTCGGCCAGCTTGTGCGGCATCAGGATCACGGGGTTGATGCTGCTCATTTCGGCATAGACCGGGATCGGCACCGGGCGGGCGGCCGCATGGCCCATCAGGGCAAGCCCGCCTGCGCGCGAGCCGGTGAAGCCGACGGCGGCAATGCGCGGGTCTTTCACCAGTGCTTCGCCCAGCTCGTTGGACGGGCCGTGAAGCAGCGAGAACACGCCGCCCGGAAGACCCGCAGCCTCCACCGCCTCAGCGATAGCGCCGGCCACCAGTTCAGAGGTGCCGGGGTGGGCGGGATGGGCCTTGACCACGACCGGGCAGCCTGCCGCCAGCGCGCTCGCGGTGTCACCTCCGGCGACCGAGAAGGCGAGCGGGAAGTTGCTTGCGCCGAACACCGCCACTGGGCCGAGCGCGATCTTGCGCAGCCGCAGGTCGGGCTTGGGCGGGGTGCGGGCCGGATCGGCATGATCTACCCTCAGGTCAAGCCAGCCGCCCTGCTCGATCTCGTCGGCGAACAGGCGAAGCTGGCCGACCGTGCGTCCGCGCTCGCCGGTGAGGCGTGCTTCGGGCAGGCCGGTTTCCTGCATTGCCAGCTGGGTGAGGGTGTCACCAAGCGCATCGATGCGCGCGGCAACATCCCGCAGGAAGGCAGCGCGGTCGGAGGCTTTGAGCGTCGACAGGGGCCGCAGCGCAGCGGCCGCAGCGGAACAGGCATCGCTTACATCGGCCTCGCTGGCGATGGCGAAGGCTTCGCCGAACTCTTCACCGCTGGCGGCATCCTTCGCGCGGAAGGTTTGCGCCGAGCCTCGACGAGTGCCAGCTACGAAATTTTCTCCGGTGATTGTCATGGGGTCTCCCAGTTTCTCTCTTGCAAACGAAGCGGCTCTGGCACGTTTTGGCGATAGGCCGCACTCTCGAAGGTAGCGCTACCACAAACTGTGGGCATTGTAACCCGGTGCGGCAGCGCGCGCGCGTTTTGCCGCGCCGGGGATTTGGTTTCATATGATCCTGCAGGGGCTATCCGGGGCTGCACCCTTGCGTTATCCCGACGGTATGACTCATAAATGGCATTGGATCGCAGCCTTGGCATTAGTATCGAGCGCAGCGCAGGCGCAGGACAACGAGCAGGAAGAGCTGACGCTTGACGCGGTTTTCGGCAGCCCGTCGCTCTCCGGCTCCACACCGCGCGGATTGCAGCTCTCGCCCGACGGCCGTTTCGCCACGCTGCTGAAGCCGCGCGTGGATGATCGGCAGCGTTATGACCTCTGGGCCATCGACACTTCGACCGGCGAGGAGCGGATGCTCGTCGACAGCGAGGCGCTGGGCGGCCGCGAAATCTCCGAGGAGGAGAAGATGCGCCGCGAGCGGATGCGGCTGGCCGGTACGCGCGGGATCATCTCCTACGATTGGGGCCCCGACGGCAAGGCACTGCTGGTGCCCATCGACGGCGACCTGTGGCTCGCCCCGCTTGAAGGCGCGCCGCGTCAGCTGACCGATACGGATGCGGGCGAACTCGACGCCAAGCTTTCCGAAACGGGCCGCTATGCAAGCTTTGTGCGTGAGGGCGACCTCTATGTGGTCGAGACCGCGACGGGCGCGGAACACCGGCTGACCGAAGGCGCCAGCGACACAGTCACCTGGGGATCGGCCGAATTCGTTGCGCAGGAGGAGCTGGACCGTTCGAGCGGCCACTGGTGGAGCCCCGACGACAGCCGCCTCGCGGTGGCGCGGGTGGATGAAAGCGGCGTCGAGGTGGTCCAGCGGCTGGCGATTGGCGCGGAAGGATCGTCGCTGATCGCGCAGCGCTATCCGCGCGCTGGCACCGACAATGCGCTGGTCGACCTGTACGTTATGCGGCCCGATGGCAGCGAGCGGGTGAAGGTCGATCTGGGCGACAATCCCGATGTGTATCTCGCCCGTGTCTACTGGTCGGCGGATGGGCAGACGCTGTGGGTTGGCCGCCTCAGCCGCGACCAGAAGCGGCTTGACCTGCTGGAAGTCGATCCGGTGACGGGCGCCTCGCACGTGCTGCTCAGCGAAACGTCCGACACCTTCGTCAACCTTGCCTCCAGCGGCTTCGGCCAGGGCGGTGAGGCGGGCCTGCGCGCGCTGAAGGGCGGCGGCTTCCTGTGGCTGTCGGAGCGTGACGGCTACATGGACCTCTACCGCTGGCAGGATGGCGCGCTAACTCAGCTCACGCGCGGCGACTGGGTGGTGAGCGGGCTGGCCGGTGTCGATGAGGCGAACGGGCTCGCCTATGTCACCGGCAACCGCGAAACGCCGCTTGAACGCCATGTCTATGCCGTGCGGCTCGACGGCACGGGCGAACAGCAGCGGCTGACCGAGCGCGGCTACTGGAACAGCGGCGCGCTCGATCGCACCGGCACGCGGCTGATCATCCAGCGCCAGAGCCCGGTCCAGCCGCCGCAGATCTATCTTGCCGACAACACGGGCGAGCAGCTCGCCTGGATCGAGCAGAATGCCATCGAGCCCGGCCATCCCTTCGCGCCCTATGCCCGCCTGCTGCGCGAGCCTGAATATGGCACGCTTACCGCGTCGGACGGGCAGGTGCTGCATTGGGAGGCGCTGAAGCCTGAGGGCAAAGGGCCGTTCCCGGTGATCTTCGAGGTCTATGGCGGCCCCCATGCCCAGCGCGTGGCGCGCTACTGGGCCTCGCCGCTCGATCGCTGGTGGATCGAGCAGGGCTATGCCATCTTCCGCCTCGACAACCGTGGTTCTGGCAACCGGGGCCGCGCCTTCGAGGAGCCTATCTATCAGGCGCTAGGCACGGTCGAGGTCGAGGACCAGCTGGCGGGGCTAGGCTGGCTCAAGCAGCAGGGCTGGGCCGATGCTGACCGGATCGTGGTCGAAGGCTGGTCCTATGGCGGCTACATGACGCTGAAGCTGTTGGAGGCAGCGCCGGGCGCCTTCGCTGGCGGTATCTCAGGCGCGCCAGTGACCGGGTGGGGCCTTTACGACACCGCCTATACCGAGCGCTATCTGGGCGATCCGCGCGAAGTGCCAGAGGTTTACGAGGCTGCCGATGTGCTGCCCCGTGCGGGCAACATTGCCGATCCGCTCTTGGTGATCCACGGGATGAGCGACGACAACGTGGTGTTCGACAATGCGGTGCGGCTGTTTGCCGCGCTCCAGCAGGCGCGCGTGCCGTTCGAGACCGCCGTCTATCCGGGGCAGGCGCACGGGTTTCAGGGCAAGGACATCCTGATCCACCGCACGCTGACCATGCAGGCTTTCCTGAACCGGGTTACGGCTGCCGACTGACCTCGGCGACACGGCCGCAGGGCGGGATCGTGGCCCCCGGTGCGAGCCAGGCTTCCAACGCGTCGACATCGATGCCCGCGTCACCCACAGCGGGGAACCGGGCGAAGGTCGCAAAGCCGTCGCCGCCTTCGGCGAGGAAGTTGTTGATCGCGACGCGGTAGGTCTTTGCCGGATCGAGCGGCTTGCCATTCAGCGTTGCGGACACGATCCGCTGGCCGGCTGGCTGGCTGCGGTCGAAGCGATAGGCGAAGCCCTGTGAGGGCAGCAGCGCCGAATGGCAGGTGGCGACGGTGCCGTCGGCGGCTTCGCAGAACTGTTCTTCGAGCACGGCCTTGATCGCGCTGCCCGGCATTTCCACCAGCAGCACCGAATTGGCGAAGGGCTGCATGGCAAGGGCGTCGCCGTAGGTCATCGGGCCGCTCGTACCCGGTGGCAGATCGGTGCGCACGCCGCCGGAGTTCACGAAAGCGATATCGGCCGGGCCGCCCGCGAGATCGCGCGTGATGGCGAGCTGGGCGTCGGCCACCAGCCGGTCAGCGTGGCTTTCGAGGCAGTTGCCGCTCTCGTCTTCGGCGAGTTGCCAGCTGCCGACCGGGCGCGCGGCGATGGCCTCGCTCGCCGCGACGTAGCGGGCCACCAGCGCGGCAATCGCAGGCTCTTCCCCGGCCTCTTGCGTCACGGGCACGTTGTGCGCGCTGAGCGAGAGAATGGCGTCGCTGGCCGGGTCGAGCGTCATATCGATCTGCGTCACGAAAGCGCCATAGCGCCCGGCGCTGGTCAGCGTGCGCCCGCCGACCTTGCAGCTATAGGCCTGATGGGTGTGGCCCGAGACGACCAACCCGATGGCCGGATCGAGCCGTTCGAGGATCGGCACGATCGCGCCCGACAGGCCGGGGCAGCCGCTGACGTTGAATGTGGGATCTACCTGCGCCCCCTCGTGGATCAGCAGCACCACGGCATCGGCCCCCTCGGCCTTGAGGCTGGCCGCCAGCCGGTTGGCTGCCTCGGCTTCGTCGCCGAAGCTGTATCCGGCGATGGCCGAGGAGGAGACCAGTTGCGGCGTATCCTTGAGTGTCAGCCCGATGAAGCCGATCATCGCACCGTCTACTTCGCGCAGGGCCGTGCCGGGAAACAGCGTCGCGCCTTCCGCGTCCGTGGTGTTGCCAGCCAGATAGCGGAACGAGGCGCCAGCGAAGGGCTCGAGCGCGCAGGGTTTGCGCGGTGTATAGACTTCGCAGCCGCCCTCCTGCATCCGCCGCAGCTCGGCAATGCCCCGGTCGAACTCGTGGTTGCCGACCGCCGCCACGTCTAGCCCGGCAAGGCTGAGCGCGGCGATTGCAGGTTCGTCGAGGAATTGCTGCGAGATCACCGGGCTCGCGCCGATCAGGTCGCCGGCTGCCACCACGAGGCTCGAAGGCTGCTCGGCGCGAAGCCGGGCAATGGTCGCGCCCAGTCGCGCCGCGCCGCCGAGAAGGGCGCTGCGTGTGCCATCATCGCTCGCATAGCTGGTTTCTTGCGTGGCCGGCAGGAGCGCGCCGTGAAAGTCGTTCAGAGCGATGATCCGCACGGACACCGGGGCTGGCTCTGTTTCGGGTGCCGTCGCACAGGCCGAAAGGGCAAAGACGGCAAGCGAAGCGGAAATGAGGCGCATGGTCATGAGGCCGCCTTCGGGTCTGCGGATGGCACCTTGATGACATGGGCCAGCGCCGGGGCGGGGTAAAGGCGCGCGGTCAGCTGGCGTGCCCTTCCTTCACCCGCTCGTCCGCTTTGCGTCCGTAGCGCGCGGCCAGCACGGCGCAGACCATCAGTTGCAGCTGGTGGAACACCATCAGCGGCAGGATCACCGCGCCCACCGTCGCCGCAGGGAACAGCACGCCCGCCATCGGCACGCCGGTGGCAAGGCTCTTCTTCGAACCGCAGAACTGCAGGACGATCACATCCTCGCGGGCAAAGCCCAGCCAGCGGCCAACCAGCGCGGTAAGTACCAGCACGAAGGCGAGCAGCAGCGCCGACAGACCAAGGATCGTCAGCATGTCGCCGGCCGACACCTGCGACCATAGCCCCTCGACCACGGCGGCAGAGAAGGCGGCATAGACCACCAGGAGCACCGACCCGCGATCCACCACCAGCAGCAGCACCCGTTGCCGCGCGATCCAGTTGCCGATCAGCGGCTGCAACAGGTGCCCCGCCACAAAGGGCAGCAGCAGTTGCACGACAATGGTGAGCACCGCCTTGCCCGAGATGCCGCCCTGCTCGCCGGTCAGCATAAGCGCCACCAGCACCGGCGTGATCACGATCCCCGCGAGGTTGGAAAAGGCTGCGCTGCACACCGCGCCTGCCACATTGCCGCGCGCCATGGCGGTGAAAGCGATCGAGCTTTGCACCGTGGAGGGCAGCAGCGTGAGAAAGACCAGCCCGGTGCGCAGCCACGGATCGAGGAACGGTAGCGCGGCGATGCCAAGGCCGAGCAGCGGAAACACCCCATAGGTCACCGCGCCGACAGTGGCGTGGAGCCGCCAGTGCCGCGCGCCGTCGATCACCGCCTGCCGCGATAGCCGGGCACCGTGGAGGAAGAACAGCAGCACGATACCGACGTCGGCCGCTCCGCCAGCGATGCCCGCGCCGGTCCCGCGCGCGGGCAGCAGCGAGGCCAGGCCAACGGTGCCCAGCAGCAGCAGGATAAAGGTGTCGATCTTGAGGCGGGCGAGGAGCGCCTTCATGGGCAGGCTTTCGATGCTTGGTCGAACAGGCTCGCTAGAGCGGCTGATGGCGGCAATCAATCGCAATCCCTGCCAGCTGTGGGCCCCTAGGGTTTTCTCATGTCTCCGGTACAGCTAGCCTTGTGTCCATGAGTGCCCCGACCAGCGAAACACGCAGCAAACTGCTCGCCGCAGCCGAGCGAATACTCGTCCAGCGCGGAATTACCGGGCTGTCGGTACGCAAGGTGGGCGAGACGGCCGGGCTCAACCCCACGCTGGTGACCTATCACTTCGGCTCGCTCGGCGCACTGCTGGAACAGCTGCGTGATCGCAACCTCGGGCCCATCCTGGCGGCATGGGAAGGGCTGGATCAGCTTGACGGGCTCGATGCGGTCCTGCGCGGCTGGATTGCTCCGCTGCTGATGCCGGCTGCTTTTACCGAAGGCGGGCGGGCGCTGGTGGTGATCGACGAGATCGCCGCCCATGGCGAGGGCGATCTCCGCGCTGGAGTGGTCGCCGCCATGCTGGATTTCAGCCGCAGCTTGCGCGCACTGATGCTGACCTATTGCCCCGCGCTCGACGAACCCGAGATGCGCGCCCGACTGCGGTTCATTTCCGCCGCCGCGCTTGGCCCTCCGCCGCGTGGACGCGGCATGCTGGGCGTGGGCGTCGAAGACGAGTTCGAATACCTTGTGCGGTTCGCCCACGCAGCCTTGCGCGAGTAATCCGGAAGGGTTTCCATGGGCCCGCCTCCGCCTGCCGGAGGCACCGTTTCCTGCTGTTCGCCGTCAATTTCGTGGCTACTGCGGCGGATAGCTAGTGCGCAAAATTCCGCCGACAGCAAAAAAGTTTGGCTCGAAACACGATTGATACAGCGGCGAAATAACCTGGATGCAAGGGCCCGCTATGAGGAGGGTGATTGCACACCTGGAGAGCATTTTGCCCAAACCAACGACCATCGGATTGCCCCGTACTGCTGATCATCACCATGGTCTCGCGCAGGATATGGATATGGCGCGCCTGTTGAACCGGCGCCGTGCGCTGGGTCTGTTCGGTGCCGCCGGTGGTACAATCGCGCTCGCGGCCTGCGGCGGAGACGAACTGACCAGCAGCGGTTCAACTGCGAGCGCTACTCCCACGCCGACGGCCACAAGCACCGCGACGTCTACTCCCACTCCCACCAGCACTTCGGCAAGCTGTGTGTCCTTCGCGGAAGAAACCAACGGCCCTTACCCCGCCGATGGAACCAACACCTCGAACGGTGCGACCTCCAATGTGCTCACCAATACCAGCTTCGTGCGCAGCGATGTGCGGTCCAGCATTCTTGCCAGCACCAACACGGCCGCAGGCATCGAGCTGACGATCACGCTTCAGCTCGCCGACGTCAATAACGACTGCGCCGTCCTGGAGGGCTATGCAGTTTACATGTGGCATTGCAATGCGGAGGGCGACTATTCGCTCTACGATCTGCCGCAGCAGGATTATCTGCGCGGCATTCAGGTGAGCAATGCCAACGGCCAGGTAACTTTCACCACGATCATCCCCGGCTGCTACAACGGACGCTATCCGCACATCCATTTCGAGGTCTTCAGCAGCCTCGCCAATGCAACTGGCGGTCGTTACGCGGTTCTCATCTCGCAGTTCGCGGTGTTGAAGAGCCAGCTGACGACGATTTATGCCAGCAACGCGGTTTATGCGAGCAGCATAAGCGCGCTCAGTTCCAGCACTCTTTCGGGCGACAACGTGTTTGGTGACAATACCAGCGCCCAACAGGATGCGATGATGCTTACCCTGGTCGATGACGGGGATGGCACATGGTCCGCTAACGCGACGGTCGGCATTGCCACCTGAGCGCGTGCAACCGGCTGCAGGGCAACTCCCCCTACTCCCCTCCCCTGCAGCCGGTTGCACATTTCACAAAATTCCCGGATCAGTTCGTTATGTCCCAAAAGTCCGTTCTGATCGTTGACGACGACACCGAACTGCGTGTCCTGATCGCCGAGTACTTAGGTGAGCACGGCTTCGTTGTGCGGCAGGCGCCCGGTGCAGCAGGCATGCGGGAGCAAATGCGTGCGGAGAAGTTCGACCTGATCGTGCTTGATCTGATGATGCCGGGGGAAGATGGTCTCTCGGCGCTACGCAGCCTGGGCGATGTCCGGCCTCCGGTCATCATGCTTTCGGCCATGGGTGCCGATGTCGATCGGATCGTCGGGCTGGAGCTTGGGGCGGACGACTATGTGGCCAAGCCGTGCAACCCGCGCGAGCTGCTCGCCCGCATCCGGGCCGTGCTTCGCCGCGTCGAGGGCGAACAGAAGATCGCTGCGCCAACAATGTTGTGCTTTGGTCGCTGGCAGATGACGATCGACGCTCATGAACTGCGTGCTCCCGGTGGCGCAGCCGTCGAACTCACGACACGTGAATGGCGCCTGTTACGGGCGCTGGCGGAGGCCCGCCGCCGTGTCCTTACCCGCGATGAACTGATGTCCCGCGTGGGCGGTGACGATAGCGACGCTTTCGACCGCGCGATCGACATCGCCATCAGCCGTCTTCGGCGCAAACTGGCCGAGTATGATAGCGCAGAGCTGATTCGAACCGTGCGCGGCGAGGGCTATGCGCTCGCGCTCGACGTAACACAGGGGTAGCGCAGCGATGCTGCGCCGCATGCCCATTGCCGTTCAGGTCATCGTGCTGGTGGGCATGGCGATATTGTTGATCACGGGTGCGATGGCGGCGATCGCTATTGCTGGCCCGCCTCCGCGCGATCCGCTGCACAGGATCGCCCATATGGTCGATGCTTTCACCGGGCGCGGCCCGGAGGCTCCCAGAGGGCGGATCGAGAAGGTTGCCACCCTCAGCAAGGAAATCGGCGACCTTAAGGAGAACCCTGTCGTCGCGGCGCAGCTTGCCAGCCGCTTGGGTGCTGCGCCCGAGACTGTACGTGCCTTTACCGAGTTTCCGATCGTCCCGCGTCGCGGCGAGATTTTCGGCGACTTCCTGATCGCGGTCGAAAGCGGCGATGGAACCTGGCGGATCTTGCGTGGCGGTGACGAAAACCTCTGGCGCTGGCAGGTCATCACACTTGGCATGGTTGCACTGGTCGCTCTGGCCGCGCTGCTTCTTGCCTGGTTGGCAGCCCGGCGGATCGTTCGCCCTATTGAAGAACTCGGCAGGGCGGCTGCCGAAAGCCGCGTTGGCGCTCCCTGGGGTTTCGCGGCACCCGATGGACCGCCCGAGGTTGCCGCTGCGGCTGATGCCCTGCGTGAGCTTTACCAACGCAACCGCGATCATGCCGAGGCGCGTATGGCCATGCTGGCTGCGATCACTCATGATATCGGCACCCCGCTGGCGCGTATCGCATTCCGCATGGAGCGCTTGCCCGAGGCAGTCCAGGAGGCCGCAATGCGCGACATCGTCACCATTCGCAGCCTGCTCGCCGACAGCCGCACGCTGGCCGTGGGTGCATCTGGAGAGAGGAAGCTGCTCGATCTGACCGAACTGTGCGCCAGTATCGTTGTGCGCGAGGCCGAAACGGGGCGGCCTGTAGAGTTCCAAGCTAATGGGACGTTCCTCTTGATCGGCAATGCGCTTGCACTTGAACGCATGGTGCAGAACCTGCTCGACAATGCGCTGCGCTATGGCGGGAATGCCCGCTTGGACGTAGCCGGTGATAATGATGAGGTGCGGCTCGAAATCACGGACGATGGTCCGGGGTTCCCGGATATGCCGTTCGAGCAATACCTCAAGCCCTTTGCACGCGGCGAACAGTCGCGCAATGCCAGAACCGGGGGCAGCGGGCTCGGGCTTGCAATCGTGGCGCAGGCGGTCGAGCAACACGGCGGGACCATTGAACTGGCAAACCGGGCTGAAGGGGGCGCGCTGGTGCGGGTGTCGTTCCCGTTGGCCGATGGAACTCGCAAGAAGAGCGTCTGAGCGCGTTTCTGACGTTTGACCTGGCATCGGGTCTCGCGTTGATCGCACCTGCCTGTCGCCGGACCGGCTCCGAATTCAGTGCAGCGCCCGGTCGATCGGCTCGTGTCGAGACGGCTGAACCGGGTCCATCGGGATCGCAGCGATGGCGGCTAGCGCGATCATGGCAATGAGCGCAGCGAACTCGCAGGCAAGCCATAGTCGCTTCATCGCGGGGGGCATCGGGTGTTTCCGGGTTGGCAGATAGTTTCTGGACATATGAGATACGACGGAGTCGATGCTGGACGGCCTTAAGCAACGAACCGCGGTTTCTCCGATCCGCCGCGTCAAGTCTTGTCTCTGCACGCAAGCCGATGCTGCCGTTTGCGCAAAGGTGCAGAGCGCGGCACCCGCGCAAATGCGGCTGTCTGCGCAGGTTCGTCTTGAAATCGAGGGCGGGCTGGACCATCGCAGGCCCGACAATAGCCTATGCGCGCGCAAACCGGAGGAATGCCATGTCCAAGTTCGAACGTCTCAACCCCATGACCGGCGCCAGTGCCTCTTCGGCCGAGGCCATGAAGGCAGGCGATATCCCGGCGATTGCTGCCAAGGCGCAGACTGGATTTGAAGAGTGGTCAAAGCAGGGGCCGAACGCGCGGCGCGCGGTGCTAAACAAGGCGGCCGATGCGCTGATGGCGAAGAAGGACGATTTCGTCGCTGCGATGATGGGCGAGATCGGCGCGACCGCCGGCTGGGCCATGTTCAACCTTGGCCTTGCCGCCAGCATGATCCGCGAGGCTGGCGCCATCACTACCCAGATTTCGGGCGAAGTGATCCCGTCGGACTACCCGGGCAAGCTGTGCATGGCGCTGCGCGAGCCGGTGGGCGTGATCCTCGGCATTGCGCCGTGGAACGCGCCGATCATCCTCGGCGTGCGTGCCATCGCGGTGCCGCTTGCCTGCGGCAACGCAGTGATCCTCAAGGCGAGCGAAAGCTGCCCGCGCACCCACGCGCTGATCATTGAAGCCTTTGCCGAGGCCGGCTTCCCCCAAGGCGTGGTCAACGTCGTCACCAATGCGCCCGAGGATGCAGCCGAAGTGGTCGGCGCGCTGATCGACGCGCCTGAAGTGCGCCGCATAAACTTCACCGGCTCGACCGCGGTGGGCAAGATCATCGCCAAGCGCGCGGCCGAGCACCTGAAGCCCTGCCTGCTCGAACTGGGCGGCAAGGCGCCGATGGTGATCCTCGCCGACGCTGACCTGGATGAAGCGGTGAAAGCGGCGGCCTTCGGTGCCTACATGAACCAGGGCCAGATTTGCATGAGCACCGAGCGGATCATCGTGGAAGAGTCGGTGGCCGACGAATTCGCCGCCAAGTTCAAGGCGAAGGTGGAATCGATGCCGGTGGGCGATCCGACTGAGGGCACCACGCCGCTCGGCGCCGTGGTCGATGTGAAGACGGTCAACCACTGCCAGAGCCTGATCGAAGATGCGCTGTCGCATGGGGCCGAGCTGCTGACCGGCGGCGAGACCACGCACAACGTGCTGATGCCCGCGCACCTCGTCGACAAGGTGACGCCCGAGATGAAGCTGTTCCGCGACGAGAGCTTCGGCCCGGTCGTCGGCATGATCCGCGCCCGTGACGAGGCCCACGCGATCGAACTCGCCAACGATACGCAGTATGGCCTTAGCTCGGCGATCTTTACGGGGGATGTGGCCAAGGGCCTGCGTCTGGCCAAGCAGATCCAGGCGGGTATCTGCCACATCAATTCCTCGACCGTGTCGGACGAGGCGCAGATGCCGTTCGGCGGGGTCAAGCAGTCGGGCTATGGCCGGTTCGGCGGCAAGGCCGGGATCGACAGCTTCACCGAGCTGCGCTGGGTGACCGTTTCGACTGAGGGCGGCCACTACCCGATCTGATTGCAGTGCAGGGTCGCCGGTGTTGCACCGGCGACCCACACCGATAAGGGTCAGGCGGCCTTGCGGCCCTTGGCCGTCGCGCCGAGCAGCCAGTCAGGCACTTCGCTCGCCGACACTTCGTCGAACTTGTCGAGCAGGCCAGCAGCCGCGCCGTTAGAGCCCGACTCCAGAAACACCTGTGCGCCGGTCTTGCCCAGTGCCATCAGGCCTTTGGCGCCATCGTCGCTGCCTTTTTCGAGCATTCCGGCCAGCGTCGGGCATCCGGCACGTGCGGCGCTGGCAAACATCAGGTCGGCCGAAGGGCGGAAGCCGGCGACCGGATCGCGCTCGACCAGCTTGATCATCACCGCGAAGTCGTCCTCGATCGCGACGTGCTTGCTCTTGTCGTATGCAAGGTAGACCGTGCCCGGCATGACCATCGCGCCGTCTTCCGCGTTTTCGATCTTGCAGGCGACCGACGGACGCAGACGATCGACCGCGCGCTCGACCACGTCTTCGTCGGCATCAAGCAGGATCACCGTGGGGGGGCAATTGGCAGGCATGGCCGCAATCAGTGAACGCACCGTTTCGAGGCTGTCTGCACCGGCTGCGAGCAGCACCAGGCGTCCGTCATTGTCATAGTCAGCCGCTGCGCCCGCGCCGCCACCACCGCCAAGCGAGGCCTTGTGCGCGTCCATATCGGTGTTGGCCGCCTTCTGGACGATGTTGCCCAGCTTGGCGACGGTCTTCTTGAACTCTTCGGGCGAGGTGTGGAGCGGTTTGGGGAAGCAATCGACCGCCCCAAGCGCAAGCGCCTTTTGCGCGGTGCCCGAACCATCTTGCGCCACGCTCGAAAGCATGACGACCGCGATCGGGTTTTCTTCCATCAGTTCGGCGAGGAATTCCATCCCGGTCATCCCCGGCATCTCCACGTCGAGCGTGAGGACATTGGGACGACAGTCGGGAATCTTGTCGCGCGCTTCGGCGGCGCTGGAGGCGGTACCGACAACTTCGACGCCCTTGGCCTGATCGAGAATGTCGCAGAACAGCGCGCGCATGGCGGCTGAGTCATCGACGACGAGTACTCGGGCTGGCTTCATGATCTCAATCCTGTTCGTGTTGCAATGCAAGCGTGCGACGCGCGCTGGGCACATCGCCGGTCAACCACATTTACAAGTTTGCAAGCGAACAAAGCCCAAGCGACAACTAAGTGTTCGCCCATAGGAAACCGGATCGAACCAATAAGCGCATTCGCGGTAGAGCTTTCCAATCGGATCAGGAACTTCCAGCAGGTGGGGAGAGCAAGTACCATGTCGATTGCCCGAGAAAACGCGGTTGCTCGCCCTGCGATTGCTGGCCGTTTCATGTGCTCTGCTCAGATCTTCGCGTCGCTTGACAGCCGTCGCTCGCACCGCGTGCCGATGAGCCTTGCCGCCTCCAATTCCGAGCATTGATAGACAGGAGTATAGATAGTGGCTGTCATCGAATTGCCGCGGCTGTGCGACCGTGCCGCCGCCCTCGCTCTTAGAGGCGATCTCGCCGATACCACCGGCAGCGAAGCCTTGCCGGTGGACGCGAGCAATGTCGAACGCATGAGTATGGCGATGCTGCAGGTGCTGCTCGCAGCCCACCGCAACGAGCCCGGCATCGTGCTGACCGCGCGGTCGTCCGATTTCGATAGTGCGCTGGCGATCTCGGGTCTTACGGAAACCTTCAACACCGGAGCGGCCGCATGAACGGCATCGATATTCAGGCCATCTTCTTCGACGAGTGCGAGGAATCGCTGCAGGCTGCCGAGGCGGGGCTCGATGCGTGCAAGGCTGGCACGCAGGACAGCGAAACGATCAATGCGATCTTCCGCGCGGTTCACTCGATCAAGGGCGGTGCCGGAGCGTTCGGCTACGAAGCGCTGGCTTCTTATACGCACGTGTTCGAAAACCTGCTTGGTGACGTGCGCGAAGGCACGGTGCTGGTAACCAGCGATCTCGTTGACATGCTGCTGCTGGCGCTTGATTGCCTGCGCGACCATGTCGAATCGGTTCGTGGCGGAGCGCCTGCGCCCGACGACGAGGCGATCAAGGCGCGCCTTGCGGAAGCACACGAGAATGTCGGCAAGGATGGCGGTGCGGCTGCCGAGGCTCCGGCACCGGAACCGGCTGCGGCGTCTGCCTCGGCGGAGATGGACGATCTCGATGCCTTGCTCGACGATCTGCTCGGCTCCGACCCGGCCCCCGTTGCCGAGGCTCCGGCGGAAGAGGTAGCCGAGGAAGAAGACGAAAAGGGCGAGGAATGGGCGCTCTACGTCTGCCCGCAGGCAGGCGCGATGGATAACGGCTCGGAGCCGCTCCTGTGGTTGCGCGAACTGGTTGAGCTGGGCGGCATCTGCGTCAAGTGTGACGAATCGATTCTGCCGCAGATCGACGAGATGGACCCGAAGCAAGGCTACCTCGCCTGGACCTTCTCCATGCCCGCCTCGGTCGAGCGCGATAAGGTCGCCGACATCTTCGATTTCGTCGGGGAACAGTGCCGTGTTCTCTATGGCGAGGAGGCGCTTAACCCGCCTGCTCGTGCGCGCGCAGAAGTCGCGCCCGCGGCCAAGGCTCCGCCCGTAGCGGCCCCTGCGGCCACCTCTGCCACCACCAAGCCCGAGACGGCTGCGGCTCCGGCACCTGCTCCCACCCAGACCCCGACGCCTTCCGCGCCTGCCAGCCAGTCGATTCGCATCGACCTCGGCAAGCTCGATCAGTTGATCGACGGCGTGGGCGAATTGGTGATTGCCCAGGCCATGCTTGCGCAGCGCCTCAGCAACGAGGGACTCGCTCATTTCGAGGAGCTGGCCATGCTCGAAGGCCTGGTGCGCGACATCCAGGAACGCGCCATGGCCTTCCGCGCCCAGCCGATCAGTTCCGTGTTCAGCCGCGTGCCGCGTTTGTTGCGCGAGCTGGCCACTACGACCGGCAAGCACGTAAAGCTGGTGGTCGCGGGCGAGACGACCGAACTCGACAAGACCGTGATCGAACGCCTGAGCGAACCGCTCACGCACCTCATCCGCAATGCCGTCGACCACGGCATCGAATCGCCTGAAGATCGGCAGGCCGTGGGGAAGGACCCGGAGGGCACGCTGACCCTTTCGGCCGAGCAGAAGGCCGGTCGCATCGTGATCCGCATCGGCGACGATGGCGGTGGCATCAACCGCGAGAAGGTGCTCGCCAAGGCGATCGAGAAGGGCATTGTCGACCCCGAGGTGCACAACCTCAGCGACGAGGAAATCGATAACCTCATCTTCGCTCCCGGTTTCTCGACCGCAGCGCAGGTTTCCAGCATCTCCGGGCGCGGCGTCGGCATGGACGTGGTGCGCCAGAATGTGAAGGAACTGGGCGGCCGCATCACCATCGAATCGCGGCCAGGACAGGGCACCGACTTCGTCCTCGCCTTGCCGCTGACGCTGGCCATTTCCGACGGCATGATCGTGCAGGTGGGTGACCAGTCGCTGGTCGTTCCGCTCACGCATGTGGTCGAAAGCCTCAGCCCGGCGGAAACCGAGATCAAGGGCATGGGCCGCAATATCCGCATGCTCAATGTGCGGGGGCAGTTCCTGCCGATCGTGCCCTTGCGCCAGCTCACCGGTGGGCCGCGCGCCGAGACCAACATCGAAACCAACATGGAAAATGGTGTTCTGGTTGTCGTTGAGACCGAACGTTGCGGGCAGGCTGCTTTGCTGGTCGATGCGATCATCGATCAGCGCCAGTTCGTCATCAAGAGCCTCGATACACACTATCGTTCGGTCGATGGCGTGGCCGGGGCCACCATCCTCGGCAATGGCCGGGTGGCGCTGATCGTCGATGTTGACCGGCTCGTGCTCGACATGACCAGCCGTCGCCATGCCCCGGCAGAGGCAGCCTAAGCGTGGTCGCCGCCGCCGCCCTCAACACTGGCGAAGCGCTGGTGCCCGGCATCAGCCCGCAAGTCTATGGCCCGGCCGATTTCCAACGGATATCGGCCAAGGTTCACGAACAGGCCGGGATCGTGCTGTCGGACAAGAAGCGGATGCTGGTCTATTCCCGGCTGGCACCGCTGCTGCGACGCACCAACAGCCAGAGCTTTGCCGAGTTTCTTGATCAGGTTGAGCAGGATCCGGCCCTCTCGACGCGGATGATCGAGGCGCTGACCACCAACCACACCTATTTCAACCGCGAATCGCACCACTTCGACCATTTCTCCCGCACCTTGCGGTCAGAGCTTTTGCATCGGGCCAATCAGGGCGAGCCGGTGCGTATCTGGTCGGCCGGCTGTTCGAGCGGCGAGGAAATCTGGACGCTGATGATGGTGCTGCTGGGCACTTCGCAGCACGAAGGCAAGCGGATCGCCAAGCAGAACATCGTCGCACTGGCGAGCGATCTTGCCAGCCACGCGGTCAACGCCGGAATGGCAGCGACCTACGAGGCTGCAGCGCTCGAAGCTGTTCCCGAAGCCCTGCGCAAGGCTTGGACCACCACCGAGGGCGGGAAGGTCAAGATCGGCCCGGAAGCGCGCGGGCTGGTGCGGTTTCGCCAGCTCAACCTCTTGGGGCCATGGCCCATCAAGGGCGCTTTCGACGTGATCTTCTGCCGCAACGTGATGATCTACTTCGACACGCCGACCAAGGAGAAGCTGGTCTGGCGCTTTGCCAACCAGCTCAAGCCGGGCGGCTATCTCTACATCGGGCATTCCGAACGCGTATCGGGGCGGGCTGAAGAGCTGCTCGAACTGGTCGGCCCCACAGTCTATCGCAGGAGGGCTTGATGGCTATCAGGGTTCTGATCGTCGATGATTCGGCGCTGATGCGCAAGTTGCTGCAGGCCCGCCTTGGCCGCGAGGAAGATATCGAGGTGGTTGGCCTGGCTTGCGACGCGCAGGAAGCGCGCAACCTGATCAAGGCACTCAATCCCGATGTGGTGACGCTCGATATCGAGATGCCAGGGATGGACGGCCTCTCGTTCCTCGAGAAGATCATGCAGTTGCGCCCGACGCCGGTGATTATCGTCTCGGGCACCACGCGCGAAGGCGATCGCAACACCGTGCGTGCGCTGCAACTTGGCGCGATCAGCTGCTATGCCAAGAGCGACCACCACGCTGGCGGTCCGGGTGATGATGGTGGGCAGCTTGCCGAGCTGGTGCGGGAGGCTTCGCTCGTGTCGTTTCGGCGGCCTTCTTCCATTGCGCCGTCCACGCCCGTTTTCAATGCACCGTCGCAGCCTGCTGCGCGCCGCGAGCCGGCGCGGCTGGTGGCGCTCGGCGCTTCGACCGGCGGGGTGGAAGCCCTGTGCAAGCTGCTGGCGCAGTTCCCGCGCAACTGCCCGCCGACCGTGATCGTGCAGCATGTGAATGCCCGCTTCGCCCCGGCTATCGCGCATTCGCTCGATTCCGCCTGCCCGGCGCGTGTGGTGCTGGCCGAAAGCGATATGCGGCTCGAGCAAGGGACGGTCTATCTCGCACCGGGTGGCGATCGCCACATGCTGGTGGCCACTGCGGGTACGCTCGGCCACCGTGTGGTGCTGCGGCAGGGGCCGGAAGTATCTGGCCACAAGCCCAGCGTCGATGTGCTGTTCGGCTCGGTCGCTGAAGTCTTCGGAGCGGAGGCCGTGGGCGCTCTGCTCACCGGCATGGGCCAGGACGGCGCTCGCGGCTTGCTGAAGATGCACGGAAAAGGCGCCCACACGATCGCGCAGGATGCCGAAAGCAGCGTCGTTTACGGAATGCCGCGTGCAGCTGTGGAACTGGGCGCGGCTCGCAAGGTGCTTCCGCTGGAGCGGATCGCTGGCAACATCTTCGCCCCGGGTGAAATCGCACGAGAGGCGGTGGCGTCATGAGCGACCTTTCTGGCGGCACTGGCCTTGAGCGCGTCACTGTGATGCAGGGTGAAGCCCATGCCAGCGCCGATCCCAAGGTGGAAATGTCCACCGTACTCGGCAGCTGTGTGGCGACTTGCCTGTTCGACCCGCTGGCGCGGATCGGTGGCATGAATCACTTCCTGCTGGCCGAGCCGCCCAGCACCCGCTCGCGCGAATCGTTCGACGAGCACTACGGCCTGTTCCTCATGGAGCTTCTCATCAACAAGATGCTCGGCCTGGGCGCGATCAAGTCGCGGCTGAAGGCGCGGGTATATGGTGGGGCAAACCTTAACCCTGCCATGAGCCCGATCGGCACTGCCAATGCGGCGTTTGCGCGTCAGTTCCTGCAAAACGAGGGTATTCCCATCGGATTTGAGGATCTTGGGGGGCGTGCCGCGCGGCGTGTTCACTTTATGCCGGTCAGCGGGATGGTCCGCTGCCGCACCGCGCCGATTGAATCTGCACCTATGGATAAACCGCTAGTCCGACCGCAATCGGCCAGTGGTGATGTTGAACTATTCTAAAGCCGAGGGAAGACATGAAACCAACACGCATTCTGACTGTAGACGACAGCGCCAGCATGCGCGCACTGTTGCTGCACGCGCTGACAACACAGGGCTTCGAAGTGGAGCAGGCTGAAGATGGCCAGCAGGCTTTCGAGTGGCTTGCGACCAACGAGGTCGACGTTGTCATCACCGACATCAACATGCCGCGCCTCGACGGGTTCGGCCTGATCGAGCAGCTGCGCGATACGGCCAGGCATGCCGATCGTCCGATTCTCGTTCTGACGACCGAGAGTTCCGACGAAAAGAAGCGCCGGGCCCGCGATGCCGGTGCCACGGGCTGGATCGTAAAGCCGTTCGATGCGGAAAAGCTTGCCACTGCGGTGCGCCGCGTGGCGCACTGAGCGAATAAAGAAAGGGAAGCACGATGCTTGCTGAAATGATCACCTTCGAGATTTCGGGTCAGCTGTTCGGTATCGACATCATGTCGATCCGCGAGATCCGGGCATGGTCGCCTGTGACCGTCCTGCCGGGGGTGCCGCGCTATGTTTCCGGTGTCGTAAACCTGCGCGGTGCGGTGCTGCCGGTGCTCGATCTTTCGGTCCGCCTGGGCTGGGAAGGCACCGATGCGACCCCGCGTAACCCGATCATCGTGATCGAACACGAGGGCCAGTCGCGCGGGCTGATCGTGCATGCGGTGAACGATATCGTCTCGATCGACACCGACACCATCCAGCAGCCCGAAGCGGCGGCCAACGATGGCATCACCAGCTTCATCGCCGGTCTTGCCCCGATGGGTGAGGATATGGTCATGGTGCTCGACCTCAAGAGCCTGATGGCCGACGACCGGCTGGAACTCGCCGCATGACAAAAACCTCGCAAGCCTCGTTGCGCCTGCTTGGCGGGGTGGCGGAAATACTCGAGGAACTGGCGAGCGAAGTCGAATGCCTCGGGGAAAGCCTCTGCGCCGATCCGGATGTTATCGTGCGACATATGGACCAGCTGCAGGGGATCGACCTCATCGCCCAGACCGCGCGCCAGCTCGGCATGCTGGTCCGCTCGGACAATCCGACCGCAGCGCTGGACGATGTCCGGCTCGAAGCCCTGCGCCATCGCCTACACACCCTCGTTCTGCCCGGCAATAGCGGCGACATGGTGACGATCGGCGCCTGATCGGCCAAGCGCCCCATTCTCACGAGCGTTACAATGCGCTAGGCCTGCCCGTCTGAAAGGCTGAACGGACGGCAGGAAACGTGGAACAGTTCGACTATATTATCGTGGGTGCAGGCAGCGCGGGCTGCGTGCTCGCCAACCGGCTGAGCGCCGACCCTGATTGCCGAGTGGCATTGATCGAAGCAGGTAACGACACGCACGACCTGCTGATCGAAAGCCCGCTCACCTGGATGCAGGCCGCGGCCGACCCGCGCTTTGGCTGGGGTTTCGAGGCAGAGCCCGATCCCGGCCTCGATGGCCGCACTCAACCAATTCCCCGTGGCCGCGTGATGGGCGGCTGCTCTTCCATCAACGGCACGATGTATATTCGCGGTGCCGCCGCCGACTACGACCAGTGGCGCGACGCGGGCAATCCCGGCTGGGGTTATGACGATATTCTGCCGCTGTTCCGGCGCTCGGAAGCGAACTGGCGCGGGGCGAGCGCGGTACACGGCGACGAGGGCGAGATGGCGATATCGCCGATGCGGCCCGATCCCACGTTGACACCGGCTTTCCTCGGCGCGGCGCGCGAGCTGGGACTGGCTGAATGTCCCGACTTCAACGTTCCCGCGCCCGAGGGCTTCGGAATGCCCGATTGCACGATCCGCAAGGGCCGCCGCGCCAGCACCGTGCGCGCTTTCATTGACCCGGTTGCAGGCCGACCCAACCTCAGCGTGATCTCAGGTTGTCCGGCCAACCGTGTGGTGATCGAGCAGGGCCGGGTAACCGGGCTCGAGGTGACGCGTGGCGGAGAGACTGTCCGCATCGGTGCGCGGCGCGAGGTGATCCTCAGTGCTGGGGCTTTTGGCAGTCCGCAGCTGCTGATGCTGTCAGGAATCGGCCCTGCCGCCGCCCTTCAGGCCCAGGGCATCGCCGTGACGCATGATCTCCCCGGCGTGGGTCAGAACCTGCAGGACCACCCGATTGCCATGGCGCTTTACAAGGCCTCGGTCGATATCGACTTCAACCGCCAGATTCGGCTCGACCGGCTGGTGCTTAACTATCTGAAGTGGGAATTTGGCGGCACCGGCCAGCTCAGCCAGAGCCCGATGTCGGTGCAAGGCTTCGTACGCTCGGGCGAGGATCAGGCGCGGCCCGATCTCCAGTTCCAGATCGTTCACTCGGGCTATGATGCGCGGCCGTGGTTCCCGCTGTGGCGCAAGCCGCCGACGCCGATGTTCAGCTGCGGCGCAATCCTGCTCGATCCCGAAAGCCGGGGCGAGGTCACGCTGGCGAGCGGCGATCCGGCGGCGCTGCCGAAGGTCCAGTTCAACTTCATGACTGCCGAGGGTGATCGTGAGCGGCTGCTGCGCGGTTTTCGTTTCATCCGCCGCTTCTTTGCCACCGAGTCGGCGGGCAAGGTCACCGCCTTCGAACTGGCCCCCGGCCCCGATGCCGAAAGCGACGAAGCGATCGAGGGCTGGCTCAAGCACTCGCTGATCAGCGCGGGCCATCCGGTGGGCACCTGCGCGATGGGCTCGGTGGTCGACAGCGAGCTGCGGGTGAAGGGTGTTACGGGCCTGCGGGTCGCCGATGCCTCGATCATGCCTACAATCGTGCGCGGCAACACCCACGCCCCCGCCGTGATGATCGCGGAAAAGGCAGCCGAGCTGATTGCAGGCTAGCCGAGTTCATTTCGGGCAACCGCATCGCTGAGCTGCGGCGCGGGTTCGCTCGCGACGTCGTCGGCAAAGGGGAGGTCGAGGCGGCCAATCATGGTTTCGAGCACGGCAGTTATCTCGTCGATCTGTTCGTCGGACATCCCTTCGAGCAAGTGTCCGCGAACGCGATCATAGATGGTGAAAATCCGCTCTGTCGTATCCACGCCCGCCGGGGTCAGCGACAGGAGATTGACCCGGCGGTCGCGCGGGTCGGGAGCACGCTCGACCAGGCCTTCCTTGCTCAGGATGTCGATCATGCGGGTGACCGTGGCCCCCTCTATCCGCAGCCGACGGGCGACATCGCTTTGCGACTTGTCGCCCTGCATATTGAGGATCGCGGCAAGCGTTTCCATCCGCGCGGTGCTCTGCCCGATCTTGCGCAGCTCCTCGTCAACCTTGCTTCGGAAGCCGCGAACCAGCAGGACGAAGTCTACCAGCATGCGTATCTCGCGGGTTGTGCCGCCCTGCTTGTAGACTTCGAACGACGTGCTGGCTTTACGTTGCGGCACTGCATTTCCTCGAACTGACTGGCTTGGCTGGCCTGGCAAAGGCGTTTCGCATGCACCGGACCAAGCTACCGGGCCATGGCGCTTACCCAGCGCCCCATGCGCCTGCAAGTGCAGGCCATCACGGGCGGGAGCCCATTACCTGCAAAAACAGTTAAGAGCTAATGATTATTTAGGATATGCATATTACGCCAGACAGGCGTCGCACGGGCGGTGCCCTGTCAGTTTTCGCCCAGTGCCTTGAGCACGCGATCGATCAGGCCAATCAGCTGTTCCAGTTCCTTCGGGCTCAGCTCGTCGCGGATCGGTGCCTCGATCTGCGACACCACCTTGAACATTTCCGACAGCGTTTGCTCGCCCTTCTCGGTAAGCACGAGCATGTTGCGGCGGCGATCAGTGGTCGAGCGGTCACGCCGAACCAGCCCTTGCCGTTCGAGCTCGTCGACCAGACTTACCAGCCCGGGGCCGGTGATGCCCGCCTTGTCGGCCAGCTCTTTTTGCGAGCTGCCGGGGTTTTGGGCGATCAGCGACATGATCGTGAGCGATCCCGTCGGCAGGCCGAAGGGCTCAGAAGCGGCTATGGATCGCGCGTTCAGATTGTTGCGTAGCAGCCGGACCCGCGGCCCGACCGAGTTCGAGAGAAGACCCCAGTCCAGATCACCCACTCCATTTACTTGTTAACGTTGCCTAGATCGTTCCACGAGGAAATGTGTTTTGCAACTAGTGAAATTAACTTTATTTCCGAGTCGGTTAACGCACTCTTACGGGTAAGGGTGCTGCTACCGGTCATATGCGCTTGCCGCAATCCCCGCCCGCCAGCTCCTGGCGGAACCTGCGGGTGAGGGCAAAGGCGCTGGGCTGGGCCGGGCTGGCGGGGCCGCCGTTGAACAGGAAGCTCAGCCATGTGGAGCGCCGGATCGCTTCGAACACCAGCAACGTTCCTGCCAGCGTCGCCATGGCAATAGCGAGCATTTCGATCCCGGCGGGCCAATCAACGAGGCGGAACGCGACGCCGAGCGGCAACAGGAAGACCTCGTGAAAAAGGTAAATCACCAGCGAGGCGGCCACGAAATAGCGCACCGTTGCGCGGCCGGTCGCGAAGGCCTTGCCGACATAATAGTAAAACAGTGCAGCGACAAACACGCCTGAAAGCGCGGTGACCGAGAAAGCAAGCGGCCTGGTTAACGCCCGTGGAAACCCGGTGAGGGCGAGAAAGTCGCCGAAAGCCAGCGTGAGAACGCAATAGGCCAGCAGCAGCACGACGCCCAAGATCCTGAAGGCGAGCTTGGGGCGAAACACCAGGCGCGACAGTTGATTGTCGGCGAAGGCGAGCGCACCGATAAGGAAATAGGGTGCAAACATCACGGTCCGCTGCAGGTTCACCCGGGTTTCTCCGCGCGGCAGCAGTGTGCCCAGTTCGGCGGTGAGGTATTGGGCCGCGATCGGCAGCACCACCAGCAGCACCGGCAGCCGGAAGGGGCCAAGCCAGCGCCATGCCGCCTGCAATCGCGCGCCAAGGGCGGGCGCGGCGTGAACTGCGGCGATGATTGTGCAGTAGGCAAACAGCACGATCAGGAACCAGCGATGGTTGACCCAGCGGCCCGGAAACTGCTCCAGCGTCCATGCGAAAGCCGCGGCCGGTTCGAGGCCCGCGCCTACCCCCATCCAGTAGACCTCCCAGCCGCCGAGCAGCAGCAGCGAGCTGGCGAAGGGCAGCAGCAGGCGCTTGACCCGGCTTGAGAGCCATTGCCCGGCGGGGCGCCGCGCCAGCAGCATGGCGGCAAAGAACCCGGCCAGAATGAAAAAGCCCGGCATCCGAAATGAGTGCACCAGCGCAGAGATCAGGCTGGCAAGGAACGATCGTTCATGGGCATCGACGAGCCAGCCGCCGCTGAGGGTATACATCGCGGCTGTGTGGAAAGGGATGCCGAGCAACAGCATGATCGCGCGTGCGCCATCCAGCGCATGGAAACGTTCGCGGGGCGAGGCAGGCGCGGCGACTTGCACTGACATTTGCTGATCCTGGTGGCTTCGCTTGCCCTGGGCCTTCAGCCGGGTATCGGCTGGGCGATCAGGCAGGTGCCGGTTTCGGAGAACTGCACCGCGTCGATTTCTTCCGCCAGCGCGCATTGGCCGGGGCTGACCGTCTCGCCGTCGACCACCACCGGGCCTTCGCGCGGGATCACCAGCAGCGGCCCACGATAGCGTGCCGAAATCGCCGCATCGGGCCCACCGGCCAACTGGTCGAGCCGGAAGAACGGGCCGTCGACCAGGTTTACATCCGATTCGTGCCCGGCGTAGCTGCTGTTGGCGGCCAGATCGTAAGGCTCGCCGAGCGCGACCTGTGCGGCGTCATCAACGTGGAGGTCGCGCGGGCGGCCATAGTCGTAGAGGCGGTAGGTCAGGTTTGAATTCTGTTGGATCTCGATGATCGTGCAGCCCGGCCCGATCGAATGGACGGTCTTGGCGGGAATGTAGAAGAAGTCGCCCGCCTTCACCTGGTGCCAGGTCAGCAGGCCCTCGATGCTCCCATCCTCGGCTGCGGCGCGCAGCGCATCCCGGTCGATCGGCGCGTCGAACCCGATGCCGAGCGTGGCCCCCGGCTCGGCATCAACCACCAGCCAGCATTCTTCCTTGCCCTGCCGCCCAAGCCCCATCGCCAACGTTTGCTCGTCGGACGGATGGCACTGCACCGAGAGTTTTTCCGAGGTGAAGATATATTTGACCAGCAACCCGTCGAGCGGGGCGGGCGGTTCGAACCAGACCTCGCCGATCGGCCGTTCGCTCGATGTGGAGAACGGCGCGGGCAGGCGATCGAGGCCCCAGACCTTTTGGACCATGCGGGGTGGGAGGATCATCTGCACCTTGCTCCTTCGATTGTCCTTGGGCGCGCGTATTGATGACTGGCCCATAAGGGTCGCGCTATGCGCGAGAAACCGCAAGCGATGCAATGGTTGGGTCACAAGCGAGGTTTGAAATCGCAAGTCCACCGACAGCTTTAACCACCGGAACAGAGGGTATGCCCTGACTGAGGCAAAATTTGATATGAAATACGGCAAATCAACCCAATTTCGTTTGAATAATTCACTTTTCTCTCTGCATTGGTGACGAGATTGCTATAGTGGCGATCATGACCTTCTCAGCCGACCTTCTCCTCCCGCTTCTCGCCCTGCTCGGGGCCGGCGCCGGGGCGGGCTTTGCCGGAGGGCTGTTCGGGATCGGCGGCGGCTTCGTGGTAGTTCCGGCGCTGGTGCTGATTCTGCCGTTGCTCGGCGCCCGGCCTGACCAGCTCACCCATGTCGCCGTGGGTACCTCGCTGGCGACCATCATCTTCACCTCGCTGCGCGCCGTGAAAAGCCATGGCGCACGCGGGGCAGTGGATGTCGATGTGTTGAAGACCTGGGCGCCGTGGGTGGTTGGCGGCACAGCTATGGGCGCGCTGATCGCAGGGCGCGTGACGTCCGAGACGCTCGCGTTGATCTTCGCCATCGGGGTGTTCGCCTTCGCAATCTATTTCCTCGCGCCGAAGATCCGCGCCAGCACGATGGTTCTCGCCATGCCGCAGGGCGCGGCGCGGGCGGGTCTGGCCGGGTCGCTGGGGCTGGTCTCGGCGCTGCTTGGCATTGGTGGCGGCACGATCACCACCGTGGTGATGAGCGTCTGCGGCAACGGCATTCATCGGGCCATCGGCACGGCCTCGGGAATGGGCGCGATCATCGCCATCCCCGGCACGATCGGCTTCATGATCATCGGCTGGGGTGAGCCGGGGCTGCCCTGGGGCTCGATCGGCTATGTCAACTGGGCGGCGGCCGGGGTGGTAATCCTCACCTCGGTGCTGTGCGCGCCGCTGGGCGTCGCCATGGCCCACAAATTGAGCGAGGGGCTGCTGCGGCGGGTCTTCGGCATCTACCTGATTTTCGTAGGCGTAACGATGATAACACACGCCTGAATGTCCGCAGGAGGCGAGGAGTAAACGCGCTAACAGGAGACAGACCATGCACGCATCACGCCGAGGATTTCTGGCCGGATCGGCCGCGCTGACGGGCCTCGCCGGGGCAACGTCGGCCCAAGCCGTTCTGCCGATGAGCGCAAGCGGGGTGGTCAGCCACTTCGGACCCAAGCCCGAGATCGCGCTGCTCGCGCGCAACGAAAACCCCTATGGACCGGCGCCGAGCGCCCTGGCTGCCATCACCGACACTGCGGTGAAGGGCTGTTACTACGCCGACGGGGGTGTCTCCTACCTCACTGACATGATCGCCGAACGCCACGGGGTGAGCCCGAAGCAGGTGGTGATGGGCAGCGGTTCGACCGAGCTGCTCTGCGCCATCGCGCTGGCCTGGGGCAGCACGGGCAAGATCGTCTGTCCCGGCCTGTTCTGGGATACGACGGTGAACTATGGCGAGAAGAAAGGCGCTACGGCCACCCGCATCGCGCTGACACCCGACATGCAGGTCGACGTGGCCGGGATCGGGGCAGCCTTTGGCGACGATGTGTCGCTGGTGCAAATCTGCAACCCCAACAACCCCACCGGCATGGTGGTGCCACAGCCCGAGCTGCGCGCCCTGGCGGCGCAGGTTACGCCGCACGCCACGCTGCTGATCGACGAGGCCTACAACGAGCTGACCGACGATCCCGAAGGCAACTCGGTGATCGACCTTGTGCGCGATGGGCATGACGTGATCGTCTGCCGCACCTTCTCGAAGATCTATGGCATGGCCGGAATGCGCGTGGGCTATGCGATCACCAGCGAAGCCAATGCCGAACGCATCTCGGGTTACCTGATGAGCTTCGGCGGCAATGTCTCGGGCCTCGCCGCCGCCATCGCCAGCTATGATGACTGCGGCTTCCTCGAACGCAGCAAGGCGATGATCCTCGAAGGTCGCGAGATGATCCTCGATGCTGTAGCCAAGGCAGGGTTGACGGCCTTGCCAAGCCAGACCAACTTCGTCTTCGTCGAAGTGCCCGATGCAGAAAAGGTGCGTGCAGCCATGGCCGAACGCGGTATCCTCATTCGCGGTGCTTACGGGCAGTGGACGCAATATTCGCGCGTAAGCACAGGGCTGCTGCCCGATGTGCAACGCTATGCCGCGGCATTGCCGGAGGTAATCGACAGCCTCGCCTGAGGCATGAGAAAACGGGAGAACATGATGCGCCGATTGAAAATCCTGTTGTGCGCCGGGGCGATGGCCTCGCTGGCAACCCCGGCGGCAGCCGAAACGCTGGTCGATATCACCAGCACGCGGTTGAGCGAGGCGCATCCTGTCCCCGTGTTCAAGGCCGATGCCGCGTGGCCGCGCCTGCCCGAAGACCAGATGCTGGGGCAGGTCTCCGGCATCGCGGTCGGGCCGGATGATCACGTCTGGCTGACGCAGCGGCCCCATTCGTTGGGACCGACAGACCTCGGGCTCGACAGCGGGCAGGCGCTCGCCTGCTGCCGCACGCCTTCGCCTGTGCTGCGGCTCGATACCGATGGGCGGATCGTGGCCGAATGGGGCGGGCCGGAGAGCGCGCCTACCATCGATGGCGTTAACCAGTGGCCTGCCAATACCCACGGTCTATTCGTCGACGACCAGAGCAACGTGTGGATCGGTGGCAACGGCGCGGGCGATCATGCCGCGCTCAAGTTCTCGCCCGAGGGGGAGTACCTCGGCCAGATCGGCCTGCGCGAACAGACCGACGGCAACTTCTCCGAAAGTCTGCTGGGCTTGCCCGCCGATATCAGCTCGGCGGAAGGTTCGGTGCTGCTTGCCGATGGCTATGCCAACAAGCGGGTGATCGGGTTCCTCGATAACGGCGAGGGGCAGTTCGCTTTCGAACGATTGTTCGGAGCCTGGGGCAAGCCGCCGATGGCCCCGGTGCGCGAGGGCGATTTCGACCAGAGCCAGGCCACCAGCACCGGCGACGGTGGCCCACAGCCGACAGGCGAGAACTTCGGCGATATCGTCCACTGCGTGGTGCGCGGGCCGGACGAGACGATTTACGTCTGCGACCGGCGCAACAACCGCGTGCAGATCTTCCGCGAGACGGCGGATGGCATCGACTTCGTGCAGAACCTCGTGATCGCAGGCGAAACCGGCGGAACGCGCACGGCCACCGATGTCGGCTTCAGCCCCGATGGCAAATATGTCTACGTGGCCGACATGATGAACGGGCGAGTGTGGATACTGCTGCGCGAAACGCACGAGGTGCTCGGCAGCTTCGGCAAGAACGGGCGCTATCTCGGCGAGTTCATCTGGCTTCATTCGCTCGACGTGGATAGCGAAGGCAATATCTACACCAGCGAGGTCAACACCGGGCGCCGGGTGCAGAAGTTCGTGATGACCGGCTACATGGATTAGTCACGCAGCGCCGCCCCTTTAAAACCCGCCCGTCCTTTTTTGGGGGGGAGGGAAGGACGGGCGGGCGTTGGGTGGCGAGGCTCCCACCGCAATCGGGAGCCTCGCCGCGGGGACTGGATCAGAACCGCTTGGTAAAGCCGACGCGCAGCTGGCGCGGCTCCACGATGCGGCTGTTGCGGCCGAGCACACCCTCGGCCGGTTCGCCGGGGAAGCGTGTCTCGTAGTAGTAATCGATGTCGTCATCCTCGGAATCGAGCGCGTTGAGCAATTCGGCATAGATCTCGAAGCCCGCCAGGTTCCGCGGTGTCCAGGCGGTGCGCAGGTTCAGCAGCAACGTCGATTCGCCGCGCTGGCTGTTGTCCTCGATCAGAGCGTGCGGGCCGAGATAGCGCAACCGGGCGGCGGCGTTGAACTCGGGGAAGATCGCCGAGATGCCCAGCTCGCCCGAGCTTTCGAGCGCGCCGGGCACGTAATTCTCGCCCTCCGGCAGGCCGACGATGCGCGCATGGCTGCCGGTCCACACTGCATCGAGCGCGAGCCAGTTGTTGGGCTTGTAAAAGGCGGTCAGTTCGTAGCCGCGCCGTTCGCTCGGGTCCGAGGGTTCGACCGCGCCCGCATCGCCGACGTAGATCAGCTCGCTCTCGATGCTCGACCACCAGTAGACGCCCGAGAAGATCAGGCCGCCGCGTTCGAAGCGCAGGCCCAGTTCCTCGAAATCGCCCTCGACAAGGCCGGGTGCCGGATCGTTCGGCGCGGTCACGCCGCGGGCGTCGTTCGAATGGAAACCTTCGCCGTAGTTGGCGAAGAAGGCGAGCCCGGGCACCACCTCGTAGTTCGCGCCAAACTTCACGCCGAATGCCTCGTCGGAAACGTCGCCGCTCCAGCTCGCCGCGCCTTCCAACGCGCGGGTGCGGAAGTTGTAGAAGTCCTGCCGCAGCCCGCCGATCACCATCAGGCCTTCGATCGGGCGGGCGATGGCTTCGGCGTAGAAACCGGCCGACTTCTCGTCGACCGCGAAGGCGCCGACGGTGAATTCCTTCGCCCCGGCGATAGTCTCGTCGAGCCCGACGCGCGAAATGTCGTCATAGCGCCCCTCGCCGCCGACGCGGAGCGAGAACTTGTCGGACAGCTGCGCGGTGTGTTCGATCCGTCCGCCGTAGGTCCACAACGCATCGTATTGGCGCAGCTGGTCGCCGTTGACCGGGTCTTCGAGGAAATAGGTGAAGTTGGAGAGCAGGCTCCAGTCGTAGTGCTGGACATAGCCGGTGATTTTCCAGCTGTCGGACTGGTAGTTGGCGGTGAGGATCTGCCGTTCGGTGTAGCCGGTCAGGCTGTCTTCGAGGCTGCAGAACCGGTCTTCGCAAAGCGGTGTGCCGATGAGGCGCTCGGGCAGCTGCTCGGTGGGATTCCAGCTCGAATCGTAGAGGTTGAGCGAGATTTGGAAATCGCCATCGCCGAGCGGGCGCGAATACTTGATTAGGCCCGACACGCCCGTAAAGTCTTCTGGCAGCTCCCACGGGCCGTCGTTTAGCTTCACCTGGCCGACAGCCAGAAGATCGCCGCCCGCCAGCGGAACCGAGCCGCCAGCGACAAAGCGGCGATAGCCGAAAGAGCCCACCTCCACGGTGGCGAAGGGCTGCAGCCGATCATGGGTGGTGATCATTGTCGTGCCGACGAAGCTGAAATCGCCGGTGTCGGCGCGGTAGGGGCCCTTGCGGAAGTCGACCCGCTGGACAGTCTCGGGGATCAGCCCGTTGACGTCGAGATAGCCCTGACCGTGACCGTGGGTGCGAAAGTTCATCGGCATATCGTCGATATAGAGCGACAGATCGGTGCCGTGATCGAGGTTGAACCCGCGCAGGAAGAACTGGTTGGCCTTGCCGCCGCCCGAGTGCTGCGTGGCGATCAGGCCGGGGGTCGCTTCCAGCAACTCGCCGGGACGCAGGAACGGCCGTACTTCGAGGTCGGCCCCGGAAACGCCGCCTTCGCTGGCGGCGCCTGCCGTGCCGATGCGACGCTCGCCGCGACCGTAAACATAGATGATGTCGCCGGTGACCGTATCGCGCACCACGTTGCCATCGTCGGCCTCGACCTTCACCGCCGGGCCTTCGTCCTGCGCATGGGCTGCCAGCGGGACGGCCATGGCGATGGCGGCGACGCTTGCGGTAAGCGCCCGCGCTATATTTGGGTTATCCTCTCTTCTCATGGCCACGGGCTTGCCGGGAGGCACTTGCTAGGGCCAGATGAATTACGGTAATCGGCTCGTAACAGGTGCGTTACAGCGCCTTTTTCTGGATGGGATTGGCAATGGCCGGCGATGGGGCGGACTGTAACGTGGGTTACAACGAGGAGGTCGAGCGCCTGCGAGAAGCAGGTGTTGCGGGGCGTAACGGGCGCCTGCGTGACCTGTTCGATTACCTTGCCGCACGCGGTCCAGAAGCCGAATCGGCCAGTCAGGCGGACATCGCCGCCGCGGTGTTCGGAGAGGCGCAAAACGACGCCGACGACGCAACGGTGCGCGTCTATGTGCATCGTCTGCGCAAAAAAATTGACGATTTCTATTCCCGTCACCAGCCCGCACCCGATGGAATGAGGCTGGAGATTCCCTCGGGCATTTACGGGCTGCGTCCAAATCGCCCGGCACGGAAGGCCGACACAGTTACGGCCACGGCCGCTCCGCATGTTCCCCGTCGCCTGACTGTGCTTGCGGCGCTGGTCCTGGTTGTGCTGTGCGCGGCGGCCTTTGGCCTCGGGCGCTCGTTTGAGCGGCCAGCTGCGGTCAGCACGGTCTGGAAACCCTTCATCGCGTCCGAACGCCCGGTGCTCTTCGTGCTTGGCGACTACTATCTGTTCGGCGAGATCGACCCGCTCAATCCCGAGGAAGGGCGACTGATCCGCGACTTCCGCGTCAACAGCCCGGAAGACTTGCTGCGCCTGCAGGAAGCGGAGCCCGAACGCTATGCTGTGGCAGAGGATTTCGGGCTCAACTATCTCCCGTTTTCCAGCTCCTATGCACTATCCGCGATTGCGCCTTTGCTCGAACGCAATGGCAAGTCCGCGGCCGTGATTGCTGCTTCCGCGCTCAGACCCGACATGCTGAACCGGTTCGACATCGTCTATGTGGGCCTCCTTAGTGGGCTGGGGCCGCTCGAACAGCAGGTCTTCGCGGGATCGGGCTTCCGGCTTGGCGAGACCTACGACGAGCTGATCGATCGCGAATCGCGGCAGATCTATGCCACCGACGAGGCACGCCGCATCGCAGCGCCGGTGTTTTATCGCGACTATGCCTACCTCGCCCGCTTCACCGCGCCGGGCGGGGCGAAGGTGGTCGTCGTCGCCAGCGAACGCGAAACGGGCCTGCGGGCATTGGGGCCGATCGTCGCCAACGCGGAACTGCCCGAAAAGGTGGCTGACGTGGCCGAGGGTGACGCGCCATTCGAGGCCCTGTGGCAGGTGACCGGGCAGCAGGGGGCGGACCTGTCGGACCGCCTGATCCTCGCCCGCACGCGGCGATGAGGCGAACTGTCGCACCTCGGGCCGCGTTATCTTGCCATTCACCCGTCTGCACCTACATTGGCCTGCGAAAGGACTCCTAAGCACATGAGCGACAATCGCGAGCCCGAAGGCGGCGGCAATCCCTGGATGAAGAGCCTCATGATCTGGGGCGGCATCTTCGTGGCGCTGCTGCTGGTTATCTCGATGTTCTCCGGCCCGCGTGAAGCAGGCGGGTCGCAGATTCTCTATTCGGACTTCAAGCAGAAGGTCGCCGAGGGGAGCGTCAAGAGCGTCGAAATTTCGCCCGATCTGATTGTCGGGCAGATGAAGAACGACGAGCGCTTCTCCACCATTCCTGTGCAGGGCGACATCGAACTGACCGGCCAGCTCGAGCGGGCCGACGTGCAGTTTACCGGCTCGGCGCCCGAACAGATGAATATTCTGTGGGTGATCCTTGTGCAGGCGCTGCCGTTCCTGCTGATCCTTGGCGTGGCTTTCTTCGCGCTGCGGCAGGTGCAGAAGGGCGGCGGTTCGGGCGCGATGGGCTTTGGCAAATCCAAGGCCAAGCTGCTGACCGAAAAGCAGGGCCGCGTCACCTTTGATGATGTCGCCGGCATCGACGAGGCGCGCGAGGAGCTGCAGGAAATCGTCGAGTTCTTGAAAGACCCGTCGCGCTTCTCCAAGCTGGGTGGACAGATTCCCAAGGGTGCGCTGCTCGTCGGCTCGCCCGGTACCGGTAAGACGCTGCTGGCCCGCGCCATTGCGGGTGAGGCGCGCGTGCCGTTCTTCACGATCTCGGGTTCGGACTTCGTCGAGATGTTCGTGGGCGTCGGCGCGAGCCGTGTGCGCGACATGTTCGAGCAGGCGAAGAAGAACGCGCCCTGCATCGTGTTCATCGACGAAATCGACGCCGTCGGCCGCCATCGCGGCAACGGCATCGGCAATTCGAACGACGAGCGCGAGCAGACGCTGAACCAGCTGCTGGTCGAGATGGACGGCTTCGAAGCGAACTAAGGCATCATCATCATCGCCGCCACCAACCGGCCCGACGTGCTGGACCCGGCGCTGCTGCGCCCCGGCCGTTTTGACCGTCAGGTGGTGGTGCCGATCCCCGATATCGACGGGCGCGAGAAGATACTTGCGGTGCACATGAAGAAGGTGCCGCTGGCCCCCGACGTCAACGCGCGCACCATCGCGCGCGGCACTCCCGGCTTCTCGGGCGCGGACCTTGCCAACCTCGTGAACGAGGCGGCGCTGCTGGCAGCGCGCCGCAACAAGCGTCTGGTCGCCATGCAGGAGTTCGAGGACGCCAAGGACAAGGTCATGATGGGCACCGAAAGGAAGTCCATGGTCATGACCGAGGACGAGAAGAAGATGACCGCCTATCACGAAGCGGGCCATGCGCTCGTCTCGCTGAACGAGCCGGCTTCCGACCCGATCCACAAGGCCACGATAATTCCGCGCGGCCGGGCGCTGGGCATGGTGATGCGCCTGCCTGAACGCGACAACTATTCGTATCACCGCGACAAGATGCACGCGAACCTGGCTGTTGCCATGGGCGGGCGCGTGGCCGAGGAGATCATCTTCGGGCATGACAAGGTCAGCTCGGGCGCTTCGGGTGACATCCAGTATGCGACTGACCTCGCCCGCAACATGGTCACCAAGTGGGGCATGAGCGACAAGCTCGGCCCGCTCCAGTACGAGGCGAGCCAGGAAGGCTACCTCGGCATGGGGCAGACCACGCGCACCATGGCTGGTTCGGAAACGAACAAGCTGATCGACGCCGAGATCAAGGAACTGGTGGAGGCGGGCCTCAAGCGTGCGACTGAGGTGCTGACCGAGCAGGAGGACAAGCTCCACCTGCTGGCCCAGGCTTTGCTCGAATACGAGACGCTGAGCGGCGAAGAGATCAACCGGCTGATGAAAGACGGCAAGATCGATCGGCCCGACCAGCCTGCTGGTCCGGCCATTCTGCCGCCGTCGCAAGGCTCGTCGGTGCCCAAGGCTGGGAAGCGCTTCGGCGGTTCGGGCGAGGCCCCGCAGGGGGCTTGAGGTTTGCCTGCCCTTCGACAGGCTCAGGGCGAGCGGTGATGGTGCTTGTTAGCTTTCATCGCTCAGCCCGCAGCTTTGTGACCTTTTGAGGGCGAGCGGATCGCTGATCTAACCCTGCGCCAGCCGCCGCTCAATCGCGGTCCATAGCTGGCGGAAACCCTTTGCGGCGGGAGAGTTGGGGGCGAAAGCGCCCACCGGCTCCTGCCGCACTGCGCATTGCTCGATAGAGCTTGCCTGGGGGATCACCGGCCAGTTTGGATTGGCCTCCAGCGCTTCGCGGTGCAGCGCGCGGCGGCGGTCGACCATCGACAGGACCGGCAGGATCGGCGGGTGGTTCTTGGTGTTGGCGCGAATTTCCTTGGCCACGATCTCGAAGGCACGCGCCGAGAGCGGCGAGGGTGGCAGCGGCACGATCACGCAGGTCGCCGCGCGCACCACCTGCGCGCTGATCTCGTTAAGAACCGGCGGGCAGTCGAGCACGATCCGCTCGTAGTCGCGGCTCAAGGTATCGGCGAGCTTGGCCAGCCGCTTCTTCTTGCCGATCCGCGCGAGCAGGCTGTCAAGTTCGCGCAGCGAGGCATCCGCAGGCAGCAGGTCGAGGAGGTCATAGCCGCTTTGCCAGATCAGGCTGGCGGGGTCAGCATCGCGGTCGAAGATCGCACCAGCGGCGGCGCGCTTCTGCGTATCGATGCCGAACAGGAAGCCCGATCCGCCCGCCGCATCGAGATCCCACAGCAGCGTGCGCCGGCGCGAGACCATGGCCGAGAACCAAGCGAGGTTTGCCGCGATGGTTGTTTTCCCCACGCCGCCTTTCACGCTGTAGACTGCAATGACCGCCATCGGAGTTCCTTCCGCTCATGCTTAGAGCGGCAAAGTGACTTCCGATCAATTGCTGCGCGCGAAACCGTGCCACCGCCGGACAAACGAAAAGGGCCGCAGCTTGCGCCGCGGCCCCTTCTCTATTTCGCTTGAAACTGGTTCAGCCCTCGTAGTCGCCGCCGATCGAGGTCGAGCGGGCCGGGGCCGCAGCCGAGAGGCGCATGGCTTCGGCAGACTGGCTCAGCGAGCCGATGTCGTCGGCTTCGTCTTCCTCGTCGGGCAGCACGCGCTGGAGCGACTGAGTGAGCGATTCCTGCAGGTGCTTGGGCTTCACGGTCTGCTCGGCGATTTCGCGCAGGGCCACGACCGGGTTCTTGTCACGGTCACGGTCGACGGTCAGCTCGGCACCGCCCGAGATTTCCCGCGCACGCTGGGCGGCAAGCAGGACGAGATCGAAACGGTTGGGAACTTTGTCGACGCAATCTTCGACGGTAACGCGCGCCATAGGGCACTCCAATCAAGCGGGTTGTCCGGAAAGTCCTGCCAGATACGGGCAGCAAGGCCGAGAGTCAAGAATTCGCATTGGCCGCGCGGGCGTGCTAGCGCCGGAACTCCGCGATAGCCAGGCCATTGGAACAGCATGACCCGTACCCTCCCGCTTTTGTTTGCCCCCTTGTTTCTCGCCGCCTGCAATCAGAGCGCGCCCGATCAGCCCGTGGCCAGCGAGGCGCCAACTGCGTCTGCCGCCGCGGGTGCAAGCATGGCCGGGGGGCAGAGCGCGCCGATCATGCTCGACGTGATCATGCCCGAGGATCTTGCGGCCGAGCCGCTGGAAGGCGAGCTCGGCTGTTCATTCAGCTTCAGCCGCTCCGACGATCCGCTGCTGGTGGCCAAGGGCGTGGTCGATAGTCAAAGCCAGGCGATGGGCGCGGTGAAGATTGACGGGACGGTGATGCGCCTCGCCAAGGAGGGCAAGGGCGGCTTCGGCGACATGCCCGATGGCGCTTCGTTCACCAACGGTACGGTGAGCGCAAGGGTAGAGGTGACGGGCGAGGCCGATCCCGGCGCAGCGCCGAGCGAGAGCCCGCTGAAGACCGCCCGCCTCACCATCGCGCGCGGCACCCGCCAGATCGTGATCGACGGGTTTTACGCCTGCGCGCCGTGACGGCTTTCTGATGGTTATCCCAACCAATCCGCCGCAAGCTTACCCCGATGCCCCTCAGGCGCGAGCGCGGTGCGCAGGGCCTCCAGCAAAGGCGGCAGCGCCTCGGTGAAGGCGTAGGGCGGGTTGACGATATGAAGGCCTGCGCCGTTATAGATGCCGGGCTGCTCGCTATCGTACAACCAATGTTCCACGCAGAGAAACTTCCCGATGCCGAGCTTGCGGAGTTGGTCCTTCCTCCGCTCATGCGTGGCGCGGTCTTTCAGCGGATACCAGATCACCGTTACCCCATGTGCCCACTTGCGGTGCACCGCTGCCAGGGTGGTCGTGATCCGTTCGCGTTCGTCTGTCTTTTCATAGGGCGGGTCGACCACCACCACCCCGCGCGGAGTTCGCGGCGGCGTCAGCGCCAGCCACAACTCATAGGCATCGCGCTGATGCACGGCGGCGGGGGTGTCGCGCATCACGCTGCGCAGGGCAGCGGCGTCCTCGGGATGTTTTTCGTTGAGGATGAGAAAATCCTGCGGGCGCAGGAGCTGCGCCAGAACTTGCGGCGAACCGGGGTAGAGGCGCGGCTCGGCGTCCTTATTCACCGCCTGCACGGCGGCGCGGTAGTCATCAAGCAAGGGGTTCGGATCGGCCAATGCCCGCAGCACGCCCTGCGCCGCTTCGCCGGTGCGCTGCGCCTGATCGCCGATCAGATCATAGAGGCCGCACCCGGCATGGGTGTCGATAAGGGTCAGCGCGCTCTGCTTCTGCTGCAAGGCCCGCACGAGAGCGATGAGCAGGCTGTGTTTCACGACATCGGCGCTGTTGCCGGCATGGAAGGCATGACGATAGTTCACTGTGCTTCAAAACCCTGACAGAGCCGTCGCCCCGCTACTCGTAACCGTAGTCCGAATAGTCCTTCATATTGGGTGAGGTGAACTTCGTGATCTCGGCCTGGAAGTGGAGCGGCACGTTGCCGGTCGAGCCGTGGCGCTGCTTGGCCACGATCAGCGTCGCCTTGTTGCGCAGTTCGAGATAACGCTCCTCCCACAGGCGATACTTCTCCTGAATGTCGGCCGAGCTGGTCTCGGTCGGCATTTCGGGGCGCACGGCCTCGTGATAGTAGTCGCCGCGGAAAATGAACCAGACCATGTCGGCGTCCTGCTCGATCGAGCCCGATTCGCGCAAGTCCGACAGCATCGGCTTCTTGTCCTCGCGCTGCTCGACCGCACGGCTCAGCTGCGAGAGCGCGATCACCGGCACGCTCAGCTCCTTCGCCAGGGTCTTCAACCCGCGGCTGATTTCCGAAATCTCGTTCACGCGGTTGTCGCTGGCGCGGCCCGAGCCTTGCAGCAGTTGCAGGTAGTCGACCACGATCAGCCCGATATCGTGCCGTCGCTTGAGCCGCCTTGCACGGGTGCGCAGCGCGCCGATGGTGAGGCCGGGGGTATCGTCGATATAAAGCGGCAACTCCGAAAGCCGGCGGCTGGCATTGGCGAGGCGCTGGAAGTCGTCACGGTTGAGCTTACCCGACCGCAGCGCTTCGGACGAAATCTCGGCCTGCTCGGCAAGGATACGCGTGGCCAGCTGGTCGGCGCTCATTTCGAGGCTGAAGAAGGCGACCGGGCCGCCGAAGTTGTGCTGGCCGCCTTCGGCCTGCCAGCGCAGATGCTCCTCCGCACAGTTGAAGGCGATGTTGGTGGCGAGCGAGGTCTTGCCCATGCCGGGGCGTCCGGCGAGGATGATAAGGTCGGAATTGTGCAGGCCGGCAGTCTTGCGGTCGACCGAATCGAGGCCGGTGGTCTTGCCTGAAAGGCCGCCGCCCGAGTTCATCGCCGCCTCGGCCATCTTGATCGCGGTCAGCGCGGCTTCCTTGAAGCTGGTCGCCTCCGAGCCGGTCGACGCGCCTTCGGCCACCTCAAACAGGCGCGCCTCGGCCCGCGAGATCTGGTTCAGCGGCTCGACTTCCTCGCTGGTGTCGAGCGCGCCTTCGACGAGGTCACGCCCCACGCTGACCAGTTCGCGCAGCAAGGCGAGGTCGTAAATCTGCTGGGCCAGTTCGCGCGGGGCGAGCAGGCCTTGGCCATCGGCGGTGAGCTGCGCGAGATAGGCGGTGCCCCCCAGCTCAGCGAGGGCCGGGTCGTTTTCGAACAATGGCTTCAGAGTCACCGGCGTCACCACCATCTGGCGGTCGAGCTGGTTCTGGATGCGGTCCATGATCTTGCCGTGGACCGGGATGAAGAAGTGGTCGGGCCGAATCGGCACGGTCATTTCTTCGAGCAGGCGGTTGTCGATCAGCAGCGCGCCGAGAAAGGCGGCCTCCGCTTCGGGGTTGGCCGGCAGCGCGCGCCCGGCGGGCGTCTGGACACTGGCGGCGGCAGGGCCTGCGGAGCGGATGAGCAGATCTTCGGCGGACATGGCCCCCTCATGCGACCTCGTGGCCGCTGCGGCAAGGGGTGCACGCGGTTGCCCCCTTGTGGATAGCGGGGACGAAAAGCTCCCGTGTCCTTTCGCAATTGCAATAAAGCCTTGGGAGAGGCACAGAGGCGCGACCATGCTCGACCCCGCCATCAACCGTATTGCCAGCATCTCGCTCGACGAGGCCTCGGTGATCGCGCGTAGCGAGGATGTTGAGCGTGAGCGGCAGGTGGCGCTGCGCGATCTGGTGGAGGACAACCTGTTCCGCCCCTTGCGTGCCAGCGAGAACGGGCAGCAAGGGCCATGGCAGGTGCATCTGTCGGTGGTCGATGGGATGCTGGCCTGGAATCTCACCGATGGCGCGAACGAAAATGCGGGCACGATCGGGCTGGGGCTCGCGCGGATGAAGCGCCACGTGCGCGATTATTTCGCGATCTGCGACAGCTACTACAAGGCGCTGCGCCGCAATTCGGCGCAGGAGATCGAGACCATCGACATGGCGCGCCGGGCGATTCACGATCGGGGTACGCGCCAGTTGCTCGAATCGCTGGAAGGCAAGGTGGAGACCGACTTCACCACCGCGCGCCGCCTTTTCACGCTGATCTGCGTGCTGCATATCAGGGCCTGAGACGATCAAGAGGGGGCCGACTTGGCCAGAAAGCGGAAAACACCCTGGCGCTTGCGCGCATTGGCGGCGCTGTTGCTGGTCGCGCTGGCGGCGGGCGGCTGGCTCTGGTGGCAGTCGCGCACCTGGCGGCCCGAGCGCACCGACTATCCGGTGCAGGGCGCATTGATCGGCGAGCGCGATGGCTTGGTCGATTTCGGCGCGCTCGATGCGGTGGGGGCGGACTTCGTCTATCTTGAGGCGAGCGCGGGCGAGAACGGGCGCGATGCGCAGTTCAGCCGAAACCTGGAGGCGCTGGCTGGCAAGGACATGCCGCACGGTGCCGTCCATGCCTACGATCCGTGCATTCCGGCCGAGCGGCAATCGGCCAACTTCGTCACCATCGTGCCGCGCGATGCCCGGATGCTGCCGCCGGTGATCGCGCTTGAGAAGCTGCCCAGCGCCTGCGGCAATCCGGTGCTCGAGGCGGCGCTCGAAAGTGAGCTGACAACCTTCATCAATCAGGTCGAGAACCATACCGGGCAGCCGGTGGTGCTGCAGGTGCCGCCCGCGTTCGAGGCGAAATACGGCATTTCCAAGCGGATCGAGCGCAACCTGTGGCTGACCCGCGACTGGTTCCAGCCCGACTATGCCGGGAGGCCGTGGACCTTGTGGACTGCCAATGCCCATCTCCACAGCGCGCTGGCCCAAGAGCCGCTGCGCTGGGTGGTGGTGCAGCCATGAGTGTCTCGCGCGATGAATTGATGGCGGCGGCACGGGCGGCGGCGGAGGGGGCCTATGCGCCCTATTCGAAGTTCCACGTCGGTGCGGCGCTGGCCTTTGATGATGGCAGCGTGGTGAGCGGGGCCAATGTCGAGAACGTGAGCTACGGCCTGTCGCTCTGCGCCGAGACCGTGGCGGCGGGCAAGGCGATGAACGAGGGGCGGCGCGGCGGTCTGGTAGCCGTGGCGGTCAGCGGGCCGGAGACGCACGCCATCACGCCTTGCGGACGTTGCCGGCAGGTGCTCGCCGAACTGGCCATGCTTGACGGCAGCGATCCGGTGGTCTGGTGCGACGGGCCGGAGGGCGTGCGCGAATTCCGCTTGTCGCAACTGCTGCCCGAAGCGTTTGCGGGGCTTTAGCTCAGTTAGTCGGCCTGCGGCGTCCCGTCGCTAGCGTAGTTTTCGGTGCGCGACACTGGCGCGGCCTTGCCCCATTCCGCCACCAGCGCATCGGCTGCCAGCAGATTGCCCATGAAACGCTGATACGAGGCGTCGCGGCAGCCCTGATTGTAGCTGATTTCCTCGGTGATGGAGCCACTGGTCCGCCGCAGCGTGCCGTAAAGGTCGTCGGTGCGGAATTGCTCGCAGTCGCGCGGGTTCGGGGCTGAGTCGGGCAGACCGGCCAGCAAGCCCTGAAGTTCGGCAAAGCCTCCTTCACCCGCGTCAAACTCGTGATAGCGCAGCTGATAGGGCCCGACCGGCCCCGGCTGGCCACTGTCGTTCACGCGCTCGTACCAGCTGCCTTCGCCCTCCGGCCCGACCACCCAGCCTGAAACAACACGGCCCCAGCTGTTGGTGTCGTAAGCGATTCGCTCGACTGGACCGGTGCTGGCGGGTGTGGTCGCGCAGGCGCCCAGCAGTAGCGCGGCCAGCGGGGCGAATCGGATCACCCGCGCTCCTCCAGCCATTGCAGCAGTGTGCCCAGACAATCGCGCGCCAACAGGCGGCAGCGCTCGGGGCTCCAGCCCTGTGCCGGGTCGGGCAGGTCGTCATTGTCCTTGAACGGCATTTCGAGCGTCATCGAGACTGCCCCGAATCGCTCGGCCACCTGATTGGTACTCATCGACAGGTTGGCCCGGCCGGGGCGGGCAGCCGGATAGCCGAGCCTGCGCTGGAAATCGGGCGTGCGCCGGTCGAGCAGCTCGCGATAGCGCTCGTAATCGGCACCGAGCTTGTCGGTCCACGAGGGAATGCCTTCGAACCCGGCGATGAAGTTGGCGGCGATCGCCTCGTCGCCGTGAACGTCCATCGCGAAGTCCACACCGCTCTCGTCCATCGCATTGCGGATCGCCAGCACTTCGGGCGCGCGGTCGGCGGTGGGGTTCTCCCACTCGCGGTTCAGGTTCACCCCGGCGGCATTGGTGCGCAGGTGGCCGCGCGTACTGCCATCGGGGTTGCAGTTGGGAACGACGTGCAGGCGGCAGAGCTGGCGTAGCTTGCGCCCAATCGGATCGGCCAGGTCAGTCAGCAGGTCGAGCGCGCCCTCCATCCACCATTCGGCCATCGATTCGCCCGGATGCTGGCGGGCATAGAGCCACACCTGAAAATCGCCTTCGCCCATTTCGAGGCAGTCAAGCGGGCGCCCGTCGAACGTGGTGCCGAGCCGGCGGTGGGTCACGCCCTCGCTGGCGGCGGCCTCGGCAACGAGGTCGAAATGCCGTTCGAGCGAATAGGGTGCGAAATAGGCGAACGACACAAGGTCGCTGGCGGGAGTGTAGCGGATCGTCAGCGTGCCGTTGGCGGCGGCCTTGTCATAGGAGCTGTCGGCACGGCCCCAATACTCGCGGTCTTCCGAAACGCAGGCGCGGTAGCCGGGCCAGCCGTCGGGATAGGCGCTTTCCTCAAGGTTCTCGATCCTCAGCACCAGCTCGCGCCCCGCACAGCCCGAGACGCGGAAGTGGAACCATTGCGCGAACTCGCTTTGATGGTCGCGCTTGATTGCGAGCCGGGCCTCTGCGCCGTCGATGGCGAGCACCTGAATGTTGCCGCTGTCGAAGGCGGCGTCGATATGAATGTCGGTCATGCTTAGTCTACCTGGATGGTTTCGCCGGACACTCCGGGGAAGTTGCTGAACAGCGCAGCGGCCAGCCGCGTTGCAGCGGCACTTTGTTCGGCATAGTCGCTGTTGGCGCTGGCGGTCATCTGGGCGCGGCCCTCCCACAGGTTCGCGCCGCCGGCCGAGGGGCGAATGGCGACGGCAAGGCGGGTGTCGAGCCGTTCGGCTGCGCGCGGCGTGAGGTCGAGCCCGATGCCTAGGCCAACACCCGAACCGTAGCTGCCGACCGAAGCGCCGCCTCCGACGCTCACCGGGCGGCGGCCCGCATCCGGATCGTCGACAAACTGTTCGAGCGTTACCTGCGCCACCTGCGCGCCGCCGCTGGGCCGCACGCTATAGCCAAGGCTCGCCAGTTCACGCTCCACCGCCGTGCGATAGACCGATTCGTTGGGCGAGCGTTGGAGGCCGGAGCCAAATTCCACCGAGATGGTGCCTGCGCCCAGCTGCGCCGGTGCTTCGCCGACGAAGCGCGTCACTTCCACCGGCGAGACATAGGCAGGCGCAGCGCAGGCCGCGAGCCCGGCGCTGGCGAGGAGGATTGAGCAGGTTCTCCAGATCATGATATACAAACCCTTGGTGCGATCCCTTGTTCCGTTATGCGTTAGCAGGGTTGGGCTTGACTTTCACCGCCGCCGACCATATTTCGCCCGCCAGAGATTTGCGGCACCGGATCCCTGCTTTCCGGTGCCTTTTCATTTGGAAAGATCGCCATGAAGATTCGTAACAGCCTCAAGTCGCTGAAGGGCCGCCATCGCGATAACCGCGTGATTCGTCGCCGTGGCCGGACCTATGTGATCAACAAGACCAACCGTCGCTTCAAGGCCCGCCAAGGCTGATGCGCGCCGGTCCGCGATTCGTTCGCGGTCGGCTGGTCCTCGATCGGACACACAGAGATGGCCTCCGCGTGAGCGGGGGCTTTTTCTATGCCTGACGCTCCTGTCGCCGTGGTTTGGGATGTGGGCCGCGTGCTCTACCAGTGGGAGCTGCGGCACCTGTTCGCGCGCCTGATCGACGATCCCGCGGAGCTGGACTGGTTTCTCGACCATGTGGTGACCGAGGAATGGCACTTCCAGCATGACGCCGGGCGGCCCTTGGCCGAGATGGTGCCCGAACGGCAGGCGCAGTTCCCGCGCCATGCCCCGCTGATTGCGGCCTATGCCAAGCGCTTTGTCGAATCGATTCCCGGACCGGTTGAGGGCACTCATGCGCTGGTCGAGACGCTGGCGGCGCGAGGGGTGGCGCAATATGGCCTCACCAACTTCGGCGCCGAGTTCTGGGACATGTTCCGCCCCACCGCGCCGATCTTCGACCTGATGCAGGACGTGGTGGTCTCGGGCCGCGAGCGCTGCGTGAAGCCTGACCCTGAGATCTATGCCTTGCTCGAAGGCCGCAGCGGGCACGCGGGCGGCGAGCTCTTCTTCGTCGACGACCGCGCCGACAACGTAGCGGCAGCCCGCGCACGTGGCTGGCATGCGCATCAGTTCGACAATGCCGCTGCGCTCGAAGCCGAGCTGTCAGCGCACGGGCTGCTCTAGAACGTCAGGCGTTGCAGCGAGCCAGTTGGTCGTCCGCCAACGCCTCTCCATCGACGGTGAACCGGGTGATCTCACCTGCCTTGCGCTTCAGCTCGCGGCAAATGCGCAAGGGGCGCGCCGTGCCGCGTGAGGCAACGCAGCTGGTGCCTTCGCAAGCCCAGGCCACACCGCCTGCGGCCATGCGCGTTGCTTCCAGCGGGGTGGCGATCTCGGCCACGTAAAAGGCGCCGGTTCCCTGCGGCTGCGCCATCAGAGGTGCCTGCGGCACGGCGGCAACGGCCAGGGTGAGGGCGGAAAGGGCGATCATCTGGGGGCGGCGGGTCATGATAGCTCCTGCTATTAGGTTGCGAATAGCTACCTATTGCAAAAGGTTGCATTACACAACGCACTTGTGTCACAAATTGGGGGTTCCGCCGCGAATGTGCTTATTTTGCAACGTGTCGGCGGTTATAGGAGCCTCATGACACAGCTACGCGAACCCTTGAGCCTGATCAGTGAATGCGGGCTGCCCGCCGCGCTTGAGGTGATGGGGGAGCGGTGGTCGTTCCTTATCCTGCGTGCGGCCTTCAATGGCTTCGTCCATTTCGAGGACTTTTCGAGCGAGCTGGGCATTGCCCGCAATATCCTGTCGAACCGGCTGGCGCGGCTGGTCGATCACGGAGTGCTGGCGCGCGAGCGGTGTGAGCATGACAAACGCAAGGTCGAATACCGGATGACGGAAAAGGGGCGCGAGCTGCTCCCGGCGATGCTGGCGCTGCGCGACTGGGGCCTGCGCCATAGCGACAATGTTGCTCCCAATCTGGTGCTGGTCGATGCGCGCGACCAGCAGCCGATCGCGCCGATCACGATTCGCGCGCACGATGACCGCGTGCTCGAATGGGGTGATCTCGCCTGGGCTGAGGCTGTAGAGGCAGGCGCGCCAGCGGCGAAGGAATGCGCTGAATAGGCGTAAGGCAGGCCGAGTTTCGCAGGATGCAGCGCGAATCCCTATTGGGTTCGCGAGCTGCGGTTTCTCTCGGACCGAGTGGCGATCCAGGCAATAAGTCCGCTTGCCACCGCAGCAAAGGCCATTCCGATCGCAATAAGCGGGAGGAGCATTTCCATCACTTCGGTAGAGCTGGCTTCGGTCATCATGAATATCAGGGGGCTGACAATGACGAGCCATATGGGCATCACAAATGCCTCAAATACCGTGCCGCCCTGCCACAGTATCGAGATGACCAGCTGGAGGTAAACACCTAGGATCGTCGCTGGTATGAAGGCGATGCAAGCAGGCAGACATCCGGCTCTCATTATTGGTGAGTCCTTGGGAATTCACGATGGTTCACGGCTAAGCGGCAAACCTTACCAGGCAATGTCGACGTTACGCCCGCGGCGCAGAGCGGCGATAACTGAGCGCCTCCGCCACATGCACCCGTCCGACCTCATCCGCTCCGGCCAGATCGGCCACGGTGCGCGCCACGCGCAACATTCGGGTATAACCGCGCGCCGATAGCCGCATCGCCTCGGCCGCCTGCATCAGCAGGGCGCGCCCTGCCTCGTCAGGTGTGGCGTGGCGTTCGAGCAGATCGCCCTCCAGTTCGGCATTGGCGCGGACCCCGCGCGCCACCTGCACCTCGCGCGCGCGAGCGACCCGCGCGGCAACCTCGGCGCTGCCCTCGGCGGGCGGGGGCAGGGCGAGGTCCATCGCACTTACCGGCTGCACCTCGACATGGAGATCGATCCGGTCGAGCATCGGGCCCGACACCTTCGACTGATAGTCCGCCGCGCACTTCGGCGCGCGCGAGCAGGCCAGCGCCGGGTCGCCCAGATGGCCGCAGCGGCAGGGGTTCATCGCCGCCACCAGCTGAACCCGCGCCGGATAGCTGACATGGGCATTGGCCCGTGCCACATCGACCTTCCCCGTTTCCAGCGGCTGGCGCAGCGAATCGAGCACCGCGCGCTGGAACTCGGGCAATTCGTCGAGGAACAGCACACCAAGGTGAGCGAGGCTGACCTCGCCCGGACGCACACGTAGCCCGCCGCCCGTAAGCGCCGCCATCGAGGCCGAGTGATGCGGCGCGCGAAAAGGCCGGGTGCGGCTGATTCGCCCGCCTTCGAGCAACCCGGCGACCGAGGCCACCATGCTTACCTCCAGCGCCTCGGCTGGCGTGAGCGGGGGAAGAATGCCTGGAAGGCATGAAGCGAGCAGGCTTTTGCCCGCGCCGGGTGGCCCGCTCATCAAGAGGTTGTGCCCGCCAGCGGCAGCGATCTCGAGCGCGCGCTTGGCGCTTTCCTGCCCTTTAACCTGCTTCAGGTCGGGGCCATGATCGGGCTCGGCCACTTCGCCGGTGGCTGGCTCGGGCAGGTTTTTGTCGCCGCGGAAATGGGCGAGCAGGCTGACAAGATCGGGTGCGGCGCAGATGGCGATTCCGCTTGCCCAGCGCGCTTCGGCCCCTTGCGCGGCGGGGCAGATCAGCCCCTTGTCCTGCTCGCTTGCATGAAGCGCGGCGAGCAACACACCCGGTGAGGGAATGATCCGCCCATCGAGCGCCAGTTCGCCCACCGCCACCCATTCGGCCAGATCCTCGGCGTCGAGCACGCCCATTGCGCCCAGCAACGCCAGCGCAATCGGCAGGTCGTAATGGCTACCTTCCTTGGGCAAGTCGGCGGGGGAGAGATTGATGGTGATCCGCTTGGGCGGAAGCGACAGGCCCATCGCCGCCAGCGCGGATTGCACGCGTTCGCGGCTTTCCCCCACGGCCTTGTCGGCCAACCCTACAATTGAAAAACGCGGCAGCCCGGCGGCGAGCTGGCACTGCACCTCGACACTGCGCGCCTCCAGCCCGAGATAGGCGACCGTCGATACCAGTGCGACCATGATACCCCCTGTCATCAGCGTGATAACGGCAGATTTCGCGCTGTCGAGCCGATCATTGTTAACTCCCCGATAACCTTTTCCTTTCGCAATAGGTAAGGGTCACAGGGGCGAAGATCGCCAGCATGATCCGCTCCCTCTTCTCTGCGATTGTCGCTCTGACTGCGCTGACGGGCGCAATGCCCGTCCGGGCCGAGAGCTACACCGTGGTTTACGAGGAGGAATGGGTAGGGCAGGCGCCCACCGGCGCCTCGCGCTTTGTCTCGCCCTTGCAGGCGCAGGTCGAGCACGAGGCCGTGGCGTCCTATGGCCCGTTCCGCGTGATCGACGAACATACCGCCGCGCTGGTCGGCACCACCGATGGCCGTTCGCCTGCCCAACTGGCTGCGATGCTGGCTGCCTGGCCGCAGATCGACCGACTCGACTTTGTCGAAGCTCCCGGCACGGTCGATGATCTTGCCAACCTGAAGATGGGTCGCCTGCTGCGCGCACGCGGCATCTCCACCAGCGTGAGCGCAGGCGGATCGGTGCGTTCTGGCGCGGTGGAGCTGTTTCTTGCCGGGGCCCGCCGCACGATTGCACCGGGGGCCGAATTCGCCGTCCACGGCTGGGTCGACTACGATGGACGCGGCGCAGATGACTATCCGCCGGGATCGCCCGAGCATCAGCGCTACCTCGACTATTACACCGATATGGGCATGACCCGCGAGGAGGCCGCGCGCTTCTATGCCATGACCAACTCGGTGCCGTTCGAGGATGCACTGTGGCTCGACGGGGTGGAAATGGCCCGCTGGATGGGGCAGGAGGTCGTCGACCGTCCGGCAACCATGCTGGCTTCGGGCGATGTCCCGCATATTGTCTATCTTGACTTGGGGGTGCTCGTTAAGTAAGCGCCCTCTCATTGAATGGCCGCCCCCGGAGCAATCAGGGCTTGGCGGCCCTTTTCTTTTTGTTTTTCGAGGTAAGTTACGATGAAGCGCACTTTCCAGCCGAGCAACCTCGTGCGTGCTCGCCGCCACGGTTTCTTCGCCCGCAAGGCCACTGTTGGTGGCCGCAAGGTGCTGCGCGCCCGCCGTCGTCGCGGTCGCAACAAGCTCAGCGCCTGATTCTTTTCGATCGCCCATTCGGGCGGTCGTCCTCGGCGCCGCTCCCTTCGCTCCGCTTCGGGGCGGCTGCGGGCGGTCGGTCGACCTTGCGGGCCCGTTCGGGCCCGTTTTGGTTTGCGCTACCGATTCGTGACTCTTGATCGGGCGCACCCTATCTTTCCTGCCATGACCATTTCGGTCCTCACCCGCCGGGCGGATTTTCTTGCTGCCAACAGGGGCCTGCGCGTGGCGCGGCCCGGCTTTGTGCTGCTTGTGCGGCCCAATGGCGGCCCAGATGGCGGAAAGGGCAAGCGTTATGGCATCACCGTCACCAAGAAGATCGGCAATGCCGTGGTGCGCAACCGGATGAAGCGTCGCTTTCGCGAGCTGCTGCGCGCGGCGCTGCCAGAGCATGGGCTGGCCGATCACGATCACGTGCTGATCGGCCGCGACGGCGGGGTGGAGCGCGATTTTGCGCGGCTTGGCGAGGAGCTGGAACAGGCGCTGGCGCGTGCCGCTGCGGGCAAGGGCGACCCGCCTCGCAGGCCAAGGCAGGGCAATCGCAGCGGTGGCAGAGGCGGGCGCAAGTGAAGCGCCTCTTCATCCTTATCGCGCGCGGCTGGCAGGTCGGGCCAAGCCGGATTTTGCCGCCCTCCTGCCGCTTTCAGCCCTCGTGCAGCCAGTATGCGATCGAGGCGCTGGAGAAGCATGGTGCCTTGAGGGGTGGATGGCTGACGATTTCGCGGCTAATGCGCTGCCATCCCTGGGGTGGGCACGGCCACGATCCTGTGCCGTAATCCAGATATAGTGACGGAATTGACGAGACCTTGGACAATCAACGTAACCTGATTCTCGCCGTGGTGCTGAGCGCGGTCCTGCTGTTTGGCTGGGACTTCGCCATGCGCCAGTACTTCCCCGAGCCCGAGGAAGATGTGCCCGCCAACATGGCCTCGCGCGAGGACGTGCCGCAGGCGCGGCTCGATGGCGACGCGGTGAGCGAGATCGCCGTGGCGGTCGACCTTGACGAGGCGATTGCCACGCCGGGCCGCATTGCCATCGAAGCGCCCGAAGTGGTCGGCTCGATCAACCCGGTCGGCGCGCGAATCGACGACATTGACCTGACCACGCACCGGCAGGCGGTGGAGAAGGACTCCGGCCCCGTCCGCCTGTTCGCCCCCGCAGGCACACCGGGGCAGCAATATGCGCAGTTCCGCTGGCTGGGCGACGGCGTGAGCCTGCCCGATGCCGAAACCCGCTGGCAGGTGATCGAAGGCGAAAAGCTGACGCAGGATAGCCCGGTTACGCTCGGCTGGAACAACGGCGCTGGGCTGAGCTTCCGCCAGAAGTTCACCATCGACGATCACTATATGATCAACGTCACGCAGACGGTCGCCAACACCAGCGGCAGCACCCTTGCCCTGCGCCCCTATGCGATGATCGTGCGCACAGATGCCAATGCCAGCGCCGACACGTTCAACGTCCACTCCGGCCCGATCAGCGCGCACGATGACGCGGTCGATTTCGGCACCAACTATGATGATGTTACCGAGGCTGGCGCGGTAACCGTCGAGGGCCGCACCAACTGGGTCGGCTTCACCGACATCTACTGGATGAGCGCGCTGATCCCCGATTCGGCGCAGACTGCGTCCAGCACGTTCCGTGCGCAGGGTGCAGACTTGTATCGTGCCGAGCTGCTCTACGCGCCGGTCAACCTGCCCGCCGGGCAGCAGTTGTCGCGCACCACCCGGCTGTTTGCCGGCGCCAAGGAAAGCGCCGTGCTCGACATGTATCAGGACCAGGGCGTGACCAAGTTCGGTCTCGCGATCGACTGGGGCTGGTTCCGTTTCATCGCCTGGCCGATCTGGCAGGTGCTGATCGCGCTGTTCGACCTGACCAAGAACTTCGGTGTGGCGATCATCTTCCTCACCGTGATCGTGCGCGGGATCATGTTCCCGATTGCGCAGAAGCAGTTCAAGTCGATGGCGCAGATGCGCGTCGTCCAGCCCAAGATGAAGGCGCTGCAGGAACGCTACAAGGACGACAAGGCCAAGCTGCAGGAGGAGATGGCCAAGCTCTACAAGGAAGAGAAGGTCAATCCGCTGGCGGGCTGTCTGCCGATCTTCCTGCAGATCCCGATTTTCTTCGCGCTCTACAAGACGCTACTGCTCTCGATCGAGATGCGGCATGAGCCGTTCATCGGCTGGATCAAGGACCTGTCGGCGCCCGATCCGCTGCATTTCCTGAATCTGTTCGGACTGCTCGACTTCACTCCGCCCGGCTTCCTGGCGATTGGACCGCTGGCGCTGCTGCTGGGCTGCACGATGTACTTCCAGTTCAAGCTTAACCCGACTGCGATGGACCCGACGCAGCAGCAAATCTTCGCCTTCATGCCGTGGATTCTGATGTTCGTGATGGCACCCTTCGCGGCAGGCCTGCTGATCTACTGGTGTACCTCGAACATTCTCACCATCGCGCAGCAGAAGTATCTCTACGCGAAGAACCCGCAGATGCGGGAAATGGCGGAGAAGGAAGCGGCAGCCAAGGCGGCCGAACGTGAAAAGGCCAAAGGGTGACCCCGGAAGAACAAGATCTCGCCCGCGAGGCATCGAAGCTGTTTTCGGGGCGGGTGGAGTTTCTGCTCAGCGCCCCGCAGCTCAAGTTCCTGCCCGATGGTGACTTTCCCGAGGTCGCCTTCTGCGGGCGCTCGAACGTGGGCAAGTCGTCGCTGCTCAACGCGCTGACGGGGCGGCGGGCGATTGCGCGCACGTCCGTTACGCCAGGGCGCACGCAGGAGCTGAACTTCTTCGAAGTGGGCGAGCCGACGCAGTTCCGCCTCGTCGACATGCCCGGCTATGGCTTTGCCAAGGCCCCGGTAAAGGTGGTCGAGAAGTGGCGCGCGCTGGTGCGCACTTTCCTCAAGGGCCGCGCGGTGCTGAAACGCACGCTCGTGCTCGTCGATAGCCGTCACGGGCTAAAGGATGTCGACCGCGAGATGATGAAGATGCTCGACGAGACGGCCGTGGGCTATCGCATCGTGCTGACCAAGGCCGACAAGATCAAGGCGAGCGAGCTGGATGCGGTGGCGCAGGCGGTTTCCGAAGAGATGCGGCGGCATCCGGCAGCGCACCCGCAGCTGCACCTGACGAGCTCGGAAAAAGGGCTGGGACTGGACGAATTGCGCGCCGCTGTGCTGGCGGATATTCGCAGCTAGGCTCTGCCTCTGGGCCGGCGCTGTTCGCAAGGAGAGTGCGCAAAAAGAAAGGGGCGCCGAAGCGCCCCTTTCCAATAACTTCAAGATCTTCGGAAAATCAGCCGGCTGCGCGGCCACCGAAAATGCGATCCCAAACACTAGTGCCCATGATTGGCCTCCTTCGTTTAGCGAAGTTAGCTATACTGTTAACCATAGGTGTTTGTAAAGAATTAACTATATTTAGGCCGCTGACTTCCCTGCAAGCTTCTGGAATCGAATGACTTCCTCAAGAGCTGAGGGCCGTGCAATCCCGTACCCCTGCGCCACCGGGCAGCGCGAATCGCGCAGAAGCTGCAAGGTTTTCTGCTCTTCGACCCCTTCAGCGACGACGGTGATTCCCAGATCCCGGCCCAGACCCAGAACATGGGTCACTATTCCCATCGCCTTGGGATCGCTGTCCATCCTGCTGATGAAGAGGCGGTCGATCTTCAGTTCGGAGAAGGGGAGGTACATTAACGCCTCGAGGCTGGCTGCGCCCACGCCGAAGTCGTCCATCGAGATCTTGGTCCCCAATGCTTTGAGTTCGTTCAGTATGGTAGCCGCCCGGCCCAGATCGGCGATCCGGTAGGTCTCGGTGATCTCCAGCACAAGCAGGTGCGGATCGTAGCCAGTTTCTGCGAGCACATTGCGCACCATTTGCACGATCGTTCCGTCGTGCAGAAGCGTTGCGGAGATGTTCACCGCCACCGGTACCGCCCCGCAGGACCGATGCAACTCATGCCCCGCGCGGCACCCTTCGGTCAGCACATGGCGGGTAAGATGGCTCATGCGGCCGGCTGTTTCGCATTGGCGAATGAACTGGTCGGGCGCGATATGTCCGCGCGCCGGGTCGTTCCAGCGAACCAATGCCTCCACCCCCACAAGTGCGCCAGTGGCCACATCGACCTTGGGCTGGAAGACGAGGTAGATCTCGCCGTTGGCTAGCGCCGCGTCGATTCTGGCCTGAAGCGAGATATTCCAGATCAGATCCTCGTCGCTGGTCGCGTCGGCGATGGCGATGGGCTCGAAGGTCTCATTGGTCTTTTCGGCTGCTGCAATGGCCGAAGCCAAGCGGCGCGCCACGTGCGGGCTGGCGGTAATATCGACGCCGAAGGTAATACTGACGTCGATCGTATTGTTCCCGACCATAAGCGGCGAAGCGAACAGCGCGCGTAGGCCTTCCAAGTGATCGCGCAGCAGTGTCGGCTCTTTCTCCGCCATCGTCCAGCCGATCAGGTTGCCTTGGCCGATATAGAGTGCGGTATCTTGCGTCGCGGCCTTGAGGCGGGCGATAATGCGCAGGATGTACTCGGACTGCAATTCAGGCGGAAGGGTACGCCGAACCTCTTCGAACCGATGAATCTTGGCGACGATGATCGTGGGGACGGCCTCGGCAATATCCTGGCTGGCTTCGAAGGCCGCGAAAGTGGGCAGATTGGTATCGGCATCGACGAGCGTAAAGCTGCTTTTCCAGGTCGAGCGGGCCCGCAGGGCACCATAGATGAGCAGTAGGACAAGTGCCGCCGCAAGACTCATGCATACCGCAAACTGAGCCGCCACGAAGGACGTCAGCGGCAGGGCAAGCATGAAGAGGCCATATCCGACATAGCGCCAACGTCGGCGAGGCAGGAGAGCCGCGAATGCCAGCGCGATCACACTAGCGACAAGCACCTCGACGCCACCGAGGATGGGCTTGGTGCCGGCCTTCAGCGTTTCGGCTGCGAAGATGTGCACCAGAGAGGGCGGAACATCAGGCAGACCGGGGAGGTTTGTCACTGTAACGTCTATAGGATCGATCGCCCCAATGACGACTTTCTTGCCTGCCAGCTGCCTTAGGCCGTCCGGCTGATCGAGCAAGCTCTCCAGACGGTAGGTAGGAATAGAGCCGAGATCGAAGAAATAGCTGATCCAGAAAGGCTTGGCGATAACATCGGAACCTCCAGCCAAATGGGCCGCAAGGTCACCGCGGATTTGCCATGTCGATGGGGTGTTTGCTCCGATCTGTTCTTTCAGAAAGAAGCGCATCGGGTAGGATTTCCACACGATCCCATAGAAGTAGTCGGTCCAGATAACCGATCCCACCTGGTCCACATCTTTACTGATAGCGGGGACGCTCTTCCTAATTTCGGCGGTGCCGTCGAGCGTAGTGCGCCCCTTGTCGACCAGCACCGCGCGCCCTCTGGTCGCCAGCAGGGCTTCGCGCAAGGCCGCATCGCTGCCCGCTGCCGATGCGCGGTCGAAGACCAGATCGACATAGATTTCCTTGGCACCGGCGCGGTCGAGGTCGGTGATGAAGCGGGCAAGGTCTTCGCGCCTGCGTGGGTTGGCAGGGTCTGTCAGGTCAGCCTGGGCGCCGATAAAGGCGATCTGTCCAGAAGCCGGGATGCTCGCTTGGCTATACTGGGCAATGTTGAAGAGCTGATCGAGCGGAACCAGCAGTGTCGAAAGCTGCAAAACCAACGCGATCAGACCGGCCCAGACAAGATGCCTTAGCCGCTCCCTGTACCCTTGTTTGGGCTTTGTTCTCGCGCTTGTTCTGACCACCCGTTCACCTTTTGGCGTGCACACCTTCGGCTTTGTGGGCTCTGTCATGACAGGCTGTGGTTAAAAATGTCTGATGGTAAGCTTCGCGTAACTATGGGACTTCCCGTAATTGCGTGGTTTCCCCGTTCTCCGTTCATGCTCGACAGTTCGATTCTGAACGATTAGCAGGTTCGGACGTAACAGGGGCCATGCGCGACAGATGAAGCTTATTCTCGGTAACAAGAACTATTCGAGCTGGTCGCTGCGCGGCTGGCTGGCTGCGAAGCAGAGCGGTCTCGCCTTTGAAGAGTTGACCGTGGCGCTCTACGGCGAGGAGTGGGAGGCGACCAAGCGCGAGCAGGGCGAGTTCCAGCCCTCGGGCGGCAAGGTGCCGTTGCTGTGGGACGGCGACGTGGTCGTGTGGGACAGCCTCGCCATCCTCGAATACCTTGCCGACAAGGTCGGGCGCGATCGGTTCTGGCCCAAGGCCGACGAGCCACGCGCCATGGCCCGTTCGATGGTGGCTGAGATGCACAGCTCCTACCATGCGCTGCGCCACCAGTGCCCGATGAACCTGCGCGCCCGCGCCAAGGTCGAGCTTACCGATGACCTGCGGCGCGACATCGTGCGCATCCTGGGGCTGTGGGCCGAGGCACGCGCGCGGTTCGGCAAGGGCGGGCCGTTCCTGTTCGGCACCTTCAGCGCCGCCGATGTGTTCTATGCGCCGGTGGTTTGCCGTTTCCGCACCTATGGCATCACCGTGCCCGGTTTTGCCCAGGCCTATATGGACGCGGTCTGGGAGCATGCCTGGATGCAGGAATGGGTGGCCGCCGCCGAGGCCGAGGAATGGACCATCTCGGCCTTCGACGTGGGCGCCACCGCATGACCGCCGATCCCGTAGCCCTGACGCGGGCGCTGCTCGCGGCCCCCAGTGTGACCCCGGCGCGGGGACAGGTGTTCGACGTGCTCGAAGCGATGCTCGCGCCGCTTGGCTTCACGGTCGAGCGGTTCATCCGCGGTGAAGGCGAGGAGGGCAGCGACGAGGAGCCGGTTGAGAATCTGTTCGCGATCCGCACAGGCCCGCCGGGCAGCACGCATTTCGCCTTTGCCGGACATGTCGACGTGGTACCGCCAGGAGAGGGCTGGAGCTGCGATCCCTTTGAACCCGAGCTGCGGCAGGTGCCAGGTGGCGCGCTGCTCTATGGGCGCGGCGCGGTCGATATGAAGGGCGCGGTCGCCTGCTTCATCGCTGCCGTGGCCGAAATCCCCGCCGAGGCGGGCACGGTGAGCCTCATCATCACAGGCGATGAGGAAGGCCCGGCGCTTCACGGCACCCGCGCGCTGATTGACCATATGCGCGCTCGCGAAACGATCCCTGACCTCATTCTGGTGGGCGAGCCAACCAGCGTGAACCGGCTCGGCGACATGATGAAGATCGGGCGGCGTGGCTCGGTAAACATCTGGCTGGAGGTGGAGGGCGCACAGGGCCATGTCGCCTATCCGCATCTGGCCGACAATCCGCTGCCCAAGCTTGTCGCGATGCTGGCCGAACTCGATGCGCTGATGCTTGACGAGGGGACCGACTGGTTCCAGCCGAGCAACCTCGAGATCACCGAGATCAACGTGCCCAACAAGGCGCACAACGTGATCCCCGGCAAGGCCTCGGCGCGTATCTCGATCCGCTTCAACGATCTGCACACGGGCGCGTCGCTCAGCGAAAAGGTCAGCGCCATTGCCGAGCGGCATGGTGGCAAGGCTCGCCCCGTGATCTCGGGCGAGAGCTTCCTCACCCCGCCGGGCGCCTTCTCCGACCTCATGGCCAAGGCGATCGAGGCCGAGACGGGGATCGTGCCGGAAGCTTCCACCAGCGGCGGCACTTCCGACGCGCGCTTTCTCAAGGATCTGGCGCCGGTCATCGAATTCGGCCTCGTCAACGCGACGATGCACAAGACAGATGAGGCCGTGGCGGTTGACGACCTGCACACATTGACCGCAATCTACCGCAGAATTCTCACCTCCGCCTTCGCTTCCTAGGAGATTCTTGCATGCGCTTCTGGTTCGCCACCCCGCTCTGGCAGCGCGTTATTGCCGCCCTCGTGCTCGGCATTATCGTCGGTTACCTGTGGGGTCCGGGGGCTGAGGCGATCAAGATCGTGGGCGACGTGTTCGTGGCCTTCATCAAGATGCTGGTGGTGCCGCTGATCTTCTTCAGCCTGGTGGCGGGCATCGCTTCGATTGGTGACCTGCGCAAACTCGGTTCGGTTGGCTGGCGTGCCTTGCTGCTGTTCGTGGTGACGGGGCAGATCGCGGTTTGGCTGGGGCTCGCGCTGGGCACCTTCGTGCAACCGGGCGTGGGCGTTGACACCTCGATGATCGAGATGGGCGCCGTGCCCGAGCCGAACGAGGCGACCTGGCGCTCGATGATCCTCTCGATGGTGCCACAAAGCCCGGTGCAGGTGATGGCCGACGTCAATGTGCTGCCGCTGATCATCTTCTCGGTGCTGATCGGGGTGGGGATCCTGATGGCCAAGGAAGAGGGCCAACCGGTCCTCAAAATCTTCGATAGCGGTTCTGTGGTGATGCAGAAGGTGACGATGGTGGTGATGGAACTCACCCCCTTTGGCGTTTTCGCGCTGATGGCCTGGGTGGCGGGCACCTTGGGTCTCGACGCGCTGGCCGCGCTCGGCAAGCTGGTGTTCCTCAACTACCTCGGCTGCTTTCTCATCATCGGCCTGATCTACGGCGGGATGATCAAGTTCCTCGCCAAGCTGCCGGTGGGCGACTTCTTCCGCGGCATCGTCGACGCCATCGCGGTGAGCTATTCGACCGCCTCATCCAATGCCACGCTGCCGGTCACCCTGCGCTGCGCCGAGCGCAACCTTGGCATCTCGAACGCGGTGGCGAGTTTTGTCATTTCGCTGGGCGCGACGATCAATATGAACGGCACGGCGATGTATCTCGGCCTTGCCACGCTGTTCGGGGCGCAGATATTCGGGGTCGACCTTTCCTGGGGTGACTACTTCATGATCTCGATCCTCGGCACGCTGGGCGCGGTTGGCGCGGCGGGCATTCCGGGGGCTGGTCTGATCATGATGGCGCTGGTGTTCGGCGCGGTGGGCGTGCCGCTGGAGACGATTGCCTTCGTGGCCGGGGTCGACCGGATCATGGACATGATGCGCACCACCACCAACGTCTCGGGCGATGCCGCCGTGGCGACGACGGTGGCGGTGATGACCGGCGAGATCGATACGGCGGAGATGATCTCGGCGGACGATGTTTGACGGGACACTTCGCCTATTTTCTCGCCGTCCCTGATCAAGTCCCGAGCGGCGTGAGTTTGTGATCGGCGCCTGAATCCCCACTAATTTTTCAAAGAAATCATTTTAGAGATTCTAGGAAAACCCAGAGTGGGACGGTAAAGCGCCTCCTACAATTCCCTAAACCCAAGGTTTTCAAATGTCGAATGACGTCAACGGTCGCACGGACGCGGCGCTTTACACTGCTCCGCGAGATATATCCTCGCTCGACGAGTGCTATTTCTACCATACGATGGACATACCCGGTTTTGGCACCGTTGATGGCGAATGGGACTTGCGCAACAGCCTTGAGCCGTATCTCGGACATTACGATTTCTCCGGCAAGCGCGTGCTCGATGTCGGCGCAGCCTCGGGCATTTTGTCGTTCCATATGGAGCGGCTGGGCGCCGAGGTCGTGTCGTTCGATCTTTCGGACGACTACGATTGGGATATCGTCCCGTTCGAGGTGAATGACAACGCTTCAGCCCGACAGGAGCGCCGCGGCCACCTGCGGCGGATCAACAACGGCTACTGGCTCTGCCACAAGGCGTTCGGATCGCGGGCGCGGTTGGTCAACGGCGCGGTTTACAACATTCCCGAGCAGATCGGCCCGGTGGATGTGGCCGTGTTCGGCAGCATCCTGCTGCACCTGCGCGACCCCTTCCTTGCGCTGCAGAACGGCGCCCGACTTGCGCAGAAGGCCATGATCGTGGCCGACGTTTCGCCTTATGGTCGCCTCGCCAGCCGGCTTTTCAAGCGGCCGCGCTTCATGCCGCGAGCCGACCGGCCGGATTGGATAACCGATGGGTGGTTTCGTCTGCCGCCGCTGCTGGTCGAGGAGTATCTGCGCATTCTCGGATTCCCGAACACGACGATCACCTGGGGCGACTATCGCTATAAGGATCGCACGGTGCCCATTTACACGATCGTCGCGGAGAAGTGAGGCGTCTTTAGCCGTCGTATCCTAGGGCAACTCACCGAGCCTTCGGCTTCTCCAGCACCTTCTTCCTGAAGCTGCACAGGTCTTCCACCTTGCAGCGCCAGCACTCGGGTGTGCGCGCCTTGCAGACATAGCGCCCGTGCAGGATCAGCCAGTGGTGCGCGCCCAGCCGGAAGGGCTGCGGCACGCGCTTCTCCAGCTTCGCTTCGACCTGCTCGGGCGTCTTGCCCTTGGCGAGCCCCGTCCGGTTGCCCACGCGGAAGATGTGGGTGTCGACCGCGAAGGTCTCCTGCCCGAACCAGCAGTTGAGCACCACGTTCGCCGTCTTGCGGCCCACACCGGGCAGTCGCACCAGATCCTCGCGCGTATCGGGAACCTCGCCGCCGTATTCGTCGACCAGCAGCTGCGAGAGCAGGATGACGTTCTTTGCCTTGGAGTTGAACAGGCCGATGGTCTTGATGTGCTCCTTCAGCCCCTCTTCGCCCAGTTCAATCATTTGTGCGGGCGTTGTGACCTTCGCAAACAGTGCGCGGGTGGCCTTGTTCACCCCCACGTCGGTCGCCTGCGCCGAGAGCGCCACGGCCACCACCAGCTGGTAGGCGTTGCCATATTCCAGCTCGGTCTCGGGATCGGGGTTGTCTTCGGCGAGGCGGCGGAAGAACTCGAAAATCTGGTCCCTGGTCATCAGATCCCAAGCACGTCCTTCATCGTATAGCGGCCCGGTGCCTTGCCGATCAGCCATGTTGCGCCCTTCACCGCACCGTTAGCGAAGATCGCGCGGTCCTCGGCGAGGTGGGTGAGGGTGAGACGTTCCTTCTCGCCCGCGAGATAGACCATGTGTTCGCCCGCCACGGTGCCGCCGCGCAGCGCGGCAAAGCCGATGGCGCCCTCGGCGCGCTTGCCGGTGTGGCCGTGCCGACCGGATTCCGTATTGCTAGCAAGGTCGATCCCGCGCCCCTTGGCCGCCGCTTCGCCCAAAAGCAGCGCGGTGCCCGAAGGTGCGTCGACCTTCATCCGGTGGTGCATCTCGACGATCTCGATGTCCCAGTCCGGCCCGAGCTTGCTGGCGGCCTCCTCCACCAGATGGGCAAGCAGCGTCACACCCAATGAGGTGTTGCCCGTTTGCAGGACGGGTATGGCGCGCGCGGCGTTGTCGATGGCGGTCATCTCGCTCGCGCCAAGGCCGGTGGTGCCGATCAGCAGGGGGATGCCAGCGCCGATGGCGGCGTGGAGGTTGGCCTCAAGCGCGCCGGGGGCGGAAAAGTCGACCAGCGCATCGCTCGCATCGGCCAAGGCGGCGACATCGCCGCCGTGGTCCGCCCCGCCTGCGCATTCATGCTCCGTGCTCGCCGCGAGCGCGGCGGCAATCGCCTGACCCATGCGCCCGGCGCTGCCGATGATTCCTATTCTTGCCACCAGATACGTCTCCGCTCGCCCTGAGCCTCTCGAAGGGCTGTCCTTACTTACTAGACCGGCGGTGCAGGAAAAGCCGTCCTGCGGCAAGGCTCAGAACGCCTTGCGCATCCGCACCAGGGGCAGCGCCACATTGCCCGCCATCACCTCGATGCGCTCGACCACGCGATAGCCTGCCACCGCATAGAGCCGCTCTCCCGCCAGCGTTGCCATCATCTCGACGCTGGTGAACCCGGCTGCCGCAGCTGCCTCTTCGCAGGTCTGCAGGATCAGGCGGCCCACGCCTTGGCGCACATGGGCCGGGTCTGTGTACATGGCCCTGATCTTGGCCGGATCGCGCGCCGGGTCGAGCAATTCAGGATTGCGCAGGTCGGTGCTGTGGTCGCCGCCGAACAGCGTTGCGCGGTTGCTCCACCCGCCGCAGCCGGCGATCTCGCCATCGCGCTCGGCGATGAGGTAGGTGCCGTCGCGGATCAACTGCGTATCGAGTCCCATCACCGCATGGCTGGCGATGACCTGCTCGGGGGTAAGGACATCGGACTGAAGGCTGTCGATGGCGCGCTGCATCACTGCCTTGAGGGCGGGCAGGTCGTCCACCGTGGCCCAGCGGGTGGTGAGCCGCGCTGATTGCGAATCTGTCATTGTGCGTCCCATTTCGGTCGCGCTGCCTTTGCCCGCATGATGCGATGGTTCATAGTGGCGCGATGGCAGTTTATCGCAACATCGTGATCCTCACCGGCGCGGGGATCAGCGCCGAATCGGGCCTGCGCACCTTCCGCGCCGAGGATGGTTTGTGGGAAGGCCACCCGGTCGAGCAGGTCGCCACGCCCGAGGGTTTTGCGCGCGATCCCGACCTCGTGCAGCGCTTCTATGACGAACGCCGCGCACAGGTGCTGGCCGCGCAGCCGAACGCGGCGCATCGGGCGCTCGGGCGGCTGGAGCGGGAGTTCAATGGGGACTTGCTGATCGTCACTCAGAATATCGATGACCTGCACGAACGCGGCGGGGCCGAGCGCGTGCTGCATATGCACGGAGAGGCTTTGAGCGCATGGTGCCGTGCCTGCGACGCGCGCCACACTTGGCAGGGCACGCTGCGCGACGGGCCAGCCTGCCCCAGTTGCGGGGAGGCGGCCATGCGGCCCGACATCGTGTGGTTTGGCGAAATGCCCTATCAGATGGAGCGCATCTTCGCCGCGCTCGCGGGGGCCGACCTGTTCGTCAGCATCGGCACCAGCGGGGCGGTCTATCCGGCGGCGGGCTTCGTGCAGCAGGCCGCCGACCACGGTGCGCGCAACCTCGAACTAAACCTTGAGCGGAGCGCCGGTTCACACTGGTTCGATGAAACGCGGCTGGGAACGGCCAGCACACTCGTCCCCCAATGGGTGGACGAGGTGCTGGCCTGAGCGCCTATTCGGCAGCTTCTTCGAGGCTGATCTGCTCGTCGGTCGTCGACTTGGCCGAGGCCATGCCGGGCGCTTTCGACTTGCCGCCGAGCTTGTCGCGCACGGTCTTCTCGATCCGCTCGCCAATGCTCTTGTCGACACACTTCCAGTACTCGAACGCGCGCAGCAGCACCTTTTCGCTGACGCCGTCGCACAGATGGCCCGCGACGTTATCGACGAAGCGGCCCCGCGCGGCATCGTCCATCACCTCGGTCACGAGGGCACGGGGCTGGCTCCAGTCGTCATCGTCCTCGCGCAGCGTGTAGGCTTCGCGCACCATGTCGCCATCGGCATACCAGGTGGCCTCGCCGCCGACCTGCGGTTGGGCGGACGGCCCGCCGTAGGAATTGGGAGCATAGACCGGATCGACCGCGTTCACCGTGCGCATGGCCCCGGCGCGCGAATAGGAATGAACCTCGGCATTGCGCGCCGAGTTGACCGGGATCTGCTTGTAATTGACGCCGAGCCGGTGGCGGTGCGCATCGGCATAGGAAAAGCCGCGCGCCAGCAGCATCTTGTCGGGCGAGAGGCCGATGCCGGGCACCATGTTGTTCGGCTCGAAGGCGAGCTGTTCGATCTGGGTGTCCCAGTCGACCGGGTTTTCGTTCAGCACCAGCTTGCCCACTTCGATCAGCGGGTAATCGGAGTGCGGCCAGGTCTTGGTGAGGTCGAACGGGTTGATGCGGTAGGTCTTGGCATCTTCATACGGCATGATCTGCCACTTGAGCGTCCAGCTCGGGAAGTTGCCCTCGTCGATCGCGTCGAACAGGTCGCGGCGGTGATAGTCGCCATCCTGACCGGCCATCTTGTCGGCCTCGTCCTGCGTGAAATGGGCGTTGCCGTCGCCGAGATCGGTGTGGAAGTGGAACTTCACCCAGAACTTTTCGCCCGCCTCGTTGATCAGCATGTAGGTGTGGCTGGAATAGCCGTTCATCTCGCGCCAGGTCTTGGGCACGCCGCGGTCGCCCATCAGATAGGTGACCTGATGCGCGCTTTCGGGCGAGAGGGTCCAGAAATCCCACTGCATGTCGTGATCCCGCAGGCCGTTATCGGCGCGGCGCTTCTGGCTGCGGATGAAGTGCTGGAACTTCAGCGGATCGCGGATGAAGAAGATCGGCGTGTTGTTGCCGACCATGTCGAAGTTGCCATCCTCGGTGTAGAACTTGACCGAGAACCCGCGTGGATCGCGCCATGTATCGGGGCTACCGCGCTCGCCCGCCACGGTAGAGAAGCGCATCGCGACGTCGGTTTTGGTGCCCTGCTGGAACACCTTGGCCTTGGTGTACTTCGAGACATCGGCGGTGGTTTCGAAATGGCCGAAAGCGCCCGAGCCCTTGGCGTGGGGCTGGCGCTCGGGAATGCGCTCGCGGTTGAAGTTGGCCATCTGCTCGATCAGGTAATGATCGTTGAGCACGATGGGGCCATCGCGGCCGAGCGTGAGCGAATGCTCGTCACTCTGGACAGCTATGCCGGCATCGGTGGTGGTCGGGGGGGCGGTCTTCTTGCTCATGGGATCGGTCCTGCGCTGGAAAGGGGGGTGTCCTTCCTACGCTTCGCAAGGCCGCCCGTTCCGCCCGATACCCTAGCGCCCCTTTTTAGCGGGGGCCGCGTTGAAGTCGGGATCCTTTTTGGCCACCCACTTCACGAACTTGTCGATCACCGGCTCGGCCAGCAGCTGGTCGACATCCATCCCGATCCGCTCGAGCTGAGAGTTGGTGAAGTTCGTCATCAGCGTGTTCTGGCAGATCGCGTGCATCGGCACTGTCTCGCGCCCGCCGCGGCTCTTGGGCACGGGGTGGTGCCACACCAGCGTCGCGCCCGTGGGTCTGCCGCATAGCCAGCAGGTGGGCGGCGGGGCCTGCTCTTCGGGTTCGTCGATGTCCCAGTCGTCGCGGCGTTTGCGCGCCATATAGCAATTCCTTTCGGTCGGCTGGCTCAGGGGACAACCGTGGTGAACAGATAGACCCCGAAGATGACCAGATGGACCATCCCCTGAAGGATCGTGGTGCGCCCGGTGGCGAGCGATTGCGTCGCCACCAGCAGGCTGAGCAGCAGGAGCACGATGCCCTTGCCCGAGAGCCCGAGCGCAATCGGCAGATCGACAATCAGCGAAAGCGCGGCGACCGTGGGGATGGTAAGGCCGATGGTGGCGAGCGCCGAGCCCATCGCGAGGTTGAGGCTGGTCTGCACCCGGTTGGCGAGCGCCGCGCGTATCGCCGCCACGCTCTCGGGCAGCAGCACCAGCGCGGCGATCACCACGCCCACGGTGGCGCGCGGGGCGCCGAGACTGGCTACCAGATCGCTGACCGGCTCTGACAGGTCTTTCGCCAGCAACACCACCGCGCCGAGCGAGACCAGCAGCAGCCCCGCCGACACTATCGCCTGCCGCTTGGTCGGCGCGGTGTCGTGGATCGGCTCGGCACCCGGCGTTGCAGCCGCCTCGGGGGTGAGGAAGTACTCGCGGTGGCGCACGGTCTGCACCGTGACAAAGGTGCCGTAAAGCAGCAGCGAGGTGACCGCGACAAAGGCCAGCTGGCCCGAGGAATAGACCGGCCCCGGCTCGGTGACGGTGAAGTTGGGCAGCACTAGGCTCAGCACGGTCAGGGCCGACAATGTGGCGAGCGCGGCGCTCACGCCCGCTTGCTGGAACGACTGTTCGTGATGGCGCAGGCCGCCGATCAGCAGGCAGATGCCGACAATGCCGTTGAGGATGATCATCACCGCCGCGATCACCGTATCGCGAGCGAGGGTGGCCGCCTCGTCGCCCGCGCCCGCCATCAGCGAAACGATCAGGCCGACCTCGATAAAGGTTACGGCCAGCGCCAGCGTGAGCGTGCCGAAAGGCTCACCGATGCGGTGGGCGATCACTTCGGCGTGGTGCACCGCCGAGATCACGCAGGCCCCCAGCACCAGCACCACCAGCACCACCGGAACGGCAAACATCGTGCCGAGCGCGATCAGCGCCCAGGCGAGCAGCGGCGAAAGCCATGTGAGAAGCGTGAGGGCTGAAGGCATGATTTCCGGACTATGGCACGAAGCGGCGGGGAAACGCGAGAGCGCACCCCGTCAATCTGGGGCCTATCTGGGGCTTACCTCCCGCATTGTCACCGTCTGGCGGGCGCGGCGCGCCTATTCGTCGCCGTACATCGCCACCACAGGCTCGGCCCCGGCGGCGGCGACGCCGCGATACATGCCCTCGGTGTTGAAGCTCCAGGCAGGCGTGCCATCGGCCCCGACCACGATCACGCCGCCCGTGCCGCCCAATGCCAGCGTCTCGGCCTGCACCGTGTCGGCGGCTTGCTGCACACTCTCGCCAAGGAAGCGCATCCGGGCGGCGATCTCGTGCGCCAGTCCTTCGCGGATATAGAACTCGCCCGCGCCCGTGGCCGAGACTGCGCAGGCGCGGTTGTCGGCATAGGTGCCCGCGCCGATCAGCGGGCTGTCGCCCACGCGGCCATAGCGTTTGCCGGTATGACCGCCGGTCGAGGTGGCGGCGGCGAGGGCACCGCTCCTGTCGCGCGCCACTGCGCCGACCGTGCCGTGCTTCTCGTCGTTGATGTGGGGCAGGCCCGCCGCCTCGCGCTCATGCCAGCGGGCGAGCTGCGCGCGGGCGCGGTCGGTGGCGAAATAGTCCGGCTCTGCCTGTTCGAGGCCCTGCTCAAGCGAGAACCGGTCCGCCCCGGCGCTCGCCAGCAGCACATACCGCCCATCGTCGAGCACCTTGCGCGCAAGCGACACCGGGCTGCGCGTGCGGGTCACTCCGCAGACGGCCCCGGCACGGCGCCCGGTGCCTTCCATGATTGCCGAGTCCAGCTCGATCGTGCCCTCGGCGGTGAAGACCGCGCCGTGCCCGGCGTTGAAGGCGGGGTCGTTCTCCAGCGCCTGCACCGCGGCCTGCACCGTATCGAGCGCGCTGCCGCCGCTTTCCAGAATGGCGCTGCCATCGGCCAGCGCGCGGGCGAGCGCGGCGCGGGTGCGCTCTTCGCGCTCGGGCGAGAGGTCGGAGCGCAGAATCGTGCCCGCGCCGCCGTGGATCACGAGCGTCCATTCGGGGGCGAGTGGGGTGTGGGTGGCTGGAAGGGTGGTCATCTCAGTCTCTTTTGCCAGAACAGCCCTTGCAGGCCGGGTCCTTGGCGATGTTCAATGTGCGCAGCGATGGGGCGAGGCCGTCCATCAGGTGCAGCTTGCTCCACTGCGGCTCCCCCATCTGGGGCGCGACCAGCACACGGATCGCCTGCATGGCGGCAAAGGTGCCGGCCCAGCCTGCCATCGCGCCCAGCATGCCATCCTCGGCGCAGGTGTCGCAATCCTCGGCATCGAAGGCATCGCCAACGAAGCAGCGATAGCAGGCCTCGCCCGGCAGGTGCCCGGCAAAGGCCCCGACCTGCCCCTGAAACCGGCCGACGGCGGCGGCGAGCAGCGGCACCCCGGCCGCAACGCAGGCATCGGACACGGCAAGGCGGGTAGCGAAATTGTCGGTCCCGTCGATCACCAGGTCGACGCCTTCGAGCACGGCGGGGGCATTCTCAGGTGTGATCCGGCGGTCGGAGATATTGACCGCCAGCTCCTTGTCGAAGTTCGCCACCCAGCGCCGCGCGGAGACGGCCTTGCCGTGGCCCACGTCGCGCTCGGTGTAGATCGTCTGGCGCTGGAGGTTCGACATATCGACATCGTCGTCGTCGACCAGCGTGAGCGTGCCGATCCCGGCCCCGGCGAGATATTGCAGCGCGGGCGAGCCGATTCCGCCAAGCCCCATCACCAGCACATGGGCCTGATTGAGCAGCACCTGCCCGGTGCCGCCGAGTTCGGGCAGGACGATATGGCGGGCAAACCGGTCGAGACGGGCGGCATCGAAGTTCATGGGCGCATCCCTAGGTGGCCGGGAGAAGGCGGGGAAGACCTTTCCTACAGCCGGTGGATAATGGCAGGGGCCGGGCTGGCTCTTTAATAGTGTGGATAGCGGCCGTCTCTGCGCGTAAATGCGCAGGAGTGTCAACTTTGCCAGTGTGCCCGAAAGGCCCGCATTTCTGCGGGTTTGCCTAGGCTTGGTACGGGTGCTTGGGTGTTAACTTTGTCACCTTTGCGGCGCTGTGGGCAGGGCTGTGGATGTCTTGTGGGCAAGGCTGTGCACCGCAACGGGAAAACCGGTGCGGTGCGGGTGTGGGTAAACTTGTCGAAAAACGCGGGAAAGGCGGTGGACCTGTCACCACACCAGACCCCCACACCCGCTCGCCCTGAGCTTGTCGAAGGGCGGCCACAGCATCAACCCACCCGTGGGGCGAGCCTTGGCGCGTGGCCTTCGACAAGCTCAGGCTGAGCGAGTTTGGTTAGCTTTCCAGCTGGCGCAGCAGGCTGCGCACGTCGCCGTCCATATCGGCGTCGCGGGTGCGCAGGTCTTCGATCAGGCGCACGGCGTGGATCACGGTCGAGTGATCGCGGCCGCCGAACTTGCGTCCGATCTCTGGATAGCTGCGCGGGGTCAACACCTTGGAAAGGTACATCGCCACCTGCCGCGGGCGAACCACGGCGCGGGCGCGGCGCTTGCTGCTCATCTCCGAGCGGTCGATGCGGTAGAACTGGCAGACGGTGCGCTGGATCTCGTCGATGGTGATGCGCTTGCGGTTGGCCGAGAGAATGTCGGTCAGCTGCTCTTCGGCAAGCTGTAGCGACACCACCTGACCGGTGAGCTGGGCATAGGCAATCAGCTTGTTCAACCCGCCGACCAGCTCGCGCACGTTGCGGCTGACGGTGCGGGCGAGGAAGTCGATAACGTCCTCGGGCACCGCGAGCGGGGCAAACTTGGTCAGCTTCGATTCGAGAATCGCGCGGCGCAGTTCGATGTCGGCCGGCTGGATGTCGGCGACAAGGCCCATCGACAGGCGGCTGAGCAGGCGCGGCTCCACCCCGTCGAGCGCCTGCGGCGCGCGGTCGGCGGCGAAGACCAGCCGCTTGCCCTCGTTAAGCAGCGCGTCGATCGTGTAAAGCAGCTCTTCCTGCGCGCTGGCCTTGCCGATGATGAACTGGATGTCGTCCACCAGCAGGAGGTCGAATCCCCGCAGACGGCCCTTGAACTCGATCATCTCGTTCGACTTCAGCGCCTGGACGAACTCGACCATGAAACGCTCGGCCGAGCAATAGAAGATGCGGGCGCGCGGGAAGGTGCGCAGATACTGGTGGCCGATGGCGTGCAGCAGGTGCGTCTTGCCCTGGCCGGTGGCGGCCTTGAGGTAGAGCGGCGAGAACTGCGGCTTTTCGGCCTGGGCCATGCGTTCGGCAGCGTTCTTGGCCAGCACGTTGCCGGTGCCGGTCACGAAGGCGGCAAAGGTCTGGGTCGGGTCGAGGCCCACGCTGGATGTGAAGCCATCGTCGCCGATCGATTCCATCGCCAGCGACGGATCGTTGGCGGCGACATTGCCGAAGTGGTCCTGGCTCTTGAGGCTGATGTCCGACATCCGCCGACGGCCGGGGTGCACTTTCACATCGACCTGGCGCACGCCGCCGCGGATGATCTTCCAGGCGAGCGAGAGACGGTCGAGATAGTTCTTGCGCACCCAGTTGGCGAGGAACTCGCTCGGCAGGAACAGTTCGAGCGTGCCGGTATCCTTGTCGAGCTTGCCGAGCTGGATCGGCTTGATCCACTGCTGATGCAGCTGATGACCGAGATCCTTGCGCAGGCCCTGGCTGATGTCAGCCCAGTCCGCCGCGAGGTCCAGGGCTTCGCTCTCCTCGATATTTTCCACGCTGTTCCCGTTCTTGTCTTTGCGCACGCGTCCTGCCTGTGGCCCCATCCGTATCATTGTCCCGTCATTCCTGTTCAAAATGCCCAACCGACAGATGCTGCCCTCTCGCAGACACGACCTCCCCGCACGGCGCGGCCATATGCAGCGCCGCCGGTCGTATTGCATTTAGATCTGTAAGCGGTCCGGGATGACCTCCCGCTGACCGCAAAACGACTATTGGACGACTTGGCGGGAGGGGCAAGTCCGCGCCTGTAAAAATTCTTAAATATACCGGCTTGACACCTTGGGGTGCCGCAGGCGCCCGTCCAAACAATTGAAATTAAATAATAGTTATATGACAGGACTGCGAATCGTTGGATTCATGGCCTTTTGTCGAATGCCAATAAGCGGAAAGGCCTAGGCATGAAAAAAGGCCGGTGAAAGGATCACCGGCCCGTTCCAAATCTGTTCCGATTTTGTGCGTTGCGGCAGCGAATCATCGCCGCCGGAAACGCGAATCAGAGAGCGGCGACGCGCTTGGTCAGCCGGCTCAGCTTGCGCGAGGCAGTGTTCTTGTGAAGCACGCCGCGAGCAACGCCGCGCGCCAGCTCGGGCTGGGCGGCCTTGAGGGCGGTCGAAGCCTCTTCCTTGTTGCCTTCGGTGCAGGCCAGTTCGACCTTCTTCACGAAGCTGCGGATGCGGCTCATGCGCGCGCCGTTGATCTCGGCGCGGTTGTTGTTGCGACGGATGCGCTTCTTGGCTTGCGGCGAATTGGCCATGTCTGTCCTTCGTCTCCACGAACGCTGGAGAGCGCCCGGATATCTCTGTTGTAAACGTGCGGAAGCAGGCGGGTGCCCGCTGGAAAGCGCGGCCCATAGCTCTATGCAGAGATTCGGTCAAGCAAAGGTGCTAAGCTTGGCACCTCGGACAATACCACGTGCTGCGCCCGCCCTGGACGATCCGCACGATGGTGCCGCCATCCTCGCGCAGGCACGGCTCGCCCTCGCGGCCATAGACGGCAAAGCGGGTGGCGAAATAGCCCAGTTCTCCGCTCGGGGCGGCATAATCGCGCAGCGAGGAACCGCCGTCGGCAATGCTCTGTTCGAGCACCTCGCGGATCGCCGGGACCAGTCGTTCGAGCGCGGGCTGCGAGACCTTGCCGCCCGGCTTGCGCGGGTCGATTCGCGCGCGGAACAGCGCTTCGCAGACGTAGATATTGCCGAGCCCTGCTACGATGGCCTGATCGAGCAGGCACTGCTTGATCGCCTGTTTGCGCCCCGTCAGCGCCGCCTTGAGGTGCGCGGCGGTCAGGTCGCTGCCGAGCGGCTCGGGGCCCATCGCGGCAAATGCGCGCCAGGCATCGAGCCGCTCGGTGGGCACCAGGTCAACAAAGCCGAACCGGCGCGGATCGTTCAGCGCAAAGCGGTGCTGCGCGGTTTCGAGCACGAGGTGATCGTGCTTCTCGTCGGTCTCGGGGTCGATCCGCCAGCGGCCGCTCATGCCGAGGTGGAAGACCAGCGTGGCCGCCCGGTCGGTGTGGAGCAGGCCATATTTCGCCCGCCGTCCAAGCGAGGATATTGTCGCCCCGGTGAGCACCTGCACGAGGTAGGGCGGGAAGGCGAAGCGCATATCGGGCCGGTTGACCTGCACTCTCGCGATTCGCTCGCCTTCCAGGAAGCGGGCAAGGCCGCGCACGGTGGTTTCGACTTCGGGCAGTTCGGGCATGGGGCTGGTTTAGGACGGCCAAGCCTTTCTGTCATCGCCAAGCCTTGCTTGCGCTACTAACACGGCGGCCATGGCGACCAATTCGAACTATCGCGCAATGGCGCTGCTGGCGCTGGTCATGGTGTTCTGGGCGGGTAACTCGATCATCGGGCGGGCGGTGGCGGGCCAGATCCCTCCACTTACGCTGGCCTTTTTCCGCTGGGCCGGGGCGCTGGCACTTCTGGCGCCCTTCGCCATCGCGCCGGTGCGGCGGGACTGGGTTGCATTAAAGCGCAGCTGGAAGCCTGTGCTGGTTCTGGGCCTGCTTGGCATCGGAGCTTTCAACTCGCTGCTCTATTCCGGGCTCCAGTTCACCACGGCGACAAATGCGCTGCTGTTGCAGGCAGCGGTGCCCGGCGTGGTGCTGGTGCTCGACCGTCTGCTGTTCCGCCTTCGCAGCGGGGCGGTGCAGATCGCCGGGACACTTGCCACGATGGCAGGGGTGGTGTTCATCGTGTTCGAGGGCGATCCGGCGCGCGCCTTGGCGCTGCATCTGGGCAAGGGCGATGCGCTGGTGCTTGCCTCGGTGCTGGTGTGGTCGCTGTACACGGTGTTCCTGAAGCTGCGCCCGCAAGTGGCCCCGGTGAGCTTCGTGGCGGCGACCTTTGCAGTGGGATTGCTGGCAAACGCCCCGCTGGCCTTATGGGAATGGAGCGCAGGCCTGCGCATGGTGTGGAACACGGGCACCGTTCTGGCGCTGGTTTACGTGGCGCTGTTCCCCTCGCTGGTAAGCTACTTCATCTACAACTATGCGGCCGGGCAACTGGGCGCGGCGCGGGCCGGGCAGTCGATCACCTTGCTGCCGGTGTTCGGCGCGGTGCTGTCGGCGCTGCTGCTGGGCGAGGTGCTGCACTGGTATCACGCGGTGGGCATGGCACTGATCTGCGTGGGGATCGTCTTGGGGCTCATGGCGCTGCAACAAGCCGGTGGCGCAGCGCGCCCGGCGCGGCTAGAGGGCGATCTATGAGCGAGCAGGTATCCTTCGGCTACGAAGACGTCGATCCCGCCGAGAAGACCAAGCGCGTCGGCGCGGTCTTCTCCAGCGTGGCCAAGAAATACGACATCATGAACGATGCGATGTCGGGCGGCATGCACCGGGTGTGGAAGGACCGCTTTGTGAAGCGCGTGAAACCGCAGCCGGGCGAGCAGATCCTCGACATGGCTGGCGGCACCGGCGACATCGCCTTCCGCATGGCAGACTGCGGCGCGGATGTGATCGTGTCGGACATCAACCAGGACATGCTCGATGTGGGCGTGGAAAGGGCGATGGAGCGCGGCATCGATGGCCTCGTCTGGTCGTGCCAGAACGCCGAGGAGCTGACCTTCTCCAACCGTCAGTTCGATGCCTACACCATCGTGTTCGGCATTCGCAACGTGACGCATATCGACAAGGCGCTGGCCGAGGCGCATCGGGTGCTGAAATACGGCGGTCGCTTCTATTGCATGGAGTTTTCCAGCACCGACTGGCCCGGCTTCAAAGAGGTTTACGACCTCTATTCGCACCGGCTGATGCCGCTGATGGGCAAGCTGATCGCCGATGACGAGGAGAGCTACCGCTACCTCGCCGAATCGATCCGCCGCTTCCCGCGCCCGGCCGAGTTCGAGGCGATGATCAAGGCTGCGGGCTTCGTGCGTACGCGGGTCGAGACGATCCTCGGCGGGGCGGTGAATATCCATTCGGGGTGGAAGGTGTGAGAAACGCAGGTTTCGAGCATCCCCGTGCAGGCGGGGATCCAGTCGTTTGACCAAACCAGCCACGCATATCTGGCGCCTGCTGAAGTGGGGCCGCACGCTGGCGCGCCATGGCGCGCTGCGCGGGATCGAGGGAGACCCGAACACCCCCGCGCCGGTCAAGCGGCTGTGCCGGCTCGCCCGCTTCGGCACGGTGCAGCCGCGTGAGCCTGACTATGCCGCCGCCTTCCAGGCCATCGGCCCGGCTGCGATCAAGCTCGGGCAGACGCTTGCCACCCGGCCCGACCTTGTGGGCGAGGATGCCGCGCGTAACCTCTTGAGCCTGCAGGACAGCCTGCCCCCCGTTCCCTTCGCAAAGATCCGCGAGCAGATCGAGCGCGGCTTCGAACGGCCGCTGGAAGATATCTTCGCCGAAGTCGACCCGGTGCCGGTTGGCGCGGCCAGCATCGCGCAGGTCCACAAGGGTGTCACCACCGACGGGCGCACCGTGGCGATCAAGGTGCTGCGCCCCGGCATCCGCGAAAAGTTCGAGCGTGACATCACGACCTACGAATGGGCCGCCGCGCATCTGGAGGCGATGGGAGGCGAGGCGCACCGGCTGCGCCCCCGGCTCACCATCGCCAACTTCAAGCGCTGGACCAACCGCGAGCTCGACCTGCGGCGCGAGGCCGCCTCGGCTTCCGAGCTTGCCGACGCGATGGTCGCCATCGACCGCTACGAAGTGCCCTTCATCGACTGGGACCGCACCAATGGCCGGGTGCTGACCATCGGCTGGATCGACGGGATCAAGATTTCGCAGACCGACAAGCTGATCGAGGCCGGTCACGACCTGCCCGATCTCGCGCGGCGGCTGGTGCTGGCCTTCCTGACGCAGGCGATCAGCGCGGGATATTTCCATGCCGACATGCATCAGGGCAACCTGTTCGTACGCGCCGATGGCACCATTGTCGCCATCGACTTCGGGATCATGGGCCGGATTGATCGCCGCGCGCGGCAGTGGCTGGCCGAGATCCTCTACGGCCTGACCACCGGCAATTATAAGCGCGTGGCCGAGATCCACTTCGAGGCGCAATATGTGCCGAGCTATCACTCCGTCGACGAGTTCGCGACCGCGCTGCGCGCCGTGGGCGAGCCGATGCGCGGCAAGCCGGTGAGCGAATTGTCGGTCGGGCAGATGCTCGATGGGCTGTTCGCGATCACCCGTGATTTCGACATGCAGACCCAGCCGCACCTGCTGCTGTTGCAGAAGACCATGGTGATGGTCGAAGGCATCGCCACCCAGCTCGATCCGCAGATCAACATGTGGGACGTGGCCGCGCCTTATGTGCGCGACTGGATTCGCGGCGAGCTTGGCCCCGAAAGCGCGATTGCCGACCGCATCAAGGAAGACACCGATACGCTGCTGCGGGTGCCCGCGCTGATCCGGCGGCTGGAAGAACTCTATCCGCCGCGCGGTGGTGCGCCCGAGCCGCCGCCGCTGCCAGAGGTCGAGCTGATCTGGGAACGCCGCGCGCGCAAAGGCGGGCGCGGATGGTTCGGTTATATTGCGGCGGCGCTGGCTGGCGGCGCGCTGGTCTGGGCGGGGAGCGTGTCCGGATGGCTCGGCTAGGCACGCGAACGAAAAAATTCGATCGGTTCGCCAAGTGGGCGCCGGGCGCGGCGGTGCTGGTGCTGGCGGGGTTTGCCCTGCTGCTGGTGGCCGCAGCGCTGAGCACAAGGCCGGTGCCCGAACGTGCTTCGGGCAATACCGTGGCAAGCGCCGCCTCGGCCCTCACCACAGGGGAGGGCACCGCTGGCGAGGACGTGGGGCGCGATACCGACCTGAAGCTATACGACCGCATTGCCGAGCGTGTGGGCGCGGGCGAAAACTACTACGTGGTCGCCATCGAGGAGCAGCGCGCGCGCGATTTTCCGGTGCGTCCGGGCTTGGCTGTGCGTTTGCCAACGCTGGCCTGGGTCAGCGGCCACGTGGGGCCGTGGGGGATGATGGCGCTGGCCTTCGTGCTGGGCGTTGCCGTCTTCATCGCCTGGTGGGACCGGCTGGAGAACGAGCCGGGCGGAAGCGACTATCGCACCTATATTCTCTTGCTGGTGGCAATCGGCGCGCTGGCCGGGTTCAAACCGCACTACTTTGCCTTGCACGAAGCATGGGCCGGGATGTTCGTGGCGCTCAGCCTCGGGCTTTACCGCCCCGGACAGTGGGGCTGGGCGCTGGTGTTCGCCGCCGCGGCGCTCGCCGTGCGCGAGCTGGCCTTGCCTTACGTCTGCCTGATGGGCCTCATGGCGCTGATGCGCGGCGGGCGCGTGGAAGCTGTTGCCTGGGGCTTGTTGGCTGGCCTGTTCCTGATCGGCCTTGCCGCCCACGTCAGCCTCGTCGGTGCGCTTACCAGCACGGCCGATCCGGTTTCGCCCGGTTGGATGGCCTTGCGCGGGCTTGGCGGTTGGACCGGCAATATCGTCGCCTCCAGCCCGTTGCAGCTGCTTCCCGCATGGCTGGCCGCGCCGCTCGCCTTGTTGCCGCTGATTGGCTGGGCCGGATGGCGCAGCGATCTTGGGCTGACGGGTTTTCTGCTGTGTATCGGCTATGGCCTCGGCTTCATGATTTTCGGACGCGACAACAATTTCTACTGGGCGCTGGTGGTGATGCCGGTCTGGTTCGTGGGCCTTGCCTTCGTGCCGCGCGCACTTTCCAGCCTGTGGGCCTCGGCAAGCGGGCAATGAGCATGGCGGCTGACTGGCTGGCCCGCTGGTGCGCGCTTGAAAGGCCCTTGCGCCACCTGCCGCGTATGGCGGCGCTGGCCGTGCTTGTGGCGCTGGTGGCAGCGCTGGCCTGGAGCACGGTGGCCGTGCCGCAGATGCGTAGCGGTGAGGCCAAGGCGCAGGTCACCAAGGCAGAAAACAACGGCAAGAAGGGGATCGGCGATTACGAACTCTATCGCCGCATCTACAAGCGCGTGGACGCGGGGGAGAATTACTACAAGGCTGCCGTCACCGAACAGAGTGCCAACCGCTACCCGGTGAAGCCCTTTGTGACAGTGCGCCTGCCGACGCTGGCCACTGTCCAAAGCTGGCTCGGCCTGGAGATGCTGGGCCATGTGCTGGTCGCGATGCTGGTGGTGTCGATCGGGCTTTACCTGCCGCTGACGCAGGATCGCACCGGCCTTGCCGAGCGGGTGGCGGGGGCCTTTGCGCTGCTGCTGGGCGGTGCGAGCCTGTTCGCGCGGCAAGGCCCGCTGTCGCACGAATCGGTTGCCGGGATCCTGCTGACGCTCGCCTTGCTTTCCTACCGCACGACCAACTTCTGGCCCTCGCTCATATTTGCCGCGATGGCGCTGGCGGTGCGCGAACTGGCCCTGCCCTTCGTGCTCCTCTGGCTGGCGCTTGCGCTGATGGCCGGACGCTGGCGCGAGGCGGGCTGGGTGGCCGGCATAGTGGGGCTGTTCGGGTTTGGGCTGTGGTTGCATTCGCTGGGCGTGGCGGCGGCGGTAGCGGACGGAGGCCTCGCCTCGCCGGGCTGGAAGGCCATGGCTGGCCCGGCGCTGCCGCTGATGGGGCTGGTGCGGATGACCCCGCTGCTCATGCTGCCGACCTGGCTGGCTGCGTCGCTGGCGGTGTTGCCGCTGGTCGGCTGGGCCTCGCTGGGCGGCAAGCGGGCAGGGTTTGCCTGCCTTTCCTTCGCGGGGTTCTTCACGATGATGGCGCTGTTCGCGCGGCCCGAGAACTACTACTGGATATTGATCGTCTTGCCCGCCTATGCCGCCGGCCTGGCCTTTGCGCCGCGCGCGGTGGCCGATCTGGTTGCCGCAGCGCGCGGCAAGGTTGCCAGCCGGGGCGAAGGGCATATTTAACCATAGTCGGGCATGGCTGGAAAAATGCTGGTCGCAAGACTAGTCTTGGAAATGCAGTGATTTGGCCTGGAGGGCCACGAAGAGGCAATGGCAGAACCACGCATCCTGCTGGTGATCGGCGGCGGAATTGCCGCTTACAAGTCGTGCGAGCTGGTGCGCCTGATCCGCAAGGGCGGGGGCGATGTCACCTGCGTGCTGACTGACAGCGGCGCCAGGTTCGTTACCCCGATGGCGCTGGCCGCGCTGTCAGGCAATCAGGTCCACACCACCTTGTGGGATCTGAAGAACGAGGCCGAGATCGGCCATATCCAGCTTACCCGCGAGGCCGACCTCGTGGTGGTTTGCCCGGCGACTGCCAACCTGCTCGCCAAGATGGCCCACGGCATTGCCGACGATCTTGCCACCACGCTGATCCTCGCGACCGACAAGCCGGTGCTGGCCGTCCCCGCGATGAACGTGCGAATGTGGCAGCACGAGGCGACCGAGCGCAACGTCTATACCCTGCGCGAGAGCGGCGTGCGCGTGATGCAGCCTGACCTCGGCGAAATGGCCTGCGGCGAGTTCGGACCGGGCCGCCTTCCCGATCCCGAGATGGTCTGGCTTGAAATTGCCGACATGCTCGGCCTCGATCCGAGCGTGGCCGGGATCGACTATGAAGATGAGGATGGCAACCTCGGGGTCGATCATCCGGGCGGGCTTTCGGGCCTGCTTGCCTCGATCATCCCGCGCTCGTTCCGGAGCAGGAGCGAGAACGAAGAGCCCGAGGACTTCGAAGGCGAACCTTCGGACGGCCCCGATCTGCCCGAACCCGACTATTCGAACGCCGGTTCGCTGCTGGCGAAGAAGGGTATCGCCAAGGCCGCCCCGCCGACCGACCGCGAGGCGATCAATCACGAGGTCAACGCCCGCCAGAGCGCGCCGCAACCCTTCGAGGGTGAAGACGCGGCTGCGCCGACGCGCCCACTCGACTATCCGGTAGGCAATGCGCTCGATGCGCCGAGCGAGCTGACGTTTGACGACGCGCTCGACAGCTTCGATCCGCTGGAGGGCCAACCCGGTTTCGAACAGGCGGTCGAGCATCGCCCGCTCTATGGCAAGCATGTGCTTGTCACCGCCGGGCCGACGCATGAGCCGATCGATCCGGTGCGCTATCTCGCCAACCGCAGTTCGGGCAAACAGGGCTATGCCATTGCCGCCGCTGCTGCGGCCGCAGGGGCGCGGGTGACGCTGGTGTCGGGGCCGGTGAACCTGCGCACCCCGCTCGGGGTCGACCGGATCGACGTGGAGAGCGCCGAGGACATGGCGAAGGCGGTGAAGGCCGCGCTTCCCGCCGATGCGGCGGTGATGGTGGCAGCGGTGGCCGACTGGCGACCGCGCGACTATCGCGACGAGAAGCTGAAGAAGCGCTCCTCCGCGCCGCCTGCGCTGATCCTCACCGAGAACCCGGACATCCTCGCCACCATTGCCGCCAGCCCGCAGCGTCCCGACCTGCTGATCGGCTTTGCCGCCGAAACGCAGAACGTGATCGAGAACGCGCGCAAGAAGCGCAAGGCCAAGGGGGTCGACTGGATCGTGGCCAATGATGTATCGGGCGATGTGATGGGCGGCGAAGACAATCAGGTGCACCTCATCCTCGAAGGCAAGGCCGAGGAGTGGAAACCGATGAGCAAGCAGGACGTCGCCACCCGCCTTGTCGCCAAAATTGCCGAGAAGCTGACCGCCGATGTCTGATCCCGTTCCCGTTCGTATCCGCCGCTTGCCGCATGGCCACGGGCTGGACCTTCCTGCTTATGCCACGGCGGGTGCCGCCGGGATGGACGTGGTCGCGGCGGAGAACGTGATCCTGCGCCCCGGCATGCGCCATGCGGTTGCCACCGGCTTTGCCATGGCGATCCCGGCGGGGTTCGAGATTCAGGTTCGCCCGCGCTCGGGACTGGCGCTGAAGCACGGGATCATGGTCCCCAACACGCCGGGCACCGTCGACAGCGACTATCGCGGCGAGGTGAAGGTGATCCTCGTGAACCTGAGCGAAGACAACTTCGCAATCCAGCGCGGCGACAGGATTGCCCAACTGGTGCTGGCACCGGTCACCCTCGCGCTGTGGGACGAGGTGGAAGAGCTGGACGATACCGCACGCGGCGAGGGCGGCTTCGGCTCGACCGGCGTTTCCGAGCAACCGTTAGCAGCACCGGGCCGCGATTACGCGCCTTTGCGCTGAGCGCTCGCTACAGCCCGCGCACCCACTCCATAAACGGCCCCGAAAGACTCTGATCGACCGAACCGATGGTCGCGCCTTCGGTGATGTGGTTGTGGCCCTTCAGCAGCAGCATCGTGGGGCAATTGCCGCTCGCCCCTTCGCTGCACAGTCGCGATTCGACCGTCTGCGCGAAGCTCGTGAACTGCTCGCGGTCGTGTTCGGCATAGGCGAGCATCAGCGGCACCTTCACCGCGCCCAACCGCGCAATCGCCGCATCGGCCGTATGGGCGGCAGTGTCGCTGCCGTAGTAGACGTGGTCCTCGCCATCGATGGCGGTGTAGTAGGGGGAGAGCAGCAGCGCGCCCTTCACGCTGGCGAACTCGGGGCCGTGCAGGTCGGCATGCTGGACATAGTCGGCCACGTGGCTGGCACCTGCCGAATGGCCGAACAGCACCACCTGATCGGGGTCGCCGCCATAGTCGGCGATGTTGTCGCGCACCCACTGGATCGCGGCCGCGAGGTCATCGCGCCCGGCGGGCCACTGGGCTGCGGGGGCGAAGCGATATTCCATGTTCACGCCGACCATGCCGTTGCGCGCGGCAAAGGCGGTGACGTTCTGTGGGTAGAACCCGTCGCCAGCCTTGCTACCGCCGACGAAGCCGCCACCGTGGACAAACAGCAGCACCGGGCGCGACGCAGCGTTGTCGGCGGCGTTTTCGGTGTAAACGTCGAGCCGCTGGGCCGGATCATCGCCATAGGCAATGTCGCTCGCCACGGTCACATCGTCATAGGGCGGGGCATCGACCATTCCCTGCACCACCGCGATGCTGGCCGGCGGGTCGATCACCGGGCCGATGGCAGCGATCTGGGCAGCCTTGTCGGCGGGCAGGCCGGGCCATTCGGCCACGGTGTCGCTTGTTTCTTCTTCGACAGCATCGCTGGCACAGGCGGCAAGCGACAGGCAGGCAACGGCAAGCAGTCCGGCTTTCATATGGTTCTCTCCCGCAAGCATTCTTTCCGGCAACCTTGCCGCAAGATGCCTGCGAGGGAAAGCCAAAAGCCTAGTTGCGCTGGACGGGCTGGTCCTCCGGCTTGACCGAGATGCGCACGGTCTCCCCCGAGTTGCCGGGGAAGTCGGTGAACATGGCTTCGACCAGGTTCGGGACGAGATATTGCAGGCGGTTCGAGGTCGAGGCTGCCTCGGCCTTGCCTTCGAACAGGCGCTCGCCCGATTTCGCGTCGTCGATCTTCAGTCCGATCCCGCTGGTGAAGACGGTGTAGCTGTCCACCCCGCCATAGCCAGAGCCGCCGAAGAACGGATCGTACCAGCCATAGCCCCAGGCGCGGCTCGGCACATAGGCGACGCGCGGACGGCCATCGTAGCCGCGATAGACGACGGGGCGGGAATAGCCGTACCAGCTGTCATAAAACGGATCGCGGCGGAACCCGGTCGAGCGGATGCGTTCGCGGCCCTGATCGACGCCATAGTCGAAGCGTACCAGCAGGGTGGCGTCCTCAGGGCTGGCGGCCTGAGTGTAGCCCAGCTGCGCCATCTCGGCCTCGACATAGTCGGCATAGAGGGCGAACTCGAGCCCGCCGGCCAGTTCCGGATCTTCGGCGACGACCGCGAAGGTCTGCCCCTGCGGCGCTGGCAAGCGGCTTTCGAAGCGGCTCACGTCGGCGTTGAACGAGGTTGCGCAGGCGGAAAGCCCCAGCACCAGCAGCGGCGCGGCAGCGAGCTTTACGAAGCGACGAAGGGTTGTACTTGCCATGGGTCTCTCACTCCGGTCTGCATTCTGCGGGGCTCTAGGGGCACCGAGCAGACCTTTTCTCTACGATAGACCGGTATCTGGCAAGGATGGGCTGAATGAGCCTTGAATGAACCGGCGACCCGTCAAGCGAGCCACCGGTTCAGGCAATGTCTCAGCCGCGCACCAGCCCGAGCGCCTTGTAGGTCGCATCAAGCGTGGGCACGCCCAATTCGCGAGCCTTTGCCGCGCCGCGGGCAAGAATCGCGTCGAGCATCTCGCGGTCTTGCCGCAGTTCGACGAACCGGTCGCGCACCGGGCCAAGGCTTTCGACCAGCAGTTCGGCCAGAGCAGGCTTGAACGCGCCAAAGCCCTGTCCGCCGAACTGGCTCAGCACCGCGTCGGCCGTGGTGTCGGCGAGGGCGGCATAGATCGTGACCAGATTGAGCGCCTCGGGGCGGCCTTCAAGCCCGGCCACTTCGCTGGGCAGCGGTTCGGGGTCGGTCTTCGCCTTCTTGATCTTCTGCGCCATGGCGTCGGCATCGTCGGCCAGCTCGATCCGGCTCATTTCCGAGGGGTCGGACTTGCTCATCTTCTTCGAGCCATCGCGCAGGCTCATGATCCGCGCGGCGGCGGGCGGGGTGATCGCCTCGGGCAGGGTGAAGACCGGGGCATCCTCGCTCGCGAAGTCGTTGTTGAACTTCTGCGCAATGTCGCGCGCCAGTTCGAGGTGCTGGCGCTGGTCATCGCCCACAGGCACGTGGGTCGCCTGATAGAGCAGCACGTCAGCGGCCTGCAGCACCGGGTAGGTGAAGAGCGCGGCGCTGGCACCCTCGCGGTTCTTGCCCGCCTTGTCCTTCCACTGCGTCATGCGGTTCAGCCAGCCCATGCGGGCCGTGCCGTTAAGCAGCCATTGCAGTTCGGCATGGGCGGGCACCTGGGCCTGGTTGAACAGGATCGAGCGTGACGAATCGATCCCGCAGGCGGTGAGCACGGCGGTCATCTCCAGCGTGGCGGCGTGAAGCGCGGCCGGTTCGTGCGGCATCGAGATGGCGTGGAGATCGGCAAGGAAGAACAGGCACTGGCCGTTCTCGCCGTCACCCGAGGCGATGTCGTCCTGCATCCGCACCCAGTTGCGGATGGCGCCGAGATAGTTGCCGAGGTGAAGCGAGCCGGTGGGCTGGATACCGGAGACGATACGCATGAGTTGAGGTCTTTCGAATTAGGAAACTGGCAGGAAGATGGCCCGGCCTGATGCTGCCAAGCGTGCAGGATCAGCGCGCGGTGCGCGCGAAGCGGCAGCCTCGCCAGGCCCAGGCTCCCCGACCGATGCGGGCCGTGATGCAGGTCTGAAGGTTCGTTTCCATCGCGCGCGGCATAGCAGAATTAGCGGGGCAGGAAAGGCTCAGCTTTCCGCTCGTTTGCCGATCAACTGCGCGATCCGCGCGCGGTCGATAGCGCCGACCAGAAAGGCCACGCCGAAATAGACCACTGCCGCACAGGCGACCAGCACCGCGAGCGCGAACAGCCGTGCGAACAGGCCAGCCGAATAGTAGCTAGTCAGCAAGTCCTGCGCCCAGAACAGCGCCGTGCCCATGGCCACGGCGGCCAGCAGCTGGCGCAGGATGCGACCGAGCAGCGTCCAGCTGCCGCGATAGTAGTTCCGCTTCACCAGCACGGTGTAGAGGTATGCAAGGTTGACCCAGGCCCCGATCGCGCTTGCCAGCGCCACGCCCTCGACGCCAAGCCGATGGAGGAAGGCGAGGTTGAAGGCCACGAAGATTACGAGGCTGAAGACGGCCGCGTAGACCGGCGTGCGAGTGTCGGAGCGGGCGTAGAAATTGGGGACCAGCACCTTTACCAGCACATAGGCGGGCAGGCCCAGCACCAGCATCGAGAGCACCCCGCCGGTGGCCGCAGCGTCAGCCATGGCGAAGCGGCCGCCCTCGAAGATCATGGTGATGAACGGCACCCCGCACACGCCCAGCGCCACGGTGGCAGGCAGGGTGAGCAGAAGGCCGATCTCGATGGCGTCGGACTGGACGCGGGCCGCACCCTCACGGTTCTCGGCGCCGATAAAGCGCGAAAGCGTCGGCAGGATCGCGGTTGAAAGTGCAATGCCGATAATGCCGAGCGGAAGCTGGTTGAGGCGGTCGGCATAGTTCATCCAGCTCACCGCGCTGCCTTCGAGCTGGTTGAGGAAATAGAGCTGGATCAGGGTGTTGATCTGATAGGCGCCGCCACCAATCGCGGCGGGCAGGGCGATGATCGCCAGCCGCTTCACCTCCGGCGTGAGCCTCGGGCGCGTTAGTCGCATGCGGAATTTCGACTTGCGTGCCCAGTAGACCAGCCAGGCCAGCTGCAACAGGCCCGCCACCGGCACGGCGCAGGCGATGATATAGCCCAGCTCCTCCACCGGTGCGCCCGTGTCCACCAGCGAATCGGCTCCCAGCAATGCCGCGATCAACACGATGTTGAGGATGATCGGAAAGCTCGCGCCGGGCATGAACTTGCTGACCGAATTGAGCATGCCGGTGAGCAGCGTCACGAGGCTGACGAGCAGGATATAGGGGAACATGATCCGCGCGAAGTCGACCGAATAGGCAAACTGCCCCGCGTCGATCGGCTTGTCGGCGAGGAGCCAGATTACCCCCGGCATGACGATTTCGAAAATCGCCGTCAGCGCCAGCAGCGCGGGCACGAACACCGAAAGCACTTCGTTCGAGAACTTGCGCGCCGCATCGAGCCCGCCGCCCTCCTCGCTATCGGCGTGGAGCTTCTTGGAGAACATCGGCACGAAGGCGGCTGAGAAAGCGCCCTCGGCGAACAGGCGGCGGAACACGTTGGGGATGATGAACGCCTGAAACCAGGCGTCCGTCACCTCATTCGCGCCCAGCACGCGCGAGAAGATCATCTCGCGCGCCATGCCGGCGATCCGGCTGACCAGGGTCAGCGAACCGATCGTGCCGACGTTCTTGAGCAGGCTCATCGCCCAGGTGCCTTGCTGGCGGGGAGGATCAGGCCTCGCCGCTCGTGTGGTCGGCAGCCGGAGCCGCAGCGCTTTCCTCGGCACGCCGCTGGGCGAGTTGCTGAAGGTAAAGGCCGTTGAAGTCGATCGGGTCGAGCAGCAGCGGGGCAAAGCCCGCATCACGCACGGCGTCGGCAATCACGCGGCGGGCGAAGGGGAACAGGATGCGCGGCGCTTCGGCATAGGTGAAGGCGTGGACCTGTTCGTCGGGCATGTTGCGCATGCCGATCAGGCCGCAATAGCTCAGCTCGACGATATAGGCGACGCCCTCGGCGGTCTTGCTGGTAGCAGTGATCTTGAGCTCGACCTCGGTGACTTCGTCGCTGACCTTGTTTGCGCCGATGTTGAACTGCACGTCCATTTCCGGCTGGCTGCGCCAGTTGAAGCTTTCCGGGGCCTTCGGGTTCTCGACCGAGAGATCCTTCACATACTGCGAAATTACGCCGGCGACCGGCTGGTTGTCGGCGCCATTGGGGGCGGAACCAAGGTTGGACAGGACGTTGCCTTCATCGGCCATGTTCGGGTCTCTCAAGTTTGCTGCGGGGCTGGCCCTGCCAATCACGCAGCAGGAGGCACGCCCGGTTGATCCGGCGCGAGCGACTAGCAGCACTGGGGGCGCGCCGCAACGCATCCGGCGCAGGCACCGTCGAAATGCCTTCGCGACGGGGCGAAACGGGCCGAAATCCGTCTGCTTTGCGGTTGTTCATTTGATATTGGTGCCTATCTGCTACACAATAGCCAATCAAGGAGACGGCAGGCGCGACTTTCGCCTGCGACCGCTGCGGGACAATTTGTGTGATACCTGAAATCATCATCCTCGCCATGATCGCCGCCTTTCTCGGCATGCGGCTCTATTCGGTGCTTGGTCGCCGGGCCGAGCATGAAGAGGAAATGGTGGCTAACCGCTTCGAACGGCCAGAAGATGCTGCGCCCAAGCCGGCGCCCTCGGTTACGCAAGCAGAAGCGCCGCGGGTGGAAAACCTCACGGGCGGCTTTGCCCCCGCGATCGAAAACGGCCTGCGCGAAATCGCTGCGGCAGACCGTTCGTTCCAGCTGATCCCGTTCCTCGAAGGCGCGCGCGGTGCCTATCAGATGGTGCTCGAAGCCTTCTGGCGCGGTGACCGCGAGGAACTGCGCCAACTGTGCGACGACGATGTCTATGCCAGCTTCGAGGGCGCTATTTCGGAGCGTGAAGCTGCTGGCTATGTGCTCGAGAACCGCCTGATCCGGATCGAGGATTCGACCATCCATTCGGCCGTGCTCGATGGGCGGACGGCACGCATTTCGGTGCGATTCGTGTCGGACATCGCCTCGCTCACGCGCGACAAGGACGGCGCGATGATCGCCGGCTCGCTCGACGATGCGGTGGAAAGCCGCGATATCTGGACCTTCAGCCGCAATGTTAACGCCGCTGGGCCCGACTGGCTGCTCGACGAAACCGACGTCGGCTGATAATCGGCAGGGCGTGTCCCTCGCGCCCCGCTTTCTTCTTGGCCTCATCCTTTCGGCAGCTCTGGCTGGCTGTTCCATGGTGCCTTCGCGGCCCGGTCAGCCGGGCACTCCGTCGGTGGTGGCCAATGCGGCTGCGCTCGGGGCCATGCGCGCCACGTTGCCTGCTTCGGTCCGCGTCGATCCCGAGGATGCGGCCGCCGCGCTCGCCAGCTTCTCCGCCTCATGCAACTTCGCGCTCCGCCGCGAGGACGCCTCGGGCCTGACCCGTACCAGCGACTGGGAATCGCCTTGCGCCGCTGCCGCCACATGGCCGCGCGAGCAGGCGACTGCTTTCTTTGGACGCTATTTCCGCCCCGTGCGCGTGGGCGACGGCAAGGCCTATGCCACCGGCTATTTCGAGCCCGAGATTCGCGGCAGCCGCACCCGCCGCCCCGGCTATGATGCGCCGGTCTATGGCGTGCCCGATGATCTCGTGCGCTGCTGGCGCGATGGCACCCCTGGTGCCGACCGGGTGGGCAATCCACCGCTGTCACGCCGCACCGCGACGGGCTCTTGCGTTCCCTACTATGACCGCGCCGAGATCGAGCGGGGCGTGCTCGCCGGGCGGGGGCTGGAGATCGGCTGGGCGGCAGATCCGGTCGAATTGTTCTTCCTCCAGATTCAGGGTTCGGGCCGGTTGCGCACGCCAGAGGGTGAGATCATCCGTATCGGCTATGCCGGACAGAACGGACATGCCTACACCGGCATCGGCGGACTGATGCGCGCGCGCGGGCTTCTGGGCAGCGGGCCGGGGCAGTATTCCGGCTCGATGCAGGGCATCATGCAATATATCCGCGAGAACCCGCAGGCTGGCGCAGCGCTGATGCGCGAGAACCGCAGCTGGGTGTTCTTCCGTGTGCTGGAGGGCGATGGCCCGCTCGGTTCGCTGGACGTGCCGGTGCGCGGGCATAGCTCGGTGGCGGTCGATCCGAAGTTCGTTCCCTATGGCGCGCCGGTGCTGCTCGAGACCGACCGTGATGTGGCCAACGGCCTGTGGGTGGCGCAGGACACTGGCGGCGCGATCAAGGGCGCGAACCGGTTCGACACCTTCTGGGGCGCGGGCGAGCAGGCGCGGAGCATTGCCGGCGGGATGAGCGCGCGGGGCGAGGCGCTGATCCTCCTGCCCAGGTCCGCCGCCGACCGGCTGCCACGATGAGCCGCCACCCACGCGGCCTCTCGCCCGAGGAGGCGGCGCTCTGGGCAAAGCTGGCCGCCAGCGTGACGCCGCTGCACCCTGTCCGCAAGGCTGCGCCAGCGCCGAACGTGCCTATGCCCGAACCGCCCAAGGCCCCGGTGAGGAAGGCTAAGGGCCGTGTTCCGCCCGCTCTGCCGCCCAAGGCCGCGCCCGCGCCGCCGCCATCACCCGCACCGGGCCTCGATTCGCACTGGGAGCGGCGCCTTGCCCGCGCCGCGCTTGCGCCCGATTTTACGCTCGACCTGCACGGGCATACGCTCGAACAGGCCCATGCGCGGCTCGATGCGGGTCTGTCGCAGGCCAAGGCAATGGGCGCGCGCATGGTGCTGCTAATCACCGGCAAGCCGCGCCCGGCCGCCTCGGCTGATCGGGGGGAGCAACGGGGGGCGATCCGTGCCAAGATCCTCGACTGGCTCGCCGCCGGGCCGCATGCGGGCGATATCGCCGCGGTGAGGAACGCGCACCGCCGTCACGGGGGTGAGGGCGCGCTCTATCTGGTGCTGCGGCGGCGGCGCTAGGCCGCGTGAGCAACTTTAGCGCGCATCGAGCGGTGAAAGCAGGAGGCAAGCGGAGATTGATCGCTTTTAGGAGGGCCGTCACATGGTGGATGCTGCGAGGGATAAGCACTGGATAAGCGTTTATGAGGACAAGGCTCCTGATGCCGTCAGTTGGTATCAGGCTGAACCAGAACCGTCCCTGATGGCGTTGAAACGCCTAGAACGCGCTTCATCATCATCGATCATCGACGTAGGTGGCGGTGCTTCAAATCTTGTAGATGCTTTGCTGGAGCAAGGCTGGGATGACATAACAGTCCTCGACATCGTCGCCCCAGCACTTGAAGTCGCCAAGCTAAGACTGGGCGCAAAGGCCGCCAAGGTTCACTGGCAAGTTGCCGACATTACGAACTGGCAACCGCCACGAAAATACGACGTTTGGCATGATCGGGCGGTGTTTCATTTCCTAACCGAGGCCGAGCAGCGGGAAGCCTATCGCGAAGCGTTGTATATTGGTCTTTCTAAAGGTGGCTTGGTGATCATGGCCACCTTCGCACTCGACGGCCCTCAGAAGTGCAGCGGCCTTCCAGTCCAACGATATGATGCAGATGGCTTGGCTCGCGAATTAGGCCCCCAGTTCAGACTCATTGAAAGCTGGAGGGAGAAACACGTCACGCCGTGGGGAAGCGGGCAGGAGTTCAATTGGTGCGCATTCCGATTGATCTCATAAATGTCCGCAATGGGTCATTTTCGGATGGGCCGGTTTCAGCAAAGAAAGCGGCGATAGCGGACACGGAAACAGCGACCAGAATTTGCCCACGCGGCCTGGCACCACGCAAAAGGCCCCCGGCATTGCCGCCGGAGGCCCTGATGTCGCTGTGAACCAGCCTTACTGGTGGTACTTGGCGTAGGCGAGGTCGAAGCGATCGGCTTCCATCACCTTGGTCCAGGCTTTGGCGAAGTCTTCGGCGAACTTGGCCGCGCTGGTATCTTCGGCATAGACCTCAGCAATGGCGCGCAGCTGCGAGTTCGAACCGAACACGAGATCGGTGCGGGTGGCGCGCCACTTCTCCTCGCCGCTCGCCCGGTCCTTGCCGACGAATTCCTCGTCGCCGCTGTCATCCACGACCTCCCACTTCGTGCCCATGTCGAGCAGGTTTACGAAGAAGTCGTTGCTGAGCACGCCGGGCCGGTCGGTCAGCACGCCGATGCTGTTGCCGTGCGTGGGGTGGGGGCTGACCGCACCCAGTGCCCGCATCCCGGCCAGCAGCACCGCCATCTCGGGCGCCGAGAGGCCGAGCAGCTGCGCCCGGTCGATCAGCATGTCCTCGGTCTTCACGTCGGCCTTGGTCTTCAGGTAGTTCCTGAAGCCGTCAGCGAAGGGTTCGAGCGGCTCGAAGCTTGCCGCATCGGTCTGCTCTTCGGTCGCGTCGCCGCGCCCGGTGCTGACCTTGACGCTCACCGCATGGCCGCCGTCCTTCGCCGCCTTCTCGACCGCCGCTGCACCCGCCAGCACGATGGCATCGGCCATCGACAGGTTGCCGCGCAAGGCCTCGAGCTTGGCCAGCACCTTGGCCAGTTCTTCCGGCTCGTTCACCGCCCAGTCCTTCTGCGGAGCAAGGCGGACGCGCGCGCCGTTGGCACCGCCGCGGTTGTCCGAGCCGCGGAAGGTCGAGGCTGAGGCCCAGGCCGCCTTGACCAGCTCGCTCACCGACAGGCCCGAGGTCAGCACTTTCTGCTTGAAGGCTGCGACATCGGCATCGCTGGCGGTGGTTCCGGCGGGTACCGGATCTTGCCAGATCAGGTCTTCAGCGGGCACGTCCGGGCCGAGGTAGCGCACCTTCGGCCCCATGTCGCGGTGGGTCAGCTTGAACCAGGCGCGGGCGAAGGCATCGTCGAGCGCGGCCTGATCGTCGCGGAAGCGTTCGGAAATCTTGCGATAGTCCGGGTCCATCTTCAGCGCCATGTCGGCCGTGGTCATCATGGTTGGCACCTTCTTCGAAGGATCGCGCGCGTCGGGCGCCTTGTCCTCTTCCGATTGGCCGATCGGCTGCCACTGCTTGGCCCCGGCGGGGCTCGTCACCAGCTCGTAGTCATACTTGAACAGCAACCGGAAGTAGTCGCCGCCCCACTTGGTGGGGTTGTTCGACCAAGCCCCTTCCAGCCCCGAGGTGGTGATATGGCCCTTGGCGATCTGGTCGGCATCGGTCGCCCAGCCGAAACCCTGCATTTCGAGCGCGCCGCTTTCCGGGCTGCCCGAAAGCTGATCCGGCGGGACCATGCCGTGGGTCTTGCCGAAGGCGTGGCCGCCCGCAGTGAGCGCGACTGTTTCCTCGTCGTTCATCGCCATACGGGCGAAAGTCTCGCGCATGTCGCGCGCCGATTGCAGCGGATCAGGGTTGCCGCCGGGCCCTTCGGGATTGACGTAGATCAGGCCCATCTGGATCGCGGCGAGCGGATTTTCGAGCGCCTTGCCCTCATCGGGGAGGATGCGCGTTTCGGCGCCCTGATCGACCCACTTTTCTTCGCTGCCCCAATAGACATGCTCGGGCTCGAACACGTCCTTGCGGCCGCCACCGAAGCCGAACACCGGGCCGCCCATGCTCTCGATCGCGACATTGCCGGTGAGGATGAACAGGTCGGCCCAGCTGATGTGCTTGCCGTACTTCTTCTTGATCGGCCACAGCAGGCGGCGCGCCTTGTCGAGGTTGCCGTTATCGGGCCACGAGTTAAGCGGGGCGAAGCGCTGCTGGCCGCTGGAGGAACCGCCGCGCCCGTCGCCGGTGCGGTAGGTGCCTGCGGCGTGCCAGGCCATGCGGATGAAGAACGGGCCGTAGTGGCCATAGTCGGCCGGCCACCAGTCCTGACTGTCGGTCATCAGCGCGGTGAGGTCGGCTTTCAGCGCATTGTAGTCGAGCGCGTTGAAAGCCTCGCAATAATCGAAATCCGCGCCCATCGGATCGGCCGACTTGCCATCCTGCGTCAGTATTTCGATGTCGAGCGCGTTGGGCCACCAGTCCTTGTTGGTGCGCCCCAGCAGTTTGCGCATTCCTCCATTGTGCATCGGGCACCCGCCCAGCGAACCTGTTTCAGCATCCATGTCCAATCCTCCTTTTGCGACTCATGGAGCGAGCCGCCTTCAGAGGGAATAATGCGCGGGGTTCTGTCATAGGTCCAAACGATTGATTGGACCTTAGTGATCGGATTTTCCGTTTATCGGGCATGGCATGCTTGGACGATCACCAAACGAAAAACCCGCGCCCGTCGGGTGACAGGCGCGGGTTCGCGTTGGTTCGCTTACGGATGCGTCAGGCGGCCTGCGCGATCTCTTCCGGGTTGGTGTTGCGAATGAGGAAGTCAAACGCGGAGAGCGCCGCCTTGCTGCCCTCGCCCATAGCGATGATTATCTGCTTGAACGGCACCGTGGTGCAATCGCCTGCCGCGAAAATGCCGGGCAGGTTGGTCGCGGCATGGCCGTCGATCTCGATTTCGCCGAACTTGCTGAGCGCCAGGCCGCTGTCCTTCAGCCACTCGGTGTTGGGGACGAGGCCGATCTGAACGAACACGCCTTCCAGTTCCACCTTGTGCTCCTCACCGCTGTCGCGATCCTTATAGACGAGGCCGTTCACCCGTTCACCGTCACCGGTCACCTCTGTGGTCTGGGCGTTCACAAGAATGTCCACGTTCTTCATCGAACGCAGCTTGTCCTGCAGCACCTGATCGGCGCGCAGCTTGGTATCGAACTCGACGAGCGTAACATGGCCAACGATCCCGGCAAGGTCGATCGCCGCCTCGACGCCCGAGTTGCCGCCGCCGATGACCGCCACGCGCTTGCCCTTGAACAGCGGGCCGTCGCAGTGCGGGCAATAGGCCACCCCGCGGTTGCGGTATTCGAACTCGCCCGGCACGCCGAGGTTGCGCCAGCGCGCGCCGGTGGAAAGGATCAGCGTGCGGGCCTTCAGCTCGGCGCCATTTTCCAGCTCGATGGTGTGATATCCGCCGGTTTGCGCGGCCGGGGTCAGCTTCACCGCCTTTTGCAGGTTCATCACGTCGATGTCGTATTCGGCGACATGCGCTTCGAGCTGGCGGGCGAGCTTGGGGCCTTCGGTGTAGGGCACCGAGATGAAATTCTCGATCCCCATGGTATCAAGCACCTGCCCGCCGAAGCGTTCAGCCGCGATGCCGGTCGAAAAGCCCTTGCGCGCGGTGTAGACCGAGGCCGCTGCCCCTGCCGGGCCGCCGCCGACCACGAGCACCTCGAACGGTGCCTTGTCGGCGATCTTGGCGGCAGCGCGGTCACTCGCGCCGCTGTCGAGCTTGGCGAGAATTTCCTCCACGCTCATCTTGCCGCTGGCGAACATCTCGCCGTTCAGGAAGGTGGCGGGCACGGCCATCACGCCGCGTTCCTCAACCTCGTCCTGGAACGCGCCGCCTTCGATCAGCGTGGCAGTGATTTTCGGGTTGTAAAGCGCCATGAGCGTCAGCGCCTGCACCACGTCAGGGCAGTTGTGGCAGCTCAATGAGAAATACATCTCGAAATTGTGCTCGCCTTCAAGCTCCGCGATCTGATCGAGCACCTCGGCTTCGACCTTGGGCGGGTGTCCGCCAGCCCACAGCAATGCGAGTACCAGCGAGGTGAACTCGTGGCCCATCGGCAGGCCGGCAAAGCGGACCCACTTTGATGCGTCGGACGCGCGGCGGATGATGAAGCTCGGCTTGCGGGCGTCGTCGCCGTCGAAGCTGGCGCTAACCATATCGTGGAGCGCGGCAATCTCTTCGAGCAGTTCGCGCGTCTGCGCCGACTTGGGATCATCGCCGAGCGAGGCGACCAGTTCGATCGGTTCACGCAGGTTGGCAAGATAGGTGCCGAGCTGCTGGGTCATGGTTGCATCGAGCATGCCGAGTCTCCTTCAGGGCGGGGCTATGGTGGAAAGGGGAGGGGATCGCGTTGAAGGCCCGGGGTGAGGGGTGGGGGTAGCCCCGGGCCTTCGTGCGACCCGAGCCCGATTAAGGGCCGGGATGTGCGCGGCGGGCCTGGTGCCCGCCTGCGCCGCATTCATTAAGTCAGACGAGGCTGACGGTTAGATCTTGCCGACGAGGTCGAGCGACGGGGCCAGGGTTTCCGAACCCTCTTCCCATGCCGCCGGGCAGACCTGGCCGGGGTTGTTGCGGACGTACTGCGCGGCCTTGATCTTGCGGGTCAGCTCGGTGGCGTTGCGGCCCACACCCTCACAGGTGATTTCCATGATCTGGATCACGCCGTCGGGGTCGACCACGAAGGTCGCACGGTCAGCAAGGCCCATTTCCTCACGCAGAACGCCGAAGTTCTTGCTCAGCGTGTGCAGCTGGTCGCCGAGGAAGGCATACTTGATCTTGCCGATCTTCTCCGAGGTGTCGTGCCATGCCTTGTGGCTGAAGTGCGTGTCGGTTGAAACGCCGAACACTTCCACGCCCATGCCCTGCAGTTCGTCGTACTTGGCGCCGAGGTCTTCCAGCTCGGTCGGGCAGACGAAGGTGAAGTCGGCCGGGTAGAAGAAGAACACCGCCCACTTGCCGGCGATGTCGGCCTCGGTGACGTCGAAGAAATCCTTGCCGGCCTGGAAAGCGGTGGCCTTGAACGGTTTGATGGTGCTGCCAATGATACCCAAATGTCTTCTCCTGTTTAGGCTTGCTGGTGTTGAACTCGTGCAGCCCAGATAGCGATGGTTTGCTCTCAGAGAAGCGGGTTGTTGCGATTTGCTTGATCGAGAAATTCGATCATTGAGGATTTGAGTAAGAGGCTGGGGCGATTTTTCCGCGTGTTGGAAAGATCTCGCCAGCGGTGGTCGGCTACTGCTGCCGATACGGTCGCACCGCGACCGCAAGGCCGCCCGGCCGCCCGCAGGTGCCCCGCAGCAAAGCGGAGGGATCAGCACCGAGGACGCTCGCCCGGATGGGCGAGCGAAACTCAACCAATTTGCCCCCGGTGCAGCAGCTTCTGGTCTGCCAGCACCAGCGCCATCATCGCCTCGACCACTGGCGCGCCGCGAATGCCCACGCAAGGGTCATGGCGGCCCTTGGTGCGCACCTCGGTCGCCTCACCATCGCTGGTGATCGACGCGCGCGGGGTGAGGATCGAGCTGGTGGGCTTGAACGCCACCCTGCATATCACGGGCTGCCCGGTCGAGATGCCGCCCGCGTGGTTGGCCAGAAACTCCGGCCCATCCTCGCCGGGGCGCATTTCGTCGGCGTTTTCTTCGCCGGTCAGGCGCGCGGCGGCGAACCCGTCGCCAATCTCCACCGCCTTCACCGCATTGATGCTCATCATCGCGGCGGCCAGTTCGCTGTCGAGCTTGGCATAGAGCGGTGCGCCCCAACCAGCCGGAACGCCCAAGGCCACGCACTCGACCACCGCGCCCAGCGACGAGCCTGCCTTGCGCGCGTCGTCCACCAGCACCTCCCAGCGCTTGGCGGCCTGCGCATCGGGGCAGAAGAAGGGGTTGTTCCCGATTTCGCCCAAATCGATGTTCGCCCGGTCGATCGCGTCGCCGCCGATTTCGCAGACATAGGCGACGATCCGCACCTCGGGCACCACCAGCCTTGCCACCGCGCCCGCCGCCACCCGCGCGGCCGTCTCGCGCGCCGAAGAACGCCCGCCGCCGCGATAGTCGCGCAGGCCGTACTTGGCGTCATAGGCATAGTCGGCATGGCCGGGGCGATAGGCCTTGGCGATCTCGCCATAGTCCTTGCTGCGCTGATCGGTGTTCTCGATCATCAGGCTGATCGGCGTGCCGGTTGTGCGGCCTTCGAAAACGCCGCTCAGGATCTTCACCTGATCGGGTTCCTGCCGCTGGGTGGTGAAGCGGCTCTGGCCGGGACGGCGCGCGTCGAGAAACGGCTGGATCGCCTCGGCGGAAAGGTCCAGCCCCGGCGGGCACCCGTCGACCACGGCGCCCAGCGCCGGGCCATGGCTTTCGCCCCAGGTGGTAAAGCGGAACAGGCGGCCAAAAGTGTTGAAGCTCATGGGCGGGAGCCTATTGGGCCAAATCGCGCAAATGTCCACTTTCCTACGCGCGAGCGAGCGGGGCATAGTGGCACCGCAATGCTATGCTACTCTTGCCCAAGCCCTTCGTTTTCCATCCTGTTCCGCAGGACTGTCAACTTCGCGCGCATGAGGCAAGTCTATGTTTTACCGAAGGAAACAGGCCTTTTGAGGTGGCGGCCTCGTGTCAACTTTGTAAACTTCGCGCCGCTTGTGGTCGCCGCGTCAGGCTTTCACTGGCCAAAGCGCCACCTTGGCGATAGGAACAAATCATGATCGCGAAATTGACAGGGCGGCTGGACCAAACCGGCGAGGATTGGGCGGTGATCGACGTGAACGGCGTCGGCTACCTCGTCTTTTGCTCGGCGCGCACCTTGTCGTCGCTCGGCGCCGTGGGGGATAGCGTCCGTGTGTTCACGCAGATGCAGGTGAGTGAGACTGACATGCGCCTGCTCGGTTTTGCAGCGGGGGAGGAGCGCGACTGGTTCCGCCTGCTCACCGGCGTGCAGGGCGTGGGCAGCAAGGTGGCGCTGGCGATCCTCTCTGCCCTGTCCACCGGCGAACTGCGCGAAGCCTGCGCGCGGGTCGACGCTGCGACTGTCGCGCGGGCGAACGGTGTGGGGCCGAAGCTGGCAAGCCGGATCGTCAACGAACTGAAGGACAAGGCGGGCGCGATGCCGGGCCTGGCGGGCGGTGTCGGCGGAGTGTCTATGGCGACGCCGGTCGGTGGGGCGAGTGCCGATGCGGTCTCGGCGCTGGAGAACCTTGGTTTCAAGCCCGGTGTGGCGGCGCAAGCGGTGGCCCGCGCGCTTGATGAACTGGGCGAAGACGCGGCAGAGGGCGAGCTTATTCGCGTGGCGTTGAAGAAAGCGGCTGGGTGATGGATTTTGGTGCCACATCACGCTCAAAGCGAAGGTTGGTTACGTGAGGGTAGCCTTAGAAAAGCTAGAAGCATTTGGGCGCAAGGCATTCGCTTTCACTGTTCGTTTAGGCGAACTTGTCGCACTGGCCGCTCTCTTCCAAGCTGCCTCGGCTCTTACCCAGAGCGTGGTTTTGCAAATCCTGTCTTTCGCCCTTTATGTCTGCGCAATCGGATTCTTCAGCGGATCTTTGGGCGTTGGTTTTGGAACCTTCGTAGCGAGTAAGACTCTCGACGGCGTCATTAAGAAGATAATTTTTGGAGCTGCTCTATTACTCTTTACAACATTTGGTGCGATGGGCGGAATTGCTGTGCAGCTTTCGATTGATGACCTTGTCCACGCACAATCAAATCTCGACGCCAGTTCGCTAACCCATCCGCCATCCCTAGACTTAAGTCAGTGATGACCACCGAGCCCATCCACTCCCCCGATCGCCAGCCGGATGACCCCGACGCTGCCCTTCGCCCCAAGTCACTCGGCGAGTTCGTCGGGCAGGCCGCCGCGCGCGAGAACCTGCGGGTGTTCATTGAGGCCGCCAAGGGTCGCGGCGAGGCGATGGACCATGTGCTGTTCTTCGGCCCGCCCGGCCTCGGCAAGACGACGCTGGCGCAGATCGTCGCCAAGGAGCTTGGCGTGGGCTTTCGCGCCACCAGCGGCCCGGTCATCGCCAAGGCGGGTGACCTCGCCGCGCTGCTGACCAACCTCGAACCCCACGATGTCCTGTTCATCGACGAAATTCACCGGCTTAACCCTGTGGTTGAGGAGGTGCTCTATCCGGCGATGGAGGACCGTGCGCTCGACATCATTATAGGCGAAGGGCCGTCCGCGCGCTCTGTCCGCATCGACCTGCCGCCGTTCACGCTCGTTGGCGCGACGACGCGGCAGGGCCTGCTCACCACGCCGTTGCGCGACCGGTTCGGCATTCCCATCCGCCTGATCTTCTATACCGAGGACGAGTTGCTCAGCGTGGTTGCGCGCGGGGCGCGGCTGCTGGGTATGCGAATCGACGAAACGGGTGCGCGCGAGATTGCCCGCCGCAGCCGGGGCACGCCGCGCGTTGCCGGGCGGTTGATGCGCCGCGTGCGCGACTTTGCGCAGGTGAAAGGCGCGGCCACCGTCAGCGCCGCCGTGGCCGACGAAGCGCTCACCCGGTTGGAGATCGACCGGCTGGGGCTGGATGCCATGGACCGGCGCTATCTCACCATGATTGCAACCACCTACAAGGGTGGGCCGGTGGGTGTCGAGACGCTGGCGGCGGGCCTTGCCGAGCCGCGTGACACGGTCGAGGAGGTGATCGAGCCGTACCTCATCCAACTTGGCCTGATCGCTCGCACCGCGCGCGGGCGCTGCCTGAACGATGGTGGCTGGCAACATCTGGGGATCACCCCACCGACTCCGCCCGACGAGCGATTTCAGGGCGGACTTTTCGATGGCGGCAAGTGACCACTTCGGCATGTCACGGTAAGTGAATGAGGTCTCCACGTCCCAGATCGGGACAAGGTGGGCCAATGCCAGAGAAAAGCGCCATAAAAATGCTTCTTTCGAAGCTGAAACTTGGTTAATTCAATTGCCGGTAAACGTTTTACGGGTCTCTGTTGCTGCAACCGGATGAGGGGGCGACTGTAAATCGTGCGCGCCCGCCTTTCCCAAGACGCAGGAAGAGATTGTTCATGTCGGTACGTTTGGCCATTGCAAAGCTCACCGCCGCTGCCGCGGGCGGCGCGGTTCTTGCCGGAGGCGCGGTGCATGTTGCCGAGCCGCAGTCGGCCCAGGTGGACTACAAGTCGAAGGGCGGCGAGCCCCAGCTGATCGATGTGAAGGAGCGTCACCTTGCCCGGCGCGCAGATCCTCGCGATCCGCCGCGCGTGCAGCGCCGCCTGCGCCGCACGATCGAGCGTGTGTGCGACGTGGGCGAAATGGGGCCGGATGGCTATTGCCATGAAACGCAGGTTGCGATGGCCGCGGTGCCGATGCCCCTGCCCCAATTGCCAAGTGCGCCGATCGGGGGCAGCGGCGGCGGCCAGCAGGTGATCGTCGGCGGTTCGGGCGGCTATGGCGGCGGGTTCGGCGGCGGCTTCTTCGGAGGTTTCTTCGGCGGTAGCAGCGGCGGCTCGTCTGGCGTGAGCACCACCACGACGACCACTAGCGGTTCCTATGACCCGGGCAGCACCACGACGACGACCACCAGCACTGGCGGAACGAGTACCTCGACCGGCGGTGTCAGTACGAGCACCGGGGCGGTAAGCACCACCACCTCGACGGGCGGGGTTTCCACGTCGACCGGCGCAGTGAGCACCAGCACCGGTTCCGTCAGCACTTCGACCGGCGCTGTTTCGACCAGTTCGAGTTCAAGTTCGTCAAGTTCGTCCAGCTCGAGTTCCTCGAGCTCAAGCTCGTCGAGTTCATCTTCGAGCGGCGGCAGCAATGGTTCGAGCGGGTCCTCGGGCTCTTCCGGGTCGTCAGGTTCCAGTGGTTCATCGACCAGCACCTCTTCGGGATCGTCTTCCAGCAGCTCGTCTTCCAGCAGTTCGTCTTCGAGCAGCTCTTCTTCCGGTAGCTCGACCACCAGCACCTCGTCGGGCACGGAAGTGCCGGAGCCGGGCATGCTGGTGCTGTTCGGTGCCGGTGCTGGCGCGCTCTTCATGGGCCGTCGTCGGAAGGCCAAGCGCAAGGCTTCGACCACGGCCTAAGCGCCGGTAGAGATCTTTATTGGGGGGGAAGGGCGGCTGCAACGGCCGCCCTTTTTCGTTGCCCGTCCGCTGGGGGCTGCGCCAATCAGCTCAGGTGGAGCGTCCAGGGATCCTGTCGATACCACTGGGTGATGACATATTTCACGCCCCTCACCACCGGGGTTCCGGCGTGCAGCGTGTTGCGGTTGGGCGTGCCGTCGCGCGCCATGTTGTTCCAGGTCAACAAGGCTCCCGCGACCGGCTTCACCGATAGGCCCAGTTCCGGCCAGTCGGTCTCGCCGCCCTCTTCGACATCGTTGAGGAACAGCATGGCCGTCCATGTGCGTTGCCCGCCGCGGCGGCGCTCCTGCTGCCAGTAAGGCTCGCTGGCGAAGAAATAGTCGTAGTGGTGCTTGAACTGCTGGCCAGCTTCGTAGCGCTGGCCCTGCGTGACCTCGGCGTGCTGGTGCGGGATGCCCGTGGCCGCATCGATGCGCTTTTCCAGCCCGCGTGTGGCAGAATCGCCCTGCTCGAAATAGTGCGTGGACGAGGTGCGGAAGCCGTCGCGCTGGGTGCCCTCGAACAGGGTGGAGGGGCCGATCTTCTTGTCGATGATCTTCACCAGCCGGGCGCATTCGTCGGCGGTGAAGAAATCGCGCAGCAGGAACATGTCGGCCTTGTCGCCGCCAAGGTCCTCGGCGCGCGGGTCAGCCCTGAGGCGGGCGCGCACCTGAGCCCCGATCAGAGCCAGCTTGGCCGGGTCTTCCTTCGGGTCGGCAGGGATGCCGCCGAAACGGGTCGAGGTGACGAAACCGTTCATGCGTGCATCCCCTGCCGGGCCTGAAGCTTACGAGGCGAGCTTGCGCAGTACGTAGTGCAGGATGCCGCCGTTGTTATAGTACTCGATCTCGTTGGCGGTATCGATGCGGCACAGTGCGGTGAAGCGGAAGCTGGTGCCATCGGCACGGGTCACTTCGACTTCCACGTCCTGCGACGGCTTCAGATTGGCAAGACCCAGAATCGTGAAGCTGTCGTCACCCTTGAGACCCAGCGTCTCGCGGGTGTCGCCATCCTTGAACTGCAGCGGTAGCACGCCCATGCCGACGAGGTTCGAGCGGTGGATACGCTCGAAGCTTTCGACGATCACGGCGCGTACGCCGAGCAGGATCGTGCCCTTGGCCGCCCAGTCGCGGCTGGAACCGGTCCCGTATTCCTTGCCTGCGACCACCACCAGTGGGGTGCCGTCGGCCTGATGCTTCATTGCCGCGTCGTAAACGGCCATTGTTTCGCCCTTGTAGGACGAGAAACCGCCTTCGGTGCCAGGAACCATCTCGTTCTTGATGCGGATGTTGGCGAAGGTGCCGCGCATCATCACTTCGTGGTTGCCGCGACGCGAGCCGTAGGAGTTGAAGTCCTTCTTGGGCACCTGGTGATCGATCAGGTAGCGCCCGCCGGGCGAATCTTCCTTGATCGAGCCGGCCGGCGAGATGTGATCGGTGGTGACCGAATCGCCGAGGATCAGCAGCGGCTTGGCGCCGATCACGTCGGTGACGGGGGCCGGCTCCATGCTCATGCCCTCGAAGTAGGGCGGGTTGGCGACGTAGGTGCTGCTCGGGTTCCAGCTGTAGGTGTCGGAAGCGTCGACCTTGATCGCCTGCCAGTGCTCGTCGCCCTTGTAGACGTCGGCATAACGGCTTTCGAACATCGTGCGGTCGATGGCGGCGGCGCGGATTTCGGCCACTTCGGCGTTGCTCGGCCAGATGTCGGCCAGCATCACGTCGTTGCCGTCCTGGTCCTGCCCGATCGGGGTGGTGGTGATGTCTTCGGTGACGGTGCCCTTCAGCGCATAGGCCACCACCAGCGGCGGCGAGGCGAGGAAGTTGGCGCGCACGTCGGGCGAGACACGGCCCTCGAAGTTGCGGTTGCCCGACAGCACCGAGGCGGCGACGATATCGTTGCCGTTGATCGCCTGGCTGATCGGCTCGGCCAGCGGGCCGGAGTTGCCGATGCAGGTGGTGCAGCCATAGCCGACGAGGTCGAAGCCGATGGCGTCGAGGTGCTCCTGCAGGCCGGCCTTGTTCAGATAGTCGGTGACGACCTGCGAACCCGGCGCGAGGCTGGTCTTGACCCAGGGCTTGGGCTTCAGGCCCTTCTCGTTGGCCTTCTTGGCCACCAGCCCGGCGGCGACGAGCACGTCGGGGTTGGAGGTGTTGGTGCACGAAGTGATCGCGGCGATCACCACGTCGCCATCGCCCACATCGTGGCTGGCCCCGGCTACGGGCACGCGCACAGCTTCGCTCTTGCCGTAGACCTTGGAGAGATCGCCGTTGAACAGCTCGTCGACCAGCGGCAGGGCAACCTTGTCCTGCGGGCGCTTCGGGCCGGCGAGCGAGGGCACGACTGCGCCCATGTCGAGTTCCAGCGTGGAGGAGAAGATCGGCTCGTTGTTCGGATCGAACCACATGCCCTGCGCCTTCGAATAGGCTTCGACCAGCGCGATGGTTTCCTCGCTGCGGCCGGTGAGGCGCAGGTATTCGATCGTCTTGTCATCGATGCCAAAGAAGCCGCAGGTCGCGCCATATTCGGGTGCCATGTTGGCGATGGTGGCACGGTCGGCCAGCGACAGCGTGGCAACGCCGGGGCCGTAAAACTCGACGAACTTGCCAACCACGACGTGTTCGCGCAGCATCTGCACGCAGGTCAGCACGAGGTCGGTCGCGGTGATGCCCTCGCCCATTTCGCCGGTCAGCTTGAAGCCGACCACTTCGGGGATCAGCATCGAGATTGGCTGGCCGAGCATCGCGGCCTCGGCCTCGATCCCGCCAACGCCCCAGCCGAGCACGCCCAGGCCGTTGATCATGGTGGTGTGGCTGTCGGTGCCCACGCAAGTGTCAGGATAGGCGACCAGATCGCCGTTCTGGTCCTCGCTCGACCACACGCCCTTGGCGATGTTTTCGAGGTTCACCTGGTGGCAGATGCCGGTGCCCGGCGGCACGGCGTAGAAGTTCTTGAGGCTCTTGGCGCCCCACTTGAGGAAGTCGTAACGCTCGGCATTGCGCTCGTATTCGAGTTCCATGTTCTTTTCGAAGGCCTTGGGGTGGCCGAATTCGTCGACCATCACCGAGTGGTCGATCACGAGGTTCACCGGAACGAGCGGGTTGATCTTGGCGGTATCGCCGCCGAGCTTGCGAATCGCGTCGCGCATGGCGGCAAGGTCAACCACGCAGGGCACGCCGGTGAAGTCCTGCAGCAGCACGCGGGCCGGGCGATACTGGATTTCCTCGCCGGTCTTGGGGTTCTTCTGCCAATCGACGATGGCCTGTGCGTGGGTTTCGCCCACGGTGAAGCCTTCGTCTTCAAAGCGCAGCATGTTCTCCAGCAGCACCTTGAGGCTGAAGGGCAGGCGGCTGATATCGCCCAGTTTTTCGGCAGCCTTGGCGAGCGAGTAATAGGCGTACTTGGTGCCGTTTACGTCGAGCGAGGCGCGGGTATCGAGCGAGTTGGAGCCGACCTGAGTCATGGATGATGGGGTCCCTTTGCTGTTGCTTGCATAAGCGTGCTCGTGCGAGAAGCCCGCTGTTCGGGTGCGAACTGCGCGTTTGTGGGGGATTGGTCAAGGCCTCGCGCATCCGGACAGGTTATGAGGCACGCAAATCGAATGGGGGGCAATTCGGCTCATGATGCTGGTCAAACCGCCGCAGGGTGAGCGGTCGCTGGGCGCGATCTGGATCGCGCTCGCGCTGGCGATCGCGGCTTTTCTGGGGGCGGCGCTGGGCATGGTGTGGCAGAGTTCCGGCCTCGGCTCGGGAGAGCCGGAAGATGAAGAGGCGGTGGTCGAGGACGGGCCCGCCAAGGCGCCCGAATCCGCACAGGCACATTAGGCGGCGGCGTTCCGTGGCCGTGCAATCCAGCTGGCGACCACAATCATGCAAAGCCCCGCGAAGGTGGCCAGCGTGACCTTCTCGCCGAACCATTGCCAGCCGATCCACGCCGCCCAGACAAAGCCGGTATATTCGAGCGGAACGAGCGCCTGCGTTTCGGCGCGGGCATAGGCCCAGGCAATCGCCATCGAGCCAAGCACGGTGAGCGCTCCGGCAATGCCGATTGCTCCGAGCGCGGGGGCTGAGGGCATGGTGAAGGCGAAGGGGGCGGCGAGCAGCAGCACCAGCCCGCCGATCCCGGAATGAAAGGTCGCCACTTCGATGGGTCCGGCGAGCTGCGACTGGCGGCGGATCACGACGAAGCTGTAGGCATAGCACAGCGCCGAACCGGCCATGGCGGCAAGGCCCAGCGCCAGATCGTGCGTCAGCCCCGCCGCGCCGATGCGCCCGGCCACGATCACCAGCGCGCCGACGAAGCCGAGCAGCGAGGCGAGGACCGCGCTGCGGCTGATGGTTTCGCCGAGGAAAATGCGCGCGAGATAGAGCGTTATCAGCGGGGCGACAAAGCTGATCGCCAGCGCCTCGGCCAGCGGCAGGCGGGTGAGCGCGAAGAACCAGGTGAGCGACATTGTCGCCGTCACCACCCCGCGCTCGATATGGAGCCTGAGCAGGTGCCCGCGCGGCCAAGGCGGACGGCGCGCGAGCCACAGCGGGGCAATCAGCATCGCGCCTATCAGGCTGCGCAGCAGGGTGGCTGTATAGGCCCCGGTCATCAGTGAGGCGTGCTTCATGAACCCGTCCATCACCGTGAACAGTCCAATCCCGCTCGCTGCCAGCAAATAGGGGAGGATAGGATGGCGCACGGGCATGGCGCAGTGTCTTGCGTGCTTGTATTGGGTGGCGCAACCGGTTCATGCGCGCGTCAGGGCCGGTGCGCGATAGGAGGCAGGCTCAAGACGCGCCTGTCCCTGCGCGTTTGTGCTAGGAAGAGCTTTATGAATCGTACCCGTGTCCTTCTCGCTTCGAGCCTCGCGCTGGGCGCGCTTGCCAGCCATGCCGCACCGGTCTTGGCGCAAGGCCTGCCCGCGCAGCCTGTAGGTCAGGGCGACGCCGCCGAGGCGGCTTTGACCTCTGATTTCGAGCAGGCTTTCACCTCTGACGAAGTGGTGCAGGCCGATCCGCGCCACTTCGAGGCGATGGACTGGACCAACGCTCAGGCGCGAGAACTGCTCGGCGTGATCCGCGCGATCGATGCCGAGGGCCTTGTCCCGGCCGACTATCTGCCCGACGAATTGGCCACCGCCTTAAGCGCGAACGACGATCAGCAGATCGACGAACTGGCCAGCACGGCCTTTGCCTGGCTGGTGGAAGACCTGCGCGACGGGCGCACGCCGATGGCAAACCGCAGCCAGTGGTTCGTGGTTGACCCCGATACCGACCGCAATCCCACCGCCGAGGTGATGGCCAAGGCGCTCGAAACGGGTGATATCGCAGGTGCGCTCGAAGCTCTGAAGCCGACTCACCCCGACTATGCCGCCCTGCGCGACAAGCTGGCCGCAACGCCCGCCAGGGCCACCGAGGAGCGCCGCCTGATCCGCGCCAACATGGATCGCTGGCGCTGGCTCGCGCGCGATCTGGGGCCGCAGTATCTCATCACCAACGTGCCCGAGTATCAGCTGCGTCTCACGGTCAACAACCGGATCATCCGCTCCTATCGCACCGTGGTCGGCAAGCCTGGCCGCACCGCCACCCCGCAGCTGGCCGAGACGGTTGAGGGCGTGGTGTTCAACCCGACCTGGACCGTGCCGCAGTCGATCGTGCGCGGCGAGGGGCTGGGCGAGCGTGTGCTCAACAATCCCAGCTGGGCTGCCCGGCAGGGCTACCGTGCCACGCGCGGGGCCAATGGCTATATCAGTGTGGTGCAGCAGCCGGGGCCGGGCAACGCGCTGGGCGTGATGAAGCTCGACATGCCAAACCCGCACGCGATCTTCTTCCACGACACGCCGAGCCGCGAGATGTTCAACCAGGACGACCGCGCGCTCAGCCACGGCTGTATCCGTACCGAGCGGGCGCTGGAACTGGCGATGACCGTCGCCATTCTCGGCCAGGGCGCTTCGCGGGACGAGGTGGTCGAGATCTCCACCAGCGGCGAATATACCCGCGTGCCGGTGAAGAAGACGATGCCCGCCTACATCACCTATTTCACTTATGGCGTTGATATCGACGGCAACCTGCGCGAGTTCGCGGACATCTACGAGCGCGATGCGCCGGTCTTCGCCTCGCTCGATGCGCCGCGTGTGCGTGACCGGGCGCGGGTGTCGAGCGAGGAAGTGATCGAGGTCGTCGACGATCCGCGCGACACGCTCTGAGCGAGCGCTGCCCTATGGCAGCTGCTCGGCGGGATCGGAGACATCGGGCGATATGGGCGCCAGCTCGGGGCCGTTCGCGGCGGCCATGGCTGCGAAGTCGGGCGTACTCTGCGTTGGTCGCATCACGTCCTCGCCATTCGCGCCGATGCCCAGCGCATCGGCATAGAGCAGTCGTCCGCCCATCAGCCGTGTGAGTGCCTGCGGGAACACCTCGGGGCCGAAGGCGAAGCAGCCATTGGAGCGGCCAAGCTTGCCCCACCGCGCGACGTGTTCAGGCGTGGCATAGCTTGCCGGATGCATCACGATCGCGCGCGGAAAGGCGTTTGAATTGTCGGGATCGAGCCCGCCCAGCCGAACCGAGGTGCCATAGCGGCCCTTGTACCATTCCCAGGTGATATAGGCACCGCGACTGCTGGCCCAGCTGTCGGTCAGGTTGGAAAAGTCGTTCAGCCAGCCGTCGTGCTCGGGATCGGAGCCGGCGCCGTGCGTGACCAGCACCGAGTCGACCTTGCCCGCCACCAGATCGACGAAATGGAAGCGCGGCTCGGCCGAATGGAGGCCGTAGTCGGCAATCCCCACCAGATCAGTGTGCCACAGGCTGGCGCTGGCGCGCTCCGCCTGTTCTCGTGCCACATCGAGCAGGCGCCGCGTGCGCAGGTCAGGCCCGGCCTGCGCGAACAGCCTTGCGGGCGTGGCCACAGCAGCGGCGGCAGCGGCGGAGCGGGTGAGGAAGTGGCGGCGGTCCATGCTGCCGCTTATAGACCGCGGCACCTGAACCTTGTCCATACCGTCATCGGCCGTGGAGGGTCTCGATGGCGATCTGGCTGGCTTCGGCATAGCGCCCGTCGGCGTGGCGATCGTCGTCGCCGAAGCGCAGGAAGCTGGTGTCCGCGTCCCAGCCCGCTGCGCTGCTATGGCGATAGCGCTCACTCGGGAGGATCACGGTGCGGGCCTCGCTGGCAAGCAGAAGGTTGGCCACGACCTGCGCCGCACCTGTCTCGCTCAGCTCTTCGGCGCTGGCAAACTGTTCGATGCCAGCCCGAAACGCCGCGGCGGTGCGCAGGCCGGGGCCGCCCGCAGCAAAGCCCATAAGAGCTGCGTCGCCCCGTACATAACGCCAGTCGGGTCGGTCTATCCTTGCCAGCCGGCTTTCGAGCCGGGCTGTCACATCGCCTGTTGCCGGGCCCTCCGGATAGGTTGTGCGGCAGAAGATGCCCAGCGGCTTGGGTTGCTCCACCGCATCCTCGCCAGGCAGCATGCAGCTGGCGTTGAGCGCGATTGCCTGAGCGACTTCGGGCACCGGTCCAAGGGTGACGCTGTCGTTCGACAACCACAGCCAGTATTCGCTGTTGCGCCGGTCGAGCAGGGTGCTCAACGCACGCCAACCCGGCCCATCGGGCAGTGGCACATCGCCTTTGTCCGCTGGCGCGATGATTTCGGGATCGCCGCAATGATGGGCCAGCAGCGCGCGGTCGCTGCCGATCAGCGTGCCATCGTCAAGCAGCGCCACCCGGCCCCGGCCCAGCCGGGCGTGCAGGCTCTTGATCGCCACCAGGCAGGACAGCAGCTGTTCGGTGCCGATCTCGGCGAACAGCACGAGGCCATCGTCGCGCGGAGTGATCGGCGGGGTATCCAGAATGCCCTTGATCGCTTCGGCATGGCGCGCCGATTCGACAATGCGCAGCCAGCGGCGGGGAAGGGGCGGCATGTCGCTCATTTGCTCAGCACCATGGTGTCGCCCTCGATGGCGACCTTGTTGATATGGGTTAGGAAGGACTGACCGAGCAGAGAGACCGGCAGGCCATCGGGCACGACCACGGCGGCAACGTCGTGCGCCTCGATCCCGCCCAGCGAAACGTGGGGCAGGGTGACGAACACGCCGCGCACCGGGCCGGAAGCGCCGCGCGCCACGGTCGCCAGTTCAGCCTCGTCCCAGTAGAGACCGGCGGCGAGGGCATCGCTCTCGGTCAGCGCGATCATGCTGGCACCGGTATCGACCAGCATCCGGGTCGGAGCCGCGTCGAGCTGGACTTCGGCGTAGAAGTGACCGTCACCGGCGCGCGGGAGGGACACGTCGTCATCCCATCCGCTGCCAGCTGCGGAACCAGGCAGCTTGGAAGGGGCCATTTGCGCCGGCACCGGCCCGTCGTCCTCCATCGGCACGACAAAGCCGATGGCGAGGCCAACCAGACATGTCGCAGCGAGTGGCAGCCCCAGGTTCATGGGGCTGGATTCTAGTGATCGTTGCTTATCGGGGAGTAAACGCGGGCTCCCTATTCGGCCGCAACCGTCGCATTTCCGGCATCACTCATCGCGTCTTCGATCTCGGCCGCCTTGGCCTCGACGAGGCGCACGATGTGGTCGAGCATGTCGGCGCTGTCGATGTGGTGGTCCTTAACCCCTGAAAGGTAAACCATATGTTTGCCGTTGCCGCCGCCGGTGAGCCCGATGTCGGTCTCGCGCGCCTCGCCCGGGCCGTTAACGACGCAGCCGAGAACCGAAAGGCTCATCGGTGTCTTGATGTGTTCGAGCCGGGCTTCGAGCGCCTCCACGGTGCGAATCACATCGAAGCCCTGCCGCGAGCAAGAGGGGCATGAGACCACCCGGACCCCGCGCGTGCGCAGGCCCAGCGCCTTGAGCATCTCGAAGCCGACCTTCACCTCGCGTTCGGGCTCGGCCGAAAGCGAGACGCGGATCGTGTCGCCAATGCCCGCCCACAAGAGGTTGCCCATGCCGATGGACGATTTCACCGTCCCGCCGATCAGCCCGCCCGCCTCGGTGATACCGAGGTGCAGCGGGCAATCGACCGCATCGGCAAGGCCCATATAGGCGGCGACTGCCAGGAACACGTCGGAGGCCTTCACCGCCACCTTGAATTCGTGGAAGTCGTGGTCCTGCAGCAGCTTGATGTGGTCGAGCGCGCTTTCGATCAACGCTTCGGGGCAGGGTTCGCCGTACTTCTCCAGCAGGTCCTTCTCGAGCGATCCGGCATTCACCCCGATGCGGATCGAGCACCCGTTGGCCTTGGCTGCGCGCACCACTTCGGCCACCCGGTCTGACGAGCCGATGTTGCCGGGGTTGATGCGCAGGCAGGCCGCGCCCTTGTCAGCCGCTTCGAGCGCGCGCTTGTAGTGGAAGTGGATGTCGGCAACGATCGGCACATTGGCCGCGCGCGTGATCTGGTCGAAGTTGGCGGTCGCCTCTTCGGTGGGGCAGGAGACGCGCACGATATCGGCGCCTGCATCCTCGCAGCGGCGGATCTGGTCGATCGTTGCGGCCACGTCCTCGGTCGGCGTGTTGGTCATGGTCTGCACGCTGATCGGCGCGCCGCCGCCCACCGGCACCTTGCCGACCATGATCTGACGCGATTGCCGCCGCTCGATCATGCGCCAGGGGCGGATGGCGGAAATGCTGTCGGAACTCATGTCTCTTCCTTAGCCTGGCCCCAAGGTGTGACAGGTGTGACAGTGTCCTGGGGCAAAAATCCGTGGCGGCGCAAGCGCGGCCTGCAAGCTGGCATATGGCCACAATATTGCAGGATTGCGAGGGGCTGCGTCATCTCTCGGCATTCCTAGCAGGCGCGGGGCGCGTAGGAAATATCGCTGGGGCAGGATCAAAGCCCTTCCCCTTGGGGAAGGGTTGGGATGGGGGTTCCGCCCCGCCAGCGTCGAGCCCCCACCCCCAGCCCCTCCCCACGGGGAGGGGAGCAAGGCAAGTCCCTCCCCAAGGGGAGCAAGGCGGGCCACGAGATGTGACCTGCTAGGCAAGCGGCCCTGCTTGCGGCATGGGAAGGCCATGAACCTCGATCAAGACAAGGAACTTGAAGGCCCGCTGCTGTTTGCACGCGTGCTCGATGGCAAGGGCGCAGGGCGGGCGATCGGCTGGGAGGCGGCGAAGGGCTGGGTGCCGCAGAGGCCCGGCGAAGTGATCTGGCTGCACCTGTGCCGCACCTGTGAGGGTGTGACCGGCTATCTCGAAAGCCTCGACATTCCCGAGCCGACCGTGGAGCTGCTGGTCTCCGACCGCACCCGCCCGCGCGCCTTCCGCGAGGGCAACACGCTGGTGGTGACGCTGCGCGGTATCAACTTCAATCCCGGCGCCGAGCCCGAAGACATGGTCTCGATGCAGATGTGGTGCGACGGCACGCGGCTGATCACGCTGCGCAAGGAGCCGATGCAGACCCCGCGTGAGGTGCTGGCCATGATCGACGCCCGGGTGGAGGGGCCAAAGGACTGCGGTGCGCTGATCACCGAGCTGACCGAGGCGATGATCTCCCGCATGAGCCATGCGATCATCGACATGAACGAGCATATCGACCTGCTTGAGGAGCGCGATATCGAGGATGACGATACCGATCAGGTGCTGAGCCGGATTTCGGTCATCCGCCGCAATTGCCTGGGCCTGAAGCGCCATATGGGGCCGCAGCACGAAGCGCTGGAGACGATTGCGCGCCAAGCCCCGCCCTGGTTCGAGGATCATGACCGGCGCGAGATTTCCGAAAGTATCGACCGGCTGCGGCGCTATCTCGACGATCTCGACATCTCGAAGGAAAGCGCCGTGGTGTTGCAGGACGAAATCCGCGCGCGGGCGCTGGCGGGCAGCGAACGGGCGACCTATATGCTCACCATCGTGGCGGGGATCTTCCTGCCGCTGGGATTTCTGACAGGGCTGCTCGGCGTGAACGTGGGCGGGATGCCCGGCGCGGATAGTGCCGATGCATTCTGGATCGTCACCGGGCTGTGCGGTGCTATCGTGGCCGTACAGCTGGCGTTGTTCTGGAAGTGGCGCTGGTTCTAGGAGACACGGCCGATGGAAGGTCACGAAGCTGGGTTCGTGCTGCAGGACGGCGCGCTGATGCTGGCCTTTGCGCTGGTGGCGGTGATCGCCTTCCGCCGCGCGGGGCTGGGCGCGACGCTGGGCTACCTCGTGGCGGGCGTGATGATCGGGCCGCAGGTGCTGGGCCTCGTCGGCAATGCCGAACAGATGGCCGAGATTGCCGAGCTGGGCATCGTGATGCTGCTGTTCGTGGTCGGCCTGGAGCTGAGCCCTGAGCGGCTGTGGCGGTTGCGGCAAGCGATCTTTGGTCTGGGCACGGCGCAGGTGGTGATCTGCGGCATTGCGGTCAGCCTGCTGGTGGCTGTGCTCACCAACTATTCGCTCGCCGCGGCCTTTGCCATCGGCCTGCCGCTGGCGCTGTCGTCCACGGCGCAGGTGCTGCCTATGCTGCAATCGGCGGGGCGCTTGCGCACGCCGTTTGGCGAGAAGGCCTTTGCGATCCTGCTGTTTCAGGATCTTTCGATCATCCCGCTCATCACCATCGTAACCGCGATGAGCCGCAACCCGGCCGATGCCGATGCGCCTTCGGGCCTCGTGCTCGTGGGGCTGTCGCTGGCTGCCATCGCTGGCCTGATAGTGGCGAACCGGCTGGTGGTGAAACCGATGTTCCGCCTTATCAGCCGGCTGGGCGAGCGCGAACTTTTCGTGATGGCGGCGCTGTTTACGGTTTTCGCGAGTGCGGCGGTGATGGAGCTGTTCGGCCTGTCGGCCGCGCTGGGCGCCTTTATCGCGGGCGTGATGCTGGCCGATACCCGCTATCGCCACGAGCTGGAGGCCGATATCGAGCCGTTCCGTTCGATCCTGCTCGGCATGTTCTTCCTCGCCGTGGGCATGATGCTCGACCTTTCGGCCATCGCCTCGCAGCCTTTTACCGTGATCGGCTTTGCCGTGCTGCTGATCGCGGTGAAAACCGCGGTCATCGCCGGGCTGGGCCTCGCCATGAAGATGCCCTGGCGCTCCGCGCTCGCGCTTGGCCTGTTGCTATCGCAAGGCGGCGAGTTCGCCTTCGTGCTTTACTCGCAGGCCGAGGGGGCATTGTTGCTGGCCGAAGAATCGGTGAGCGTGTTCTCTGCCGTGGTGACGCTGTCGATGGCGACTACGCCGTTCCTGATGATGCTCAACAAGCGCATCCGGTCCCCTCAGACAACCGAGGAAGAGCGTGATGGGCCGCGCAATGACGGGGCCAGTGCGGTGATCGTCGGCTTCGGGCGGTTTGGCCAGACTGTGGCGCAGACGCTGATGGCGGGCGGCGTGTCGGTTACGATGATCGACAGGAAGGTCGACCAGATCGACACGGCCGAGGAGTTTGGCTCGAAGGTCTACTTCGGTGATGGGACGCGGATCGACATGCTGCGGCAGGCGGGGGCGGCGGAAGCTCAGCTGATCCTGTTCTGCCACGACGAGATGCCCGATGCGGCCCTGATCGAGTCGGTCAACGAGGCGTTCCCGCAGGCACTGATCTACGTCCGCGCCTTCGATCGGCGGGGGCTGCTGGAACTGGCTCACGCCCCTGCCGCAGGGGTGGTGCGCGAAGTTTTCGCGGGGGCGATCCGCATGGCGCGGCTGGCGCTTGCCGGTATCGGGGTCTCGGAAGAGAGCGTGGAAAAGGCCGAGGCAACCTATCGCCGGATCGACAAGGAGCGGCTGCAACTGCAACTCGACGGCGGCGACATCTATGCCGCGCGCGAGTTGTCACGCAAGCAACAGCGCGAGTTGCGCAAGTTCGGCGAGACGCGCGAATTCGAATAGGTCAGGCGACGATCCCGACCAGGTGCTGCGCGGCGGCGACCATCGGCATGGGGCGCGCGAACAGATAGCCCTGTCCGTGGCTCACGCCGAGCGCCTGCATCGCCTCGGCCTGCGCGCGTTCCTCGATCCCCTCGGCGATGACGGCGCCGTCCCATTCGCTCACCAGAGCCACCACGGCAGAGACCAGCGCGCGAGCGGCGGGATCGGTCGCGACGTTGCGGGCGAGCGCCATGTCGAGCTTCACGAAGTCGGGCTTCACCAGCGCGGCCAGCTGCATCGAGGCGTAGCTGGTGCCGACCATGTCGATGGCGATGCGCGCCGTGGGGCGCATCGCCTCAAGCGCCTGCACCAGCGCCAGCTTGTCCTCGGCGGCGGCATATTGGGTGAGGGTAACTACCACGTCGGCGGCAGGTTCGGCTTCGAGCGCAGCGCGCACCGCGCCGCTCACCACGCATCGCGCGGGAGCCTTGAGCGCGGCGAAGAAGCCTTGCGGAACGCTGGCGAACGTCTCGATCGCGCCGCGCACGGCGGTCATCTCCAGCTCTTCGCCGAGGCCTGCGCTTTCGGCATCGCCGAACCATGTGCCGGGGCTGCGCTTGTTCACATCGGGGAAGCGGGCGAGGCATTCGACCCCGGCGGGCTCGCCGCCTGCCAGCAGATGGATTGGCTGGTGGTAGATGGTGACCGCATCGCCGTCGAACATGTCCTCGATGCGCTGGCGGGTCTGGTCGCGATGCGCCGCATTGGCGATCAGCGTGTCGATGCGCTCGGCCGCCATGGCGGCGAAGCTCTCGAAGATCGCGAGGTCGCGGCTGGTGAGGCTTGGGTCGGGCTGGCTGCTCATGGCGCAGAAGCTGCCCCAGACGGTGCCATCGGACAGGCGCAGCGGCACCGAGAAATGCGCGCCCACGGGCAGGGCATGGGTGATGTGGAGCGCCTGCGCGACGGGGAAAGGCGCGGGATCGGCAATCATTTCGGGCAAGTCGCCGGTCAGCACGTGCCAGCAGTAGGTCTCTTCGCGGTGCTGGCGAAGGCCCGTCTCCAGAGGCAGGTCAAGCACGCTGTCGACATGGGTGATCTCGCGCGTGTCGTCCTCGACCCAGCGGCCGATCAGGGCGATCTCCAGCCCGAGGTGGTCGCGGGCCGAGCGCAGAAAGCCGGCAATCTGCGGATCGCTCGCCAGCTCATTGTCGAGCGGCGGTGCAGGTGCCTCGAACTCGGGCAGGATAAAGGTCATGTCCCCCATGGCAGGAGACCCTGCCACAAAGTGCCTAAATCGGCGTTAACCCGCTGACGTTGGGGTCGGAGTGTCCAGCCGCAGTTCGTACAGGAATTCCTCGTCGCGCTGCTCGCCCACGTCGAAATGGATGTCGGCGATCTTGGCGAAGCCATAGCGGGCATAGAACCGCTGCGCGCCATAGTTCTCGCTCCACACCGAAAGCTGCACTGCATCGTGGCCGCCAGCGCGGGCCTCGCCCAGCGCCCAGTCCATCAGCGCCGCGCCGATACCCATGCCGGTGCGGGCAGCGTCGGTGTAGAGCTGGCACAGGGCGATCGGGTTCGTCGCATCGGAGTGTTCGGCATAGTAGCTTGGCACGCGGATCTTCACATAGCCCAGCAGCGCACCGCTGGCCGGATCGACCGCGAGGCGATGGCGGTGCACATCGTCGCTCACCTCTTCGGCCACGGCGGGGTGCGAATAGCACTGTTCGAGAAAGCCAGCGAGGTCTTCGGGCCGATAGAGGTGGGCAAAGGCGGCGCAGAAGCTTTCGCGGCCCAGCTTGGCGAGGCTTTCCACATCCTCAAGCGTGGCCGGGCGCAGCGCTACTTGCGTCATGAAAACTTGTCCTTCTTGCGTTTGCCGAAGCGCATGCCGCTTTCGAGATGGGCACGCAAGGCGGCGTAAAAGCTGGTCAGGAACTCGCGCTCGTCGCTGCGGCCCGTGTCCCACCCGATCTTGCGGCAGATCGCCTGGGCGACCTCGTGCAGGGCTGCCTCGTCGCCATTCCGCAGCACGCCTTCGAGCACCTGCAACTCGTGCTCGCCATAGACCGACAGCTCGGCCTCGCCGAAGCGGTAAGTCTGGCGGTGATCTGGCGCGAGCGACATGGCATCCTGCAATTTGGCGCGCGGGGCCTCGACCACGAAGGTGCCCGCGACCAGATCGCCCGCCCGCAGTGCATCGCGGTTGCAGAACGGGAACAGCACGAAGACGGCCAGCCAGACGAAGGCCGCCCCGCCGGTCAATCCGGCGTCGAAGCCGTTGCCGAGCATAAAGAAGACCGGGATGAACACCTCGACATCGCGCATCAGGTTGCGGGCGATCACCATCTCTGTGGTAAGCCGCTGCCCGCCCCGCGCCGCCACACGGATGCCGAGCAGCCGCTTTCCGGGCGTTGCTCCGCGGGCGCCGAGTTCGAACCACAGGAAATACCCGTAGCGCGAGAAGAACAGCGCGAGGATGAACACGATCCCGATCACTTCGCCGGCCGGGGTCTGGGCCAGCCCCTCAACGCTATCGAGATTGAGACCGACCCCGACCAGCGCCACGATGACGATAACAAAGCCAAAGAACAGGATCATCAGGTCCAGCAGCAGAGCAAGCGCGCGTGATCCCCGGCTCGCGACACGGAGCGGCAGCGCGAGACCTTCGGGCGTGATCAACGCGCGCTCGCGCCTGGCGCTGCGGGTCTGGATGGCGCTTTGCAGCCGGGTCATTCCGCCTGCTCCCGCCGCTTGCGCATACCGGTGAAATAGAGGCACCAGACTGCCAGCATTGCGCCGCCGATGCCGAGGCGCATCGAAGGCTCGCCGACCAGCTGGCGCACGAAACCTTCGAGCAGCCCTGCCACCACCAGCATGATCGTCGCCCCGGCCATCACCTGCGCCGCACGCACCCCCGCGCCCTGTGCGGCGGTGAGCACCGAGCGCTGGCCGGGAAACGCCATCGAACGTCCCACATGAATGCCTGCCGCGCCCGCCAGCAGGATCGCGCCCAGCTCGGTGGTGCCGTGAACCGAGAGCCAGGCCACAAACTCATAGCCCAGCCCGGCCTCGACGAAGACGAACAGCATCGCGCCGAGCAGAGCCATGTTCGATATCAGCAGCAGCAGCGTAGGGATGCCGAAGGCGAAGCCAAGCGCGAAGGCGAGAATGGCAACCCCGGTGTTGTTCGAGAACAGGTAGGCGGCAAAGACCGATAGCCCGTCGGCGCTTGCAGTCGGCTCGAGCGATTGGCGCAGAACCTCGGGATCGGCACCCGGCTCGCGCCCGCCCGACATGGCGCCGGGAACGAGGGCATAGAACCAGTCGGGCTCGCGGCTGACCAGCAGCCAGCCGACCGCCGTTCCCGCGACCATGAAGAACAGCGCGATGCAGATGTCGAGCCAGATCGCGCGCACGGCCCGGCTCCAGCCGCCGCCGAGGAAACCGCGCAGCCAGCCGGAGAGCGTCTCGCGCGGGCCATAGATCTGGAACCACGCGCGCTGCACCAGCGCTTCGAGGTAGGCAATGGCCGCGGCATCGAGACTGGTTTCGCGGGCCACGGCGAGGCTGGAGGTGGCCTTGCGGTAGAGCACCGGCAGATCGAGCAGGTCATCATCGGAGATGCGCCCCGGACGGCCTTTCTCCAGCGCGGTGACGATCCGTTCGAGCCGCTGCCAGTCGACCTCGCGTTCGAGCCGGAACCGGTCGGAACGCAAGGAAGCGGCTTCGATCTCGGCGGATGGTGCGATCTCGGCCTGCCGGAACCAAGCAATCTTGCTGAGATAGTCGAGCGCCATCAGCCGATCGCCTCATGCCGTTTCGCTGAAAGGTAGGCGTCGATCAGGCGATAGCCGATCGCATCGTGCTTCGCCTCGATCACGTCAACGCCAAGCCGCCGCAGCCGCGAGAGGACCAGCGCGCGCTGGCGGGCGAGGACATCTGCGCCCACTGCGACGGCCACATCGCCAAGGTTTTCAGGCTCGGCATCGGTGAGGTCGGCCAGCTCCTCGTCGACCATGGTGACGAAGATCACCAGATGATGGCGCACCAGCCGCTCGACGCTTTCGACCATCAGCTCGGCGCTGGTGGGGTCGCTGAAATCGGAAAGCAGCACCACCAAAGAGCGCCGCCGGAGCCGCGCGGTGAGGGTGGAGAGCGCCAGCGTGAAGTTGGGCTCACGCGCGGTGTAGTCCAGTTCGGCGGCGGCGGTTTGCAGGCGGTAGAAGGCGCGGGTGTCGGTGACGAAGGGCGTCATCAGCTGCAGCTGGTCGGCAAAGCCGAACAGGGCCACCCGGTCGCCGCCTTTCAAAGCGACATAGGCGGCGACCAGCGCGGCCGATACGGCGCGGTCGATCCGGGGCAGGCCGTCGATGGGTTCGCACATCGACTGGCCGCAATCGAACGCGAAGACGATCTGGTTGTCGCGCTCGGTCTCGTTTTCGCGGGCAAACAGGCGGGTGTGGCGGGCCGAGGCTTTCCAGTCGATCCGGCGGCGGTCCATGCCCGGTTCGTACTCGCTCAGTGCCTCGAACTGCGTGCCTTCGCCCCGGATGCGGCGGGCGACGAGGCCGAATTGCGAATCGCGGAAGAAGCTCTGCAATACCGGCGAACGGACTGGCGAGAGGTCGGGCCAGACGCGCACCTGCCTGTCGAGCTGGCGATAGACCTGCCGCGCCGCCAGCCCCAGCGGTCCGGGCCAGCGCAGCCACAGGCCGGTGAGGTCGCCCGTGCCCCGGCGTTGCGGCACAAGATCGCCGCTGCCCGCGAACTGGCCGTCTTCGCCCTTGGCGGTAAGCGCAAAGTGCAGCGCGCCGTTGGGGCCGAGGCGAGGGTCGAAGCCGATGGCGGCCTCGGGCGGCTTGGCCGAGGCATTACGGCGAATCGCGGCGGTTACGCGCAGCGGGGCGGGCTGGCCGACTTCGCAGTCAGCCGGGGCAGAAAGCTCGAGCGCGCCAAGGACCCCAGCGAGAACGCCGTCGAGCACGACCGCCAGAAGCACCGCCAGCCCAGCGACGGGAGCGATGGCCCAGGCACCCGGCATGGTCGCCGCCAGCACCACCGCCAGCGGCGCGAGCACGCCCAGCAGCACCAGCGCGCGCGGAGTCGGCACGAATGGCAGGCCGCGGAGCCGGGGAAGTTTCACAGATCCTCCCCCATCGGGAGAGGGGGACCATGCGAAGCATGGTGAAGCGGCACGCGCGGCTCGTTCGGCGCCTGCCCCTCCACCAGCCTGCGGCTGGTCCCCCTCCCCGTGCCGGGGAGGATTATCATCGCGGAGCCTCGGTCTGCTCGATCAGCTGCGCGACCAGATCCTCGACCTTTCGCCCTTCTATCTCGGCGGCGGGGCTGAGCAGAAGACGATGGCGCAGGGTGGCGGTGGCGAGCGCCTTCACATCGTCGGGCACCACGTAGTCGCGGCCCTCCAGCGCGGCGCGGGCGCGGGCGGCATTGGCGAGCAGCACCGCGGCACGCGGGCTTGCGCCGCTGGCGATATCGGCATGGTCGCGCGTGGCGCGGATCAGCGCGACGGTGTAGCCGACGATCTCGTCCGACAGCGTGACAGTCTTGGCCGCAGCCTGCGCCGCCGCGATGGTCTCCGCCCCGGCCACCATGGCCACGCCGAAGTCGTCCGCCTTGGGCGCACCGCTGCGCGAGCCGAAGCGGGCGACGATCTTCGCCTCTTCTTCTGCGCTGGGGTAGGGCACCAGCAGCTTGAAGGCGAAGCGGTCGAGCTGGGCCTCGGGCAGCGGATAGACGCCCTGGCTCTCGATCGGGTTCTGCGTCGCCACCACCATGAAATTGGGGCTGAGCGGGTGCGCCTCGCCGTCGAGCGTCACCCGGCGCTCCTGCATCGCTTCGAGCAGGGCGGCCTGCGTTTTCGGCGGGGTGCGGTTGATCTCGTCGGCGAGCAGCAGCTCGCAGAAGATCGGGCCGCGCGTCAGCGTGAAGCTGCTGGTCTGGAAGTTGAACAGGTTGGAGCCGAGGATGTCGCCCGGCAGCAGATCGGGCGTGAACTGGATGCGCCCGAAGTCCAGCCCGCTGGCGCGCGCGAAGCACTGGGCGAGGAAGGTCTTGGCGGTTCCGGGCGGGCCTTCGAGCAGGACGTGGCCCTGCGCGATCAGGCCGATCAGCAGGTGATCGACAGCCTCGTCCATGCCGACCACGGCTTTCGCCACCTCGGCGCGGATGGCGCCTGCCAGCTCGGCGGTCTGTTCCAGCGTGTAGGTCATGGGCGTCATGCTCATGGGGTCAGCGTCCTTTCGATTGATCTGAGTGCGCGGCTGGCGCGCAGGATGTCAGCGGGCTTGCTCGCCTCGCGCAACAGGGTAGCCCAGTGGCCGAAACTCTCGCCCTCGTGTCCGGCGCGGATCAGCGCCCGGTCGATGGCGCGTTCGCGTGCTTCACCTTCGGGCTCGCGCAGCGACAGTCGGCTGGCAATGCGTTGCGCCACCAGCGCGGCATAGGGCGCGCCGAGCAGGTGCCAGCGCTTCAGCCGCGCGAGCAGGGCCGCGCCGTTCATGGCGAGCTGGCGCTTGCCCTGCGCCATGGCGGGGGCCTCGGTAAAGGGCGGCCCGAACCGCTGGAACGCGCGCCATGCCACCAGCAAGGCAGCAAGGATCAGGCAGAGCGTGGCGGCAAGGAATGGCGGGGTGAAGGCGAGGGTGAGCAGGTTCTGGGTCTTGGCGAGGCCCGGCAGCGTCATGTCGAAGGTGAGGTCGAGATCCTCGTCCTCGGACGCTTCGTGGATAAGTGCATCGGCCAGCCGCGCGCGGGTTTCGTCGGCCATGCCCCAGTTGTTGACCAGATCTGGCTCGAACACGATCACCAGCGGCCATGCTTCGTTGTCGGTATAGAGCGCGCCCGCAAGCATATCGCCCTCGCTATCGACCACCAGCGGCTCGATCGTGCTCTCACCCGTTTCGACCAGCGCCATCGCGTTGGTGCCATCGGGCAGCGTGCCTTCGTAGCCGAACCCGGAGAAACCGCCTGTCGTGCCGATGGCCAGCCGCGCCCCTTCGCCGATGCCGAGCGCGTCGAACCACGGCGGGGGCGCGGCGTTCGCCAGCAGGACCCAGCCCGGCTCCGCCTCGACCGGCACCGAATCGGGGATCGGCATCGCGATCCACTTGGGCAGCACCAGCATGGTCGGCCCCATATAGCGCCGCTGGTCGATGATTTCGGCCAGTTCCTCGCCATCGGCATCGAAGCGTGGGGTGAGGACGAGCAGGCCGTAGTCGTCGAGATTGCCTTCCGAATAACTCAGCGACACCGCATGCCCGCTGCCTTCGAGCAGGCTGACGAACCCGGCATAACCGTCGAGCCCCTGCGACTTGGCGTGTGCCCTGCCGTCGCGTTCGCTCGCTCCGTCGAGCCCGTGGGCGATGGCGAACAACAGCAGCAGGAACGAGGCCGCGCCCACCAGCACCACCAGCGCCACCGCGCCGGGGCGGAACGTGCTTGTGGTGCGGCTCACAGCGCCTTGCCCGAAAGGCGGGCGAGGGCGAATTCGGCATAGGCATCGCGCGCGGCCTGCCAGTCGTCCTGGCCAAGGTGCTGCAAGGCGAACAGGCTGCGTTCGACCCGCTGCGCGATCACGCCGAAAGCTCTTCGCGCGCCTTCGGGCAGCGCCGGTTCTGCGGCGAGTTCGCGCGCGGTGCTTGATGGATCGACGAGGTCGGGCCGGGCGGTGGCGATCTGGCCGACCGAGCGCTGAAGCAACAGATGCGTTGCCTCGTCAAAGCGGCCTTCGGCAGCGAGCCGGTCGGCATCCTCAAGCAGCGCCAGCGCGGCCCTGCTGTCGGGCAACCAGTCGGCCTGCTCAGAATCCTTGCGCGAGCGTCGTGCGAAAAGGTCAGGCCCTAGCAGCCGCCACAGCAGGAAGGCGAACAGCAGCACACCAAGCCCGATCAGCACCCATTTGATTGCCGGCCAGCCGACGACAAGCCCCTCGGCCACGGGCCGGAACAGGTTGCCGAGCCATTCGATCAGATCCCTGATCCACTCGGGCTGTGCTTCGGGCGGGGGCATTTCGACCGGTGCAAACTGGGTCTGCGAATCGGCGCGCATCTGCGCATAGGCCTCGGCCAGCTCGTCGCCTTGCGCTGCCAGCGCCTCTGTTGCCGATCCCGTGCTCACGTCTGGCATCTCTGGCATGGTGCCAGGCATCAGGCAATGACCGGGCGGTTAACCCCGCACTCGGGCCTGGCGGTAGGTGCCGAACATGCGCACGTCCTTGGCGTGGAAGTTCAGCTCCTCCAGTGCCCGGTCAACCGCCGCATCGCCCGGCGAGCCCACGATGTCGGCGTAGAACCGGGTTGCCGCGAAGCTCGCGCCCTCGTGGTAGCTTTCCAGCTTGGTCATGTTGACGCCGTTGGTCGCAAAGCAGCCAAGCGCCTTGTAGAGTGCAGCGGGCACGTTGTTGACCTCGAACACGAAGGTCGTGATCGCGTCCTGCCCCTTCAGGCTTGCCGGATCGAGCGGCTCTCTCGCCAGCACCACGAAGCGCGTTGTGTTGTCGTCGGCATCCTCGACTCGGGTGTCGACGATCGACAGGCCATAGAGGTCGGCGGCGATGGCGGGCGCGATGGCGGCGACCGAACGGTCGCCCAGTTCGGCCACGTGGGCGGCTGCTCCAGCCGTATCCGCATGGCTCAGCGGCACCATGTCGCGCTCCATAAGATAGTGCCGACTCTGGCTGAGCGCATGGGGATGCGAGAAGGCCGCGCTGAAGGGGCCGAAGCTGCCATCCGCCTGCGGCAGGGCCATCAGCGCGTGATGGATCGGCATGAAGTATTCGCCGACAATGAACAGCCCGCTTTCGGGCAGCAGGAAATGGATGTCGGCCACACGGCCCGCCTGCGAGTTCTCTATGGGAATCATCGCACACCCGGCGCGCCCCTCGGACACCGCATCGAGCGCGGCGGCGAAGCTGAAGCAGGGCAGCGGCAGGCACTCGGGCGCATATTCCATCGCCGCGCGATGCGAATTAGCGCCGGGCGCGCCCTGAAAGGCAATGGCGCACGCAGGGTTTTCGGCGGCAGCGACGCGCATCTGTTCGACCAGGCGCAGGGCGGGAGCGGGGAAGGAATCCATAGCGGCAGAGCCGGTAGCCGGGCATGGCGGCGCTGCCAAGCGCCTAGAAGCGCCTTTCGGGTCTTGCACATAGGGCAACCAGCCCCTAGAGCGCCTACGAAATCGGGCAACACAAGCAGAAACGCGACCGGACTTATGGGCGATCGTCTCAACACTATCTTTGGCTGGATTCTTTTCTCCGGCGTCATTGCACTCGGGCTATCTTCGATCAGCTCGCGTGTTTTCCATGCTGACAAGGCAGAAGCGCCGGAAAATCCGGGCTACGTTATCGTGGCCGATGAAGGCGAAAGCGGGGCCGACGCAGGCCCGTCGCTGGCAACACTGCTCGCCACCGGCGATGCCGCCAAGGGCGAGGCGGTGTTCGCCAAGTGCATGGCCTGCCACACCATCGCACAGGGCGGTGCCGATGGCATCGGGCCGAACCTTTACGGTGTGCTTGGCCAGCCGATCGGGCAGCACGTTGCCGGGTTTGCCTATTCGAGCGCGCTCTCTGGTCATGGCGGTGACTGGACCTACGAGAACATGGACCACTGGCTGACCAGCCCGCGCGGCTTTGCCGATGGCACCAAGATGAGCTTTGCCGGCCTGTCCTCTGGCGAAGACCGTGCCAACGTCATTCTCTACATGCTGGCCAATGGCGGCGGCCCTGAGCTGCCCGCACCCGAAGCCGAAGAGCCGGCCGAGGGTGAAGATGCCGCAGCCGAAGGCGATGTCGCGGCTGAGGAAGCAGCTGCTGATGAAGGTGCCGAGGCTCAGGAAGTGGCGGCTGACGAAGCGGCCTGATCCGCGCCGATCACTCCCAGATTAATGAAAAGGGCCGGGATTTTCCGGCCCTTTTTCGTTACGGCTCTGCCTGCGCTTCCGTGCGGGCGTCAGTCTTCGCTTTCGCTTTCGTTGCGCCCCTTGAAACCCTGGGCCACCACGAACCATTCGGAGCTGCCCTTGCGGCTGGCTGGCGGCTTGGCGTGCTTCACCGTCTTGAAATGCCGCTTGAGCAGCGCGAGCAATTCGGCATCGGTGCCCCCGGCAAAGCCCTTCGCCACGAAGCTGCCGCCCTCGGCCAGCACCTCGACCGCGAAGTGCGCCGCAGTTTCCACCAGCGCCATGGTGCGCAGGTGGTCGGTCTGCTTGTGGCCCACGGTGTTGGCGGCCATGTCCGAGATCACCAGATCGGGCGGGCCGTCGAGCGTGTCGGTCAGCATGCCCGGCGCTTCGTCGGCCATGAAGTCCAGCTGGAATATGGTCACGCCCTCGATCGGTTCGACCTCAAGCAGATCGATGCCGACCACCGCCGCGCCCGGTGCGCGCTTCCTCACCACCTGCGCCCAGCCACCCGGCGCGCAACCGAGGTCGACCACCCGCTTGGCGCCTTTTACCAGCCCGAAGCGATCATCGAGTTCGATCAGTTTGAAGGCGGCGCGGCTACGCCAGCCCTGTTCCTTGGCCAGCTTGACGTAAGGGTCGTTCAATTGCCGCGTCAGCCAGTTCTGGGAACTGGCCTTGCGCTTCTTGTTCGACGTCAGCCGCCGTATCGAATCCTGTTGTCCTGCGCGTGCCATCAGTGGCTTTCTTTCTGGCGCAAAAGATAGAGCGCCTGTTGTGCTGCCTGGCCTTCGGCGTCGGCGGCCATTAGCGAGCGGAGGATGCCTTCACGAATACCGCGGTCGGCCACGCCGAGCCGGTCAGCGGGCCAGATATCGAGAATCGCTTCGAGAATGGCGCAGCCTGCCACCACCAGCTCGGCGCGCTCGGTGCCGATGCAGCCAAGTCTGCCGCGCTCGCTCGGCGACATTGCGGAAAGCCCGGAGGAGATCGCGCGCATGTCTCTGGCGGGCACGATCAGCCCGTCGACGGCCTTGCGATCGTATTGCGGCAGCTTGAGGTGTACGCTGGCGAGCGTGGTCACCGTGCCGCTGGTGCCGAGCAGGCGAAGTTCGTCGGCGCGGTGGGCCGCGATGCGTTCTGCAAATTCGGCGAAGCTGTCGCGCACCAGCCTGCGCATTTCTTCGTAGCGGCTGACGCGGCCGTCCTTGTCGCGCGGTTCGAGCCCTACCGTCTCGGACAGCGATACCACGCCCCATGGCACCGACTGCCAGTCGAGGATGCGCGGTACGGGGCCGCCCGATTCGATCAGCACCAGCTCGGTCGAGCCGCCGCCGATGTCGAAGATTACCGCCGGGCCGCGTCCATCCTCGAGCAGGATATGACAGCCGAGCACGGCCAGTCGCGCCTCTTCCTCGGCGGTGATAACGTTCAGTGCGATGCCGGTTTCGCGGCGCACGCGTTCGATGAATTCGTCGCCGTTGCTGGCGCGGCGGCAGGCTTCGGTGGCGACCGAGCGGGCGAGGTAGACCTTGCGCTTGCGCAGCTTGTCGGCGCAAACGCGCAGCGCGCCAAGCGCGCGGTCCATCGCCGCGTCGCTGAGGCGGCCGGTCTGCGCCAGCCCTTCGCCCAGCCGGACAACGCGGCTGAAAGCGTCGATAACAGTGAAGTTCTCGTCTTCCGGGCGGGCGATCAGCAGGCGGCAGTTGTTGGTGCCCAGATCGATTGCGGCATAGGCCTGATTGGTGGTTTGCGGGCCGCCCGATCGCGGTGGTGCCGGCTGGATCGGTTCGGGGTGCGGCGCCGTTGGCGCCTTTGCCTCGGGGGCTTTGCGTGGTGTCGTGCCGGACTTGCGAGGGGACGCTCTCCCTCGGTGAGGGCGCCGACGCCGCCTCCCCGGTGTGGGGCGTGCAGCGGGGTCGCGCTTGTCCGGCGGGCCTGTCTCCGCCATCGCTTGATACTTTCCAAAACTTCATAACCCGCAGCATCTAAGCCGCGGAACCTGACATGAGGCTAGACCAGACCGGCAACTTGCACAAGTCGGACGGGTCGGGCGGCCCGTCAGGGCAGCGCGCGCATTGCGGGCCGGGCCGCAAAGGGCGCCTTGAGCGCGGGCAGCAGATGGGTGTCGCGCTCGGCCAGCGGATCGTCGACGCCGATGGTGATTTTGTCGGCGGGTACGTCGCTGCGGAAGGTGGCGTGGAGGTGGTCCCACCAGGCGATGCCGGAAGACCAGTTGGAGTCCATCTCGCAAGGGATCTGGCTGTGGTGGATACCGTGCATGCGCGGGGTAGTGATATGCTTGCTGAGCGCTTCATCGAACCCGCGCGGCAGCCGCAGGTTGGCATGGTGGAACAGCACCGAGAGCAGGAAGAACCTGCGCCACACTGCCAGCCCGCGCGGCCCGATTCCCGAGGCGCGCACCTGCACCAGCCGCCAGGGCAGCGAGACGAACATGTCGACGAAGTGGAAGCGCAAGGCGGTCGAGGCGTCCATGTCGGGATCGACATGGTGGACGCGGTGGAACCGCCAGAGGAACGGCACCTTGTGAGTGGCCACGTGCCAGAGGTAGAACCCGTAATCCATTGCAAGGAAGGCCACGCCTCCGCCCACCACGCCGCCGCCGAACAGGCCCGACAGGCCGCGTTTGCGCGCGGCATTGCGCGCGGCGATGCGGCCCGTCAGCGGCACTTCGGCGGCTGCAATTGCCGCCTGACAGGCTGCGCCCATCGCGACATTGCGGGCGATGCGCGGGGCGGCCTTGCGCACCTGCCGCCGCAAGGGGCGGGCCCGCTCGGCATAGAGCAGCGCACCCACGGCTCCCGCTCCGAGCATCATTCCGGCAAGTTTGACGAGTCGCGGGGCCATCGCGCAACGATGAGCCTTCGCCTTGCGCGCGACAAGGCGCTAAGGGCTGGCTGATGGATGCACCGCGCCCAACCGTGGCCCTGTTTGCCAAGTATCCGCGCGCCGGTGCGGTAAAGACGCGGCTGATCCCCGCGCTGGGCGCGCATGGCGCGGCGGAGTTGCACCGGCGGCTCGTCGAACGCACGCTGGCGACGGTGCGGACAAGCGGGCTGGACCTTGTGCTCTATGCCAGCGGCGCGCCGCTCAGCGATTTCGCCGCATGGCTTGGCGAGGATGTGCCATTGGCCGAACAGGGTGAGGGCGATCTTGGCGCGCGGCTGGCGCGTGTGCCTGCGCCCGCGATCCTGCTGGGCGCGGACATCCCCGATCTTACGGCGGACAACCTGCGCATTGCCGCCGAGGCTCTGTCCGAGGTGCCGGTGGCCATTGGTCCGGCGGAAGACGGCGGCTACTACCTGCTCGCCTTCCGCGAGCCGGTGCCGTTCCTGTTCGACGCCATGGAATGGGGCGTCTCGACCGTACGCGCCGAAACCGAGCGGCGGTTGGCCGAGCGCGGCGTGGCATGGCGCAGCCTGTCGATGCTGGCCGATTGCGACCGGCCCGAGGATCTCGCCCGCTGGCCGGACCTTTCCGCATGAGCACACTCACCATCGTTATTCCGATGCTCAACGAGGCCAAGGCCTTGCCCGCGCTTGCTGCCAGTCTCGCGAAGCTAGACCCGCCGCCGCACGAAGTGCTGTGCATCGACGGCGGCAGCGAGGACGAGTCCGTGGCGCTGGCCGAGGCGCAGGGCTGGCGCGTCATTGCTACCGAACGCGGTCGAGGCCGCCAGATCAATGCCGGCGTCGAGGCGGCGCAGGGCGATCATGTACTGATCCTTCATGCCGATACCGTTCTGCCGAGCGATGCGGTGGCGGTGGTGGAGGCGGCGCTGGCCGATCCGAAAGTCTCGCTGGCGAGCTTCACCCCGATCATTCGCGGGCCGGAGAAGACCCGCTGGGGCACCACCGCGCACAACTGGGCCAAGACCTGGTATGCCCCGCTGCTGTTCCGCCCGCGCCTGTTCGTGCGCGGGGCGCGGCTGTTGTTCGGCGACCATGCGATGTTCTTCCGCCGCGAGCAGTTCCTCGCCGTGGGCGGCTGCGACCCACAGGCGATGGTAATGGAGGAGGCCGACCTGTGCATCCGCCTCGCCGCGCTGGGCCGTGTGCGGATGGTGCCGCGCGTGGTCGAAACCTCCGACCGGCGGATCGCTGAATGGGGGGCGCTCAAAGCGAACTGGATCTACCTCAAGGTCGGGCTGAGCTGGGCTCTGGGTGCACGCGACGGGCTTGAGCGCCACTATCCCGACGTGCGCTAGGCCGACTTGGGCTGGGCAGGTAGTCGCGAGTAAAGGCATAGGCGACCAGCCGGTCGATCCATGCGGCATCGGCGGGCGGGCAGGTGAGGCCGGTTAAGCGCGTGATGTTATCAGCCACGAAGCGCGGGTTGCGGGTGAAATAGGAGCCGTAGGTCGCCAGCATCGCCTGCGCCACGCGGGGCAGGGCGGAGATGTCGACTTTTGCCGGATCGACCACCTCGGGATGGTGCAGGTGCGACTGGCGGCACACCGCATCGGCCAGCGCGCGGGCAGGCAGCGGGCTGTCGGCGCTGAGGTGGACATGGTGGCCTTGTGCGGCGTCGAAGCGCTCGGCCAGCCGGGCGATCCCTTCCGCGACATGGCAGATCGGCACGAGGTCAAGCGTCGCCCCTTCCACCGCCGGGAACTGCGACAGCCGCCCGCGCGCCATCAGGCGGAAGACGTTGCACAATGTGGGGAAGTCGCGGATCGTCCCGCTGCTGTGCTCGCCCAGCACGATCGACGGGCGCGCGATCACGAAGGGCACGCCCCACTGCTCGACCACCTCTTCGCCGCGCGCCTTGCTGGCCTCGTAATTGTTCGCAAAGCGCCTGCCGGGCGGCACCGGAGCTTCGGCAATCGCGCCTTCCTCCAGCCCGCAGACATAGGCGGTGCTGACATGCAGAAACCCCGCTCCTGCCGCCTGCGCAAAGGCCAGCGCGTTGCGCGTGCCCGCAACGTTGATCGCCTCCAGCTCAGGCTCGGGCGCGTCGAACACGAGGCTGGCGGCGCAATGGATCACCACGTCGCAGCGCAGCTCCACCGGGTTCAGCCCCATCAGCGGCAGGGTGACATCGCCGCTCACCATGCGGGCAAGCGGCACCGGCGCGCCATCGTTGCCGAGCACTTCGGCGCGGCGGCGCACCATGCCGATCACGCGGTGGCCCCGCGCGGCAAGACGCGCGCAGACATCGCCGCCGATCAGACCGGCCGCACCTGTGACGAGGACGGTCAGCAACAGGCTGCTTCGCTCTTCGCCGGATTGGCGTCCGACTGGCCGAAGGGCACCGCCGTGCCGCAGCCGGGAAACACGCCGTAGTGCTTCGAAAAGTCGCCGATGAAGTCGAAGTGCGGGGCAAAGCGCGTCTGTTCGAGCATCAGCCAGGTATTGCCGCAGACGGGGAAGGTCCGCCCCGCTTCGATGGCGTGGTGCGCGTCGAGGTGGAACACATCTTCCTCACCCGCCACCGTGCCCTTGTAGCGCACAGCCTGCCCATAGTCCTCGCACTGCGGCTCCAGCCCGTCGAGCTTGAAGAGCCGCCATGTGGCCGAGACGAAGCGGATGCCCTTGAGTTTGGCCGCCACCGCGCGGTCGTTGATCGCCAGCGGGCGGTCGGTGACGAGGCGCGGATCGGCAAAGCCTGCCGCCTTCGCGAGCCGGTCGAAATCGCCCCAGTACAGCGCGCCCGACAGGCATTCGCCGTGCAACACGGGATCGTCCAGCAGGTGCGCGGGCACGCGGCGGTCGGCATAGACGTCGGAGAAGTAGAGTTCGCCGCCGGGCTTGAGCAGCCTGTGCGCGGCGCGGAACACGGCGGCCTTGTCGGCCACGAGGTTGATCACGCAGTTGGAGACGATTACGTCGAAGCTCTCGGGCGCGAGGCGCAGCGCGTCGAGCTTCTCGATATCGCCTTCCACGAAGCGGACATTGGCAAAGCCGAACTTCTCTGCGTGCCAGCCTCTGTGCGCCTCGGCCACGGCGAGCTGTTCGGGCGTGGCGTCGACCCCGGTGACCGAACCTTTCGCGCCTACCATTTGCGCCAGCAGATAGGCGTCCTGCCCGGCGCCCGAGCCGAGATCGAGCACATGTGCACCCTCGATCGCCTGCGGTACCACCAGCCCGCAGCCATAGTAGCGCGCGCGGACCTCCTCATGGACGTTGGCCAAGGCGCGGCGCACCGTTTCGGACGGCATTTCGGCGGTGCAACAGGCATCGGTGCGCAGATCGGCGGAACCGGTCAGCACCTTGCCATAATAGTCTTGCGCGTTTTCAAGCATCGCGGGTTCCTTCATTGGTTCCCCTGTAGCAATCCCCAATGGCGGCGCTACATTCATCGCGCAATGCCCTCGCAAACCTATACCCATGATGTGATCGTGATCGGCGCCGGCGCTGCTGGCCTGACGGCGGCTGGCGGCTGCGCGCTGTTTGGCCTCAAGGTAGCGCTGGTCGAGCGCGGAGCCTTCGGCGGTGAATGCCTGAACAACGGCTGCGTGCCTTCGAAGGCGCTGATCGCGGCGGCTCGGCGCGCTCATGAAGTGAGGCGCGGCGCGCGCTTCGGCGTGAGCGTGGAAGGCACCAGGGTCGATTGGGCCGGGGTGCGCGGCCATGTCGAGGCGAGCATCGCCACCATCGCCCCGCATGACGATCCCGCGCGGTTCGAGGCCATGGGCTGCGAGGTCTTTCGCGGCGAGGCGCGGCTGACCGGCTCGCATGAGGTCGAGGTGGCAGGGCAACGGCTGGCCGCACCGCGCATCGTACTGGCGCTCGGCTCGGAGCCTGCGGTGCCGCCGGTCGAGGGGCTGGCTTCTGTGCCCTTCCTAACCAACGAAAACCTGTTCCAGCTTGATCGCCTGCCAGAGCGCCTGATCGTGCTCGGCGGCGGAGCGGTGGGTATGGAGATGGCGCAGGCTTTCTGCCGTCTTGGCTCGGCGGTGACGCTGGTCGAGCGCGGCGAGGTGCTTTCGCGCGACGACCGCGAATCTGCCGCGATGGCCAAGGCTTCGCTGGAGGCGGACGGGGTGCGCTTCGTGAGCGGCACAGCCGTGCGCGCGACGGGCACCGATGGCGCAGTCGCGCTCACGCTGGATGGCGGCGAGGTGATCGAGGGCAGCCATGTCCTCGTCGCCACCGGTCGCAAGGCGCGGGGGCAGGGCATGGGCCTCGAAGAGCTGGGGGTGAAATTTGGCACCAACGGCATTGCGGTCGATGACCGTCGCCGCACCAGCCTCAGCCACATCTATGCCATCGGCGATTGTCGCGAGGGGCCGCGGCTTACGCACGTGTCTGGCTATGAAGGCTCGAACGTCGCGCTCGAAATATCGCTCGGCGTGCCGACCAAGGTCGACTGGGCCGCGCTGCCCTGGTGTACCTACACCGCGCCTGAGGTTGGTCAGGTCGGCCTCACCGAAGCCGAGGCGCGCGAGAAATTCGGCGACAAGGTGCGGATCGTGCGGGAGGACTTTTCGCATAATGATCGCGCCGTGACCGAAGGTGCGATGGAAGGGTGGCTCAAGCTGGTGATGAAGGGGCGCAAGCTGGTCGGCGCGAGTGTTTGCGGCGAGGGGGCGGGCGACATGCTGCTGCCGCTCGCGCAGACGATCACCGGCAAGGCCGGCACCTTCGCGCTGGGCTCGGCGATCATCGCCTATCCGACGCGCGGCGAGATTACGAAGGCGGGGGCTTTCGCCGCGTGGGAGCCGCTGGTGTTCAGCGCCCCGGTGAAGCGGATCGCCCGCGCGCTGGCAGCACTGCGGCGGAAGTTCGGATGACGGTCCTTTCGAAGAGCCGCGCCGCGCCGCAAGGGCCATCGCCGTTCACGCTGGCCGACAAGGTGCCGCTCGCGCCCGGCAAGTTCGCCGATCCGCGCGTGACCGCCAAGGGCGAGACCCGCGCCGTGGTGGCGCCCGAGGCGATGCGCACGATCTGGCTCAACACCGGCACACTGTGCAACCTTGCCTGCGCCAACTGCTACATCGAAAGCTCTCCCACCAACGACGCGCTGCAATACCTCACGCTTGCCGAGGCTGAGCGCTTTCTGGCCGAGATTCGTGACACCACCGATCCGCTGTTGGCAGACCTGCCCGAGATCGGCTTCACCGGCGGCGAGCCGTTCATGAACCCCGATATCATCGCCATGCTGAGCGCGGCGCTGGAGGCAGGCTTCGCGGTGCTGGTGCTGACCAACGCCATGGCCCCGATGCAGCGCCACAAGGCCGCGCTGGAGGCTCTGAGGCGCGCGCATGGCGACAGGCTTACCTTACGGGTGAGCATCGACCACCACCGTCAGGTAGTCCACGAGGCTGAGCGCGGCCCGCGCAGCTGGGAACCGATGTTGGCGGGGCTTACTTGGCTGTCGGAAAGCGGCTTTTCGCTGGCCGTGGCGGGCAGGCACCTTGCCGGTGAGAGCGAGGCCGAGGCCCGGCGTGGCTATGCAGCGCTGTTTGCCGAGCATGGCGTGAAGGTAGATGCGGCCAATCCTGCGGCCCTCGTGCTGTTCCCCGAGATGGACGCAGAGGCCGACGTGCCCGAGATCACCGAGGCCTGCTGGGGCATTCTCGGGCAATCACCCTCGGCGATGATGTGCGCGACAAGCCGCATGGTCGTCCACCGCAAGGGCGAGAGCGAGGCACGCGTGGTCGCCTGCACATTGCTGCCGCACGATCCGCAGTTCGATCTGGGGGCGACACTCGAAGCCGCGCTGCGACCGGTCCCGCTTAATCACCCTCATTGCGCGCGCTTTTGCGTGCTGGGCGGGGCGAGTTGTTCGCAATGATCAGCCATGGTTCAGGTTGCCGAGCGCTTCTTGCAGCGATGACGCCCCGCAAACTCGCGCTTCTCGCGCCTTTCGTCCTCGCCTTCGCCGCCTCGCCCGCGCTTGCTGTCGATGCCATCGACGGTGTTTATGTCGATTCGGGCGGATTTGTGGAGATCACGGTCGCCTCTTGCGGGCAGTCACGGTGCGGCAAGATCACCCGCATCATCCGCCGAAAGCCGGGCGAGACGGACCGCGACACGCACAACGACAATCCGGCGCTGCGCAACCGCCCGATCCTCGGCCTGACGCTCCTGACCGGCCTGCAGTGGAGTGACGGAGCCTGGCGCGGCGAGGTCTACAATCCCGAAGACGGCAACACCTACCGCTCGGTGGTGCGCGCCGGAGCGAATGGGGCGCTCGAGGTGGAGGGGTGCCTTGGCCCGTTCTGCCGCAAGCGCGTCTGGCCCGCCAAATCGCGCTGATGCAAATTCGCTGCGCAAACCCTCTTGATTATGCCGAGCGCCCGCGATAGAGGCGCGCCCCTGCGTTGCCCCGTCCTCTAATGGTAAGAGAGCGGACTCTGACTCCGTCAATCAAGGTTCGAATCCTTGCGGGGCATCCAGCTTTTCCTCGAATCATCTGATCATCATCGCCGCTCTCCCGGCCTGCCGCGGCCATGGCTGGTGGCCTTTGCGCGCTGGTACGGCCGCGCGGGCACTTGACGATGCACGTGTTTGGCCTAAGCTAGGCATCAGAAAACAAACAAAGTTCGCAGGAATCTCGTCGCATTGCGTCGCCGTTAGGTGTGCGCTGGTTGGAGATTCTTTATGGTTTCGACTTTTGACGCCCGTTTTCACGCTTCGAAGTTGGCTTTCGCCGGTCTGACGAAGATATCCTGCGCAGCGCTGATGACCATCGGTGTCTTCGCCGCTTCCCCTGCTGCCGCAAATGATGCGCCGACCACGCGACTCGTGGCCTGCGGCGAGCAGAGCTGCCTGCGTATCGAGGGGCGCCGCGACAGTGTCGGCACGCTCGTCGCCATCAATGGCCAGCCGATGGCGGTCGATGGCGCGGAGAGCTGGCGCGTCACCCTGCCGATGCAGACGGTCCGGCAGATCGCCGAGCAAGGCGCCCGCCGCCTGGAGGTGACGCTGCTTCACCCGAACGCCACCCGCGAAAGCCGCGACTATGCCCGGCTGCCCATCGGCCTGCTGGGCGATACCACCGCGTTGGAGGCAATCCGGGTCACCGCTTCCTGATTGCGGTAATCGTCGACCCGTCTTCTTGCATGCCATCGTACAAAGTCCTAGATGAGCGCGAAGCCGACGCAGAGCGGCACCATTCGGACACAGGAGATTACGATGATGAAGGCAGGCCTCATGGCCCTGGCCGCAGTCGCCCTGGCGACGCCGGCTCTGGCAGATACCACTTCCGACACCACCAATGCCGACCCGTTCACCGCTTCGTCGGCCACGCTGCGCCTCGACGGGCTGGACCTCGCTACGGTCGACGGTCAGAACCGCCTTGCGATCCGCATGGACGCCGCCGCGCGCTCCGTCTGCGGCGAAGGTCTCGACACCGTGCACCTGCAGGCTGCGGCCAATGCGCGCGAATGCCGCACCCGCGTTCATGCCCAGATTCGCGATCAGATCGAGACTCGTCTCGCTGCCGCGCGTTCGGAAGAAGCAGCTCCGGTGCAGCTGGCGCTGAACCGCTGAGTGCCAATAGCCTCTTCGCCCGCCTCTTGAGGGGGCGGGCAAGAGGCGGCATGAGGCCCGCGTGAGCCTCGAATCCAAAGCCAGACACGCCTTGCTACAGGGTGATTTCGCAGCTGCTTCGGCGGCGGCGAAGGAACTGGTTCTTCAGGATCAGAACAAGCCGACCGGCTATTTCCTGCTCGGGATTGTGGCAGCGGAAATCGGCGACATGGCAAATGCGCTGGCCTTGCTTGAAGCAGCGGTGCAGCGCGGCCCCGAGGCCGAGCATCTGGCGCAACTGGCTCGTGTGCTGAGCCTGCTCCACCGCGAAGGTGATGCCGCGAAGGCAGCGCGCGCGGCCTACGATCTCAAACCGCAAGAGGCGATGACGCTCGACACGATCGGCTGCGTCTTCACCCGGCTGGGCGACCACGAGGGATCGCTTGCGCCGTTCCGCAAGGCGGTGGCCAAGGCACCGGACAATCACGACTATCTATACAATCTGGCGGCGGCCTGCGGCTTTACGGGCAAGGTCGATGAAGCGCGGGCGCTGTACGAGACAATCCTCGCTGAAGAGCCGGGCAATTCGCGGGTGCACTATGCGCTGGCGTTGCTGTCGCGGCATTCGGCGGACCACAATCACGTCGTCCGGCTGGAGGCATCGCTCGCCAAGGCAGGCAGTGCTGATGATCGGCTGCGCATTCGCTATGCCCTCGCCAAGGAGCTGGAAGACATCGGCGATGCGCGTTCCTTCACCTATCTGAAGGCCGCCAACGACGACCACAAGCGCACCATCGGCTACGACTTCGCGCAGGACGAAGCCGTGTTCGATGCGCTTGAACAGCTGTTCCGCAGCGGCGAAGGGCCTCTGTTCGCTAGCGCGGGCGATCGTTCCGAAGCGCCGATCTTCGTGATCGGCATGCCGCGCACGGGCACCACGCTTGTCGACCGGATCCTGTCGTCGCACCCCGATGTGGGTTCGGCGGGGGAATTGCAGGCGATGCCGGTGGCGGTGAAGCGCCTGGCGCAAACCCGTTCGCGCAAGGTGATCGACGCCGAGACTGTGGCTGCCAGTGCCTCTTGCGATGCTGCGGCCATCGGGCAGGCTTATCTTGCGCAGGCCGCACATCAGCGCCCGCAAGGCTCGCCGCGGTTCATCGACAAGCTGCCCGCCAACTTCCTCTATGCCGGACATATTGCGCGTGCGCTCCCCGAAGCGCGGATCGTGTGCCTGCGGCGGCAGCCGATGGACACGATCTGGAGCAACTACAAAAACCTCTTCGCCAGCCAGTCGGCCTATTACGCCTATTCCTATGATCTGCTGGACACCGCCCGCTACTATGCCCGTTTCGACCGGCTGATGCGCCTGTGGGAACAGCTGATGCCGGGCCGCGTGCTGCAACTGGGCTACGAGGAGCTGGTGGCCGATCAGGAGGGGCAAACGCGCCGCTTGCTCGCGCATTGCGGGCTGGACTGGGAGCCTGCCTGCCTTGCATTCCACGAAAACCGTGCGGCGGTGGCTACCCCCAGCGCGGCGCAGGTGCGCCGCCCGCTTAATGCCGATGGAATCGGCAAGTGGCGCACCCATGCCGAGGCGCTGGAACCGGCGCGCGCCTGGCTGGCCGCGCAGGGCATCGACCCCGAAGCCGCCTGGAAAGCCTAGCTCCAACGCAAGCGGGGCGCCTGTCACTGATGACAGACGCCCCGCCCGCGAGGAAACTTGCCGCTTAGATCAGAACTTCATGCGCGCTTCGATCCCGACCGTGCGCGGGTTGAGCACGGCCTGGCGATAGTAGCGCAGCAGGATGCCGCTGTTGTAGCCGGTCTGCGACAGGTCGTTCGAGGTCGAGACCACCGCATACTTGTCGAAGATGTTGGTGGCGTAGAGCGAAACGGTGATGTCTTCCATTTCGTAGGCGATCGAGGCCCGGTGCACGGTGTAGCTCGGGATGAGCGTGCCGTACGCGCGATCCCAGCCGAGCCGCGAGACCACGTTGCCGCGGTAGGTAGCGGTCCAGTTCAGCACCAGATCATCCGCGCCGACAGGCAAGGTGTAGGTTGCACCGAGCGAGCCCGAGTGCTTGGCCGATCCGGGCAGGCGATCGCCGGAAAGTGCGTCGATCTTGATTGGGGCGGAGGGATAGGAGCCGGCCGGGCTGTTCACGGAGATGATCCCCGGTACATCTTCGGTCAGATGGGCATCGACGTAGGAGAAGCTGCCCTGGATGCTCAGTTCGGGAATGGGACGCGCCTGGAACGTCGCTTCGAAACCTTCCGACCGGGCCTTGCCGCCGTTGATGGTGATGCCGGTCACGCCATAAGTCGTGGCCGAGGCGACCTGAATGCCCTCCCAGTCGATGTGGAAGTAGGCCAGGTTCAGGTTCAAGCGGCGATCGAACAGCTCCAGCCGGGTGCCGATTTCGAGGTTCTTGGTCTCGTCCGGCCCATACTGGATCTCGTTCGGCAGGGCGCAGATGAGCTGCGGCCCGTCGTACTGCGTCGGATCGGTCGGCGTCCCGTCGGGGCAGGGGGCGACCCTGTTGGGTCCGCCGATGCGATAGCCCTTCGAGTAAGTTCCGTAGATCATCAGCTCATCGGAGATGTCGAACGAAGTATTGAACTTCCATACCCAGCCATCCTCGCCGCCCGTGCCACCAGCAGCAGTCAGGTCATAGGGGCTGAGCGGGTCGCCAAGCAGCGGAAGCGCAGCGGCACCAGAGATTTCCGAGGTGTAATCGAAGTAACGCGCGCCGCCGGTTACCTGCCACTGCGGGATGATCTGCAAGGTCGCTTCGCCAAAGACCGCCTTTTCCTTCACTTGCGAGCTGACGAAGCTCACATATTCGAGGCACTCGGGGTTGGACGACTGGTCGCACCACGGGTGGTTCGACAAGATTTCGGCGTAGTCCGACTGGTAATCGTTCCGGTTGAAAAATCCGCCGAGCACCCAGCTAACCGGCCCACCGTGGGTGGATACGAAGCGGACCTCCACATTGTGCTGTTTGCGCAGAGTGTCGGACTGGGTGTAACCGGAGAAGCCCGGATAGTTCTCGTAGCCATAGTCAAGGTCGAGCAGCAGGTCCGTAACGTCGCTGCTGCTGGAGACAGCCGTCTCGGTATAGGCCGCGGTAGCCACGAGATCGACGATGTCGGCGATGTTGGCGTTGACCTCGAGGCTTGCCAGATGGCCATGCCGATCGACTGGCTCGGCGTAGCGGCTGGCGTTCTCGTAGAGCCCCGTTCCCATCACGCCGAAGCTGTTGCTTTGCGCACCTTCGGTCTTGGTCTGCTGATAGGCATAGGTGAAGTTAAAGGAGATATCGTCGCTCGGCGCGACCAGCAACTGGTTGCGGGTGGTTACGGTGCGCTCGTAATTGAGGTTGTCGCGGCGATAGAGGTTCGCGTCGTACTGCTCGGGCGAATAATTGGGGTTACCCGGGCCGCCGGGCTGCGGGATCGAGATGCCCGGCTCCTGCACCAGCAGCGGATAGTCTATAAAGCCGGGATCGTAGGTGTAGCCGGTGGCCGAGCGGAAGGCGATGTGATCGCGCATGATCGGAATGTTGATCACGCCATCAACGTCGAAGCCAACATCGTCGGCGTGAGCCTTCATCGACCCGCCAACGTGGACTTCGCCCTCGAACGTGTCGAGGTTAGGCCGCGTGGGAATGTAGCGGATTGCGCCTGCCAGAGTACCGAGGCCGTAAAGCGTGCCCTGTGGGCCAAGCAGTGTTTCGACACGCTCGATATCGAGGAACTTGAAGTCGTAGTACATCGGGACTTCGCCGAGGTAGATGCCCATTGCGCTATCATAGGCGGTGCCGGTGGCGGCCACATCGGAAGCGCGCAGGCCGCGCAGCACGATCGTGCCGGTCGATCCCGCACCGGTGTCGGAGACGGTCATGCCGGGGGTGAAATCGGCGATGTCGCGGATGTCCTCGACCTGCTGCCGTTCAAGCTCTTCGCTGGAGAGCGCGGTGATGTTGATCGGGGTGTCCATCAGCGTGGTCGCGCGGCGGGTGGCGGTGACGACGATCGCATCGTTGGTTGTCGTCGTTGTCACCTCCTGCGCGACGGCAGGCGTGGCGAAGGCAGCGGTGCCTGTGATGGCGGTTGCCATCATCAGCTTCAGCTTGATTCTGGAGCATTTTTTCATTGTGCAATCCCTCATGCTTTTGGTTGTGTTTGTCCGGGCTCCGGAGCGCGCCGAAACCTGAGAATTTCAGATTGGAGAGCAGTTGAACTGGCCCTTGGTTCTTTCATGATGGAACCGTGATGGCCGTTTCTTGCCGGAGTTTGTGTGCGGTCCCGTATTCTGGTGGGCTCTTGCTCCCTTGCCTTGCTTGATTAGCCGTCTGCGTCGGCGGTTTTCGCCCGCGCAGCGCTGGCCCTGTCGAGCAGCGGCTGGAACGGGAACATGAACTGTTCGTAGATGCTCAGCCGCCGGCGATCGTCCTGCCCGACGATGGCGGATTCGCCATCGCGGTAGGTGCCGAAGATGCGGTCGAACACGATCACCGAATTGCCATAGTTGCAGCGCGTGTCCTCATAGCTGAGGGCGGTGTGGTGCAGGCTGTGGTTACGGATGGTGGTGAAGAGGAAGCCGTAGGCGAGGGGCGGGTCCGAGCGGACATTGGCATGGGCGAAGGTCGAGATCACCGTCATCATCGATAGCCCGCAAAAGATGGCCACGATGTCGAAATCGAACAGCGCCACCACCGAAAGGCTGATCAGGAACAGCTCAATCGGATTGCCGACCGCGCCCTTCATCGCGTTGAGCTGGGTCACGTGGTGATGCGGGGCGTGGGTGAGCCAGAGCGGCAGCCAGTTGTGCATCCAGCGGTGCATCCAGTACTGGCCGAACTCGATCAGGAACACGACCATCAGGGCCTGCACCACCAGCGGCAGCGTGAGGATCCACGGGGTCGAAAGGCCGAGTTTGTCCTTCGCAGCGCCCAGCGGACCATCGGCGAAGCTCTCGACCAACCAGCCGATGACGGTCGCCATCAGGATCACGTAGAACAGGTCGGTAAGGAATTCCTTCCAGGTCAGCCGCCAGCCCGAATGCCGCTCGAGCACGAACTCGAGACCGAGGATGAAGACGGTGATCGCGCTGGTGACGATCACCAGACTCCATTCGCTGGTGGTGAAGGAGCGCGGCGCCAGCAGCCAGAAAGCCACCACCGCCAGAAGCGTTGCCAGCGGCACCGAATTGATCAGCGCCAGCTTGATGCGGTCAGCGATAGTGGCGGGCGTTGGTGGAGCCTTGGCATCGAGCGTAACCGCTGACAGGGTGGCGATGCCCCCGGTCTGGTTGTTCGTCGCTCGTTCCATAGACAATCTCCAAAAATGGCAGCCAATCGGCCTCCAGTTGCAGATCCTCCGCTCCGAACTTCTCCGCAGTTCTATGCTGCGATGCGATACAGGCTATAGATATTACCTAATCGGTCAAGAGTATTAATGCTGCTATGCAACATGGGTTGGGATTCCTTCGCAAAGCGCGGAAAACCTGATGATATGAGGCTTTTTGCGGAGATTTCGATCGGCATTTCAGGGCGCATGCTGCTGGAATGTGCTCGAAGTGTAATCGAGATGCCACAGGTCGTGCCTAGAGGTGCGCGAATCGGTCTGCGCCTTGGTAAACTCTGCGCACTCGGCCGCCGTCTCCCCGGCCCAATATGCAGCAAGGCGATGAGCTGCGGTCCGTGCTGGACTGCGGCTCATCGCCCTGGCTTCGTTGGGTTTTGGAAAGTGAGGGGCTCAGTCTTTGCCTGCGGTCCACCAGGTGAGCGTGTGGACGTCGTGCGCGCTGGTCCAGATGCCTTCGGGCGTATAGCGCAGCGCGCCGCTGCCCTCGGCCCGGCCGACGCGTGCGACCACCTCGGCGGTGGAGGCGTCGATCACCACGAAGGTCTGATCGTCGGTCGTGCGCAGGAACACCTTGCCCTCGCCTGTGTCGATGTCGCCCCACTTGAGGTTGTCGCCCACCTTGGTGCGGCCGACCACCTCGCGCGTTTCAGGGTCTATGCGCGCCAACGTGCCGTCGCCCTGTTCCTGAATCCACACCATGCCTTCGCCCGCGACGAGGAAGCCGGGGGTCTTGCCGAGTTCGATCGTGTCGGTGACGGTGTTGGTCTCGGGATCTATCCGCTGCATCGTGCCGCCTTCGCCGCTCGCCGCCCACAGCGCGTCGAAGCCGTAGGCGAGATAGGTGGTGCCTGCGGCGACCGGGATGCTGGCAACCACGGTGTTCGTTTCAGGGTCGATGCGTGAGATCGTGCCCTCGGCCTGGTTCGGTGCCCAGACCGAGCCTGCGCCCGCCACCACGTTCTGCTCGCCGCTCGGGCCGATGCCGGCGGGGATCTTCTCGAGCACCTCGGCGGTGCGCGGGTCGACCCGGTAAAGTTCGCCGCCGTCGCAGTTGCCGACCCACAGCGACTCCGCCGCCATCGCCATCGTACCGCAGGGGCGCGGCACTGCCACAGTGGTTACCTTGCCCATGGTCGACCACTGCTCGATCCGGCCCTTGTTGGTGGCCCACACCGTGTTGCCGTCCACCAGCAGGAAGTCGGCGAAGTCGGGCACTTCGATGACCTCTTCGATGTATCCGGCATCCGCCGCCTCGCCATCGGCGGGATCGGCATCGGCAGTGGAACAGGCGCCCAGCAGGACGGCGGCAAGGGCGATGGACTTCTTCATGGATAGGCTCCTCAAATGAACCGTGATGGGCTCAGCTGTAGCGATAGGGGTTCACGTCGATGGTGGTGGTGCCTCGCGTCTGGTTGCACAGGAACACGGTGCCAGTGAAGTAGATGCCCGGCTCGGTGATGGTCTTGGCATATTCGTAGGTTTCGCGCAGTTGCTCGACCGTCATCTGCACGGGCGCTTCGTCGGGCTGCCAGGTCATGCCGTAGGGGTAGTCCTCGCCGTCCTTGCTGATCTCCACGTGGCAGCCCATCACGTGGGTCACGGGATGGGTGTCCACGAACTCGATCAGCCGGCCCATGCTTTCGAACCACGGCTCCCAGAAGCTGATGTAGCAGCGGCCACGGTAGAACATGTCGCCGGTGTAGAGGATCTGGGTGTAGCTGTCGTAATAGGCGAATTCGGAGATGACGTGGCCGGGTGAGCCCCAGATCAGCACCTCGCGTCCGCCCAGATCGAGCGTGACCTGCTCTTCGGGGAAGTTGGTCATGCCCCAGAAGCCGACCATTTCTTCGTGCGTCAGCCCCATATACCGGGTCTTCGGCCGGTCGGCGAACTGGTTGACGGCGGCATAGTGATCGGCGTGCAGGTGGCTGAAGGCGACCAGCAATTCCATATCCGCCGGATCGCGCCCGTTGCGCGCGCACCATTCGTTGATGCATTCATCCACCACGCCGCGCAGGTCCCAGTCGTTGCGCCAGGTGGTAAAGCCTTCGTCCAGCAGCAGCACCCGGTCGTTGCCGAAGTAGAGCGGGGCGAACGGCGCCTCGTAGCTATAGGCCTTATTCTGCCGCAGGATCGCGGTATGGGCGTTGTACCAGTGTACCTGCACCTGCGGATCGGTGTTATCCATCAAGGATTCCGAACCGCAGATCCACCGGTCCGGAAAACCGCCCGGTGCGGGCAGGTTGCTGGTGAAGTCGATCGGCTTGGGACTGGTGGCGGCCTTTGCCGCAGCGCTGAAAGTGGTCAGCGCCGTCGGTACGGCGACCGCGGCGGCATTGTATGACAGGAAGGTGCGACGATCCATCTGCTTGGGTCTCCTGCGAATATGTCAGTAAGGCTGGGGCGCGGTGATGTTCGGCACGCCCTCCGGCCATTCGCCCGCGCGCGCATCGGGGCTGACCCCGTTGAACAGGACGAAATCGGGACGGATGAACTTGACCTCGCGGCCCTGAACCTCGCGGGCACTGGCCAGCGCATCGTCGATCATGGCAGGCGTCATTTCGAGCACCCGCTCATAGGGCTTGTAGGTGGCAAAGCGGGGGTAGTGCTTGCCGGGAACGAACATCATGTCGATGTGCCCGCCGAGTATCCATTGCACCGGATTGGCCGACGCAAAGCCCTGCAAGCGTTCCAGCGAAGTGACAAAATCGCCGTCGTTGCTGATATTGATGCAGCCGGGAAACAGCAGATCGCCGGTGAACAGGATGTCACAATAGGGATCGTAGAAGCTGACCCCGTCCTTATGCGTCCCCGGCGTGGGGATGACGGTGATCACACGGTCGCCGAGGTCGATGGTGCCGGTGCCATTGGGCCAGTTCGATGACAGGCCATAGTGCTGCTTCATCACGCCCAGCGGCTTGGGCACGATTGTGGTGTGGGGCCGGTCCATGAACTGTACCAGGCCCTGATTTTGCGCGACGTCTTCGCCGCTGGTGAAGGCGATGGTAAGCGGCACGGTCTTGCGCCCGCGCGCATCGGCCCAGCGCCCGATCACTGCATCCACGGTTTCGCGCAAGGGGTAGTAATCGCCATTGGCGGTTGCGCCGGTGTCGATCAGCAGCGCGCCGTTGTTGCCGAACAGAAGGTGGGTGAACGGTGCCTGCCAGTTGATGCAGACATTCTGGCGCATCACGAAGGTATCCTCGTTGTATTGCACCACTTGCACGCGCGGATCCCGGTTCTTGGCGGCGACGTTGCTGCCGTAGGTCCAGCGGAAACCCAACCGCCCGGCAGCGGGGCCTTCGGCATCGTAATTGTGGATGACCGGCTCTGCGGGATGGAGCGGCAGCGCCGAACCCGTGTTGCGCACACCGGGCGGGTTGTAGCCCGCATCCGGGTTGCCGTTCGGATAGCTTCGCAAGGTCGATGACTGCGGATTTCCCGACAGGGCGGGATTATAGGTCGGTTTGGACTGCGGCGTTTGCGGCATCGAAAACTCCTGCTTGGGCCGCTGGGTTAGCGGCCGTGGCTGTGCCTCCGATGCATTCCCTCATCCTGCGGAGAGTTCGCGCCCCTCACGTCTGAATGGCGGCGAGCATATGGATATTACGCAAGATGACAATAGTAATAAATTGCGCTGGACATGCCTTGCGTTTGCGGCAATGCTGCGATTGCGAAAAAGGAGTTGTGCCGATGATGAGTGCTGTACGCCGCCTTGGTTCTGTCGCGATGATGGCAGGTGCTTTGCTGCTGGCCTCGTGTTCCTCAGGAGGCGAGGAGGCAGCCGAGCCGAAGACCTCGTTCAAGATCGGCTGGTCGATTTACGCCGGGTGGATGCCCTGGCCCTATGCCGATCAGGCCGGGATCGTGAAGAAGTGGGCCGACAAGTACGGCATCGAGATCGAGATCGTGCAGGTCAACGACTATGTCGAATCGGTCACGCAATATGCCGCCGGCCAGCTCGATGGCGTGACTGTCGCCAATATGGATGCGCTCACCATTCCTGCCGCGCAGGGGCATGACACCACCGCGATCATCGTCGGTGACTACTCGAACGGCAACGACGGCGTGCTGCTCAAGGGCAGCGATTCGCTGGCCGCGATCAAAGGGCGGCAGGTCAATCTGGTCGAGCTTTCGGTGTCGCACTATCTGCTCGCCCGTGCGCTCGAGAAGGAAGGCCTCGCGATGACCGACGTGCGCACGGTCAACACCGCCGATGCCGATATCGCCAGCGCCTTTACTTCTCCGCAGGTGACCGCGGCGGTGGCGTGGAACCCGCAGCTCACCACCATGATGCAGCAGCCCGATGCGAACCTGGTGTTCAGCTCCAAAGACATTCCCGGTGAAATCCTCGACCTGCTGGTGGTCGACACCGATACGGTCAAAGCCAACCCCAATCTGGGCAAGGCGCTGGCCGGTATCTGGTACGAGACGCTGGCGCTGATGGAGCAGCAGAACGAAGCCGGTGCCTCGGCCCGCGCGGCCATGGCCGAACTGGCGGGCACGACGCCCGAGATGTTCGAGGGCCAGCTGGCGACCACCTTCCTTTATGTCGATCCCAAGGCAGCCGTCGAAGCGACGCGCTCGCCAACACTGATCGAGAACATGACCCGCGTGCGCGACTTCAGCTTTGCGCAGGGGCTGTTCGGGCAGGGCGCCAGCTCGGCCGATGCGATCGGCATGGCGTTCCCCGGCGGCAAGACGCTTGGCGATACGAACAACATCACGCTCCGCTTCGACGACAGCTTCATGCAGATGGCAGCCGACGGTGCGCTCTAAGGCGAACCTTCGGCGAGACTGTGCAAGCAATCAGGAGTTTCCATGCGCTGGGTAAACCGCCATGTAAGCCGCAGTCGCGGGTTGATGATGGGCGCCATCCCGATCTTGCTGCTGGTGGTTCTGTACCTCGTGATCGCCGCCGAGCGGCACGCGGTGAATCCCAGCGACAAGATCCTCCCGCTGCCCGGTGCGATGGTCGATGCCATGTGGGGTCTGCTGTTCGTGCCCGACCAGCTTTCGGGAAGGCTGCTGTTCTGGGCCGATACCTGGGCCAGCTTGCAGCGGCTGTTCCTCGGGCTGGGCATCTCCACGCTCAGCGCCTTGCTGGTGGGGTTGTTGCTGGGCATTCTGCCGCCGGTTCGGGCGACGTTCGGCACGCTGGTGACGGGCATTGCGGTGATCCCGCCGATTGCCCTGCTGCCGATCCTGTTCATCGCCTTCGGGCTGGGTGAGACGGCCAAGGTGGCGCTGATCGTGATCGGCATCGCCCCGTTCATGATCCGCGACATCGCCGGCCACGTTGCCGCCTTGCCGCGCGAACAGATCCTCAAGGCGCAGACGCTCGGCGCGAGCACCTGGCAGCTGATGATCCGCGTGGCCTTGCCGCAGGTCTTGCCGCGGCTGATCGTGGCGGTGAGGCTGTCGCTCGGCCCGGCCTGGGTATTCCTGATTTCGGCCGAGGCTATCGCTGCTGACATCGGGCTCGGCTACCGGATATTCCTCGTGCGGCGTTACCTCGCGATGGATGTGATCCTGCCCTACGTGGCCTGGATCGCGCTCTTGGCCGCAGTGCTCGACATGATCCTCGTCTGGACCAACCGCAAGGCGTTCCCCTGGGCGCATGGAGGCCGCCGATGACTGCGCTGCTGTCGTTCAAGGACGTGTGGGTCGAGTATGGCGACAAGATCGTGCTCGAACAGATCAACCTCACCATCGAGGAGGGGGCCTTCGTCTCGGTGATCGGGCCTTCGGGCGCAGGCAAGAGCAGCCTCTTGCGGCTGGCGCTGGGGCAGGAGGCCCCTTCGCGCGGCACGATCATGCTCGACGGCGTGGCGCTGCCGCCCGAATGTGGGCCGGATCGCGGCGTGGTGTTCCAGCACTATTCGGTGTTCCCGCACCTCACCGCGCTGGGCAACGTGATGTTCGGCCTGGAATGTGCGCAGTCGCCCCTGTTGGCGAAGCTAACCGGCGCGGCGCGGCGGCAGGCGCGCGAAGAGGCTGCGGCTATGCTCGAAGAGGTCGGGCTGAAGGACGCGATGCATTCCTACCCGGCGCAGATGTCGGGCGGGATGCAGCAGCGCCTTGCCATCGCGCAGGCGCTGATCAAGCGGCCGCGCATCCTGCTGCTCGACGAGCCGTTCGGCGCCCTCGATCCGGGCATCCGCAACGATATGCACCAGCTGATCACCCGCTTGTGGACAGATTACCAGCTGACGGTGATCATGGTCACGCACGATATCGGCGAGGCCTTCAAGCTCGGCACGCGGGTGCTCACGCTCGATAAATGGCGGCATGACCCGCACGCCCCGCACCGTTACGGCGCCAAGGTCGTTTACGACATCCCGCTCGAGCGCAACAGGCAAGAGGCCTTGTCTGAAGGCGACGCCGCACAACCCTTGTCAATCGTGCCGGAAGATGCCGGTATTACGATTGACAGATTCGATAATAACTGAGAGGACAATCTCATGTCCAGCGAACCTACCAGCCTTGCCCGCCTGAGCATGAGCCTGCCCGCCGAACTGTTCCGCCAGCTTGATGCGATGGTGGAAGAGCGCGGACTGCCTTCGCGCTCGCAACTGATTGCCGAACTGATCCGCCATGCCCTCGTGGAACACGAAGCGCATACGCGGCCCGAAGAGACGATAGCGGGAACGATTACATTGGTTTACCGCGGCGATCGCGGCTCTATCCGGCAGCAGCTGGCGATGACGCAGACCGACTACCTGAAGGAAGTCATCTCCTCGCAGCACGTGTTCCTCGAAGATGACCAGTCGCTTGAAGTGCTGCTCGTGCAGGGTCCTGCGGTGCGGCTGAATGAGCTGTGCGATGCTTTGCGCAGTATTCGCGGCGTGCATCAGTTGCAGCTGGTTTCGACCACCGCGCTGCTCCCGCCCTTGCACGATCACAGCGAGGATGAGCTGGCCGAAGAGGCCGCGAACGATGCAGCCGCTGCCAAGGTCGTCCCTGCCAGAAAGGGCAAGCGCCGGAGTGCCGCAGCATGAGCGATACCGCCACAAGCCCGCTCGCCAATCCGCTGGCCGCGCGCGACCATGCGCGGGCCATGTCAGGGACCAAGGTCGAAGCCATGCCGGTGCTTCCGCCCGTAGCAGACGACCTGCCCGCAGGCGTTTCGGCTGACGACCTGCTGTGGGAAGAGACAGTGGCCGCCGGAGGCTATTCCTCGCGCCGCCTGCCGCGCGGATCGCGCCTGCGCCTGATCGACCTTGCGGGCGATGCCTGCGCCTCGCTGCTGATCTACAACGCCGAAATGCCGACCGAGCGGCTGAACGTGGCGGACACGGTGAAGGTGCAGTGGAACGCCTATCTGGGCGAGGGCAAGCTGCTGCTCAGCGACATGGGCCGGGTGCTGATGAGCATCACGGAAGACAGCGCGGGCACCCACGACGCCTTCTGCGGCACCTCTAACGCCGCGACTAATGAGGCGAAGTATGGCGAGGGCCGCAACAGCGGCGCCTATCCCAACGGGCGCGACCGGCTGCTGCTCGGCGCGTCCAAGCACGGCCTGCTGCGCCGCGATGTCCACCCTTGCATCAACCTGTTCAAGGGCACGAAGATCGAGCCGGATGGCACCATCAACCCGCAGATCGGCCCGTTCGAGGGCGGTCGGCAGGTGATGTTGCGCGCAGAAATGGATGTGATCGTAGTGATCGCCAATTGCCCGCACGTGCTCGACCCGCGCGACACATGGAGCGTCAGCCCGCTCAGGCTCACCGCCTGGCGCGGTGAGACTACGCCGCTCGACGATCCCATCCGTCTCGCCACGCCCGAAGGCCTGCGCGCCTTCGAGAATGTCGAAGACTACTACCGCCGCTGAACGGAAAGGTTTGCCCAACGATGACTGTTGACCCGGGAACTGAAGGCCTTTCCGGCACCATAATCCACGACGAGCTGGTGCCCGCCCGCGCGCCCTGGCTGCACCATGTTGCCGCAGGGCAGACGCTGCGCATTGTCGATGTTGAAGGCAATCAGGCGGTCGACTTCCTGCTCTATTCCGCCGCCGACGATGTGGAGCGCTACAGCGCGCAGGATACCGTCTCCGCGCAGGGCAACCTGTTCCTGCGCAAGGGCAGCATGCTGCGCTCGAACGAAGGGCGGCCGATGGCGACGATCACCGGCACCTCGGTCGACTATCACGACACCATCGGCGGCGCCTGTTCGTGCGAGTCGAACACGCTGCGTTATGGCCACCACACCAAGGCGCAGCATGCCTGTGTTGACAACTTCCTCGAAGCCAACCTCACCGAGGGGCGAGGCAAGCGCGACATTGTGTCAAACATCAACTTCTTCATGAACGTGCCGGTCGAAGCCGATGGCTCGCTTGGCATTGTCGACGGAATTTCCGCGCCCGGCCTCACGGTCGATCTGCGCGCAGAGATGGATATTATCGTGGTCGTTTCGAATTGTCCGCAAATCAACAACCCGTGCAACGCCTTCAACCCCACCCCGGTGCGGATGATCGTTTCGGCATGAGCAAGGGCACGGTTCTGATCGCCAACCGCGGCGCGATCGCCACCCGCATCATCCGCACCGTCCGCGAAATGGGGCTGCGCTCGGTAGCGGTCTATTCCGAGGCCGACGCGGAATCGCTTCACGTTGCGCAGGCCGATGCCGCCGTGTGCATCGGCCCGGCGGCTGCGGCGGAGAGTTACCTCAACGTGCCCGCGATCATTGCCGCCGCCAAGGAAACCGGCGCGACGATGATACATCCGGGCTACGGCTTTCTTGCCGAGAACGCCGAGTTCGCCGAGGCCTGCGAGGCGGCGGGCATCGCCTTCGTCGGCCCGCGGCCGGACCATATCCGCGTGTTCGGCCTCAAGCACAGCGCCCGCGCGCTGGCGGAAGAGCATGCGATCCCGCTGGCCCCCGGCACCAACCTCCTCACCGATGAAGACGAAGCGGCGGCGGCGGCCAATGCGATTGGCTACCCCGTCATCCTCAAGGCGACGGCAGGCGGCGGCGGCATCGGCATGCGCATCTGCCAAAGCGAGGCCGAGGTGCGCGAAGGCTTTGCCGGGGTCGCGCGGCAGGGCGGGGCCAGCTTCGGTGATGCGGGCGTGTTCCTCGAACGCTACATTGCGCGGGCTCGCCATATCGAGGTGCAGATTTTCGGCGACGGTGAAGGCCGCGTCATGGCGCTGGGCGAGCGCGACTGCTCGCTGCAGCGGCGCAACCAGAAGGTGGTCGAGGAAGCGCCCGCTCCGCTTTTGCCGCAAGCGGTGCGCCAGGATCTGCTCGCGGCGGCGGTGCGGCTGGCCGCGGCTGCCAACTATCGTTCGGCGGGAACGGTGGAGTTCCTCTACGATGCCGAGCGTGAGGAATTCTACTTCCTCGAAATGAACACCCGGCTCCAGGTTGAGCACGGCGTTACCGAAGAGGTGATGGGGATTGATCTGGTCGAGTGGATGCTGCGCGGCGGGATTGGCGACTATGCCTTCCTCGACGGACCCGCGCCCGAGCCCAAGGGCCACGCGGTGCAAGTGCGCGTCTATGCCGAAGACCCGGCGCTCGACTATCGCCCCACCACCGGTACGCTAACCGCGCTGCAATTCCCGGCGAACATCCGGGCGGACACCTGGTGCGAGGCGGGCAGCACGGTCAGCGCCTGGTACGATCCGATGATCGCCAAGCTGATCACCCATGCCGATAGCCGCGATGCCGCCATCGCGGCTATGCAAAGCGCGCTCGACGAGAGCCGGATCGACGGCATCGAGACCAACCTGCGCTGGCTACGCGACGTCGTGCGCGACGAACGGTTCGAGACCGGGCAGGTCTACACCCGGATGCTCGACACCGTGGGCTATCACCCGCGCTCGGTCCGCGTGATTTCGGGCGGCACGGCGACTACTGTGCAGGACTGGCCGGGCCGCGAGGGGTTGTGGTCGATTGGCGTTCCGCCGTCAGGCCCGATGGACGATAACTCGTTTCGTATGGGCAATCTGGCGCTGGGCAATCCCGAAGGTACGGCGGGGCTCGAAGTCACCTTCACCGGCCCGACGCTCCAGTTCAACGCGCCTGCCACGCTGTGCCTGACCGGGGCCGATTTCGGCGCGAAGCTCGATGGCGAGCCGGTGACGCGCGGCGTGCCATTCGACGTTGCCGAGGGGCAGACGCTGGCCCTTGGCCGGGTGAGCGGCGGGGGCATGCGCGGCTATATCCTGTTTGCAGGCGGCCTCGACATCGCGCCCTATCTCGATAGCCATTCGACCTTCGAGCTGGGCCAGTTCGGCGGTCATGCCGCGCGGCGTCTGCTTGCAGGCGATACGCTGCACCTTGGCGGCGCTGCGGTCGATCCGGCGCTTGCAGAGGGTGTCGGCGCGCAGGAGGACTATGGCCAGCGCTGGGAAATCCGCGTGATGTATGGCCCCCACGGCGCGCCCGACTTCTTCACCGATGGCGACATCGCCAGCGTGGTCGAGGCCGAGTGGAAGGTGCACTACAACTCCAACCGCACCGGCGTGCGGCTGGTCGGCCCCAAGCCCGAATGGGCGCGCAAGGATGGCGGCGAGGCGGGGCTTCACCCCTCGAACATCCACGACAACCCCTATGCCATCGGCGCGGTCGACTTCACCGGCGACATGCCGATCATCCTCGGGCCTGACGGGCCATCGCTGGGCGGTTTCGTCTGCCCCTTCGTGGTGATCGCGGCGGACCGGTGGAAGATCGGCCAGCTGGCACCGGGCAACCGCTTGCGCTTCGTGCCGGTCGACATCGAAACCGCCGAGGCCGCCAACCGCGAGCCGCTCGCTTTCGGCAAGCCCGAGGTGGCGGAGAGCGGAAAGGCCGTGGCTGACCTCTCGCCCGTGCTCGCTCAGACAGACGCCAGCGGGCACCGTCCGCGCACCGTCTATCGCCAGCAGGGCGACCGCAACATACTTGTCGAATATGGCCCCATCGTGCTCGATCTGGAGCTGCGCATCCGCGTTCACGCGCTGATGACGGTGCTTGAGGCCCAGGGCTTGGCGGGCGTGATCGACATCGTGCCCGGCATCCGTTCGTTGCAGCTGCACTTTGATGGCAAGCAACTCGATCAGGCCTCAGCCTTGGCCGCACTGATCGCGGCGGAAGAGGAACTGGGCGAACTCGACGATTTCACCATCCCCTCGCGCATCGTCCACCTGCCGCTGAGCTGGCGCGATCCGGCGACCCTCGAAACGATCGAGAAGTACATCGCCGCCGTGCGCAAGGACGCGCCCTGGTGCCCCGACAACATCGAGTTCATCCGCCGCATCAACGGGCTGGATGATGAGGACGCGGTGCGCTCCATCGTGTTCGACGCCAGCTATCTGGTGATGGGGCTGGGCGACGTCTATCTCGGCGCGCCGGTCGCCACGCCGGTCGATCCACGCCACCGGCTGGTGACGACGAAGTACAATCCTGCGCGCACATGGACGCCGCCCAACGTGGTGGGCATCGGCGGCGCTTATATGTGCATCTACGGGATGGAGGGGCCGGGCGGCTATCAGCTGTTCGGGCGCACCATTCAGGTGTGGAACACCTATCGCCAGACTGACGCCTTCGTCGATGGCAAGCCGTGGCTGCTGCGTTTCTTCGATCAGATACGCTTCTATGAAGTGAGCGCCGAGGAGCTGGAGGAATGGCGGCGCGATTTCCCCGCCGGACGCCGCAGCATCGAGGTCGAGCATTCGGAGTTCCGGCTGGCTGACTACCGCCAGTTCCTCGACGACAACGCCGAATCGATCAGTGCCTTTCAGGAGCACCGCCAGGCCGCCTTCGACGCCGAACGCGCCGAGTGGGAGCGCAACGGCGAGTTCGACCGCGTGTCCGAACTGGTTGAGGACGCGGAGGGCGCGGCTCAGGACGAGCCTGCTGTCGAAGTGCCTGAGGGTTCCGAGGTGGTCGAGGCCCCGTTTGGCGGCAACGTGTGGAAGCTGCTCGTCAAGCAGGGCGACACGGTCGAGGCAGGCCAGACCATCGCCGTGATCGAGGCGATGAAGATGGAATGCCCGCTCGAAAGCCCCGCTGCGGGGACCATCTCCGCGCTCTACATCGAAGAGGCGCAGAACATCACCCCCGGCGCGCCGCTGCTGGCGCTGGAGGCGGAGGCATGAGCACGCTCGAACGCCAGAGCGCGGGTGCCATCGCCGCTGCCGTCAACGCCGGGGAAGCCTCGGCGCAGGACGTGATCGCCGATGTGCTCGAACGGCTCGCCGTCTATGACAAGGTTCAGCCGCAGGCGTGGATCAGCCGCGCCGAGCCTTCGGCCTTGCTGGCAGCAGCGCAGGCGGTCGATGCGCGTATCGCTGCGGGCCAGAGCCTGCCACTGGCGGGCGTGCCCTTCGCGGTGAAGGACAATATCGACGTACTCGGCTTCATGACGACCGCCGCTTGTCCGGACTTTGCCTACGAGCCCGGCGATTCGGCGACGGTGGTGCGCAAGCTGCTGGCGGCGGGCGCGATCTGTGTCGGCAAGACCAACCTCGACCAGTTCGCCACCGGGCTTGTCGGCACCCGCAGCCCCTATGGCGTTCCGCGCAATACCTCGAACCTAGCCTATGTGAGTGGCGGATCGAGTTCTGGTTCGGCGGTGGCCGTGGCGGCGGGGCTGGTGGCCTTTGCGCTGGGCACCGATACCGCCGGTTCGGGCCGCGTGCCTGCCGCGTTCAACCACTTGGTTGGCCTGAAGCCGAGCAAGGGGCGCTGGAGCACGCAGGGACTCGTCCCCGCGTGCCGTACACTTGATTGTATCTCGGTGTTTACCGACAAGCTCGAAGATGCCGCGCTGGTCGATCAGGTGATCGCCGGGTTCGATCCGGTCGATCCCTATTCGAAGCCGTTGGTGGATTGCCCGCTTCCCGCGATGCACATTGGGGTGCCGTTGCGCCATCAGCGTCAGTTCTTCGGCGATGCCCGCTCGGAGTATCTCTATGACAAGGCGCTGGAGCGGTTGGCGGAGCAGGGCGAGATCGTCGAGATCGACACCGCCTTCCTTTCCGAGGCTGCGGCCTTGCTCTATTCCGGACCATGGGTGGCCGAACGCACTGCCGCCATCGAGAGCCTGCTGAAAAGCAACCCTGAGGCCATCGACCCCACGGTCAGCACCGTGGTCGCGCCGGGTGAAGACATTTCGGCGGTCGCGTTGTTCAACGGCATCTATCGCCTCGCCGCCTTGCAACGACAGGCCGAGCAGATGTGGCAAGACATCGGGATGCTCGCCTTCCCGACCACCGGCACCACCTATCGGGTGAGCGAACTGGCCGCTGCGCCGGTTGCGCTGAATTCGAACCTCGGCGCTTACACCAATTTCGTAAACCTGCTCGACATGGCGGCGCTCGCGCTGCCGGCGGGCCGGCGCGCCAATGGCACGGGCTTCGGCATCACGCTGATCGGCCCGGCCGGCAGCGACCTGGCGCTGGTGGAGGCCGGAAAAACCTATCTCGCCGGAGCGGAGCTGCCTGCTCCGCCGCCGCTCGACATGGAGGGAAAGATGGAAACCGTGAAACTGGCCGTCGTTGGCGCGCACCTCAAGGACATGCCGCTTCACTGGCAGCTGACCTCGCGCGAGGCAAAATTCGTCTGTGCAACCGAAACCGCGCCGACCTATCGCCTCTATGCCATGGCCAATAGCACGCCGCCCAAGCCCGCGCTGGTCTACAGCGAGGATGGCGCGGCCATCGCGGTCGAAGTTTACGAACTGGATGTCGCCGCTTTCGGCAGCTTCACCGCCGAGGTTCCCGCACCGCTTGCCATCGGCACCGTGACGCTTGCCGACGGCACCAGCGTTAAGGGATTTGTTGCCGAGCCGCGCGCGACCGAAGGAGCGGAGGATATCACGGCTCTGGGCAGCTGGCGTGCTTATATCGCGCGCGGTTAAGCCGTGATCGTTTGGGCTTGAATCACAGAAAGTCACTTTTCTTTCGTTATTACGCTTGACCTGATCGTTAATACCTATAGCCTCTCATTCAAGCCATTAGAGCATAATGTTCGCCGGGAGAGATTCTGCAATCGCCCGGGCCGCAAAGGCCCGGCCAGTGGAGAATAGGCATGGCCGGGGTTAAAGTAGGAAACAGGATTATTGGCACCCAGGCACCGGTGACGGTGGGTTGGGAAAATATACCCAAGGTGGAGGGAGGGCCGTGGAAGGTCGCCTTCTTCACCTATTTTCAGCCCGCGAGCCTGCTCGCCTTGCTGGCGTTCTGGTATTACGCGCCAAACTCCATTGCCACAGCGCAGACCGCCATCATCATCAGTCTCAGCTTCAAGGTGTTCCTGATTGCGCTGGAATTCATGGCGCCGCGGCACCGCAGCTGGATGTTGACCTGGAAGGAGTTCGTCACCGACCTGTTCTACGTCGGGATGGGCTACACAGTCGTCCGCATGATGGGCGCCTATCTGGGTGATGACGTCATCATCGAGGTGGTGCAGGGCGCGGCCGACTGGAGCAAGCTGGACTGGTTCGCCGGGATGCCGCTGCTGATCCAGGCGCTGGCGATCTCGCTGCTGTTCGACTTCGGCCAGTACTGGATGCACCGCGGAATGCACAACTGGTATCCGCTGTGGCTGACTCACGCGCCGCACCACTACATCACCCAGCTCAACATCAACAAGGGTGCGGTCGGCAACCCGGTGGAGCTGTTCCTGATCGGCCTGGGCGTCGGCGGCTTCTTCGACTTCCTGCCGCGTGCGGCCCTGCTGGCGGGCACCTTCGGCCTCGCCATCGGCACCTATCAGCACATCAACGTGCGCTTCAACACGCCGGGCTGGTGGCGCTTCCTGTTCAACACCACCGAGCACCACAGTGTCCACCACTCGCAGGATTACGAGGCGAGCCGCAGCAACTACGGTTCGACCTGGATCATCTTCGATCGCATGTTTGGCACCTGCATCGATGGCGAAGCCGAGCAGCTCGGGATGGAAGGCGGCCGCCGGATGACGATCAAGGAAGCCATGCACTATCCTTTCACCGAAGGGTACAACACCGTCAGGGAATGGTTCCGCTCCAAGTCCGACAAGCCGAGCGCCGTACCCGCTGAGTAATACCCCACCCCCGGCCTGACACGCGGGCCGGGGGCACCTCCTCCCAAATCACCGCAAGCACACAGTCACCATCTTGCCCCCTCATGGGCAGGCCGGTCGGCTTGTGCCTGCTCGCCAAGATCCGGAGAATGCTACAGTGAACCTGCCTTTCATCGACTGGGCCTGGCGCAGCCGAGGTGAGATCGCGATCGAGCCGCCACTGACGACCGAAGAGACTTTCGCGCGGCTTCAGCCGCTGGTCGACAAGGATACGACCGAGTGCGACTTCGGAGACAACACGCTGACTTACGTGAAAGGCAATCCGGCGGCGCAGGATAGGCTGGCAACCTTCTCCCAAGGCATGTTCACTGTGGAACAGCACGGCGGGCTTACCAAGGTTCTTTATGACGTGAAGAGCAACGCGCTGGCGCTGGTGCTGCTGGCTCCGCTGTTCTTCGTCGGTTTCGCGCAGATCGCCGTTGCCATCAACCACTGGGAAGATCGCAAGGCGGAGGCAGTCCAGTCCGAGGGCGAAGCAGACAAGGAAGAAGACGAGGAGCCCGCGCCGCATCACTGGATCGACGAGGCGCTAGGTGCTCCGGCTCCGGAAACGCTGGAGCAGAAGAAACAACGAATGGAGGAAGAGGGCGAGCAGAAGAAAGAGAAGCTCCCGACCACCCCCTCCTACGTTCTGGCTGGGCTGTTCCTGTTTCTCTATATCCTCGGTCGCTTCCTCGAGCCCTTCCTGTTCAGGCGGACACTCAAGCGCGCTCTCAATCTGGAACTGGCCGAGATGAAGGCTGTGGCGCCAGAGGCAGCGCAGCCCGGCCGGGCGAGCTGAACGCGCTCCGCCAAAACACCCCTTTTCTATCCAACCACACCCGGCGCGATCCGCGCCAGCAGGAGCATTGTTCGATGATTACGCTTGCCGTTACCGACCGCGAAGGAAAGCCCCACGCCATCAAGACCACGCCCGATGGCACGCTGATGGAAGCGATCCGCGACTATGGCCTGACCGACGGGTTCGCACTGTGCGGGGGGCATTGTTCGTGCGCCACCTGCCATGTGATCCTCGACGAGGCCGTGCTGCCGCTGCTGTCGCCGATCTCGGACGATGAGAGCGGCCTGCTGGACGGCTCCGATCACCGCGAGCCTGGCTCGCGTCTCGCCTGTCAGGTGGCCCTGATGCCTGCGCTTGACCTTGCGAGTGTAAAGATCGCGCCGACCGACTAGGTCGGTCAGCCCGGTCAGTCGATCGTCAGGTGGTCGGGAGCGATCCCGGCCACTTGTCGTTCGTGCATCGCGGCAAAAGCCGCCTCGAGCTGTCGTGCATAGGGCGCCGAGCGGAACAGCGGAGCCTCGGTGCGGCCTGCCGCGAGCTGCTGGCGGACTTGCGCCATAGCCTCGGCATTTGTCGCGAGTTCGAGCGCTTTGGCTTCATAAGCAGCAGCATCGCTGGTAGCCAGCTCGGGCACACCCGCAGCGCTGACCAGGCTTGCCGCAACCCGCGAGAGAAACTGCCGCCCGGCCATCGTCAGCACCGGCAGGCCCGCCCACAGCGCATCGGAAGCGCTGGTGTGGGCATTGACGGCGAAGCTGTCGAGAAACAGGTCGGCATGGATCAGGCGGCCGAGATGCTCGTTGTGCGGCAGGTCGGGTGCGAAGACGATGCGCGCGGGATCAACGCCGCGATCTGCCGCCTCGCGGGCGAGGTTGCCCTCGGCCCATTCGTTCGAGCGCAGCAGCCACAGGACTGATCCCTCGACCTCCCTCAAAAGACGCATCCAGATATCGAACTCTTGCGGCCCGATTTTATAGGTGTGGTTGAACGAGCAGAACACGAAGCCTTGCTCGGGTAGCCCGTGGTCGGCGCGGGTCCGCGTGTCGGCGATGATCGCGCGCTGGTCGTCGTTGGGCTGATAACAGTCCGGCAGGCGCACCAGCTTCTCGGTGAAGTACTGTTCGTAGCCTGCCGGTGCGGTGACCGGGTCGGCGATCAAATAATCCATCGCCGGATGGCCGAGCGAGCCGGGATAGCCCAGATAGTTGACCTGCACGGGGGCGAGGCGGTGGCCGAACATCCCTGAACGCGTGAAGCGGGTATAGCCCTTGAGGTCGACCGCGATGTCGAGCCCGTCGGCGCGGGCTTTCTCGGCCACCTGAGCGTCGGACAGATGGGCGATTTCGGTGAAGCTGTCGCAGTGGGCGCGGGCGTGGGCGCGCATCGCATCGCCTTCGCGCGCGGGGCCGTAGCTGTAGGCGTGAATGGCAAAGCGGCTGCGGTCATGCTCGCGCAGCAGGCCGGCCATCAGGTACATGGTGGCGTGATCGTGGAAGTCGGCCGAGAAGTAGCCGATGCGGATGCGTCCGTCGCTCGAAGGGGGCGGGGTGGGCGCAGTTGCCGCCACGACCGGGAAGACCTTGGCCGCATGGGCCTTGGCATGGGCGAGCTGGCGCACGGGATCGTCGGCAAAAGGGAAGGCCGCGAAGGGTTGCAAGGCGCCGAGCTGCGAGGGCGGCAACTGCGCGAAATCGCCGCGCGCGTGCCAGTCGCAGATGTGCGCTTCCTGGAACAGCGCGTGGAGGTGGGCCTCAGCTTTCAGCGGTTCGTGCCGAAGCACAGTGCGGAAGCTTGAGATGGCATCGGGCAGCGCGCCAGTGGACACCTGCGCCTTGCCGCGGTTGATCAGCACCTTCGTGTCGTCCGGTTGCAATGCCAGCGCGCGGTCGTAAGCGGCCACAGCTTCTTCGGGTCGGTGCAGCGCCTGTAGCTCTGCGCCCATGTTGTTGTGCGTGTCGGCGTGATCGGGGCGGATGCGGGCAGCCTCGCGGAACTGGACGAGCGCCTCCTCGTGGCGCTTCTGCGCGGCGAGCAGGTTGCCGAAATTGTAGTGCGCATCGGCGTGATCGGGCACCATTGCGAGGCATTCATTGTAAGCCGCTTCGGCCTCTTCGTCGTGCCCGCGCTCCTGGAGCACGTGGGCGAGGTTGTAGCGCGCGTCGATATAGGCCGGGTCGATCACGATGGCTTCGCGATAAAGCTGCTCGGCCGCCTCTTTCTCGCCCATGCGCGAAAGCGTGATGCCGAGATTGTTCGTGCAAGCGGCATCACCGGGGGCAAGGTCGCGGGCACACTGGAAGGCGTCGCGCGCTGCGGCGAGGTCGCCCAGCTGCAGCAGCGCAGCCCCGCGAAGGTTGTGAATGGCGTGCTTGCCCGGATGGGTACGGCACAGCGCCTCGCCGATCCGCGCCGCATCGGCCATCTCGCCAGCCTTGTAGGCCGCCACCATCTTGTCGAGCGCAAGCTGCGCATCATTGCCGGTGTCGAGCTGGTCGAGCGCGAGGCGCAGCCGCTTGTTGCGCGGATAGCGCGCCAGCGCCTCCTCGTAGAGAGCGCGCGCCGTGTCGGCATCTCCACGCTTCAATGCACCGTTGGCCTTGATCAGCGTGCTTTCGAGTCCCGCCATTCGCGCCTTGTCCTTCCACCATGCCTGTCTTTCACCCGCTAGCCATTCATGGTTGAGGACCGGGAAGGGTAGACTAGGGGATTTTCCTTATAGCGATCGTCTCCGCCATCTTCTCTTCCGTCTTGCCCGGTGAACCTCTAGGCGGACTCCGCCAGAAGCGAAAAGAGGACCGCCTGTGAGCGAGAAGCCGCACGACCACGATTTGGTCGACCACAAGTTCTACCATGCCGATGCCGAAGCGAGTTTTGCCGACAGCGCGCCCGACGATACTCCGCAAACGCGCCATCCGAGCTACAAGCTGGCCTTCCGCGACACCGAGTTCCTGCTGCGTGAGGAACTGCGCCCGGTGCGTTTCCAGCTCGAACTTCTCAAGCCCGAGATGGTGCTGGAAGAGGCGCGGGTTGGCTCGACGCTGGTAATGTATGGCTCGGCGCGCATCCCCGCGCCCGAGCAGATCGACGATGTGATGGCGCGCGCGAAGACGCCCGAAGAGAAGAAAATCGCCGAGAAGCTGGCTGAAAAGTCGCGCTACTATGTCGAGGCGCACAAGCTGGCGAAGCTGGTGAGCGAAAAGAGCATCATCGAGAATGGCCTGCGCCAGTTCGTGATCTGCTCCGGCGGTGGCCCCTCGATCATGGAGGCGGCCAACCGCGGCGCGAGCGAGGCCGGGGCGGAGAGCGTGGGGCTCAACATCGTGCTGCCGCACGAACAAGCGCCCAATGCCTATGTGACGCCCTATCTCTCGCTCAACTTCCACTATTTCGCGCTGCGCAAGATGCACTTCCTGATCCGTGCGCGGGCCGTGGCGGTGTTCCCCGGCGGGTTCGGCACCTGCGACGAGCTGTTCGAGCTGCTCACCCTGATCCAGACAGGCAAGATGAAGCCGATCCCGGTACTGCTGTTCGGAAAGAGCTTCTGGGACCGCGTGATCAACTTCGAGGCGCTGGTGGAGGAAGGCACGATCAATGCCGCCGATCTCGACCTGTTTCAGCGGGTCGAGACGGCCGAGCAGGCGTGGAAGCACATTGCGAAGTTTTACGAGCTGGAGGGGTAGTCCAACCGCACCGCCTGATGCCCCATCGGCCCCGCGCCGCCACCATAACCGGGCGCGGCGTGGAGCGCCTCGCGCACGAACTGGCGGGCCTTCTCGATCGCTTCCTCCAGCGGCAACCCGCGCGCAAGGTGCGTGGCGATAGCGCTCGACAAGGTGCAGCCGGTGCCGTGGGTATGGCGGGTGACGATGCGCGCCTCGCTCCACACCTTGTCGGGCTGACCGGGGCGCACGAGCCGGTCTTCCACCATCGGACCATCGGCATCGCCGCCCTTGGCAAGGAACGCGATCCCTTTGTCCTTCAGCGCCGCCGCGCCGCCGAGCGCCTTGAGTTCGGGCACGTTGGGCGTGGTCAGTGTCGCCAGCTCCATCAGCCATTCGAACGCGGCGATGGTTGCCTCGTCTGCGAGCACCGAGCCGCTGGTAGCCACCATCACCGGATCGAACACGATCGGGCAGGGCAGGTCTTCCAGCCGGTCGGCCACGACCTCGGCGATATCGGTGCTGCCGAGCATCCCGATCTTCACCGCCTCTACGCCGATGTCTTCCATGCAGGCATCGATCTGTGCGGCCACGAAGTCCGGCGACAGCGCCTCGACCCCGCGAACGCCGCGGGTGTTCTGCGCGGTGACGGCGGTGATCGCGGTCATCGCATAGCCGCCGAGCATGGTGATGGTCTTGATGTCGGCCTGAATCCCTGCGCCGCCGGAACTGTCCGAGCCGGCGATTACCAGAACGCGGGGTGGGCGGGCATGGCTCATGATTCCTGTCTCCGCTCGCCCTGAGCTGGTGTCGCTGCGCGACAGCTTCGCTTCCGAAGGGCCGTTCTTCCTTTGGGTACGTCGCTGCGAAGAAAAGGACAATCCTTCGACCAGCTCAGGACGAGCGGGGTTGGCTAGGCCGCCGCCTTCACCGCATCGCATATCCGGTCCACCACCGCTTCGACCTGGGCTCCGTCGTCGCCCTCGGCCATCACGCGCACCAAGGGTTCGGTGCCCGACTTGCGGATGACGAGCCGACCCTTGCCGAACAACTCGCGTTCGGCCTCGGCAATCACTGCCTGCACGCTATCGGCGGCAAGCGGATCGCCGCCATCATAGCGCACGTTCTTGAGCAGCTGCGGCACCGGATCGAACAGGTGGAGTAGCTCGCTCGCGGGCTTGCCGCTCTGTACCAGCGCTGCCAGCACTTGCAGCGCGGCCACGGTGCCATCTCCGGTGGTGGCGTGATCAAGCAGGATCATATGGCCCGACTGTTCGCCGCCCACGTTGTAGCCGCCCGCCTTCATCGCTTCGAGCACATAGCGGTCACCCACCTTGGCGCGCACCAGCGACAGACCGCGCGCATCAAGGAAGCGTTCGAGCCCGAGGTTGCTCATTACCGTGGCGACCACGCCGCCGCCCTTGAGCTGGCCCTGTTCGGCAAGCCGCGATCCGATCAGCGCCATGATCTGGTCGCCATCGACTGCCTCGCCCTTTTCGTCGATCACGATCAGCCGGTCAGCATCGCCATCGAGCGCAATGCCGAGATCGGCGCCATCTTCGACCACCTTGGCCTTTACCGCATCGAGCGAGGTCGAGCCGACGCCGTCGTTGATGTTGAGGCCGTTGGGCGAAACGCCCATGGCGATCACCTTTGCACCCAGCTCCCAGATCGCGGTGGGGGCGACCTGATAGGCCGCGCCATGTGCGCAATCGACCACGATCTTCAGCCCGTCGAGCCGTACGTTGCTCGGCAGCGATTGCTTCACGGCGTGGATATAGCGACCGCGCGCATCCTCGATTCGGCGTGCTCGGCCGATCTCGGCACCCTCGGCCAGGGTCTGGTCCTGGCCCATAAGTTTCTCGATCTGCGCTTCGTCCTCGTCGGATAGCTTGAAGCCGTCGGGACCGAACAGCTTGATGCCGTTGTCACCGAACGGATTGTGACTGGCCGAGATCATCACACCGAGGTCGGCACGCATCTCGCGCGCGAGCAGGGCCACGGCGGGGGTGGGTAGCGGGCCGGTCATGATGACGTCCATTCCCACGCTGGTGAAACCCGCCACCAGCGCGTTCTCCATCATGTAGCCCGAAAGGCGCGTGTCCTTGCCGATGACTACCCGGTGGCGGTGATCTCCGCGCAGGAAGTGCTGCCCTGCCGCCATGCCTACCTTCATCGCGAGCGACGCGGTCAACTTGTTGCCGTTGGCGCGGCCGCGAATGCCGTCGGTTCCGAAGTAGGTGCGTCCCATTGTTTCCCCTGAACTTGCCGAAATGCGCGTGGTTAGCCTGCTTTGCCGCTTGAAATCGGGCTTGTCACGCCCGAGATGGATCATTGTCTTGCATATGCAACCCGGCGGCGGTTCACGCGTTGGGAAATCATTCACGACCCCGAGAGACAGGAAGGACCATACAATGGCATTCACCCTTATCGACCTGCCCTACGACAGCGAAGCGCTCGCCCCCGCGATCACCGCTGAGACGCTGGGCTACCACCACGGCAAGCATCACAAGGCCTATATCGACAAGACCAACGCCGCGATCGAAGGTGGCGAGCTTGATGGCAAGCCGCTTGAAGATGTGATCGTGGCCGCGCGCGGTTCGAACCAGGGCCTGTTCAACAATGCGGCGCAGAGCTGGAACCACGGCTTCTACTGGCATTCTCTCGCCCCCTCGACCAGCGGCCCCTCGGGCGATCTGGCCAGCAAGATCGACGAAGCTTTCGGTTCGCTCGACGAGCTGAAGACCAAGCTGAAGGATCGTGGTGCCGGTCACTTCGCCAGCGGGTGGGTCTGGCTGGCCGAGAAGGATGGAAAGCTCTCGATCGAAGAAACCCACGATGGCGACACGCTGGCCGACAGCGGCTACAACCCGCTGCTGACGATCGATGTGTGGGAGCACGCCTACTACCTCGATCATCAGAACGCCCGCCCGAGCTATCTCTCGGCGGTGGTCGACGGTCACCTGAACTGGGATTTTGCGGCCGATAACCTCGCTCGCGGTTCGGCCTGGGCCTATCCGGCCTGATCTGACTGACCAGTAAAGTTCGCGAAGACCCGCTCTGGCATCAGGCCACTGCGGGTCTTTTCGTATCTGCGCTCAGTCTTCGTTTTGGAGATCGAGCACGTTGGCGGCGAACAAGGGTTCGCCGAACAGGAAGCCGATGAAGTTGGGCCGCCCGAGGTGGTCGATCAGCGCGGTCAGCGTCAGCAGGATCGGCACCGACAGCAGTGCGCCTGCCACGCCCCAGATCCACCCGAAGTAGGTCAGCGCGAGCAGGATCAGCACCGGGTTCATCGTAAAGCGCGCGCCCAGTACGGCTGGCGTCACGATATTGGCTTCGACAGTGTGCAACCCGAGATAGGCCGCCGCCGGAATGAGCCCGACGAGCAGGTGGTCCGCCGAACCGATGCCGAACAGCGAGAGCAGCCCGATCATCATCAAAGGGCCGACATAGGGCACGAAATTGAGCAGCGCGGCAAGGCCGCCCCACATCATCGGCGCGTCAAGACCCATGATCCAGGCGCCCAGCGTTACCACGATGCCGACACAGGTGTTGATGAGGCCGACGGTGAGAATATAGGCCGCCACCCGATCCTGCACCTCGCGCATGGCGCGTGCGGCCTTGAGGCTCGCTCCCACCTGCTGACGGTCAAGCAGCAGACGGCGGCGCAGGCGAATGCGCGCCTCGATCATGAAGAACGCCATCATGAAGGTGAGCAGCACCTCCAGCAGTACGGTAGGTGTGGCAAAGGCCAGCTGCTCGAGGAAGCTTGGCGTTGCGAGCACCACCTCGCGCACTTCCTCGCCCTCGTCAAACCCGCCGAGCTGCTGATTGAGGTCGGTCACCCAGCTGAATGCCATGCGGAGTTCGGCAAAGTGTTTTTGCACCTGCGCAATCATGGCGGGCACATCATCGAACAGCGTCGCCGCCGGCTGCAGCACAACCGTGAGCGCCAGAGCCAGCACACCGAGAAAGACTAGTAACGCCAGCAGCGAGGCGAGGAAATTGGGCACGCCCCAGCTGGACAGCTTGTCTGCCAAGGGGGAGAGTATGATCGTCAGGATTACGGCCGAAACCAGCGGCAGAAACACCACCGAGCCGATTGACAGCACAAAGGGCAGGGCGAAGAACAGCCCCACGGCCATCAGGAACACCAGCGCCGAAATGAGGCGCAGTTCCTGGGCCGCAAAGCTCAGTTGCTGGCCGGGCAAGGGCTGGGGATCTGTTTCAGCCGTGCGGCCCGCTGGCTCGTCGCTCACCCGCCGCTCGTCATCGCGTCGGTTCCGCCACGCCCAGCCCGGCGGCGACCTTCCCGAGTTCATCGAGGATGGCGCTGTGGGCGGACGGGTCGTCGGTCGACCGGTCAGGAATGTCGCCGCTTTCGAGCATCGCCGTAAGCGCGGACCGGGCACGGCCCACGCGGCTCTTGATCGTGCCCACGGCGCAGCCGCAAATCTCTGCTGCCTCTTCGTAGGAGAAGCCGCCCGCGCCAACCAGCAGGAGGGCCTCGCGCCGTTCGGCAGGCAGCGTGAGCAAGGCGCGGTGCATGTCCGAAAGGTGCATCGGCTCTTCCTGATCGGCCGGAGCGGTCAGTGTGCGTTCGGCCACGCCTTCATCATATTCGCCGCGGAAGCGATTGCGCCGCATGTCGGTGAGATAAGCGTTGCGCAGGATTACGAAGGTCCACGCGCGCATGGAGGTGCCGGGCTCGAATCGCTCTTGCGCCGCCCAGGCTTTCATCAAGGCTTCCTGCACGAGGTCGTCGGCCATGTCGGGCCTGCCGCACAAACCGCGGGCAAAGGCGCGCAGGTGCGGGATCACTTCGGTCAGTTCGCGTTTGAAATCGCTGCGATCAGCTTCGCTACGCTCGCGACGGCGCGGCGTTTCTTTGACAGAGGCGCTCATTTGTGCGCGCTGCTTTCTCCTTGTGCGCCACCGTCGAGTTTCGCCAGAAGGTCACGAAAGGTATCGGGCAGGGGTTCATCCACGACGGAGTCATAGAGTTGTTTGAGCCCATTGGCCCATTCTGGTTCATCCATCGTTTTATCCTTGCCGGGCTGGCCTTTCTTCATCGCTGTTCGCACTTTTCCATGAGTATGTATGGGCCCATTGCTGATGGGCAAATGAATTGGCTTTGTTGGAACGAAACGGCCCCCGTCTGGTTCCCCGAAATGAACATAGACAAAAATCGACCGGTGATTTTGCCACGAGGGCCAATCCGGATATGGGCAGTTGCAGGATGTCGCAAGTGGTAATTGTGGCCGCATCCGGGGCAAAAAAGGGCGTTTGGTGAGTCATCAGCAGCAGGGTAGACGCAAGGGTGCGAAGCGGTGGCTGGTCCAGTTCCCGCGCGCCCTGCCGCTCGGCATTTTTCTGCTGATCACCGCTATTGCCCTGCTCAGTGCTGTTGCCATCGAGCGCGGCGAGGCCCAGCGTTCCGCGACACAGCTCAGCGCGCGCACTGACGCGATCGCCTCTGCGCTGGAGCGACGCGCCAATGCTTCGGGCGCCTACCTGCGCGCCGGAGCCGCCCTGCTTTCGACCCTCGGCGACGTTCCCGAAGCGGAGTTCCGCCGCTTCGTGTCGGAACTGCGGCTCGATTCCGACTTCCGCGGCAACGACGGGATCGGCTGGGCTACAGTGGTCCGTCCGGGCGAGGAAGAAGCGTTCAACGCCTTGATGGAGCGTGACTATGGCTCGCCGCATCCGCTCTACCCGCGGCCAGATGGCAGCCAGCCCTTCGCCGTTCCCGTTACTTACCTTCATCCGCAAAACGAACGGGCGCTCCGCGCGCTCGGCTTCGACATGTATTCGGAACCCATACGCCGTTCGGCCATGATCGAGGCTGCCGTCTCGGCCACCCCGACAGCGAGCGACGCGGTCGTCCTCCAACAGGACGGTGCCGCCGATGCACCGGGCTTTCTGATTTACATGCCCGTCTATGCTCCAGCGCCGGGCGGACGGGCACTCAAGGGCTATATTTACAGCCCCTTTAGCGCCGAACAGTTCCTCCATGCGGCACTTGAGCTGGAAGAGGCGGGGCAGTTCGGCGTCCAGCTGTTCGATGGCGGCCGGGCCAACCCCGGCACGCTGCTGGCGAGCACGATCGAGCAAGAGGCACCCGATGCCCATCTCAGCCGCCGCGAGGTGACCATTGCCAACAACACCTGGCTGCTGGTGGTGAGCCGCAGCGGGGAAGGGCTGCTATCCGGCCTTGCCTTGGCAACGCTGATCTTCGGCCTGCTGGTGGCGAGTTTGCTGGCCGTGGTGGTGCGCCTGCTCACCCAGCAGGCAGAGGAGGATGAGGCGACCCTGGCATGGTATGGCGAGCAGGCGTCAATCCGTAATTCGCTCACGCGCGAGTTGAACCATCGGGTCAAGAACACGCTCGCCAATGTGCTTTCCATCATCTCGCTCACCCGCCGCCGCAGCGAGGATCTCGACAGCTTCGCCGATTCGCTCACCGGGCGTATCCGCGCGCTGTCGGCCACGCATGACCTGCTTACCCAGTCTGACTGGGGATCTACCCCGGTTGGTGCGGTGATCGAGGCTGAGTTGCTGCCCTATGCCACCAGCGGCGATCACACACTGATTATCGAAGGTGAGGCCGTGAACCTCGCACCGAACGAGGCCTTGTCGCTCGGGCTCGCCGTGCACGAACTGGCCACCAATGCCGCCAAATATGGCGCGTTGAGCGTGCCCGACGGCAACCTGCGGGTAACATGGGAGCTGGCGAGCCCAGAACTGGTGCGGATCGAGTGGCTGGAACGCGGCGGGCCTCCGGTGAAGCAGGATCGTGGGCGCGGCTTTGGCACCGATCTGATCCAGCGCATCGTCGCCCATGAATTGAGCAATCCGGTCGAACTGTCTTTCGAGCCCGAAGGCGTACGCTGTGTGCTGTGCGTGCCGATCCGGCGGCCGCGCGAGTTTGCGCTGCGCGCGGGGGTGTCGAAGAGCAAGCGCTGGCGCGGGCGCAAGGGGCGCATCGCGTCGCAGGTCGAAGCGCAGGGGCAGTAGGCGCGCCTCTGCTGGCTCTCGTTTGCGATGGACCTGCTGTATACAAGCATATATAGCGCTCACTGCATGCGCAGTTTTCGGTCAATTTTCTCACTTTTCCTGGTGCTGGGCAGCTTGCTTCTGGCCGCTTGCCAGCCTGACCGCGAGGCAAGAGATGGGCCGGTAGTGCTGGCAGCGGCGAGCATGCAGGAAGCGCTGGAGGAGGCCGCCGATGACTGGGCCGCCACAGGCCATGCGCGACCGCTTCTGTCCTTCGCGTCGAGCGCGGTCGTGGCCCGTCAGGCGGCTGAAGGCGCGCCTGCCGATCTGGTCGTGACTGCCGATGAGCAGTGGATGAACTGGATGGAGCAACAGCGCTTGCTGCGGCCCGATACGCGGCGCACCATTGCGGGCAACACGCTTGTGCTGGTGGCACCGGATACGCCGAGTGAGGGCAGGTCTGATACCCGTGCGGCATTGGACGGGTTTTCCGGCCACCTTGCCATCGCTGAGCCCGAGACGGTGCCAGCGGGGCGTTACGCCATGGCGGCGCTCACGCGGATGGGTCTGGCGGAGGATCTGGCCGACCGGCTCGTTCCGGCTGAAAACGTGCGCGCCGCGCTGGCTTTGGTCGAGCGGGGCGAGGTTGAGCTGGGTATTGTCTATGCCACTGATGCACTGGCTTCGGACAAGGTGGCGGTGCTGGCGGAGGTCGATCCCGAGCTGCACGCGCCGATCCGCTATCCACTGGCGGTTCTGGCCGGATCGCCCCATCCCGAGGCCGCGGAGTTTGCTGCCTACCTCGCATCCCCCGCAGGTCAGGCAATCCTTGCCCGTCACGGCTTTTCCGCAAGCCGATGAGCGGCTGGTTGTCGGCAGCCGAATGGGCGGTGATCGCCCTGTCGCTGAAGGTGAGCATCGTGGCGGTTCTGGCGAGCTTGCCGGCGGCCTATGCGCTGGCCTGGCTGATCGCGCGCCGACGGTTTCCGGGGCGGATGTTGCTCGATGCTGCGGTGCACCTGCCGCTGGTGCTGCCCCCGGTGGTGACCGGCTGGCTGCTGCTGCTTGCCTTCGGACGCAACGGGCCGATTGGCCGCTGGCTTGAACAGATCTTTGGCGTGACGCTGGTGTTCACTTGGCTTGGTGCGGCGCTGGCGGCGGCGGTGATGGCGCTGCCGCTGATGGTTCGGGCGATGCGGCTATCGATCGAGGCGGTGGACCGCAAGCTTGTCGAGGCCGCACGAACGCTCGGCGCTTCGCCTTTGCGCGCCTTTGCCACGATCACCTTGCCGCTTAGCCTGCCGGGTATCGCAGCAGGCGCGATGCTGGGGTTCGCGCGTTCGCTGGGCGAGTTCGGTGCCACCATCACCTTTGCCGCCAACATAGAGGGGCAGACCCGCACCTTGCCGCTGGCGATCTACACCGGGTTGCAGGTCCCCGGCAGCGAGGGTGCGGTGGCGCGGCTGGCGATTATGGCTATCGTTCTGTCGCTGGGCGCGCTGATGGTGTCGGAGTGGCTGGTGCGCCGCTCGGGCGGGAGCCGTGCTCATGTCCTTTGAGGTACGGCTGAGCCTGCAACTGGGCGAGGCCGAGGTCGCCGCCGACTTCTCGTCCGACGCTCGGCTGACCGCGTTGGTCGGCCCCTCAGGCGCGGGCAAGACCAGCGTGCTCAACGCTATCGCGGGGTTGCTTCGTCCCGTCGAGGGGCGGGTGGTGGCGGCTGGCCAGGTGTTGTTCGATAGCACACAGGCTATCGACCTCGCGCCCGAAGCGCGCCGGGCAGGCTATGTCTTTCAGGATGGACGGCTGTTCCCGCACATGAGCGTGCGCGCCAATCTCGCCTATGGCGAGCGGCTGGCGCCAACAACCGAACGCTGGATCACGCGCGACGAGGTGTCAGGCCTGCTCGACATTGGCGACCTGCTCGACCGGCGAACCGCGAACCTCTCGGGGGGCGAGGTCCGCCGCGTTGCGATTGCGCGCGCGCTGCTGGCGGCCCCGCGCTTCCTGCTGCTTGACGAACCGACCGCCTCGCTCGACGCCGCCCGCGCCGAGGCGCTGCTCGGCCTGATCGAGCGCATTCGCGATGCGATGAATGTGCCGATCCTACTCGTCAGCCACAGCCGCGCCGAGGTGGAGCGGCTGGCAGGGCAAGTCGTCGAAATGGCCTGAACGGTGCCCCTCCCGCTTGGGGAGAGGCACCGCTTCAATCAGGAGAACAGGCTCGTATCGATGGGCAGGCTGCGCACCCGCTTGCCGGTGAGGGCGAACAGCGCGTTGGTCAGCGCCGGGATCACCGGCGGCAGTGCCGGCTCGCCAAGCCCGGTCGGCGAGTTGTCAGACTTCACCCATTCCACGTGGATCTGCGGCGTCATCGGCATGCGCGGCAGCGGGTAATTGTGGAAGTTCGATTGCTTGACCGCGCCGCCCTCGACCTCGACCGCGAGCTGCAGGGCCTGCCCGATGCCGTCGATGATCGAGCCTTCGACCTGATTTAGCGCGCCGAACGGGTTGATGATCTGGTTGCCGACATCGCCCGCGCACCAGACATTGTGCACCTGCACCTTGTTGCTATCCGACAGCGAGACTTCGACCACTTCGGCAAAGTAGCCCTGATGGCTCCAGTAGTAGCCGAAGCCGAGCGCGTGCCCATCGGCCACCGGCTTGCCCCAGTCGGCCATGTCCATGACCTTGCTGGTCACCGCACGCACGCGATTGGGGTTGAAGCCGGGAGTGGGGCCGGTGAAGCCCATGGTGGTTGGCTCTGTCTCGGCGTCTTCGATGATTTCCATCAGCAGGGTCGGCAGATCCTTGCCCGTTTCATGCGCCACCTCATCAAGGAAGCTCTGCGTCACGAAGGCCAGCGCGTTGCTGTTGGGCGCGCGCAGAGCGCCCATCGGGATCGCCGTGCGCAGCATGTCTTGCTCCAGCAGCAGGTTGTCCATCAGCTTGGCGGGGAAGGTATCGGGCGACATGAGCGCCGGATTGAACGGGCTCTCGCCCAGATCGAAGGTAACGAAGTGGTCTTTCAGACCGGTCATCTTGCCGTCGGCGTCGATCGAGGCGGTCAGGCGGTGCCAGCCGGCGGGGCGGTAGAAGTCGGTGCGGACGTCGTCCTCGCGGCTCCAGATCAGCTGCACCGGTGTGCCGGGCATTTCCTTGGCGATGGCCGCGACCTGGACCATGTAGTCGTTGTTCAGACGCCGGCCGAAGCCCCCGCCCATGCGGGTGATGTGGACGATCACCTTTTCCGGCGGCAGGCCGAGATATTCCGCCACCGAGGTAAGGCCGCCCTGCGGGGTCTGCGAGGGCGCCCACATCTCCATCACACCGTCTTCGCGCATCAGCGCGGTGCAGTTCATCGGCTCCATCGCCGCATGGGCGAGGAAGGGATAGGAATAGTCGGCGGTGACGACCTTGGCCGCCGAAGCGAGCGCCCCGGCCATGTCGCCGCGTTCGCCGAAAACCTGGGCTGCCTTCCCGCCGTCCATCAGCTCCTTCGCCTTGGCGGCATAGCCAGTGGTCGAGTGGCTGGCCCATTCGCCGTTGTCCCACTCCGGCTTCAATGCACTGCGGGCACGGTTGGCGAGCCACCAGTTCGAAGCGATGACGGCCACGCCATCGACCAGCTCTTCGGCATTGCCGTTGCCGCGCACGATGAAGGCATCGATCACGCCGGGCTGGGCCTTGGCGGCTTCGACATCGGCATTCTTCAATGTCGCACCGAACACGGGCGAGCGCTCATAGGCGGCATAGACCATGCCGGGCAGCTGCGTATCAACGCCGAAGATCGGCTCGCCGCGCACGATCTTGGGGCTGTCGATCCCGCCGATGGCACGGCCGATGATGCGGAAATCGGCCTGATCTTTCAGCGTGAGGCTTTCCGGATCGGGCACCGGTATGGTGGCCGCGAGGCTGGCCAGTTCGCCATAGGTCGCCGAGCGGCCCGAGGCCTTCTCGACCACCTTGCCCGGCTCGGTGCCAAGCGAAGCGGCGGAGACGCCCCACTTCTGCGCCGCGGCGGCGATCAGCATCGCGCGCGCCGTGGCGCCGGTCTGGCGCATGGGCATCCAGTTCATCGGGGTCGAGAACGAGCCGCCTGCAAGCTGCGGGCCGTATTTGGCCATGTTGGTCTCGGCCATCTCGATCTTGACCAGATCCCAGTCGGCATCGAGTTCTTCGGCCACGATCATCGGCAGCGAGGTCTTGATGCCCTGGCCGATCTCGGGGTTCTTGCCGATGATGGTCACGGTGTTGTCGGGCGCGATGGTGACGAAGGCCGTCAGCTCGGCCGGAGCCGATGCCTCGGCGCCCACGGCGCGGGCGACCATCGGCATGGTGGCGCTGAGCGCGAAGCCGCCGCCAGCAAGCGCTGAGACCTTGAGCAGGGTGCGGCGCGAAAGGGTGGTTGCCTCAGACATTCGCCGTATCCTCCTTGCGCGAGACCTGCGCGATGGCGGTCTTGATCCGTTTGTAGCAGGCACAGCGGCAGATATTGCCCTGCATGGCTGCGTCGATCTCGTCGTCCGACGGAGTGGCGTTGGTGTTGAGCAGCGCGGTGGCGCTCATCAGCTGGCCAGCCTGGCAATAGCCGCACTGCATCACGTCGTCATCGAGCCACGCCTGTTGCAGCGCCTGTCCGACTTCCGACTGTGCGAGGTGTTCGATGGTGGAGACTTTCTTGTCGCCAATGGCTGAGAGCGGCAGCGAGCACGAGCGCACGGCCTGCCCATCGAGGTGGACGGTGCAGGCTCCGCACATGCCGATGCCGCAGCCGAACTTGGTGCCAACCATGCCCAATTCCTGGCGCAGCGCCCAGAGCAGAGGCATATCGCCGGGCGCGTCAATCTCGCGCGTTTCTTCGTTGATGGTGACCGTGATGGCCATGTTGCTAGTCTCCCGCTAAGCCGTCCGCCCGGGGCCGGGCACGATGTTCCTGTATCAACCTACCGGAATAGCTGCCGTAAGCCAACTGGAAGACTGTAACGTTTTGTTATGGTGAGATTCGCGCTTCGCATTGCTCGCAGGACGTTCTGCCGCTGGTACGACCGCTTTCTCGAAGGCAGGCCGGAAGCGTAGTTGAACTGAAGCCAAGCCGGAGGACATTTCCCCTTGCTTCAAGATCATCGCCCGGAAGTTGTGCACGAACATGCGCGCCATCAAGAAGGCCCGGGCACCACCGCATTGGCGGGGCCACGGCCTAGTCCATCGTGGAGAACCGTTCGATGTCAGAAATTCTCCCGGATACGACGAGCTCGTCATCTGGAAAAATCAGCGTATCAGGCACCGCGTGGATAAAATCTTCCGTTCCACGTTTCACTCCCACCACCGTGACGGCATATTTCCTGCGACATTCACTGGTGACAAGCGGCAAGCCCACGATCGCATCCGGAGCCTTTAGCTTTGCGATGGCAAACTCGTCGCCAAATCCGATGAAATCCAGCAGGCGCTCATTGAGCAGATGCGCCACACGCTCGCCCATTCGCTGTTCGGGAAAAACGACGTGGGACGCACCAGTCCGCTCAAGGATGCGCGCATGCTTTTCGTTCGTTGCCTTGGCCCAGATGTTGGTAAGGCCAAGGTCGGACAAGGCCAGCACACTGAGGACGCTTGCCTCGATATCGGTGCCAATTGCCACCACGGCTGCTTCGAAGTCTTCCACCCCCAAGCTCTTCAAACATGACACATCGGTGCAATCGGCCTGAACCACCTTCGTCAGTTCAGGCGCGAATTGCTGCACCAGCAACGGATCGGTATCCGCACCAAGCACTTCGTGACCCATCCGCTCCAAGGTCAGGCCCACTGCTCCGCCAAAGCGGCCCAGGCCGATAACCAATACTGGCTTGCGTCTTTTAGCCGACAATGAGGTTCTCCTCTGCGTAACGGTAGGTTCGATCTCGTGCTTCCAGAGCGAGGGCGGTTGCAACGGTGATTGTGCCCACGCGGCCCACGAACATCAGCACGATGATAACAAGTTGGCCGCTCGGTGGGAGGTCGGCTGTAATCCCGGTGGACAGACCTACTGTGGCAAAGGCGGAGATCGTTTCAAACAAGATGTCCTCAAGGGCAAGCTCGCTAACCGACGCAATATAGGTTGTCGATGCCAGAATGAGAGCGGCTGCCATAACGGCAACCGAGAGCGCCTGTCGCTCCACAGCGGGCCCAAAGCGGCGATTGAAGACGCCCGCATCCCGCCTTCCGCGAACCTCGGAGAGAATTATGGCAAAGATCACGAAAAAGGTGGTGACCTTGATGCCACCAGCCGTACCCGCGCTGCCGCCGCCGACAAACATTAGCAGGTAGTTCGCCATCAGTGTTTCATCGTGGAAGCTGCCGACATCCAGGCTGTTGAAGCCTGCCGTTCGCGGCATGACCGAATGAAACGCTGCGTTGAGGATTTTGGAGCCAACGCCCATCGGCGCCAAGGTTGCGGGATTATTCCATTCCGCAACAAGAATGCTGATGAAGCCAAACACCAACAGGGCCGCGGTTCCGGCGATAGTTACCTTCGTGTGCAGGGACCATTTTCTCCAGCGAAGCCCGTTCGCTCGCACATCCTGCATGACCGGAAAGCCGAGGGCGGTCAGAATAACTGCAAACATGATCGGCCCGAGGATCAGCGCGTCGTTCTGGTATCCCATCACACTGTCGGAATGGGTCGAGAACCCCGCGTTGTTGAAGGCGCTGACAGAATGGAAAAGGCCGTGCCAGGCTGCTTCGCCAAGCGTCATGTCGTAAGCAAGCACCATTCGGGCGGCGAGAGCGACTGCCACCAGGCCTTCCACCATGAGTGTTATAGTTAGAACCAGCTTCAGCACCGATGCCGCGTCTCCGCTTTCGAGGCGGCTGCGTTCGACCTGGGTTGCCATCCGCGCGCGCAGGCCAAAGCCTCGGCCCGCCATCAAGCCGAAGAGAGTTGCTGCCGTCATGATGCCGAAGCCGCCGATCTGGAAAAGAACGAGGATCGTGATTTGTCCGAAGGCAGACCAATAAACGGGCGTATCCACCACGATGAGGCCGGTCACTGCGACGGCCGATGTGGACGTGAAGAGCGCTGTCAGAATCGGCGCAGCTACACCGTTCGTGGTGGCGATCGGAAGGCTAAGCAGCGCAGTGCCAATCGCTATCGCACACAGGAAAAGCGCCGGGATCAGTCGAATCGGATTGCGTAGCCCGAGCATGAGGCCGCTTCGCCGATCTTGAGGAGAACGTAAAGAGATGCAGCGGTGTTCAGTCCCACCGCAGCAACCTTATATGCGGCCGTTTTGCCCTCTCCCGCAGCCACGGTAACCGCAGACGTTGACACGAAAGGAAGGCATCCCTATCCGCCTGATGCAAACAAGAATCAGTCGCATTAGCATTTAGAAATGAGGGTTGCTTTGACTTTTCTTCCGCGTCTTCCTTACGCCTCTTGCTCGCGTGCCCTGTTGATTTCCGTCGCTCTCGGGGCTGTCGCCTTTGCGAACCCGGCCTCTGCGCAGACGGAGAGCCAAGATACCGCGCCCAATGACAGTGAAGAGCGCAACGTCGCGCAAGACGAGAACTCCGTAATCCTCGTAACCGGTTCCTACACTACCAAGGACGAAGTCGATTCCGCCACCGGCCTCGGTCTTTCGATCCAGGAAACGCCCCAATCGGTAACCGTGATGACTGCGCAACGGATGGAGGATCAGGCGATCCGTACCTTGTCCGACGTGGTCAACAATGCCGCCGGCGTTTCCTCGCGAGCCTACGACAGCTCGCGCAACGGGTTTTCCGCCCGCGGATTTGGCATCGACAATTACCAGATCGACGGTGTGCCCCTGCAATGGGGCGCGGGCGACTCTGCCGGCGAAACGCTGCTCGACATCGCCATTTACGACCGCGTGGAAATCGTGCGTGGCGCCACGGGCCTGCTGACTGGCGCTGGCGAACCCTCGGCCTCGATCAATCTGGTGCGCAAGCATGCCGACAGCGACACGTTAACCGGCACCGTGTGGGCCAGTGGCGGGCGTTGGGACGCCTATTCGGTGATGGGCGACATCAGCACGCCGATCACCGTCGATGGCGCGGTGCGGGCGCGTGTGGTGGCCAAATACGCCGAGAACGATAGCTACGTGGACTTGCTGCATGACAAGAAGCTGGTGCTTTATGGCGTGGTTGACGCCGATCTTACCCCCGGCACCAAGCTGAGTTTCGGCGCGAGCTATCAGGATAATGATCCGCGCGACACGCTGTGGGGTGGCCTACCCGTCTGGTACGCGGACGGATCGCGCACCGACTGGTCGCGATCAAAAACCGTGGGAGCCGATTGGACCAGCTGGGCATCGACCAACGAAACCTATTTCGCCAACCTGACGCAGGACATCGGCTCCTCGTGGTCGGTCGAACTTTATGGCTCGCATGCCGTCAACAAAGCCGACTTGCGCCTGCTGTACCTTTACGGGCAGCCCGACGAAGCGACCGGAATAGGCATGGGCACCTCTGCCTATCGCGCCGATACCGAGCGTTCGCAATTCGACGTCGGCTTCCGTGCCAGCGGGACCTACGACCTGTTCGGGCGGACGCACGATCTCGCCTTCGGAGCGAGCTATGCGAGCCAGGACTATGACTCGCTGACCTATGCGAGCGACGCTCTTCAGCCCGTGGGTGATTTCAATGCGTGGGATGGATCCTATCCGGAACCGTCATGGGGCGCTTCGGCACAGGCCGTCGATCTGCGTACAAAGCAATGGGGCTATTTTGCCGTTACGCGTCTGTCACTGAGCGATTCGCTGAAGGTTGTCGGAGGCGGGCGCATTTCCAGTTGGGAGCGCCAGGGTCTCAACTATGGATCGAACCTCGATTTCGGGGACGAAAATCGCTTTCTTCCATACGCGGGAATTCTCTACGATATCGTCCCGAACCATACCTTCTATGCAAGCTACACCAAGATCTTCGAGCCGCAGAACAGCCGCGACCGCAACGGCGATTATCTGCCGCCAGTCACCGGCGAAAACTACGAAGCTGGCCTGAAAAGCGCCTTCTTCGGAGGCGCGCTCAACACCGCCCTGTCGGTCTTCCACATCAAGCAGGACAATATGGCCCAGCCTGATAGCGGGCAGACCATTCCTGACACTACGCCACCTGAACAGGCGTACTACGCTGCCGAAGGAGCAACCAGCACCGGTTTCGAGGTGGAAGCCAACGGCGAAATCCTCCCCGGCTGGTCGGTCGCCGCCAACTACACCCAGTTCACGGCGGAAGATGCAAACGGCGAGCGCATCAACACGCTCTATCCGCAAAAGCTACTGCGCGTGTTCACGAGCTACCGTTTCGAAGGACCGCTGAGCGGCCTAATGGTCGGTGGCGGGGTAAACTGGGAAGACACCAGCTACACCGATACCAACAACCCGGTGACTGGGCTCGACGAGCGGCTGGAGATTGAAAGCCATGCGCTGATCAATCTGATGACCCGCTATCAGTTGAATAACGGCCTGTCCGCACAGCTCAATGTCGAAAACCTGCTCGACAAGACGTACTATTCGCAGATCGGATTCTACAATCAGCTTGCCTATGGTGAGCCGCGCAATGTCACGCTGACACTACGGTATCAGTTCTGATCGATGCCGGTGGTGGCGCCCTCAGTGCTGCGGATCGAGGAAGGGATAGTCGGTGTAACCCGTCTCGTCGCCCCCGTAGAAAGTGTCCTGGTCCGGCTCGTTCAGATCGGCGTCGATCCGGAAACGCTCCGGCAGGTCGGGGTTGGCGATGAACGGCCGGCCGAAAGTAATCGCGTCCGCACCGCTGTTTGCGATGGCATCGCGGGCCTTGTCACCGTCGTAGGCGCCATTGCCGATATACACGCCGTGGAATTGGCCCCGCAGGCGCTTGAGCAGCGCGACCTCTTCCTCGCTGCTGTTCTGCCCGTAGAATTCTTCGACAGCATGCAGGTAGGCGATCTTGCGTTCGTTCACCATGCGGTAGGCTGCGCTGAACGTAGCCTCGCGGTCGCTGTCGCTCATATCGTTTGCCTGGCCGAGCGGTGAGAAGCGCACGCCCACCCGGTCTGCCGGGTAGGCATCGCAGACCCGGTCGAACACTTCACCCAACAGGCGCAAACGGTTCTCGATCGATCCGCCATATTCGTCCTCGCGCCGGTTCACGCCGTCTTGCAGGAACTGGTCGAGAAGGTAGCCATTGGCGGAGTGGACCTCCACCCCGTCGAAACCCGCTTTCTTGGCGCAGGCGGCGGCATGGCCGAAGTCGTCGAGTGTGCGTGCGATCCCATCCCCGTCCAGCGCAACGGGTTCGGATACCGGTTCGAACCCGTTTTCGGTGAAGGTCTTGGTATCTGCGCGCACCGCGCTCGAGGATACCGGCTGGGCATTATCTGGCAGCAGCGAAACGTGGCTGATCCGCCCCACGTGCCACAACTGACAGAAGATGCGCCCGCCTGCTGCATGGACCGCCTCGACGATGGGTTTCCACGCCTCGACATGGCTGTCGGTATAGATACCGGGCGTGTCCTTGTAGCCTTTGCCCATCGGGGAAATCTGTGTCGCCTCGGAAATGATCAGCCCTGCCGAGGCGCGCTGGCGGTAATAGGTCACCGCCATATCCTTCGGAGTGCCATCCGCATGCGCGCGGTTGCGCGTAAGCGGTGCCATCAGGACACGGTTGGGAAGCTCGATCGCGCCGAGCTTGAGCGGCTGGAAGAGAATATCGGTCATTTGGGTTTCCTGTACGTCATGCCCCGGGGGGCGTTCCGGCGTCCTGGTCTTGCGGGAGCGAGATGGGAGTGGCCGCGCAGATCGTGCGCAACGCGGATTTGAGCCCTTCTTCCAGGGTGGGGTGATAGAACGGCATCTCGAGCAATTCGCTGGCGGTGGTTCCGCGCTCGATCGCCCAGGCGAGAATATGGGCGAGATGGTCGCCGCCGGGCGCAATGAGATCGGCACCGATCAGCGTTCCTTCGGGTGCACAGGCGTACAGCGTCAGCACACCTTCATTGCGCGCCTCGACCCGTGCGCGGCCCTGATCGGAATAGTCCGCCGTACCGGTTATCGCCCCAGCGGCTTCAGCATCGCCGATCATGGCGAGCGGCGGATCGGTGAAGATGATGCTGAAGGGTACATGCCGCTCGGTCTCAATCGTCACCGGCAATGCGGCAGCGTTGCGTCCGGCGATTGCGCCATCGTGCGAGGCCTCGTGCAGCAGGGGCAGGTCGGCCGCGACGTCGCCGGCGAGGAAGATCGGACTCTCCCCACAGCGCATCGTTTCACGGTTGTGGCATGGCACGCCATGATCGTCGCATTCGATCCCGGCTTTCTCCAGACACAGCCCGCCAAGCTGCGGCGGACGACCCAGAGCCGCCAGCAGCAGCTCGAAGTTTGCTTCGCCGCTATCCGAGGTCGGGTCCTTTCCGCTCCAGCACACGCGTACGCCTTCGTCGGCACGCTCGGGCGTCACCTCGACGCCGAGATGGATCGACATGTCCCGCTCGACGATCTCTTTGAGCGCGCTATGCACCTTCGCGCACCGCACTTTGCCGAGCTGCGTCTCGCGATCGAACAGTGTCACCTCGACGCCCAGATGAGCGAAGGCCTGCGCCATTTCGAGCCCGATCGAACCCGAACCGATGACCGCCATGCTGGCGGGCAGATCGTCCATTTCGAACACGGTTTCGTTGGTCACCACGCGATCGCCGAGCCCGGCGAAGGGGTCGGGCATGGCGGGAGCCGACCCGGTCGCGATGACGATCGCCTTGGCCTCGACACTGCGGCCATCGTCCAGCTCCAGGCGGTTGGGGCCGACGAATTTCGCGCGCGCCCGGATCATTACGCCATCGGGCAGGTCATCGAAGGATTCACGGGTCAGCCGCGCGAAGCGATCGCGTTCCGATCGAACCCGGCGCATCACTGCGGCGCCGTCGATCCGCATGCCGTCGACTTCGATGCCAAAAGCGCCCGCCTGCCTGATCCGACGCGCTTCCTTGGCGGCGGCGATCAGCAGCTTGGATGGCATGCACCCGGTATTGGCGCACAAGGTGCCATTGAATTCAGGGTCAATCAGATGGGTCGACGCGCCGTTCTGGCGCGCCGCCCTTTCAGCGGCGAGACCGGCAGTGCCGGCCCCGATCACCGCGACATCGCAGCGCAGGATATCGCCCATGGCCTACGACGCAATCTTGACGGTCTTGACGTTCACGAACTCCTTGAGCCCTTCGGGCCCGTGCTCGCGGCCATAACCGGAATTCTTCACCCCGCCGAAAGGCAGGTTGGGCGTAGCAACGTCGAACGTGTTGATGAAGACCATGCCGGTATCGAAGTAGGTCGCGGCGAGATGCCTGGCCTTCTCGACATCCTTGCTGAAGATACCTCCGCCAAGGCCATAGCGGCTGTCGTTCGCGATGCGCATCGCATCCTCATCGTCCTTCGCCTTGATAATGGAGGCGGCGGGGCCGAACAGCTCGTCGTCATAGGCGGGTTGCCCGGGGGCGACATCGGCCAGTACCGTCGCCGGATAGAACCAGCCCTTGCGATCGGGCACTTCGCCGCCGACTACCAGCCGCGCGCCCTTGGCGACGCTCTTTTGCACCTGTTCATGCAGGTAGTCGCGCTGGCTGCGGGTGACCAGCGGGCCGAGCTGTGTATCCTCATCGGTCGGATCGCCCAGCCGTATCGCGGCGAACTGCTCGGCATAGGCCTTGAGGAATGCGTCGTAGTTCTTCTCGGTCACGATGAAGCGCTTGGCGTTCACACAGGTTTCACCATTGTTGTAGAGGCGCCCCTGCACACAGGTGTTTACCGCAAGCTCCAGGTCGGCATCGTCGAGCACGAGGTAGGCGTCGTTCGAACCGAGCTCGAGCACGGTCTTCTTCACGACCTCGCCCGCCTTGGCGGCGATATGTCGACCAGCCTTGTCGCTGCCCGTCATGGTGACGCCGCGCACCAGATCGTGCGCGATGATATTGTCGGACTGGTCGTGAGTGACGCGCAAGGTGCCGAACAGGCCTTTGGGCAGGCCCGCTTCCTCGTAAATGTCGCGCAGGAACTCACCGCTTCCGGTGCAACTTTCCGCATGCTTCAAAAGCACGCCATTGCCTGCCATGAGGCTCGCGATCGAATAACGCACGGCCTGATAGGCCGGGAAGTTCCATGGCTGGATTCCGTAGACCACGCCGATGGGCGAATGGGTAACGAAAGCGGTCGCACCGTCCACTTCGCGTTCGTCGTCGGCCAGTGCCGCAGGGCCCTGCTTGGCCGTGTAATCGCAGATGCCTGCGCACAGGTCGATCTCGTCGCGACTGTCACCGATCAGCTTGCCGACCTCGCGCGTCATCAACTGGGCGAATTCTTCCTTTCGCTCACGCAGCTTGTCGCCGATCGCGCCGATGATGGCGGCACGCTCCTCCAAGCTTTTCAGCCGCCAGTCGAGAAACGCTTCGTGGCTCCTTTTGACAATGGCATCGGCCTCGTCGTCGGACATGAAGCTGTACGTCGCGATCTCCTCTTCGGTGAAGGGGTTTACGGTGGTGATCTGATTGTCGGCCATTTTGGTCCTTTCGCGTTCGCAGCGGTGGGTGGGGGGTGTGGCTGATTGCGCCTCAGCCGTATTCGGCCCGATGTTTTGCCAGCGCCTTCTCGACATCGCCGAGCGCCCGCAGCACTTCCTCGCGCCAGCCGCCGGGCTGAAGGTGGCGGACTGCTGAGTGGGCGGCGCACACGGCTGGCGTCTCGCCCCAGTCGCTGGCGAGATCGATTGCCCAGCGGGCGAAATCGTCCGCAGCGCCAGCGCGTGGCTGCAGCGCATCGGCGAGCTTGGGATGGAACTTGAGCCTGGATTGGGGAAGCAGCGGCTTGAGGGCGCCGGGCGCGGCAAGCACGGTCAGCGTATCGTCAACATGAACCACGCCGCTAGCCTTGTGGCGTACGAGTACCGACGCGGCGTGAACACTGTCGTCGCCGGTCACCAGATCGAGCCCGGCAGGCACCGAAAAATCCAGATCCTGCGCGAATTCTGCCTGCGTGCTTGCATCCTCGATATCGTCATCGTCCCAATCGACGTCCGGCGCCTGCCGCTTGTGCCGTGCCGTGCCGATCATGCGTGCACCGGGGAACAGCTCGTGCATCTTCGAGCAATGCAGTGTGTGGAAGGGGTGTACATTGATGATCGCATCGATCGCCGCACCGTTGTCGGTCAGCTTTACCAGCCGTCGTTTGTCCTCGCCTCCGATGGCGTAACTGTCGAGCAGCAGGAACTGCCCGTTTGAGCGACGAGCGACCGACATATGCGTACCTATGTCGAGAACCTTGGCGATCTTGAAGGAGCCGCGGATATTCCAGAAATCTTCTGCGATCTGCTGCATGATGGAGATGGGCCTCGCGTGGGACAGGTCGGGTGTGCATCCCGAGGGAAAAGCGTGTCTTTCCCCAACCAAACCTTCGCCCCGGCGAAAGTTCCCTCCCATGCGAATAATTCGCACACGAAGAAATAAGTGAATCCGTTACGCTTTTGCTCTACGCAGCAAGCAATGAAACAGTTTCTCCCGCGCTGATGGCCATATGACCAAGCTTGATAGCTCCCCGCACGAGCGTGATCCGCTGGCGCTCGATCAGCAGTTGTGCTTCCAGTTCTACGCTGCCAGCAACCTGATCACGCGGCTCTATCGCCCTCGGCTGGCTGAACTCGGGCTCACCTACCCGCAATATCTGGTGATGCTCGTGCTATGGGAGCATGACGGGCTGTCGGTTGGGGCACTCAGCAGCCGTTTGCACCTCGACAATGCCACCGTGACACCGCTGATCAAGCGTATGGAATTACTTGGCCTTCTGAACCGGAAGCGCGATCCGGATGACGAGCGGCGGGTGCTGGTGACGCTGACCACCGATGGCCGCGCGCTTCGAGAGCGGGCAGTCGCCATTCCTGAGACCATGACCCAAGGGCATAATGTCGAGGAACTCAATTCGCTGCGCTTGCTCCTGCAGGATATGGTCAGGTCGCTCGCTGAAATGCAGTCCTGAAAAGGCGCAGGCGAAGCTGCGCCAAAGCATGGCATAGCGCGTCGATGCCAGGTGAAGTTGGCGATGCGATGCGGATCCTATGCTGTCTCCTCAAGTTTGCACCTCGCGGGCAGTAATTGACTGCCTGTTTTCGCCTTGTCAAAGTTGGCGGCTCGCGATCAGGCTCAGGCTCGTGCCAACGACAACGCCTATGACCAAGGCCGTCTCAAGGGTCAGCGGAACAGGGCCGATCGCGCTTTCAGGGTGGACCTGGCTTGTCACTGTCAAGATCCATCCCACCAATGCCGATGACAGTCCGCTTCCTACCTTCACGGCCACCGACAAAAGCGCAATGGATGACGCTTTCACATCATCTTGCTTGGCATCGCCACTCTTCTGAACAAGGACAGCCTTCGCCATAGACCAGTAGGTGAGCGAACTCATGGCCAGTCCACAACCATAAAGAGCAAGAGCGGCGAGACGAGCAGTCAGCAGTTCGGACGGGATGAGCGTAAAGGCTATGGCAGCGCAAGCCGTCGTGAGGCACGCCAACTGGAGTGATCTTTTTTGGCCGAGTGCGAGACCGGAGGCCAGTCCGAGAGGGATCGAGAGGCACGAGCCAATAGCCATTGCGATGACAGCCAGAGCAGCCGGTGCGCGCCCCTCGAACTGGCCGCTTCCTTCTTGCCAGGGCAAAAACAAGAGCCCCGCGGCCAACATGTCGCCGAGTGCGCATACGGCCAATACTATGACTACCAGCCTGACCAGTTGCCTGTTCGCCGGAGGTTTCCTCAACGCCGGGATCAGGCCCATGTCCTGCGGGCCGCAGGTGCGTTTCGTAGCCGGCTTTGTGCGTGCTTCCGCATGCGGCAGGGCTCTGGCTGAGAGCAGGTAGGCAAGGACAGTGAGCAGGGCCAGCGGCACCATGACCTCGAGATAAAGCGCAGGATCGCCGTTGCTCCGGTTTTCGTTCAGTAACGGAGCGACGCCGAAGGCGACCAAAAGCGAGGCGCCTTGCGCGAAAGCCCGCTTGGTTGCCCATAGTGTGGTCTGCCCGCGCCCGATAAGTTCGCAATTGGCTGAAGCCATGTTGGCGGGCACATCGGCAAAAGTGTAGGCCAGCCTGAACAGCAGCAGGCACGCCAACACGATCGCCACGGGCACTTGGGGCCCAGGCCACAGATGCAGCGAAAACAGTAGGCACAGCAAGATACCGCTGCAGACAGGGGCGACCCGGTAGATCAGCCGCAAGCTATAGCCGCGACGCAGCCACTGGTCGATCATGGCGCCAGCGATGGGATCGGTAATGGCATCGAAGATCAGGCTTATGAGCAGCAGCGCTCCGGCAACCTTGGGGTCCAGCCCCAGGTCCTTCACCAGGTAGACCAGCGCCAGCACGTTGAAGGTTCGCCAGAGCAGGCTCTTGCCGAAATCCGCACAGGCATATTGCATCACCATCCGGGCGCGAAAGCCGGTGGAGATGGCGGGAATGGCAAGGCGCAGGGGCATCGGATCCGGATGGTGGCGTCAGCGGCGGAGGGCATCGTGGCGCTTTGCGGCTGGAAATCTGACGCCGCGCAATATATTCAATGCTGGAAAATAATAGGGTGGGGACGTTTCAGCATCGTGACATCAGCGGCAGGCTCAGATCCCGATAACCAGCGTCCGACAGCCAGGCCGGCGCCGCTGGCAGGGCTGAGTGCAAACGAGAAGCTCGTCCTGCGGGTGATGCGCCGCGAGGGCGAAGTGCATCGCAGCCGAATTTCCCAGCTTACGGGCCTCCCCCTTTCGACGCTCACCGCGCTATGTGATTCGCTGATCTCGCGCGGGCTGGCCGATGAGAAATCGGCCAAGCCCAGCGGCAAGCGGGGCAAGCCGCGCAAGTTGCTCAACATTTCCCCCAAGGGCGGTTTTGCGGCAGGCCTGTCGTTGAGCGCGGAACGTCTGCGCGTGTGCCTGAGCGACCTTTGCGGCAAGCCGCAATGGGAATGCGAGGTGCGGTTGTGGGACTTGTCGCCCGCCGCGGTCACGCAGGAGGCGCGACAGGCGCTTGACGAGGGTCTTGCCCAATTGGACTGGCCGCTCGAACGTTTTCTCGGCGCCGGTCTGTGCATGCCAGGTCACGTCGAGCGCGGTTCGCATATCCCCGTTCCGCTCCCGCAATTCGGTTCATGGCGCGGGCAGCATCCGGGTGAACTGATGGCCCGTGCACTGGGCACCTCGGTAATCTACGAGAACGATGCCAGCACGGCGGCGCTGGCCGAACTGCTTTTCGGAGTCGGCCGGTCGCGGCGCTCGTTCCTGTGCATCTATTGCGCTCACGGTGTGGGCGGGGGGCTTGTCATAAACGGGCAGCTCCACCGTGGTGCCAACGGCAACGCCGGCGAGATCGGGGCCTTCTTCCCGCGGACGCTTTCACGTCCGAGCGGGGATGACCTTTTGGCCCACCTGGCCCGTTCTGGCCACCCGGCGACGCGAATCGACGAGATTGCACTGACCGATGCCACCCGTCAGTCCATCGAGGCCTGGGCCGACCGGGCCGGAGCGCAGCTGCTCGAGATAATCAAGGCGGCAACCTACCTGCTTGATCTGGAAGCCGTGTTCGTCAGCGGGGTGATTCCCGTTTCGGTGGGTGAGTTGCTGGTAGAGCGCCTCGCCCTGAGCGATGCGCGCCTGCACGACCGGCATCCATGGCCGGACATAGAGCTCGGCACCTTTTGCGGGCAGGGTCCGCACCGGGGGGCTGCGGCACTTCCGATCGACGTGGCGCTGACACTGGGCGAGGGCTCTCACCTGGGCTTCTGACAGTTTTAACTATGAATATCGCACTTAATTTTGCTGCGTTGCACATCGGGCCAGAATTCGCAAAGTTGCTGGCCTTTGAGGCAAGTCACTGAAAAGGCTTAAGAACAAACTCTTCACAAGTGCGTGGCGCCATTTTGCGCTGCGACGGATTGCGCGATTTTATGCTGCATGAGCGTGGTGAAGAGTCGCAACGACATAAAACCATCACAAATAACTTCTAGCTGCGAACATATTGCCGCTGGGCAATAGCTATCAGCCAAACCAGAAATTTCGCGTGGCGAGGGCCGCGCCAAAAAAGGGGGTCTCATGTCTCGTATTACCTCGCACGCGCTCGGGCGCGTACCCGTTGTCCTGTCTGCAGTACTTTTGTCGGGCACTGCCTGGTCGGGTATCGCGCAAGCGCAAGTGACCACCGCGACTCCTGCCACCAACGCTCAGGCCAGCGCATCCGACGAAGACCAGCGGCCGCGCGCCGCTGCGAGCGGCGAGGGCCTCAATCTCGACACCATCGTCGTGACCGGCACGGCCCAGGGCCAGCGCCAGTTCGACACTTCCTATGCGGTGACCGCGCTGAACGAAAGCGAGATCAGCAAGCGCGGTGCCACCGGCACAGCCGACCTGCTCGGCCAGATCCCCGGCGTCTATGCCGAGGTCAACTCGGGCGAAGTGCAGAACATCTGGCGCATTCGTGGCGTGCCCGATGGTGGCGGCTTCACCGAGTTTCAGGAAGACGGCGCGCCGATCTTCGCATCGAACAACGTCAGTTTCGGTAGCGCCGACGTGCTGAGCCGCATCGATATCATGACCGAAAGCTTCGAGGTCGTGCGCGGCGGCTCCGCCCCGGTCTATGCCGACCAGGCCATCGCCATCATGAACAACATCAGCCGCCGTGGCTCGGACCAGTCGGAAGGCGCGGTGCGCGCGACCGCCGGCTCGATCGGCCTGGGCCGCATCGATGGCTACTGGTCAGGCCCGATAGCGCAGGACACCTACATCGCGGTTGGCGGCTTCTACCGTATCAGCGATGGCTATCGTGACAATGGCTACACCGCCGACGAGGGCGGCCAGTTCCGCATGAACCTCACGCACGAGTTCGACGGCGGCAACGTCAACCTGTTCGTCCGCGTGCTTGACGACAAGAACGCCTTCTACCTGCCGGTTCCGCTCGCCAACCCCGACGATCCGTCGGAATCGCTGGCTGACTTGCTCGACCCGATGACGGGCACCATGAACACGCCGCATCTCGCCAATGCCACCACGCTCTATGCGCTACCCAATGGCGACACCGGTTCGTTCACCAGCGATCTCACCGATGGCCGGCATATCAAGATGACCACCGTCGGCCTCGATTTCACCAAGGAGTTCAGCGGTGGCTGGGAGATCACCAACCGGCTGCGCTTCTCCGATATCGATCTCGACTTCATCGGTCTTTATTCGGACGGCAACCCGGTCGAGGCGGAAGAGTTCGCCGCCCGCTACCTCACCGCCGCAACAGCTGCCTTCGGTACGGTCGCTTATTTCGACTATGCGCTGGCCGGCACTGGCGGGGCGACCCTGTTCGACCCGGCCGACACTGCCGGACTCGTCGTTACCGGCACCTTCCGCACGATTCACACCGATGCCAAGTCTGCCCTCAACGATCTGCGCCTGAACAAGACCTTCGACACAGGTTTCGGCAGCCACAGCCTCACTATGGGCGTGTTTGCCTCGCACCTCACGCACGATTACGAGATTTACCAGCAGCGCTACCTGTTCGAGATGCGCACCCAGCCGCGCCCGATCGATCTGGTCGCCCGCGACAGCGCGGGCAATGCCATCGGCTTCGTCACCGATGACGGCGTGCTTGCCTACGGCACCAGCGTGCAGAAGGACACCGCCGAGGCGAACCATATCGCGCTGTACATCGAGGACCAGTGGAACCTGACGGACGCGTTGCGCATCGATGGCGGCCTGCGCTGGCAGTATACCGATTACCGCGGTGGTCGTTATGCCGAAGGAGTCTACAACCTCGGCGATGCCACGACGCTGGCCGATAACAGCGTGCGCGGCCTCACCGGGCAGTACATCGCCGGATCGGGCGAGAACGACTTCCTGTCCTGGACCATTGGCGCGCACTATGAAATCTCGCCGATCCTCGCGGGCTATGCGCGCTATGCCAAGTCGTTCAATGCCCCTGCCGCGCGCAGCGTCGCCCGCGGCTCGGAAATCAACCTGACCGAAGTGGATCAGTACGAGGTTGGCCTCAAGCTCGATACACGCATGTTGCAGGTTTTTGCCACAGCCTTCTACGCCAAGTATTCGCCGTTCTCGGCTGCGGGCGAGGGGATCGACCCCATCACGGGGCAGATCGTGCAGCGCAACTATCAGGGCGATGCGCTGAGCCCGGGTGCCGAGATTGCCGCCTCCTTCCGGCCGGTGTCCTGGTTCACGCTCGACGCGGCCGTTACCTACAACGACATCGAGATGAACGAACTGACCGATGAGTTTGGCGGCGAACCGCTCAACGCCAACGGCAACCAGCCGACCCGCGTGCCCAAATATTACGGCAACATCCAGCCGAGTGTGAACTTCGCCCTCGGCGACGTCGATCTGGATGCCTACGCGCGGTTCAACTTCATCGGACGGCGTTTCGTCGACGTGGCGAACTCGACCGCGCTGCCTGCCTATCAGACGCTCGACATCGGCGTGGGCGCGAGCTTCGGCGACTTCGATCTGCGCCTTATCGCGCGCAACGTGACCGACGCGTTCGGCCTCAACGAGGGCAATCCGCGCGCCGACAACCTGACCGGTCAGGGCACCGCCGAGCCGATTTATGGCCGTCCGATCTTCGGACGGACCTTCGAGCTTTCGGCAACGCTCAACTTCTGAACCCCTTGAATGCCCTCCGGCTGCCTCGTGCCGCCGGAGGGCTTGATTTCCTCTTTGGTCCCAACAGGAGTTCGCCATGTCCCTTACTCGCCGGAACCTGATCGCTGGCGGCGCACTCGTCGGCAGCCTTGCCGCTGCTCCCGCATGGTCCGTCAGCAGCGATCTGTCGCGCGGCAGCTTCACCCACGGCCTGGCCTCTGGCGATCCGCTGCCGGAAGCGGTGATCTTATGGACCCGCTTCGTGGCCGAGGGGCAGGCCTTTGCCGTATTGCGCTGGGAGGTCTCCGAGTACGAGGATTTTCGCAGCATCGCCGCGAGCGGTGAAACCTCCACCACAGGCGCGCAGGACTGGTGCGTGAAGGTTGATGCCAGTGGCCTGAAACCCGATGGCCGCTATTTCTACCGGTTCGTCTCCGCCTCCGGCGCATCGCCGACCGGGCGTACACGTACAGCGCCGCTGCGCGGCAGAGAGCCGCTGACGGTGGCCGGCTTTGCCTGTTCCAACCTCACCATGGGCCACTTCCGCGCCTATGCTGATGCAGCCGCGCGGGACGACATCGACCTGTGCGTTCATGTTGGCGACTATATCTACGAAGGCGCGATGTCCTCAGCCCGGCGCAGCCCCGACCATGTGGCCGGGCGCGAATGGCTGCCCGACCGCGAGCTGGTGATCTACACCGACTATTGCCAGCGATATGCCAGCTACCGTGCCGATCCTGACCTGCAGGAGTTGCACCGGGTCAAGCCGTTCGTGGTGGTATGGGACGATCACGAATTTGCCAACGATGCGTGGCGCGAAGGTGCGCAGGCGCACCAGCACCTGTCAGAAGGCAGCTGGAAGGTGCGCTATCAGGCCGCCGCGCGCGCCTGGTTCGACTGGATGCCGGTGCGCGTGCACCCCGGCCAGCCCTATCGCATCCATCACCGTCTACAGTGGGGCGAACTGGCCCATATCACCATGCTCGATACGCGGCTCCTGCGCGACAACCAGCCGCTGAACTTTGCCACCCATCTGGCGGGCTATGCCGAAGCCGGCGATGCCACCTTCGCCCGCGAGGCGCTGCGCATCTGGCACGAGGTGATGGGCGCGAGTGATCGCTCGGTTCTGGGGTTCGAACAGGAGCGCTGGCTCGATCGGCAGCTGGCGCAGTCGCGCGAGAGCGGGGCAGTCTGGCAGATCCTCGTCGAAGGCAGCGTGCTGGGCCGCTGGGGAATGCCAGCCGAGGGCATCGACTGGCTGCCCGCCGAAGCGAGCGATGCGGAGCGGCTCCAGCGGCTGATTGAGGTTCGCGCCGGCGCATTGGGTTTGCCTTACGACACGCCCTTGTGGAACGGCTTTCCCACCGCCCGCGAGCGTCTGCTGGCAAGCTGCGCGCGCGAGGGGCGCAACGTGTTCGCCTTCGGCGGCGAGACCCACACAGGCTGGTACTTCGATTTACCTGGCGGGCACGACGGACCGGCGGCGGTCGAGGCAGCGCTTACGGCGGTCACATCGTCGAACAGCCTGCGCACGGCCGACCGCACGTCGCGCGACCGGGCGGAGAGCCTGATCGCGTTCAACCCCGAGCTTGCCTGGTGCGATGTCAACCACTGGGGTTACACCGTGGTCCGCTTCACTCCGATAGCGGCAGAGGCCGAACACGTCGGTTTTGCCTCGATCGCCGATCCGCTTGCGCCGGTGGCGCTGCGCCAGCGGCTGGTCGCCGAGGCCGGCCGTACGGGCGTACGACCCTGGCAGCTGGCCTGACCCATAACAGCCTTTACCGCATCGCTATCACAGACTGGAGAGAACAATGATCCGCACCACCTTGAAGAGCGCGCTGGTCGCCGCGCTGCTGTGCAGCGCTGGCGCCGCCCATGCCTGGGGCCAGCGTGGCCACGCTGTGATCGACCGGGCCGCCATCAATGCCTTGCCCGATGATGGCCCGGTGTTCCTTAAAGACTATGCCGATTACATCGCCCGCAATGCCACCCAACCCGACAGTTGGCGTTCGGCCAGCGAGGGCTTCTCCAAGATCGCGGAAGATCCCAATCATGGCTGGTTTGCTCAGCAGTTTGCCTTCATGGAGACGATCCCGCGGTCGCGTCATGAGTTCATCCTGGCTCTTTACGACGAGCAGCAGAAACTGGCGCAGACCGATCCCGAAGCTGCCGCTCGCACCAATCCGCGCTGGACGGGAACCTTGCCCTATGCGGTCATGGAAAGTTACGGCCATCTTGTCGCCTGCATGCGCCAGGTGCGCACGATGCGCGCCACTGGCGAGGATGCGCAGCCGATGGAGCAGACCTGCGCTTTCCATGTGGCACACCTCGGGCATTATATCGGCGACGGTGCTCAGCCCATGCACGTGACGTGGCATTCTGACGGCTGGCGCGGCCCCAATCCCGAAGGCTACGATACCACCGGGAAGAGTCACGGCCGGTTTGAATCCGCCTTCGTCGATGCCATCGCGCTGGAAGCAGAAGACATTGCCGATCGCCTCGGCGCGCCCGGACGTCAGCAGGGCGATGTCTTCGATCATGTGCTCGCCTTCGTGAACGACTCTGCCACAAGGGTCGAGACGGTCTTCCGCATGGACCGGGACGGCGATCTGGCAACCGGCGACAACCCCGCAGCAAGGGAATTCGTGATCGCGCACACGGCCAATGGAGCGCGTTTCCTGCGCGATCTGGTTCTGCGGGCATGGAGCGAAAGCGAAGGCCCACGGCCGAATCTGCCCAACCCGAACGATCAGGGGCACCCGCAATACAACCCCATGACGGGGTCTGCACCCGCGCCCATGTCAGTTGACAGAGCGACCATCCGCTGACGAGCCCGACGGCCGTGCCACGGCCGATCGCGCAGAAAATGATGGCAACTCCGGCAACTTTGCTACGAGGTTGCGTCTAAAGGCGCGCGCTAGGACTTTGCACCTTCGCCTTGCACTCTGACGCGGCGCAAAGTCCAATATATCGTAGTTCTCTGAAATCAGCCCGTTACCAGAGGATGGTGCCGCTTACAGGACTCGAACCTGTGACCCCATCATTACGAATGATGTGCTCTACCAACTGAGCTAAAGCGGCGCTCACTGTCCTTTAGGTCTACGCGTAGCGGGCCGCAACGCGCAAACTTACAGGGAAGTGGAGGCCCGAGCCGGAATCGAACCGGCGTGCAAGGATTTGCAGTCCTCTGCGTAACCACTCCGCCATCGGGCCGGAAGGCGCGCCAACTAGCGAATGCGGCGGCTTCGCGCAATCACTTTGATCGTCCGAGGCAACTTTCCCACCAACGCGGTTACCGCCGCGTTAGCCAGCCTTCCTAACAATCGCTTTTCCAACGTGATGAAGTTTCGGTAAACGCTCGTTCGCCTATCACTGTGGCCTGTTCGAAAAATGACGGGCTTGGCGACCATGATCTGTGACATAGGCGAGAATATCCCGCGGCTGCACGTTCGCTGTCGCGCCCAGTCGGGTGCGATTGCGGTTATGCCGATTCTCGATCTTTCGGCTGGCGGATTGATGGTCGCGGTCAAGGGATGGGCGGCTATGCCGGGCGAGCGCGTGCTCGCCACCATCGACGGCTTTTCCGCGCTGTCAGGCGTGCTGGTATGGGCGGAGGACGGATTAGCCGGGATCGCCTTCGAAGTGGCCTTGCACGAGGCGGTCTTGGACCAAGTACACAGCAAGCTCGAAGGCACCTATCTCGATGCTACTGAGTTGGTCTCGCAGCGTGAGGATGAGCGAGTGACGACGGGCTCGGAGCGGCGTCGCTTCTTGGTCTGAAGCCTGCGCGATTCATACCGAGAATGGCGCGCAAAGGTTACTGACAAAAGCAAACGGGGCGCCGGTTTCCCGACACCCCGTTTGTCTATGCAAAAGCTGCGGAAAAGCTCAGACCTTGTCGCCGAGCGCGCCTTCCACTTCGCCTTTCAGGTTCTGGGCCTGGCCCTTGGCCTTCTGGGCCTTGCCTTCAGCGCGGGTCTCGGGATCGTTCGACTGTTCCTTGACCTTGCCTGCAACCTGGTTGCCAAGGCCCTTGGCCTTTTCGGTAAGTTCGCCCATTTCGGTTCTCCTTCGTATCTGGCAGGCAGTGCGCCTGTCTTACCCTATTAACGGAGTGAGGCGGCGGACAGTTCCGCCTCGGGCCGGCATTTGCGCCCAACCGAAGGGTGCAAGCGACGTACGGGAGGCTCCGCCTATTCAGCCGCCTGCGTTGCCACCTTGGGAGCCTCAGCTGCTTCCGATGTGACTTTCAGCTTCTTCGCATAGTGCGACAAGGCAAGGATGCAGATCACGATGCCGGCAAGGCAGATAGCGGTCGCGACGTAGCCATCGAGCACCGCCTGCTTCGACCCGAGAAAGAGCCTTGCCCCGATCAGCGGCGCGGCCACGGCGGCGAACTTGGCCATAAAGCTGGCCCAGCCGCCGCCGGTCGCACGTACGGCGCTCGGATAGTAGATGCTGGTGATCGAGATCACCGCCGCGTGACCGGCTCCGACCAGCACCATGCCCACGAGCACCACGGGAATGAACGCTGGGCCGTCGAGCACGATGCCGAATCCGAGCAGCAGCACGAAAGGAATCGCGATAAGCGGTGCCAGTATGATCCCGCCGGGGCCGCGCCGTTCGGTGAAGATCAGCAGCAACACCCCCGCGATCGCCCCAGCAATGCCGCCTACCGAGCTGATGTCGCGCGCGGTATCCACGGTCAGCCCCAGCTCTTCGAGGAAGACCACACCGAACGCGGTCTTGAGGTAGATGGAAAAGGAGCTGAAGAAATAGGCAGCCCAGATTAGCGGGGTGATATAGACGAGCCAGCCCTTGAACAGCTCCTTCATCTTGCTGAGCGGATCTTGCTTGTCGTCGGTCTTGCGTTCGTCGGAAAGGGTGAAGGCGGCGTATTCGCCTGCGCTGAACTGCGGATCGAAGCGCGAGAGCATTGGTGCGATCTCGCTTGCCGGCTTGCCGGATGCCACCATCCAGCGCGCGCTCTCGGGCAGGAATGTGAACAGGACCACAGCAAGCAAGGCCGTCAGCCCGCCGCAGAAGAAAAACACCATCTGCCAGCTCGGCTCGGCCATGAAAGAAGGCACCGCGCCCGCCGCATAGAGCCCGGCATACCAACCGTCGGGCGAGGCAAGCAGGTTGGCCGCCTGCGCCGCCCCCGCGCTGCCGATAGAGAACCCGAGCATGATGATCGTGACCGAGGTCGCGCGCATGCTCTTGGGCATCGATTCGATGTTGAGCGACCAGATCGGCGCGAGCAGGCCGCCAATGGCGAGGCCGCCCAGCAGGCGCAGGGCGAACAGCACCTCGGGCGATCCGGCAAAGCCGGTGACGAAGGTGAGCACAGCCGCTCCCAGCGTGGAAATGATGATGACCGGGCGCCGACCGACGATATCGGCGATATAGGAGCCGATCAGCGAGCCGATCATCTGGCCGATGAAGGCCGCGGTCGACACGTCGCCCATCTGCGCTTCGGTCAGCGCCATGTCGTCGCGAATCTCGGGCAGCGTGACCGACACGAGCGCGAAGTCCAGCCCGTCGAAAAAGGTCACAAGACAACTGAGCAGCAGAATGTGCAGGTGGAACTTGGTGAACGTCAGCTGTTGCAGGAACGCGGATACGTCCAGCGTCTTCGCCGGTTGACTAGCCATGTGCGATCTTCTCCCTGACCGAGCCCTTAGCATGCTCACGGTCTGCCGTAGTTAGGCCAGAAGCCTCGGCGCAATGCAAGGCGCTTTGGTCAGAGAATTGCTCGCTTTGGGCGGCGGCCCAGCGTTTTGGCGCAGATTTGGTCCGGTATGCAGACGCCGCCCGGCGATCCCGCCGCCGATAAGGGGCGGGGGACGTTTACCCGGCGGCGCCTACGCTTGTTCGGTGCGCCGTCAGGCTGCGCTGGAATTCACGCCCATGCTTTGCAGGTAGCGGCGGATGTTCCTCCCCGCCTGGCGCAGGCGCTGTTCGTTCTCGACCAGCCCGATCCGCACGAAGCCTTCGCCGTCCTCGCCGTAGCCCACGCCCGGTGCCACCGCGACTTCGGCATGGATCAGCAATTGCTTGGCGAACTCCATACTGCCCATTTCCTTCAGCGTCGGTGGCAGGGGGGCCCAGGCGAACATCGAGGCGGGCGGCGGCGGGATTTCCCAGCCCGCGCGCCCGAAGGCCTCGACCATCACGTCGCGGCGCTTGTGGTAAAGCTGGCGGTTCTTTTCGACGATGTCCTGCGGCCCGTTGAGCGCGGCCACGGCGGCGGCCTGCATCGGGGTGAAAGCGCCATAGTCGATATAGCTCTTCACGCGGGTGAGCGCGGCGATCAGCGTGGGGTTGCCGACCGCGAAGCCAAGCCGCCAGCCTGCCATCGAGAAGGTCTTCGACATCGAGGTGAATTCCACCGCCACGTCCTTGGCGCCGGGCACCTGCAGGATCGAAGGGGTGGGCTTGCCGTCGAAGTACAGCTCCGAATAGGCGAGGTCGGACAGGATCCAGACCTTGTGGAACTTCGCCCAGTCGACCAGCCGTTCATAGAAGGCCAGGTCGACCACTTCGGCGGTGGGGTTGCTGGGGAAGTTCACCACCAGCACCGTGGGGCGCGGAACCGTGAAGTTCATCGCCTTTTCCAGCTCGTCCCAATAACGCTCGTCGGGCGTGGTCGGCACCGAGCGGATCGAGGCCCCGGCAATGATGAAGCCGAAGGTGTGAATCGGATAGCTCGGGTTGGGGGCGAGGATGGTGTCGCCCGGCGCGGTGATCGCGGTGGCGAGGCTGGCGAGGCCTTCCTTCGAGCCAAGCGTGACCACCACTTCGCTTTCGGGGTCGAGCTCCACGCCGAAGCGGCGCTGGTAATAGGCGGCCTGAGCCTTGCGCAGGCCGGGGATGCCCTTCGACTGCGAATAGCCGTGGGCATCGGGGTTCTGCGCCACCTCGCACAGCTTGTCGATCACATGCTGGGGAGGGGGCAGGTCGGGATTGCCCATGCCGAGGTCGATGATATCGCGACCTTCCGCTCGCGCGGCCGCTCGCATCGCGTTGACTTCGGCGATGACATAGGGCGGCAGTCGCTTGATGCGGTAGAAATCGGTATCCATGGCCTTGCTCGGCTATTTCCTCGTTGTTGATAAGGGCGTCCCTTGTGAAGCAATCGCGCGGTTTGCGCAACGCGCCGCATGGCGGCATCCTAAGCTTTTGCTGCCAATCGGCACGCAGCACGCTATGAGGCGGATGAAGGAACCGGGGCTATGGCATCAGACGACCTCCACGACGGCAAGACCGGCCAGGATGTGGCCGACATTTTCACCGAGATGCTGCGCATTCAGGGCGAGGCGGCGCGCCAGATGATGGCAGGCTTTGCCCCCGATGCGGTGGAGTCGCTGCCCAACAAAGCCACGATTGACGAGTTCGGCGCGGCCATGCTCGCCGCCCAGAAAAACTGGTTCGACATGGTTCTGCCGGGGGAAAACCGGCCCGCACCTCCGCTGCCCGATGCGCACCCTTCGGCCTGGTTCGATGCCATGCACAAGCTGGCGGCGACCATGCCTGCGTTCGATCTCGATGCGCAGCAGGCCATGTGGCGCGACGGGCTGGAGCTGTGGAGCAATATCCTCGGTCACTACACCGAGCAGGGCCGGGCCGATGCGCAGATCGAGGCGCTGTGGCGCAACGATCGCCGATTTGCCGATCCGGCCTGGCGGGCCGAGCCGGTCTTCGCGCTGATTCATCAGACCTATCTGTTGATGGCTGAGCGCATCGGCGCTGCTATCGAGCGCGCCGAGGGGCTGGACGACTTCGAACGCGAGCAGATGAGCTTTGCGACCAAGGCGATGCTCGATGCGATGAGCCCGGCGAACTTCCCGCTGATGAACCCGGTGGTGCTCGAACGCACGATCGCCACGCAGGGTGAGAACCTCGTGAAGGGGCTCGAACGGCTGACGCACGATCTTGAGGCGGGGCAGCTCACGCACACCGATGCCAGCACCTTCAAAATTGGCGAGAATATCGCCGCCACGCCGGGCAAGGTCATTTACGAGACCGAGCTGTTCCAGCTCATCCACTATACCCCGACCACCGAGAAGGTGCTTGAGACGCCGCTGTTGATCTTCCCGCCGTGGATCAACCGGTTCTACATCCTCGACCTCAATCCGAAGAAGAGCTTAGTGCGCTGGGCGCTTGAGCAGGGGCTGAGCGTGCTGCTGGTAAGCTGGCGTTCGGCCGATGCCAGCCTCGCCGATATCACCATGGACGACTACGTGCGCGCCCAGATCGAGGCTATCGAGGTCACGCGCGAGCGGCTCAAGGTGAGCGATGTCCACACGGTCGGCTATTGCGTGGCGGGCACCACACTTGCGGCGACGCTCGCAGTGCTGGCGCGGCGGGGCGAGGCGGACAAGGTCGCCTCGGCAACCTTCCTCACCGCGCAGGTCGATTTCGAACATGCCGGGGTGCTGAAGCTGTTCGTCGACGAGGAGAACCTCGACTTCATCCGAAAGGCCAGCACCAACGGCTATTTCGACGGGCGCTATATGGCCGCCACGTTCAACCTGCTGCGCGGCACCGACCTCATCTGGAATTACGTGGTCAATTACTATCTGCTGGCCGAGGACTATCCTGCCTTCGACCTGCTGTACTGGAACGGCGACGTTACCAATCTGCCCGCCAAGTGGCACGAGGCTTACCTCACCGACATGTATCGCGACAATCTGCTGGTGGTGCCCGACGCTCTGTCGGCGGATGGCACGCCGATCGACCTCACGCGCATCACCACGCCCGCCTATGTGCAGGCGGGCCGCGAAGATCACATTGCGCCGCCCGAAAGCGTGTTCGAGATCACCCGTCATCTCGCCGGGCCGCTTCGGTTCGTGCTGGCGGGCAGTGGTCATATCGCCGGGGTGGTCAATCCGCCCGCTGCGGGCAAATACCAGCACTGGACCTGCCCCGACCGTGTCGACAGCCTCGACGAGTTCATCGCCGCCGCAACCGAGAGCAAGGGCAGTTGGTGGCCCGACTGGTTCGCCTGGCTCGAGCAACTGCGGCCTGCTGAGGTGAAGGTGAAGGGCGCGCGAAAACCGGGCGGCAAGGCCAACCCCGCAATCGAGGATGCGCCCGGCCGCTACGTGCGGGTGCGCTAGGAAGTCTTACGCTCTACACTTGCTTATTGTGCGCTGCACAAAAGTTCCTTGACGAATGCAATTCAAGGTCCTATTTGTGCACTGCAACAAAGTGATTTAATCGCCTGTCGCGGATGAGTCGACAGCCGGTAATCGCAGAAGCGAGGTATCGATGGCAGACGAGCCCAGCAAGAAAGACGTCAGCGCCGAGGCAGCCGCCGAGAAGGCCTATGCCGACGCTGCGGGCAGTGTGAAGCCGAAGGCAGCTGCGGAGGCTGAGAAGCCCGAGCTCAAGCCTGCTCCGGCAGCGCAGGAAAAGCCAGCGGACAAACCGGCTCCGGCCATGGCTGCGCCCGTGAAGGCAGAGCCTGTAAAGAAAGCACCGGCGAAGAGTGTCACGGCCAAGAAGGCTCCGGCTAAGTCGGTCAAGCCCAAGGCACCTGCTCCGGCTGCCCCCAAGAAGGCCCCCGTTGCAGCCAAGGCGCAGGAAAAGCCTGCACCGGCCAAGACTGCTTCGAATACCAAGCCCACCTTACCCAGCGCTGCTCCCAGCGTCACCGAATTGAAGGAAAAGATCATGACCACCAACGATTTCACCGCCACTATGACCGAAACCATGAGCGGCGCCGTCGCCGAAGTGCAGGCCAAGATGCAGGAAGCTTACGACAAGAGCACCAGCATGGTCACCGAGATGACCGAGTTCGCCAAGGGCAATGTCGATGCCATGATGGAATCGGGCAAGATCCTTGCCGAAGGCGTGCAGGGCCTGGGCAAGTCCATGGCGGACGATGCCAAGTCGGTTTACGAGACCGCCACGGCCGACATGAAGGAAATGGCCTCGATCAAGAGCCCGACCGAGCTGTTCCAGCTGCAGGGCAAGATCATGCGCCGCAACTTCGATGCCATGATCGCCAACGCCTCCAAGGGCACCGATGCGATGATGAAGCTCGCCAACGACAGCGTCGCCCCGATCAGCGGCCGCGTGAACATGGCTGCCGAAAAGATGTCGAAGGTCGCCGCCTGAGGCGCCTTCCAACGAACAACCGGCTGCCGACCTCTCCTCCTCTCCCAGGCAGCCGATTGGGCCGGGCGATCCTTGCGATCGCCCGGCCTTGATCGTTTTGTAGCCTGCCCGGGGGTTCGACCAGGGGCACTCAGGCCGCGGGCTTAACCGGAAGGCAAGCCCCGGCTGACAACAAAAATACGGAGGTCCGACTTGCAGCCGGGCCATGCGATACGATATTTGGTGTCAACGATGACCAGCCTCCACCATCCCGACGCCGCATCAGACGGCCCCGAACGCGCTTTGGCTGTTCTGTTTCCGCAGGCCGGCCCCGGCCGCGATGCCGACGATGAAGGCGATGCCGGAGGCGGTTCGGGGCAGGCCGCGCTTGCCACCAAGACACGCGCCAAGCCCAAGAAGCCCAGCCAGTACAAGGTGCTGCTGCTCAACGACGACTATACCCCGATGGAATTCGTGGTGATGGTCCTCAAGCGGTTCTTCAAGATGGACCTCGAACAGGCAACGCGTGTGATGCTTCACGTGCACCAGCGCGGGGTCGGCGTCTGCGGCATTTTTCCCTATGAAGTGGCCGAAACCAAGGTCAGTCAGGTGATGGATTGCGCCCGCGAAAACGAGCATCCGCTGCAATGCACGCTCGAAAAGGCGTGACCGTTGCGCCACTCGCAATGGGCTGTCCACCTGGCTTGGCGCTTATAGACATGACCTCAGGATAATAAGCCGCTAAGGCCGGTTGGCCCCGTATCGCAGCAAGCTAAGCTATTGTCCCGCTTCATCACCTCCGCTGATCGCTATATCTTCCGCCTTGTGGTGGTGCCGATGATCGGGGTGTTTCTGCTCGCGGCCAGTCTGCTGCTGCTCGAAAAGATGCTGCGCCTGTTCGAGTTCGTCTCGCTGGAAGGCGGGCCGGTGGGCGTGGTCTTCAAGATGCTGCTCAACCTGATCCCCGAATATGCGGGGCTGGCGATTCCGCTGGGGCTGATGCTCGGCATCCTGTTCGCGTTCCGCAAGCTGGCCACATCGAGCGAGCTGGACGTGATGCGGGCGGTGGGCTGGTCGTACACCCGGCTGTTGCGTGTGCCCTATCTCATCACGCTGGTGCTGGTCGGGCTCAACTTCGCCATCGTCGGCTATCTCCAGCCCAAGGCGCGCTTCGCCTATCAGGAGATGGAGTTCGAGCTGCGCTCTGGCGCGCTGGGCGCTTCGATCCGGGTTGGCGAGTTCAATGCCATTGAAGACCGGGTCGCCCTGCGCATCGAGGCCAGCGAGGACGATGGGCGCCGTCTGCTGGGCATTTTTGCGCGACTGGCCGACGACAAGGGGCAGGTGCTCTCGATCTCGGCGCGCGAGGGGCGGTTCCTCGCCAATCGGGAGGACCGCAACACGATCATCCTGCGGCTGGCCGATGGCACCATCATTCACGACGTGGAGGACGGGCCGCCGCGCGTGCTCAGTTTCAGCCAGCACGACCTGCCGATAGACCTGCCCGCGCTGGAAGACTTCCGCGCCCGCGGGGCGGACGAGCAGGAATATGTCTTGCCCGAGCTGCTCAGAATCGGCTGGAGCCCAGAAAGCAGCGCCGATCAGCGCGCGGCCAGCCAGGCCAACTTCAACTTCCGCATGGTGGAGGTGGTAATGATGATCCTCCTCCCTTTGATGGCGCTGGCGCTGGCCATACCGCCCAAGCGCTCGACCTCGTCGCTGGGGGTGTTCGTTTCCATCGTGATCGTGGTCGCCTATCACAAGGTGAACCAATATGGCGCTGAGGTTGCCGCCATCGGCCGGGTCGATCCGTTCCTGGCGCTGTGGGGGCCGTTCGCGGTGCTCGCGGCGATGATCTTGTGGATGTACTATCAGGTCGCTTTCGTTCCTGGTGGGCAGGCGTTGGGTGTGCTTGAGAGGCTCTTTGCCAAGCTGGGCAAGCGGGTGAAGAAGCTTTTCGGGGCCAACCGGCGCAAGGCCTTGCGGATCTCGGACGCAGAGGATGAGGGATCGTTGGGTGCTGTTTGACTTCTTCCCGTCGCGCCAGCTGACCTGGTATCTAGCCAAGACCTTCGCGGTCCGCATCGTTGCCGTGCTCGGCATGCTGGTTCTGGTGCTGTTGATGCTTGATCTGCTGGGCGAGACCGGCGACATTCTGGCCGCTCCGGGAAATGGCGAGCCCGAGCTGCTGCGCTATGCCTCGCTGCGCCTGCCGCAGCTGATCGCGCGGTTCCTGCCCTATTCGGTGCTGCTGGCCACGATCATCACGCTGGCGGCGATGAACGCCAATTCCGAGGTGGTGGCGATGAAGGCCGCGGGGCTGTCCGCGCACCAGATCCTCGCGCCGCTGTTGCTCACCGCGGCGGTGGTGGCTGCGGCGAGCTTTGCCTTCAACGAGCGGGTGGTGACGCGCTCAACCTCGACGCTGAAGGCGTGGCAGGCCGTCGAATATGGGCCGATCACGCGCGAGCCCGATGCCCGCACCAACGTCTATTTCAACGATGGCAACGATGTTTTGATGGCCTCGGTAATGAGCGGGAACGGCGCCGGCAGCGTGCTCACTGGGGTAAGCTTCTACGAGCGCGACGATGCCGGAATGATCGCGCGCCAGATCCGCGCCGACAAGGCGACTTTCGCCAACCCCGGCTGGGCGCTGGAGGGTGCGCGGGTGTTCTCGGTCGCCAGCGCCACCGAGAAACCGCTGCCCGACGGAACGGTGGTGGCTCCCGGCGTGACTCTGGCGCAAACCGAATTGCGCCGCGTCGATCCCGATAGCGAGCCATTAACGCAGCTCACGAGCAGCATCGACGCGTTGAAGTCCGCCGGTCGCCGCACGGCCGAGCTGGAGGCCAAGTGGTGGCACAAGATTTCGGGGCCGCTGTCCGCGGTGCTGATGCCTTTGCTGGGCGCGGTGGCCGGCTTTGGGCTGGCGCGCTCGGGCCAGTTGCTGGCGCGCGCAGTTCTGGGGATGGCGCTGGGCTTCGCCTATTTCGTGGTCGACAATGCCGCGCTCGCGATGGCGAGTTTCGGCGGATATCCGCCGCTGCTGGCGGCATGGGCACCGTTCTTCCTGTTCCTGTTCGTGGGCGAGACGGTGCTGGTCAGGACCGAGGAGTAAGGTTCCTTTTTGGAACCGTGTCGCAAGGCACCCGTTGCCATCTCAAGCAACGGAGAAAACTCTTATGACGCTCAAACTGCTTTCCGCTACCAGCGCCGCCGCTCTGCTGGCTCTGGCCGCGTGCTCGAACGACGTTCCCGCCGACGAGGTTGAGGCAACGATCGATCAGCCCGACCCGGACCTGCGCGAAGAGGTTGTCGACATGCCCGCCGATCCGGGCACGGTCGAAACGCGCGAGAAGATCGAGGACGATATCGAACAGGATATCGCCGACGAACCGAGCTGATCAGCCCGACGGCAGCGTTTATCGGTGCTTACCCGCGCTTGCCCATTGTGCTGCGCGCAATCCGCATAACCAGCACCACCAGGCCGGGATGACTCGCTTCCTCGTAGGTCGAGGCGGGGCCGAGCTTCGCCGAGAGGCGTTCGTGCGCCAGAGGCAGCGAGTGGTAGGGCAGGCTCGGCAGCAGGTGGTGCAGCGCATGGTAGCGCAGGCCCACCGGCGCCCATAGCGCGCCGATCTTCGTATGCACGTTCACCGAGTCGAGATATTGCGCGGTGACGGTCATCGCCTCGCCCTCATTCTCCCACAGGTGCGCGACCAGTGTGCGCAGCTGATTGAACGTTGCCACGGCAGAAGTGATCGCAAGGGCCACCAGCAGCGGCTTCCACCCGAGCCACAAAGGCGTGCTCAGCACGAACATGGCCCAGAAGCTTGCCCCGATCTGCTGGAACAGAAACCAGCTGCGTTCCTTCTCTTCCGGCGGGCGGCGGCGGAAATCGGGGTTGATCGATAGCGACGAGAACCGCTCCCAAGCCACCCGGCGGAGCGATGGGATTACGAGGCCCAGCGGGGCGAGCACGCCCCAGCGCACAATGAGCCCGATCGGGGCCAGAGCCGCAACCAGCACGAACAACGGCAGGGTCCAGGGCTTCATCAGCGCCAGCGCCTTGTATTCGGGATCTTCCGCGGTGCCATAACGGGTGCGTGAATGGTGCAGCGTGTGGACGTTCTCGTACATCAGGCTCGGCGTGAGCAGCGGAATACCCACCAGCAGGTTCCACGCCGTGCGAAAGCCCGGCAGGGCATCGCGGTGCAGGTGCGTGATCTCGTGGATGAACAGCAGCGCCCGATACAGCGGGAACACCGCCAGCACGCCGCAGGCAATGGCCAGCGGGACATTGTCGAGCAGGATCGCAGCGGCGAGCAGGCCATAGCCGATCAGCGCCGAACCTAGCATGTCGGGCCAATATATCTCGGGCCGCGCCACGCTGATGTCGCGCGTCAGCTCGGCGGCTGCGCGCAGCATCGCCTTGTCATCGGGGATTTGCGCATGGACGCGCCGACGGGCAGCGCTGCTGCCGCTCTGAGCGGGCTCGATCGTGGTCGTGGCATTCATCTGCATGGTCTTTTCAAATAGATTTCCCGTTGCCTTAGCGCATATGGGCCTTGCGCGCCATTGTGCGGCGCTTCAGTGGCCCTCTCAAGCACGTGCCGGGCTTCTGCCCGATGAACGAAAGGCGGTATTTGTGACCGATCAAATAAGTGTCACTCCAGTGAGCAACAAGGCTGAGCTGAAGGCTTTTGTCGAATGCGCCTATGATTTGAATGCTGGCGATCCCAACTGGGTGCCGCCGCTGCGTGCCGATGTGTTCGAGCTTTTGACCCCCGGCAAGAACCCCTTTCACGAACATGCGCGCATGCAGCTCTTCCTTGCCCGCCGCAATGGCAAGGTGGTGGGCCGCATCTCCGCCCATATCGACGAACTGGCGCTCGAACAGCCGCCGGAGCAGGGCATGGGGCCGGGCACAGGTAACTGGGGCATGATGGAGGCCGCTGACGAGGCCGCCATGGCGGCCTTGATCGCTGCTGCAGAAGACTGGCTGCGCGGGCAGGGGATGAACCGCGTGCTGGCGCCTTTCAGCCTCTCTGTATGGGAAGAGCCGGGCCTGCTCACCAAGGGGCAGGATCATCCGCCGATGATCATGATGGGCCACCACAAGGCCGAATACCAAGGCTGGATCGAGGGGCAGGACTACAAGCTCGCCAAGCACCTTTACACCTATGATCTGAATGTCGCGAACGGCTTCCCGCCGCTGATCGACCGGATCGTGAAACTGGGCGAGCGCAACCAGAAGATCACCGTGCGCAACGTCAATCCCGCGCGGTTCGACGAGGATGCCGAGATCGCCATTTCGATCCTCAACGATGCCTGGTCGAAGAACTGGGGCTTCGTTCCTTTCACCGAAACCGAGAAGGAATATGCCAAGAAGAAGCTCAAGCCGCTGATCCTCAAGGGCACCAACATGATCGCCGAACTCGATGGCGAGCCGGTCGCCTTCATGCTGGCCTGGCCCGATATCAACCGGCTGCTGATCAATATGAAGGGCAAGCTGTGGCCGTTTAACGCGCTCCGCCTTTTGTCGTGGCTGCGCAAGCCCAGGTTGGCCGATTTCCGTGTGCCGCTGATGGGCGTGGTGAAGAAGCATCAGAACACCCGGCTCGCCAGTCAGCTTGCCTTCATGATGATCGAGTACATCCGCCGAGAAGCCGTGGGCACCTATGGTTGCGCCCGCGCTGAGGTGGGCTGGGTGCTGGAGGATAACCAGGGCATGGTCGCCATTGCCGATGCGATCGGATCGAAGTGCAACCGGGAATACAGTATTTACGAAAAGTCCTTGGTATAAGGCGGGAGCCAAAGTGTCGTTGGCGCGTTTGTTCGGCACGGAGAAACTCAGTTGCCATCGACCTCTTCAGACCTGTCTGCCGACCGGCCTCAAAAACCCGCCCCAGGGCTGGCCCATGTCCTGCTGGTGGAGGATGATGCCATCCTCGCCATGGCGCTCGAAGATGCGTTGTTACGCGCAGGCGCGGGCGGCGTCACGATCTGCGCCAGCGTCGAGCAGACGATGCGAGCGCTCGATAGCGATGAGCGGCCCGATGCGATCGTGCTCGACGTCCATTTGGCCGACCGTGACGATGGCTGGGCGCTTGCCGAACTGGTCACGATGCTCGGCCCGCGGCCTCCACGCATCGCTTTTTCTACCGGATCGCCCGAGTCCATTCCGGCTAATGTTGCCGCGCTCGGCCCGGTTTTCGTGAAGCCCTATGATCCTGACGATCTGGTCGCCGCTCTGGTGGAAGGTCGCAAGTCAGGGCTGTTCACGCTGCTGCGCCGCCACGGGCGCTAACTTCCCGTCAAAGATAGCTTGCTGCGCACTGCGTGGGTTTGCTGTGCGTGTGCGGCGGAATTCGGGCAAAAAAAGGCCCCCGTCCGGTATCGGGCGGGGGCCTAATCTTGGATCGTGTCACCGGTCACAGGGACGGGAAGAGGGGGGGTAAGCGCCGGTGACAAAGAGGAAATGCTCGTTTGTAAAGTGCGTTCCCAAAAAAATGGGAGGTGCGAAAAATATTCTCCAGTGCAGCTTTCGGGAGCGTGGATTAGGTCTTTGCGATTGGCGGTGTCGATGGCAGGGCGCGTGAGAAACGAAGGGCTGGAACCCTCGGCGCGGATATGCGTTCAGGGCAAGTCGAAAGAGGGAATAATCTATGTCAATCGGAGCTGAAATCGCCGCGCACCTGCCGTTCCTGCGCCGCTACGCGCGCGCGCTGACGGGGTCACAGGCGAGCGGCGATGCTTTTGTTACCGCCACGCTCGAAGCCGCGCTTGCGGATGCGGAGCTGGCCGAGGAACTGCGCGGCGGCAGAGTGCCGCTCTATCGCGCCTTCACCAAGATCTGGTCGAGCGCTGCGGTCGAGTCCGAGATGTCGTCGGGCGACAGCATGGGCCACGAGGCGGCGGCGCAGCTGCAGCTTGGCCGCATCACGCCCGCCAATCGGCAGGCACTTTTGCTCACCACGGTGGAGGATTTTTCCTCGCCGGAGGTCGCCACGATCATGGACCTCGAAGTTTCCGAGGTCGAGGATCTGGTGCGCGATGCCATCTCCGAGATCGAGCGTGAAAGCACCACCCGCGTTCTCATCATCGAGGACGAGCCGCTCATTTCCATGCAACTGGAAGACCTCGTGCGCTCGCTCGGCCACGAAATCTGCGGCACGGCCGCCACGCGCACGCAGGCGCAGGATGTGGTCAAGGACGTGATGCCGGGCCTCGTGCTAGCCGATATCCAGCTGGCAGACGGTTCTTCGGGCCTCGACGCGGTGGACGATATTCTCGCCATCGGCTCGGTGCCGGTGATCTTCATCACCGCCTATCCCGAGCGTCTGCTGACCGGCAACCGGCCCGAGCCGACCTATCTCATCACCAAGCCTTTCCAGGAAGCGACCGTGCGGGCCGCGATCAGCCAGGCGCTGTTCTTCGGCTCCAGCAAGCCGCTGGGCTGACGCGCGGCACCTGCTTTGCCGGGGGCCGCATGAAGCGATTGAAACTCAAGCTGCAGCTTTACTGCGGCGAGGAAATTGCCATGGGCCCCGGCAAGGCGGACTTGCTTGAGGCCATTGCGCGCACGGGGTCGATCTCGGCCGCGGCGCGGGCAATGGGCCTCAGCTATCGCCGTGCCTGGCTGATGGTCGATGTAATGAACCGCTGTTTCCGGGAAAAGCTGATCGAAAGCACGCCCGGCGGTGGCCGCAATGCGGGCGCCCGCGTCAGCGATGCCGGGCAGCGGGCGCTGGTCGCCTATCGGGCTTTGCAAGACCGCGTGATGGGTGTGGTGCCCACCAGCGAAGAGGTGTTGCAGGCGATGCTCCGCGACCGGCCAGCGCCGCCCGAGAAAAGCACCCCGTAATTCAGGGGGCGGTTGGCGGCTTCTGGCTGGCACCTGAAAAGGCGAGCAGGCGATAAGCCAGCGCCGCCGCGATCAGCCCGCCCGCAAGATTGGCAACCAGCTCGCCGCCATACACCGCTTTGGCGCCCCAGCTCGGCTGCAACAGCAGCGCGAATGGCACCATGGCCAGCCCCACGCGCGCGACCGAGAGCATCAGTGCTTTGGTCGCATGGCCCACGGCGTTGAACGCTCCGTTGCACACGATGAACACGCCATAGGCGGCATAGCCCCAGGCCGCGATCCGCAGATAGGCGGTGGCGGCGTGGCGGGTTGCCGGATCGTCGGTGAAGAGGGCGGCCAGCTGGTCGCAGAAGAAATAGAGCGCCGTGGCCACCAGCAGGCCGTAAACAAGGCAGAACAGGCTCGACTGCACCAACGCCAGCCGCGCGCGGTCATAGGCGGCAGCGCCCCAGTTCTGCCCGACGATGGCCCCGATCGAACCCGAAAGGCCGAGCAGCGGCACCACCGCGAAGGTCTGCAACCGTCCGCCAATGCCGAACCCGCCCACCGCCGCTTCGCCCTCGCGCGCGAGCAGGCCGGTGAGGATCGCAAGGCCGAGCGGGTTGATCGAGCTGGTGAAGCTGGCGGGCAGGGCCACGCGCAGCACGTCGCGCGCGCCTTCGGCCACGTCGGCTTCGCGCAGCAGGGCGGGGCGCAGCGGGATTTCGGAGCTTTGCACCGCCCACAGGCCCACGCTCAAGCCGAGCAGCCAGCCTGCCACCGTGGCATAGGCCGCGCCCGCCATGCCGAAGCCTTCGAACCCGAAAGCGCCGTCGATCAGTATCGGATCGAGCACCCAGTTCGCCAGCGCGAAGCTGAGCGAGACGAGCGTGGAACGGTTCGCCAGTCCTTGCGCGCGCAGGGTGCCGTTGAGGCCCGACAGGCACAAGAGCAGCGGGAAGCCGAGCGCATAGGGCATCATGTAGAGCCCGATCAGGCGCAGCGCCTCGCCATCTGCCCCCATCAACGAGAACAGCGATGTTGCGCCCAAGGCCAGCGCCAGTGCGATCAGCAGTCCGAAGCCGAGGCCGAGCAGGACGCCCAGCGTCGCACAGGACGCCGCGCGAGAATCGTTGCCGGCACCGATGGCGCGGCTCACGACCGAGGAGGTGCCCACCATCACGCCCACGCCGAGGCTAGCGAGCGCGGTGCCTACGGGAAAGATGAAGCTGATCGCGGCCAGCTCGGTCGCGCCGAGGCGGCCGATGTAATAGGCATCGACGATCCCCGTCGAAACCATCGCCGAAACGCCGATGATCATTGGCGCGGTCTGGCGCACCAGGTGGCCCGCAACGGAGCCGCGGACCAATCGTGCCTTTTCGCTCATCATCGGCCCGATAGCCTGCGCTGCGCCGCAGCAACAGCGATAAGTTAGGGGGCGATCATCACCTTGCACTGGCCGCCGCGCTGCTTGAGGCTTTCGAACACCTCGGGCGTGCTGGCGAGTGAGATGGTGTCCGTCACCATCGTGCGCGGCGCGAGCGCTCCGCTTTCAAGCGCGGCGAGCGTGGCGACATATTCCTGCCGGGTGAAGAAGGCGCTGGTGATGAGCCGCACCTGCTTGCTCAGCATTGCGAACGAATTGAACGTGTCGGGCTTGGTGCACAGGCCCAGCAGCAGGATCGTGCCATCGGGCCGCACCTGCTCCACGGCTTGCGCGATGAGGCCGGGAACGCCGACGCATTCGAACACCACATCGGCCGGTCCGCCAAGCGCGCGGGTGGCGCTGCCGACCGGATCGGCGGGATCGACCACGAACATATCCGCGCCCATTTCCAGCGCGCGCTGCTCCTGATCCGGTGCAATGTCCTGCACGGCCACACGTCCGGCCCCCATGCGCCTCGCCCAGAAGGCGACCGCCAGCCCGATCGGCCCCGCGCCGAGCACCAGAACCTTGTCGCCCGTCTTCATCCCTGAGAGGTTCACCCCGTGCAGCGCCACCGCCAGAGGCTCGATAATCGCGCCATCGGCGAGGGTGAGGTCGCTCGGCAGGGGCACGCACTGGTTCGGGCGCGTCACTGCATATTCGGCATAGCCGCCGCCTTGCAACCCGAACTGCTCGCACCATTGCACGGTGCCCTTGCGGCATTGCTCGCATTGGCCGCAGCTCACCAGCGGGATCACCGAGACGAGGTCGCCGGTCTTGAAGCCGCTGACCTCCTTGCCCGTTTCGACCACTTCGCCCGCAAACTCATGGCCGAGGATATCGCCGTGCTGACAGCCGTAGGCGGCATCCTCGGTCATGTGCAGGTCGCTGCCGCAAATGCCGCAGCGACCGACCTTCACCACCAGTTCGCCCGCCGAGGGGCTCGGATCGGGCACCTCTTCCCACTTCAATGGGGTGTGCAGGCCCTGGAAGGTGACGGCTTTCATCGCCATCCTCCCCCACCGGGGGAGGGGGACCATGCGGAGCATGGTGGAGGGGCACATGAGCAACAAGCCGGAACTGCCCCTCCACCAGCCTGCGGCTGGTCCCCCTCCCCGAAGCGGGGAGGATTGTTGCGCCCTTCCATCGTCACTCGTCCGAGATCTTCAGCACGGGCTTCACCACCGAACCATCTTCGCTGGCGTGGATCGCTTTGTTGATCTCGGCGAAGTCGAAGTATCCGATCAGCTTCTCGTAAGGGAACTGGCCCTTCACGTGATAGTCGAGCAGTTCGACGAGGAAGGCACCCACGTCGCTGTCACCGCCGAGAATGCCCATGACGCGGCGCCCGCCGCCCATGAATTCCGCCTCGTTGAAGGTGAGGTCGGCCTTCGGATCGCTCGCGCCGACGATCCCGCAGATGCCCATCGGTGCCAGCAGGCCCCAGGCATCTTCGATAATCTTGTTGATGCCGGTCGTATCGAAGGCATAGCCGAGGCCCTGCGGCACTAGCTCCTTGATCTTGCCGATGGCATCATCCTTGCCGTTGAAGGCGTGGGTCGCGCCCAGTTCCTTGGCGATTTCAAGGCGGCTATCGTTCACGTCGACCGCGATGATCGGGTTCGCGCCGGCGATCTTGGCCGCCATGATCGCCGCCATCCCCACGGTGCCTGCGCCGAACACCGCAATCGGCATTCCGGCGCGCACCTTCATCGAACGCAGCACCGCGCCAGCGCCGGTCATCAGGCCGCAGCCGATGGGGGCGATCTGGGCGAGCGGGATGTGCGCGGCGCTGTCGGGCACTTTCACCGTGTTGAGCTGATGCGCGATAGCGTGGGTGGCGAAGGAGCTTTGGCCGAAGAAGTTGGCGTTCATTGCCTCGCCGTCCTTGAACATCACCGGGCTGCCATCGGCCCGCGTGCCGCTCCAGTTATTCGGGAAGAAGTTGTAGCAATAGGTGGGCGCGTCGACCTCGCAGCTGGGGCAGGTGCCGCAGGAGTTGAAGCTCATCACCACGCGGTCGCCCGGCTTGGCCACAGTGACAGCGCTACCCACTTCCTCGACGATGCCCGCGCCCTCGTGGCCCAGCACCACCGGATGCGGCACGGGCAGCTGCTTGTCGCGCACGGCCATATCGGTATGGCATACCCCGCAGGCGACGATGCGCACGCGCAGTTCGTCGGGGCGCAGGTCGTCCAGCTCGACGTCTTCGATGGCGAAGGGCTCGGTATTGCCTCGGCAGATGGCGGCGCGGGCGGGGGTGGTCATGCTATTTCTCTCCAACTGGGACGACTTTTTCGAAGGGTATCTATGCCTCGCCTATCAGCCGTTCAACGGCTTGACCGGGCCAAGCTGCATTCCGCCATCGATCATGACATGGGCGCCGGTCATATAGCTTCCCGCGTCGGATGCGAGCAGCAGTGCGAGTGGCTTGATTTGCCAGGTTTCGGCCATGCGCCCCACCGGCACTAGCTCGTCCCACGCCTTCTTCGCGGCGGGGTTCTTCTTCACCCAGCCATCGCCAATATTGGTTACGAACGGGCCGGGCGCGATGGCGTTCACGCGGATGCCATAGGCGGCAAGTTCATAGGCGGCATGGCGCATGAAGTGCTTCACGCCCGCCTTGGCCGCCATATAGGGCACGCCGACGATGGCCTCGTTCACTTCCGCCGCGTTCGACGAGGTGATGACGATGGCCCCGCCGCGACGCCCATTCGTTTCGGGCGTGTTCGCCTTCATCACCCGCGCCGCCTCGCGCACGGTGCGGAACACGCCGGAGAGGTTGATATCGATCGACTTGTCCCAGCGGTCGGGATCGTAGACGTCGATCTGGCCCTCGGGGTTGCGATTGCCTTCCGGCGTCCAGAAGCCGTTGCCGACATCCAGCCCGGCATTGGCGAAGGCGATGTCGCAGCCGCCATAGGCTGCCACGTGATTGTCGAATGCTGCGGCGACCTGCGCGAGGTCGGTCACGTCGCAGCTATCCCAGCGCGCTTCGTAGCCTTCGTCGCACAGCCGCTGCGCCTCGCGCGCCGCGCCTTCGGCGTCGATGTCGGTGAGCGTTACCTTCGCGCCCGCTTCAGCGATGGCCTCGGCATAGGCGAGGCCAATGCCCGAGGCAGCGCCGGTGACAAGGCCCGAGCGGCCGGTGAGGTCAAACTGGTCAAGCGTTTTCATGCGGCGATCCTTCCAGAGCCGGAATTGCGGTGAGCTGCCGGGGGAAGGGTCGCGGCCTCATCCGGCGCTGCCAAGAGCGTCGCACGGATGGGGCCGCGATGGGCGTCGACGAAGGCCTCTCCCCCCTCCATCGCGCCAATTACAGATAGAGCTGTCGGTTGATCTCCAACCCGTGCTCTTTGCAGTAGCTTTCGTAGTGGCTTATAAACCACCATACATCGAGAGTCTCGACGAAATTTCCGTTTTCGTCGTAGAACTCGTTCGCGCCCTGCATCCAGAAGAAGGCCTTCATGCCGTTCGGATCATCGGTGACGAGCGTGTGCGCGTGGCCGGGAAACTCGGTAATGAACTCGCCGGGGTGGCAGACCCAGTCGTATTCGAGGTAGCGGAACGAGCCTTCCAGCCCGATCGCCCAGACCATCCCGCGATGTTTGTGCGTGCCGATAACGCCGGGCGACTTGATCCACAGCACATTGGCATAGACGTTGTTGCGCACGTCGAAGGCGAGGTGGCGGATGGCGGCATTGTCGCCGAAGGGAACCCACGGGCTCTCTTCCTCCGATAGCCCGACATAGGTGCCCGCCACGCAATACTGGTCAAGCATGGCGCTGTGCGCCTCGGGCACATTGACGATCTTGTAAGCGCCCGAGGGAGGGGCCTTTATCCCGCCCAGAGCGGGTTTGTCACTGGTCGTGGCCATCTGTGTGCTTCCTTTCCCGTTCGTCATTGCGAGCGGAGCGAAGCAATCCATTGTCCGGTGTTTCGAGATAGGCAATTGCCGGAGATGGATTGCCGCGTCGCCTTCGGCTCCTCGCAATGACGACTTTGGGCTTTTGTCAGAGATAGAGCTTCTCGTTGATGGGCAGGCCGTTCTCGCGGCAATAGGTCTCGTAGTGGTTCATGAACCAGAAGACGTCGGTGGTTTCCACGAACTTGCCGTCGCCATCGAAAAAGTCGATCGGGCCCTGCATCCAGCCAAACAGCTTCACGCCCTCGGGGTGGTCGGTCACCAGCGTGTGGCTTTCGCCGGGGGTTTCGAGGATCACGCCGTGCGGAGTGGCCACCCAGTCATATTCGAGATAGCGCACCGAGCCTTCGAGGCAGACCATCATGATCGTGCCGCGATGAAAGTGGGTGCCGATCACGCCGGGGCTCTTCACCCACAGGATGTTCGAGAACAGGTTCTGGCGCACGTCGAAGGCGATGTGCTTGATGGCGGCGTTGTCGCCGAAGGGAACCCAGGGGCTTTCCTCGTCGCTCGGCGCGTCGATGTAGCGGCCGCCCGGCGAGGTGCGCTTCACGAGATCCGCATAGGGATACTTGATATCGACGATTTCCGCCTTGTCCGACGGGGGTGCGGTCATGGTTGCCATGGGTACTCTCCTGTTATCTTATCAATGTGTCGACATAGTCGGCGCCGATGCCGACGCTCTCGTAATGTTCGCGGGCGGCCTTCATGTAGTCGAACACGTCATAGTGGCCGACCGAGTTGCCCTCCTCGTCAAGCCACATCAGCGGGCCGGATACGACGAAGAACACCTTCATCGGATCGGGGTGCTCGTAGGACACGAGAGTGTGCGATTCGCCGGGTGTCTCGAAGATGAAGTCGCCCGCCGTGGCGGTCCAGTCGTGCTCCAGATAGGCCCACTTGCCGCTGATCGTGTAAGCCCAGATCGGCTTTGGGTGATAATGCCGGTTCACGATGCAGGCCTTCTCGGCCATCAGCACGTCGGCCCACATGTTGAGGCTGGGGCTGATCCACACCGGCTTGGAATAGACGCCCTCGACGATGGGCACCCAGTATTCCTTCGGGCCTTCCGCGATCTTGGCCATATAGGCCTCGGGCTTGGCGCCGGGGCGCAGGGCATGGGGCACGGGCGGCGTTCCGGCCCAGGGTTCTGTCGTGGGGGCTTCGGGCATGTGCTCTCCTCTCGCCAAGGAACCGCCCTCCTTTGAGGTGCGAACTGCCTCTGAGAATACACTGCGGGCAGGGGCGCGGCTAGGACTGAGGCGAACCTCGCCCGGTATGTTCGCGCAAGGGGCCTAGCGAAGCGAGCGAAACGCGCGCGGGGTCATGCCGTTGCGGCGGCGGAAGCAGCGGGCGAAATAGGCGCTGTCGTTGAAGCCGTGGTCGAAGGCGATCTGGGTGATCGTGGCTTCGGGATAGGCGAGCAGCTTCTCGCCCGCGCGGGTGAGGCGGCGCTCCTGAATATAGGCGCTGGGCGTGGTGCCCATGCTGGCGAACACCTTCTGCACCGCGCGCACCGAGATGGCGCAGGCTTCGGCAATATGGAGCACCGAGAACTCCGGGTCTTGCAGCCGCGCCTCGACGATGGCGCGCACGCGGCTCGCCATCTCGGGCTCGGCGCGCTTGGCCTGTTCGAAGTCGGCCCCGTGCAGGGCCATGGCCAGCATTCCTGCGAACAGCCGGGCGACCTCTTCCTCCCAGCCGAGGTGGTGCTCTTCGCGAAAACCCTGCTGCCACAGCGAGAGCAGGAAATCGTGGAAGATGCGCAAGGAGGGCGAGGTGCCGGGCAGGCGCTGCACCAGCCGTTCATCTAGCGCGCCGACGCTGCGTTCGATCAGTTCGCGCGGGAATTCGACCACCAGAGTTTCGTGATGGCTGAGGTTGATCTCGTAAGGCTCGCCCGTGCTGCACAGCACTGCATCACCAGGTTCGAGCCTGGCGGTCTGCGTCCCTTGCGAATAGCTGCCATGGCCGCGCGATTGCAGGTGGAGGATCAGGTTATGCTCGCTGCCCGGAAGCGGGGAACGCAGCACGCGGCACGGATTGGTGCGGGGGCGCAACATGGCGAGCGGGCCGATGTTCCAGCTCCACATCCGCCCGGTGAACTCACCATAGGCCGCCTCCACCCGGCTCCCGGCATAGCGCAAATCCGCCATGTCGTTCCAGTAGCGCGCCCTCTCGGCGGGGGCGACATCACGGGTGGTGAATTGCTGGACCGGGCTCATGGCATATCAGACGGGCTGGAAGCTCAGGCCCTTGCGCTTCAGCGCGGCGGGGGCGGTTTCCTGCAGGCCCATGGCGATAACACCCGAGACGAGCGAGAGGCCGATCAGCAACCACAGGAAGCTGTCCATCCCGAACTTGTCGTTGAGCGCGCCGCCGATGATCGGCCCGAACACGCCGCCCAGCACCTCGCAGCTGCCCATCGCGAGGCCGAGCACGGTGGCGTGGTGGACCGGGCGGAAGGTCTCCGAAGGGATCGTCGCCATGAAGATCGGGAACACCCCGTTCACCGCCCAGCCGACGAAGAAGATCGCGGCAAGGCCAAAGGCTCCGCCCTCCCAGTACATCGCTCCGAGCGGACCGAGCACCGCCAGCAGCGGCAAAGCCACCATCACCGGCTTGCGCCCGATCACGTCGGAAATGCCCGCCACTGTGAACGAGTAGATCGCCGCCGCAATCCCCAGCGAGCCCATGATCCAGCTCATCGTGCTCGGATCGTAGCCCTTCACCTCGGTAAGATAGAGCGGCATGAAGGCCCAGGTGGTGACGAAGTGCGCGACCATCAGCACGCCCACCGCCACGCTGATCCACATGTTGCGCACCTTCATCGCGCTCACAACGTCAGCGAAATAGTTGCCCTTGGCTGCGGCTTCCTCGGCCACCGGGGCCTTGGCCGGTTCGCGCAGCGCGAACCAGATAAGCGCGGCGCTGAGCAGGCCGGGCAGGGCGGCAAGGTAGAAGGCTTCGCGCCACGAGTATTGCGTGGCGAACCACACCAGTACCACCGGCGCGAGGAAGCTGCCGAGCAGGTTCGAGCCGAGATTCTGCGCCACGCCCTGCGCCAGCCCGCGCCGCTTGGGATCGACCTCGCTCGCCACCATCGCGTGGCTGATCGGCATCACGCCGCCTTCTGCCGCGCCCATCAGCAGGCGCGCGGCGAACAGGAACAGGAAGCTGGTCGCGATCCCCGAAAGGAACGAGCAGAGCGAAAAGGCGACCGTCGAGATAACCAGCAGGATCTTGCGCTTGCCCAGGCTGTCGGACAGGCGGCCCACGAAGAAGGCCGCAATCGCCCAACTGAACGACAGGCCTGAGGCAAGCAGGCCAATCTGCGTTTGCGACAGGCCCAGTTCGGGCTCAACAAATGGCATCAGCGCATTGAGCGCCTGCCGGTCGAAGAACACGATCCCGAAGTTCAGCGCCAGCAGGAACACCAGCAAGGTCTGGTAGGCGGGCGAGTTGGTCAGCCAGTTGCCCTGAAGTTGTCCGGGTTGCGGCGTGTCGGTGTGCGGTGCGGACATGCGTTTGCGTTCCTATGCTCAGGCGAAGGGGCGGGCGGGGTTGGAGCCATCCCAGTCGCGGCTCGCCTCCCAGAAGCGGGTGAAGGTTGCGTCCATCGCCGGGTTGACCGGCAGCAGTTCGAGAAAGCCGGTGGCCGCGCCATCGCCGTTATCGAGATAGACCACCTCTCCCCCGGTCGGCACGGCGGCGCGATAGGCCTCGTGATAGCCGCGCGCCTGATAGTCCGCGCTCGCGGCATCGACATCTTCGACCGCAATGCCGAAGTGGTGGAAGCCGTGCCCGCGCAGCTGGATCGTCTCGCGGTACACGCTCGGCTGGCTGTCGAGCGGCTGGATCAGTTCGATCATCATATGCCCGGCAAAACCCATGGCGAGCGTGACATCGGCGCGGCTTTCAAGCCCGCGATAGGTCTGCCCCGGCGCCAGCAGATGCGGCAGCACGAAGAACGGCCCGGCGCGCATATCGGTGGTCCAATGGCCGATGGCCGCCATCAGATCGGGTACGATAAAGGCCGTCTGGGCAATAGTGCCCATTGGCTGGCCGAAGCCGAGCTGCTGCATCGATTGTCTCTCCCGGTGCGGCTCTGCGACCGCCTTTTCCCGAAAGGCTTGCGCAGGGCGTGGAGAAAGTCAATGAAGGTTGTACGAGACAATAAGTTTGCACGAGTCAAACAGGCTGAGAACGAGAGAGGCGATCATGGCAACGCAACTGAAACCCCGCGTCGACTGCAGCGAGGCCGAATGGAAGGCCCGGCAGGAACTGGCCGCATGCTACCGTATTTTTGCGCATCTCGGCTGGTATGAGAGCATTTACAATCACATCACCGTGCGCGTGCCGGGGGAGGACGATGCCTTTCTGATCAATCCCTATGGCCTGCTGTGGGAAGAGGTGACCGCCTCCAGCCTCATCAAGATCGACGGCGAGGGCAACAAGGTCGGCGACAATCCCTATCCGGTGAACCTTGCGGGTTTCACCCAGCATTCGGTGTTCCACAAGAATCTCGATCATGCCCATGCGATCGTCCACACCCACACGCCCGATACCATGGCCGTGTGCAGCAGCGCAGGCGGCCTCAGGCAGAGCAATTTCTATTCGTGCTTCTTTGCCGGCGAAGTGGGCTACCACGATTTCGAAGGCATCACGGTGCGTTCGGAAGAGGGCGTGCGGCTGATCGAGAACGTCGGCCAGAACAAGGTGCTGCTGCTGCGCAACCATGGCCCGGTCGTGATGGGCAACACGATCTACGAGATGTTCCTGCTTTACTACATGCTGCAGCGCGCCTGCGAGGTGCAGGTGAAAACGGCGGCCATGGGCGATCCGCTCGAAGTGTCGGATGCGGTCATCGCCGTCCACCAGCGTGACCGTGACAATCAGCTCACCGACGAATTCGGCAAGCTCGACTTCGAAGCGTGGACCCGCAAGATCGACAGGATCGACACCAGCTGGCGCGACTGACATAGGCTGTCGTCATGACTGCCATGACCGTCAACGACCGGCCGGTGAACTTCGACCTCGATCCGGCCACTCCCTTGCTGTGGGCGCTGCGCGAGGCGGCCAACCTCACCGGCACGAAGTATGGCTGCGGTGAGGGCGATTGCGGCGCCTGCATGGTGCTGGTCGATGGCGAGGCGTTGCGCAGCTGCCTCATCACGCTGGCCGAGGCGGAAGGGCGCTTCATCACCACCATCGAGGGGCTGGCGCGTGATCGCTCGCATCCGGTGCAACAGGCGATGGTGGCCGAACAGGCGATCCAGTGCGGGTTCTGCACGCCGGGGATCGTGATGGCGGCAGCGGCGCTGATCAGGCGCAATCCCGATCCGAGCGAAGACGAGATCCGCCAGGCTATTCCTAACCTGTGCCGCTGCGGGGTCTATCCGCGGCTGGTGGCGGCGGTGCAGCGGGCGGGCCGCGTGGCGCGCCGGGCCGAGCGCATTAGCGCCGCGCCCGCGCCGGGGATCGATCCTGCCGACGCCGCGCGCGCGGTCCCGGCGCTGGATATGGACGAAGAAGGAACGAGAGAATGAAAGCCACGATCTGGCACAACCCCAAGTGCGGCACCTCGCGCAATACGCTCGCGATTCTTGAGGAACGAGACGGGGTCGAAGTCGAGGTCATCGAATATCTCAAGACCCCGCCGAGCCGCGCCAAGCTGGCGCAGCTCTATGCCGATGCCGGCATTTCGCCTGCCGAAGGCCTGCGCCTGCGCGGCACCGATGCAGAAGAACGCGGCCTGCCTGCGGCTGATGCCGACACGGTGCTCGATGTCATGGTCGCCGAACCGATCCTGATCGAGCGTCCGCTGGTCGAAACCGACAAAGGCGTGCGCCTGGGCCGGCCCAAAGAGAAGGTCGAATAGATCCTCTAGTCGAAAGCGCCGCTGACCGAGGCGCTGGCGCCCGACAGCTGTCGGTGCGTGGCGGCGAGCACAGCCACCACCACCACGGTCGCGGCCGTTCCCAGCAAGCCGCCGATCACGCCCTGAACCAGCTTGCCCGCCTCGCTGCCCAGCGCTGCGACCAGCCCGGTCAGCACAAGCCCCGCGACAATCGAGATCACCATATAGACGATCATGATCAGCACAAAGAACAGCAGGATGCGGAACGAATTGCCTTTCGTCAGCGTCCAGCTGCGCTTCAGCACGGCGATCGGATTGACCACCTTCTCGATCGCGATAACCGGCGCGGCGAGCGAGAACTTGATCATCGCATAGACCATGACAACGCTCGCCATCAGCACGGCCACCGCCGCGATCGCAGCCGCACCGGTCAGAGCCGCCAGCGCCACGAAAGCCACGAACATCACCGACAGCCCGAGGGTCACGATCAGGTATGCGGCGATGGAAGGCAGCAAGCCCGTTGCGCCCATGGCAATCGCTTCGCCCACGGTCGGCCGTCCCTTGTCGCGCAGCAGCGCCAGCAGGCTGATATAGCCGACCATCTGCGCAATCGTGACGAGGACGATGATCCACCAGCTATCGGAATAGGCGGCCATGACCTCCTCGCCCAGCCGCTCCATCTGTTCGGGTGAGCTCATGTCTCCTGCCATCATCGCGTTGAGATCGGGCCCGAAAATCGCCATCAGCAGCGAGGGCAGGAAGAAGAAGATCCCGGCGACAATTGCCAGCACCTCGCGATTGGCTGCCATCATTGCGACCGCCTCGTTCCAGGCTGCACCCATGTCGAATTTCATCGCTTGATCCTCTTAATCGCGGCCACAATCGCAGCGGGGGCTTGATAAGCGCATCTCCAAGCGCCACGCAAACACGATTATGAGCTTTCAGCCGATTGAGTGGCGCCAATCCTATGCGCCGATTCCCTACCGCGCGGCGCTGGCCGAGCAGGAAGCGCGCAACCGCGCCATCGCCGCTGGCGAGGCGGGCGAACTGATCTGGCTGCTCGAACACGAGCCGGTCTACACCGCCGGAACCAGCGCCGACCTTGCCGACCTCGTCGACCCGCGCTTCGACGTGGTCGAGACCGGGCGCGGCGGGCGTTATACCTACCACGGGCCGGGCCAGCGCGTGGCCTATGTGTTGCTCGATCTGGGCCAGCGCGGGCGCGACGTGCGCCGGTTCGTCCACGGGATCGAGAACTGGGTGATCGCCACACTGGGTGATTTCGGGGTCGAGGCTTTCTCCGTGCCCGAGCGGATCGGGATCTGGACCCAGGACATCGACGGGCGCGAGGCCAAGATCGGTGCCATCGGCGTGCGGGTGCGGCGCTGGGTGACGATGCACGGGCTGGCGGTGAACCTGTCGCCCGATCTCTCGCACTTCGGCGGGATCGTGCCCTGCGGCATTGCCGAGTATGGCGTCACCAGCATGGAAAGGCTGGGAAAGCCGCTTGCGCCCGAGCTATGGGATGAGGCATTGCGGGCGCGCAGCGAGGAGTTTCTTGCTGCGCTCGCCGCTGCGGAGTGACCATGCGCCAACCGATCCTCAATGCTGCCCTGCTTGTTGCCGCCTGCGCAATGCTGACGGGCTGCGACCTGTTTTCGGACGAGCCGGACGAAAGCGCCATCGACGAGAGCAATGTCAGCGGCGAGGTGCTCGAAGGTACGATCTCCGACGATATGTTGCCGCTTGACGAATTGCGCTCCACCCCGCCGTCGGCAGATATCGCGCCGAGCGGGTCCGCGAGCGCTGCGCCGTCTGCCGATGCTGCGACCGATGATGCAGCGGAGCAGCTCGAGGAAGGCGAGTCCGAAGCCCCGGCAGAACCGGACGCAGCGGCTGACTTGGACGAAGCGGCGAACTAGCTGCGGCTGAGCAGCGATCGCGCCTGAGCGAGGTGCGGCTTTTCGATCATTTCTCCGTCGAGTTGCAGGGCTCCGGCATCGGGCCGCTCCTCAAACGCCTGAACGATCGCGCGCGCGCGCGCGAGTTGCTCTTCGCTCGGAGTGAAAGCTTCGTTGATCACCGGCACCTGGGCGGGGTGGATCGCCAGCATCCCGGAAAAACCGTCGGCGCAGGCCTCGCCTGCGATCCGGGCCAGCGCGTCCAGATCGCGGAAATCGGCATGGATGGTTTCGATGGCGGCGACCTCCTTCACTCCGGCGGCAAGCAGCACCTGCGTGCGGACATGGCGGAACAGGTCGGTCCAACGGCCAGCATCGTCACGCTTGCGCTGCGCGCCGACCGAGCGCGCGAGGTCTTCCGAACCCCAGCCGAAAGCGCAGAGACGGTTCAGGATAAAGCCCGGATCGGCAAAGGCGGGGATCGCCAGCGCTGCCGCCGAGCTCTCACCCAGCATGGGCATGATCGCCGTTTCGCCGCTTGGCAATCCGGCGCGTTGTTCCAGCTCGTAAAGCTCGGCGGCGAGATCGCGCAGCTGCACTGGCGATGTGACCTTGGGCGCGACGATGCCGTGCGGAGCGGCAGGCATGATCGCGGCCAGATCGCCCCGCCAGTGCGGCGTGTCGAGCGCATTGATCCGCACCCAGCGGCGCATGTGCGGGCCAGCCGTGACCTCTGCGCCATGAATGCCCAGCCATTCGCGCGCCTGCTCGCGCGCCTTGGGCTTGCCAGCATCGGCCACCGCGTCCTCAAGGTCGATCACCACCACATCGGCCCCCGCTCCGGCGGCCTTGGCCAGCTTCCTTTCGCTATCGCCGGGAACGAACAGCCAGGATCGGGTCGGCATGGTGGGGCTCCTCGTTAGTCGGCGAACGACCGGGCAAAGGCGGTATAACGCACCTCGACTTCGGCGAGGTCAGGGCCGCGCAGCTCTTCGCGGGCCTGATCGTGGAGCCGCGCTCCCTGCCGCGCCAGCAGTGAGCGCCGCTCGGAGGACTCGATCGCATCGCCGCAATGGCGCAGCGTGTCGAACATTACCTCGGTCGCGATGGGGCTGGTGGCGACCGCGCTGCAAATCGCGCCGAAGCCGCGCTTCACATAGTGCGCGAAGTCGTCGGGCAGGGGGTAGATTGCGCAGGCGTCGCCCTGTTCCTCGTCATCGTCGTGCAGCATCTTGTCGAGCCTGCGCGCGCCCAGTTCGGCGGTTGCCGCGCCGAGCCAATGGACGGCGGTGATCGCGGTGAACGGGTCGTTGATGCCGGGCGAGAGCGCGCGAAGGCCGATCTCGACCAGCTCGTCGATCAGGAACTGCGGATCTTGCTCGGGGCTGCGGGCAAAGCCGAAGGTGAAGGCAGCGTGCAGTTTCTCCGCCAGCCCATCGCTGGCTTCGGTGCCGCATATCTCGCCGAGCGCCACGCCCGGATGGACGAAATCGCCCGTGCGCACGCAAAGCACGAAGCTGCCCTCGGCCTCGCGCATCACGCCCAGCATTTCCTCGAAGTCGATCAGCTGGATATAGCCGGTCCGCTCGGCCAGCAGCGGCTCGCCCGAGGGGCGTTCATATGACCGCTCGGCTGCGGCATCTTCGGGAAAGTCCTCGCGCACCATGTTGAGCAGGCGCCGCCCGATATCGTGCAGCACCTTGTTGATACGAATGGCCGAGGGCACGTGGTTCAGGAAGTAGACCAGCACGCCCACCGACAGAGCCATCAGCACATAGGCCACAAGCAGTGAGAGCTGCGGCACGAAGCCGGGCAGGGCATCGCCCGCAGCGCCGAGGATGGGGGTCTCGTCCTCGCCGCGCACCGTATGCAGAACGGTGAGCGCATAGACGAAGGTGCCGATAAAGGTCGCCAGGCTCAGCTGGTTGCCCTTGTCCTCCATGAAGTTGGTGAGCAGGCGCGGGCCGTAAGTCCCGCTGGCATAGGCGACCGCCGCGATGGTGATCGAGAACACCGTGGAGGCGACCCCGATCATCGACCCGGCGATGACCTGCAACATGTTGGAGGCGCTTTCGGGGCGCGCGGCGACCAGCCACTCCGCATCGGTCAGCCCGTCGACAAGGCCAGAACGGTCAACCCAGACGCAAACGAAGGCGAGTACCGCCGCCCCGATGGCGAACAGCGAGGGGAAGAACCAGTAATTGGCGGTCAGACGGGCCCAGAACCAGCGCAGGTCGACTTTCATGGCTGCCTGTCAGCCGGCCGAAACCGGCCCGAGATCGCCCTTGCCGACCGAGGCACTGGCCATTTCCAGCATCCGGTCGAGGCTGGCCTTGGCCTTGAGGCGCAACCCTTCCTCGATCTCGATACGCGGTTCGAGGTCACGCAGCGCGACGTAGAGCTTCTCCAGCGTGTTCAGCGCCATATACGGGCAGATGTTGCAGTTGCAGTTGCCGTCGGCCCCCGGCGCACCGATGAAGGTCTTGTTCGGCAGGGCCTTTTCCATCTGGTGCATGATGTGCGGCTCGGTCGCCACGATCAGCGTGTCGCCCGGAAAGTCGCGCGCGAAATTGAGGATCGAGCTGGTCGAGCCGACGTGATCGGCATGGTCGATGATCGCGGGTGGGCACTCGGGGTGAGCGGCCACGGGCGCGCCGGGGTGCTGGGCCTTGAGCTTAAGCAGCTCGGTTTCGCTGAAGGCCTCGTGCACGATGCACACGCCCGGCCACAGCAGCATCTCGCGGTCGAACTTGCGGCTGAGCCAGCCACCCAGATGCCGGTCGGGGCCGAAGATGATCGGCTGGTCTCTGGGGATCTGCTGCAGGATCGTCTCGGCGCTGGAGGAGGTGACGATGATGTCTGACAGCGCCTTCACCTCGGTCGAGCAGTTGATGTAGGTGAGCGCGATGTGATCGGGATGGCGCGCGCGGAAGGCGGCAAACTTCTCGGGCGGGCAGCTATCTTCGAGGCTGCAGCCCGCTTCCATGTCGGGCAACACGACGATCTTTTCCGGGCTGAGAATCTTCGCGGTCTCGGCCATGAACTTCACGCCGCAAAAGGCGATCACGTCGGCATCGGTCTCGGCGGCCTTGCGGCTGAGTTCGAGGCTGTCGCCGACGAAATCGGCCAGATCCTGCAGCTCGGGCTTCTGGTAATAGTGGGCGAGGATCACCGCGTTGCGCTCCTTGCGAAGGCGGTTGATCTCGTCGATCAGGTCGGTCCCGGCGGGAACTTTGGCGGCGTCACTCATGCGCGAATCCTCATGTGCTTATTGGTGCGCTGTCTGTCAGGCAATTGCCCAGATGTCACCTGAACGCGTGGCGAGGCCGCGCCGTTCCAGATCGATCAGATGGGCATGTACGCTTTGCCCCGCCGCTGGCCAGAGCTTTTCGGGCACGCCCTTATACATCACTGGCACCAGCGCGGCGATGGCGCGAGCCTCTTCGGTCAGCAGCCTGACGATCTGCCGCTCGCGCGCGCGGCGGTGCCCGGCCATGCCGCGCACCAGTTGCCGGGGCTTCTCCACCGCCGGGCCATGGGCGGGGTAATAGATGCGATCCTCGCGGGCGTAGAGCTTGTCGAGGCTGGCCATGTAATCGGCCATGTCGCCATCGGGCGGCACTACCACGCTGGTGGACCAGCCCATCACATGATCGCCGGTGAACAGCGCGCCGCTTTCCTCAAGCGCGTAGCACAGGTGGTTGGAGGTATGGCCCGGCGTGGCCACGGCCGTCAGCGTCCAGCCGGGGCCGGTAACCTGCTCTCCATCCGTCAGCACGCGGTGCGGGGCATAGGCCCGGTCGAACGGGGCATCGACACGCGGCTCCCCACTCTCGATCACCAGCGGCGCGCAGCCGACGATCTCTGCCCCGGTTCGCGCTGCCAGCGGGGCGGCACCGGGCGAATGGTCGCGATGGGTGTGAGTGCACAGGATGGCCGAGACTTTCGCGCCGCCGATGGCGCGTTCCAGCGCGGTGAGATGGTCCGGATCGTCCGGGCCGGGATCGATCACTGCCAGAGTGTCACTCGCGCCGACCAGATAGGTCTGCGTGCCGGTATAGGTATAGGGCGAGCCATTGGGCGCGAGCACGCGGCGTATCAGAGGTTCGATCTGTTCGACATCGCCGGTCGGCCAGGGTTGCGGGGGCATGGGCATGGGCCGCATATGGGACAGGCGAGAGAGGATTGCCATGACCGAACGCTTCATCCTGGTGCTGGACGAGGGGACGACTTCAACGCGTGCGATGCTGTTCGCGCCCGATGGCAGGCCGCATGGCACTGCCCAGCGCGAACTGACGCAATATTACCCCGCCCCCGGCTGGGTGGAGCACGACGCGGCCGAAATCTGGGAGCGCACCTTGGCCTGTGCGCGCGAGATGGTGACATTGGCGGGCGGGGCGGACCGGATCGCCGCCATCGGCATCACCAATCAGCGCGAGACCGTCGTGGCGTGGGACCGCACGACCGGCGAGCCGCTCTCCCATGCGCTCGTCTGGCAGGACCGGCGCACGGCGGAGACCTGCGCCGCCCTGCGCGGCGCCGGGCACGAACCCTTCGTTCAGGAAGCGACCGGGCTGCTGCTCGACCCCTATTTCTCCGCCACCAAGATGCGCTGGCTGATCGAGCATGAGCCAGCCGTTGCCGCGGCGGCGCAGGAGGGGCGGCTGGCGCTGGGCACGGTGGAAAGCTGGCTGGTGTTCAAGCTGACCGGCGGCGCCCACATCACCGATGCCAGCAATGCCAGCCGCACCTTGCTGTTGCCGCTGGCCGGGGCGAGTTGGGATGCCGGGCTGTGCGACCTGTTCGGCGTGCCGCTCAACGCGCTGGGCGAAGTGGTGGCCAATGCGGGCAAGTTCGGCCGAACCCTGCCCGAATGGTTCGGCGCCCCGATCCCGATTTCCGGCATGGCGGGGGATCAGCAGGCCGCCACGATCGGCCAGGGCTGCCTCACTCCCGGCGATACCAAGGCGACCTATGGCACGGGCGCCTTCGTGCTTTCCAACACGGGCCATGCTCTGCCGCATTCGGATAACCGGCTGCTCGGCACGGTGCTTTACCAGCTGGGGGATCGGCGGACCTATGCGGTGGAAGGCTCTGTGTTCGTGGCGGGCAGCCTGGTCAAATGGCTGCGCGATTCACTCGGCCTGATCGGGAGTGCGGGCGAGACGGAGGCGCTCGCCCGGCAGGTCGGCCATAGCGGGGGCGTAGTGATCGTGCCTGCCCATGCGGGGCTGGGTGCGCCGTGGTGGGAACCGGGCGCGCGTGGAATCATCACCGGGCTCAGCTTCGCCAGCGGCAAGGCAGAGATCGCCCGCGCCGCGCTGGAGGCAATGGCGCACCAGACCCACGATCTCGCCAGCGCCTTTGCCGCCGATGGTGCGGCGTGGTCCAAGTTGCGTATCGACGGGGGCATGAGCGTGAATGACTGGATGGCACAGGACATTGCGGGCCTGCTGGGCATAGAAGTCGAGCGGCCGGACATGGTCGAAACGACGGCACTGGGCGCGGCGATGCTGGCAGGTGTCGGTGCCGGGCGGTTCGGCTCGCTGGAAGAAGCGGCCCAGGCCATGCGCGGCGAGGCGACGCGCTTTACGCCGGACATGGACGAGGCGGAGCGGGACGAACGGCTGGCCCGCTGGCACCGCGCACTGGCGGCAGTGCGGGCGAGTTCGGTTTGAATTTGCGGTTCGGGCGGGCGGCGGAGCGGACAAAAATCCTTTCCGCAATCGCTACACCCGTTCGTCCGGAGCCTGTCGAAGGATATACGAGGCGGCAGGTCCTGGCAGGCTCTCAGGCTGGCCGCCTCACGTTGAGTGGACGGTTGAAATCCCCGGATCGGACGGACGCGCGTGTCCTTCGACAGGCTCAGGACGAACGGGTGTAAGGGATGGTGAGGGCAGGTGGGGCAATCGGCGCGCCCGGCCCCTCAGACCACCGACAGCCGATGTCCGATCCGTTCGCGCAGGCGATGGATTGCGCTGGGTTCCATGCGGAAATTGTCCTGCCACGCAGCGTCGAGCCGTTCGATACGGGCATAGAGCCGTTCGGTGGTGGAAATCAGGTCACGCAGGTCCTGGCCGAGCAATGCCATCTGGCCGCGATCGGAACGCGAGGCCTTGGCCGGCAGGCGCCCATGGCGGCGCAGTTGCAGCTGGGTGATCTCGCCCGCGAAATAGGCACGCTGGTTCAGCAGCCAGGCAATGATGTGCATCATGCGCGTGGTGGTGCGCAAAGCTTCGCACGAAAGGGCGATGCGGGAGAGGTCTTCATCCTGGCTCGCATCGTCGAGCCGGCCGGACAGATCGAAGCTGCAGCGCACC
>DAICXZ010000015.1 GCA_027311945.1 Erythrobacter sp.
CAGCGACGATGACGATGATAAGTACTTCTGACATACGAAAGAGCTCCTGTTTTATGTAGTAGCTTTACTATAAGATACTCACGCTTTTTATGCTAGTATACTCAGCGATCCAACGAGTCACAGTGGGGTATACTTGAGTTATGGAACACGAAACCAAACCAACTTATGATCGACCTCTACCAGAGCACGGCTTCATGGGCATACCCGAGGAGGCCACCAGAGTTTTTGAGGGTGTTTTGTTCGATGTTTACCAGTGGCAACAGCTACAGTTTGACGGCTCGTATAAAACGTTCGAGATGCTTCGTCGTCCCGATACTGTGCTCGTCATAGCCTTGGATGAAGACGAAAACGTTGTCGTGCTCCGTGAGGAACAGCCAGGATTACCCATCCGTGAACATAGGCTTCCAGGTGGTCGAGTTGACCAGGGTTACAGTTCGCTACTCCAGGCAGCTCAGCAAGAACTTCTAGAGGAAACGGGGATAGTATGTGCGAAGTGGAGGCACGTAGAAACGGTTCAGCTAGAGAAGAAGATAGACTGGTGCATACACGTCTTTCTTGCAGAAGATATCACATCAGAAGGCGAGCCTACCCCTGACGTTGGTGGCGAGCGGATACTCGAGATAGGGATGAAAGCGCAGCACCGGAGATGCGGCGAGGATGCCGCGGCTTTCAAGGTATGCCTTTGCCGGACTGGCACGCAGTGGCCGTGCATCGCGCCAGATGCGCAAGGCAGCGACCGAAGGCTTCCCTGCAGGACCAGTGTCCATCTTAGGCTCAATTGCACCTCCCGAGAACAAGGCGGACGGCGGCACGCCTTCGCGCGCGAGGGCAGCGAGCACGGACTCCTGATCGCATCCGGCGAAGCAGTGGAGGAGGATCGCTCCACGCCCGAGCGATACGCCGAGCGAGGGCGTGCGGTCGTCATGTGCGGGGCAGCATGCCATGCCCTTGGTGCCGGACCATTTGCCGCCACGGCTTTCACAGATTCGTCTCGCCGTCTCGGCTAGCGGATGGTTGGTCGTGGTAACGGGCATAAGGACTCCTTCGCAGGCTCGGGTCCCCCATGACCGGCATCCTCCCCTCTTACCGTCGGGCAGGAAGAAACGTTTTCCTACATGTTCTATTTATGTTCTATTCCGATTCGCTGCAAGCGACAGGAGTGTGAGCGATGAGACTGGCATTGATGATCGGGATGATGGCGAGCACCAGTACTTTCGTTCCTTGCGCACAAGCGCAGGAGTTCGCCCTTCTGGAGCATCGCTATGAACAGCCAGCAATCGCTGGTGTAGATCTCCGGACCAGCGAGGAAGCGCCATTGAGGGTACTGCTCCCTCCAACCTATCGCGAAGCACTTTACGAGCCACTGATCAGGGAAGCGGAATTGCGGTATCGTCTCCCGCCTCGACTGATGCAGGCGCTGGTTTGGGCAGAGTCCCGATTCAATCCGATGGCCATCAGCCCGGCTGGCGCTGCCGGACTTGCGCAATTGATGCCAGGTACAGCCTGCGAGCTTGGCGTTCGCAACCGGCATGATCCTGCCCAAAACATCGATGGTGGTGCGCGCTACCTCCGACAGATGCTGGACCGCTTTGGCGAGGTCCATCTGGCGCTTGCCGCCTACAATGCTGGTCCGGGCGCAGTTGCTCGCGCTGGTGGCATCCCGAGAAATCGGGAAACACCCGCATATGTCAGGAGCGTTTTGCAGCGATGGATGGCATACAGGCGTTCATGAATACGAATCGAATGCGCATCAGTGGGCGGCTTGAGCACTTGCCACGCGGCTACGCCATCGTCACCGACGCCGGCGATCATTGGGTGTTAGACGATTTCGAACCTGACAACGACCAGATCGGCGAAGAAGTAACCGCCGAGGGCCAAATCGTTGGACTCGATCGTCTGCAAGTGGATTGGTTGGGCGTTCTGGCCGAGTAGCGATCATTTACCTTGCGCGCAAAACTTTGCCCACTCTGCCATGAGCTTGCGCCGCTTCTCGAAAAAGTCCGTCCTGCGATAGGCCGCCTCAACGCGATTCTGGACAGCATGTGCCAAGGCAGCCTCCGCGACCTCGCCTGGAAAAGAAGTCTCTTCAGCTGCCCAATCGCGGAACGATGAGCGAAAGCCATGGACAGTGACGTTCAGTTCCATATCTCTCAAAATCTTGAGCAAGGTCATGTCGGAAAGTGGACTCTTGCGTCGCTGGCCGGGAAAAACGAGGTCGCTGGCTTCGGTCCGGAAGACCTTTGCGCGTTCGATCACTTGTAACGCCTGGCGAGTGAGTGGGACCTGATGCTCCTCACCCATCTTCATCCGCTCCGCAGGGATGATCCAGACGGCGCGCTTAAGATCGAACTCCGACCAAACTGCATTCCGGACTTCCCCTGATCGTGACGCGTTGAGGATCAGGAATTCAAGGGCAAGGCGCCCGACCGAGGATCGTTGGCGCAGCCTGGTTAGGAAAGCTGGAACATCGACAAATGACATCGCTGCAAAGTGACCCGACTTCCGCGGCTGCCGAGGTAGACCTTTCGAGATCGAGCGCATGGGCGCTTCGTTTGTACGGAAGCCTTTCGAGAAGGACCAGTCGAGCACGGTCCCTATTCGCTGACGCACTCTTCGAGCCGTTTCAGGCTTTTCGAGCCAGATTTCGGCCAAAGCATCACGGATTGCCGGAGCTTCGATGTCGGAGACCAGGGCATCTCCGAAGTGCGGATACGCATATGCTTCCAGCGTCGATATCCATTGATCCTGATGCTTACCGTTCTTCCAACCCTTCTTGTGTTCAGCGTGTACCTTTGCTGCAGCCTCGCGGAAAGTCGGGATAACCTCACGCTCCTTCTTCCTTTCCGCAACCACGTCGACGCCGGCCTTCGCAAGCTTTCGGACGCTCGCAGCCAGTTCACGTGCATCAGCGAGCGAGACATCTGGATAAGAACCAATTCCTACATCGCGCCTTCGCCCGTTCGCCTGAACCCTGACAATCCAGCTAGCCTTGCCGGACTTGTTGCGAAACAGAATCAACCCTCCACCGTCCGAGAACCGGCCAGCCTCACGCAGATTTCGCAATCCCGTCGCAGTTAGGTTTCCCATTCCTCCGCCAAACCTTTCATTGCCTCGAACATTTCCCCACATTTTTCCCCACACTTCGTGCGAGATGTACGGAAACATATAGAGAACATTTGAAACAAGCGCAAACGGAAAAACCCAGCAATTCTGCGGTCTTCAGAGACAATCTGGGGCTATGCGAGATTAGTATGGTGGCGGAGCGGGAGGGATTCGAACCCTCGATACGGGGTTACCGTATACACACTTTCCAGGCGTGCGCCTTCGACCACTCGGCCACCGCTCCGCATGTCTGCCAGCCTCGCTCGAAAGCGGGATCGGTCGGACAAGGGCGTCGCCGTAGCGGCGCGCGGGGCGGATGACAAGCGTGCTTGCGCAGTCTAGGCAAAAGCCCATGATCCGCACTTTTGCCAAGGCGCCCACAGCACAGGAAATCGAGGCCATAGCACGCCAGACCCTCGCGCGTCTGCCTGCAGCCTTTGCCGAACAACTCGGCAACCTCAGCCTCGCCATCGAGGACTTCGCCGATGATGCCCTGCTCGACGATCTCGGCATCGAAAGCGCCTACGGTCTCACCGGCGTCTATGAGGGCATCCCGCTCACCGAACAATCGATCGACCATTCGGGCACGATGCCCGAGCGGGTGCGATTGTTCCGCCTGCCGATCCTGCTCGAATGGTGCGAGCGCGGCGACGTCAGCCTCGAAGACCTGGTCGCGCACGTGCTGATCCACGAGATCGGGCACCATTTCGGGCTTTCGGATGCGGACATGCATGCGCTCGAGGAGCAGGTTTTGTAGCTTGCCAAAGCGCGCCGGGGTGGCACTCTTGCGCGCATGACGAAAACCTGCCTGCTTGCCGCCATGCTCTTGGCTCTTGCTACCCCCGCCATGGCGCAGGATGAGCCGCCTACGCCCGATAGCGTGGTCGCCGCAGCGGCCCCCGAGGAATGGCAGCGGATAGCGCCTGAAGACCTTCTGGTGATGGAACTCGCGCCCGCCGCCGATGGCACTGGGCGCAAGGTGGTGATCCAGCTCCTGCCGCCGCCGTTCAGCCAGCCGTGGGTGGAAGATATCAAGACCATGGCCCGCGCGCACTGGTGGGACGGCAAGAGCGTCTACCGTGTGGTCGACAACTGGGTGGCGCAATGGGGCGGCGGCGACCCGGAGCTGGGGATGGATCCGGGGCCACTTCCCGACGGGGTGGTGTCGCCTACCGACAGTTACATGATCGGCTTCAACAACATGGGTAGTACGGTCAAGGCCAGTCCAACCCTGACCGATCACTACGCGCCGGAAACGCACTTCGAGCAAGGATTTGCGGTTGGGGAGACGATCGCTGAACAGATGACCTGGCAATGGCCCGTCCACTGCTACGGCTCGGTAGGTGTCGCGCGCGAACTTGCGCCCGATACCGGCACCGGCAGCGAACTCTATGCCGTGATCGGCCACGCCGCGCGCCAGCTCGATCGCAACATCGCCGTGGTCGGGCGGGTGATCGAGGGGATCGAACATCTCTCCACCCTGCCCCGTGGCACGGCCGAGGCCGGGGTCTATGCCGAGCGCAGCGAGGATACACCTATCGTGAGCGTGCGGCTCGCCAGCGAGATGCGCCAGCCGCCAGCCTACGAATATCTCGATACGTCGAGCGATAGCTTCGCCCGCTATGTCGAGGTCCGCGCCAACCGGAGCGACAGCTTCTACGCCGTGCCTGCTGGCGGGGTCGACATCTGCAACGTGCAGGTACCGATCCGGCGAGCGGAATGAGCGAGACCGTCACCCACAAGGGCAAGGTCTGGCTCTGGACCAGCCCCACTTCGCCCGGCAGGTGGCACTTCCTCACTATCGACGGCGTAGCAGGCGAAGCCATTGCCGCGCACGAGGCCATGCGGCGGCTCGAATTCGGCCGAGGGCGCGGTTTCGGCTCGGTCAAGGTGCGCGTGCGTGTTGGCGCGAGTGAGTGGAACACCTCGGTCTTCCCGGCGAGCGAGACAGGCGGCTACATCCTCCCCCTCAAGGCCGCGATCCGCAAAGCCGAGGGGATCGCGCAGGGCAGCGAAGTCACCGCCGAGCTGGAACTGCTCTGACGCGTCCTTAACCGGGCAGACGCTGCATCAATTCGATCCGGTTGCCGAAGGGATCGTGAATATCCGCCCGGACATAGCCCTCCAGCGGACCGCCATCGCTACTGGCCACACCCGCTCCCGCCAGCCGGGCGCGAAACTCCGCCAGATCACCCACGAGCAAGGCTGGATGCGCCTTCTTCGCCGGCGCAAAGCCCTGTTCCACCCCGAGATGGATATGCGCGCCGCCGCCTGTGAACCAGCATCCACCCCGCTTGGCCATATCGGCAGGCTTGGGCACTTCGCGCAGGCCAAGGATGTCGGCATAGAACGCACGCGCGCGACCTTCCTCACCCGGGGGCATGGCGATCTGCACATGGTCAATTCCGATGATGCCGCTGCTCATATGCGCTCTGCCTGAGCCACCGCATCTGTCGCACGCAGCGCGGACAAAATGCGCGTCAGGTGCGCCAGATCCTGCACTTCGAGATCGACGATGTCGGTGTGGAACAGCTCGTCGCGTTCGGCCAGCTCGAGGTTGATCACATTGGCCCCGGCCTTGGCGAATACCCCGGCCATCTCGGCCAGCGTGCCGGGGCGGTTGTACAGCGTTACCGACAGCCGCCCCACCGCCCCTTGCGAGCGTTCGCCCCACGACAGGTCGATCCAGTCGATATCCTCGCCACTGGCCAATTCGAGGCAGTCGATCGCATGAACTGCCACGCTCTCGCCCGCATGGCGCAGGCCCACGATGCGGTCGCCCGGCACCGGGTGGCAACAGTCGGCCAGCGTGAAGCCGACACCCGGCGTGAGCCCCTTGATCGACAGCGCATGGCCGGGCTTCAGCTCTTCGGGCAGGTCGGCGGTGCTGCCGGGAACCAGCGCTTCCATCACCGCGCGATCACTCAGCTTGGCGGAACCGATCGCCTCCATCAGCGCGTTCTCGTTCGGCAGCTCGAGCCGCTCCAACGCCTGCGCAATCGCCTTCTTGCCGATCTTGGTGGGCATTTCCTTGGCGATATCTTCGAACAGTGCGCGGCCGACTTCGGCGATCTCGGCCCGCTCACGCAAGCGCACCGAGCGCCGGATCGCCGCGCGCGCCTTGCCCGTGACGACGAAGCCGAGCCAATGCAACTGCGGCTGCGCGCTCTTGCCCTTGATGATCTCCACCACATCGCCATTGCCGAGCGGGGTGCGCAGCGGCATGTGCCGCCCGTTGATCTTCGCCCCCACGGTCTGCGCGCCGAGATCGGTGTGCACGGCATAGGCGAAGTCGACCGCCGTCGCGCCCTTGGGCAGCTGGTGCAGCGCGCCCTTGGGGGTGAAGGCGAAGATCCGGTCCTGATAGATCGCCAGCTTGGTGTGCTCGAGCAGCTCTTCGGGATCGTGGCTCTGTTCCACAATCTCGATCAGGTCGCGCAGCCAGCCGACCTGGCCATCGACCTGCCCGCCCTGCTTGTAGGCCCAGTGCGCGGCGAGACCGAAACCGTTGGTGCGGTGCATCTCGCGGGTGCGGATCTGCACCTCGCAGCGCATCGACTTGTCGTAAAACACCGTGGTGTGGAGCGAGCGATAGCCGTTGGTTTTCGGCGTCGAGATATAGTCCTTGAACCGCCCCGGCACCATCTGAAACGCCTGATGCAACACGCCCAGCGCGCGGTAACAGTCGTCGACATTATCGGTCAGTACGCGGAAGGCCATGATGTCCGAGATGTGTTCGAACGGCAGGTGGCGTTCGGCCATCTTCTTCCAGATCGAATAGGGGTGTTTTTCGCGCCCCCACACCTCGACCTCCAGCCCCGCCTCGCTCAGCGCCTGCTTGAAGTCGAGCGCGATCCGGTCGACCTGCCCGGCATCGGACGAACGCAGCTGCTCCAGCCGCGAGACGATGGTGGCATAGGCCTCGGGTTCCAGCTGTTCGAAAGCGAGCAGCTGCATCTCGCGCATATATTCGTACATGCCCACGCGCTCGGCCAGCGGGGCATAGATATCCATCGTCTCACGCGCGATCCGCCGCCGCTTCTCCGGCTTCGAGATGTGGTGGAGCGTGCGCATGTTGTGCAGCCGGTCGGCCAGCTTCACCAGCAGCACGCGCAAATCCTCGCTCATGGCGAGCAGGAACTTGCGCAGGTTTTCCGCCGCGCGCTCGTCCTCGGTCAGCTGTTCGATCTTCGAAAGCTTGGTCACGCCATCGACCAGCCGGGCGACCTCGGGGCCGAAGTTCAGCTCGATATCGTCGATCGTGGCGAGCGTGTCCTCCACCGTATCGTGGAGCAGCGCAGTGATGATCGTCTGCTGGTCAAGCTTCAGGTCGGTCATCAGCCCGGCCACTTCGACCGGATGGCTGAAATAGGGATCGCCCGAGGCGCGCTTCTGGCTGCCGTGCTTCTGCACGGTGTAGACGTAGGCGCGGTTGAGGAGCGCCTCGTCGGCATTGGGGTCGTATTCCTTGACCCTTTCGACAAGTTCGTATTGGCGGAGCATCTGCGCCCCAAGATAGTGGCGATTTCGTGGCTGCACAGCCGGTTTCTTTGGGCTGCATGCGATTTCTCGCCCTCCAGGCAGAACCCGTAATCAGCCGCCGACGTTGCTCGACACGTCGGCCTCCGCCACTTGGATAACGGGGCGAGCCACCGGAGCGCGGCCGGCATAGATGAAGCCGGCGACCGGGTTGCGGCGCGAGCCAAGCGCGCCAATGGGGCCATACCACACGCGAACTTCGCTCCAGTCGCCCGCTTCCGACACGTCGACCACCGGCACCCCGGTTTCGATCCCGCCGGGGCGCGACCAGTTGGCATGGTCGATCAGAATGTGCCTTTCGTCGATCACCTGCGCGACCACGGCGACGTGCCCCAGCGGCATCGCGCCGCTCGACCGGAAGGCCATCACCGCGCCGACCTGCGGCTCCTGCCCGCGCTCGTAGCGTCCCTCGGCCGCGTTCCACCACAGGTGCGCATTGCCGTGGATTTCGATCCCGGAATGATCGCGAGCATAGGGCACACACTGGAGCCGCGCATGAGCGGGTTGCGCCGACAGCGCCGCGATCAGAAGAACCAGTGGCCAGAGCCACTTGCGCCCGAGAAAGGCACCAACCCGTTCCGATCCCCGCAGGAACCCCATGCTTGCGATCATGACTAATGCGACCCTTGGTTCGTTCACCCTGGGCCACATTGATACACTGTAACACGCCGGCATGAACCCCGCGGGGGCTCCTGCCATCGCGTTCGGCCACCGGTTCAACGCGCCGCCGCGGGAACCACGCGGGGGAATAGCCGTTCCGCAGGAATCCGGTCGGGACTTATCCCTCCCGCAGCCGGATTCCCCTTAGCGAATCGTCATTCGGTCCAGCCGACGATCTTGTCGACGCTGCCCCGTGTCATCGAATGGTAGCCGCTACGCGTCTTGGCATAGAGCGCCTTCGCAATCGCCTGCCCCCACTCGTCCTGCGCCATCAGTTGCGCAAACAGCGGCGAGACGAACTTGTTGCGTCCCACGCCGGTGAGGAACTCCTGAGCCTGCGGCACCACCGGCTGGTAGCGGTTGCGCAGCGCGGCATCGAGCCACAGGAACTGCACCTCGGCGTTGCGCGTCTGCGACAGGCCAAGCGTCTTATCGAGCGCGGCCAGTTCGTTCGCCGACATCTCCTCGGGCAGGCGTTCGAGGAAACGGCGCTGCTCGGCGGCGCTCCACTCAGGCCATTCGGCTTCGATTACCGTCAGATCGCGGCTGTCGGCATAGGCGTCCACCGCCGCATCGACCGCCGCGAAGGCCTCCGGATCGGGCTTCAGCGCATTGGAGGGTAGGCCCGTGCCATAGACCCATTCGTCAAGCATCAGCTTGCCTTCAAGCTCCTCGTCGCCCTTGATCAGGTTCTCGCGCAAGTCGGCGAGGAACATTTCCGAGGTCGCGGGCTGGAAGGCGTGGTTGTCAAACCAGCTGCGCAGCCAGGGATCAAACTTCTCGCGCCCGACGATGCCCTCGACGGTGCGCAGGAACACGGTGCCCTTGTCGTAGATCGCCTCGCTCGCGGTATCGAACGGGCTCGTGCCCGGCGGCGTACGCATGGCGGTGACCGGGTTGCCCTGCCCCATCTCGTCCACCATGTCGGCAAGCGCCGCATAGCTCAGCGCATATTCCTGCTCGGCGCGCAGCTTGCCGAACACCTTTTCGGTGATGCGGCTCTCGATATAGGAGGTCACACCCTCGTTCAGCCAGCCGTCGCGCCAGCTGGCATAGGTGACAAGGTTGCCCGACCAGCTATGCGCCAGTTCGTGCGCGACCAGGCCGGTGTTCGAACGGTCACCGGCGATAAAGGTGGGGGTGAGGAAGGTCATCACCGGGTTTTCCATGCCGCCATAGGGGAAACTCGGCGGCAGCACGATCATGTCGTAGCGCCCCCAGCGATAGTCACCGTAGATGCTCTCGGCAGCGTCGATCATGGCCTCGGTATCGCCCAGCTCATCCTTCGCGGCTTCGAGCACCGAAGGCTCGGCCCATACGCCTGTGCGCGGACCAAGCTGCGCGAAGGCGATGTCGCCCGCAGCAAGGGCGATGAGATAGGGTGGCACCGAGTGCTCCATCTCGAAGGTGTAGACCTTGGTGCCATCCGGCCCGTTTTCCGCGTCGCCGCGGCGGATGCCGCTCATCACCACGCCCAGCGCGGAGGGCGCGGCGATGCGCGCATCCCAACTCTGGCGGATACCGGGGCTGTCCTGCGTTGGGATCCAGCTGCGGTTGAGGATCGCCTGGCCCTGGCTGAACAGGAACGGATGCTCCTTGCCCGCAGTCTGCTCGGGATCGAGCCACTGCAAGGCCTCGGCGCCGGGCGCGCTCTTGTAGGTAATGACGATCTGCTCGGGCGCGATTACGGCGCCATTATCCTCGGCAAAGGTGATCGTGAACGGCTCGCCCTTTTCGCTGCCGTCGGTGTTTTGGCCCAGTTCGAACTTGAGCGGTTCGCCCTCGCCATCGGTAACGGCAGACACTTCCAGCCCATTCGAATCGAGCACAATTTCGCGCGCATCGTCGGCCGCATCGATATCCAGCGTGGCCGTGCCGCCAACCTGTTCCGCCTCGAAATCGAGCGCCAGATCGAGCGAGACGTGCGTCACGCGCGCCTCAGTGGGGCGCGCCCAGGTGAACTCGTCCTGCGCCTCGGCGCTGGTCAGGATCGGCGCGACGAGGCGCTCCTCCGCTGGCTCATCGCTGGTCGAACAGGCGGCAAGAGCGAAGGCCAGCAAGGCAGAGGGACGGAACAGACGCATGCAATTCTCCGAAGCGACTGGCCTAAACAGGAGGCCAGTTTCAACGGCAACTACAACAAAGGCGGGCGTCCTGTCATCCCTGCAGGTCAGCTCCAGGTGACCTCGGGGGGCAGACTCATCAGGATCGCATCGATATTGCCGCCGGTCTTGAGACCGAACAGCGTACCGCGGTCGTAAACGAGGTTAAACTCGACGTAGCGCCCACGCCATTCCTTCTGCGTCGCCTTGTCGTCCTCGGTGAACGCCGTGTCCATCCGCGCGCGCACGATCTTCGGGAAGGCGTCGAGAAACGCCTCGCCAACGTCGCGGGTGAAGGCGAAGTTGCGTTCGAAGGCAGCAAGATCCTCACATTCGAGGTGGTCGTAGAAGATGCCGCCCACCCCGCGCGCCACGTTGCGGTGCGGGATGAAGAAGTAGTCGTCGGCCCACTTCTTGAAGCGTTCGTAATAGGTCGGGTTGTGCGCCGAGCAGGCCGCGCGCAGCCGGGCGTGGAAGGCCTCGGTGTCGTCGGCATATTCGATCGGCGGGTTAAGGTCCGCTCCGCCGCCGAACCAGGCCGCCTGCGTGGTGAGGAAGCGGGTGTTCATGTGCACGGCGGGCACATGCGGGTTAGCCATGTGCGCGACGAGACTGATGCCGGTGGCCGTGAACTCGGGGTGCTCCTCGCTGGCACCGTTGATCGTGGCGGCGAATTGGGGCGCGAACTTGCCCGAAACGGTCGAGACATTGACGCCGACCTTCTCGAACACCTGCCCCTTCATCTTGCCCTGCACGCCCCCGCCGCCGTGCGAGCCGTCATCGGTATCGCGGTCCCACGGGGTATAGTCGAAGGCGGCGTCAGAACCGGCCTCGCGCTCGATCGCCTCGAACTCGGCGCAGATGCGGTCCCGCAGGCTCTCAAACCAGGTGCGGGCTGCGTTCGTTTGCTGGGTCCAATCCATATCACCTCCGCTCATCCTGAGCTTGTCGAAGGATTGCCCTTCACTCTCGGCGCTGCCCTAGAAGAAAACACGGCCCTTCGACAAGCTCAGGGCAAGCGGACCTTGAAAAGAAAGCCAGACCTTGCCATCAGCACCTAATGGTTCCCCTTTCGTTCACTTTTCCCTTCTGCGACGACGAATTCGTGCTGCTGCCGGGCCGCGCACTGTTCTGGCCGCGCGAGCAGGCGCTGCTTGTAGCCGACCTGCATCTCGAAAAGGCGAGCTTCTACGCAAGGCACGGCCAGTTCCTGCCGCCCTACGACAGCCGCGAGACATTGGGCCGACTGGCCGAAGCCGTTCGTGAGACGGGCGCAAGGCGGGTGTTCTGCCTGGGCGACAACTTCCACGATTCGGCAGGCTCCACCCGGTTGGAAGATCACGCCGCCGGAATGCTCGCGGCGCTCACGCGGGCGACCGACTGGGTTTGGATCACCGGCAATCACGATCCGGCAATGGAAGCCCGTCACGGCGGCACCATGGCAGAGGAAATCGAAGTGGCCGGCATGGTGCTGCGGCACGAAGCGCGCAAAGGCGAAGTCCGGCCCGAGCTTTCCGGCCATTTCCATCCGCGCCTTCAGCTCAAGGTCCACCACCGCCATATCCGCCGCCCCTGCGCCGTGGTGAGCCGCGATGCGCAGGGTGCAGGCCGCATGATCCTGCCCGCTTTCGGCGCGCTCACCGGCGGAATGAACGCTGCCGACCCGGCGATTCTCAAGGCGCTCCAGCCCGCTTGCGCGATAGATGCGCTGGTTCCGGCAGGTCGCAAACTGGCGCGGTTTTCGCTTTGGAGAGACGCCGCCTAGCCTCTGGTATTTCGGCCCGAACACGCCTACATAGCCTCTGAATAAATCGACCCGCCGCAACAGCAGGAGCAAAACCCATACCTCGTCCACCCCGCCGCATGATGGCACCGCCGGTCAAGTCCGGCCCCAAATACGACAATTTCATCCAGGCCAACAAGGTTCGCGTGATCGATGATCAGGGCGAAAACATTGGCGTGATGTACACCAACGAAGCGATCGAGCAGGCGCAACAGCTCGGGTTGAACCTCGTCGAGGTATCCCCGAACGCCGATCCGCCGGTGTGCAAGTTCCTCGACGTCGGCAAGCATCGCTACGAAGCGCAGAAAAAGGCTAACGCCCAGCGCAAGACGCAGAAGACGCAGGAAATCAAAGAAATCAAGATGCGTCCCAACATCGACGATCACGATTACGACGTGAAGATGAAGGCGATGCACAAGTTCATCGGCAACGGCGACAAGGTGAAGGTTACCCTTCGCTTCCGCGGTCGTGAAATGGCGCACCAGCACCTCGGCATGGACTTGCTGAAGCGCGTACAGGAAGACATGGCGGAAGACGCCAAGGTCGAAGCCTATCCGCGCCTCGAAGGCCGCCAGATGCTGATGGTTCTCTCCCCCAAGTAAAGCTTGGCGGGCGAGGCCCTCAGATAGTGTGATCTGACCGAGACAGCCGCCCGGCCGGGAACGATCGGCCGCAAGCGGTTGTTGACTCGGGTATGGACCTCGCCCTTTCGCCATGGAAGTCGAGCTACCTGACCTGGCTCGTGATTGTCCCGGTGCTGACGCTGGCACTTGCCGCTTGCGGTGACGAGGGGCCTATACCGCGCAGCAGCACCCCGGTATCTCCGGTAGCCACGCCGACGCCAAGCTCTCCATTACTCTCAAATCCGGACGATCCTCTTCCTCCACCGGGCTACACCGATGGTTCGGGAATCAACGAGCACTATCCAGACCTCACGCCCGTCCCGCTGGCCTCCGACCTTGAACGGACCGAGGCAGGAGCCCGCAACGTGTTGCTGCTGTTCACCCGCGCAATCGAAATGCGCGAATACGACCAAGCTTGGGACATGCTCGGCGAAGAGGCCCAGCAACGCTGGAGCAAGGCCGAGTTCAACGCCTTCTTCGATGGCCTCAGCGATATCACCCTATCCGCGCCCGGAGGGCAGATGGAAGGGGCGGCCGGCTCGACCTACTACACCAGCCAGACAGAACTAACCGCCACCGACGCGAATGGGCGCCCGATCCAGATGGAAGGGCCGCTGGTCCTGCGCCGGGTCAACGACGTGCCGGGCGCGAGCGAACGGCAATTGCGCTGGCAGGTCAATCGCGTCGATCTGAAGCAGGCTGCCTAACCCCCTGGAGCTTACCCGCTCGGCGCGCTCCTGCTTGCCGATCTCCCGCGCTGCGCTACACATGGATAAAGGCACGGGGCAAGGGGGAGCGAGACGTGGCGATAAGCGCAAGCCGCATTGGCTTCTGGATCGGCCTGCTAGGCTTCGGACTCACGCTTGTGCTCGCACCGCCTGAGGGGATGAGCCAAGCTGCCTGGCACACCGGTGGGCTGGTGGTGTGGATGGCAGCCTGGTGGATGACCGAAGCCGTCCCACTGACCGCCACTGCGTTGCTGCCTTTCGTGGTCTTGCCCTTCTCCGGGGCTGGCAGTGCCGACGCAGTCGCCAGCGACTACTATTCGCCGATCCTGTTCCTGATTCTCGGTGGTGCTTTCCTTGCGCTCGCGATCGAGCGCACCGGGCTGCACAAGCGTCTGGCCCTGTTCCTGCTTGCCAGCGTCGGCGGGCGCGGCGGGGCTTGGGGCATCCTACTCGCCTTCATGATCGCGGCGGCGGCTCTGTCGAACGTCATCTCCAACACCTCGACCACGCTGATCATGATGCCGATGGCGCTGGCGGTCATCGCCGGCGGCGGCTCGGGAGACGACGACCAGTCGGGCCTCGCCGGGGCGCTGCCGATGGGAATCGCCTTTGCCGCCAGCATCGGCGGGCTCGGCACAATCATCGGCTCGCCCACCAACGCCATCGCCGTGGCCCTCCTGCGTGAGACCGCAGGGATCGAGATCAGCTTCGCGCTCTGGGCGCTTTACGGTGTGCCGATTGTCGTGCTTGGCATTCCGCTTGCGGCATGGCTAATCGCGCGGGTCCAGCGCATCGACGAACACCCTTTCAACGGCGCCGCAGCTCGCGCCGCGATCGATCCGCACGGGCCGTGGTCGATCGCGGAGAAGCGGCTTGTACCGATCATCGCAGTGACCTTTCTTGCATGGATGCTGCGCCCGCTGGTCGCACCCTTCCTGCCTGCCGGATCGCTGACCGACGGCACTATCGCTGTGGTATCCGCACTTACGCTGTTCGTCCTGCCCGATGGCACCGGGCGGCCCATGCTCGTGTGGCGCGAGGCCGACCGGGCTCCGTGGGGTGTGATCATGATGTTCGGCGGCGGACTGGCGCTGGCGGGCGCAATGACACGCAGCGGACTCGCCGCCTGGCTTGGCGAAGCGCTGTTGCCGCTGGAGGGACTGCCCTTGGTCCTCGTGGCGCTCGGCCTCGTCGCCATGGTGGTGCTGGTGACCGAATTTGCCAGCAACGTCGCCACCGCAAGCGGCATCGTGCCTGTGGTGGCAAGCCTCGCCACCGCGCTCGGCGGTGATCCGATGCTGCTGGCCATGTCGGCTGCGCTTGCATCGAGCTGGGGTTTCATGCTGCCGGCCGGCACCGGGCCGAACGCTATCGCCTGGGCAACCGGGCGCATCGTGCTCTCACGCATGGTGCGCGCCGGGCTGCTGCTGGACCTTGCCGGAATTGCCTTGATCGTCGGCATGGTCTGGTCAATCGGCATTATACGCTTATAAGGGAAAATACCTATTCTCGCCAAGGCTGACATTTGCCGAAAGTCGCTAGGGCCCCAGCCAATCAACGCGGATATGGGGAACAGCGCATGGGACATGAAACTCGCATGAGCGTTAAAGAAGAAGACGCGGGCGGCGCCCGATTGTGGCGGCTGCTGGGACTGGGATCACGCTCGAACGACCGTCGGTACGCTAACATGAGCAATCCGCGCGTGAAGGATCGCGCAAACCTGCTCGACGCGATCAGCGAATTCCTGCTGCGCCACGAACTTCCCGTATCGCCCGACAACCTGCTGCGGGTCCATGCGATCATGACCAAGTCCAATATCCGCCTCGCCAACAAGGTGGCGGAGCGTGAGGAATCGGGCGAGCCGATCACGCAAAAGTGGTTCGACCAGCAGATGAGCGAAGGCGACACTACCGATACCACCTCATCCAACCTCGACCGCCTTGCCCGCGAGCTTGATCGCTCCATGGAACGCTTCGGCGAGAGCACACGCAGTGCCCACGAAGCGGCCAGCGACTATGGCGCGCAACTGGCGCAGCAGACCGAGATGGTGGCGAACTCGTCCTCCGAAGAGGAGGTGGTCGCCAGCCTCGCACAGGTGGCTCGCGCCATGCTCGATCGCACGCGCGAGATGGAAGCGCAGATGAAGAAGAGCGACGAAGAGGCGCGCCACCTGCGCCGCAACCTGGCCAAGGCCCGTCGTGACGCGACCATCGACCACCTCACCAACCTGCCAAACCGGCGCGCCTTCGAGGACGTGTTCAAGACCGAATGGATGGCCGCCCAGGCCGAGATGGAACCACTGTGCCTGGCGCTGTGCGACATCGACTTCTTCAAGAGCGTTAACGACACGCACGGCCACGACACCGGCGACCGGGTGATCCGCGCGGTGGCGCAGGCGCTCGACCGGATTTCCGACAGTTGCCACGTGGCCCGCCACGGCGGCGAGGAATTCGTGCTGCTGTTCCGGGGTCTCGACCTTGCCGGCGCCAACGCTGCGCTCGATGCCGCACGCGAACGGTTTGCGGCACGGCACTTCGTCGACAAGGTTTCGGGTAAGGCGATTGGCGGAGTCACCTTCTCCGGCGGGCTGACCGACGTGTTTGCCCACCCCGACCTGTCAAGCGCCCTGCGCTGCGCCGACGAAGCGCTCTATCGCGCGAAGGAAGCCGGGCGTAACCGGATCGAGTTGGGTTGAGGGGGCGCTGAGGAAATAACCAAATAAGGTAGTTTAACTAAAATATCAGAAGCGCCTCAAGAAAAGGCCTTTGAAGTCGCCAACCGGGATACCCTCCGGATGAAAACTCTTGTCCAGAATTTGATAGACCATGGGAAGCCAAGTTAGCCGCTCCTCAATCCCAGTCGTCACAGGATCGTCGGTGAGTTGCATGGTGATGCGCCTGAGCCTCACACCTGGACCAAAGTCGGCAGCGAGGTCGTCCGGATCAACTCTTTCGAGGGTTCTGGGGTCGGCGATATCGGCCAAGCGCACCAGCATAGGGCGAGCGGGCTGATCCTTTAGATGACCTTGCTCGGGGAACGTTCTGGGCAATTCGATCGGCTCCAGATGCTCCAACATCGCCGCGAACTGCGCCTCGAAGTCGCGGTGGCCCTCCACGTCGAGTACGCGTGGAGCTTCGGGAACAAGGCGGTACACCACATTGCTCGCCCAGTCGGAATTGTCTTCGGCGTGCAATAGAGCGATGAGCACTCCACGCGCCCCCAAATCGACCGTTACCGCCTCACCTCGCACGCGGTGGCTGACCGCGCCCGGCACTGAAATGCTGTTGCGCCCGGCAACCGCCGTTTTCACCTCGATCACGCTTGATCCGGTCTTCAACCCTTCCGGTGTTTCGACTTCGACGGTGAGGCGATAGCGATAGTCGGGCAATCCTCCTCCTAGAAGGCTCGAGCCCCACAAGAACGCTGTCGCAATCGCCATCGCCAGCACAGCCAGAACCGCGCACCCGATTGTCCGAGTTTCCATGATCCTGTCCCCTGCGCCTGCTTACCTTGCGATCTTACCCCTTCCAGGTCCGCCGCTCTTCCGCCGATTTCAGCACCTCATAGGCCAGTTGCAGCTTCTGGAACTCGTCGGCGGCGGCCTTGTCGCCGGGCTTCACATCGGGATGCACCTTCTTGGCCCGTGCGCGCCACTCGCGCTTGATCGCCTCGAAATCGGCATCGGCCTCCAGCTCCAACACCTCCAGCGCGCGCATTTCGTCCTGGCTGCGCGTGCCATCGCCGCTGCCGCCCCAGCCATAGTGCGCGCTTTCGGCATAGCCGGCGTTCTCGCGCTGCTCCTGGCTGGCGCGGCTTGCCGCATCTTCCTTGCTCAGCCCTTCGAAATAGTCCCACTTCGAATTGTACTCGGCAGCGTGCTTCTCGCAGAAATACCAGCGGTCGGGGCTGTTGGGGCTCTTGGGTGCGGGGCACTTGCCCGGTTCGGTGCATCCGTGCCGGTCGCAAAGGCGCACCTGTGCGGCTTCACGCGTGCTTTCGTAGCCGCGCCAGCGAGGGAATCCCCAGTCGTTAGATCGGCGTGCGCGGCTCATCCGGGCAATATAGGCACAATGCACGCGGGCGGAAACCCGCCCTGTCGTAAATCTGCGCAAGCACCCGGCGATACAAAATGATGCATTATGCTGCATTGCAATATCCAAGGGGCGACCTATCTGCGAGCTGAAACAATAGAGCCGAGGCCCAACCCGTGAGCAAACAACTGACCATTTCGGCAACCGCATCGGTTCTTGCGATGGCGCTGTTTGCCCTCAGCACGCAGGTCGGCGCTCCGGCTGCGCCCTCCCCGGCCAGCGCCGCGCATATGGAAACGGGCGCGACGGCCAGTGCCATCGCGCCCGCGGTCGGCCGACTCGTGCCGGCTCTCCCCTCCATTCAATAATTAGTCGATCATCACCGTGACCGCGCGGCGGTTGCGCGCCCAGGCTGCCGGGGTGGATGCCGTATCGACCGGGCGTTCCTCGCCATAGCTCACCGTGCGCAGGCGGCTTTCGGCAATGCCAAGGCTGACCAGATAGGCGCGCGCAGCATTGGCGCGGCGTTCGCCCAGCGCCAGGTTGTAGTCGCGCGTGCCGCGTTCGTCGGCATGGCCTTCGACAGTCGCCCGGGTCGACGGATACTGGGTCAGGTACTCGGCCTGACGGCGCAGCGCAGCCATATCCGTGGCGTCGATGTCATACTGGTCGGTGTCGAAATAGATCGTGTCCGCCCCGGCCATGGCCGAGGAGAAGTGCGCCTGCGAGCCGGGCTGCGGACCGCGCGGAGCAGGTGCAGGAGTCGGGGCCGGCGTGGAAACGTCACGCGGTGCGGGCGGAATTTCCTCAGGCGGCTCCTTCTTACAGGCCGCCAAGGCGAGCACGCTGGACATGGTAAGCGCGATGACAATGCGATTCATCCTATTGGCTCCTAAAATGGCGATAACCGCCGGAAGACTTTCATGCCGTAATTACTCCGGCAAGCTAATTTGGTCTTAGGACTATGGCAAGACCGGACCCCAGGCCGGATCGGATGCGCCCACCGGGGTTTGCAGGCGGCGCAGGTTATCGCCGGTGAGATCGACCTGCCAGATGCTCGAATCGCCCGAACCCCGCTCGGAACGGAAGAACTGGATGATGCGGCCGTTTGGCGCCCAGGTCGGGGCCTCATCCTGCCAGCCGTTGGTCAGCACGCGCACATTGCCGCCCGAGGGCGTCATCACCGCGACGTTGAAGTCGCCAGCAATGCGGGTGAAGGCGATCTGGTCGCCGCGCGGGCTCCATTCGGGTGTGGCGCAGCGGCCCGAGGCAAAGGAGATGCGGCGCTGGTTCGAGCCATCGGCGTTCATGACATAGCACTGCTGCGCGCCCGAACGGTCGCTCTCGAACACGATCTGGCTGCCGTCGGGCGAATAGGACCCGCCCACATCGATGGCCGGGCTGTCGGTGAGGCGCATCGGGGTGCCGCCACCGCTTGCCGAAACGCGATAGATGTCGGTGTTGCCGCCAATCGCCATCGAATAGAGGATCCAGCGGCCATCCGGGCTCCAGCGCGGGGCAAAGGTCGGGTTGCTGCTCTCGGTCACCAGCACCTGCTGGCGCGTCTCGATATCGTAGACGTAGATGCGCGGATTGCCGTCGGTGTAGCTGAGATAGGCGATCTTGCGATAGTCGGGCGAATAGCGCGGGGTGAGCGCGGTGGCGCGGCCATTGGTGATGAAGCGGTGATTCGCCCCATCGCTGTCCATGATGGCCAGCCGCTTGATGCGGTTATCCTTCGGGCCGGTCTCGGCGATGTAAGCGATGCGGCTGTCGAAGAACGGGCTTTCGCCCGACAGTCGCGAATAGACGAGATCGGCGCACTTGTGCGCGGCGCGGCGCCATTCGCTCGGCAGCACCACCCAGCCCTCGCGCGCCAGCTCGCTCTGGAGCGCGACGTCGTAAAGGTAGCAGCCGACCGTCAGGCGACCATCGGTCCCGGCCCGGACATAGCCTTGCACCAGCATTTCGGCGCTGCGGCCCTGCCAGGTGGAGAAGGCAGGCGCTGTGATCTGCTCGTAGCTCGGGCGCGGCAGGGCATCGGGGCCGACCGGGCGGAACAACCCGTTGTTACGAAGGTCATTGAACACGACCCGCGCCAGTTCCTGCCCCAGCGCCGTGGTGCCCGACGAGTTGGCGGGCGTAGGCTGTTCGCGGTTGGTGGCGAAGGCGGGGATGGCGATGCCGGTATCCTGCCAGGCGCTGTCGTCGGTGACGGTGCCGCGCAGCGGGCCGTTCTCGCCGCCATCGTCCATGGTGGTTTCCACCGGCTGGGCACTGATGCCCGCCGGATCGAGATCGGGCAGCAGATCGCCGCTCGATTGCGCAAAGGCAGGGGCCGAGAACAACATGGCTATGGCAGTCAGGAGGGCGGCTTTTTTCATCACAATCTCCGGTCGAATTCCCATTCGAGGTCGTTCCAGCGGCTGTAGAACTGTTCTGGCAAGCTGGAGAAATCGGCCAGCTGCACCGCACGGATAGCCCGCTCGCAATGCAGTTGCGCCTGCGGGCGGTTGCTGTCGGTAATACCACGTTGGCCTGTGCAGCGAGGCTGGCCGTTCAAGGTGCCGTCGCGGTTGAGCTTCCAGGCGACCACGGTCACCAATTGTTCGGCATCGACGCCCGAGGGTGCGGTCCAGTTGGGCCGCAGCGCGCGGGTGATCGCGGAGGAAAGCGCCGCGCGTTCAGTCTGCCCGAAGGTGGCGGCGGGCGACCCGCGCGTACCCGTCGAGGCGCTCGATCCCTCTAGGAAATCGGCACCGATGCGGCTGCCGCCCGAGGTCGGCCTGCTGCTCGGCGCCGGGGTGGGTGCCGGCGTTGCGCGCGACGCCGGCCGCGCGCTTGGCTGCGCCGTGGGCCGCGCGGTCGGGCGCGCAGTGGGCCGAGCAGTCGGTCGCGGCTGCGGGGCCTGCGTGGCACGGGCGGTGGGGCGCGGTGCGGGCTGTTCGACCGGCGGCTGCACCGTCCGCTCGACCGGGCGCGTCACTTCGGGCTCGGCAGGTTCAGGTGCGGGCACGTCGGCGAGCGTGGGGGCATAGGCCGCAGCAGGTTCGGAGCTGGGATCGGGCGCGGTCGATTCGAGGCTCACCTCGGTGGCGAGGCTCACATCGATCCGCTCGGGCGGCGCGCGCATCGGCGCTGAGCTGTCGTGCAGGACCAGGAACGCGCCCAGCGCCACGTGCAGCACAACGGCTGCGCCGAGGCCGACATATTCTTCACGGGTCAGGGTGCCTGTCTGGGCCATTGTCGATCGGGGCTATGGGGCTTCGGCTGAACTGTTGCTGACGAGCGAGATGGCGGTGAAGCCTGCCCGGTTCAGCTCGCCCATCACCGCAATCGCGCGGCCCCAGTCGATGCCGCGGTCGGCCCGCAGGGTCACTTGCGGACGTTCAGCGCCGGGCGCGCCAGCAATCGCTTCGAGCGCGGTCGGCAGCGTGCCCGGCTCGACCAGCGCATCGTCGATATAGACATAGCCCTCGCGGTCGATCGAGATCGTGATCTGGTCAGGCGTCTGATCGAGCGCCGCAGCGCGGCTGTCGGGAAGGTCGATCGGCACGCCGCTCGCCATCATCGGAGCGGTGACCATGAAGATGATGAGCAGCACCAGCATCACATCGACGAAAGGCGTGACGTTGATCTCCGCCATCGGTGCGCGGCGCGTGGAGCGCCCTCGCCGGCGGCTGTGCTTGAGGACGCCCATCGCCATCAGATCGATTCCATCTCGCGGCTGATTTCGCTGCCAACACGGTCGGCAAAACGCTGCAAACCGGCTTCGAACAAGCCGACCTTACCGCTGAAGCGGTTGTAGGCGATCACCGCCGGAATAGCCGCAAACAGGCCGATTGCGGTGGCGAACAGCGCCTCCGAGATGCCGGGCGCCACCACCGCGAGCGACGAATTCTGCTGCTGCCCGATCGAGAAGAAGCTGTTCATGATGCCCCAGACGGTGCCGAACAGGCCTACAAACGGTGCAACCGCGCCCGTGGTGGCGAGAAAGCCGAGCCGTGCGGCGAGGCTGTCCGCCTCTTCGGCGACCTGCCCCTGCATCGCCAGCGCAATCCGCTCGCGCGCGCCTTCGCGGTCACGCAGGCCCACCTTCTGCGTGCGGCGATATTCGGCCACACCCGCATAGGCGACCCGCGCCGAGGGGCTTTCCTTGCGCCTCCGCGCATCGAGCAGCGCATCGAGATTGTCGTTGCTCCAGAAGTCGTCCTCGAACTGGGTTGCCTTGCGCCTCATCCCCGCAAGCCGCAGCGAGAACCCGATGATGATCGCCCAGACCCAGATCGAGGCCAGCAGCAGGCCGATGATCACCGCCTGCACCACGATATCGGCATCGAGGAACAGTTGCATCGGATCGAGCCGGGTCGGCGCGGAAATGCTGGTGGCGGCAAGCAGCGAAAGCATGGTCATTTACAGACTCTTCCTTAGAATTCTTCGGCCTGGGCAAACCGGGCAAATTTCTCGCGCCACTCATCAGGCTGGCGGCGCGGACGACCATCGGGGGAAACGAAGCCGATGCGAAGATTCACCTCGGCCAGAACTTCGGCATTCTCCAGCGTTGTCGGCGCTTGGGCCGCCGGACGCAGAATGCGCTGATACATGCGGACGCTGGCAGCACGCAAGCTGGTTGCGCGCGTTTCCACCAAGAGGCCATCGCCCAGCCTGGCGGGGCGCTTCCAGGCGATCTCGGCATCGGCCACCGCATAGGCCCCCTCGCCCGCTTCCTGTGCCGCGCGCTGGTCGACCCCGAGCAGGTCGAGCAAGTCCGAACGCGCGCGTTCGCAGTACTTCAGATAATTGGCATGATAGACGATGCCCGAAAGGTCGGTGTCCTCGTAGAACACGCGCAGGGCATAGTAATGGCAGGGGCCGACAATGCGCCCGCTGACTGGCAAGGGCAGTTCGCTCATCGGCGGCTAGCGCGCGAGCATCGGGCCGAGCGGCCCGCCGCCGAACAGGTGCACGTGCAGATGCGGCACCTCCTGCCCGCCGTGCGCGCCGACGTTGGCCAGCAGCCGATAGCCCGGCTCGACCAGACCCTGCTCGCGCGCGACATGGCCGACGGCACGGATGAACCCGGCGATTTCGGCCTCGCTCGCGCGGGCGGAGAAATCGTCCCAGCTGACATAGGCCCCCTTCGGGATCACCAGGATATGAATTGGCGCCTGCGGAGCGATATCGTGGAAGGCGAGAACGTGCTCGTCTTCATAGACCGTCTTGTTCGGAATTTCGCCGCGCAGGATCTTCGCGAAGATGTTGGTATCGTCGTAGGGCTGGGTTGCGTCGATGGCCATTACTCGCTCCTCGCTGCCTTTTCGGCGAGGCCGCTCACGCCCTCGCGCCGATCGAGTTCGGCCAGCACCTCTTCCAACGCAACGTCCTTTGCGCCGAGCAGCACCAGCAGGTGAAACAGCAAATCCGCCGCCTCGCCGATCAGTTCCTGCCGCTCGCCCGCAAGCGCGGCGATGACGGTCTCAACGCCCTCTTCGCCCACTTTCTGCGCGATCTTCCCCAGCCCCTTGGCATGGAGCCTGGCGACATAGCTTTCGTCGGGCGACGCGGCGCAGCGGGCGGCGATGGTCTGTTCGAGACGGGCAAGCGTTTCCATGGCGCGAGCCATGCGCGAGCCGTGGCCGCGCCGTCAAGCAGCGCGTGCGGCGAACTGGTGGGTTCTGGCGGCGATCAGTCGTCTTGCTGCGGGCGACCGCGCATCGCGGCATGGCGCCCGATCAGCACGCCCGCCGCACCGATTGCGAAGAGCAGCGAGCTCGACGCCTCATCAACCGGCATTGCGCCAGCCGCATGGGCCGCCGCCGGAATGGCAACGAGAATCGCGGCAGAGGCGAGAAGGCGAGAAATCATGACCGCGCCCAAGCACCATTCTTAACCAATTTTCAACCATTATGAATGGCCTGTCCCGAATCAGGACCTTCACCCTCGGGCAGGAAGCCCGGCAGCGCGCAGGGCCGCGTGGGCCTCGGCAATAGAATGGGTGCCGAAATGGAAGATGCTGGCGGCCAGCACCGCGCTGGCCCCGCCCTCGGTCACGCCCTCGACGAGGTGCTGGAGATTGCCCACTCCGCCCGAGGCGACGACCGGCACCGAGACGGCATCGGCAATGGCGCGGGTCAGCTTGAGGTCGTAGCCTTTCTGCGTGCCGTCGCCGTCCATGCTGGTGACGAGCAGCTCGCCCGCGCCCAGATTGGCGAGCTTCACCGCATGTTCGATGGCATCAATGCCGGTTTCGCGGCGGCCGCCGTGCGTGAAGATTTCCCAATGATCGTGAACCCAGCGCGCATCGACCGAGGCGACGATGCACTGGCTGCCCATCTTCTCGGCAATGTCGGCGACCACTTCTGGGCGCGAGACCGCGGCGGAATTGACCGCAACCTTGTCCGCCCCCGCCAGCAGCAGCGCACGGGCGTCCTCCACCGTGCGCACTCCGCCGCCCACGGTCAGCGGCATGAAGCACACTTCCGCCGTGCGGCGGACAATATCGAGCAGCGTACCGCGCCCTTCGTGGGTGGCGGAAATGTCGAGGAAACACAGTTCGTCAGCGCCCGCCTCGCTATAGGCCTGCGCCTGTTCGACCGGGTCACCGGCGTCCTTCAGATCGACGAAGTTCACGCCCTTGACCACGCGGCCATCGGCCACATCGAGACACGGGATGACGCGGATGCGGACGGTCATGCTGCGTGGCCCCTCCAATTCGTCATTGCGAGAAGCCGCAGGCGACGCGGCAATCCATCTCCTGCCATCGCGAATTGACGTGAAGCCCCGCGATGGATTGCTTCGCTTCGCTCGCAATGACGAGGACGGTATCCCATCACGCCCGATCCGCCATCTGGATCGCCGCCGCCAGATCGAGCCGCCCCTCGTAAAGCGCTCGCCCCGTGATCACGCCCTCGATCCCGTCACCGGCGTGAACCGCCAGCATCCGGATATCGTCGAGCCCCTTCACGCCGCCTGAAGCGATCACCGGGATATCAACGCTGCGCGCCAGTTCCACCGTCGCATCGATATTGCAGCCCTTAAGCAACCCATCACGGCCAATGTCGGTGAACAGCAGCGAGGCCACGCCCGCATCCTCGAACCGGCGGGCGAGATCGCGCACCGGCACGTCGGACACTTCGGCCCAGCCCTCGGTCGCGACCATGCCGTCGCGCGCATCAACCGCGACGACGATGCCGTTTTCCCATTCCTTCGCCATCTGTTTGACGAACTCCGGATCTTTCAGCGCCGCCGAGCCCATAACTACACGCGAAACGCCAAGGTTGAACCAGCCCTCGACCGCCGCCGCATCGCGGATGCCGCCGCCGAGCTGAACATGGCCCGGGAATGCCGCAACAATTGCCTCGACTGCCTCGCGGTTCTCGGCCCGGCCCGCAAACGAGCCATCGAGGTCGACCACATGGAGAAACTCAGCCCCCGCCTCGGCGAAGATCATCGCCTGCGCGGCAGGGTTGTCGCCGTAGATGGTGGCGCGGTCCATATCGCCTTCGGCAAGGCGCACGACCTGTCCGGCCTTGAGGTCGATGGCAGGAAATACGATCATGAGTCCATCTTTGTTGCGGTGCCGGCCCGCTCCCCCGCCCAGCCACCCGATATGGTGACTGGCAGGCTATCGGGTGGCTGGGCGGGGGAGCGGGCAGGAGCCGTATAGATAAACGGGCTCACGGTTTCCACTCCAGGAAGCGGGCGAGCAGGTCGAGGCCATAGCGCTGGCTCTTTTCCGGGTGGAACTGCACGCCGATGATGTTGTCGCGCGCCACGGCCGCCACCAGCCCGCCGCCGTGGTCGGTCATGGCGGCGACATCGTGGCCGTTCTCGGGCGCGAAGTGATAGGAATGAAGGAAATAGGCCTCGCCCGGTTCGAGCAGGTCATGATCGCCATGATGAGGGGTGAGCGCCACGTCGTTCCAGCCCATGTGCGGCACGCGGATGGCGGGGTCTGTGCGTTCGATCTTCTGTACTTCGCCCGCGATCCAGCCCAAGCCCGGCGTCTCGCCGAATTCGAGCCCGCGGTCGGCCAGCAGCTGCATCCCCACGCAGATGCCGAGGAAAGGCACGCCCTTGTCGATCACCTGCTCGGTCAGCGCATCAACCATGCCGGGAATGCCGAACAATCCATCGCGGCAGGCCTTGAACGCGCCGACGCCGGGCAAAACGATCCGCTGCGCACCGCGCACCAGCGCCGGATCAGCGGTGACGGTGACGTGCCCGGCACCCGCCGCGTTCAACGCATTGAGGACCGAATGCAGGTTCCCCGCGCCATAGTCGATCAGCGCAACCCTCATTGCGCGAGTGCCTCCAGACCTTCGTCGGCATAGGTGGCGACAAACTCGGTGACCTCCACGGTGGCCACACCGCCGACCACGAAGGGATCGGCCAAAGCGACCGCCTCGGCCTCCTTGCGGTTCTCGGCCTCGGCGAAGATCATGCCGCCGGTGCGCGGCACCTTGCGGCCCCAGGCGAGGAACCGCCCGGTGGCATGGTTGGCCTTGATCCACGCGATATGGTCTTCAAGCAGCGCATCGACCTCTTCCATCGGGGCGACATAGGTCAGTGACAGGATGAACATGTCAGCCTCCCAGTTGCCCCTTGGTGCTGGGGATCGCCCCGCCCTTGCGCGCGTCCAGCTCGACCGCCTGCCGCATGGCGCGGGCAAAGCCCTTGTAGAGCGCCTCGCAGATGTGGTGATTGTTGGTGCCGTAAAGCACCTGGCAGTGCAGCGTCAGCCCCGCCGCCTGCGCGACCGACTGGAACCAGTGCTCGATCAGCTCGGTATCCCACTCGCCCAGCTTTTCCTGCGTGAAGCGGGCCTTCCATTCCAGCCACGGGCGGCCCGAAATATCGACCACCACCCGCGCCAGCGTCTCGTCCATCGGCGAGTGCGCCTCGCCATAGCGGCCGATCCCGGCCTTGTCGCCGAGCGCCTCTGCCAGCGCCTGGCCAAGTGCGATGGCGCTGTCCTCGGTGGTGTGGTGCTGGTCGACGTGGAGGTCGCCCTCCACCTTCAGCGTCACGTCGATCAGCGAATGGCGCGAGAACTGCTCGACCATGTGATCGAGAAAGCCGATCCCGGTCGAAATGTCATAGGTTCCCGTGCCATCGAGACAGACCTCGACAGCAATGGAGGTTTCCTTCGTGGTTCGCTCTATCCGGCCTGTACGCATGGGCCTCGCCTATAGGCTGCTGGGCCACAGGTGCAAGATATCCCACAATTGCGAGCGCTTTGCGACTTGACCTTGGGCGCGGCCATAGTCACCTAGCCCCCATGAGCGACGAAGCGCCTGACAGCCTGATCCCCTATGATGAAATCGTGCAGGAAGCCCTGCGCGCCGTGGTCGGCCGTGTGCTCGGCTCGGTGGAGAAATCCGGTGGCGAGCTGCCCGGCGGCCACCATTTCTACATCACCTTCAAGACCGCCGCGAGCGGGGTCGACATCCCCTCCGCCCTGCGCGAGCGCTTCCCCGACGAGATGACCATCGTGCTCCAGAACAAGTTCTGGGACCTGTCGGTGGGCGAAGACGGTTTCTCGGTGGGCCTCAGCTTCAACCAGATCCCGTCGAAGCTGGTGATTCCGTTCTCCGCGATCACGGCCTTCGTCGATCCGGCAGTGGATTTCGGCTTGCAGTTCCAGGCTGCGATTGACGATTTCGAACAGCCGTCGCCCGGCCACGAGGCGACCGATACAGACGAAACAGGCGAGCCCATCGTCAAAAGTGAAGATGGATCGAACGTCGTCACCGTGGATTTCGGCCGCAAGAAATAGGACCATTTGTGCCAGTTATGCGTTAGACTGGACATATGACCCGCAAATCCAAAGCCAAGCGCACCGCCGAAGCCGAAGATGGCAAACCCCTTGCTCACCCGGTCATCGCTGAAATCCTGATCGTCGTCATTGCCGCCTTGCTGCGCAATCTGGTCGTGCAGGCGCTCGAAAAGGGCAAATTCGTGCAGACCGAGAGCGACCGCAAGCTGCTCAAGACCAGTCCCGCGCGCCGGGTTGGCCTCGTCGGTGTAAAGCACCTCGCCAGAAGCTCGGTTCCTGGCGCTTTGCTGGTGGGCGCAGGGATCATCGCCAATGCCATGATTCGTGGCCGCACCGAAAAATAGCGCCATTTCACCCATGATCCGGGGTTGATCGCCCGGCCCGGCTTGCGCCATGAGCGCCTATGGCCGAATCCGAAACCCTGCCGCGCCGCGGCTTGATGTTCATCCTCTCCTCGCCCTCGGGCGCGGGCAAGACAACGATCGCACGCAAGCTGCTCGCCGCCGAGCAGAGCCTCGCCATGTCGGTCTCGGTCACCACCCGCCCGATGCGCCCCGGCGAAACCGAGGGGCACGACTACTTCTTTACCCAGCGCCCCCAATTCGACCGCATGGTCGAAGCCGGTGACTTTCTCGAATGGGCCGAGGTGTTCGGCAACTGTTACGGCACCCCGCGCGCGCAGATTTCCGAAGGCCTCGCCGCCGGGCAGGACTACCTGTTCGATATCGACTGGCAGGGCGCGCAGCAATTGTCGCAGGCCGCCGGGCCGGATGTGGTTTCGGTATTCCTGCTCCCGCCAAGCATTGGCGAACTCGAACACCGCCTGCGCTCACGCGGGACCGATAGCGACGAGGTGATCCGCGGCCGGATGGACCGCGCGCGCGCCGAAATCAGCCATTGGGACGCTTACGATTATGTGCTGGTCAACAAGAACGTGGACGCCTGCTTCGAGCAGGTGCGCGCGATCCTTCATGCCGAACGCCTGAAGCGCGAGCGCCAGCGCGGCCTGATCGAGTTCGCACGCGAATTGATGCGCTGACTTGTCTCGCGCGGGGTGAGCGGCTAGCCGCGCTGGCAAACAGACACGAGGAACACGCCGCATGACCGCCGAACTTCAGTCCGCCATCGAAGCCGCTTTCGAAGACCGCGCCAATGTCACCCCCGCCAGCCGCGAGGTGGCCGAGGTCGTCAACCAGGCGCTCGAACTGCTCGATAACGGCGCTGCCCGCGTCGCCGAGCCCGATGGCAACGGCGGCTGGCAGGTCAACCAGTGGCTCAAGAAAGCCGTGCTGCTCTCGTTCCGCCTGCGCGACAACGTGGTGATGGAACACGGCGCGGGCGGCGCATCCGCCTTCGACAAGGTGCCGAGCAAGTTCGCCGGCTGGGGCAACGAGATGTTCTCCGAGGCGGGCTTCCGAGTAGTGCCGGGCGCTGTGGTGCGCCGGGGCAGCTTCATCGGCAAGAACGTGGTGCTGATGCCCAGCTTCGTGAACATCGGCGCGTTCGTCGATGAAGGCACGATGGTCGACACCTGGGCGACGGTCGGCTCCTGCGCGCAGATCGGCAAGAACGTGCACATCTCGGGTGGTGCCGGCATCGGCGGCGTGCTTGAGCCGCTGCAGGCAGGCCCGGTGATCATCGGTGACGGCGCCTTCATCGGCGCGCGTTCGGAAGTGGCCGAAGGCGTGCGCGTGGGCGAAGGGGCGGTATTGTCGATGGGCGTCTATCTCGGCGCTTCGACCAAGATCGTCGACCGCGCCACCGGCGAAGTGCACATCGGCGAAGTGCCGCCCTATGCGGTGGTGGTCCCCGGCACCATGCCCGGCAAACCGCTGCCCGATGGCACGCCCGGCCCCAACCTTTATTGCGCAGTGATCGTGAAGACGGTCGACGCGCAGACCCGCTCGAAGACCGGAATCAACGAACTGCTGCGCGACTGACCCGCGCCCATGGAGGGCCGATGACCGCAAGCCTGTGGATCGAATTCGTCGTTTCGGCGGCGCTGGTGGTCGCCACCGTCGTGATCCACGGCTTCGGGCTGTTCAGCCTTAGCCGCGCGCTGCGCACCGAACGCTCGGTCGAACGCATTCAGCACACCGACGCGCTGTCGCTGCGCGGCGTGGCCTTCACCCTGTTTATCGTCCTCTCGCTGGTGACCCTGCACGGGGTGGAGATCTGGCTGTTCGCCCTCACCTACCTTGCCGTGGGCGCCAACGAGACGCTTGAGTCAGCAATCTACTTTTCGTCGATCTCCTATTCGACGGTCGGCTATTCTGATGTTCACGTGACGGCCGACTGGCGACTGGTCGGGGCCTTCGAGAGCATCATCGGCGTCATCATGATGCGATGGTCGACCGCGTTTTTCTTCCGCCTGCTGGGCCGCATCGATCCGGGCTGAGGCGGAACCAGCCGGGGCCTGCGTGCGTAGTTCTATTAAGAACACAAGCGAAAGGCCGTAAAATGCAACAGGATGATCAGCAGCTTCACGTGGAGACGGACGAGGCGCGCGGCGGATCGACGCCAAACACCCTTCGCTGGATATTGGGCATCAGCCTGGTTCTCGCAGTGATCGCCATGTCGGCGATCTGGATCGTTCCCGCCCTCGCCTAAAGGCCATCAAGGCCCCGAAGCCCGGAGAACAGAGCAGATGAAAGCGAAGTCAAAGGCGCAGCAGAAAGCTGCCGGTGCCGCGCTGTCCGCCAAGCGGGGAGAGAGCGATCCGGCATACCTTCAGGGTGCCTCGCGCGAAATGTACGACACAATGAGCGAGGACGAACTCGACGATACGGCGTCGACCAGTCGAGACGACTTGCCCGAGCACGCCGACGATTAGCTCGCCGACGTTTCGATGGCGGGAACGTCCGCCATGCTGGCGGCATAGGCTTCGGCCTTTTTCAGCACACGCATCATGTTATGGCTGGAGATCTTCTCAAGATCCTCCTGCGAATAGCCGCGCCGCGCCAGTTCGGTGAACAGCGCCGGGTAGCCGGTTACGTCCTCCATCCCGACCGGGCCGCTGGACATGCCATCATAATCGCCGCCGATGCCGATGTAGTCGACCCCGATCAGATCGCGGATGTGGTCGATATGGTCGGCCATGTCGGCGATGGTGGCATCGGGCATCGGGTTGGCTTCATCCCACGCCACAAGCCCCGCTTCGACAGCCGCCGGATTGCCGAGATTGAGCGATTCCAGCCGCGCCTTTTCGGCGGCACGGTTGGCGTTGCGCTGGCGCTGTCCCTCACTGATATAACCCGGCAGCGCCACCACCATCACGATCCCGTCATGCTCGGGCAACCGGCGCAGCACCGCGTCGGGCACGTTACGGGCATGACCCGTGACCGCATGCGCGCCCGAGTGGCTGAACATCACCGGCGCATCGGTCGCGTCGAGTGCGTCCATCATGGTTGCCTCGCTGACGTGGCTGAGGTCGATCATCATGCCCAGACGCGCCATTTCCTGCACCAGCTTCACGCCCCAGTCGGTCAGGCCATCATGCTCGGGATCGTCGGTGGCGCTATCGGCCCAGCTGGTGTTCGACGAGTGGGTAAGCGTCATGTAGCGCGCGCCAAGGTCGTACATCTGGCGCAGCACGGCGAGGCTGGTGCCGATCGAGTGGCCGCCTTCCATGCCGATCAGTCCCGCGATCTTGCCCTCGGCCAAAGCCGCCTCGACATCGGCGGAGGTGAGCGCCAGCGTCATGTCATCAGGGTTCTCGGCGATCAGGCGCTTGAGGACGTCGATCTGCTCGATGGTGGTTTGCACCGCCACCGGCTCTTCAAGGCTAGCCGAGACATAGACCGACCACCACTGCACCCCGACCTTGCCTTCGCGCAGGCGGGCGATGTCTGTGTGCATCTCGCCCGGGGTCCAGTGTTCGCCTTCAAGCGTGTGGCTGAAGTCGAAATCGCCGATCACATTACCGAACCGTCCGCGCAGCTGGCCGGGAACGTCGTTATGCCCATCCCACACCGGCGCTTCTTCAAGCGCGGCCATCGCCGTTTCTTCCGGGGTCTGCGCTGCGGCGGGAAGCGAAAGCGCGAACAGCGAAGCGGCGAGCATCAGACGGGGAACGGACATGCGACCTCCTATGTGGTGTCCCTGCATATCATCGCATCTCGGTTCATGTTGCAAGGCACAATGACGCTTGTCGCTGGCCAATTGGCAAGGCATGACCCGGCCATGGCGAGAACGATCCTGCGCTGGCTGATGGCGCTGCTCTATCTGGTGGCAGGGTACTTCCACCTTGCCAGCCCGCTCACCTTCCTCGCGATCATGCCCGGCTGGGTGCCCTACCCGCTGCAGGTCATCTACTGGACCGGCCTTGCCGAGGTCGCGGGCGCGGCGGCGCTGGCGCAGCCGTTCGGGCCGCTGCTGCGCAAGGCGGCTGGCATTGGCCTTGCACTCTATGCGCTGTGCGTGTGGCCCGCCAACGTGAACCACATGCTGATCGACCTCGCCCGGCCCGACCATGGCCCCGATACGGGCTGGGGCCTTGCCTACCACGTGCCGCGCATGATCGCGCAGCCGCTGCTGATCTGGCTCGCCTTGTGGACCGCCAGAGTGACCGACTGGCCCTTCGCCCGCCGCGACCGATAGCACCATCTGCCCACGCGACCGGGCAAGGTGTGACAGGTGTGACAGTGTCCAGAGCAGAAACTTTCGGAGCGCTCTGCGGCGGGTGCAATGTCTGGCAGCGGAAGGCGATGTCGCGGTCATGCCGCGAGGTGAGCAGCTTTTGCCCGCTGTAGGAAAGCGCCAAGCGCGCTCAGCCCGCGAAGGTGATGGCTCGCCGGTAAAGGTGCCAGGTCGCGTGGCCGAGCACCGGCAGCGCCACCAGCAGCCCGAGAAACCACGGCAGCAGCGCCAGCGTGAGCAGCACGGCGACGATCGCCGCCCAGCCCAGCATCACCGTCCGGTGCCGCCCGACAAGGCGCAGGCTGGCAAAGGTCGCAGTGAGGAAGTCGATCTCGCGGTCGACCAGCGTCGGCAGGCTGACCACGGTAGAGGCGAAGAACACATAGGCGACCACGGCCCCCACCGCGCCGCCGACCACCAGCATGGCAAGGCCTGCGGGCGTGGTGAACAGATCGAGCGAATGGGTGCCGATGCCCGATTCGGCCATGAAGATCGCGAAGATGCCGTGGGCAAGGATCATCCAGAAGCTGAAGCCAACGAACAGGAACCCGCCCATCATCAGGATCTGGTCATCCCCCTGCCCGCGCAGCGCGCCGAGCACCTGCGACCAGCTTGCCCGCTGGCCCTGCTCACGCTGGCGGCTCGCCTCGTAGAGCCCGACGGCGGTGAACGGGGCAAGCAAGGGAAAGCCTGCCGCGGCGGCAAAGATCCAGCCGCCCCCGCCGCCGGTCAGCAGCGCCTGCGACATCAGGTTTCCGGCGATGGCGTAGATGATTGCGAAGAACAGGCCGAACTGCGGACAGGCCAGAAAGTCGCGCCATCCGGCGGCGAGCGCCGCGCGCAAGTCGGCCCATTCGAGCCTTTCGCAGACCATGGGCACCGGGCGCGGTGCCGCTTCCTCTCCAGCCATCGCAATTCCCCCAATGTCGCCCACAATGGCGGGGCCGGCGCACGATTTCCTTGCCCTGGATCAACTTGCGGCAGCTAACCTTGCGACGCGGCTATCCCAATCGCACGCGCCATCCAGCAAGCGCTATTTCCATAGGCGCTGACCTTCTCCTGCAGTTCACGCGATGCCGGTTCCGCGACGAAGCCGAGCTTGCTCCAGTAATCCGCCGCGCCTTCAACCGCGATCAGCTCCGCCCTGCGCAACCCGTCGTTCGCCGCCAGCGCGAAGGCGTGTTCGACGAGTTTGCGGCCGATATCGAGGCCGCGCCCGGAACTCGCGACGGAGAGATCGTGCAGGAAAAGCACCTCGCTCGGCACCGAGTCATCGAGGATTGCTCCGATTGGGGGCGGTGATTGACGCCGCCAGCCGTGGGCAAGCAGATAGCCGAGCAATTGCCGGTCATGATTGGCGGCCAGACAGTAGGAATTTTTCAGCGTGACCCGGCTGCGAAAGGCGCTCTCGCCTTCGCGCAGGAACTCCGGGTAAGCCTCGGCCTGGATCGCGAGCGCGGCTGGCAAGTCGCGCAGGCACAGGGCATCGACGGCAACGGTTCGCTGATCGCAAGACATAGCTGCTTATCGCCGGGGGTGAGTGGGTCCGCAAGAGGATCAGGCGGGGCGGGTAGCGCGACGTCCCACACCCCATATCCAATCCCCGCTCAGCCTGAGCTTGTCGAAGGCTACGCGGAAAGGTTAGCCAGCTCGAATGCCCTTCCACGCCTACCTCCTGCGCTGCAACGACGGCAGCTACTACGCCGGTCACACCGACGATCTCGAACTGCGCATGGCCCAACATTCGACCGGTGCGCTGGGCGGTTACACAGCCAAGCGATTGCCGGTGCAGCTTGTCTGGTCGGATAGCTTCCCGACGCGCGACGAAGCCTTTGCCGTCGAACGTCAGATCAAAGGCTGGAGCAGAGCTAAAAAGGAAGCCCTGATCGCGCGAGACTGGGAGCGGGTTTCGAGTCTTGCGCGAAAGCGGACGAGCGATTGAGCCACGGGCGGCGCGTGGCCTTCGACAGGCTCAGGCTGAGCGGGGTTGGGACAGAATGATGCCTGGGCCAAAGATCATGTCGAACTGCCGGCACGCTTTTCAATCAGCCGCCAAACAGTCGCTACCCGCTCTTCTAATCTTGCCAAAAAGGGTTTGCCGTGTTGCTCCACTCGAGCTGGCGGATAGTTGCGGATAGCAAAGCGATAACGCTCTGCCTCATCCTTTAGGGCGGCAAGCAATCGCTCGAGGTCTCGGTCAGAGAGATGCTCTCGCTCGGCATAGGCCCGCAAGATAAACATAGCTTGTGATCGCTTGAACTGACCTCGACGTCAACGCTCACTAGAAGCCTAGCCGCCCTTAATAATGCCGCAAACCTAGTCCTCTTTCCCCGCCACCCCATAATTAATCGCCGCGTTGCGCGTCTTCTGGAACTCGGGGACCGTCAGACCCTTCATGCTGGCATAGATGTCGATATTGCCGATGCCGGTCACCGCGCCGAGCTTTTCGAGCATGAAGAAGATCACGCCATAGTGGATCATCCCGATCCAGTCGCGGTTGCGGACCAGCGCCTTTTCCTCCTCGGTCAGCCCGCCCTTTTCGTAAGCCGCTTCCTCGTCCTCGCGGAACAGTTTTCGGGTGGCGGGCTCGGTCAGCGAGTGGAGGAAGCGGTTGAGGCGGAAGCCCTTTACGCTGCGCGCGATGGTGAAGGGATAGGTGCCCTCCATCTCCTCGGCGCCGGCATAGTCGTGATCGGCGCGCGCGCGGGTGACTTCGGGTGGCTCGACCGGCGCATCCACCGTGCGCTCTTCGAGGATCATCGTGGCGATCGGGCACATCGAGGGCAGGAAATAGGTCTTGTGGGTGCACTCCACGTCCGCCGACAGCGCGCCGCGCATCATCAGCCACATCACCACCTCGGCCCCTTCCCAGCCGCCGAGCCGGGCGAGGTCAGCCACGGTCATGTCAAGCAGGCCTTCGGGGTCTTTCTCCAGCCGCTCCATGAACTCCATATCCCAGTCGGGATTGTTGAAGCCGCAGGCCTCGCCGTGGACCTGATGCGAAAGGCCGCCGGTGCCCGCGATGGCGACCTTGATATCCTCGGGGTAGGAGAGGATCGCCTGCCGCAGCGACTTGCCGAACTTGTAGAACCGCCGCGCAGAGGGCAGCGGCACGGTCAGCACGCCGCAGACCACCGGCAGGATCTTCGTCGCCCAGCCATGCTCCTTATCGTGATCGACCATCACCGACAGCGGCGAGAACGCGCCATGGTCGAGGCCCTTGCCCTGAAAATAGGAGAGGTCAAACTCGTTGGCGACCATCACGCGCGCGACATGTTCGGCAAACTTGGGATCGCCCTTGATCGCCGGGATATCGCGCGGGCCGCCGCCCTCGTCCGCCGCCTTGAACTCCTCGCCCACGCCCAGCGCGAAGTGGCTGTAGTGGTCGAAGAACGAGGTCATGTGGTCGTTATAGATATAGACCAGCACGTCGGGCTTTTTCTCGCGGAACCAGTCCTGCACCGGCTCATAGCCTTCGAAGATCGGCTTCCAGACGGGATCGTCCTGCTTGCCGCCATCCTTGGCAAACGCGATGGTGGGGGTGTGCGAAGTGGCGACGCCGCCGACGATAGTGGCCATGTAATCTCTCCGTTCGGGCAGGCTCAAACCTGCTCACATCGGCGGCGATCATGGCATAGCCAAAGCGCGCAGGACAGACCTTTGTCCCACCGGCTGAACTTTTCGGATATGCGAAGCGTAGTGCCGGTCAGCCCTCCGGGTCCAGCAGGTGCGCCTTGGCGGCAAAGTGGGCGACCAGCGCATCTATCGTCGAGCGCATTCGCGGCATCTTGTGCAAATCGGAGTGAATGCCGAGCCAGACATCGCGGCGCAGGTCGGGCAGCTGGGTGCAGATGCGCAGCAGGCGGTCGTCATGATCGGCGCGGAAGCGCGGCAGCATCGCCACTCCGCCGCCATGGCAAGCGGCATCGTGCTGCACCTCGCGGCTGTTCGACTTGAGGCCCACCGGCAGGCTTGCGAAATGCTCTGCCATCGCGCGCGCCTCGGGTAGGTGTGCCTGATCGTCGAGCACGGTGATGACCCGCTGCGGCTCGGGCTGCGTGCGCGCGGTGTAAAACGACAGCGCCAGTGTGCCGATCTTGCGCGCCACGATCAGGTCGCCTTCGAAGCGGGTCATGCGGATGGCGATATCCGCCTCGCGCCGCGACAGGTTCAGCGACTGGGTGGCGGCGAGGAGTTCGACGACAATACCGGGATGCTCGCGCTGCAAATCAAGCATGGCGGGCGCGATGAAGGCCCCCGCCAGCGTGTCCACCGTCGTCAGCCGCACAGTGCCCTCAAGCCGGGCATCGCTGCTACAGGCGAGCAGCTGCGCGGCATAGGCCTCCTCCTCCATCCGCTCCGCCCGGGCCAGCATCTGCTCGCCGAGCGCGGTAAGGACGAACCCCTCGGGCGTACGCAGCAACAGGCGCGTGCCGAGGTGGGCCTCAAGCGCGGCCAGCCGGCGGCCCATGGTCGGCTGGGTGACGCCGAGTGAGCGCGCTGCGGCAGAAAGGCTCCCATGCCGCGCGATGGCGAGGAAATTCTGCAGATCGTCCCAGTTCACCGCGTCATGCCGCAACGGCCCCCATACAAAAACGCATGAGCAGTAGAGGATTTTGGGCAATTTCGAAACGCATTCGTTGAACTACATGGAATGCAGGAAATTCAGGAGCCCCTCATGTCACGCACTCACAAAGTCGCCGTTATCGTCGGAAGCCTGCGCAAGGATTCGCACACCCGCAAGCTCGCCAAGGCGCTGATCGCCGAAGCGCCCGAAAACCTCGAAGCGAGCATCGTCGAGATCGGCGATCTGCCGCTTTACAACGAAGACCTCGAAACCGACACGCCGCCCGCCGCCTGGACCCGCATGCGCGAGGAACTGGGTGCTGCCGACGCGCTGCTGTTCGTCACGCCCGAATACAACCGCTCGGTGCCCGGCGCGCTCAAGAACGCCATCGACGTCTGTTCGCGCCCCTGGGGCCAGGCTGTGTTCAATGGCAAGCCCGCCGCCATCGTCGCCGCATCGCCGGGCGCCGTGGGCGCCTTCGGTGCGAACCATCACCTGCGCCAGTCGCTGGTGTTCTTCGATATGCCGGTGATGGGCCAGCCCGAAGCCTATATCGGCAATCTGTACGGGTTGTTCGACGAGACCGGCGCCGTCGCCAGCGAGGATACCAGGGCCTTCCTGCACGCGATCATGGAAGCCTTCACCAAGTGGATCGAGCGCACCGCGCTGCCGGCCAGCGAAGGCTGACCACGATCCAAGCCCCCTCCCTTCCGCCCCCGGGCCGGAAAGCAAAACGGGCAGGAAGCGGTGTGCTTCCTGCCCGTTTTTTCATGCCTGAAGGCGATGACGCTTAGCTGAGGTGCTTCGACACCGCTGCGGTCATCTTGAACATCGAGATCTGGTCGTTGCCGATCACGGCGCCCAGCTTGGCATCGGGATTGATCTGACGCTTGTCGTTGGCATCCTGCAGGCTGTTGGCCTTGATGTATTCCCACACCTTGGAGGTGACCTGCGCCCGCGTCATCGGGCCCTTGCCGATCACGTCTTCCAGCGCCGGCGACAGGGTAACCGGCTTGCTCAGCGCGTTGTTCTTGGCAGCCATAATCTCACTCATGTCCTTTACGATTTGAATCGGAACTATTCGCTTAGCGCGGGCAAAAGGCCGCCGTCGCTATGCCTGACTACGTAATCCACCGGTTTTTCACAGGTTGCCCACTTGCACAACGGCTCAATTGCCGTCGAAGTCGATGGAATCGATGTCGACATCGTCCCATTCGCCTTCCTCGCCATCGTCCTCGGCGCGGGCATAGTTGGCAGAAAGCATGGCGGCGGCGATCACATGCCCCTCCATCGCGGCAAGCAGCTCCGCGCGGCCCGCGCCCGGCATCAGCGCCATCGGCACGGCTATCGCAAACAGCTGGAACACATATTCGTGCGCCTCGTCGCCATGCGGCGGAGCGGGCAGCGCCCATTCGGAATTGCCGAACGAGTTCTTGCCCACACGCGGCGGCACCTCGCCTTCAAGCAACTGGCCCTTCTGCGGGGCGAGCCCCCAGACCAGCCAGTGGCAGAACGGCTCTTCACCCGGCGCATCGGGATCTTCGACGATCAACACCAGTTCGGCTGCTTCAGACGGAGGGGCGCTCCATTCGAGCGGCGGGGCGACCGCGTCTTCCTCGTCGGCGGTGAAGCACGGGTCCAGCTCCTGGCCCTGCTTGAACGCAGCCGAAGAGAGACTGAAACCGCCCACGTTCATGGTTTCGGGGGTGGCCAGTTTCGCCAGTGCCAGCTGTGCGCGCGTGTTTCCTGCCATGGACGGTCCTTTCTTCCGGGGAGCTTGACTGCTTGGGGTGGATGAGGGCCCCTTGAAGACTTGGCCTCCAAAGCGCAAGGATCAGCCCCAAGGTTCTCCTCGTTGAGAGAGACCAACGCGCAAGGTGCCCGCACGATCCATCCAAGCGCCGCTTTCTTCCGCTTGCCACCGCCATACCCCTGACCTAGCATTTTCCCCTAGGGGGCAGGTCGCCCCTCCCATCCGGGAGTGCAAAGTTACCTCCATGCGCGCTTCACCCTTCGTCGCCTCGCTCGCCAGTATCGCCCTGCTTGCCTCCTGCGGGGGAGGCGGATCGGGCTCCGGCAATTCGGCAACGCCAGCGCCGGGCGCAAGCGCGCCCACCCCGACGCCGACCACAGGCAGCGCGCCATGCTCGCTTACCAGCCGGGCCGCCGCTTTCGACGAGGTGATCGACGAATGGTATGTGTTCCCCGACCTGCTCGCCAATCCGTCGATTTCGTCTTACGCGAATCTTGAGGACTACATCGACGCTCGCGTCGCTCCGGCCCGCGCGCAGAACAAGGATCGCTACTTTACCTATCTGACCTCGATCGCCGAGGAGAACGCCTACTATTCATCGGGCTCCAGCGCGGGGTTCGGCTTCCGCCTGTCTTACGATACGGCCGCGCGCCGGGTGAGGGTGGCAGAAACCTTCGAGGATACGCCCGCGCTGGGCGCCAATCTTGACCGCGGCACCGAGATTCTGGCCATCGGCACATCGTCGTCGAACCTCCAGACCATTCCCCAGATCATGGCGAGCAACTCGGTCTACCCCGACTATGCCGTCTACCTCGCGCTTGGCCCGAACGATCCGGGCGTGACACGGGTGTTGCAGGTGCGCGATCAGTCTGGCGTCACGCGCGAAGTCTCCCTAACGAAGACCGACTTTGCGCTCGATCCGGTGTCGGACCGGTATGGCGCCAGGGTGATCGACGATAACGGCAAGAAGGTCGGCTATTTCAACCTGCGCACCTTTATCGAGCCGGCCATCGCCGACATGCGCGAAGCCTTCGCCGACTTCCGTACCCAGGGTATCACCGAATTCATCATCGACCTGCGCTACAACGGTGGCGGCGCATTGTCGGTGGCCGACGTGCTGGGCGACCTGCTCGCGCGCGATCACGTGGGCGACGTGTACTACAAGCTCGCGCTTCGCCCCTCCAAGTCGGCTGAAGATGAAATTTACCGGTTCGCGAGCAGGCCGCAATCGGTCGCGCCGACACGGGTCGCCTTCATCGGCACAGAAGCGACCGCTTCTGCCAGCGAACTGGTGGTCAACGGCCTGCAGCCCTATCTCGGCGGCAACATGACGCTGGTCGGCTCCAACACCTACGGCAAGCCAGTTGGCCAGTATGCGTTTGACCTGGAGGAGTGCGACGACCGCCTGCGGCTGCTCACCTTCAAACTCGAAAATGCGGACGGCAACGGCGAATATTTCAACGGGCTCGCCGCCACGGTGCCCAACACCTGCCGCGCCGACGACGATCTCTCCTTCCAGCTGGGCGATCCGCGCGAGAACATGATCTCCCGCGCGCTCGATTTCCTTGCCGGGCGCTCGTGCGCGCCGATTACCACGAGCACCGACGCGGCCATCGCCTCCACCGAGCGGGCAAGCCTGGGCAAGCGCGGCCTGCTCACGCCCGAGCAGCCGCGCAGCACTGCCGAACGCGAGGTGCCGGGGCTGTTCTAGGCGGGCTACTGGGCTGGCGTCTCGGCCCGATCGGCAGGCGGATAGCTGGCGCGCCAGGCGCAGCCTTCCAGCTGCTGCGTGCCGAGCTGCAAGGTGGCGACGAACGGATAGCTCTTGTCGCTCATGCCGTCGGAACATTTGCCCGGCGTGACCATCAGGTCGAAGCTCTGGCCATCGAGCGTGCCCGACCAGGTCACCCCGCCCCGCCCGGCGAAGCGGCTTACCGCAATCGTGGTGCCGTCGATATTCTCGGGCGTGGTGTAGGTGAGGCTTTCGCCCAAGACCGAACCACCCCAGAACGGCTCTGTTCCGGTGAAGCGCATTTCCTCGTCTGCACCGATCTCCGAGAACGGCCTCGGGTCTTCGGCATTGCCCGGCACGACACCCTCCGGCCCCGAACAGGCGGCGAGGATCAGGAACGGCAGGGCGACGGGAACGAGCTTGGCAGCGGCGCGGTTCATGGCGATTTCCTCTGGACTGTCGGGGATTGCCTCTTTCCAGCAAAGTCCGCTCCTGCCAAGGGCAGAGCCACGCGAACGGGAGCACATACGCATGAGCGGCGAAGACGAGGAATACGTATACGACGAGGAAAGCGGCGAATGGATGCCGGCTTCCGACTTGGCGGCCAAGCAGGCCTCGGCCGACACGGTCGAAGTGCGCGATGCGGTCGGCAATGTGCTCGCCGATGGCGATCAGGTTACGCTCATCAAGGACCTCGAGGTGAAGGGCGCGGGCCAGACGCTCAAGCAGGGCACTTTGATCAAATCGATCCGGCTGACCGGCGATCCGCAGGAAATCGACTGCAAGTATCCCGGCATCAAGGGTCTGGTGCTGCGCGCCGAGTTCGTCCGCAAGCGCTAGTCCGCGTTTTACTTGCGCGTCCGCGAAAGGCGGCGCTTGTTGGCGCGAACAGGCTTGCGATAGTGCGCCAGCATCTTGTTGGCCACGGCCTCGGGCTTCGCGCCGCTGCTCATCAGCGGCCACAGCGCGAAGGGCAAGCTGGCGCTGGCGGCGACCTTTTCGCTCACCATCCGTTTCGCCTCACGCTCTGCGAGCGCTCCGCCGCCCATCAGCCGCATCGAGCGCAGCCAGATGACGTTCGCCGCCTCCAGCCCCAGCATCCAGCTGTCGAACGCAACCTGGGCAGGGTTGGCGGGTGTCTTGCGCGTCATGGCAGTCTCCGATTCAGGAAGGGGGCCATGAGGTAACGCAGGTGCACCCGTTTGGTTGCGCCCCGGCCGCGCAATCGCTGCCGGGGCGCGAAACAAGGTCAACCGCCAGCAAGCGCGCTGGCCGGAACACCGCGCGCCGCAAGCTGCGACACGGCGTTCTCACGCGCTGCATCGAAGCAGGCGCGGGCATCGGGCAGACGGTCGATTTTCGAGCCGCCGTTGATGTCGCAAACGGCGCGCGCCGCGTTGTCGATGCGGATTTGCAGCGTATCGCGATCATAGGCGCTGGTCATATCGAGATCGGCGGTTTCCACCACCACGGCATTGTGGTCGAGCGCCTGGCGCACCACCACTTCGCCATCGCTGGCGAAAGCCGGGGCCATGGCCGTGAGGCTGATCAAGCTGGCAGCAACAATTGCAGCCCCGCGCGGGGCTTTCTGGAAGATAGGCATCGTATTCTCCTGCGAGTCCGCCGAACGTTCATGCGTGCGGCGTGACGGGTTGGGCGGCGCATCTCGCTCCGCTTGTGAGCAAGATGCGCCGAACACCCTTCAGTTCCAGAGTTTTCGCACTGCGGTATCGATAGAGCGCCCCGCAGCAGCGACGAGCCGTTTGAGATCAGTCGTGCTCGCGGTCGCCCGCGCCCATGTACAGCTCGCGGCCCTTTTCTTCGTAAACCTTGCTCATCTCTTCCATGCCCTTCTCGGCCTCCTCGGCGGCGACGAACCCATCGCTCGACTGATTCTGCAACCGGGCGAACTCGCGCACTTCCTGGCTGATCTTCATCGAGCAGAACTTCGGCCCGCACATCGAACAGAAATGCGCCGACTTCGCGCCTTCGGCGGGCAGGGTCTGGTCATGGTACTGCTCGGCCGTATCGGGATCGAGCGAGAGATTGAACTGATCGCGCCAGCGGAACTCGAAGCGGGCTTTGCTCAGCGCATCATCGCGCACCTGCGCTGCCGGATGGCCCTTCGCAAGGTCCGCCGCGTGGGCGGCGAGCTTATAGGTCACCACACCCACCTTCACGTCATCACGGTCGGGCAGGCCAAGGTGCTCCTTCGGCGTGACGTAGCAAAGCATGGCGGTGCCATACCAGCCGATCTGCGCCGCGCCGATGCCGCTGGTGATATGGTCGTAGCCCGGCGCGATGTCGGTCACGAGCGGCCCGAGCGTGTAGAACGGAGCCTCGCCGCAGGCTTCGAGCTGCTTGTCCATGTTCTCCTTGATCTTGTGCATGGGCACGTGGCCCGGCCCTTCGATCATCACCTGCACGTCTTCCTTCCACGCGCGGTGGGTGAGTTCGCCAAGCGTATAAAGCTCGGCGAACTGGGCTTCGTCGTTGGCGTCGTAGATCGAGCCGGGGCGCAGGCCGTCGCCCAGCGAATAGGCGATGTCGTAGGCCTTCATGATCTCGGTGATCTCGTCGAACTTCTCGTAGAGGAAGCTCTCCTTGTGATGCGCGAGGCACCACTTGGCCATGATCGAGCCGCCGCGGCTGACAATCCCGGTCATGCGCTTGGCTGCCAGCGGCACATAGGGCAGGCGCACCCCGGCATGGATCGTGAAATAGTCGACGCCCTGTTCGGCCTGCTCGATCAGCGTATCGCGGAAAACCTCCCAGGTGAGATCCTCGGCCACGCCGCCGACCTTTTCGAGCGCCTGATAGATCGGCACGGTGCCGATTGGCACGGGGCTGTTGCGGATGATCCATTCGCGGGTGTCGTGGATGTTGCGCCCCGTCGAGAGGTCCATGACGGTGTCGGCGCCCCAGCGGATCGACCAGACCATCTTGTCAACTTCGCTCGCCACATCCGAAGCCACGGCGGAATTGCCGATATTGGCGTTGATCTTGACGAGGAAGTTGCGCCCGATCGCCATAGGCTCGGCCTCGGGGTGGTTGACGTTGCTGGGAATGATCGCCCGCCCGCGCGCCACTTCGTCGCGCACGAATTCTGGCGTGACATAGTCGGGGATGCTCGCGCCCCAGTCCTGCCCCTCGCGCTTGTATTCCTTCAGCCGCGCCCGGCCCAGGTTTTCGCGCTCGGCGACATATTCCATTTCGGGGGTGATGATACCCTGCCGCGCATAGTACATCTGCGACAGGTTCTTGCCCGGCTTGGCGCGCAAGGGGCGACGCAAGGCGGTGGGGAACGGCGGCACCCCGCCCGACCGGTCGGGCCCGAGCTGGCCGTTATCCTCCGGCTTCACCTCGCGCGGAGCATATTCCTCGACATCGCCGCGCGCGAGCTGCCACTCACGGCGCAGCGGCGGCAGGCCCGCCTGAATGTCGATGGTGGCGGCAGGGTCGGTATAGGGGCCGGAGGTATCGTAGACGCGGACCGGCGGCTCGCCGCTGCTCGGCTCAAGGTCGATCTCGCGCATGGCGACCTTCAGCGGCCCGATATGGACCTTGCGGCTGCCACGGATGGGGCCGGTGGTCACACCGATTTCTAGCTTGCTGTTGATGTCGGCCATGCGCTTCTCTCCAAGTTGCCGGAGACAAGGCCGCGTTTTCCTGTGGTGAGAAACCGCTTCCCTCCCTCCGCCGGTCTTAACCGGATCAGGTTCAGCGGGTCGGCGGCTCGTGCCGCCCTCTCAAGCGCCGTGCCTGAATAGGATCAGGCAGCGCTCCCCCGGGGCAATGGCCTCTATAGAGGCTAATCGCCCCCGAAGATAGGGACCTGTTTGCACGGGTCAGATGAGCCGGGTAAAACTCGCTACGATCAGCACCACGCCGCCCGCGACCAGAGCATAGGCCCAGCCCCGGCCCCGCACACCGACTAGACGCCGCCCAAGCGCCATCATGCGCTCGCCAACGGCCACAAAGGCCAGCCCGGCGGCCACCACCGCACCGCCCAGCGCTGTGGCGAACATGGCGAGCGGATCGCCCACCTGCCACGGATTGACGAGATAGATCGCCGCCCCGCCCAGCACGAAGACGACACCGGTGAGGAACCGCAGCCCCGGCGCGTGCTCCCATTCGGACAGCAGTTCGAGATAGAACCCCCGCACCCGCAATTCGGCAAAGCCAAGCGCGAGGGCAAACAGCCCGGCAAAGAACGCCAGACCGTCGGAAAGATCGGTGAATTGAGCCATAGGTGCCGATAACCCTGGCCGCGCGCAGGGTCTAGGCGGCGCGGACAAATTCAAGCGTCTGGTTTCGAGCCTATTCCGTTGAAAAAGTCGCCGCTGGCTGCGCTGGTTTAAGGTTCCGGATCGAGCGCGAGTGAGGCCGCTGCCTCTCTCAGGCGGTGGCGAGGCCCGGCATGGGCCGCATCTTGGCCAGTTTCCGGAGGTTCTGGGCTG
>DAICXZ010000021.1 GCA_027311945.1 Erythrobacter sp.
GCATTGAGCGGTGCTTCGCCAAGCTCAAATGCTCGCGCCGCCTCGCAACCCGATACGACAAAACCTCAGCAAGCTATCTCGGCTTCATACATATCGCCGCCGCCCGCCTCTGGACCAATCAGTTTGTCAACAGGGCCTAGAAAGTCGCTCGGGTTACGCCCGCTGCCTCGACGATTTCCTCGATACTGACAAAGAGGCCGTTTTCGTCGCCAAATTTGTCGAAGGCAGCCGCAATTATTGCTGCACGTGTTTTTGCGCGCCTCTGTTGGCCGACCCTGGCCCGCCCATCGGCCGTTCCGCTCGCACTTATGGTCATGTCGCGCACCTATAAGGCAGCGCCGCACATTGCCAAGATGCGCTGCGCAATTTCACTAGGGATTTCGCCAAAGGCAGCCAACCGAGACACCTGATGCTAGCGCCCCGGGACCGGGCTTGCGGGTGTATCCACCGGGGATGTCGCCACGCCCGGCCCTGCTTCGACCGCATAGTCCGAGCGGCGATACATACGGCCTGGATCGATCTCGTCGAACGGGCTGCCCGCCCCGGAGAGACGATAGACCGCGCCCGGCGCAATCGAGAAGTAACCGATGCTACCGTCGAAGTTCTCGATTGAAATGCGGCCGGAATCGAGCCTGCGATACTTGCCCGCGGTTGTGCCGTCTGGACTGACATATTCGTAAGTGCCCGCGTCCTTGTCGAGCGTGAGGTTGGAGCGCGAGCCATCGAGGTCGATCAAAGTGTAGCTGCCGGAATAGTCGACCGTATCCACTCCATCCGCACTAGGGTAAGGCATCTGCGCGAGATCAGGATTTTGGGCGACCAGTCCGCTCTGCTCTGCACCCATGGGAGCATCCGCCGCCGGTTCATCGCTACCGCAGGCGGTGATCAGCGCAAGCGGCACCAGGGCGAGAGCGAATCTGTGCATCTGTGTCTCCTTTCTGTGTCCAGGAAACGGACGTCCGCAGCGCTGGGTTCCACGCGAAGGTGAAAACAACCGCGGTAGGGCCTTGGTCCTCGGAGCATCATCGCTATCTCGTCCGACATGCGCGCTTGGCCAGCGGTCCCGCAAAGTCTAGAACGCCACCCGGAAAGACCATGATAATCGCAACCATGCCCCTCGAAGGCAACAGATCCGCCCTCGACGGCGACCCCGCCGACGAGAGGTTGGAAACTGCGCGCCGCGCGGTCCTTTCCAGCTTTTCGCTCAACGGGCTCGACGACGATCCCGAACTGCAAGCGATCACCCGGTTTGCCGCCAGCATGTGCAAGGCACCGGTGGCGCTCGTTTCGATCGTGGAAGAAAGTCGTCAGCGGTTCCTCGCGAGGGAAGGTCTGCAAGAGCGCGAGACGCCGCGCGATATCTCGTTCTGCGCTCATGCCATGATGGGCGAAGGAGCCATGGTGGTGCCCGACGCTTCCCGCGACGAGCGCTTCGCCGACAACGTGCTGGTGACCGGCCCGCTTCACGTCCGCTTTTACGCGGGCCAGCCGCTGGTCTCGCAGGAGGGCACTCCACTTGGCGCGCTGTGCGTGATCGATGTCGAGAAACGGCCGGCAGGCCTCGACGACTTTCAGCGCGAGGGACTGGCGGTGCTGGCGCAGGCGGTGATGCGGCTACTCGAAGCCCGCCGCGAAGACCTGCGCGCCCGGCGCGCAATCGCCGACCGCGAAGAGCAGCTGCTGCGAATGATCGACGGTGTCCCGCAGATCGCCTGGTCGCTCGAGGCCTCGGGCCGCTTCGACTATGTCAATTCGCGCTGGAAGGAAGTGACCGGAACCGAGCCGCCCGAGACTGCCGACGGCTGGCGTCCGTTCATACACCCCGAGGATGTCGATACGACGATAGGGCACTGGGCCAAGGCTCTGGCCGCCGACGAGCCGTTCGATTCCGAATTCCGCCTGCGCAAGGCCGATGGGTCGTGGAGCTGGGTGCTGGCCCAGGCCTCACCGGTCGCGCGCGTGAATGGCGAGCAACAACGCTGGTTCGGCACCCTCACCGATATCGACGAGGTGCATCAGGCAATCGAAGCGCGCGATCTGCTTGCGGGCGAACTGTCGCACCGGATCAAGAACATCTTTGCCGTGGTGATCGGCCTCGCGCGCCTCAAGGCCGCCAATGCGCCCGAGCACAAGGCCTTCGCCGAGGATATGGCCGACACGCTTTATGCCCTGAGCCGCGCGCACGAATTCGTGCGGCCCTCGGGCGAAGCGGGGCAGGAGCGCCTGCAAGGCCTGCTCGCCGCCCTCTTCGCCCCCTATCGCGACCGGATGGGCCAGCCGCGCGTGGCCATCAGCGGCATCGACAGCGAACTCGTTGCGCGCGCCGCCACCCCGCTGGCGCTGGTGTTCCACGAACTGGCCACCAATTCGGCCAAGTACGGCGCGCTTTCCAGTGCGGAGGGCACGGTCGAACTGACGATCAGCGATAGCGGTGACAACCTGGTGCTCGAATGGCGCGAGCGCGGCGGCCCACCGCTCACCGGCGCGCCGAACAACAGCGGATTTGGCTCGCGCCTGATCGAGATGAGCGTGAGCGGCCAATTGCAGGGCAGCTGGGAACGCCGCTTCGAGCCTGGAGGGCTGGTTGCGGAGCTCACGGTTTCCAAGGCCGCGATTGCTCCCTAGGCTGCCACCGATGGCAGCCACCGGATTCCTTGCTTTCGACCAGGTGTCGAAGCGCTTCGGCGCGACGCTGGCGGTGAATGATGTCTCGCTCTCGATTGCACGCGGGGCCTTCGTGGCGCTGGTCGGCGAGTCGGGATCGGGCAAGTCGACCTTGCTCAAGACGGTCAACCGGCTGGTCGAGCCCGATGCCGGGCGGGTGCTGATCGAGGGCGCTGACGTCGCCGCCGGACCTGCACCGCAGCTGCGCCGCCGGATCGGCTACGTGTTTCAGGGGGTAGGCCTGTTCACCCACCGCACCGTTGCTGAAAACATTGCGATGGTGCCGCTTATTTCGGGCACAGGACGTCTGTCGCAAGAGCGGATCGGCAAATTGCTCGATCTGGTCGAACTGCCGCGTGAGATCGCCAGCCGCTATCCCGAGGCGTTGTCGGGCGGGCAGCGCCAGCGGGTCGGCATTGCCCGCGCACTGGCGGGAGACAGCCACCTGCTGCTGATGGACGAGCCGTTCGGCGCGCTTGATCCGATCACCCGCGCCAGCCTTGGCGCACGCGTGCGGGCTCTGCACGAGGAGCTGGAGCTGACCACCGTCATGGTGACGCACGACATGGCTGAGGCCCTGCTGCTGGCAAGCCGCGTACTGGTAATGGAGGCAGGCCGGATCGTGGCTGACGAAAGCCCGGCTGCGCTGCTGGCAGGCGCGGGCGGCGAGGCAGCACAGGCGCTGGTGGCCGTTCCGCGCGAGCAGGCGCGCAGGCTCGGGACTTCCGCGTGAGCGATCTCGTCACCGCGCTGCTCGGCCTTGGGCCACAACTGGCCGAACACGTGCTGCTGAGCGGCGCCGCCGTGGCGCTGGGCCTCGCCATGGCGCTACCCTTGGCGCTGTGGGCGGCACGCTCGCGCAATGTCGCTCGTGTGGCGCTCGGCTTTGCCAGCCTCGTGCAGACGATCCCGGCGCTCGCCTTGCTGGCGCTGTTCTTTCCGGTCCTGCTCGCGGCGCGCGCGGTGTTTGGCGAAGGCCTGCCCACGCTGGGGTTCCTGCCTGCCTGGCTGGCGCTCGGTCTCTATGCGCTGCTGCCGATCCTCCGCAACGCCGTGACCGCGCTCACCCATGTCGATGCCGAAGCGCTCGAAGCAGCGGACGGTATCGGCATGACCCGCTGGCAACGTTTGCGCCACGTCGAGGCGCCGCTCGCCGCGCCTTATGTGATGGCGGGAATCCGCACCGCCAGCGTCTGGACCATCGGTGCCGCAACGCTCGCCACCACCATCGGCCAGCCCAGCCTTGGCGACCCGATCTTCGCCGGGTTGCAGACGCAGAACTGGGCGCTCGTGCTCGCGGGCTGCATTGCCTCGGCCGCGCTCGCGCTGGTGGCCGATGCGCTGTTCGGCCTCGTTGAGCGCGGCATCGCCACGCGCCGCCCGCGCCTCGCCTGGATCGGCGGCGCGCTGGCGGTGGCGGGGCTCGCCGCCGCCGGTTTCGCGCAGGTCCGCCCCGGCGGCGAGGCGGGCCGCGAGGTGGTGACAATCGGGGCCAAGTCGTTTTCGGAGCAATATATTCTCGCCCGCGCCATCGGCATGATGCTCGAAGATGCGGGCTACAGGATCAACTATCGCGACGGGCTAGGCTCGGCGGTGGTGCACGAGGCGGTGACGAGCAGCGCCATCGACATCAGCGTCGACTATACCGGCACCTTGTGGACCAACCAGCTGGGCCGGACCGACAACCCCGGTCGTGCCGCCATGTACGACGCTATTGTCAAATGGGAGCAGCGCACCAGCGGCGCGAAGGTGCTCGGCAGGCTCGGGTTCGAGAACGCCTATGGTCTCGCGATGACGCAGGAACAGGCGGACCGCGAAGGCATTGCCAGCATCGGCGATCTGGCTGGCGCTGCTCCCAGCATGACTGTGGGCGGCGATCCCGAGTGGTTCGAGCGGCCCGAATGGCAGGCCGTGACACAGGCCTATGGCTTGCGCTTTGCCACCCAGCGCACCTTCGCGCCCACTTTCATGTACAACGCTCTGAAGTCAGGCGAGGCCGACGTCATCAGCGCCTACACCTCCGACGGGCGGATCGCAGCGGATAACCTGGTGATCCTGGAAGATCCGCTGGAGGCGCTGCCAAGCTACGACGCGATCCTGCTGGTCAGCCCCCGCCTTGCTGGCGATCCTGCACTGGCGGCAACGCTGGCTCCGCTATTTGGGGCGATCGATGTCGAAACAATGCGCGAGGCCAACCTGATGGTCGACCGCGACGAGGGCAAGCGCAGCATAGACGAAGCGGCGCGCTGGCTGCTGGCCGAGCTCGGTGCCCGCCCGGCCGAGAGCCGTTAGAATCCCGCGCCGTCGGGCCAGTCGGGTGCGGCCAGCGCCATAACCTTGAACAGGCTGCCCATTTCGTCGGGCGACGTCAGCCGGTCGCGTGCGGCCATCAGCGCCTCGCGGTGCTGGGGGGCAAAGTTCGCCAGCGCCTCGGCCCGCGCATCGATGCCGAGAGCCTTGAGGAATGCACCTTGCTCTACCGTGCCGAGCCAGCGCGCCCCGCGTGACTGCGCCACCGCTGCGCACTGCGCGAAGTCGACGTGGGCGGAGATGTCGGCCACGCCGGGCTCGGCCAGCCAGTCCACCTTGCGATGCGCGCGCACCGCCTGCACGCTGGAGCCGGCCTGGCTGGCGGCATAGCCATAGTCGATGAACAGCGCCGCGCCGCCCTGTTTGCCGAGCCTGCCCGCCACCTCGAACAGCGTCGCCGCCGCGCCGGGGCAGGTCTCGATCACGGTGCCCGGCACTGCGTCGCGGCGCGCTTCGGGCACGGCGGAATCCATCGGCACCTGCCCCGGCACCTCGATGAAACGGTCCTCGCCGTCGAGCCCTATCATGACCTCGCGCCAGCCCTGCTCGGTCATCACCAGCTGGCGCACGGGCAGCGCATCGAGAAACTCGTTCGCCACCAGCAGCATCGGGCCTTCCATCGGCACGCTCGAGAGGTCATCGTGAAATATCGCCTCTGGCACCTGCTTCAGCTGCTCGCTGCGCAGCGCCACCGAGCCTTCGACCAGATGCTGGCGCGGTTCGAGACCATAACGCTTCATCGCCCGTGTCGCATCGCGAGCGAGCGTGCCGCGCCCCGGCCCCAGTTCGACATAGTGGGCAGGCTCGGTACGACCGGCGCGGATCCACATGTCGGCCAGCCACAGGCCGATCAGCTCGCCGAACATCTGGCTGATTTCGGGCGCAGTGATGAAATCGCCCGCTTCACCGAACGGTTCGCGGCGCGAATAATAGTGGGCGTTCGATTCGCCCATGAACTGCATCAGGCTGATCGGCCCGTGCACCCGAATCAGGCGGCGGAAGCTGTCGGCCAGCGCCGCGGTGGGCTCGCCCGGCTTGGTCAATCCTGGCGCTCTTCCGGCGGCGTGAGCGGAGCGGGCCGGCTGAGCGACCACACCACCAGCCCGATGGCGGCAACGATCAGCGGAATCGTCAGCCACTGGCCCATGCTGAGCCCGGTGCGGGCGGCGAATTCGGCCAGCTGTGCATCGGGCTCGCGGAAGAACTCGACCGTGAAGCGCGCGACCGAAATCACGGCCGCAAAGGTCCCCACCATCACGCCGGGGCGATAGCGCGCACGGGTCAGCCAGAACAGGCTCAGCATCACCACGATCACCATGAACCCTTCGCCAAAGGCTTGATAGAGCTGGCTCGGATGGCGCGGCTCCGGCCCGGCACCGGGGAACACCATGGCCCAGGGAATGTCTGACTGGACCGCGCGGCCCCACAGCTCGCCGTTGATGAAGTTGGCGATGCGGCCGAACATCATCCCGAAGCCGACGTTGACCGAGATATAGTCGCACACCCGGATGAACGAGAGCCCGTTCTTCCACGAGACCCAGGCAATCGCGATCACCACACCGATCAGCCCGCCGTGGAAGCTCATCCCGCCGTCCCATAACCGCAGCACACCCCACGAGACGAAGGAGCCCGGCACGAAGGTGGTCCACAGCTCAGGCTGGTAGAAGGTAGCATAGCCGAGCCGCCCGCCGAGGATCACGCCCAGCGTGCAGTAGAAAAACAGGTCGTCGGCGTGGCGCTGCGCCATCGGCGCGCCCGGCTGCCCTATCATCTTCGACAGGTGCCAGTAGGCGAGCAGGATGCCCGCAAGATAGGCCAGCGAATAATACTTGATGGTGAAGAACCCGAGGTCGATTCCCTCGCGCAGTCCGAGGTCCGCCCAGTTGAGCGGCGCATTCGCCGCCGCACTTGCCGCACTTGCCGCAATCTCCAGCATATTCGCCCTTTGTCTTGCCTGTGCTGCGGCGCTCTGGCCGCGACCGGACTGCGCTTTGGCACAGGCCGCTTGAGCTTGGAAGGGCCAGCGGCTTTGCAATTCGCCCATCCCCCCTCTATTTGCCCTAGTTGTGAGCCTTCCGACGATCCCCAAGCAGCGCGCGGTCATAGACCGGCGTGCCCTCGCCCAGAAGATAACCCGCGTGGTCGAGGACAAGGGAGCCGAGGCCGGACGCGGCGAGATTGTGGAGCTGCTGCGCACCACGCTCGCCGCTGGCCGTGAAGAGATGGCTCGCAGACTGACCGAGCGCCCGAGTGCGGGCCACGAAATCGCACATGGCCATGCCTTCCTCGCGGACCAGCTGATCCGCGTGGTCCACGACCATGTGATCGACAACGTCTATCCCTCGCACAACCGCAGCACCGGCGAGCGGCTGACGCTGGTCGCGGTGGGTGGGTATGGCCGCTACGAGATGGCGCCGCATTCGGATATCGACATTGCCTTCCTCACCCCCGGCAAGCCGACCGCCTGGTGCGAGCAGGCGATCGAGGCGATGCTCTACTTCCTGTGGGACCTGAACCTTACCGTCGGCCATTCGAGCCGCTCGCTCGACGAGATGGTGCGCATGGCAAAGGAAGACCTGACGATCCGGACCGCGCTGCTTGAAGGGCGGTTCCTGTGGGGCGATCAGGCTCTGTACGACGAGGCCACCGCCCGCTTCTTCGCCGAAGTGGTGAGCGGGAGCGAAAAGCGCTTCGTGGCCGAGAAGCTGGCCGAACGCGATGCCCGTCACAAGCGAATGGGCGATTCGCGCTATGTCGTCGAACCCAATGTGAAAGACGGCAAGGGCGCGCTGCGCGACCTGCAGACGCTCTACTGGATCGGCAAATACGTCTACCGCGTGCGCAATGCCGCCGAGCTGGTCGACAAGGGGCTGTTCACGCAGCGCGAATACGGCACCTTCCGCCGGGCGGAATCGTTTCTGCTGGCGGTGCGCGCGCACCTGCACACCATCGCCAAGCGCGGCGAGGACCGCCTGACCTTCGACCTCCAGCGCGAGGTGGCGCGGCGGATGAACTATGCCGACCGCCCCGGCAAAAGCGCGGTCGAGCGGTTCATGCAGTTCTTCTTCCTGCAGGTGCAGCACGTCGGCCACCTCACCGGCGTGTTCCTCGCGCACTTCGAGGAGGAAGCTGTCGACAAGGGGCGGGTGGCGGAGTTCTTCTCCTCGTTCCGCAACAAGAAGGCGGAGAAAGTCTCGGGCTACCTGATCGATGGCGGGCGGCTGGCCGCGCCGGATGACGACTGGTTCCAGCAAGATCCGGTCCGCCTGATCGAGATCTTCGCCGTCGCCGAAGCCGAGGGGGTGGAAATCCACCCCGCTACCTTGCGGATGCTGCGCCGCGATTCGGGCCTGATCAACCGCGCGCTGCGCCGCGAGCCGCGCGCCAACAAGCTGTTCCTTGATGTGCTGTCCGGTCACAAGGACCCCGAAACCGTGCTGCGCGCGATGAACGAGTCAGGCATATTCGGCCGCTTCGTGCCCGATTTCGGCAAGGTCGGCGGGCAGATGCAGTTCGACATGTATCACCATTACACGGTCGACGAGCATACGATCCGCGCCATCGGCCTGCTGGCCAAGATCGAGCGCGGCGAGTTTGCCGATGATCACCCGCTCGCCACCCAAATCCTGCCCAAGATCGCCAATCGCCGCGTGCTCTATGTCGCGACGCTGCTGCACGACATCGCCAAGGGCCGCGGCGGCGATCATTCGCTGCTCGGCGCGGAGGTGGCGCTCAAGCTGTGCCCACGGATGGGGCTCGACGAGGACGAGACCGAGCTGGTCAGCTGGCTGGTCGCCAAGCACCTCTTGATGAGCGCAACGTCGTTCAAGCGCGACCTTACCGATTACAAGACGATCACCGATTTCGCAGGCGAAGTCAGCTCGATGGAGCGGCTGCGGCTGCTGACGGTGCTCACCATCGTCGATATCCGCGCGGTCGGCCCCGGTATCTGGAACAGCTGGAAGCGCCAGCTTCTGTCCGAGCTATACGAGCTGACCGAGGAGCGCCTACGGCTCGGGCACAAGGCGCATGGCCGCGAGGCGCGCGTGGCCGACAAGAAGGCGCGGGTGGCCGAGATTCTCGGGCCCCAGGCGGACCTGATCGAGGAGCTGGAGGACCGCTTCGACGATTCCTACTGGATCGCCGAGCCGGAGGACATCATCGCCATCAACCTGCCGCACTATGCCGCAGCGCGAGAGCTTGACCACAAGCTGTCGATCCACACCGAGTTCTATCCCGCGCTGGGTGCCACGCTCGTCACCGTGATCGGCGACGACCATCCCGGCCTGTTCTTCCGCATTGCCGGCGCCATCCATCTGGCGGGCGGCAACATCATCGATGCGCGCATCCACACCAATCGCATCGGCAAGGCGGTCGACAACTTCCTGGTCCAGGACCCGCTGGGCAAGCCGTTCGACGAACCGGCGCAGTTGCAACGGCTGAAGACGGCGATCGAGGATGCTCTGGCCAACCGGATCGACATCGTGCCCCGGCTGGAAAAGCGCCCGCTCAAGAGCCGCCGGGCCGAGAACTTCCGCGTCAAGCCGCTGATCCTGTTCGACAACGAAGCATCGAACCGCTTCACCGTCATCGAAGTCAACGCGACCGACCGGCCCGCACTGCTCAACCGGCTGACGCGGGCGATGTTCGAAACCAGCCTGCTGATCAACTCGGCCCACATCACGCAATATGGCGAGCGCGCGGTCGACACCTTCTATGTGACCGACCTGCTGGGTACCAAGATCACCAGCAAGGAGCGGCTCGACAAGGTTCGCCTGGCCCTGCTCGAGGCAATTGCCGCTGGCGAGCCCGATTATGAAGGCGAAGAAGCCGCCGCTTGATATGGCCCTGGGCCAGCGCGCGCCGGCTCATGGGTGAGGCATTGTGATCAGGGTATGACAAGGCCGACTTGTTGCCGCACCCTTAATCGGGTGGCCTCTGTGGTTGACCGTACAAGAGCGGAGTCGCCTCGACCTTCAGGCCGAAATAATTACAATATATTGTTTTAAAACGATTTTATAAATTTGCGCGGCGCTGAATGCGGTTAAGCCGAGCTTTATGAATAAGTATATTTACTTATGCCACCCATTGTGGAAAATTGTGGACCACATCCAGATATGTGATGACACGTAGTTTGGTGACATGAAGGAAAGCAGCAATGGTCGCTCAAGCACAGGCAATGGCCCCCCTCGATCGCATTTATGTCATCGATTCTGACAGCCGTCGCCGCGCGCAGATCGCCAAGATGAGCTATGAAGTCGGCCTCCATGCCGAGCCGTGTCAGGATCTCGAGGAATTCGCGAAGCTGGTGCGACGTGATGGCTATGTGCTTTCGGCCGACAACGCGGATACCGCTTCCATCGCTGAAGTGATGCGTTCGACCCAGGCGGTCGAGTTCAGCCTTCCCGCTTCGGTCTATTCGGAAGATCCCACGCCGCAGCGAATTGTTTCGGCCATGCTGAACGGCGCGCTCAACTATCATGTCTGGCCGCTCACCAAGGAAGACCTCCAGCGCGCTGTCACCATGACGCCCGAGCAGATTTCGCTCGCTCGTTTGCGCTCGAAGCAGTCGGCCGCAAACGCCGCGATTGCCCAGCTTTCTCCGCGCGAGGTCGACGTGCTGCGCCAGATGACGCACGGCCACTGCAACAAGGTGATTGCGATCAACCTCGGCATCAGCCCGCGCACGGTGGAAATCCATCGCGCCAACCTGCTGAAGAAGCTGCCGATGCAGTCGACCTCGGACGCGATCCAGATCGGCATCTACGCGGGCCTCGACGAAGACTAAGGGGCTGACAGCCGCAAGCCGATCTCGCAGATGGCGCGTACGGTTGCCCGCGCCACCGAACTGTCGCGTGTCTCCACCTCCACTTCGTCCAGCCGGAGGGTAATCGCGGCCTTCTCGGCGTGCCGGTCAGCGGTGAGGGCAAAGTCGAATGCCTCGCCGATCAGCGAAAAGGCTGCGGTCTGGCGCGATTGCAGCAATAACCGTTCGAACATGTCTTCCGGCAACCTCGGGAAAAACCACTGGCGCAGCGGCATCGGAGTCAGCACCAGCAAGTGATAGAGCCTGCGCAGACAAGCAGGGTCTTTAGCCTCCGGCAAGATCGCCATGGAGGTGATGATAGCTTTTAGGCGCGTCCTCCATAGTTCGGGATGCAGCGGTTCAAGCATCACAGGCGACCTTTGTCCAACAGCTGCACGGGCGACGAGGCCCGGCTAAGCCATCCTTGCTATGGACTATCGACCTTGTGATTAACGCAACACGACTCTCAGGAACCACCCATAGTCAGCAGAGGTGAATGCGCGAACCTTAGCTCTCGCGCGCACCGATGAGCGCGCTGCCGACGCGCAGGTGCGTTGCGCCAAGCTTCGTCGCAGTCGCAAAGTCGCCGCTCATGCCCATGCTGCGACCCGGAAGGCCGTGATCATCGGCCAATTTGGCCAGCAACGCGAAGAACGGTGCCGCCTCGATGCCTGCTGGGGGAACGCACATCAGCCCGATCACCGGCAGTTCGGCCGCGCGCGCCTGATCGAGCAGACCCGGCAGATCGGCAATCGCACAGCCGCCCTTTTGCGGCTCTGAGCCGATGTTCACCTGCACGAACAGGTCCACCCGCTTGCCCTGCTTGTCCATCGCCTTGGCCAGCGCGGTCACCAGCGAGGGCCGGTCGAGCGCGTGGATGCAATCGAACAGCGCCACCGCGTCCTCCGCCTTGTTCGACTGCAACTGGCCCACGAGATGAAGCGCAACGTGGCCGTGGCGCTCGATCAGCTCGGGCCACTTACCCTGTGCTTCCTGCACCCGGTTCTCGCCGAACACGCGCTGGCCCGCCTCGATCAGCGGGGTGATCGCCTCGGCCGGGTGCGTCTTGCTGATCGCGATCAGGGTGACGTCTTCCGGCTTGCGGCGGGCGATCTTGCAGGCCTGGGCCACTTCGGCGCGGACTGCGGCCAAACGGGAACTCGCATTCTCAGTCATGCGAGCGCTATAGCGAGGCCATGCACCAGCGCCAGCCCCGTCCTGAACTCCCGAACCTGTGGCTGCTTTCGGACGCGCGCAACGACATCGTCCTTGAAACGGCCCTCAAACGCCTGCCGCGCGGCAGCGGCTTTGTTTACCGGCACTATCACCTGCCCCCGCACGAGCGGATCGCGCGCTGGTGGACCTTGCGCGACCTGTGCCTTGCGCGTGGTCACCTCACGGTGCTCGCCGACAGCGCGCTGACCGCCCGCGAATGGGGCGCCGAGGGCACCTATGGCGCACCGCTCGCGCTCTATCCGCAGCGCGCCGGGCTGGTGCAGATCGCCACCGCGCACTCCATGCGCGAGATCGCGCAGGCCAACCGCAAGCGCGCCGACGCAGTGATGCTGTCACCCGCCTTTGCCACCCGCTCCCATCCGGGCGCCCCGTGCCTCGGGTCGGTGCGCTGGCACCTGCTTGCCGCTCATGCGCAGATGCCCGTCATCGCGCTCGGCGGCATGACCACGCAGACGGCCCGCAGGCTCGGCGCTCAGCGCTGGGCGGCAATCGACGGTCTGAGCTCGCTCTAGCCGCCAAGCTTGACCCCGCCGCCCCCGTCTGCGATTCTCGCAGCGGGACGCTTATCGAGGACACCCACATGGCAAGCCGCTCTGCCCCATCGGCGGGGACAAATGACAGCGCGGACTGGCGCGCCGTCTTCCGCTATTCGCTGACCCGCAGCCTGCAGCTGACCGGGGCCGTGCTGCTGTTCGCCTTCACGCTGTTCCTCGCCGTCGCGCTGCTAAGCTACACCCAGACCGACGCCTCGCTTTCTACCGCGGCGGGCGACACCATCGGCAACTGGATGGGCGCGCCGGGCGCCATAGTGGCCGATCTTGCGCTGGGCACCTTTGGCTTCGTGTCGGCGCTACTCCTCCCGCTCACCTTCGTGTTCGGCCGCAAGCTGTGGCGCGACGCCGACGAGGACGAGCACTGGGACGGGCGCTGGTGGCGCACGGTCGGGCTGCTGGTGGTGGCGATGGCGCTGCTCTCCAGTGTGCTCTCGCTGGTCTCGACCCCGCGCGACTGGAGCCTGCCCGCCTCGACCGGCGGCCTCGTCGGCCTGCTGGGGGAACGGCTGATCACCGCGCTCGCTTCGCTGCTACCCGCAGGCGTCCAGCCCTGGGCGATTGGCGCGGCGGGTGTGGCCTGCCTCTTCGGTGGAGCGATGCTGGCGGGCCGCGTCTTTGCGCTTGATTGGAGCCGTTTCCTCACCCTGCCCGAGCTGATCCGCAATCCGCCCCGGCTGTCCACGCCCGCCAACCCCTTCCGCGAGGAAGCCCGCCAGCGCCAGCGCAAGGCCGACACCCTGCCCGAGGCGGAGGACGATGGCGATGTGGGCGACGAGCCCGCCGCCTCCCCCGCCGCTGCGCGCCGGCAGACCACGATTGTCGATCCCGCCGCCGCCCCGCGCCGGGCCACCCCGTCGAAGGCCAAGGACCAGACCGACCTTTTCGCCGACTACCAGCTGCCCGGCCTCGACATCCTGGCCGATCCGCCCGAGCAAAGCGGCCCCAAGCTCGACAAGCTGGCGCTCGAGCGCAATGCGCGCCTGCTCGAAACCGTGCTCGACGACTTCAACGTCAAGGGCGAAATCACCGCCGTGCGTACCGGTCCCGTGGTCACGATGTACGAGCTGGAGCCTGCCCCCGGCATCAAGGCCAGCCGCGTGATCGGCCTTGCCGAAGACATCGCCCGCAACATGAGCGCGATCTCCGCGCGCGTGGCGCCAATCCCCGGCAAGACCGTGATGGGCATCGAACTGCCCAACGCCCAGCGCCAGATGGTCAACTTCAAGGAGATGGTCGCCTCGGCTGCCTTTGCCGATCACTCCGGATCGCTGCCGATCATCCTTGGCAAGGATATCGCAGGCGAGCCGATCGTGGCCGACCTTGCCGCCATGCCTCACCTGCTGGTGGCAGGCACCACCGGCTCGGGTAAGTCGGTCGGGCTGAACACGATCCTCTTGTCGCTGCTTTACCGCTTCGGGCCGGACCAGTGCCGGATGATCCTGATCGACCCCAAGGTGCTCGAACTGAAGAGCTACGAGCATATTCCGCACCTGCTGGCCGAGGTCGTGACCGAGCCGCCCAAGGCCGTGCGCGCACTGAAGTGGGCGGTCGAGGAGATGGAGCGGCGTTATCGCATGATGAGCGATGTGGGCGCGCGCAACCTCGCCGGGTTCAACGAGCGTGTCCGCGCCGCCGCCGCCAAGGGCAAGCCGCTCCAGCGCACGGTGCAGACCGGATTCGACCCCGACACCGGCGAACCGCTGATCGAGGAGGAACTGCTCGAATATGCGGTGATGCCGCAGATCGTGGTCATCGTCGACGAGCTGGCCGACCTCATGCTGGTGGTCGGCAAGGAGATCGAGGGGCTGATCCAGCGCCTGTGCCAGAAGAGCCGCGCGGCGGGCATTCACGTGATCACCGCCACCCAGCGCCCTTCCGTGGACGTCATCACCGGCGTCATCAAGGCCAACTTGCCCACACGGATCAGCTTTGCCGTCTCCAGCCGCATCGACAGCCGCACCATCATCGGCGAACAGGGCGCCGAACAGCTGCTGGGCAAGGGCGACATGCTCTACAAGCCGCTTTCGGGCGCGATCATGCGCGTGCACGGCCCGTTCGTATCCGACGAAGAGGTCGAGCGCGTGGCCGAGCACTGGCGCAAGCAGGGCACTCCGCAATATGTCGATTCGGTCACTGAGGAGCCGGCCGACGGCGGCTTCGATTTCGAGGACGAGTTCACCGCTTCCGACAATCCGGACGAGCGCAAGTACCGCCAGGCCTGCCAGATCGTGATCGAAAACCAGAAGGCGTCGGGCTCCTGGCTCCAGCGGCAGATGGGCGTTGGCTACAACACCGCGGCCAAGTGGATCGAGCGGATGGAGGAGGACGGCCTCGTCGGCCCGGCCAACCATGTCGGCCGCCGCGACATTTACCGCGACAAGGATGGCAATCCGCTCTAACGGGCGCGCCGCCATGACCAAACGCGCGTCCGCCAAGCCTGCCCCTGCTGCCAAGACGGTCGGCTGGCTCGAGCATGTCGATCTGCCCGAGTTGGGGCTCTACGGGGAGAAAGCCAAGATCGACACCGGCGCGCGCACTTCGTCGCTCCATGTTGACCGCATCGCGCCCTATGTCGACGAGAACGGGCAGCACCGCGCGAAGATCACCAAATATGTCCGCCATCCCGGAGAACGGCGCAAGACCGTGCATTGGGACGTGGAAATCCGCGATTTTCGCAGCGTGAAAAGCAGCAACGGCGCGGTCGAGGAGCGGGTCGTGATCGCGACCATGCTGAAGCTCGGAACCGTTGCTCGCAAGCGCGAGTTTACGCTGACGAATCGCAAGGAAATGCGCTATCAGATTCTTGTCGGTCGCAAGGGACTGGGTAAGCTGTTCCTTGTCGACCCTTCCGCCAAATTCCTGCTCGATGAACTGCCTGCGAAGGCCAAGGACCCTACCGCATGAAACTGGCGATGCTCGCCCGCAATCCGAACCTTTACACCCACCGCCGACTGGTCGAGGCGGCGGAAGAACGCGGCCATTCCATCGAGATCCTGAACACGCTGCGCTGCTTCATGGACATCACCTCGCACCGGCCCACGGTGCACTATGATGGCCGCGTGATCGGCCCGAAGGATTTCGATGCGGTGATCCCGCGCATTGGTGCGTCGATCACGTTCTACGGCACCGCCGTGCTGCGCCAGTTCGAGATGATGGACGTCTATCCGCTGAACGAAAGCGTCTCGATCGGGCGTAGCCGCGACAAGCTGCGCTCGATGCAGCTACTGGCTCGGCGTGGGATCGGCCTGCCAGTCACCGCCTTTGCCCACTCCGCCAAACAGGCCGAACAAGTGCTTGCCATCGCGGGCGGCGCGCCGGTGGTGATCAAGCTGCTCGAAGGCACGCAGGGGATCGGCGTGGTGCTGGCCGACACTCCCCGCTCGGCCAAGTCGGTGTTCGAGGCCTTTCGCAGCGCCAACGTGCACATCCTCGCGCAGGAGTTCATCAAGGAAGCGAACGGCACCGATATCCGCGCGCTGGTGGTGGGCGGCAAGGTGGTCGCCGCCATGCAGCGCACCGGCGCGGCAGACGATTTCCGCAGCAACATCCACCGCGGCGGCCATGCCGAGAAGATCCGCATCACGGCTGAAGAACGCAGCACCGCCGTGCGTTCGGCCAAGATCATGGGCCTGAACGTGTGCGGTGTGGACATGTTGCGCTCGAACCACGGGCCAGTAGTGATGGAGGTCAATTCCTCGCCCGGTCTCGAAGGGCTGGAGAAGGCCACTAACATCGACGTGGCGGGAAAGATCATCGCCTTTCTCGAGGAAAACGCCGTGAAGGGCCGCACCAAGACGCGCGGCAAGGGCTGACCCGGCGATCTTGAGCGGGACGACATAGCATTGACTCGCAAAGCCCCTCCCCAAGGGGAAGGGGAGCAAGGCGGATCAGGGTAATGCCATCAGGCTCTAGGAAGAGGGCATCCGGCAGGTGTAGCTGCCCGCGCGCAGGGCCTCGCCGCTTTCATAGTGGGCATAGGAGGGGTGCGGGCACAGCTTCATGCTTTCCGGCCCGCCAGCCGCACGAAACGCCTCGACGGAGCCGGGGGCCGTTCCCTGCTCGACCCATTCGATCATCGGCGAGAGCAGGTCGAACTGGTCGAAGCTGTCACCGCCCGAACAATGCATCATGCCCGGCACCATGTAGAAACGCGCCGCATCGTCCCATGCCTCGGCGCCATTGGCCTCGCGCGCACGCTGGAAATAGTCCCAGGTGTCGAAGGCCGAGAACCACGGGTCGGACACACCGTGGAAGTACATCAGCTTCGAACCGCGCCCCAGATAAGTCGAAAGGTTGGTCCAGTAGGCGGTGTCGGTTAGGCGGCCTGCCGCATCCCAGCGCACCGCGTGCAGCCGCGCATCGACATCCATGTTGCGCGCGGTGCTGGCAGGGCCGAACACGCCCGGCTGGCCCATCGGCACGAAGCCGGGCAAGCCCGCACCGTCGAAGGCGATACCCGTATCCCACGGATAGGAGACATAGCTTGCCCGCCCGCTGGCATCGCGCGGGCCAGCAAGCCCGGCAGCGAGCGCATCGGCCTGCGCCTGGCTGAGGCAGCTGCCGCTTTCACCCGGCTTGCACACGAGGCCCTGCGGCTCGAACGCGCGGCAGGCCTCGACGTTCATCACCATCCCATCGGCCTTGCCGTCAAGCGCGTCGCACTGGCGCAGGATCTCACTGCGGATGCTGGCACGCTGCGCACCCACAATTCCCGCCGGGCCATCGTCACCCGTGCCCAGCGTGCGGTTGAGCATTACCTGTGCATATTCGATGCTGAGGTTCGAATGGCCCGGCCGCATGGCAGGTGCGCCGATCACGATCCCGTCGAACAGCTCGGGATAGCGCTGGCTCGCCAGCATCCCTTCGCGCCCGCCAGTCGAGCATCCTGCCATATACGAATGGTGCGGTGCCTGCCCGTAGAAGCGGCTGGTCAGCGCGCGGGTCACTTCGGTCACGCGCAGCACGGCCGTCTCGGCGAAATCGAGCGCGGCGCGCTGGTCCGCCATGAAGCTCTGGTCGAACACCTCGCCCTTGTGGCCGCTGTCATGGCTGGCGACGGCAAACCCGCGGCTGAGCGCGTTCTCGTTACCGGCGGCGACGGGGCCGACCGCCGGACGCACCACGCCGCTCAATCCGCCCCCGCCCTGAAGCAAATAGCGCCCGTTCCATTCCAGCGGCAGCGCCAGCTCGAACCCGATCCCATACTCGATCCCGCCCGCGCCGATCCGGCGGTTGATCACGCCTTCGACCAGGCAGTGCGGCGGCTTGCTGATGGCGGGCGAAAACGGTGTGGCCGCGATCTCGCTGGCCTCGGCAAGGAAGCTTGCCGAGGTGATCTCCACCCCGTCCGCCGCCATGCCTTCAAGCGCCATGCATTGGGCGGCATAGTTGTTCGTCGCGAGGCTCGTCGGCTGGGCCGGAGCGCTGGCCAGCGGCAGCGTAATGGTGGCCAGCAGGCTGGCGATTATGATGGATGTGCGCATGATGTGGTCTCTCCCGGTCCCTGTTTAACCGCAGGGGTAGCAAGCCCCTGCGCGGGCGGCAATTGCGCCGATCGGCTGTGCACACCCCGAGCACTGGATAAACTACCCGTGCGGCCTTTCCGCCCGCAGTCCCATCGCCTAAGTCTGCCCCGATGCGGGCGCAGATCGAAATAGGACAGGATTCGGGTGGCGGGGCCGTCCACGTCGATGTCGAGGAACTGCTCGCCACGCGCCTGCTGGTGCAGGGCAACTCGGGCAGCGGCAAGTCGCATCTGCTGCGCAGGCTGCTCGAACAGAGCGCACAAATGGTTCAACAGGTCGTGATCGATCCCGAGGGCGACTTCGTCAGCCTTGCCGAAGAGTTCGGCCATATCGTGATCGAGGGCGGCAGCTACACCAGCCGCGAGATCGAGGCGCTGGCCGGACGCATCCGCCAGCATCGTGCCTCGGTGGTGCTCAGCCTTGACGATCTGGAAGTCGAACAGCAGATCCGCTGCGCCGCGCTGTTCCTCACCGCGCTGTTCGATGCCCCGCGCGAGCATTGGTTTCCTGCGCTGGTGGTGGTCGACGAGGCGCAGATGTTCGCCCCCGCCGCCGCCGGCGAAATGGCCGAAGACACCCGCCGGATGACACTGACGGCGATGACCAACCTGATGTGCCGCGGACGCAAGCGCGGCCTTGCCGGGATCGTGGCAACCCAGCGGCTGGCCAAGCTCGCGAAGAACGTCGCTGCCGAAGCCTCGAACTTCCTGATGGGGCGGACCTTCCTCGATATCGACATGCAGCGTGCTGCCGATTTGCTCGGCATGGACCGCAAGCAGGCCGAGCGTATCCGCGACCTGCAATGCGGGCACTTCCTCGGCCTCGGCCCGGCTGTCAGCCGCAGGCCGGTGGCGGTGAAGATCGGCACGGTGAAGACCGGCGGCAAGAACGCGGCCTCAGGCCTCGTCCCACTGCCCGGTCTCTCCACCGAGGGGATGGAGGCGCTGCTGCACGATTCGCTGGCCGAGGAAGCCGCCGCCCCGCAGCCGCAGCGCCCGGCCCCGCCGCCCAAGCCAGCGATGGAAGACCTCGCCGACACCATCTCCCATGCGCAGGACGACGACGCCATTCCCGCCGATGCCGACGAGGACAGTGCCGAGGCACCGGCCGCCCCGCCCCCGCCCGATGGCTCGGTCGAGCAGGTGCTGGCGGAGATGGCCGCCGAAGAGGGCGCGACCTACCAGCCGCTCTCCAGCCTGTTCCGCAGCTTCGCAATCCGCTGCCGCGAGCGGCGTGTGGCATCCGCCCATATCGACATGGCGCAGTTCCGCCGCCTGTTCGCCCATGCCAGCGCCGGGCTGGAACGGCTCGATCCTTCGCGCCGAGCCGCAGTGGAGCATCTGGCGCAGAGTGTGGACGACGACGTGCTGGCCCCGTTCCTCACGATTGCCGCCGCCGCCGCCGAGGGCCGCAGCGCGCCCGATGAGGAGGAACTCGCGCGCGTCTATGGCAGTTCGTCGCCGGGGCGCATCCGCCGCCTGCTCGAACATCTGGAGAAGACCGGACTGATCGTGGTGCGCGAGGATTTTGGCGGCGAGCGTACGATCAGCGTGCCGGGGCTGGAAGAATACGCGGGCTAATCGCCTGACAGCTCGGCCCAGCTCTTGCGGTCCATGTGCAGCGGCGCGGCGTTGCGGACATATTCGCCAGCGCCATAGGTCCGCCCCACCAGCTGCATCGCCGGGTTGTCGATCCGCAGGCGGCCATTTTCCTCGCCGAGGAAACGGTCCTCGATATGGGTGACGAGCACTTCGCCGATCACGATCCCGGCATGGGGGCTGGTCTCGATGAACTGCCACAGCCGACATTCGAACTGCACCGGCGCGCCCTTCAGCAACGGCGCGGCAACGCGCGTAGCTTCCACCGCCTCGAGTCCCGCCAGATCGAACTCGCTCACCCCCGGCGGGGCATCGGCGGCGCTGAGGTTCATTGCCTCCGCCTGCGCTTCGCTCACCAGCGCCACCGCGAACTCGCCGCGCGCGCGGATGTTGGCGAGGCTGTCTTTCTCCGCCACGCCCTCGCGCTGATTGTCCGCCGACATCCCGATTGCCAGCAGCGGCGGGGTGCCGCCCATCGCGTTGAAGAATGAATAGGGCGCGGCGTTGCGCCGCCCCTCACCGTCCTCGCTCAGCACCCAGGCGATCGGGCGCGGGGTGATGGTGTTGACCAGCAGCTTGTAGCGCGTGGCGGGATCGAGTTCGTCCATCGTGAATTGCATCGACAGCAGGTGGGTGCAGGCGCGCACCAATGCAACGTGGTGATTGCAGCGATGAGGTTTCACTTGTAACCACCGTCGCCAACCAAGGAGACAGACATGCGCATCGGTTGCCCCCGCGAAATCAAGAACCGCGAATATCGCGTCGGCCTGACCCCCGAGAGCGCGAAGGAGCTGGTTTCGCACGGCCACGAGGTGTGGATCGAGAGCGGCGCGGGTGAAGGCATCGGCGCGGGTGACAGGCAATACGAAGCGGCAGGCGCGCGGATCGTTGCAGGGCCGCAAGCCATCTTCGCCGAATGCGAGATGGTGGTGAAGGTGAAGGAACCGCAGGCCGAGGAACGCGCCCAGCTGCGCGAGGGTCAGCTGCTTTACACCTATCTGCACCTCGCCCCCGATCCCGGGCAGACCGCAGACCTCATGAAATCGGGCGTTACCGCGATTGCCTACGAAACCGTCACCGGCCCCAATCGCACGCTGCCGCTGCTGAAACCGATGAGCCAGGTGGCCGGACGCATGAGCATTCAGGCAGGCGCGACCGCGCTGGAGAAGGCGCATGGCGGGCGCGGGGTGCTGCTCGGCGGGGTGCCGGGCGTAATGCCTGGCAAGGTCGTGGTGATCGGCGGCGGCGTGGTCGGCTTCAACGCGGCGCAGATGGCGACGGGCCTCGGCGCCGATGTGACCATTCTCGACCGCGATCCCGAAGTGCTCGAACGCGTCGGCACCCATTTCGAGGCGCGCGCCAAAACCCGCTTCTCGAACAAGGCCAACCTTGAGGAATCGGTGGCCGATGCCGACCTCGTGATCGGCGCGGTGCTGGTACCCGGCGCGGCCGCGCCGCGGCTGGTGACGCGCGCGATGCTTTCCACAATGAAGCCCGGCGCGGTTCTGGTCGATGTGGCGATCGACCAGGGCGGCTGCTTCGAAACCAGCCACGCCACCACACATGACGATCCAACCTATGTGGTGGACGGCGTGGTGCACTATTGCGTCGCCAACATGCCCGGCGCGGTGAGCCGCACTTCGACCTATGCTTTGAATAACGTGACCCTGCCGCACGCGCTGCGGATCGCCGATCTGGGCTGGAAGGAAGCGCTGCGGAGCGATCCGCATCTGGCGCAGGGGCTGAACGTCCACGCGGGCCGGGTGACTTACCCCGCAGTGGCGGCAGAGCTGGGGTATGAGTTGCTGCCGGTGGCTGAGGTTTTGGGGTAGGCGGGGAAGAGCTGTATTGCCGAGACGGCTAGCACCCTTGGCAGGCAGCCCGAATCGCCTATAGCCGCGCGCTCTACCCTTGGAGTGAGATATGGCATTTGCCCGCGCGTCCGACGGAATAAGCAGCGCAAGTCACCGGTACCTGTGGCTGGACTTCGCCAGAGGCATCGCTGCAATTGCGGTGATGTTTTATCACTATCATGAGTTCACCGGGTACTCGCACCTTTTCAAGGCAGCATACCTCGCGGTCGATCTATTTTTCATGATGAGCGGCTTTGTCATAGCTCACGCATATGGCGGGAAACTGTTCCAAAGCATGTCGACTTACGAATATGTTCTTGCACGCATGATACGCTTATACCCAGTGTACTTATTTGCGACCCTATTTGGTGCCGGATACTATTTAGCAAAAGTAATCCTCGCAACCAACGATGCCCCAGCTGTGGTGGACATTCTCGCAATCTTAGGGCACAATCTGGTCTTTCTTCCTTTTTCAGAACCAATAGCTGATCCCGCAGGGATTTTTCCCTTTACACCCGCCGCATGGTCGCTTTCCGTGGAAGTAGTCTTGAGTATATTTTTTGTGATTATGCTCTGGTATTTCCGAAACAGGAATTTATTGATTACATTTTTCGGTTCAGGCTTGATCAGCCTTATGTTCGCAGATCGCTTTGGCACGTTAGATTTCGGCTTTTCCCTCGAAGGGTTTTCCCCGGCAATGTTCCGTGCGGTGGCCGAGTTTTCTCTGGGCATCTGGCTCTACCGCAGGTTCGGTGGTTTCCGGGTGAAGTCCAATATTCCACCCTCCATAGTCCTCGTCGGCATTACGCTTGCGCTCGTACTCTTGAAGCCATCCGTGCCAGTCAGCGTGAGTATCGTCGTGTGCGCGTTCCCGCTGCTCTTCTTGGTGCAGCCGATCACGGAGCCATCTGGAATGACCGCAAGGATGTTTTCAGAATTCGGCCGTATCTCCTACCCCGTTTATTTGTTGCACACGCCCGTGTTGCTTTGGGGAGCCGGCATGATGAAATTCCTCAACATTGATCTGCTTGCCTATACGCCGTGGATTGGAATCGCCATGGCAGTATGCACCATCGCGATGAGTTGGCTGGTTGCGGTTCTTTTTGATGAACCTGTGCGGCGCTGGCTAAACAAGCAGACGAAGAAGGCAAAGGCGCTAAGCGCGCAAGCAAGCGCAGAACGGTACCTGTCATCTCGTTAATGAGAAGTCAGAAGTAACGCTGAGCAAACTAAGAGAGGCTTACCTCTCCCACCCGCCCTCAGGCGCAAAGGGTGCGACCACCTCGGCGGGCACGCGCATCACCCGGAATGTGTCGCGCGCCACCATCGCCCAACTCGTCTTCGCGCGGACCAGTTCGCGGCCCTCGGCGTCGGTGAAGGTGAAGTGGCGGGTGAAGCGCGCGCCGCGTGGCCCCTCGCGGATTTCGGTCAGCCCCGTCACCTCGGCCCCCAGCCGCACATTGCCGCGATAGTCGATCTCGTGCCGGGTCACGACCCAGGCATAGGCGTCCACATGCGCCGGCAAAGCATCGGCCAGCCAGTGCGCCGTCGCCAGCTCCTCCATCCAGCGAACCCACACCGCGTTGTTCACATGGCCGTTGGCGTCGATGTGTTCTGGCTGCGCGGTGAAGGTCTGCTGGTAGCGATTGCTCACCCCTCGACCCCCAGCTGCCACAGGATGAAGCCGACCTCCTCGGCCACTTCTTTCAGGCCTTCGAAGCGCCCGGTCTTGCCCGCGTGGCCTGCGCCCATGTTGGTCTTGAGCAGCAACACGTTGTCGTCGGTCTTCAGTTCGCGCAGGCGCGCAACCCACTTGGCGGGCTCCCAATAGGTCACGCGCGGATCGTTCAGCCCCGCCGTCACCAGCAGCGGCGGATAGGCCTGCGCGCGCACCTGATCGTAAGGGCTGTAGCTGGCGATGAGGTCGAAGGCGGCCACATCCTCGACCGGATTGCCCCATTCGGGCCATTCGCCCGGCGTCAGCGGCAGCGTCTCGTCGAGCATGGTGTTGAGCACGTCGACAAAGGGCACATGCGCCACCACCGCGCCGAACAGCTCGGGCGCCTGGTTGATTACCGCGCCCATCAGCTCGCCGCCAGCCGAGCCGCCGCTCGAACTGATCTTGCCCGGCGCAGTGTAGCCCAATGCGATGAGGCCGCGCGCCACATCCTCGAAATCGTTGAAGGCATTGGTGCGCTGCTCGCGCTTGCCCGCGTTGTACCAGGCGCGGCCGAGGTCATCGCCGCCGCGGATATGGGCGATGGCATAGGCAAAGCCCCGATCGACGAGGCTCAGCCGCGTGGTCGAGAACGAGGGGTCGATAGCGATGCCATAAGCGCCGTAGCCATAAAGGTGCAGCGGGCCGCCTTGAGCGCGATCCTTGCGATAGACCAAACTGACCGGAATCTGCGTCCCGTCGCGCGCGGGGATCATCAGCCGCTCGCTGGTGTAGAGCGAGGCGTCGTAGCCGGAGGGTATCTCCTGCACCTTGCGCACTTCCAGCTCGCCACTGGCGAGGTGATAGTCGTAGACCGTGTGCGGCGCGATCATCGAGGAATAGGTGATGCGGATCGTGTCCACGTCCCACTCTGGATTGCCAACGAGGCCGGCCGAATAGGTCGCTTCGGGGAAGGCGATCGGCTTGCCCTCAAGCGGTGCGTCGTAGGAATGGATCGCGATCTGGTCGAGCCCGGCCAGCCGCCCCTCGGTGACGAAGAAATCTTCGTAGAGGTCGAAGCCGGTGAGGTAGAAGTCGTCCGAGCCGGGGATTACCTCTTCCCAATTGCCCGGATCGCTGAGCGAGGCCTTGGCAAGGCGGAAGTTGATGTGGGTGTCGTTGGTCCAGATGTAGATCGTCTGCCCGTGCACATCGACGCCATATTCGACTTCCTCGCGCGCGGGCTTGACGACGATCGCCTCGGCCAGCGGATCGGCGGCGGGCAGCAGGCGGATCTCGCTGGTGGCATGGTCGCCGGTAGATACGATCAGCCAATCGCGCTTGCCCGAAAGGTCCACCCCTGCGGTGAAGCCGGTGCGGTCCTCGTGGAAGATCTCCCGGTCGTCAGCCGCATCGGTGCCGAGCCGGTGGACGAGAATCGAATCGACCCGCCACTGCGCATTGGCACGGCCATAGACGAGCATGGTATCGTCCGCCGCCCAGACCAGCGCGGTGTTGGTATCGGGAATCTGGTCGTTCAACATCTCGCCGGTGACGAGGTCGACCACGTAGGCGGTGTAACGCTCCGAGCCATTGGTATCGACCGAATAGGCGAGCAAGCGCCCGTTCTCGCTCACCGACACATCGTTGAGGCTGAAATAGTCGTGCCCTGCGGCCAGCTTCGGCCCATCAAGGTAGCACTGCGCCTCGCCGCCCGCCGCCGGGCGACGCCAGTAGCGGGCATATTCGCCGCCCTCCTCATATTCGGTCCAGTAGACCCAGTCGCCGTCCTTCTGGGGCACCGAGCTGTCGGCCTCCTTGATCCGCCCGCGCATCTCGGCGAACAGCGCATCGACCAGCGGCTTGCGCCCGCCCATCTGCGCTTCGAAGAAAGCGTTTTCGGCCTTCAGGTGATCGAGCACTTGAGGATCGTCGATCTCCGGGTAGTTCGGGTCGCGCAGCCATGCGTAGGGATCGGATATCGTGCGGCCATGGTGGCTGACCTCGTGCGCGCGCTTCTCGGCAACTGGCGGCGACACTTCACTGTTCTTGTTCACATGCGATCCTTATAGGGGTGGGCCGCGAGGATGCGGGATGCCTTTCGAGAGGCGCGCTACCGAAATGTCAACATTCCGGGCCTATTCAGCCTGTGCCATGCACGCCGCAACTGACGGGTCTGGCTTTGGCAAGCTGGCGGAGATAGTGCTCCGCACCGCAATGCAGCAAACTGCTATGGAAGGTCCTGTATGAGTGACGGCGAAAAGGTCCCGGTTCTGGTCACGGGTGGAGCGGGATATATTGGCAGTCACGCTGTCCTCGCGCTGAAGGACGCAGGCTGGCCGGTCGCCGTGATCGACAACCTCGTCACCGGTTTCCGTTTCGCCGTGCCCGAAGACGTGCCCTTCTACGAGGGTGATATCGCCGATCCGGAACTGCTGGCCCGCATCTTCGCCGAGCAAGGCATGGGCCATAGCAAAGGCGCGATCATGCATTTCGCCGGTTCGGTCGTCGTGCCCGAATCGGTGGAGAACCCGCTCAAATATTACTTCAACAACACCACCAAGAGCCGCGCAATTATCGAGGCTGCTGTCGAAGCGGGCGTCCCGCACTTCATCTTTTCCAGCACGGCAGCCACCTATGGGGTGCCCGAAAGCTCGCCGGTGCGCGAGGACGATCCCAAGCGCCCGATCAACCCCTATGGCTGGTCCAAGCTGATGACCGAGCAGATGCTCGCCGATGTCAGCGCGGCCCATCCGCTGAACTTCTGCGTGCTGCGCTATTTCAACGTCGCGGGGGCCGATCCCGAGGCTCGCACTGGCCAGTCGACCGCCGGCGCAACGCACCTGATCAAGGTCGCCTGCGAGGCGGCGCTGGGCAAGCGTGACAAGGTCTGCGTGTTCGGCACCGACTTCGACACGCCCGACGGCACCGGCGTGCGCGACTATATCCATGTGAGCGACCTTGCCGCCGCCCATGTCCAGGCGCTGGCCGCACTGGTGGCCGACCCCGAACAGTCGCTGACGATGAACTGCGGCTATGGGCGCGGTTTCTCGGTGCTTGAAGTGCTCGACGCGGTGGACCGGGTGACCGGGAGCACCGTGAAGCGCGAATTGGCCCCGCGCCGCGCGGGCGATCCGGCAGCGCTGGTGTCCGATCCCTCGCGCATCAGGGCCACGCTGCCGTGGGTGCCGCGGTTTGACGATCTCGACACGATCATCACCCATGCGCTCGCCTGGGAGGATCGGCTCGGGCCCCATCGCCCAAATCATGAATCGGAGCCGGGTAGATGAGTTGTCACCTGCCTGACACCGAAAAAAGTGTAGAACTGTCGCGGCTTGGGGCAGTTTGCGACATGTCCTTTTCATTCCCACATGCGGCCCCTAAGAGTGTGCCGCAGTGCACAATTCAACGAGGAAGATCCTAGATGCGCGTGACAATGATCGGCTCGGGCTATGTCGGCCTGGTTTCGGGGGCCTGCTTTGCCGACTTTGGCCATGACGTCACTTGCGTCGACAAGGACCAAACCAAGATCGACGCTCTCAAACAGGGCAAGATTCCGATCTACGAACCGGGTCTTGAGTCCTTGGTCGACAACAACGTGCGCGCTGGCCGCCTGACCTTCACCACCGACCTGAAAGCAGGCGTGACCGGCGCCGATGCCGTGTTCATCGCGGTGGGGACCCCGTCGCGCCGCGGCGATGGCCACGCCGACCTCAGCTACGTTCACGCCGCCGCCGAGGAAATCGCGAAGAGCCTTGAAGGCTTCACCGTGATCGTCAACAAGTCGACCGTTCCGGTGGGGACGGGCGACGAGGTGGCCCGGATCATCAAGGAAGCCAACCCGGACGCAGAGTTCGCGGTGATCTCGAACCCCGAGTTCCTGCGCGAAGGCGCGGCGATCGACGACTTCAAGCGCCCCGACCGCATCGTGATCGGCGGCGACGACGCACGCGGCCTTGAGGTGATGCGCGAGATTTACCGTCCGCTCTATCTGAACAAGTCGCCCATCGTCGAGATGAGCCGCCGGTCCGCCGAACTTACCAAGTATGCGGGCAACGCCTTCCTCGCTACCAAGATCTCGTTCATCAACGAAATCGCGGACCTGTGCGAGAAGGTCGGCGGCGACGTGCAGGATGTCGCGCGCGGGATCGGGCTCGACAATCGCATCGGCTCCAAGTTCCTCAACGCCGGCCCCGGTTATGGCGGCAGCTGCTTCCCCAAGGATACGCTCGCCCTGCTCAAGACAAGCCAGGACTACGGCGCGCCGCAGCGCATCGTGGAAGCGGTCGTGTCGGTCAACGACAACCGCAAGCGGGCCATGGGCCGCAAGATCATCCAGGCGCTGGATGGCGACGTGCGCGGCAAGACCGTTGCCCTGCTCGGCCTGACCTTCAAGCCCAACACCGACGACATGCGCGACAGCCCCGCGATTGCCATCGTGCAGACGCTGCAGGATGCCGGTGCGAACGTGAAGGTTTACGATCCGCAGGGTGAAGAACAGGCCCGCCTCGTGATCCAGAATGTCGAATACTGCGCCTCGCCCTATGAGGCCATCGAGGGCGCCGACGCGCTGTCGATCGTGACCGAATGGGACGAGTTCCGTGCGCTTGATCTGCGCCGGGTGCTGACCATGCTGAAGCAGCCCGTGCTGGTCGATCTGCGCAATATCTACGACCGCGCGCAGGCCGAAGGTCTGGGCTTCACCTACGTGGGGATCGGCCGCTAGGCGGAGCCATCACCCGATTGATCGCAAACCTGCGGGAAAGGCCTTCTTGCCGCCCGCAGGTTTCACCACCCGGAAGGCCAGACGCGCTTCAGGCAGAGCCTTGTCTGGCTTCTTCGTAGTGGCGGCGCATATCGCCCAGCCGCACCTGGCAAAACTCGCGCGCAAAACGGAACGGCCGCGCGATATGGCCATCGGTCCATTTCCATAGCAACTGCGATCGCTTCCCAAGCCGCTCTTGCGGCTCGGCGGTGCGCAGTAAAGTGGCCGTCCAGCGCGACTGGGCAGCGGATGGCACACCGCCGCGCTCTCCTCCCATTTGGAACGTCGCCTCCGCGAGGGCAGTGGCAAAGGTCCACAGGCGGAAGACACCGATCTTGCGCGCGTGATTGTTGAACTCCGCTCGCTCGCCGGCGTCCAGTGCGGCCGTAACGACGAACAGCTCGTGCGCATAGTGCAACCACACCTCGCCGCTTCGCAGTGCCTTGCCCAGGCTACTGGCGGTCAGCATCGCTGCATCCATATCGCTCATAACCGGGATCTCGCGGCCACCGACCCTGGCTCGGCTGGCTCTGACAAGAAGGCTGCCGATATCCGTCGGTGCCGGCGTGCCCGGCTGCCTGATCTTGTGATGGAGATCGATGATCGTGCCGCCATTCACAGGCAGGTGCGGCGATTCGCCGAGATAATCGTGCCAAAATCTGCTGTGGGCCGAAATCGGCGAATAGAACCCGTTGGCAGCAAGCACGTCGATAGCGGACCGGTAGTCCGCGCTGCTTACGAGAATATCGGTATCGTTCGCGCGGCGCGCGTCCCAGCAGCCATAAAGCGCATGAGCCCTGAGCACGCCCTTCATCGAGATCGCCTTGATGCCGTGTGTGCGCAGGATGCTGCATATGGTCGCCGTAAGCCCAAGGTTGGCCATGCTTTCAAGCAGACAAGCCTCGCGCTTTGCCCGCAATTCGGCTTCGAGAGCTGGCGGCACGGCAATTCCGGCCCGCTTCATTCCTTCCGCAGCGAGCAGCAGACACTTGTTGCGCTCCGCCAGGGCAAGAACGGCGGTCCAGTCGGCCTCACGGTGACGCCAGGGCCCATCCTCGCCAGGATGAACCCATTGGCGCAATGCCCCCAGCAAGGGTTCCAGAATGGTTATGCAAGCATTGTCGGCCATGTGTTCTGCACGACCTTACCGCTTTGTTATCGGTACGAAAACGGCCTCCTCAACTGGATAACGGTCTCAGGCGAAACTGTCCCATTTTAGCACCCGTGCTGCACCGCACCAAATTATGGTTGCTTCGTCGTTAACTCTGTGTGATCGGGGCACAAGGCGAATCCGGCAGCTTGCATCCAGATGTCGGATATCTACGTGGTCGCGGATGCATGATGCGAATAGTTCGTTGTTTTTTCAACGTTTTACAAATGGAGGCCAACCATGGCTAAGAAGACCTACGAAGCTCCGAAGTTTGAAAAGCTTGGCTCGTTCGAAGCGATGACCAAGGGTGGCTCGACCGGTGATTTCACCGACGCCGTGTTCCCCTCGGACACGCCGCGTGGCGAACTGACCTTCTCGTAAGGCCGGATTATCGAGAAAAACGGCCGCTTCGGCGGCCGTTTTTTTTGGCCTTCTTGGTTAACGCCGAACTCTTGTGCCTACGCGGCGTTGGAGATACATCAAGTCTATGAAAACAGGGGATCCACGCGCCATCTATCGCCGCTGCGAGGATCTCGTGGTGTGCGACCTCGATGGCGGGAGCGCACTGCTCGACCTTAACACCAGCACCTATTTCAAGCTGAACGGCACCGCCAGTTTCATCTGGGAGAAGCTCGGCGATCGGCCAATGTCGGCCGATATGCTCGCCGAAGAGCTTATCCAGGTTTACGATGTCGACAAGGCCGTTTGCCTTCCTGACATTCAGAACGTTCTCGCAGAACTTGCAACGGCAAAGCTGGTCACGACGGTTCACCCTTAGATGAATGCGCGGCGCGTTTTCGTCTTGGGCTCCAGACATTTCGGATTGCTTTGCAGGGCGCTGGCCGTAGTCGTCACGTTTCGCCTGGCCCTGCTGGTGATGAAGCATCGGCGCATTGCCCAGCATATCAAGGTTGCGCCCGCCCCTTCGCGGCCGGTCCGCTCGCCATATGTGCTGGCCTGGGCAGTCAAGCACACGGCCCGCATCGTTCCCTTCGCGCATTGCCTTACCCAGGCGCTGAGCCTGCAGTATCTGCTGGGCCAGCAGGGCATGACCTCGACCATCCGGGTGGGGGTGCAATTGACCGGCAATGGGAAGGTGGGCGCCCACGCCTGGCTGCTTCATGACGGCGTCGTCTTGCTCGGAGGGAGCGAGAGCGAACTCGCCGCCTTCACCAAGATGGTCGACCTCACCCCCTCCTGAGATGCCCGGTTTCGCCCTGACCTGGTCGCGCTCGCGAAGGTCGTTTGCCTTCGCGCCGCTGGCCGACGAGACGACGCTGGACGAGGGGCCCCTCTTCGCTGCGATCGACAGCCCGCGCTCGCTTCAACTGGCTGGCAGGTGGCGGGCAGACAACGCTCAGGATCTGGCGCGCACTCTGGGCCTGCGGGCTGGCGCGCCAATTCACGAAGTGCTCGCCGCAGGATGGTGCAAGTGGCAAACCGGCCTCGCCGACCGCCTGCGCGGGCCGTTCGCCGTTACCATCCTCGAAGTCGAGAGCAACACACTCTACGTCGCGCGCGATTTCGCTGGCGTCGAACCATTGTTCTACACCAAAATTGCCGAGGGCCTCGCGCTCTCGTCTTCTCCGGGCATCGCGCGTGCGCTTGGCGACGGCACGGACCCGGTCGATCTGGCTTCGGTTTCCAGCTTTCTCGACGGCCATCGCACCGGCAAGACCGAAACGTTCTACGCAAACGTTGCGCGCCTGGCACCCGGCCACTGGATGAAACTATCACCATCCGGCGAACGGGTCGAACCATACTGGTCAGTCGGCAAGGTCGAGCCGCGCCCCTCGCGCGCGGACGCCGCCGAACACTTTCGCGAACTTCTGGACCGGTCAGTCGCAGCCAGCGCAGCCGAATCCGGCAGGCCGGGCGTGCTTTTGAGCGGCGGGTTGGACTCATCGGCGATCCTCGCCAGCTTCGCGCAGCACAGCGGGGACATCTCGAAGCTGCCATCGCTTTCGATGACCTTTCGCGGCAACGACGGATGGGCCGATGGCAAGTATATCGATGCCCTACGCCAGCACTTCCCCATGGACCATCACGACTTGCCGAGCGAGAAGCATGACCCCCTGGCAAGCCTCGACCTGTACCTTCCGGTGCTCGACGGACCGTGCTTGGGATATGGCCTCTCCATATCCAACCGGCTGTTACCGATGGCCGCTAGCCTTGGCTGCACATCGCTGTTCAACGGCCACGGCGGCGACGAAGTTGTCAGCTATGGCGCGGGCAGGCTGAACGAGCTGGCCTTGCGCGGGCACTGGTGGCGTCTGTGGAGGGAAGCCGAAGGTGCGGCCCACCTCTCTTCGATTCCGCAATGGAAAGTCTTCGACAAGTATCTCTTCCATAGGCCAGAGCGACGCTGGCTGGACCGGCAATGGAAGCGACTGCGCCGCCCAGCGATCACCGAGCCGGATTTGCAACCCGAAGTCCGCAGCGACGACTTGCTTCTGCATCATCTGGAAGAAGGGCCTCCCCAGTCGCTACGCTCTGACCCGGCTCATACCGAGCGCGATCTGCAAATCAGCGCTATAGACGCCCCGCTGCAAGCCCATGCGCTGGAAACGCTCGTGCTGTGCGGCCGGCATCATGGCCTGGAAACCGCCCTGCCGTTTTTCGACCGCGAGCTTGTCGAGTTCTCGGTCGGCTTGCCGTCGGACTGGAAGCTGCGCAACGGATATACCCGCTATATCCTGCGCAAGGGCATGGAAGGCCGCGTGCCCGACTGCGTGACCTGGCGGCGCGACAAGAACGATTTCACGAACGACTTCCAGACCGGGCTGATCGAACGCAGCCCGCAGCTGCGCGATCTCGTGTCATCGTCCAACAGCAACTTGAAGGGCCTCGTCAGCCCGCAATGGTTTGATCACATCTGGTCCAAAGTAACACAGCAGGGATCATCGATCCCCGGCGATGACGCGCGTGCGCTATGGCGCGTCGCACTGCTGGCCCTGTGGCTCGGCAGCGACCGGCGCGCGCAATTGCCGCCGAAGCTACGGCCGATTGGAGTTGAGGGCGATGTCTGAGCAAAGCAGGGGGCTGTACGAGGCTTTCGGCCTTGTCATCGAAAGCGATATTCCCCTCAACGAACTGCGCCCTGCGGCGGCGGGTGCGGTGCCCGATATGCGCTTTGTCGAACGCCCCATCGGGCGCGCGCTGCCCGGGCGCGACGACGGCGTCGTGATCGACTATCATGATCCCGCAGGCGTGGTGATGGCCTGGCCGGACGTGGCTGGCTTCCGCCTGGTCGACAAGGCGACGGTGTGGGTCGAGAGATACCCCGAGACGCCGCTTTCCTATGTCGCCTTTCCGATCCTCGGCCCGATCATGGCCTGGATGCTGAACTGGCGGGAGTTCTTCGTCATCCACGCCAGCGCCATCGACATCAATGGCAAGACGGTTGCGCTGATGGGCGACAAGATGGCCGGCAAGTCGACCACCGCGGCAGCTTTCGTGCGCGCTGGCTATCCCCTCATTACCGACGATCTGCTCGCCATCACCTTCGATGATCGGGGTATGCCGGTATGCCACCCTGCTTTCCCCCAGCTGAAGCTGGCGGACGATGCGGCGGCGAGCATTCAGGTCGTTGGCGCAGAGGCCCTGCCGCTGGTTTACGAGGGCTTTTCCAAGCGGCAACACAAGCTGGCTGCCATGCGCACCGAAGCGGCCAGCCTCGACTATCTGCTGACGCTTGATCGCGGGGGCGATGATCCGGCGCTCCATCACTTCGACACCGCCGCCGCGATCTCCGCGATCAACCGCTTCAGCTACATGCCTCGCTTCAGCGATGCCCCCTGGTCGCACGAGGACAAGGCGCGGCACTTCACAGCCTGCACGAGGCTGGCAGACAAGGCCGTGGTCGCCCGGCTGCAGATACCTGATGCTCTGGCCCGCCTGCATGAGACGGTCGAGCTGGTCGCCACTGCCTGCGAGCGGAACGGGGCATGATCGCCAGCCTGAGCAGGTTTGTCGCCTTTCTCTGGCGGTTGACCAATGGCCGGATCGGCATTGCCCTCGCGCTTAACGTGCTGGCCAGCTTTACCGAAGGCGTGTCGCTGTTCCTGCTGATCCCGCTCATCGCCACGATCGACGCAGGACGTTCCGGGCCAGCGATCGACATTCCGATCATCGGCGATCTGGTCCAGCGCTTCCAGCCCAGCCTCGGTTTGCTGCTGATCGGCTTTGTCGTGCTGATCGTGATACAGGGCGCGCTGGTTCGGTCGAAAACGCTTTATCTCACGGCGGTCATGCATCGCGCCATCGACCGGCTGCGGCAGGCCTTTTTCGTAAACGCCGGCAACGCGCAATGGGAGGTGTTGCAGCAATCGCGCGTATCCGATCTCAACAATATCCTCACGGTGGAGACAAGCCGGATCCAGATCGCGGCATCGAACCTGACGAGCCTGTTTCAGGCGCTGATCCTGCTGCTCACCTATCTGGCGATGGCGCTGCTGGTATCATGGCAGATGGCCCTGTTCGCCGGCTGCATCGGCCTGGTGATGTTTGCCGTGCTGTACCCGATCCGGCGCCAGGCGACGCGGTTCGGGCAGGATGTCGGCCAGATGTTCCGCGAACAGAACCACATCTTGCTCGAATTTCTCAACGGCATCCGGGTGGCCAAGTCGTTCCTCATCGAAGACGCCTATGCCAAGCGCTTCTGGCAAAGGTTGAGCCTGATACGGCAATCGACGCTGCGCTATGCCAGGATCAGCACGCTGGGAACCTACAGCTTCCAGGTCATGAGCGCGATCGCCGCTGCGGCCTTCATCTGGGTTGCCGTCGAGGTAGCACAGCTCGATTTCGGGCGGCTTGTCGTGCTGCTGCTCATCTTCCTGCGCCTCGCCCCACGTTTCGGGGCCATGCAGGAATCGATGCAGAACCTGCTTAGCAACCTTCCCGCCTTCGATAGCTTCCGCGAACAGTCGACCGTGTTCGCGCAGGCTGCCGAGCCGAAAGGCGAGATGAGCGAAGCAGCTCCGCGCTTCACCGACGAAATCCGGCTCGAAGGCCTGTCGCTCAGCTATCCGGGAGCCGCGAAACCCGCGCTGGAAGATGTGAACCTGTCGATCAAGTTCGGGCGCATCACCGCCCTGATCGGCCCCTCGGGAAGCGGGAAGAGCACTATTGCCGATCTCGTCATGGGTCTGTTGCGCCCGACTGACCGGCCCCCACCGAGTGGTCCGCGGGGATTGTTAGTGCATTGACGCCTCCATCGCCAGTGTCGGCCGTAGGTGGAGCGAAGCGGAACCGGAGGGCGACACTGGCGATGGAACGGCCTCTGGAGCCGGTGGTCGATAT
>DAICXZ010000012.1 GCA_027311945.1 Erythrobacter sp.
GCGCCCTGCGCCAGCAAAACCTCCGCTTCACGCAGCTTGCCGATAATCTCTTCCGGGCGATGCTTCTTGCTCGGCATTCGTAATCTCCTTCGTCGTCCAAAATATCATCAATTTTGGACCACTCAGAAGGGGTCAGATCAACCCTCGCCAGCGCTTCGCTCGCCCTCACCCTCGCAATGGGCGGTACGGCGCTTTCTGCACAAGACACCGGCCCGGATACGACCGCTCCGGCCGAGCCAGCACCTGAGCCGATGCCGACCGAGGCAGCGCCGCCGCCTCCGCCCCCGGCCGACCCTGCGCCTGCCCCGGTTGACGAGGATGGCGACGGTATCGATGACATTACCGGCGAGCCCGTTCCCGAGGGTGCGCCTCAGTAATGAGAATGTTGTCCGGGCAATAGGCTAGAGCCCGGGTTGGAAATAGGGCGGTGGGTGTTCCCGCCGCCCTATTGCTTTGCATAAGCAGGCTTAGGCCAGCCTTGCTAGCCCATGGCCGCCAGCTTCTTCGCCCGCCGCCGCTGCACGCTTGACCCGATCCCGATGGCCTCGCGATACTTCGCCACCGTACGCCGGGCGAGGTCGAAGCCCTCAGCCTTGAGCATGTCCACGAGGGTATCGTCCGACAGGATCTTCGCCGGGTCTTCCGCGTCGGTCAGCGCCTTGATGCGGGCTTTCACCGCCTCGGCGCTCGCGCCTTCGCCGTCCGCGCCGCCGCCCACTCCGCTGGTGAAGAAATACTTCAGCTCGAAGGTGCCGCGCTCGCAGTGGAGGTACTTGTTGCTCGTCACCCGGCTGACCGTGCTTTCGTGCATCTCGATTGCCTCGGCCACCTTGGCCAGCGTCAGCGGGCGCAGGTCCGAAACGCCGCGGCGGAAGAAGCCGTCCTGCTGCTTCACGATCTCGGCGGCCACCTTGAGGATAGTCTTTTGGCGCTGGTCCAATGCCTTGATCAGCCAGTTGGCGTCAGCCAGTTTTTCGGAAAGCCAGCCGCGCGCTTCCTTGCTGGTGCAACCGCCGCGCACTTCGAGATAGTATCCGCGATTGACCACGAGGCGCGGCAGGGTGTCCTCGTTCAGCTGGATGTCCCAGCCGCCATCGCGGCCGGGCGTCAGCAGGATATCGGGCACCACCGCCGAACTGGCGCTGCCGCCGAATTGCAGGCCGGGGCGCGGATCGTAGCTGCGCAGTTCGCCCAGCATGTCGACCAGGTCTTCCTCGTCGACCCCGCAGATGCGGCGCAGGTGGGCGAAGGCGCCCTTGGCGACCAGTTCGAGGTTGTCGATCAGCACTTCCATGCACGGATCGTAGCGGTCGGCCTCCTTCGCCTGCAACGCGAGGCATTCGCTTAACGAGCGCGCGCCGACACCGGTCGGTTCGAGCATCTGCACGAGGGTGAGCGCGTGTTCGACCTCGGCGATGGGCAGGCCAAGGTCGCTGGCGAGATCGCGCAGCGAGGCGGTGAGATAGCCCGCCTCGTCAAGCATGCCGATGATGTGGCGCATGACGAAGGCGACCTGCGGATCGTGCGCGACCGAGCCGACCTGGGCCTCAAGGTGCATGGCGAGCGAGGTGGCATGGTCGCTGCGGTTTTCGAGGTCGGGCGCTTCGCCTGCGCTGCCGCCGAAGTCGTTGGCGGACCAGTCGCCGCGATCTCTGTCGCCCCGTTCGCCGTCGCCGGTATCGCGGTCGGTGTCGAGCGCGGTGGGATCGAGGTCGAGCGGAGCATCCGCCTCGCCTGCGCCTCCGCGGATGAGGTCGTCGGCGGTGGCGGGGTCGGGTGCAACTTCGCTGGCGGGGGCGTCGCCGCCATCCTCGCGGCTGACCTGCCCGGCGTCGAGCAGCGGGTTGGCCTCAAGCGCCTCGCCGATGAAGGTCTCGATCTCGAGGTTCGACAGCGCCAGCAGCTTGATCGCCTGCTGCAGCTGCGGCGTCATCACCAGCGATTGCGACTGGCGCAGATCAAGGCGCGGTCCGAGCGCCATGGATTTTGGCTCTAAACCCGTTCGCCCTGAGCTTGTCGAAGGGCCGTCTTTCTTCTTGGACGTAATGCAGAAAGGAAGGACGGTCCTTCGACAAGCTCAGGACGAGCGGGGTTTGTTATGGGGGCAGGGCTCAAAGCGAGAAATCCTCGCCGAGATAGAGGCGGCGCACGTTCTCATCCGCCACCAGTTCCTGCGGGGAGCCGGCGAACAGCACCTGGCCACCGTAGATGATGCAGGCGCGGTCGACGATGTCGAGCGTTTCGCGCACGTTGTGGTCGGTGATCAGCACGCCGATCCCGCGGCTCTTGAGATCCTTCACCAGCCCGCGAATATCGCTGATCGAGAGCGGGTCGATCCCGGCGAAGGGCTCGTCGAGCAGCATGATCGAGGGCTTTGCCGCCAGCGCGCGGGCGATTTCGCAGCGCCGCCGCTCACCGCCCGAAAGCGCCATGGCCGGGCTGTCGCGCAGGCGGGTGATGTGAAACTCCTCAAGCAGCCGCTCCAGCTCGGCCTTGCGGGTTTCCTTGTCGGGCTCGACCATTTCGAGCACACACATGATGTTCTGTTCGACCGTCATCCCGCGAAAGATGCTGGTTTCCTGCGGCAGGTAGCCGAGGCCCAGGATCGAGCGGCGATACATCGGCAGCTTGGTGACATCGATCCCGTCCATCATGATGCGGCCCGAGTCGGGCTTCACCAGCCCCATGATCGAATAGAAGCACGTGGTCTTGCCCGCGCCGTTGGGGCCGAGCAGGCCGAGCACTTCGCCCTTGGCCACGGTCAGCGAGATGTCGGAAAGGACGCTCCGCTTGTCGTAGCTCTTGGCGATGGAGACCACTTCGAGCCCGCCCTGCGGCGGCAGCTCGGGGGCGGCGTTGGCGGGGCCATCGGCCATGGTTTCGGCCAGATCCCGTGGGTCGATAGTGCTGTCGTCAGTCGCGCTCATAGCTGCCCTCTAGCATGAAATGTGCGCCATTGAAGGACAATTGGCAGGGTTCGTGCATGGCCATTCGCACAAGGCTAGGGCCGGGAATTGAATATATGGTTGATAGGCTTGCAAGAATGCTGCGAATCTGACAGCTTGTTCAGATAGTGGGAAAGGAGCACGTCATGGTTGACGTTCCGGCAAACAGCCTCGCTCGCAAACAGGCCGCGACAGACGGCCACGCGAAGGGCGCAATCGACTACCGCAAGCGGATCAGCGACCATGTCGCCTTCGCGCTGCTGGTTTACACCGGCCTGCATATCTTTGTGACAATGGGCGCGCTGAAGACGGGCAACGGCAACATCCTGCCCTATTTCTCGCTGATCGTGCTGGTGGCCGCCATCATTCCGGCCTGCCGCTGGTTCGAGAAGCGCTGGGAAGGGCTGAGCGACGCGCAGGCTGGCGATCCGGCCTTGTCCGGTGCTTTCCGCCGCGACGTGGCGATGATCTGGGCCGGGGCATTGTCCCTGCCGGTGATCCTGACTCTTTTCGCCAAGGCCATGCTGGCGCTGTTCTGAGCGCTTGCCCCTTTGCGCTATCGGGGCTGCCCGCTGGGCATAGCGCGATTGTCTGCTAGACCCATGGCGATGACCTTCGCTCACCCGCTCTTCGCCAGGCTTTTCGCCGTGCTGGCAGTGGCCCTGACCGTGGCCACTTTCTCCACACCCGCCATGGCTGCACCGGTCAGCGGAGCGCAGGTTTTCACCGGCGACTCCGCCGCTGCGCCTGAGGAAGTTCAGCCCACAACGCCCAGTGCTCCGATCGCGCTCGAACGCGAGGACGATCAGGACGATCGCATCGTGGCTCGCCTGTCCGACATCTTCGCCAATGTGCCAAGCCTTGCCGGGGTAGAGGTGAGCGTCAGCGAGGGCGTGGTGACGCTCGGTGGCCTCGCGCCCGACAATGCCGCCATCGCGCGGGCCGAGGCGATTGCCGCGGGCGTCGATGGCGTGGTGACGGTCGAGAATGGTGTCGAGCGTGATGTCTCGATCGATGCCGGGGCCGAAGCGCAAGGCTTGCAGGATCGCCTGACCGGCCTGCTGCGCAGCTTGCCGCTGGTGGGCCTCGCTGTGCTCGCGGGGCTGGCCATCGGCGCTTTCGGCTATCTGATCGCGTCTTTCAGCCGATTCTGGCGCCGGGTCACGCCCAATACCTTCCTCGCCGAACTGATCGCCAGCGCGCTGCGCTTCGTCTTCGTGCTCGGCGGGCTCGTGATCGCGCTCGACATGATCGGGGCGGGGGCGCTGATGGGCGCAGTGCTCGGCGGGGCAGGCGTGATCGGCGTGGCGCTGGGTTTTGCCATGCGCGATACCATCGAGAACTACGTCGCCTCGCTGATGCTGAGCCTGCGCCAGCCGTTCCGCCCCAACGACTGGGTGGTGATCGGCGACCACGAGGGCCGGGTGGTGCGCCTGACCAGCCGCGCCACCATCCTGATGACGCTCGATGGCAACCACCTGCGCATTCCCAACTCCACGGTCTTCAAGGCGGTGATCCTAAACTTCACCACGAACCCGCAGCGGCGGTTCGATTTCGTGCTCGGGGTCGATGCCGACGACGATGTCGAGGCCGCGCGCGTGCTGGGGCGGCAGGTGCTGGCGGGCCTGCCTTTTGTGCTCGAGGAGCCGGGGCCCGAAGCGCGGCTGGTGGATGTGGGCGATTCGAATGTGCAGGTGCGCTTTCTCGGCTGGGTCGATCAGCGCGCGAGCGACTGGTATCGCGCCCGCAGCCGCGCGATCATCGAGGTGAAGGCAGCGCTGGAGGGGGCGGGCTTTGGCCTGCCCGAGCCGATCTATCGCTTGCGCTTCGACCAGCGCACCGAGCCGCTGCCCTTGCAGAGCACCCGCCGCGCCAAGCCGGCCAGCGAAGCGCCTGCCCCGCCTGCCCCTGCGCCCGTTCGCGTGGCTAGCCATGCCGAAGACCTCGGTCCGCAGGACGAGATCGCGCGCATGGTGGAAGAAGAGCGCGCCACCTCTCCGGCCGACAACGACCTGCTCGACGCTTCGCGCCCGGTGGAATGAAAAAGGTGGAATGAAAAAGGGGCCGGAGTTTCCGCTCCGGCCCCTGTTCGTGATTGGTTGTATTCGCGCTTACTTCGCGTCGTTGTAGCGTTCGATCGCTTCGAGCACCACCTGGCGGGCCTCTTCGGCGCCGCCCCAGGTGCCCACGCGCACCCACTTTTCCTTTTCGAGGTCTTTGTAGTGGGTGAAGAAGTGCTCGATCTGCATCAGCACGATTTCGGGCAGATCCCCTTTTTCGGTGACGTCGCGGTAATAGGGGAAGGTCGAATCGACCGGCACGCACAGCAGCTTCTCGTCGCCGCCGTGCTCGTCTTCGAGGTTCAGCACCGCGATCGGGCGCGCGCGGACCACGCAGCCGGGGATGAACGGGCTGCGCGCCACGACCAGCGCGTCGAGCGGATCGCCATCGGGCGAGAGCGTGTGCGGCACGAAGCCGTAGTTGGCCGGATAGCGCATCGGCGTGTGCAGGATGCGGTCGACGAAGAGGGCACCGGACTGTTTGTCGAATTCATACTTCACCGGCTCCCCGCCGACCGGCACCTCGATCAGAACGTTCAGGCTTTCGGGCGGATTGTCGCCGGTGGGGATGTGTTCGATTCGCATGAAAATGAGGTTCCTCTGGTGAAGAAAGCGGGCAAGACTTTGTGTTCGTGGCCGAACTCGGCTGGCCGACTAGCCCAACGATTGTGCGATTGCGAGAGGCAATCGTGCGCTGTGCCACAATGCGGCTGGTCTTCGCGACGAGGTGAAAATGGCAAGCGCTTCAGGCGTTCGGCGGAGGAGGAGATTGCGCAAAATTGCCCCACCTCCTAAACGCCCCATCCCATGAGCAAGATCAAGACGCCGCAGGCCATTCGCGGCACCCAGGACATCTTCGGAACCGACGCCGAGGCCTTCGCCTTCGTGGTCGAGACCTTCGAGCGCGTGCGCAAGCTGTACCGTTTCCGCCGGGTGGAGATGCCGGTGTTCGAGAAGACCGAGGTGTTTAGCCGCGCCATCGGCGAGACGACCGACGTGGTATCGAAGGAAATGTATTCGTTCGAGGACCGGGGCGGGGAATCGCTCACCTTGCGGCCCGAATTCACCGCCGGGATCGCGCGCGCCTTCCTCACCAACGGCTGGCAGCAGCATGCGCCGCTGAAGGTGGGCACGCACGGGCCTTTGTTCCGTTATGAGCGCCCGCAGAAGGGCCGCTACCGCCAGTTCCACCAGATCGACGCCGAAATCCTCGGCGCGGGCGAGCCGCAGGCTGATGTGGAGCTGCTCGCCATGGCCGACCAGCTTTTGCGTGAGCTGGGGATTGAAGGCGTGACGCTGCATCTGAACACACTCGGCGACGGCGACAGCCGAGAGGCTTGGCGCGCGGCGCTAATCGAGTATTTTTCGGCGGTGCGCGGCGAGCTGAGCGAGGATTCGCAGGAGCGGCTGGAGAAGAACCCGCTGCGCATTCTCGATTCGAAAGACCCGCGCGACCGCAAGTTCGTCGGCGATGCGCCCAAGATCGACGCGTTCCTTTCCGACGATGCGCGGGCCTTCTTCGATGCCGTGACCAGCGGTCTTGATGCTGCGGGCGTGAAGTGGGCGCGCGCGGAGGGTCTCGTGCGCGGGCTCGACTACTATCGCCACACTGCCTTCGAGTTCATCCCCGATGAAGGCTCGGCAGCAGCGGCGGCGCTGGGTTCGCAAAGCACCATTCTTGGCGGTGGGCGCTACGATGGCCTGATGGAAAGCCTCGGCGGCGCGCCGACCCCGGCGGTCGGCTGGGCTGCGGGCATCGAACGGTTGGCGATGCTGGTGGGGGAGAAGTCAGAGCCTGCGCTCGAAGCGATGGTCTTGGTGGAGCATGACGACGGCCTTGCTGTTGCCAACGAATTGCTGTCCAAACTGCGCACTGCTGGTGTGGTCGCCGATATCATGGCCACCGGCTCGGTGAAGAAGCGATATGACAAGGCGGTCAAGCAGAACCCGCAGCACATCCTGCGTGTGAACGAGCACGGATATCACGGTATTTCTGGCGAGGGCGATAACCGCCGGATCGTCGCGGCGATCAATTAGCCCCCATTGTCACCCCGGACTTGATCCGGGGTCCAGCTTTCTTCTTTTCCCGCCTGCGCCTAAACAAGCGGGATCCCGGATCAAGTCCGGGATGACGTTGTAAGAGATAGCAGTGCAGATACCCGAAGACCGCCTTCGCCAGATCACCGAACGCTACGCCGAGCTTGAGGCGCGCATGGCCTCGGGCCAGCTTGAGGGCGAGGCTTTCGTGCAGGCCAGCCGCGACTATGCCGAGCTGGAGCCGGTCGCCAAGGCCGCGGCGCACGTGCAGGCCATGCGCGAGGAGATCGGCGGGCTCACCGCAATGCTCGCCGATCCAGAGATGAAGGCCATGGCCGAGGACGAACTGGCCGAGCTGAAAAAGGCCCTGCCGGAGGCCGAACATGCGCTCGCCATTGCCATGCTGCCCAAGGACGAGGCCAACCAGCGCCCCGCCATGCTCGAAATCCGCGCTGGCACCGGCGGCGACGAGGCGGCGCTGTTCGCGGGCGATCTGTTCCGCATGTATGAACGCTTCGCCAGCGAGAATGGCTGGAAGGTCGAGCCGGTTTCCATGAATGCGTCGGACGCGGGCGGTTTCAAGGAAATTGTCGCCAACGTCACCGGGCAGGGTGTGTTCGCGAAGCTCAAGTGGGAGAGCGGGGTCCACCGCGTGCAGCGCGTGCCGGTCACCGAAAGCGGCGGGCGTATCCACACCTCGGCGGCGACCGTCGCCGTGCTGCCCGAGCCGACCGAGGTCGATGTCCAGATCGACCAGAACGACCTGAAGATCGACATCTACCGCGCCTCCGGTGCGGGCGGCCAGCACGTCAACACCACCGATTCGGCGGTGCGCATCACCCACTTGCCGAGCGGGCTGGTGGTGATCCAGCAGGACCAGCGTAGCCAGCACAAGAACCGCGACAAGGCGATGCAGGTGCTGCGCGCGCGGCTTTACGAGAAAATGCGCGACGAAGCGCAAGGCGAAGAGGCGGCGGCGCGCCGGGCCATGGTCGGCAGCGGCGACCGTTCGGAGCGCATCCGCACCTACAACTTCCCGCAAGGCCGCGTGACCGATCACCGCATCGGCCTCACCCTGCACAAGCTCGACGAGGTGTTGGCTGGCACGGGCTTACGCGAAGTGGTCGATGCGCTGACGGCGGAAGACGAGGCGAAGCGGCTCGCCGCGATGGGGGCGTGATGCGGTGGCTTGGGGCAGAGGTGGTGCCTGTGCTTCGGAAGCGAAGCTGTCGCGCAGCGACACTGGCTCAGCATGAGCGGATGTTTGCCCAAAATCCGCTCACCCCGAGCTTGCCCGTATCACTACCCCCGCTCAGCCTGAGCTTGTCGAAGGCTATGCAGTGACAGTCGCCCAAGCGCTCCGCGAAGCTGCCAACCGGCTCGCCGAAGTCAGCGACACCGCCCGGCTCGATGCGGAGCTGCTGATGGCCCATGTGCTGGGCGTGACGCGCTCGGACCTGTTCCTGCGCCATATGCACGCGGAGGAACCGGACGCGTTCACCGCGTTGATCGAGCGGCGTGCGCGCCATGAACCCGTGGCCTACATCATCGGCGAGCAGGAGTTCTACGGCCGCCCATTCGCCGTCACCCCCGGTGTGCTGATCCCGCGCGCCGACAGCGAGACCACGGTTCAGGCCGCGCTCGACTGCGCTCGCCCCGATGCGCGCGTGCTCGATTGCGGCACAGGTTCGGGCGCGCTGCTGCTGACCTTTCTGGCCGAACGCCCCGGTGCGCGCGGTGTGGGCATCGACGCCTCGGAAGCGGCGCGGCAATGTGCGCAGACGAATGCCGAGGCGCTCGGCCTGGCGGATCGCGCGCGGATCATCGCGGCGGACTGGACCGAGCCCGGATGGGCGGACGAGCTTGGCCGCTTCGACCTCGTCATTTCCAACCCGCCCTATGTCGAAGCCGATGCCGCGCTCGACCGCCAGGTGCGCGACTGGGAGCCGGCCGAGGCGCTGTTTGCCGGGGCCGAGGGGCTCGACGACTACCGGTTGCTGATCCCGCAACTGCGCGATCTGCTCTGCACCGGCGGTGTGGCCGTGCTCGAGATCGGCTGGCAGCAGGCCGAGGCAGTGAGCGCCCTGGCCGAGGCGCAGGGCTTTGCCACCGAGCTGCGCCGCGATCTGGCCGAAAGGCCCAGAGTGCTCGTTCTTACGCACTGATCCTGCGATAGGGGCTTGGCAAAAGCTTTGCGAACCTCTAACCAATTCTTCAAGCCTTGGGTGCAGAGGATAATTCCTGCTCCTGACAGGCCTACCCAGACATTCCCTGCAATTGCTGCCGGATCGCAGCGCTGGCAGGCGAATAACGGCGGGAATGCGCACCACGGGTGGTGCCAGCACGAAGGGTCATGCGGCCGCAGGGCAGACTAGCTTTCAGCATCGAACAGCTTTTCGCACTTGGCCAAATTGAGGAAGCGAATTTCTCTTGAATCAAAATCGAAACAACAATCGGCGGCGTGGTCGCGGCAATAACAATCGTGGCGGTAGCGGCGGCGGCGGAAACGCCAACAACCGGATCGACTCGCGCGCTCGCGGCAATGCGCCCCAGATGCTCGAGAAGTACAAGAAGCTGGCGCACGATGCCTCCTTGAACGACGACCGTGTCCAGACCGAATATTACCTTCAGTTCGCGGACCACTATTTCCGCGTCATCGCCGATACCAAGGCGCAGAAGGACGAACATCGCGGCCGCAATGGCAACGACCGCGACTCGGATGACGAGAACGAGGACGAACGCGACGAGGACGAGCAGAACAAGCGCGACAGTGGCCGTGACGATGCTCGTGACAATGCTCGTGATGGGGGCCGGGACAACACCCGCCGCCCGCGCCGCGAACGGCCTGCCAACGGATCGGGCCAGAGCGCCGAGGAAGGCAACGAGGGGATCGAGGGCGAAGAGGACGCGGGTGACAACCCGTTCACGCCCGAACGCAAGCCGAAGAAGGCCGCCCCGCGTCGCCGCACCCGCGCCGCCGAAAGCGACGAGGGTGAAGGCAATGGCCTCGATCCTGACATGTTGCCGCCGGCAATCGCCCGCAATTCCGACGATGACGACAGCGATTCGGACGATGCCGGGAGCGCCGAGGCGGAAAAGCCCAAGACCAAGCCGCGTGCTACCCGCACCCGCCGTCCGCGCACCCCGCGTGACGACAGCGGTGAAGAGGCGCTCGAAGCCGTCGGCTGATTGCGGCGATGGCCGTCTTCGCACCGCAGGCTGACGGCGGCTTGGCCCTGTTTGCCAACCAGCCGCGCCACCCTCGCTGGTGGGCGCTTGGTTTGGGCGTGGCCGCGGCTACCGGATTCCAGCCTCTGGGCCTGTGGCCGCTTGCGCTGGTGGCCGGGGGGCTGTTTGCGCTGATCGTGGCGCGAAGCAGCGGCTGGCGCGAGGCCGCCTTGCTTGGCTGGCTCTTCGGCCTGGGGCATTTCACGCTCGGCAACAGCTGGATCGCCACCGCCTTCACCTATCAGGCCGAAATGCCTGCCGTGCTCGGCTGGCTCGCGGTGCCGGTGCTGTCGGCTTATCTTGCCATCTATCCGGCGATTGCCGCCGGTGTCGCCCGCGCCTTGACCCGCAAGGGGCCCGGCTGGGGCTTTGCGCTGGTTTTCGCCGGGTGCTGGATCGTGGCCGAGTGGCTGCGGAGCTGGGTCTTCACCGGCTATGCCTGGAACCCCTTTGCGATGATGCTGCTCGGCCCGTTCGAGCGGCCGGGGCTGGCGCTGCTGGCCCCATTCATGGGCACCTATGCGTTGTCGGGCCTTGCCATGCTCTTCGGCTGGGCGCTGGTGGCGGCTGCACGGGCGCGGCGTTGGGGCTTGCTAGCGGGCGGGGGCGCAGTGCTGGTGGCGGGCATGTACCTGCCGCAGCCCGCAGCGCGCGAAACCGACCTTTCGCTGACCGTCGTGCAGCCCGACATCGAGCAGAGCCGCGTCCATCAGAGCGAGCTTTACGAGGACCACTTCCGGCGTCTCGCCACCAATTCGCTGCCGAAGACACCGGGCGAGCGGCGCATCGTGCTCTGGCCAGAAAGCGGCATGGTCGACTACCTGCGCGAAGGTTATCCGCAACGCTATTACGACAGCACCACCGCCTACGGCAGCCCCGTGCTGGCGCGGCGGCGGCTGGCTGGCGTGATAGGCGAGAATTCCCTGCTGATGACTGGTGCGGTCGATCTGGAGATTGGCGAAAAGGATGGCCTGATCCGGGCGCTGGGCGCGCGCAACGCGGTGACCGTGCTCGACGACAAGGGCGAAATCGTCGGCAGCTATGCCAAGGCACATCTGGTGCCCTTCGGCGAATATCTGCCGCTGCGCGGATTGCTCGAACCGCTGGGGCTGTCTCGGCTGGTGCCCGGCGCGATCGACTTCTGGCCAGGGCCAGGGCCGCGCACGCTTGATCTTGGCGCCTACGGCAAGGCGGCGATCCAGATCTGCTACGAGATCGTGTTCTCGGGCGAGGTGGTCGAGAAGGGCACCCGGCCCGACTACATCTTCAACGATTCGACCGATGGCTGGTTCGGCGCTTTCGGCCCGCCGCAGCACTTCGCCCAGGCGCGGATGCGGGCGATAGAAGAGGGTTTGCCGGTCCTGCGCTCGACCACCACGGGCATCAGCGGCGTGATCGACGCCCACGGCGTGGTCCGCCAGCATCTGGGCATGCGCGTGCAGGGACGGATCGACGGCAAGGTGCCCGCCGCCGCCGCGCCGACGCTGTTTTCCCGCTTCGGGAACGGCTTGGGGTTGGCATGGGCCACATTGGCCTTACTTGCAGGGCTGATTGCCATGCGCCGACGGGCCGGTTAGAGCCGCCTCGTCGCCTAAGCGAAACATAGTCTCACGGGAGCTCAATCGACAATGCGTGCCACTTACCTTTTCACCTCCGAAAGCGTTTCCGAAGGCCACCCCGACAAGGTCTCCGATCAGATTTCCGACGCCATCGTCGACCTTTTCCTGTCGAAAGATCCCGAGGCGCGCGTCGCCTGTGAGACGCTTACCACCACCCAGCTCGTGGTGCTGGCGGGGGAAGTGCGCGGCAAGGGCATGATCGATGCCGAGGGCAACTGGGAGCCCGGTGCGCAGGAGGAAATCCAGCGGGTCGTTCGCGATACGGTCAAGCAGATTGGCTACGAGCAGGACGGTTTCCACTGGCAGAACCTCACCTTTGAAAACCACCTTCACCCGCAAAGCGCCGATATCGCGCAGGGCGTCGATGCCGCGGGCAACAAGGACGAGGGCGCAGGCGATCAGGGCATCATGTTCGGCTATGCCAGCGACGAGACCGACGACCTGATGCCGGCCACGCTCGACTTCAGCCACAAGATCCTCGCCAAGATGGCCGAAGACCGCCACTCTGGCGCAGCGCCCTTCCTCGAGCCCGATGCCAAGAGCCAGGTCACGCTTCGCTATGCCGAGGGCAAGCCCGTTTGCGCCACCGCGATTGTGGTCTCGACGCAGCACGCCAAGGACTATTGCCAGCCGTGGGAAAAGGACGGCAAGAGCGGCGGTGACGCCGCCAAATATGCCGAGCTGCGCGACTACGTGAAGGGCGCGATTGCCTCGGTAATCCCCGCCGAGTTGCTCACCGACGAGACCGTCTACCACATCAACCCGACCGGCAAGTTCGAGATCGGCGGCCCCGATGGCGACGCTGGCCTTACCGGGCGCAAGATCATCGTCGACACCTATGGCGGCGCTTCTCCGCACGGCGGCGGTGCCTTCTCGGGCAAGGATCCGACCAAGGTCGACCGCTCGGCCGCTTACGTGACGCGCTATCTCGCCAAGAACGTGGTCGCTGCTGGCCTCGCGAAAATGTGCACGATTCAGGTGTCCTACGCGATCGGCGTGTCCCAGCCGCTGTCGCTTTACATCGACACCAGCGGCACCGGCACCGTGCCCGACGAGAAGATCGAGGAAGCCGTGTGGGAAGTCGCCAAGGCGCGGCTTGGCGGGCTGACCCCGCGTGGTATTCGCACCGGGCTTGGCCTCAACAAGCCGATCTACCGCCAGACGGCTGCCTATGGCCACTTCGGTCGGCAGGCCGAGGGCGATCTGTTCCCCTGGGAAAAGACCGACCTCGTCGACGATCTCAAGGCCGCACTCGCCTAAGAACGCGCGGTGGCGGGCGCTATGATCCGCCACCGTATCGCGGCGCTCGATGCCCTGCGCGGCGTGGCCGTGGCGGGGATCGTGCCGATGAATGTCATCGCTTATGCCATGCCCGCCGCCGCCTATATCAACCCGCGCGCCTATGGCGGCGACGGACCGCTGTCCATCGTGCTGTGGGCGCTGAGCTTCCTACTGGTGGAGGACAAGTTCCGCACCCTGTTCGCGATGATGTTCGGCGCCGGGGTGACGATCCTCATCGAGCGCGGCGGGGCGCACCCGTGGCGCGCGCATTATGCCCGGATGGCCGCACTGTTCGTGATCGCGATGGCCCATGCGGTGCTGCTCGCGAATAATGACGTGCTGCGGACCTATGCCGTGATCGGCTGTTTGCTGCCGTTCCTGATCCGCCTGCCGCTGCGCTGGCTGCTGGCGGGCGCGGCGGCGTTGATTATCGGGCAACTGGCGGTGTCGGGCTATTTCGCCTGGGGCTGGCTTCGCTACTGGCATGCGCTGGCGACGGGGCTCACCTCCGACATGTCGGGCATGGCCGATGTCGAGCGCCGCTTCGGTGCCGATCCGCAAGTGATGGCCGCCAGCATCGCGCAGTGGCAGGAGAGCCTGCCCGAACGCATCGTGCGCCGCATGAGCGACTGGCCGCTGCAGGTCTCCTCCATCGCCGCGCAGGTTCCGTCCACGCTGGCGGCCATGCTGGTGGGCGTGGCGGGATGGCGCAGCGGGATGCTCGCCGGCGAGTGGCCGCAGCGGCGGCTGATGCGGCTCGCCGCCTGGCTGGGTGTGCCGAGCCTTGTCGCGCTGGTGGGCATGGCCGTCTGGTCGATCGCCTCCGGGTTCGACGCCATCGTTACCGCCTTCAACGCGCTGGTCCTCTCCGCCCCGTTCGACCTTCTGATGGGTATTGCCTACGCCGCGCTGGCGATGGCTCTGTTCGGCGGACCGCTCGCCGGGCGCGCTTCAACCCGCCGCTGGGCCGCGGTGGGTCGGATGGCGCTGACCAACTACCTCGGCACCAGCCTCGTCTTCGCCGCACTGTTCGCGGCCTGGGGGCTGGGCCTGTTCGGCGCAGTGTCGCGCGGGCAGGCGCTGGCGCTCGGGTTGATCCCGATTGCGCTGATGCTGGTGATCTCGCCGCTTTGGCTGGGGCACTTCCGGCAAGGCCCCGCCGAATGGCTGTGGCGCTCGCTCGCAGCGCTAAAACCACTCCCGCTCAGACAGCCGCGTTGACCCGCGCCAGATCGCGCGCCGAAGTCCGCGCGGCGAGGAAATAGAACCCGGATGCGATCACATAGAGCGCGCCGGTCGAGGCCATGGCCATGGTCAACCCTCGCTGCGGGCCCAATTCGGCGCTCAGGGTGTCGCTGAGCGTACCGACGATAATTGGCCCGACTGCGCTCGCTAACCCGTAGAACACCTGGAGCACGGCATAACCCGTCACCCGCATGCGCGGATGCATGAGGTTTTGCAGCGCGGCATAGGTGATGCCGAGGTAGCCGAAGCCCAGGAAGGTCGCGACGCTGATCACCGCCAGCAAGAGTCCCAGCTCTTCGAGCCTAAGCCCGAAATAGTAGGCCGGTGCCGCGAACAGCAGGCACACTGCCGGTACCAGCGCATAGGCCGCCGGGGTCTTCTCGCCGAACTTGTCGCCGAGCCAGCCCGACACCAGCACCGACAGCATGGCGGGAGCGCTCGCGATCAGGCCCGAATACATTCCCGCCTCGGCCAAGCCCAATCCAAAGCGGCGGATCATCAGCGAGGTGAAGAAGTAATTCATCCCGAAGCCGAGCATGGCGGCAAAGGTCGAGCCAAAGATCATGTTGCGCGCGCTGGGCAGCGCCAGCAAGCGGGACAGCACCTCGCGGAAGCTGGGTACGTTGTCGCCCAGCGCCTCGGCACCGCCCGCATCGTGCACACCGCGCCGGGGTTCGGATACGAACAGCCATACGAGCAGAGCCAGCACGAAGCCGGGAATGGCGGCGATCAGGAAGGTGTAGCGCCAGCTGAAGTGATGCGCGATGGCACCGCCGCCGACATAGCCGATCAGCGCGCCCAGCGGCGGCGCCAGCATCAGCACCGACATCGCGAACCCGCGTCGGCGCGGAGGGAAATAGTCGGCCACCACCGATTGCACCGAAGGCAGGCCGATCGCCTCGCCCAGCCCCACGCCCATGCGCGCGGCGAGCAGCTGGAACCAGCTGGACACGCCCGCGCACAGCGCCGTGGCGGCTGACCAGATCACTGTGCCAAGGGCAATCAGGTGCGTACGCGTGGCGCTTTCGGCCCGGCGGGCGATCAGGATTCCGGCGAAGATATTCAGCGCGGTGAACGCCGCTGCCATCAGCGAGACCTGGCTGTCGCTCAGGGCGAACTCGGCCTTGACCGGCTCGACCAGCACGTTGACCACGATCCGGTCGATAAAGCCGATGGTGGTGATGCCGGCCATGACGACAAGCGCCAGCCACGGCGATTTGCTGCGGGTAAACATGCGGCGGCGGGTCCTCTCTCCCTTTTGCCGCCTTGTCGCATGGCACCGCGCAGAAATGCAATGACTTATAACTATTACCCCATGAAAGGGATTATCCCGCTTGGCGATAGTCCGCTGTCAGGGTGCCCGAGGCGGCCAGCTCTTCCTCGTGGCTGGCCTCGCGCCAGCTTTCGGCAAGCGCGGCCTGTTCCCACGCCTGCATCGCCGGATGGGCAAGCATGTGCTCCACCCATGCCGCGCCCTTGCCGACATCGAGGCCATAGGTGCGGATGCGATAGGCGACCGGCGCGAAGAAGGCGTCGAGCGCGCTGAACTCAGGCCCGGCCAGCCACGGCCCGCCGAAATGATCGAGCCCCTCTTCGAACAGCTCGCGCAGCCGCGCCACGTCCTTGGCCAAAGCGGGCGAGAGCGGACCTTTCTCGACCCGCACGCCGACATTCATCGTGCATTCGTTGCGCAAGGCGGAGAATCCGCCGTGCATCTCGGCCACACCGCACATGGCGAAGGCGCGCGCGTCCTCGTCCTGCGGCCAGACACCGGGGTGACGCTCGGCCAGATAAAGTACCACGCCGAGCGAATCCCACACGGTGCGCTCGCCATGGAGCAGCACCGGCACCTGCCCGGTGGGTGAGAACGCGCGGAACGCCTCGTAGTTGACCGGCTGCGCAAACGGCTCGACCCGGTCCTCGAAGGCAATGCCGAGCGCCTTCATCAGCACCCACGGGCGCAGCGACCAGCTCGAATAGTTCCGGTTGGCCGTGATCAGCGTGTAGGCCATGCGCGGCTCAGACGACGTAATGCGCGGTGGTCTTGGCTGCCACCTCGTCAGCCGTCACGCCCGGCGCCAGCTCGATCAGCTTGAACGGCGAGGAATGGTCGGGCCGCTGGAACACGGCAAGGTCGGTGATCAGCATGTCGATCACGTTCCTGCCCGTCAGCGGCAGCGAGCATTCGGGGGTGAACTTGGGCTCTCCGTGCTTGGAGACATGCTCCATCACGCAGATGATCTTCTTCACGCCTGCCACCAGGTCCATCGCGCCGCCCATGCCCTTGATGAGCTTGCCGGGGATCATCCAGTTGGCGATGTCGCCGCCTTCCGAGACTTCCATCGCGCCGAGCACGGTCAGGTCGATGTGGCCGCCGCGGATCATTGCGAAACTCTGCGCCGAATCGAAATAGGCCGAGTGGGGCAATTCCGAGATCGTCTGCTTGCCTGCGTTGATGAGGTCGGCGTCGACCTTGTCGGGGGTGGGGAAGGGGCCGATGCCGAGCATCCCGTTCTCGCTTTGCAGCGTGACGTGGATGTCATCAGGGATGTGGTTCGCCACCAGCGTGGGGATGCCGATGCCGAGGTTGACGTAGAAGCCGTCCTCCAGTTCGCTGGCGGCGCGTGCGGCAATCTGGTCGCGGGTCCAGCCCTTGGTCAGTCCATCATGCATGGTCATTCATCCCATCTCCGTTTCGCGGGTGGTCACAAATTCGATCTTCTTGTCGTAGGGCGCGCCCACGATCATGCGCTGGACGTAAACGCCCGGCAGGTGAATCTGGTCGGGATCGAGCGCGCCAGCCGGCACCACTTCCTCCACCTCGACCACGCAGACCTTGCCGCAGGTGGCGGCGGGCACGTTGAAATTGCGCGCTGTCTTGCGAAACACCACGTTGCCGGTCTCGTCGGCCTTCCACGCCTTCACGATCGAAAGATCGGCGAAGATGCCCAGTTCGAGGATATAGTCCTCCATCTCGCCCTCGCGATTGGCGAACTGCTTCACTTCCTTGCCCTCGGCCACCAGTGTGCCGACGCCGGTCTTGGTGTAGAAGCCGGGAATGCCCGCACCGGCGGCGCGCATCCGTTCGGCCAGCGTGCCCTGGGGGCAGAACTCCACTTCCAGCTCGCCCGAAAGATACTGGCGTTCGAACTCCTTGTTCTCACCCACATAGGACGAGATCATTTTCTTCACCTGCTGCGTGCGCAGCAACATGCCGATGCCTTCGTTGTCGATCCCGGCATTGTTCGAGGCGAAGGTGAGGCCCTTCACGCCCGAGGCCTGGATCGCCTGAAGCAGGCGTTCGGGAATGCCGCAGAGGCCGAACCCGCCCGAGGCGATCAGCATGTCGTCATGCAGCAGGCCGGATAGCGCGGCCTCGGCGGAGGGGTAGAGTTTGTTCACAGGTGGCTCCCGAAGGGTAGGTTTCCATCTTGGGCGACTGACCATGACCATAGGCCGTTCCATGCCGTGCTGCAGCATAAAATCTGCTTCGGACAGCCTCTCGCGCAAGTCGGTGGGCCGGAATGCGCAGATTTCCCGTTATGTTGCATACCATGCAACTCAGCTTGCGCTTTTCGCACTTGCGAAATGGGGTGATCGGTTGCAAATACGAACTGCCTTTCAGGCATCCTCTCCCAAGACTTTCCAAGCCCGGCTGGCAACAGCCGGGCTTTTTTTCTGCCTGTCTCACGGCGGACGCGCAGCGGCGTGTTTGCAATGGGCCGCAGGGCTTCCTAGCTTTCTGACATCAGTAGCGAACGGGAAGGCTTTTCACAGCATGGCAGATGGAGACACGCTCGACACCGCAGCGGGCACGGCACGTTTGCAGGTCGCGGCCGCGCGGCAGGAGGAGTCGGGCCGTGGTATCGCGCGGATGCCGCGTTCGGCGTTCCAGGCGCTCGGCATTACCGAGGGCGATCCGGTCGAGATCGAAGGCAAGCGCACCACCGCTGCCATCGCCATGGCTGCCTATCCCGAAGACGAGAGCCTGCAGGTCGTTCGGCTTGATGGGCTGCAGCGAGGCAACGCCGAAGCCGGTTCGGGTGAACATGTCGAGGTGCGCCGCGCCCAACCGCGCGCTGCTACTCGTGTGGTCTTCGCGCCCGCGCAAAAGCAGATGCGCCTGCAAGGTCCGACAGAGGCGCTGAAGCGCGTGTTCGCGGGCAAGCCGCTGACCGCGGGCGACCTCGTTGCCACCCATGGCCAGCAGCCGGTTCAGAATGTGCCGCCCGAAGTGCGCCGCCTGTTCAACACGCCCGCCTATGCGCTGACCGAAATCCGCCTGCAGGTCGTGTCGACCAGCCCCAAGGGCATCGTTGCCATCGACGACCAGACCGAGATCGAGCTGCGCGCCGAGTTCGAGGAGCCTAAGCGCGGGCGCGGCACGGTCAACTATGACGATGTCGGCGGCATGGAAGATACCATCAAGCAACTGCGCGAGATGGTCGAACTGCCGCTGCGCTATCCCGAGCTGTTCACCCGGCTGGGTGTCGATCCGCCGCGCGGTGTGCTGCTGCACGGCCCGCCCGGCACCGGCAAGACGCGGCTCGCCCAGGCCGTCGCCAACGAGAGCGATGCCGAGTTCTTCGCCATCAACGGCCCGGAAATCATGGGCTCGGCCTATGGCGAGAGCGAGGCGCGCTTGCGCGAAGTGTTCGAGGAGGCAGAGCGCGCCCAGCCTGCCATCGTCTTCATCGACGAGATCGATTCGATCGCGCCCAAGCGCCAGAACGTGCAGGGCGAGACCGAGAAGCGGCTCGTGGCGCAGTTGCTCACGCTGATGGACGGCCTGCAAAGCCGCACCAATCTGGTGGTGATCGCCGCCACCAACCGCCCCGACGCGGTTGACGAGGCGCTGCGCCGCCCCGGCAGGTTCGACCGTGAGATCGTGATCGGCGTGCCTGACGAGGGCGGTCGGCGCGAAATCCTCGCGATCCACACCCGCGGCATGCCGCTGGGCGAGGGCGTCGACCTCAAGGAACTGGCGCGTTCGACACACGGTTTCGTCGGGGCCGATCTTGCCGCGCTGACCCGCGAGGCGGCGATTGAGGCGGTGCGTCGCCTGATGCCGAAACTCGATCTTGATGCGCGGGAAATTCCGCCTGAGGTGCTCGAAGAGCTGTGCGTCGAGAAGGACGATTTCCGCGAGGCGCTGAAGCGCGTCCAGCCTTCGGCCATGCGCGAGGTGATGGTGCAGACGCCGAGGGTCGGCTGGAGCGATCTGGGCGGGCTCGACGAGGCTATCGAATCGCTCAAGGAAGGTGTCGAGCTGCCCTTGCGCAACCCGCAGGCGTTCGAGCGGCTGGGCATCCGCCCGGCCAAGGGTTTCCTGCTCTACGGCCCGCCCGGCACCGGCAAGACGCTGCTGGCCAAGGCAGTGGCCAAGGAGGCCGAGGCGAACTTCATCTCGATGAAGTCGAGCGACCTGCTTTCAAAGTGGTACGGCGAAAGCGAGCAGCAGATCGCCAAGATGTTCGCCCGTGCGCGGGCGGTGGCCCCTTGCGTGATCTTCATCGACGAGATCGATTCGCTGGTTCCCGCGCGTGGCTCCGGCGCGGGCGAGCCGCAGGTGACGGCGCGCGTGGTCAACACGATCCTGGCCGAGATGGACGGGATGGAGGAATTGTCGTCCATCGTGGTGATCGGCGCGACCAACCGCCCGACGCTGGTCGATCCGGCGCTGCTGCGTCCGGGCCGGTTCGACGAACTGGTCTATGTCGGTGCGCCCAACGAGGCTGGCCGCGAGCACATCCTCAAGATCCACACCGCCAACATGCCCTTGGCGGGCGACGTCGACCTCGCCGCGCTGGCGGGCCAGACCGAGCGCTATACCGGCGCCGATCTGGAGGACGTGGTGCGCCGGGCTGGTCTTGCCGCCATCCGCCGGTCAAGCACTGCGCCCGATACGGTGAGCGCGGCGGACTTTGCCGAAGCGCTCAAGGCCTCGCGCCCCACGGTGACGCCGCAGATGGACGCCGAATATTCCAAGATGAAGGGCGAACTGAAAAGGAAGGCGCTGGAAGTCAGGCCGATCGGCTTTATCACCGATGGCATGGTGGAGAGCACCCGCGATTCGAAGCATTAGCGAGTGAGCGCCAGCTGGCCCTGCCTATGGCGGGCTGGCTGGCGATGCTCGCTGTCTCAAGTGGGGTGATGGGGTGGACGCCCCCCGGCGGCATCGATGTGCCATAGTGGAGGTGTTTGAACACCACTAGAGAGGAGGCGTCCATGTCGGAAGTTAGCATCATCGGGTTGGATATCGCAAAGTCTGTTTTCCAGGTTCACGG
>DAICXZ010000023.1 GCA_027311945.1 Erythrobacter sp.
TCGGGAGCAACCGCGTCCTCAAGGTCCACGATCACCGCATCGGCCCCGCTCAGCGGTGCCTTGGCCAGCTTGCGCTCGCTATCGCCCGGTACGAACAGCCATGATCGCGTGGGCATGATGCGGCTCCCGGTCAGGCTCAGTCCCGCGCGCCCAGGTCGCCCTTGCCCACGGTGCCGCTCGCCATTTCCAGCATCCGGTCGAGGCTGGCCTTGGCCTTCAGGCGCAGCCCTTCCTCGATCTCGATGCGCGGCTCAAGGTCGCGCAGGGCGATGTAGAGCTTCTCCAGCGTGTTGAGCGCCATGTAGGGGCAGATGTTGCAGTTGCAGTTCCCGTCCGCGCCGGGGGCCCCGATGAAAGTCTTGTCGGGCAGCGCCTTCTGCATTTGGTGGATGATGTGCGGCTCGGTCGCCACGATCAGCGTGTCGCCGGAAAATTCCTGCGCGAATTTGAGGATGCCGCTGGTCGAGCCGACATAATCGGCATGGTCGATGATCGAGGGCGGGCATTCCGGATGGGCGGCCACAGGCGCGCCGGGATGCTGGGCCTTGAGCTTCATCAGCTCTGTCTCGCTGAACGCCTCGTGCACGATGCATACGCCCGGCCACAGCAGCATCTCGCGGTTGAACTTGCGGCTGAGATAGCCGCCAAGGTGCCGGTCCGGCCCGAAGATGATCTTCTGTTCGGGCGGGATCTGCGCAAGGATCGTCTCGGCGCTGGACGAGGTGACGATGATGTCGCTGAGCGCCTTCACCTCGGTCGAGCAGTTGATGTAGGTCAGCGCGATGTGATCGGGGTGCGCCTCGCGGAAGGCCTTGAACTTTTCCGGCGGGCAGGAATCTTCAAGGCTGCAACCGGCATCCATGTCGGGCAGCACCACGATCTTTTCGGGGCTGAGGATCTTGGCCGTATCGGCCATGAACTTCACGCCGCAAAAGGCGATCACTTCCGCATCGGTGGCGGCGGCCTTGCGGCTTAGTTCCAGGCTGTCGCCCACGAAATCGGCGAGGTCCTGAATCTCAGGGCGCTGATAATAATGAGCCAGGATCACGGCCTTGCGTTCTTTGCGCAGGCGGTTGATCTCTTCGAGCAGGTCGGCTCCGGCGGGCAGTTTCGTTTCGGCGGTCATGGCGTCTCCTGCGGCCGATATAGCGAGGCGTCAGCGGATTTCACGCGCTGATTGCCCAGATGCCGTCATTGCGGGCCACGCGGCCCTGGCGTTCCAGTTCCAGCAGATGGGCCAGCACCGATTGCCCGGCGGCAGTCCACAACCTCTCGTCCACGCCCTTGTACATGCGCGGCACCAGTTCGGTGACGCGGTGGGGCGCTTCGTCCAGCAGTTTCAGGATCTGCCGCTCGCGCTGGCGGCGGTGGCCGATCATCCCGCGCACCAGCTGGCGCGGCTTTTCCACGGCAGGGCCATGGGCGGGGTAATAGATGCGGTCCTGCCGCTCATAGAGCTTTTCCAGACTGGCCATGTAATCGGCCATGTCGCCATCGGGCGGGACCACCACGCTGGTCGACCAGCCCATGACGTGATCGCCGGTGAACAGCGCGTTGGTCTCTTCCAGCGCATAGCACAGGTGGTTCGAAGTGTGCCCCGGCGTGGCGACGGCGGTGATGGTGAAGCCCGGGCCGCTCACCTGCTCGCCGTCAGCCAGTGTACGGTCGGGCGCATAGTCCTGATCGAACGGGGCATCGACGCGCGGGGCGTCGGAGCGGATGTGAAGCGCCGCGCAACCGATGATCGGCGCGCCCGTCTTCCGCGCCAGTGGGGCGGCGGCGGGGGAATGATCGCGGTGGGTGTGGGTGCACATGATGGCGACCACCGGGGTCTCGCCAATAGCGCGGGTGAGCGCATCGAGATGGGCGGGCTCGGCGGGGCCGGGATCGATTACCGCCAGCCCCTCGTCGGTGCCTACGAGGTAGGTCTGCGTGCCGGTAAAGGTGAAGGGCGAGGCATTGGGCGCGAGCACGCGCGCGACCAGCGGCTCAAGCTGCTCGACCTCGCCGGTTGGCCATGTTGATGGGTCTTGGGGTTGCGGGGGCAGGGACATGCCCGCCATATGGCGGCAACGGAGGCGGATTGCCATGAGCGACCAGTATATTTGCGTTCTCGACGAAGGCACTACCAGCACGCGGGCCATGCTGTTCACGCTCGATGGCAAGCCAAGCGGAACGGCTCAGGCCGAGCTGACGCAGTATTATCCGCAGGATGGCTGGGTCGAACATGATGCCGCCGAGATCCGTGACCGGACGCTCGCCTGCGCGCGCGAAATGGTGGCCAGGGCGGGCGGGGCCGACCGGATCGCCGCCATCGGCATCACCAACCAGCGCGAAACGGTCGTCGCCTGGGACAGGCAGACCGGTGAGCCGCTCACCCGCGCCATCGTGTGGCAGGATCGGCGTACGGCGGATTTCTGCGCCCGGTTGAAAGCGCGCGGGCATGAGGAGGCGGTGCGCAGCAAGACGGGCCTGCTGCTCGACCCCTATTTCTCCGCCACCAAGATGCGCTGGATGCTCGACAATGTGGCCGAAGTGCGCGCGGCGGCCGAGCAAGGCAGGCTGGCTTTCGGGACGGTCGAAAGCTGGCTGGTGTGGTGCCTGTCGGGCGGTTCCGACCACGTCAGCGATGCCAGCAACGCCAGCCGCTCGCTGCTGCTCCCGCTCGAAGGCGATAGCTGGGACGAGGGCCTCTGTGAGCTGTTCGGGGTTCCGCTGGCGGCACTTGCGAAGGTGGTCGATTGCGCCGGAACCATCGCCGAAACTGCACCCGAGTTGTTCGGCCGGGCGATCCCGATCTGCGGCATGGCGGGCGATCAGCAGGCCGCTACGATAGGGCAAGGCTGCCTCGAACCCGGCGCGACCAAGGCCACCTATGGCACCGGAGCCTTCATCCTTGCCAGCACTGGCACACAGGTGCCGCACTCGGACAACCGCCTGCTCGGCACCGTGCTGACCCAGATTGGCGGCGCGCGCACCTATGCGCTGGAAGGCTCGGTGTTCGTGGCGGGCAGCCTGATCCAGTACCTGCGCGATACACTCGGCCTGATCGCCAGCGCTGGCGAAACCGAAGCGCTGGCGCGCAGCGTGACCGATAGCGGCGGGGTGGTGGTGGTGCCCGCGCTCTCGGGGCTTGGCGCGCCGCACTGGCGGCCTGAGGCGCGCGGGAGCATCACCGGGCTCAGCTTCGCCAGCAGCAAGGCCCATGTCGTGCGGGCTTCGCTGGAGGCCATGGCGCACCAGACGCGCGACCTCGCCGCTGCCTTCGCCGCCGACGGCGCACGCTGGCGCGGCATCCGCATCGACGGCGGCATGGCTGCCAACGACTGGATGGCGCAGGACATCGCCGACATCCTGCAACTGCCCGTCACCCGCCCGCACTTCGTCGAGACGACAGCGCTGGGCGCGGCAATCCTCGCAGGCCTGGGCTGCGGCGCCTATCCCACGCTGGCCGAAGCGGCCACGGCGATGACGGGGGCGGCGGACACGTTCACACCCGAGATGGCCCCGTCTACCCGCGCCGCGCGGCTGGCCAACTGGGAGCGGGCGCTGGCGAAGGTGTGACGCTCAGCACGCAGCGAAGGCGCGGCCGATCCGGCTGTGCAGGTGCTCCAGCGCGGGCGGTTCGGCCTCGAAGCCACGGTGGAACGCCACGTCGAGCCGGGCGAGCCTTTCGTAAAAAGTGCAGCTGGCCTCGACCACGGCCCTCGCCGGGAGGGGAAGCGCTGCCAGCTCTTCTGCCGAGCAGACCTCCTGCGCAGGGGGCAGGCGTCCGAACCGGCGCAGCTGAAACGCGTTCAGCTCGCCGCTGAAATAGGCCCGAAAGTTCAGCAGCCAGGCCATCGCGTGCATCAGCCGCGTGGTGGTGCGCAAGGCCTCGCACGAAAGTGCGACGCTGGCCGTTGCCTGCTCATCAGTTGTCGTCGCCATATCGCGCAGGTTGCTCGTGGCGCGGCGCGTGAAGTGGGTGCCGCGCGCCGCGCCGAATTCGGCACGGGCGGCTTCGGTCAGGCAAAGCGCCTCTTCATAGAGGGCGTCGAGGATGGCGGGCGAAACGGTGGGTGCAGATTGCATAATGTTGGTTTGGCTAGCGCCAGGCTGGCCGCAGCGCCAGTAGGGGGTGGCGCGTTTTTCCAACAGGTCCGTTTCTGTCCCGCTCGGGCACGGTTTTGCGTGGCGCAATCAGGCGATGATATCGGGCGTCAGATAGTCGGTAATGGCGGCGATCTGGTCCTTCAGGCGCAGCTTGCGCTTCTTCAGCCGCGCCACCTGCAGCAGGTTGGGGCCGCCACTTTCGGTGAGCGCGGAAATGGCGATGTCGAGGTCGCGATGCTCGACCTGGAGCATTGCCAGCGCCTTGCGCATCTCTTCTTCCGTCATGCGGAAATTCTGCTCATTCTCGAAGCGTTCCTCGTGCTTGGCGGCGACATATCCTTGCGTTCTACCGTTTCGCCGCAACCCGTAATTGTCCGTTTAGGACTATTGTGATTTGATGACAATTGCGCGGCTCGCCTCGCATGTACCGGCCCAGCCGAGTCGGCCCATCGAGGCGGTTTTTTGCCGCGCGGTCCAACTCGGCCGGATTTGTCCCGGCCATGGCGAAAGGAGAACAGCCCTATGCAATCTTCCCATGTCAGCGCGCTTCAGCAAAAGCATGAAGGCCTTGACCGCCGCCTCAAGGAAGAAATGAGCCGCCCGTCGCCCGATGCGTCGCTCGTTCAGGACATCAAGAAAGCCAAGCTCAAGCTCAAGGAAGAAATCGCGCTGCATTGACGGCCCGCAAGCGGCGCGCGGCCTGGTTCCTGCGTAATTTTCATCGCCGGAACGGCCGCGCGCCGATTTGCATTTTTCGTTTCGTGCTATAGGCATTTCGGTCATGCCTTTGTCCGCCGCCTCTGCCGCTCGCACGATTCTTACCCGGCTGCACGAGGTGATGGCGGCGCGTACCCACGCTCAGGCCAAACTCAACAACGTTGTGGAGGTGATCGGGGAGACGCTCGATAGCGAGGTCTGCTCGGTCTATCTGCTGCGTGAGGGTATGCTCGAACTGTTCGCCACGCGCGGGCTGAATCAGGCGGCTGTGCATGTCACCCGCCTCGGTGTGGGCGAGGGGCTGACCGGCACCATCGCCCAGAATATCGAAACGCTGAACCTCGAAGAGGCTGCCACCCACCCCGAATTCCAGTATCGCTCCGAAACCGGCGAGGAACGGTTCCACTCGTTCGCGGGCGTGCCGATCGTTCGGCGCGAGCGGGCGATTGGCGTGCTGACCGTGCAGCATGTCGAACCCCGGCTTTACGAAGAGGTGGAGATCGAGGCGCTGCAGACGGTCGCCATGGTGCTGGCCGAACTGATCAATCACGCCGGCCTCGTAGATGGCGAGGAGCTGGACGGGGCGAGCAATGCCCAGACCGGGCAGGCGCAGATCAACGGGCTGATGCTGGTGAAGGGGCTCACGCGCGGCAAGGCGGTGTTCCACCAGCCGCGCATCCATATCGAGCAAACCGTGGCCGAAGATATCGAGGCCGAGCGCGACCGGGTCTATCAGGCGTTCGACCGGATGCGCGACCAGATCGAACAGATGTCGACCCAGGCCGAGTTCGGCGTCGATGGTGAACACGAGCAGGTGCTCGAAACCTACAAGATGTTCGCCTACGACGAGGGGTGGAGCCGCCGCATCAACGAGGCGATCGATTCCGGCCTCACCGCCGAGGCCGCGATCGAGCGCGTGCAGCAGCGCACCCGGATGCGGATGCGCCAGATTCAGGACCCGCTGCTGGCCGACCGGATGCACGATCTGGAAGACCTTTCGAACCGCTTGCTGCGGATCGTGTCGGGCAAGGTCGGCACGGCGGCGACCAGCGGGCTCACCGGCGATTCCATCCTGATCGCCAAGAACCTCGGCCCGGCGGAGCTGCTCGAATATGACAAACGCCGCCTGCGCGGGGTGGTGCTGGAGGAAGGCTCGCTCACCGCGCATGTGGTGATCGTGGCGCGCGCGATGGGCATTCCCGTGGTTGGCCGCCTCAGGAACCTGCGCGGGCTGGTGCGGGAAGGCGACGAGGTTCTGGTCGATGGCGACACCGGGCAGGTCACGCTGCGCCCGACGCAGGCCGTATCCGATGCCTTCGAGGAACGTCTCACCCGCAGCCGCGAGCGGCGTGCAGGTTATGCCAAGCTGCGCGATGTGGAGCCGCGCACCAAGGACGGCGTGCGGATCGAGGTGATGATGAACGCCGGGCTGCGCGACGATGTGGCGATGCTGGGCGTTACGGGTGCGGACGGCATTGGCCTCTACCGCACCGAGTTCCAGTTCCTCGTCTCCGCTGCCTTGCCCGCGCGCGAACGGCAGGCCCGGCTTTATCGCGAGGTGCTGGACGCCGCCAAGGGCAAGAAGGTGATCTTCCGCACCGTCGATATCGGCGGCGACAAGAGCCTGCCCTATCTCGTCAACAAGACCGGCGAGGAAGACGAGAACCCGGCGATGGGCTGGCGCGCGCTGCGCCTTTCGCTCGAGCGTGACGGGCTGCTCAAGGCGCAGGCACGCGCACTGCTCGAAGCGGCGGCGGGGCGCGAGCTGAACGTGATGTTCCCGATGGTATCCGAACCGTGGGAATTCGAAGATGCACGCAAGGTGTTCGAGCACCAGGTCGCCTACCTGCGGATGCGCAAGCACCAGTTGCCGAGCAAGATCAACTACGGGGTGATGCTCGAGGTGCCATCGCTGGCCGAAGTGCTCGACCTGCTGAAGGACCGGATCGCCTTCATCTCGATCGGCACCAACGACCTCACGCAGTTCCTGTTTGCGGCCGACCGTTCGAACCCGGCACTGGCAGAGCGGTATGACTGGCTGAGCCCGGCGATCCTGCGGTTCCTCGCCCGCGTGGTGAAGACCTGCGAGCCGTGGCCGGTGGATGTCGGCGTTTGCGGCGAGATGGGCGGGCGCCGGCTGGAGGCGCTGGCGCTGATCGGCATCGGCTTGCGGCGACTGTCGATCACCCCGGCGGCGGTGGGGCCGCTCAAGGAGCTGATCAGCAGCATCGACACCAGGGCCCTGACGGCCCAGATGGACGAATGGTTGGCGCATCCCCCGGCCGATCTGCGCGGCGCCATGCGCGACTGGGCCGGGGCGCAGGGGATCGAGTTCGAGTAAAAGCGGCAGAAATGCCCTGATTTTGCTGCGGGCATCCCTTGACTTGCCGCACGCTTGTCTTTCTTTTGGTGCACAGGTTGGTCCGGGCCGCCAGGGTATGCGAAGCCCCAGGGTCGCAGGTAGGGTAATGACAGAAGGCGAAGAGACTTCCGAGGCCGTCCACGAGACGCCGCCCGCTGGCGTCGGCGCACAATTGCGCGCCGCGCGCGAGGCGCAAGGCAAGTCGGTGGACGCTATGGCGGCGACCACGCGCATTTCGGTGCGCCATATCGAACATCTCGATAACGGCGAATTCGACCTGCTGCCGGGGCGTATCTATGCCATCGGCTTCGCGAAAACCTATGCCAAGGAAGTGGGCCTCGATCCCGAAGATGTGGCCGACCAGGTCCGCGCCGAAATGGGTGAGGAACGGGCCGACCACACGAATTACGACGCCACTTTCGAACCCGGCGATCCGGCCCGCGCGCCGGGGCGCAAGCTGATGTGGTTCTCGATCTTTGCCGTGGCCTTGTTGCTGGCGGGTCTGTTTGTTTTCGCGCGCGAGCTGTTTGCTCCGGCTGCCGATCTGCCCTCGCTGGTGGAGCAGGAGCAGGCCGAACAGGCAGCGCAGCGCGCGGCAGCGGCAGCCAGCGAGCAAGTCGCCGCCCAGACGCCTGATGCGAGTGGCGACGTTACCATCACCGCCGAGGGCGAGGCCTGGGTGCGCATTGCCGATGGCGAAGGGCGGGTGCTGAACGAAGAGATCCTCGCCGAGGGCGATAGCTTCACCGTGCCCTCCGATGCCGAGAACCCGCAGATTTCCACGGCGCGGCCCGATCTTCTGGCAATCACCATCGGCGGCAAGGCGGTGCCGAAGCTGGCGGAAGAAATGCGCACCTTTATCGACGAGCCGTTCAGCGCCAGGGCGCTGCTCGCACGCGGGCAGCAAACGCAGGCGGAGCCAGAAAGTCAGGCCGCTTCGCGCTAAGGGTGTTGGCCGGATGCAATGGCGATTGGCGGGGGATTGGCACCCCTCGGCTATTCCCCGCACTGGTTAATCGCCTATCTTGGTTAATGCTGGCATCAGTCCAGCGGGGGTCGACATCGAGGCAGGAGGATAAGCAAGCACGATGATCCAGCAGATTGCACGGGCAAGACACGGCCTGTTGATGAGCAGCGCAGTCGCGCTGGCCATGGTTGTGAGCACTCCGGCAGCGGCGCAGGTGGATGCGCGGCTTGAACGGATCGAGGCCCAGTTGCGCGCACTCCAGCGCACCGTGTTCCCCGGTGGTGACGAGCGCTTCTTCGAACCGGAGATCACGGCGCAGAGCAACAATGCGAATGTGCCAACGCCCGGCATTTCGAGCAGCGCGATGACTGATGTGCTGTCACGCATTTCGGCCATCGAGAGCCAGCTTACCCGGCTCACTGCGGCGACCGAGGTCAACCAGAACGCGCTGTCCGCGCTCGAACAGCGGGTGGCGGCGATGGAAGCGGCGAGGGCTACCACGCCGACGCCGACCCCGACCGGGCTGCAAACTCCCACACCGGGACCGGCGACGATGCCCGCAACGCGGACGGAAACGACCCCGGCAACCACGCCCGCCGCCAATCAGCCGAGCGGCGTGATCGCGGTGCCCGGCTCGGCTCAGGCCGGCCCCAGTGCCGAGCGTCTGGCGGGTGTTCAGGCCATCGCCAAGCCCGCCACCGGCGATATGGGCGAGGACGAATATACCTACGGCTTCCGCCTGTGGGAGGCCAAGTATTATCCGGAGGCGCAGCAGCAGCTGGCGCTCTATATCGAGAAGTATCCGAGCCACCGGATGATCTCCTACGGCCGCAATCTGCTGGGCCGCGCCTATCTCGATGCGGGCGATCCACGCAGTGCGGCGACGCAGTTCTTCGAGAACTATCAGTCCGACAAGCAGGGCGCGCGCGCTGGTGACAGCCTGCTGTACCTTGCCGAGAGCATGATCCAGCTCGACGACACCCGCCGTGCCTGCATCGCGCTCGCCGAGTTTGGTGACACCTATCCGGCGCTGGCCACGGGCCGGTTGCAGTCGATGTACGACGGGCTGAAAGGCCGCGTCACCTGCAACTGAGCCGATGAGCGAAGCGGTGCCGCCCGAACTGGTCGCGCGGTTTCGCGAGGCGCTGGCGCGGCTTAATCCCGAAGAGGGCAAGATCGGGCTCGCCGTATCTGGCGGGCCCGATTCCATGGCCATGCTGCTGCTGGCCCATGCGGCCATTCCGGGCCGGTTCGCCGTGGCGAGCGTCAACCATGGGCTGCGGGCTGAGGCGACGGACGAATGCGCGCTCGTCGCCGCAGCTTGCGACAAGCGCGGCATTGCCTGCGCGGTGCTGCCCGTGTCTGTGGGCGAGGGCAACATTCAGGCCGAGGCTCGGGCGGCGCGCTATGCCGCGCTGTGCACTTGGGCCGATGCGCAAGGCCTTGCCGCTGTCGCCACCGCGCACCATGCCGACGATCAGGCCGAAACGCTGCTGATGCGTTTGAACCGAGGCAGCGGCGTGGCGGGCCTTGCTGGAGTGCGCGAGCGCAACCAGCCGGGCGGCTTCGACTGCGCGATCATCCGCCCCTTGCTCCATTTCCGCCGCGCCGAGCTGGCGCAGGTTGTGGCGGGCGAGACGGTCGCGCACGATCCTTCGAACCACGATCCGCGCTTCGACCGGGTGGCCATGCGGCAGAACCTTGCGGGCTGCGACTGGCTCGATCCGCTGGCGATTGCGCGCTCGGCCAGCATTCTCGCCGAGGCCTATGAAGCGATCGAGGCCTATGCCGATCTGCTGTGGCCGCAGGCGGTGCGGGCCGAGGAAGAGGGCTACGTCATCACCCCGGTGCCCGCGCGCGAGATGAACCGGCGGCTGCTGGCGCGGGTGCTGGAAAAGCTCGGCGGCAGGCCGCGCGGGGGCGATGTGGCACGGCTGCTTATGAAGCTCGAGGCGGGCGAGGGCGGTAATGTCGCGGGCGTGCTGGCGCGGGTGAAGCATGGCGAATGGGTGCTCGGGCCGGAACCTCGCCGAAGCTCCTAGGTTCGCTCGTCCTGAGCTTGTCGAAGGACTGGTCTTACTTCCGACCAATGCGCAAAGATCAAAGGGAAGGGCGGCCCTTCGACAAGCTCAGGGCGAGCGGGTTTCGGAATTAAGCTCAGGACGCGCGGAGTTTCTCACCCCAATCTCTCACCCCGTTTCCAGCGAACCACCCACGCCGGTGCGCACCCCGTCGGTGATGATGACCACATCACCCACCTTGGCAATATCATAGAGCTTCGACACAAACTGGTCGGGCACACCGATGCAACCGTGGCTGGCATAGCCGCGCTCGACCTCGCTGCCGCCGTGGATGGCAATGCCGTCCCAGGTCAGCCGCAGCGTCCAGGGCATCGGCGCATTGCCATATTTCTCCGACACATTGTGCCGCTCCTTCGTAAGGATCGGAAACACGCCGGTGGGCGTCGGATGCGCTGGGGTGCCGAGCATCGCGGCGGCGGCACCGATCTCGTAGCCTGAGCGGAATACGCTGATCACGCGCGCCTCAAGGTCGACCGTGATCCGCAGCGGGCCATCGGGCACGCCCGCGTCGTCCCAGTGCCATTCGCCGTAGCGGATCGGCCCATCAATCGGGAGTACGCGCTTGATCACGAAGGGATCGCTGGGATCGTAATCCGGCGCGGCGGCGAGCGCGCGCTCGGCCTCGGCCTTGGCCTGCGGATCGACCGGATCGAACCCGTCGTAGTCGGCGGTCGGGTCGGTGACGGCAGAAGCCTGCGCGGAAGCGTCTGCGCTTTCGGGCAGCACGTCTTCGCTTTTCAGCCAGCTCTCGGTCACTTCTTCCGTTTCAAGCGAACGACCGGCCACCAGCAGCAGCGCAATGGCTGCCACCAGCACGAGGCTCGCCCCGCCAATCCATTTCACGCTCGCGTCCATGCCCGCGATAATGGGGCAGAGAGGTAAATATTTCCAGCCCGTTGCGCCCGTCAGGGCTCACCGGGCGCTTTACCCGTGCGCCCCGAATATGTTGGCGATCACCGTGGTGATCCGCAGCGACAGCGCATGGGCCTCGTCGATCGGCTCGATGAAGTCGCGGTGGATCGCCTCGTAGCCGTGATCGGCGTTTTCGGGCCAGTCGGTCGGCTCGGCAAGGTCGAACTGGTCGATCTGCGGGAAGCTCACCGGATAGGCGCGCCTGAGCTGCGCCAGCGCCTCGTCCACGCGCAGGGTGAACACCATCTCCAGCACGTCGTCGCGGCTGACGTCGTTGGCGCGGCTGAACACTGGCACGCTGACGGCGCGCAGGAACATGTGTTGCAGCAGCGCGAGGCGCAGGGCCTGCGCCGCGCCGATCATCCGGCGCTTCTCCTCGCGGGCGGGGTCGGCGTCCTCTTCGGGGATGAGCGCGAGCAGCCGGTGCAGCTTCATCGCATCGACCCGCAGACGGCTGGCGAGCCGCCGGAACACGCCCGCGCGGTCGTCCTTCACCAGATATTCGCTCAGCGCTTCGCAGGCGTCGGTGAGGTGGGTTTCGGTGCCGCGATAGGGGCGGCTCGCCCAGTAGGCCGAGTTGAACAGCTCGCCAAAGGCGGCGACCGTCTTCACGCTGGCGAGCCCATTGGCCGCGCGTACCAGCCGGATCAGTTCGCGCCCGCGCGGGCTTTCGCGCAGCAGCGCGGCGATTTCCTCGTAATTGCCCTCTGCCGCTTCGCCCACGCCCGCGATCACATTGACCGGATAACCGAGCTGCTGGAGGATCGAATTGTGCGGAATGGCGCGGATTTGCCTGAGGCTCATGTCGCGGTCGGCGTTGAGGTCGCTCTGGCGGCGGCTGACGCGGCTGCCGGTCGAGTTGAGCAGGCCCAGCCCGAAGGCGGTGATCGCGCGGCTGTAAGTCCGGCTTTCGAGGTGGTGGCGCTGATGTTCCTTGATCGCGCGGTAGAAATCGAGGCTGAGGTCGGTGCGGCGGTAGAACTCGTCGGTCGGGGCGTCGGGGTCGGTGTCGTTGGGGCGCAGCACCGCGATGCGGGTGAGCATGGCGAGCGCCAGCTCGGGCGTGGCGAACCACAGGTAGCCGTCGCCGCCCTGAAAGCTGACCTCGGGTTCAAGCGCGATTCCGGCGCGCACGAAGCGGCGCTTGGCCCAGGGCGAAAGCGCCCAGTCGAGCCGGTCGGCCATCTTCGTGGGATGCGCGCCGCGGCCCATGCTCTCGCCGTGGGTGTTGAAGATCAGCGCGCTGATATCGGTTAGGCCATTGGCGTCCATCGCCTCGGCCAGGCGGCCTTGCAGGCGCTCGATGGCGAGGCTGGCGGGGAGCTGGCCGACGAAGCGCCCGGCATCCGAAAAGCCCGCCTGGATCGCAACGCGGCCGCGCTTGCGGACATAGTCCTGATATTCTGGCTCGGCGAGCAGTTCGTCGAGGAAACGGCCGCCGTGTTCGAGCGCGGTTTCGGTTTCGAACAGGGGCGAGCAGTCGACCTTGTCGGCGATGCCGAACAGCTTGGCGAAATAGACCGCAGCAAGCACCGTGGCGGGTTCTTCGCATTCGGCGATCAACATGCGGATCGGGGCGTCGGCGTCGATATGGGCGAGGATCTGCGCCATCGCGAGGAACTGGCGGGTTGCGGTGCTGGCTTCGATCGCGAGCGCGCCGAAGTTGGAGCGCAGCGGCTTGATCTCGGCAATGGCCTTGCGCAGGTGGACCACCGCGCCCTTGCTGGCGAGGTCGATCTTGCCTTCGGGATCGAGCCGGCGACGGATCGCGTTGTGGAGTTGCTTGGCGTTCACGCGGAAGTGGATCCAGCCCATCCCGAGCCCGTCGGCGCGCATGGCGGCGGCGAGTGTTTTCAGGGCGATAGCGCGATCCTGATCGGCGTCGCGCGCTTCGGCTTCGAGCTTCTCGATCATGCCCTTGAGCGACAGCAGCTTGCGCGGATCGCTGGCGGTCAGCCGGTTTGCGGCGACCGAAAGCGCGGCGGGATCGGAGAGGTCGGCGGCAAAGTCCTGCGCCCGCTCGGCGGCATAGTCACGCGCCGGGACCAGTTCTGACAACAGCGGGTGCGCGGCGTCGATCCCCTCGAGCTGCGCGACATAGCGCGCCAGCCGCTCGGCCTTTTCGGCGAGCCGGAAACCGATCGAGTTCGACCAGGTGATGTCGGTCCGCCCGTCCATGTCATAGCCGACCCAGGTGGCGAACCGGAACGGCAGCGGGGCGAGATCGTGCCAGTCGCCGGGCCATTGCTTGGCGGCATGGCCAAGCAAAGTGGAGACCACCTTGTCGCGCGCATCCTGAGCATTGGCGATGGCGAACATCGCGCGCTCGTGTTCGTAAGCCAGCGTGACCTGCGGGCGCTCCTCGCCGACGCAGGTTGCATCAATTGTACCCTCGCCAGAAGCGCAGTTGGCCAGCGCTACGGTCTGTTTCGGCGTCAGCAGGAAGGTCGGGTGGGCGGTGAAGACGGCGTGGAGTTGCGGGCGTTCCCACCGCTTCTTGAAAGCGGAGAAGGTGGGGCTGTCGAAGCTCGCCTTTAGTGCCTCGGTGTTATCGTCCTGCGCCACCGGCGCGACGAAGTTCGTCATCCGCTCGCAGCGATTTTGCAACGCTGCGACTTCCAGCTCAGCGATCATCGCCTCGCACTGCGCGAGGCTTAGATCGCCCTCTTCGAGCTGCCGCGAGAGATCGAGCGAGAGCTGGAAGACCGGATTGAACAGCGGGGTTTGCGCGGTGCGTTCGTGCAGGTCTTGCAGGCGGAGGGTGAGGGCGGTGACGGAGGCGAGGAGCTCGCTCACCGGCCGATTTCCGCCGCTTCTCGGGCCAGAGCCTCGATCTCGGAAGGGGTGGCACCCTTGGGGACGACCCAGCTGCCGCCGACGCACAGCACCTGATCGATGGCAAGCCAGTCGGGCGCGGTCTTGGCCGAAATGCCGCCGGTGGGGCAGAACTTGCACCGGCCGAACACCGCGGCGAGCGCCTTCAGCGCCGGGATGCCGCCGTTGGCTTCGGCGGGAAAGAACTTGAAGTGGGTGAAGCCAAGGTCCAGCCCCATCATCAGCTCGCCCGGTGTGGCGATGCCGGGCAGGTAAGGCACGCCGCTGCGCTTCACCGCTTGCCCCAAAGGCTCGGTGAGGCCGGGTGAGACGATGAACTCGGCACCCGCCGCGAGCGCTGCATCGAGCTGCTCCTTGTTGGTTACCGTACCCGCGCCGACAATGGCGCCGGGGACAAGGTTCATGCGCTTGATCGCCTCCAGTGCATCGGGCGTCCGCAGCGTCACTTCGAGCACTTTGAGGCCGCCTGCCACCAGCGCTTCGGCGATGGGGCGGGCCTGGTGGACATCGTCGATCACCAGCACCGGGATCACCGGTGCGGTGCGCATGATTTGTTCTATCTGGCTCATGAAGGGTCTCCGTGGCGCTGAAGGAAGGCGGCGGCAGCGCCGAACAGGCCGGGTTGGGGATGGGTGATGAGTTTGACGGGCAGGCTCGCCATCAGGCTTTCAAAGCGGCCCTTGGCGCGGAACCGCTCGGCAAAGCCGGAGCGCGGCAGGTGTTCGCGCAAGCGATAGCCGAGGCCGCCGGCGATCACCACGCCGCTCGCGCCCTGAACCAGCGCCGTATCGCCCGCGACAGCGCCGAGCGAAAGGCAGAAGCGGTCGATGGCGGCTTCGGCGAGGCTATCCGTCCGCTCCATGCCTGCGGTCCAGATCGTGATATCGTCCTGCTCGGTAAGGGCGCGGCCCTCCATCGCGGCGAGCGTGGCGTAGATGTCGACGATGCCTGGGCCGGACACCACCCGCTCGACCGAGACGCGCCGGTGGCGCTTCCTCAGCCGCGCAAGAAGTGCGTCCTCTATGGCATCGAGCGGGGCGAAATCGGCATGGCCGCCCTCGGTCGCCTGCACATGGGTGTGGCCAGCGCCGTCGCGATAGAGGTGTGCAACGCCAAGCCCGGTGCCCGGACCGAGCACGCTGAGCGTTCCGCTGGCGGGCAGGGGGCCTTCGGGACCGGCCAGATGGAGGAACTGATCGTCAGGCGCGTGGGCCACGGCATGGGCCACGGCCTCGAAATCATTGACCAGCACGAACTCATCGACCCCGAGCTTTTCGCGCACCAGTGCGGGGCGGATGATCCACGGGTTGTTGGTGAAGCGGATCACCTCGCCTTGCACTGGCCCTGCGATAGCGATGGCGACGTTGGGCGGCAGAGAGCCGCCCTTGCGGCCACGAAAGTCCTCCCAGGCGGTCTGGAAGCTGGCGTGATCCTCGGTGTGAAGCGTCACGGGCTCTTCAAGCGCGATGCTGCTGCCGGAGCCGCTGGCGAGGGCAAAACGGGCGTGGGTTCCGCCGATATCGACTGCAACGAGATCCATTACAGGCCTGCCGCTGCCAGCATCGGGGAGGCGCCCTTCTCTGCCTCGTCGGCGAGCAGGCGATACATCGCGAACAGCTCGCGCCCGGTGCCGTCCTCGGGTTCAGGGTCGGGCGCGGGGGTGCGGGAGGAGAGATCGGCGCTGGTCGAGAGCTCGCCCGTAACCGCGCAGACCTTCACCACGTCGCCATCGCGCAGCAGGCTGAGCGGACCGCCGCCCAATGCCTCGGGCGAGCAGTGGATTGCGCTCGGCACCTTGCCCGATGCGCCCGACATGCGCCCGTCGGTGACCAGCGCCACCTTGTAGCCGCGATCCTGCAACACGCCCAAGGGCGGGGTCAGCTTGTGCAGTTCGGGCATGCCATTGGCGCGCGGGCCCTGGAAGCGGACCACGACCACTACGTCGCGCTCAAGCTCGCCCGCCTTAAAGGCCTCGGCAACGGCGGACTGCGTTTCGAACACGCGGCACGGTGCCTCGATGGTGTAGCGCGATGGATCGACCGCGCTCGACTTGAAACAGGCGCGGCCCAGGTTGCCCGCCACCAACCGCATTCCGCCATCGGGCGCGAAAGGTTCAGAGGCTGGACGCAGCATCTCGGTGTCTCCCGAGGGGCCGGGATCGCGCCAGGCGAGTGTCTCATCGTCGAGCCAGGGTTCCTCGCCGTAGGTGCTCATGGCGTCGGCACCCGAAGCGAGCACGTCGGCGTGGGCGAGGCCTGCGCTGAGCAGCTCGCGGATTACGTAGCCCATGCCGCCAGCCTCGTGGAAGTGGTTCACGTCGCCCGAACCATTCGGATAGACGCGAGCGACCAGCGGGACGACGCTCGACAGTTCGGCAAGGTCGCTCCAGTCGATGATCACGCCTGCCGCGCGGGCGAAGGCGGGGATATGGATCGCATGGTTGGTCGAGCCGCCGGTGGCGAGCAGGCCGATCGCGGCGTTCACAACGGCCTTCTCGTCTACACAGTGGCCGAGCGGGCGAGCCTTGGTCTTGGCCAGTTCGGTCACCCGGTGCACCGCCGCGCGATCGAGTTGCTGGCGCAGCTTGCTGCCCGGACGCACGAAGGCCGCGCCGGGGACATGCAGGCCCATCATCTCCATCATCATCTGGTTGGAGTTGGCCGTGCCGAAGAATGTGCAGGTGCCGGGGCTGTGATAGGAGCCAAGCTCGCTATCGAGCAGTTCGGCGCGGCTCGCCTTGCCCTCGGCATAGAGCTGCCGCACGCGCTGCTTCTCCTTGTTGGAGACACCGCTCGGCATCGGGCCGGAGGGGACGAACAGCGCGGGCAGGTGCCCGAAGCGCAGCGCGCCCATCAACAGGCCCGGCACGATCTTGTCGCAAATGCCGAGCAGCAACATGCCGTCGTACATCGCGTGGCTGAGCGCGATGCCGGTCGCCTGCGCAATAGTGTCGCGGCTGAACAGCGACAGCTCCATGCCTGCCTCGCCCTGCGTCACCCCGTCGCACATGGCCGGCGTGCCGCCTGCGACCTGCGCCGTGGCACCCGCCTCGCGAGCATAGACCTTCAGCCGCTCGGGATAGCGGTAGTACGGCGCGTGGGCGCTCAGCATGTCGTTATAGGCGCTGACCACGGCGATGTTCGGCCCGGCGTTGGTCTTCAGCGCTTCCTGATCCTGTTCGGCCCCGGCAAAGGCGTGGGCTAGGTTGGAGCAGGAGACCATGGTGCGGTCCTGCGCCTTGCCGCCTTCGCGCTCGATCAGCGCGAGATAGGCCTCGCGGGTGGGTTTGGAGCGCTCGATAATGCGCTGGGTGACGGCGGTGATGGTGGGGTGGGTCATTAAACGCTCACTGAGGCACGGGGGCACAGAGGGGAGGGCGAGGGGCGCTGCACCTATTCATGCCAGCTCGCCCCGTCGCGTTCGATCAGGGCGATGGCGGCAGAGGGCCCCCAGCTTCCTGCGGAATAGGTTTTGGGCTTGAGGTCTTCCTCGGCCCAGGTCTCGCGGATGGAATCGATCCAGCTCCATTGCGCCTCGACCTCGTCGCGGCGCACGAACAGCGTCTGATCGCCCTTGACCAGATCGAGCAGCAGCCGCTCGTAAGCGATGCGCTTTTCCTTGCCCGAGAAGGCATCTGGCATGGCGATGTTGAGCGGCACCTCGCGCAGGGCAATGCCCTCCTGCTCGATGCCGGGCACCTTTGCCATAACCGAAAGCGTGATGTTTTCCTCGGGCTGGATGCCGATCACCATGGAGTTGGGCTTCACCTTCGCGCCGGGGAAGATCGAATGCGGAATCTCGCGGAACTGCACCACGATCTCGGTCACGCGGCGCTGCATGCGTTTGCCGGTGCGCAGGTAGAACGGGGTGCCGTGCCAGCGCCAGTTGTCGATATGGGCTTTCAGCGCGACGAAGGTCTCGGTGTCGCTGTCACGGCCCAGTTCCTCGTCATAGCCGGGCACGATCTCGCCCACACTCGCGCCGCCGCGATACTGCCCGGTGACGCTTTCGCCCGGACTGATCTTGCGCAGCGCGCGCAGCACCTTCACCTTCTCGTCGCGCACTGCGCTGGCATCGAAATGGGTCGGCGGCTCCATCGCGAACAGCGCGAGGAGCTGGAGCATGTGGTTCTGCACCATGTCCCTCAACGCCCCGGCATCGTCGTAGAAGTCGACCCGGCTTTCGAGGCCGACCGTTTCGGCGACGGTGATCTGCACATGCTCTATCAGCTGCGCGTTCCACAGCGGCTCGAACAGGATGTTGGCAAAGCGCAGCGCGATCAGGTTCTGCACCGTCTCCTTGCCGAGATAGTGGTCGATGCGGAAAATCCGGTCTTCGCTGAAGGCCGAGGCAACCGCGTCGTTGATCTCGCGCGAGGTGGCAAGATCGGTGCCGAGCGGTTTTTCGAGGCAGATGCGGGTGTTCTCGCCAGCCAGGCCATGGGCCTCCAGCCCCTCGATGGTGGGCTTGAACAGGCTCGGCGCGGTCGAGAGGAAGATCGCCACCTGCCGGTCCTTGCCGACCTTCTCCGCCAGATCGGCGTAGTTCTCGGGCGTCGTGACGTCGAGTGTCTGATAATGCAGGCAATTGAGGAAATCGGCCAGTGGGCCGCGCCGATCGGCCGGGAGGTGTTTCTCCAGCGCGGCGCGGGCGAAATTGCGAAACTCTATGTCGGTCATGTCCGAGCGCGCGGTGCCGACGATGTTCAGATCGTCGGGCAGCAGGCCGTCGGCATGGAGAGCTGCCAGACTTGGCAGCAGCATGCGCTGGGAAAGGTCGCCAGTGGCACCAAAAAGAACAAGCGTGTCGGCCCTTACGGTCATAAATCCCCTGTTGAGAGCGTTCCCAGTCATAACGAGCTGGCTTATGCAATAGTGCTGCATCGCATCATTGCGGGCAAGCTCTAGCCGGAGATTTCTTCCACCGCTACCTCGCTGAAATCGAATTGCGCGGCGCCGAACACAGTCATGAAGCTGACGTCCGCCGCGTCGCGGCCCACGCCGATCTTGGCCGTCTGCGCAGGCTCGGCCATGCCGGTCGCATCGACCAGTTGCCAGGTGCCACCCTGCGGGGTTTCCGGGTCAGCCAGGAACACCTCGGCGATCGCGTGAAAGTCTTGCGGGGTGACGCCCGGAGCAAAGCAGCTGACATAGCGCGCCGGGATTGCCGCTGCCCGTGCGAGCGACACCAGCACGTGCGCAAAATCGCGACAGATGCCGGCCTTCGCATCGATCGTGTCGAGCGCGGTGGTGGAAGCATCGGAGGAGCCGGGCGTATAGGCGATATTCTGCGCCACCCAGTCGCGCATCGCGGCGACCTTGGCACCGCCCTCGAGCCCGGCAAACTCGCTGCCGACGAGGTCGAACAGGCTGGATGCCTGGCAATAGCGCGAATCGAACAGGTACTTCACCGCTTCGCCTGGAAGCAGCCGCGGCGGCACCCGGCCCATCAGCTCCAGTTCGGCGATCTGGCGCATGACTTCGACAGTGGCCGTATAGTCTACCCGGCATTCCCCCTCGGCGTGAATCCAGAAGCGGTCGCCGATATTGTCCTGCGCAGGCACCCGCGCGGTGTGCATCGCCTTGGGAATCCAGGTGTCGGAGGTCAGCAGCTTCTGTTCGAGCAGCGGGGCGGCCTCGAACTGGAGCAGCACGTCGGTGGGCTGCCAAAGGGTAAAGCCGAAATGGGCGGAAATCGACAGCGGCATGGGCTCGGGGGCTTTCGCGAGAGTGAGGCGGGACTGTAATGCTTACGGCCAGTCTCGCGCGAAGTTCCTACTCACCGATGACATGGGCCACGATTTCGCGCCTGTGAGGGTGCGCACGGTGTTCGGCAAGGAAAATCCCCTGCCATGTCCCCAGCAACAGACGCCCGTCGCCAACTGGCAGCGAAAGCGAGGCTCCGGTCAGCACAGAGCGCAGGTGGGCGGGCATGTCGTCGGGCCCTTCGTCGTCGTGCTCGTAATGCGGTCCTTCCGGCGCGATGCGGTCAAGCCAGCGCAAGGTGTCGCGTGGCACGGCGCTGGCAGCGTTCTCGTTGATCAGCAGGCTGGCCGAGGTGTGGCGGCACAACAGCGTGACGAGGCCGGTCTCGATCCCGGTCTCGGCAAGCCATGCGGCCACCTCGCGGGTGATCTCGATAAGGCCTTTTCTTTGTGTGGGCACGGTGAAGCGGGTCTGATGTTGTCGCATGCCGCGGGTTTAGAGCGCTAATCTCTTGCGTGACAGAGTCAAAAATGCTCAACAATCGTTACAGGAGAGAGGTACTTTCATGAGCAGACTTATCCTTGCGCCCCTTGCGTTGGTTGCGGCGCTGGCCGGAGGCCTTGCCAGTGCACACCATTCTTTCGCTGTCTTCTTTGACGACAAGCAGGAAGTGACCCTGCGTGGCACCGTCACCATGTTCCGCTTCACCAATCCCCACGGCACGCTCGCCTTCGATGTGCGGGGGGCGGATGGCGAGGTCCAGCACTGGCGTGCGGAGACCAATGCGCCTTCGGTCCTGCAACGGCGCGGATGGACGCGGGGCAGCGTGCGTCCGGGGCAGGTGATCACGATCAAGGGTTGGCGCGCCCGCGATGGCAGCCGCTATATCCGCATGGGCGAAGTGCGCGATGCCGAAGGCAACCTCGTCGGCGGCCGGTTTGGAACGGCCGATGACTAAGCGCTGGCTCGCAATCGCGCCGCTCGCGCTGGCCATTGCCGCCCCCGTCGTGGCGCAGGATGTTCCTGATTTCGAGGGCTTCTGGGGCCTGTCGTGGACGCCCGGAGAAGCCGCTGCCGACATGGTCGAGGCGTTGCCGCCGAACACGGTGGTGATCGAGGACACCGGCGCGGCAGAGTTTCCGCGCGGCGAATTCGGCGGACTGATCCTGACGCCCGAAGCCAAGGCCCATGCCGAGACATGGCGCAGCGAAGACGACATGACGCTCGACCGGGTGTGCCTGCCGCCGAGCATCGTTTACGCCATTCAGGGGCCATTCCCGTTCGAAGTGCACCAGACGCCCGAGCTGATCGTGTTCAAATACGAGTACTTCGACCAGACCCGGCTTATCTTCATGGATGGACGCTCTGCGCCCGAGGGCCAGCCGCATTCGAAGATGGGCTTTTCGGTGGGGCACTGGGAAGGTGACGATCTGGTGATCGAGACCGATCACATCGCTGCCAGCACGATCACCAACAACGGGCTCGACCATTCCGACGATATCAAGATGATCGAGCGCTATCGTCTGAGCGAGGACGGCACGAAGTTGCTGTCGACGCAGTGGTTCTCCGATCCCGCCTCCATCGAGAACAACGGCGCGCGCTGGATCGTGTGGGAAAAGCGCGAGGGCGAGCACATCTACCCCTACGAATGCGACCCGACCTTTGCGCTGGAATATGGCGCGGTTGAATAGCAGGGGTGGGCGCTAGAACTCGGCGTAGAGCTGGAATTGCACGGTGCGGGCCGAGATGTAGGTCAGCGCTCCGCTGGAACTGACGTTCCAGCCATAGGTGTTCAGCACGTTTTCGCCCCGCACGCGCAGCACCATGTCGGCGTCGCCGAGGGTGAAGCGATAGCGCATGCCCAGATCGAGCGTCGTTTCCGCGCCGACCAATAGTGTACCCAAAGCATTGACCGGGCGCGAACCCTTGTGGTCGAGCGTGAAGTCGAACGAAAGCGGGGAGGAGCCCTGATCGAGCCGCCAGTCGAAGTTGCCGGTCATCCGCACCTTGGGCTGGCCAACAGGGCGGGTGCCGATCAGGCCCTGGTTGACCGCCTCGCCGCTAAGCGAAGGATCGGACAGCACTGCGCCGCCCAGTAGCGTCATGCCCTCCACGGGGCGGGCGATGGCGGAGAACTCCAGCCCCTCGTTCACCACCGTGCCCAGCAGGCGATAACGCAGCGCGGTGTCGAGATTGTAATAGGGTTTCGAGATGCGGAAGGCGCCCAGCAGCAGAGTGACCGCATCGTCGGGATCGTAGCGGACGACCAGCTCTTCCTGCCGGGTGTTGATGGCGGAGGGGGCCTCGGCCCGGTTCACGGCACGGTCGGGCGCGACATCGGCCTCCTCCATCCCCCGGGCAAGCGCGCCGAACAGCGTCAGCCGCTTGGTGAGCGCCAGCGCCAGCGATCCGTTCCAGGCAATCGGCTTGGCTCCCGTGGCGACATCGGGGGTTTCGGCGGCGGCGTAGTCGACGGTCTTGGTATAGTCGATGGCGCTGGCGCCGAGGTCGAAGCGCAGAAATCGTGTCAACGCGCCCGACCAGGCAAGCCCGGCGAACAGCTGGCGCACCTTGTCGCGGTTGGTATCGCGAAAGGCGAACGTCGGCTCCGCGCGCTGATCGTGAATGAACAGCGAGCCCGCGCCGAGTGAGATCCGCTGAGATCCGCCGAACGATCGCAGGCGGTCGCGCCCGCGCAGGCTGGCCGAAACCTGCTGGGCACGGCCGAGCAGCGAAAATTCCTGCACCAGCCGCAGCTCACCCGAAAAGGAACGATCGAAGCTGCGGGGCGAGGCAACAATCGCGCGCTCGCCGATGGTGCCGTCGGCAGTGACCCCGGTCATCAGGTCGGAAAAGCGGCTGAGGTCACGCTTGCCGGAGAAGAAGGCCCCGCTTTCAAGGCGCAGGCCCTCGCCGAGCGGTGTGCGCACGATCAGGCCGCCGTCGAGCGTGTCGGTGGCGTTGTCGGCCCAATCCTGCCCGAGAAAGCGGAAGCGCTCGATCTCGGGCGGCAAAGCGTCGCCTGCCACGAAGATCGTCGGCTTGGCTTCGTTATCGCGAGTGCCGCCGACTGAGGCGAAAGCGAGAACTTCGGTTTCGGCCTTCGGGTCGTAGGACAACACGAACCCGATATTGGCGCGGTGGGCACGGCTCGAATCTTCGCTCTGGCTTGCGCGATAATAGCCGCCCGAGAACAGGCCCACGCCCGGAGCGATCCCGGCAAGCCGCAGATCGTAGCCGAAGCCTTCGTGGCCACGCTCGCGCCGACTGACGTCGACCGTCAGCGAACGGCCGAAGCTGGCCTTGCGCAGGCCGTAATCGACAAGGCCGGTGGGGGCGGGAAAGGCATAGCCCAGAGTGGCAATACCGACACGGATCGTGCTCGACGAGGCGAGGCGCGGCGAGAGGGTGTTCACCTGGTCGTAGTAGAGCGCTTCCAGCCTCACGTTGCCTGCATCGACCGGATTAAAGCCGCGCACCTCGCTCGTCGAATAGAGCCCGGTCCGTTCGCTGCCGACCTGGCGGCCGAAGGCATCGTTGCTTTGCGCGATGGCGTTTTCGGCCACCGTTTGCGTTGCTTCCTCCTCATCCGCCGTGGGTTCGGAGGTTATGGGCAACTCATCCCCTGGCTCTTCTTCGGGCTGGCCCTTGCTGGCCGCCGCCACGCCTTCGGCCAGAGCAGGCGCGGGCAGGCACAGCGTCAGCACGCTCGCGCACAGCAGCCAGCACGACCGCGTGGTCCGGTAGAATATCGACACGCCTGGTATTCCTGATTGCGCTTTTCGGGGCAGGGAAGGCGGCAACGGGCTGCCTTTCGCTCTAAGCAAAAGGCCGCCCGCCGCGAGGAAGCCCGTTGGGCTCAGCCGCCCGTGGGCGGATAGGGGATGCCGAGCTGGTCGAGATAGGTGTCGTACTTGCTCGGGTCGTAATAGAACTGCTCCTGCTCGGGGCGGATGCGGTCCATTATCTCCTTGTTGAGGTGAATGCCGGGCATGTCCTCATCGGTCAGCACGGGATCGTAGCTCTCTTCGGCGAACTGCACCTCTTGCTGATACTGCTTGGCTTCAGCCAGTTCGTCCGGGTTCATCATCAGGTCGAGCGTGGTCAGTGCCACCGCCTTGGCACCTGCCACGGCGCCCTTGTGGGCGATAGGCGTGGCCATGGCGACGGCAGCAGTCTGGTGATGGCCGATCATGCTCGGGATGTTCGAGGGGAAGCGGATGGTGATGGTCGGCACCGCCCACATGATGTCGCCGATATCGTCCGAGCCGCCGCCGATCGAGAATTCCGCCGGGCCGCGCAGTGGCTCGATCTCGGTCTTGAGAGGCTCGACCGGACGGTCGAGCCCTTCCTGCACCAAGCGGGTGAAGGTTTGGTCGTCTTCAGTCCATGCGGGCATGCCGACATACTCGATGTATTGCTGCGCCAGTTCGGCCATCGGCTTGTTGCCGTGCTGCGGGGCGGCGTAGCCGAGCACGCGGCGGGTCACCGTGGTATCGGTGGCCATGGCGGCAGCCTCGGAAATGCGGTTGCCGGTCTCGTAAAGATTGCGGATGCTATCGAACTCGCGCTCGCGGAAATAGTACCACACCGAGGCGACATCGGGGACGATGTTGGGCTGGCCGCCGCCGTTGGTGATCACATAGTGCGAGCGCTGGGTGGGATAGAGGTGTTCGCGCCGCATGTTCCAGGCGGTGTTCATCAGCTCCACGCCGTCAAGCGCGCTGCGCCCGGCCCATGGTGCGCCAGCACCGTGCGAGGACGAGCCGTGGAAGGTATATTCGACCGACACCATGCCGTTGCCGCCGCCGTCGCCATAGCTGGTGCCGAAGCCGTTGCCGACGTGGGTGAAGATGCAGGCGTCGAAGCCCTCGAACATGCCTTCGCGAACGAAGAAGGCCTTGGTCGCCAGCAGCTCTTCGGCGATGCCGGGCCACAGCATCAGCGTGCCGGGGATGTTCTCGCGCTCCATGATGTCCTTCACCGAGAGTGCTGCGGCGACCATCACGGCCATCCCTGAGTTATGGCCTTCGCCGTGACCCGGAGCGGCCTCGATCTGCGGGCGCAGTTCGGTGATGCCGGGAACCTGGCTGAGGCCGAGCAGACCGTCAACGTCGGAGCCGAGCGCGATCTTGGGGCCGCCGGTGCCGTTGGTCCAGGTGGCGGTGAAGGCGCTGGGAATTCCCGCCGCGCCCTTGACGATGGTGAAGCCGTTCTCTTCGAGGATGCCGGTCAGGTATTCCTGGGTTTTGAATTCCTGGAAGCCGGGTTCGGAGAAGCTGAAGATGCTGTCGACGATTTCCTGCACCAGCTTGGCGCGGGAATCGACGCCGGCGACAGCCTCATCGCGCAGGTTGTCGGGAATTTCGGCGGCGGCGGGGCTGGCAATTGCGAGCGACAGCGTGGCCGCTGCGGCGAGGAAGGTGGAGCGTACAGACATCATCTCTGGTGGTTCCTTGCGCTTGGATTGTGGAATGGGTTTGCCCGCATGAGGCGGGTCGTTTGCGGTCCTGAATACGAACCGGGGGCCGACATCCTGATGTCGGCCCCCGGAACTTTGCCTTAGTACTTCACGCTCAGGCCGAGGCGGAAGGTTCGGCCCATCGTGTCGTAAAGCGAGCGGTTGGTTTGCGGGTAGGCCGGGGTGTTGTTCCCGAACGGCCCGTTGCCGATCAGCACCGGATCGCGATCGAACAGGTTCTTCACCGCGAACAGCGCGGTGGCCTCGACCCCGCCGATCTCGAAATCGTAGGTGAAGTTGCTGTCGAGGTAGAAGGTGCCCTTGATCGAGTTGGTGTTGATCGTGCGGTTGAGGTTGTCGCTCGCCGGGCAACCGGTGGTGCATGCGATCCAGTCGTTGTCGTAGACGCCATCGCCGAAGCCGCGGCCCACGAACACGGCCGAGAAACCGCTGTCGAAGGCATAGCCTGCCGAAACGCGGTAGGAGAGAGTGGGAATGCCACTGCCTGCGTTGACACCAGCGATGTCGTCCACCTCGAAGCCCGAGTCAGAGACGTTTTCGATCGTATAGGTCGCCAGGCCGCGCAGAGTTAGCGCGCCCGGGCCAACCGGTGCACGGTAGCTGGCCTCGAAGTCGAACCCGCGTGACTTCTGGCTGGCAAAGTTGATCGGATAGCGGTTGATGAAGTCGACATCAGTGGTCGAGCCCGCCTTGTAGATGATGTAGTCGCACAGTTCGGGCTCGCTGCCGTCGAAGCACAGGTCGACGGTCTGCTGCGCGGTGATGGTCGAAACCGCGCCCTCGATGTCGATATTGAAGTAGTCGACCGAAGCGGTGAAGCCGGGCAGGAACATGGGCGTGAAGACCACGCCGAGGCCCAGAGTGTCGGCCTTTTCGGGGTCGAGATCCGGGTTTCCGAGCGTGCGTTCGATAAATTCCTCGGGCCTTACCCCGCCACCGCTGAGCGGAATGTTCACCGCGTTGGTACGCGCGGTGCCGGCGTCGAACAGCTCAAGCAGGTTGGGTGCGCGGATGTCTCGCGAAAGCGTGCCGCGGAAACGGAGATCGTCGATCGGCTGCCATGAGAGGCCGGCCTTCCACGTCGTCGCCGTGCCCGAGGTCGAATAGTCGGTGACGCGCACCGCACCGTTGAATTCGAGCCCGAAGCCCAGCGGGACGAGTGCTTCGACATAGCCTTCCTTCACGTTCACACCGCCGGTGGTGACGCGATAGTTGCCATAGAGGAAGGTGGTGAGGTTGACCGGGTCGATGTAACCGTCGACCGAGTCCTCGCGATATTCTCCGCCGAAGGCGATGCTGACCGGGCCTTCCCAGGTGTTAAACAGCTCACCGACGGAGAAGTTCAAGGCGACAACGTCCTGCGCAATCTTCTGCTGGCGCGAGGGATAAACCTCGAACAGGTAGTCGAGCGCTTCCTGCGTCACGCCGCCAACGCCGATCCGGTTGATCGGAACGCAGCCCGGCAGATCGTTTGCGGTGCTGGCATCGGTGTTGACCTGGCACTGAATAGTGCCGCCCGAGAACACCGCATCCTGCATCGCGGCAATGCGCGAGTTCTGCCAGGTGTTGATCAGCATCTCGTCGGTCTTGGTTTCACCGTGCTGGAAGTAGGTGTCCCAATCGACATCAAGACCGGCGACGCCGAAGAAGCCGCTGGCGCCCACAACATAGCGCGAAACCTCGCGGGTATTGCTCCCGCCAGCGGCCGGGATGCCGGCATTCGAGGTGCCCATGCGGATCGCGGTGACCGGCGTGGCTGCGGTCGCATTGTATGCTGCGATCTCGGCCACCAGCTCTGGCGGGAGGAAGGCGTTGTCGATCGCAATATCGACGTTCACCGACGGCGTCTGCTGGTAGTAGCTTTCGCCTTCGAACTTGTTGTAGCTTGCCTGTGCGAACACCTCGAAGCTCGGGGTGATCTCGTAGCTGAGGCGCCCGAACAGACCGATACGGTCCTCATCGTTAGCCAGCGAGTTCGAACCGACGTGGCCTTGGCTGGCATACTGGTAGTCGCCGCCGACCATCCACTGGCCCGATACCTGGCCGAAATTGAGGTCATTGGTAGAAGCGAGCCCGGTCGTGGCGTCGACGGTACCGAAGTAGGTGCCGTTGAACGGGCACGAGGCCGCCGCGGTCCCCGCGCGGCAGCCGGTGATGAGGCCGCCGGGCGTGAAGTTCGACGAACCGATGCCCGACTGGATGATGCGCGAGGGCAGGCCGTTGGTGGGGGTGTAGTCGGGGTTCTCGATCTGGAAGTAGCCCGAATCGTTCCAGTCGCGGTCGATGAAGTCCTTGCCGGTCTGGTTGAAATATTCGCCACTCACGATGAGGTGACCGCGGCCACCGGCGAATTCGGTGCCCAGCGTCAGCTGGGCGAGGTGGTTGGGCACGTCCGAATAGGTGGTGACACCGTATTCGTAGCTGGCCTTGATGCCGGTAAAGTCCTTGTCGAGGATGAAGTTCACCACACCTGCCACGGCGTCCGAGCCGTAAACCGACGAGGCACCGCCGGTCACCACTTCTACGCGCTCGATCAGCGCCTGCGGGAAGGTGTTGATATCGACGAGGCCGTCCGAGGTCGAGCCGACCGAACGCTGTCCGTCAAGCAGCACCAGCGTGCGCGACTGGCCGAGCGACCGCAGGTTCAGCGCCGAGATGCCCGACTTGCCGTTGGAGAGGCTGCCCGAGTTCGAGACGGCAGTCTGGCTGCCGCTCACGGAGGGCAGGGTGTTGACGAAGTCGGCAATGTTGGCGGGGGCTTCGGCGTCGATCTCGTCACCCGAGATGACCGAGAGCGGGGTCGGCGCATTCGACCCGTCGCGCACGACGCGGCTGCCGGTGACGACGATGCGGCTGTCATCGTCGGAAGCCTGGGCAATGGCTGCGCTCGGTATCAAGGCCAGGCCAGCGACGCTGGCGACTGATGCAAGCAGGCTGACGCGGGCAAGGCCTGTAGCGCGAGTGGTGGCGGAAAGCGGATTACTCATGGATCGAACCCCCATTATTCTAGGTGTGTGTCGATCCTCCCCAAACGAAAATACGGGTCATTCTGCGGCTGCGCAGCTTCGTCCCTGATCGAAACTTGCTGAGCCGTGCGCCCTGGGGAATTTATAATTCAATTTAGGCGACCGGATGCCGCAAAGTTTGCGTCAATTCGATTGCTGGTCGGGGGAATCCGTCACAAATATGTGACATTTCGACGGATTCCAATTTCATCCGAGCAAAGGTTGTTGTGATTCGTTAACGCCTGCCGTCTGATTCGAGAATTACCGGCGCTACACGCCTGCGCGCGACCTCGCGCATAAGGAAAGACGAGCGGATCTTCGACACGTAAGGCAGCTTGGAAAGCTCGCGCCGATAGACATGGTCATACTCTTCGAAGCTGCGCACGTTGATGAGCATCATGAAGTCGTTCTCGCCGGAGATGAACGAGCAGAACGACATCGACGGACAATCGAGCACGGCAGCTTCAAATTCCACCAGCGAGCTTTCTTCCTGCGAGCTGAGCTGAATCAGCACCAAAGCGGTGATTGAATAGCCGAGCTTTTTCTGGTCAATTATGGCGGCATATCCGGAGATGACGCCCGCCTCTTCGAGAATCTTGCGACGGCGAGCCACCGCCGTGCTCGACAGGTTGACCTCTTCGCCCAGCGCCACATCGGCCGCGCGACCGTTGGCCACCAGGCCCTTCAAGACTCGTAAATCGGTACGATCCATGGATGCGATGGTGGATTTCAACGATATATCCTTTCCTGACACTCGATATTAAAAATATGACCGCCAAACTTTTGCATATTTCACGATAAACGCAATGGCTTTGGTGGTATCCCCCTGAATAGAGAGCCGCGCACAGTCGTGCGGGGCGCAGTCACGGGGGCATCATGCGTTTTCTTTCAATTACTTCACGCCTGCGCACGGCATCGTCGTGCGCGGCCTTGGGCATGGCTGCCTTTATCGCCTCTGTGCCGGCGCAAGCGCAGGATCGCCTGTTTGCTCCCACGACTCCCGCTGACAGCGGTGCGGTTCACTTCACGCTGCCTGCGCTCGACAGCGAGGGCGAATCGGGTTGCTATATATATGCGACCTCGCTGCGTTCGGGCCTCGGCTCTCCCAACATGCGGCTGGATCGCGGGATGCTGGGCGATGAGCAGCTGTTGTGCTTCCGCAAAGTCGGCACCCAGATCGCCGCGGTGTTCGAGAACCCCAAGTTCGAGGCGACCGGCGATGCCGACACCGCCACCGGCGCGGCCGAAAGCTTCCCCACCGCGGTGGTTGCCATGCTGCCGATCGTGGCCGATCGCGGCGCGGGCGGGGTGGTCGTCGACATGTCGAAGTTCCTGCTGCGCGATTCCATCAACGTTTCGGCAGCGCTGGCGCAGGGTGGGGACTATCGCGCCGCGCCCGATCTTTCAGGCATCGCCACCGCTTCGGTAAAGAGCTTTCCGCTTAACACCGAGATCGACACGATCCAGACCTTCACCAGCGCACGCCCTTCGCGCGAGATGCGCGATTTCTCGCCCGAGCCGCGGGCGCTGACCTTCATCGTCCACCATTCGTTTATCGAGCTGCCCGAGCCCGGTTTCGTGCCGCGCGTCGCCGATCCGCGGGCGCCGGTCTCAGGCCCCACCATCTATGACTACGGCTCGCCGCTCGGCCAGCCGGTGGCCATCCCGCTTGCGGCGCGTTTTCGCCTCGAAAAGACCGACCCCACCGCCGAGGCAAGCCCGGTGGTAAAGCCGATCGTGTTCTACATCGACCGTGCCGCGCCCGAGCCGGTCCGCACGGCATTGATGGAGGGCGTGAATTACTGGTCCTCGGCCTTCGACAAGGCGGGCTTCATCGGCGGCTTCCGTGCCGAGATCCTGCCAGAGGGCGCCGATCCTCTCGACGTGCGTTACAACATGGTCAACTGGGCCAACCGGATGACGCGCGGCTGGTCCTACGGCGGCGGCATCCGCGATCCGCGCACGGGCGAAATTCTCAAGGGTAACGTGGTGCTCGGCGCGCTGCGGGTGCGGCAGGACATCACGATCTTCGAAGGCCTCGTCGGCACCGCGCAGAACGGCAGCGGCGGGCCGAACGATCCGGTCCGCGCGGCGCTCGACCGCATTCGCCAGCTCGGCGCGCACGAGGTTGGCCACGCCATTGGCTTCATGCACAATTTCGCCGGCTCCACGCAGGATCGCAGCACGGTGATGGACTATCCCGGCCCTCGCCTGCTGATCGACGATGGTCAGATCAGTTTGCGCGATGCCTACAAGCACGGCGGCGGCGCTTGGGACGATTTCTCGGTCGACTGGCTCTATGGCAGTGCCGAAAGCGCCGATGCCAAGGCACTGGCTGCGGAAGAGGTGGGCCTTGCCTTTGCCACCGACATCGACGGTCGCGATCCCTCTCTGCCAAGCGCTGCGGCGAGCATGTGGGACGATGGCCCTGACCCCATCGCCGCGCTTGACCATATGGAGGCGGTGCGCGCCATCGCGCTGGCCAACTTTGGCGAGCAGGTGCTGCTGCCGGGCGAGCCGCTGGCCTTCCTGCGCCGGAAGTTCGTGCCGATCTGGCTGCTGCACCGCTACGATATAGACGCAGCGGGCAAGCTGATCGGCGGCTATGCCTATGATTACAAAGTGGCGGGCGATAACCACCCGCTGCCCGCATGGATCGACGCCGCCACGCAGCGCGCGGCCATGGCTGCCCTGATCGACACGCTCGATGAGGATTTCCTTACCGTGCCCGACCGGCTGCTGCCGATGCTGTCTGTGCCGATCACGCGCACGGGCGATCCCCAGTTCGATATCGAGGTGTTCCGCAACTCGGGCGCGGCCTCGTTCGATCCGCTGGTCGCCGCCGACGTTGCTGCGCAGATCACGCTCGACAGCATGTTGGCCCCCGCGCGCCTTACGCGGCTGGTCGAACAGCACCGGCAGGATGCTGCCATGCCCGGCGTGACCGACCTGGTTGACGAACTGGTTTCAAATGTGATCAATGCGCGCAGCAACGAGGTCGGCCGCCGGATCGCCTGGCGGACCGTGCTCTCGATGGTGGAGGCCATGCGCGACGAGGAAACTTCGCCCGAGGCGGCGGCGATCATTGCTGGCCGTCTCGACAGCCTCAAGGATGAACTGGAGGAGGCAGCGGGCGGCGTCGATGCCGATTGGGCGCACTATGTGGCCGATTTGCTCGACGATCCCGACGCACTCTCCGCAGTGCTTGCGAACAAGGAAGAGGCTCCCGAGATTCCGCCCGGGATGCCGATCGGTGGTTTTGGAGGTTGGTTCGATGACTGAGGCTGCGGCGATGGAGGCGAAGGCGGATCCTCTGCTGCTCCCGCTGGATAGCTGGCACCGCGAGAAGGGCGGCCGGATGGTCGAGTTCGCGGGCTATGCCATGCCGATCCAGTACTCCGCTGAAGTCGGTGGGGGCATCATGGCCGAGCACGAGTGGACGCGCACCAGCGCGAGCCTGTTCGATGTCAGCCACATGGGCCAGCTGACCGTGGCCGGGCCGGGCGCTGGCGCGGCACTGGAAAAGCTGCTCCCCGCCGATCTCGGCGCGTTGAAGGAATGCCGCACGCGCTATTCGCTGCTGCTGGCGGGCGACGGCGGCATTCTCGATGACCTGCTGATCACCCGCACCGGCGAGGATTCGTTCCGGCTGGTGGTGAATGGCGCGACCACGCACGACGATATCGCCTATCTGCGCGCGCATCTGCCCGAGGAGGTGACGCTCGCCTATCACCGCGAGATGGCTCTGATCGCGCTGCAAGGCCCGCTGGCGGCATCGGTACTCGACGATCTGATGCCGGGCATTGCCGATGCGCTTCCCTTCATGGCTTCTGCCAGTCGGGGCTGCTCGGGCACCCACCTGATTGTGTGCCGTTCGGGTTACACCGGCGAGGACGGGTTCGAAATCGCGGTGCCTGCCGAAAAGGCCATCAAGCTGGCCGATGCGCTGCTGGCCGATGCGCGCGTAAAGCCTGCCGGGCTAGGCGCGCGCGACAGCCTGCGGCTGGAGGCTGGCCTCCCGCTGTACGGGCATGACATGACCGCCAGCACTGACCCGGTCAGCGCCGACCTCTCCTTCGCCATTTCCAAGCGGCGGCGGGAAGAGGGCGGCTTTGCCGGAGCCGACACGATCCTGCCGCTGCTCGCCGAGGGCGCGCCCAGCAAGCGGGTCGGCCTCGCCATCGAGGGCAGGGCACCCGCACGCGAAGGCGCGACGATCATGGTGGGTGGCCGCGTGGTCGGCGTTGTTACCTCGGGCGGCCATTCGCCCACGCTTGGGCGGCCTGTCGCCATGGGTCAGGTCGAAGCGAGCCTCACCGCACCCGGCACCCAACTTGAAATCGACGTGCGCGGCCGCAAGCTCGCCGCCACGGTCGCACCGCTTCCATTCGTACCCCACAACTACCGCCGCCAAGGAGGAAAATAATGACCCGCTACTTCACAACCGACCACGAATGGATCGAGGTCGAGGGCACCAGTGCCACCGTGGGGATCACCGATCACGCTCAGGAACAGTTGGGCGATATCGTATTCGTCGAGGTGCCTGCGGCCGGCACCGCCGTGGCCAAGGGCAAGGAAGCTGCCGTGGTGGAATCGGTCAAGGCGGCGAGTGACGTCTACAGCCCGATCACCGGCGAGGTGACCGAAGGCAATGCCGCGCTCGAAGAGGACCCGGCTCTGGTCAACACCGCCGCCGAAACCGACGGCTGGTTCTTCAAGGCCACCATTGCCGACACGTCCGAACTCGAAGGGCTGATGGACGCCGAAGCCTACGCCGCCTTCTGCGCCGATCTCGACTAATACGAGGCAAGTCCATGCGTTATCTTCCGCTTACCCCGGCCGACCGGGCCGATATGCTGTCGGCTATTGGTGCCTCCTCGATCGAGGCGCTGTTCGCCGATGTGCCGTCCGCCGCATTGCTAGATGGGCCGATCGAAAGCCTGCCCAATCATGCCAGCGAAATGGCAGTGGAGCGGCACATGGCGCGGCTTTCGGGCCAGAACCTTGCCGCCGGGGAAGCTCCGTTCTTCCTCGGCGCGGGTGCCTATCGCCACCATGTGCCGGCCTCGGTCGATCATCTGATCCAGCGCGGCGAATTCCTCACCGCCTATACGCCCTACCAACCCGAAATCGCGCAGGGCACATTGCAGATGCTGTTCGAGTTCCAGACGCAGGTCGCGCGGCTTTACGGCTGCGACATTGCCAACGCCTCGATGTATGACGGCTCGACCGCAGCCTGGGAAGCGGTGGCCATGGCGCGCCGGATCACCAAGCGGGGCAAGGCGCTGCTCTCGCCGGGTCTGCACCCGCACTATGCGGGCAATATCAAAACTATGGCGAAGTTTACGGGCGACCAGATCGTGCACGAAGCGCCCAACCTCACCCCAGATGCGGGTGAGGTTGGGCTGATCGCGCAAATAGACGGTGAGACCTCGTGCGTGCTGGTGCAGTATCCTGACATCCTCGGGCGGCTGCCCGATCTCGCGAGGATCGCCGAGGCGACTCATGCGCAAGGCGCGCTGCTGGTGGCCGTGGTGACGGAGCCGGTGGCGCTGGGCGCAATCCGCTCACCGGGTGAACTGGGGGCCGATATCGTCGTTGGCGAGGGCCAGTCGATCGGCGTCGGCCTGCAGTTCGGCGGGCCGTACCTCGGCCTGTTCGGCTGCCGGTCGGAACATGTGCGCCATATGCCGGGCCGGCTTTGCGGGGAGACGGTCGACGCGAGCGGCAAGCGCGGCTTCGTGCTGACGCTGAGCACGCGCGAGCAACATATCCGGCGCGAAAAGGCGACCAGCAACATCTGCACCAACTCGGGGCTCTGCGCGCTGGCGTTCTCGATCCACATGACCTTGCTCGGCGGCACTGGCCTCGCGGCGCTGGCGGCGGAGAACCACCGGCTGGCCTGCCTCGCGGCCGACAAGCTGGCCGAAGTGCCGGGCGTAAAGGTGCTCAACGATAGCTTCTTCAACGAGTTCTGCATAGTCCTGCCGACCGACGCGCGCGTTCTGGTGCGCGATCTTGCGCTTGAGGGCGTGCTGGCGGGCGTCTCGCTCGGGCGGCTCTATCCGGGTGAGGATGGGCTCGCCAACGGACTGCTTGTCGCCGTCACCGAGACGACCAGCGAGGACGATATCGACGCCCTTGTCACCGCTATCCGGGAGAAACTGGCATGAACGCGAACCCCTCAGGCTGGCGTCCGGCCACCCCAGAAGCTGTCACTCGCGACGGCGCGAGCGCACCCACCTTCACCGGCAACCGCGCGCTGATGCTCGAAGAAGGGCTGATCTTCGAAATCGGTTCACTAAACAATTGCGGCGTCGACCTGCCAACCCCTTCGGCAGAGACGTCCACCCGGCTGGGCGGGATGTCACGATCTACCCCTCCCGCCCTGCCGGGCTTAAGCGAACCAGAGACCGTGCGCCACTACACGCGCCTGAGCCGCCAGAACTATGCCATCGACCTGGGCCTGTTCCCGCTCGGCAGCTGCACGATGAAGCACAACCCGCGGCTGAACGAAAAGGTTGCGCGTATGCCCGGCTTTGCCGATCTGCACCCGCTCCAGCCGATGAACACGGTGCAGGGCGCGCTTGGCGTGATCGACGAGCTGGCGCACTGGCTGGTTACGCTCACCGCCATGCACTCGGTGGCGATGAGCCCGAAGGCGGGCGCGCATGGCGAATTGTGCGGCGTGCTATGTATCCGTGCCGCGCTGGAGGCTAGAGGCGATCCGCGCGAGGTGATGCTGGTGCCGAGTTCGGCCCATGGCACCAACCCGGCCACCGCCGCGTTCGCCGGTTACAACGTCGAGGCGATCCCGGCGGGTGACGACGGGCGCATCGACTTCGAGGCCTTGAAGGCGCGCCTCGGGCCGGACGTGGCGGGGCTGATGATCACCAACCCCAACACCTGCGGCTTGTTCGAGCGCGACATGATCGCGATCTGCGAGGCGGTTCACGCTGCGGGCGGCTACGTCTATTGCGACGGGGCGAACTTCAACGCCATCGTCGGGCGGGTGCGGCCGGGTGATCTCGGCATCGACGCCATGCATATCAACCTGCATAAAACCTTCTCCACCCCGCACGGCGGCGGCGGTCCGGGTTCGGGACCGGTGGTGCTGTCGGAGGCGCTCGCCCCCTATGCGCCGCTGCCTTATGTGACGAAGGCAAAGGACGGCAGCTTCGAACTGGTTGAGGAAGGCGACGAGGGCGCGGGCGAGAGCTTTGGCCGGATGGCGGCGTTCCACGGGCAGATGGGCATGTTCACCCGCGCACTGGCCTACATCCTGTCGCACGGGGCCGATGGCCTGGCGCAAGTATCGGGCGATGCGGTGCTCAACGCGAATTATGTGCTGCGCGCGCTGGAGGATGTGCTCGAAGCGCCTTTCGCCCATGCCGGGCCGTGCATGCACGAGGCGCTGTTCTCCGACGCGGGCTTTGCCAAGGGCTTCTCCACGCTCGACGTGGCCAAGGGGCTGATCGACGAGGGCTTCCACCCGATGACGGTCTATTTCCCGCTGGTGGTCCACGGCGCCATGCTGATCGAGCCGACCGAAAGCGAAAGCAAGGCCGCGCTCGACCAGTTCATCGGTGCGCTGCGCAGCGTTGCCGAGCGGGCCAAGGCGGGCGACGAAAGCCTCCATCTGGCGCCGCTCCACGCTCCGCGTGCCAGGCTCGACGAGACGGCGGCGGCGCGCAATCCGAAGCTGGCTTGGAGCGAACCGGCCGACTGATTTCCTCGGGGGCGGCGCTGTCTTTTCGGCAGCGCCGCTTCGGGAAAGCTATCACCGGGCGGCGATAACCCCGAACAGGTCGTGGGCGTCAGCGTCTTCGACCTCGACGCTGACGAAATCGCCAGGCTGCAGGTCTGCGGGCACATTGCGCAAGTAAACCGCGCCGTCGATCTCCGGGGCGTCGGCCTGCGAGCGGCCCGTGGCGCCAACATCGCCATCCTCGTCAGGTTCGCCTACCTCGTCGATGATGACGGGCAGCATCTTGCCGACCTTGGCCGCGAGCTTGGCGGCGCTGATGCGCTCGGTCACTTCCATGATCCGGGCATAGCGCTCTTCCTTAAGCTCTTCCGGCACCGGATCGGGCAGGGCGTTCGCCTGCGCCCCCGCCACAGGCTCGAACCGGAAGGCACCCACACGGTCAAGCTGGGCCTCTTCCAGCCAGTCGAGCAGGTACTGGAAGTCCTCCTCGGTCTCGCCGGGGAAGCCGACCACGAAGGAGGAACGCACCGCGATCTCGGGGCAAATCTCGCGCCAGCTCTTCAGCCGTTGGAGCACCTTGGCCTCGTTGGCCGGGCGCTTCATCGCCTTCAGCACCTTGGGCGCGGCGTGCTGGAACGGGATATCGAGATAGGGCGTCAGCAGACCCTCGGCCATCAGCGGGATCACCGCATCGACGTGCGGGTAAGGGTAGACGTAGTGCAGCCGGGTCCACGGCGTGACGCCGTCGGGCGTGCGCAACTGGCCGAGTTCGCGGGCAAGGTCGGTCATATGCGCGCGGACGGGTTGGCTCTTCCACATGCGCTCTTCATGGCGGGTATCCACACCATAGGCCGAGGTATCCTGGCTGATCACCAGCAGTTCGCGCGTTCCGGCAGCAACCAACTTCTCCGCCTCGCGCAGCACCGCATCGATGCGGCGGCTAGCGAGTTTCCCGCGCAGATCGGGAATGATGCAGAAGGCGCAGGAGTGGTTGCAGCCTTCTGAAATCTTCAGATAGCTGTAGTGCCTCGGGGTCAGCTTGATGTCGGGCTGCGGGATCAGGTCGACGAAGGGCCCCTGCGTCGGCGGGGCGGCCTCGTGCACGGCCTCGACCACGTCCTCGTACTGGTGCGCGCCGGTGATCGCCAGCACCTGCGGGAAGCGGGCGCGGATCACATCGGCCTCGTCGCCCATGCAGCCGGTCACGATCACGCGGCCATTCTCGGCAATCGCCTCGCCGATCGCTTCGAGGCTTTCCTCCTTGGCGCTGTCGAGGAAGCCACAGGTGTTGACCAGCACCACGTCGGCCCCGGCATAGTCGGGGCTCATGGCATAGCCATCGGCGCGAAGCCGGGTGAGGATACGCTCGGAGTCGACCAGCGCCTTGGGGCAGCCGAGCGAGACCATGCCGATGCGCTTTGGATCAGGGATTTGGGTAGCCATTATCGCAGCGCCCCTACACCCGATGGCGGCGATGCGCTAGATGGGCGCTGCTTGTGAGAAAAGGAGCCGAGCTATGGGCGAGATTAACCTGCTGGCGGTGGTGGTTGGAACGGCGCTGTTCTGGCTGCTGGGTGCGGTCTGGTACGGTCCGCTGTTCGGCAAGGCATGGCGCGAAATGAACGGTGTGACCGACCAGATGATGAAGGACGGCATCCCGGGAGCGAATCCGGTCTGGCTCATCATGCTGCTGAGCTTTGCCTTCGAGATGGTGGTGGTGCTGATGCTCGGCCACCTGATCGCGCGGACCAACCCGGCCCCACATGTGATCATGATGATGGCGACGGGCCTTGCCGTCTCCGTGATGGCTCCGGCGCTGGGGATCAACTACCTTTATCAGATGCGTCCCGGAAAGCTGTTCGCGATCGACGCGGGCTATTTCGTGATCGGCATGGCGCTGGCGGGTGGGGCCTTTATTCTGCTGGGCTGAGGTGCTCCAACGTCCGCTCGTCCAGAGCTTGTCGAAGGGCCGGCACGATCCCAGACCCTGCGCGCTCGGAACAGCTTCGCTTCCGACAGGCTCAGGCTGAGCGGACGTTGGGTTAGAGGACGCGGCTCAGGTATGGCGTTGAAATTGCTCTCACCCCTGAGAGGAAAGGATCAGCGCTCGCTTTCGCTCGGCGCACTGGGCAGGATTTCGACCACCACGTCGCCTGCCTGCAGCGCATCGGTTTCCGGCTCCCAGAATCCGCAGGCGCGGCCATTGCGATAGATCCGCATGCCGCGCCCACCAGTGGCCAGCGCGGAAAGCGACTTGCCGATCTCTTCGGGTTTCACTGGCCGTTCGACCAACTGCACCCGGCCCGTCACAGAGGCGAGGTCGGCAAGATATTCGGCGATATGCGCCCCGCGCGCGCTGCCCGCCAGCAGCAGGCCAGTAAAGCGTACCGGGTTGATGACGTTGTCGGCACCCGCCTGCCGCGCGAGCAATTCGTTATCGTCGGCGCGCACCACCACGCTGATCGGCACATTCGGGGCAAGATGGCGCACGGTCAGTACGATCAGGATCGAGGCGTCGTCGCGGCCCGCCGAAACGAGCACCGTCTGTGCCTTGTCGATCCGCACCGCGCGCAGGTTGTCGTCGCGCGTAGCATCGGCCTCGATCACGTTGCAGCCCAGCTCCTCGGCGTGGACGAGACGGTCGGGCGAGGTGTCCATCACCACGATGCAAGCGGGGTCGGTCCCGCGCTCGATCAGCTCCTCGACCGCTTCCTTGCCGGATACGCCGAACCCCAGCACGACGACGTGGTTGGACAACTGGTCCTGAATACGGGCCATGCGGAACTTCTCCCAAGAACGCTTGATGAGGAAATTGTAGGCGGTGCCAACGAAGATGAAGAGCACCGCGAACCGGACTGGCGTCACGATCACCGCTTCGACCAGCCGCGCGCGGTCGGAGATCGGAGCGATATCGCCGAACCCGGTAGTGGTGATCGAGATCATGGTGAAATAGACCACGTCGAGGAAGCTGACGTGGCCATCAGTGTTGTCGATCAACCCGTCGCGGTCCCACCAGTGGATCATCACCACCAGCATGATCAGCGCCAGTGCGACGGAGAGCCGGATGCCGAGATCGCCCCAGACCGGGATCTGCACCGCGCGGCGCAGCGGGGAGAACCGGCGCCGGGTGCCAATGGATCGCTTGGGAGGATGGTCTTCGAAGATGCCTGATCCTCCCATTGCCTATTCGGCGTACCGTTCCGCGAGCCGACCGATGGCGGCGTGGTCGGTAAGATCGAGCTGGAGCGGCGTCACAGCCACGTAGTTCTCGGCCACAGCTTCCAGGTCGGTCCCGTGATCGAGCGTATGCTCCATTTCCTCAAGCCCAAACCAATAATAATTGCGCCCGCGCGGGTCGGTGCCCTCGACGACACTGCCGCGCGCATAGTCATGAAAGCCCTGCCGCACGACACGGATGCCGCGCACCGCATCGGGCGCACAGGCGGGGAAGTTCACGTTGACGAGCGTGCGTTTGGCCATGGCGGTGGCCATCAGCGGCCCCAGTACCTTGGCGCCCCATTCCTCGGCTGCGGCGAAGCTCCGGCCCATGTCGCGAAAAGCCTGGCTGAGCGCGATGGCCGGAATGCCCGCGAGCGCCGCCTCCATCGCTGCCGAGACGGTGCCCGAATAGGTAATGTCGTCGGCGAGGTTCTCACCCGAGTTGATGCCCGAAAGCACCAGGTCGGGCGTCTGGTCGGCAAATAGCTTGCGCAGGGCAAGGTTTACCGAATCGCTTGGCGTGCCGGTGACGGAGTAGCGCTTGTCGCCGTGTTCGCGCAGCCGCACCGGGCTGTGCAAGGTAAGCGAATGGCCCGCGCCCGACTGCTCCTCCGCCGGAGCGCAGACCCACACGTCGTCGCTCAGCGTGCGGGCGATTGTCTCCAGCAGGGCGAGGCCGGGGGCGTGGATGCCGTCGTCGTTGGTGAGGAGGATGCGCATGGGTGCGGCTCTAGCCCAGCGGCTTCAGAACTTCGACCCCGCCCATATAGGGCGCGAGCGCAGCAGGCACGGTGATCGAGCCATCCTCCTGCTGGTAGTTCTCCATCACTGCCACCAGAGTGCGGCCCACGGCGAGGCCCGAACCGTTGAGCGTGTGGCAGAACGCAGTCTTCTTGCCGCCGGCCTCGGGGCGATAGCGCGCGTTCATGCGGCGCGCCTGGAATTCGCCGCACCAGCTGACCGAGCTGATTTCGCGATAGGCGTCCTGCCCCGGCAGCCACACTTCGAGGTCGAAGGTTTTGCGCGCGCCGAAGCCCATGTCGCCGGTGCACAGCAGCATCTTGCGATAGGGCAGTTCGAGCGCTTCGAGCACTGCCTCGGCGCTGGCGACCATATGCGCGTGTTCAATTGCGGCATCTTCCTCGCGGCAAATCGAGACCAGCTCGACCTTCTCGAACTGGTGCTGGCGGATGAACCCGCGTGTATCCTTGCCCGCCGCGCCCGCTTCGGAGCGGAAACAGGGCGTGAGCGCGGTGAGGCGGATTGGCTGGGTCAGGTCCTCGATGATCTGCTCACGCACCGAATTTGTGAGCGAAACCTCGGCGGTGGGGATGAGCCACAGGTCGTTGCCGGTGCGGAACAGGTCTTCGGCGAACTTGGGCAACTGCCCGGTGCCATAGAGCGCATGGTCGCGTACCAGTACGGGTGGGTTGCATTCCGTATAACCGCGCTCGCCGCTCTGGAAGTCGAGCATGAACTGCGCCAGCGCCCGGTGCAGGCGCGCCATCGGGCCGCGCAGGAAGGTGAAACGCGCGCCGCTCATCGCTGCGCCGGTCTCAAAATCCATCCCGAGAACGGGGCCGAGGTCGGCGTGTTCGACCGGGGTGAAGGCGAACTGGCGCGGGGTGCCCCAGCGGCTAACCTCGACGTTGCCCTCTTCGTCCGCGCCTTCAGGCACGTCGTCGGCGGGCAGGTTGGGCAGGCTGGCAAGCGCCGCATCCAGCTCCGCGCCAAGCTGACGGGCACGCTCTTCCAGCTCGGGCATGGCCTGCTTGAGCTCGGCGACCTCGGCCTTCAGCGCTTCGGCCTTGTCCTTGTCGCCCTGGCCCATGGCCTGACCGATAGCCTTCGAGGCTTCGTTGCGACGGCTCTGGGCCTGTTGCAGCCGGGTCGAATTGTCGCGCCGCTCGGCATCGAGGGAGAGCAGCCGCTGCGAGGCGGGTTCTGCCCCACGGCGGGCGAGGGCAGCATCGAAATCGGCGGGATTTTCGCGGATGAATCTGAGGTCGTGCATGGCCTTGGCCTATGCCCCGGCTGGCCGCGCCTTGTCCAGCGGAGCTTGGGTCAAATCCGATTGGGTGGAAATGGGGCGGCAAGCATGGAATGTAGGCCGGGCCCTGCGCATATTACTCAGGTTCCGGTCCCAGGCCGGGGCGGGTTGTGGAACCCTTCGATCTACTCGCACCCATCCACCGTCGCCTCGGCCCTCCACCCTGCGTGAGAACAGGTCGATGACCGCAGTATAGATGACCGCAGTAAACAAGGGCCATGGTTGAAGTCTGCGACCCACTTCTGGTTGGGTCAGTCGGCGGTGAGCTGGCGATCCAGTACATTGCCGGCGATGGCCGAGCGCAAGCCTTCATCCATGCCACTGACCAGATCCCTTGGTGTTGCATGATAAAGGCAAACCTCACGTCGAGTCCTTCGCTGCGTCGCGGACCTCCGATAGCTGAAGATATCCTGGCTCCGCGTCCAATGAACCGGCGGCACGCGCACCCGCCTCGTCCGATTCGTAAATCGGCGCGATTCGGCTGCGCGACATGATTCACCGGCTCATCGTCGTTAGGGTGGCCGTCCACATGCACGCCAAACGGTCACATTCCTCTGATAATCCGTGAGTTTCACAAAACTGCAAAAACGGTGTTGACCGAATCTCGGGTGGGGCCTAGATGGGCTCCACCGACGCGGTGAAGCGGACTTGTTCTGCTACTGGGTTGGTCGCCAATTTTGACGGATAGCCGGCTCCCCCGGTGTAAATCGGGGA
>DAICXZ010000025.1 GCA_027311945.1 Erythrobacter sp.
CCGCCAGAAGCCGCGAACGCAAATCCATCGAGAGAGGTTGAGCCATCCATGCTGGCCTCCTTCACCAGCACGGAGTCTGAATCAGAAATCAGAGCCTGTGGGAATCCCCGCGCGATTCAAAGCGGTCGAAAACCGCTCTAACGACAAGCCCGCAACATAACAAAAGGGGCGCAAACCCGTTGGTTTGCGCCCCTATGTTTGCGTTTGTAACAAATTGTCAGCGAACGCGACCGCGCTGAATGAGGTTTACGATCGCGAGCAGCACAATGGCACCGGCGATGGCGATCAGCAGTCCGGTCAGTGAGAATGCCTGAACCGTTCCCTGCACACCGAGCAGCGGCCCGGCCAGCGCATTACCGATCAGCGAACCGACACAGCCGACGATGACATTGGCAATAATGCCCATGGAGCCATCGCGGTTCATCACCATCGACGCCAGCCATCCGGCGACACCGCCAACGATGATAGCAATAATCCAACCCATATCGATTCCTCCTGTTTGACTATACCGAAGATACTGGCGATCATCCGGTACGTTCCGCCACTACCGACGGTTGCGTCAAACCGTGCACCACTCGCGACGAAGCGAGTGGGCCAAGCTTGGGAATCAGGAGGTGGACGATTTCTCCGTCCGTCGTATCAGTACTTTAGCTGACGTTCGTAAAGGTCGCGATAGTGCTGGATGCGGGTTACGCGCAGGCCCTGCATGCCCGAACGGTCGACGGCGCGCTGCCAGCCGGCGAATTCTTCCAGAGTGAGGCCATAGCGCTCAAGCACTTCATCAATGGTCAGCAAGCCGCCATTGACTGCGGCAACCACCTCAGCCTTGCGCCTTACCACCCATCGTTTGGTGTTGGGTGAGGGCAGGTCGTCGATCGTCAGCGGCTCGCCAAGGGGGCCGATGACCTGCGCCGGACGGATTTTCTGGTTCTCGATCATTCTTTACCTCGGGTGGCCGGTCGCCAGTCTTCGTGTCTTGGGGAGGTGATGCCATCCTTGCGTTTGCCATTGGTTGAATGATCAGGGTTAACACGATTTTTACCATGCTGCCCGGGCGGCTCGTGCAGATGTGCGACATGCCGTGCCATCTCCGCGTCGAAGCTCGCAGCATCGCCTGTATCACCCTCACCGAACGCCATGCGCAGCTCGCGCGCAGCAGTAAGCCGCGCGTTCAGCTCGCTCCACGAGACGCGGCGCAGGCCAGCCTGCGATTCGTCTTCGCTGGCGGGCGCCGCGTTCTCGGGCACAAAGGGGGTCTTGGGCTCGAACATCCAATGATCATAGGCCAACAAGCGTCAAGAACCGGTAAAGCAGGACTTAACCACTCTTACATGGTCCTGCTGCGTAAAGCCGGGCAAGGATTGGCGGGCGGCGCCATAGTCTGTATGGGCGCATGATGCCCGACAGCCCTGTTCTTGCCGCGCCGCTCGATACGGCCAGCCTGTTCGACCTGCCCCGCCCGGCCAGCGACTGCCGCATCGTGGTCGCGATGTCGGGCGGCGTGGATAGCTCAGTGGTGGCCGCGCTTGCCGCGCAGAGCGGGGCCGAGGTGATCGGCATCACCCTGCAACTCTATGACTATGGAGCCGCCACCGGCCGCAAGGGTGCCTGCTGCGCGGGCGACGACATCCGCGATGCGCAAAGGGTCGCCGACCGGCTCGGCATTGCGCACTATGTGTTCGACCACGAGAGCGCCTTTCGCGAGGAAGTGGTCGAGCAGTTCGCCGACGACTATCTCGCCGGGCGCACCCCGATCCCCTGTATCCGCTGCAACATGGGGCCGAAGTTCACCGATCTGCTGACAATGGCGCGCGAGCTTGGCGGCGATTGCCTGGCCACCGGCCACTATGTCCGCCGCGAAGAGAGCGCCGATGGCCCGCTGCTGCTCCGCGCGACAGATCCGGCGCGCGACCAGTCGTACTTTCTTTACGGCACCACCAGCGCGCAGCTTGGCTATCTTCGCTACCCGCTTGGCGGGTTGCCCAAGCCCGAGGTGCGCAAACTGGCCGAAAGCGCTGGCCTTGCCGTGGCAAGCAAGCCCGACAGCCAGGACATCTGCTTCGTCCCCGATGGCGACTATGCGAAGATCGTGAAGTCGGTGCGGCCCGAAGGCGGACGGGCGGGCGCGATCGTCCATGCCGAAAGCGGCGAAGTGCTGGGCCAGCATGCCGGGATCATCCATTATACGGTCGGCCAGCGGCGCGGGCTGGAGATCGGCGGCCAGCCCGAGCCGCTCTATGTCGTGGAGCTGGATGCCGAGAGCGCCGAGGTGCGCGTCGGCCCTAAGCGGCTGCTGGCGGTGGGCGCGGCGCGGATTATCGAGACCAACCGGATTGGCCCCATTCCGGAAGGCCCGCTTACGGCGAAGGTCCGCTCTCTCGCCAAGCCCGTCCCCATCACGCTGGAAGGCGAACTGGGCAACGGGAATGCCTGCACGATCCGCTTCGCCACGCCCGAGTATGGCGTTGCGCCGGGGCAAGCAGCGGTGATCTATGCGGGTGAGCGGGTGCTCGGCGGGGGCTGGATCGAAGCGACCGAAAGCGCCCTTAGCTAATTAGCCGCCGACGCGTTCGAGCACGCAGCCGAAGCCCTCGCGATACTGCGCGGTGTGGCTGGCGATCAGCGGCACGCTGGCGGAGACCGAGCGCGTGGCCTCGTCCTCGCTCACCATCACCAGATCCATGCCGGGCACGAAGTCCTGTTCGCAGCTCTTGAGATCGCGACCACCGATGTAGCGGCATGAACAGGCGCCCTTCGCGCCGTAGGCCGTGCCCACTGCGGCATAGCCGGCGGCCTCTTCACCCCAGCTCCACCACGCAGCCGCGCCGGCTACCAGCACGACCAGGGCAATGGTGGCAAAAGGCGGCGTACGGCGCTGCTTGCGCGAGGCCGACGATCTGCGTTTTGCGGTTGCCATTTACCCTGTCCTGTTCGATTGCCCGCGCCAGTCATGCTGCGTTTCGCCTCCCCTTGCCCCAAGCTCGCCCGCAGGCCAAGTCTCGCTGCACTGGCCCTGCCTCTCGCCCTGCTGGCAGGCTGCTCGCAGGACGGCCCGCCCCCCTTGCCCCCGCTGCCCGAAGGCGCTTTGGAAGCGGTGGTGACCGATCCGGGCGTCCCCCGCGAACAGCTGGCGCGCGCGGTTGACGATCTGTTCACCGCCGATGGCATCGGCACCACCTACGCCTTGGTGGTGCTGCACAAGGGGGAGGTCGTCGCCGAACGCTATGGCGAGGGCATGAGCGAGGAGACCCGCTTCGTCGGCTGGTCGATGAGCAAGACCGTGACCGCCGTGCTGATCGGCATGCTGGTGGCCGACGGCAGGCTGGAACTCGACGAAGCGGCCCCGGTGTCCAGCTGGCAGCGCGCGGGCGATCCGCGCGGTGAGATCACGCTGCGCCATTTGCTGCAGATGCGCTCAGGCCTGCGCCACCGCGAAGGCTACGATCCGCCTTACGAATCGAGCGAGGTCGAGATGCTGTACCTCAAGGGTCACGACGACATGGCCGCCTTCGCCGAGGCGCAGGCGCTGGAGACCGTGCCGGGCGAGGAGTTCCGTTACTCCACCGCGACCAGCGTCATCCTCGCCGATATCGCGACTGACCTGATCGCGCCCGATGGCTCCCCCGTGCAGCGCCAGCAGGCGATGGCGAGCTTCCTCGACGCGCGTCTTGCCGCACCGGTCGGGATGGAGAGCATGGTCGGCGAATACGATGCAGCAGGCACGCTGGTCGGCGGCAGCTCGGTCTGGGCGACCGCGCGCGACTGGGGCAAGTTCGGCGAATTCCTGCGCCATGGCGGCTCGGTGAAAGGTGCCCAGATCGTGCCGCGCCGATGGATCGAATTCATGCGCGCACCCAGCCCCGCCTCGCCCGACTATGGCGCACAGCTGTGGCTTAACCGCCCCTCGGACGGAGATCGCAACGAGCTGTTTGCTGCGCGCGGCCCGGATTCAGCTTTCGCCGCCGTGGGCCATCTGGGGCAATATGTGATCGTCTCGCCCGATCAGAGCCTGACCGTCGTGCGCCTCGGCAAGACCGACGGGCCGGAGCGGCACGCGCTGGTCGAACAGCTGGCCGATATCGTCCAGCTCTATCCGGGGAGGTAATAGAGCCCCTCGGCCACGGTCACGCACTGGCCGGTGAGAATTGCCTTGTCGCCCGCCAGCCTGACGCCGAGATCGCCGCCCCGCACCGAAGCCTGATGCGCACGGAAGCTTTCCTTGCCGAGTCGCGGCGTCCAGAACACGGCCAGCGCAGCATGGGCCGAGCCGGTCACGCTGTCTTCGGGAATGCCCGCGCCGGGCACGAACACGCGGCTCACTACGTCGGTATTAGCACCGCGCGCGGTGGCGATGAAGGCGATGTCGCCGTTGTCTGCCAACTGCGCCATGTCGGGCGCGAGCGCACACACCTCGGCCTCGCTGTCGTAGCGGGCGATGAGATAGCCCTTGGCCGACCACGCCAGTTCGGCGGGCGACTTGCCGAGGCCATCGGCAATTCCGGCAGGCGGCGCATCATCGGTCGCAATCGCGGGCAAGGCCAGCTCGTAACCCTCGCCCGCGCGGCTCACCGCCAGCACTCCCGCCTTGCGCGTGGCGAAGCGAATCACTTCGCGCTCGTGGTCCTGCCGCAGCACGACATGACCAGCAGCCAGCGTGGCATGACCGCAAAGCGCGACCTCGCAGGCGGGCGCGAACCAGCGTAGCTCAAACTCGGCCGCCCCGCCCGGCGTGGCGACGAGGAAGGCGGTCTCGGCAAACATGTTCTCCGCCGCGATCTGCTGCAGCAGCGCGTCGGGCAGCCACTCGCCCAGCACCATCACCGCCGCCTGATTGCCGCCGAAGGCGCGGCTGGCGAAGGCATCGACATGGACATAAGGCACGCGGATTGTCGGGCTGGTGGTCATTTCGGGGGCTCCTGTTCCAGCCGGGTAAATTCGTTTTCCTCGACCAACATGTTGTCGGGCTCGTCGACATGGCCAGCCGGGTCGATATGGATCAGCAGTTCGAGCCCCGGAAACTGTGCGTACAGATCGGCCTCGACCCGGTCGATGATCGCATGGGCCTTGGCAACGGTGTAATTGCCGGGAAGGTCGACATGGAACTGCGCGAAGTCGGTGTGTCCGCTCGTGCGGGTGCGCAGGTCGTGCAGGCGCGACAGTTCTGGATGCTTCGCCGCCGCCGCCACGAAGGCGCTGCGCTTGTCCTCGGGCCACTCGCGATCCATCAGCGCGTCGATCGCGTCAATCGAGGCGCGCCAGGCGTTGAACACCAGCCATGCCGCGATGGCGAGGCCGAACAGCGGATCGGCCTTGCTGAGGCCAAGATACTGATCGAGCACCAGCGCCGCGATCACCGCGCAGTTGAGCAGCAGGTCGGACTGGTAGTGTACCGAATCGGTGTGGATCGCCAAGGAGCCGGTCTTGCGCACAACATGGCGTTGCCAGGCCACCAGCGCGAGGGTGCCGGCAATGGCGATGACCGAAACGACAATCCCCTGCTCGGCCGCCTGCGTTTCGCCGCCATTGGCAAGGTGCAGCACCGCGCGAAAGGCAATGGCGGAAGCCGACAGCGTAATCAGGAGGATCTGGAACATCGCCGCCAGCGCCTCGGCCTTGCCGTGGCCGAAGCGATGCTCCCGGTCCGCGGGTTGCGCCGCGACCCACACGCCCGCCAGCGTGGCCAAACTGGCGACCAGATCGAGCGCGGTATCGGCCAGACTGCCGAGCATCGCGGTCGAACCGGTCTGCGCCACCGCCCAGAGCTTAAGCGCGCCAAGCAGCAGTGCCATCGCGATCGAGGCGAAGGCTGCGGAGCGGGTCAGACGGGCACGGTCATCGCTCATGGATAGAGCAGCGTGCTCGACCAGCCGCCTCCGCTGCGGACGAACTGGCGCCGCTCGTGCAGGCGGTTGCGCTCGGCGAGCCAGAACTCGATCCGCTCGGGCGCAAGGCGGAAGCCGGTCCAGTGCGGCGGGCGCGGCACCTCGGCCCCGCCAAGCTCCGACTCAAGCGCCTTCACCCGCGCCAGATAGGTGTTGCGCGAATCCAGCGGGCGCGACTGGTCGGACGCCGCCGACCCCAGCTGCGAGACCAGCGGGCGCGAGTGGAAGTAATCGTCGGCCTCGGCGCTGGTCACCTCGGTGAGCGGGCCTTCGATACGGATCTGGCGGCGCAGGCTCTTCCAGTGGAACAGCAGCGCCGCGCGTGGATTGGCGAAGATCTCGCCGCCCTTGCGGCTCTCGGCATTGGTGTAGAACACGAAGCCCTCGGGCCCGTGCCCTTTCAGCAGCACCATCCGCACCGAGGGCACCCCGTCCGGCGTCGCCGTGGCCAGCGCCATGGCATTGGGATCGTTGGGCTCGCTTTGCTGCGCCTCGGCAAACCACTGGTCGAACAGGGCGAACGGGTCGCTATCGGGGATGGTATCGGTCAGGTCGGTCATTGCTAAGGCCCAAGGTGTGACAGGTGTGACAGTGTCCTGAGGCAGAAAAGCCGATGCGCTTAACTGCTGCGGAACTATCATGCAGGACGCCTACCGCGACAGCCGCACGTAGGAAAGAGCCGCTGGCTAATCCACGGAAATCGCGTGGCAAGGTCGTCTCTCATTCGATGGACAATCGGTTGCAGGCTTGGTTCTTGCCTTCACCCCGCGCATTACCTAGCTAACACACCATGGCAGATCCTTATACCACCCTTGGCGTTAGCCGGAGCGCGACCGAGCAGGACATCAAGTCCGCCTACCGCAAGCTGGCCAAGGAACTGCACCCCGATCGCAACAAGGATAATCCGCAGGCGTCGGACCGCTTCAGCCGCGTAACTCAAGCCTACGACCTGCTGTCCGACAAGGAAAAGCGCGGCCAGTTCGACCGGGGCGAGATCGACGCCGACGGCAATCCTGCAATGCCCTTCGGCTATGGCGGCGGAGGCGGAGGCGGGCCGTTTCGCGGGGGCCCCGGCGCACGCGGTAACGGCGGGGGCTTCGGCGGTGAGGAAGTGGACCTCGGCGACCTGTTCGAAGGGCTGTTCGGCCGAGGCGGCTCCTCGCGCGGGGGCGCTGGCTTTGGAGGCGGCGGTTTCGCACGCGGCGGTTCGCAGCCGCGCAGCAAGGGCGCAAACATCAACTATCGCCTCTCGGTCAGCTTTGTTGACGCCGCCTCGCGCACCAAGCAGCGGATCACCCTGGCCGATGGCAAGACCATCGACCTGTCTTTGCCCGAAGGCGTGGAGAACGGCACCCAGATGCGGCTCAAGGGCAAGGGCCAGGAAGGGCCGGGCGGACCGGGTGACGGGATCGTCACCATCGATGTGCAGTCCCATCCCTTCTTTACCCGGTCGGGCGATGACGTGCGGCTCGACCTGCCGATCACGCTCAAGGAGGCAGTGGACGGGGCCAAGATCAAGCTGCCCACGGTCGATGGCCCGGTGATGATGACCGTGGCACCGGGCACCAGCTCGGGCAAGGTGTTGCGGCTCAAGGGCAAGGGCTTTTCGCGCAAGGGCGGCGGGCGCGGCGACCAGCTGGTGCGGCTGGAAATCGTCCTGCCCGATGATTGCGCGGACCTTTCCAAGCGGCTCGAGGGTTGGAGCGAAAGCAGCCCCGTCCGCGCCAGCCTGGGAGTCTAAGGCGCGGTCCGTCCGATCCATCAGGAGCCCCCATGACCGATGCGCCAGACGAGCCTGAATTCGACGTTCCCGAAGACGAAGAAGAATCCATACCCGATCTGACACCCGAGGCGCGTCGGCGCGAGGCGCGCAGGCGAATCAAGCTTGGCCTCCCTGCCAGCGTCAAACGTGAAGTCGGCCCGGGGACCCGCTTCTTCGAGGTAGGCAAGCGTGTGGCGTTGGGCACCTTTGCCGATGGCTTCATCCATGCCGGAAACCTCGCCTATCTGGCGATGCTGGCAATCTTCCCCTTCTTTATTTCCGGCGCCGCGCTGTTCACGCTGATCGGCGAGGAAAGCGAGCAGACCGCGACCATCGTTGCCGTGCTTTCCGCCTTCCCGCCGGTGGTTAGCGAGGTGATCGGCCCGGTCGCTCGCAACGTGATCGAGCAGCGCAGCGGTTGGCTGCTGTGGGTGGGCGGACTGTTCGGCCTTTGGACCGTGGGAGGGCTGATCGAGACCCTGCGCGATATGCTGCGCCGCGCCTTCGGCACCAGGGCCGAAAAGGCCTTGTGGAAGCGCAGGCTCGCCTCGACCGGCATCATCATCGGCGCGGTGGTGGTTCTGATGCTGAGCCTGCTGGCCAATGTTCTGATCGGTGCGGCGATGCAGGTGATCGAGGCCTATTTCCCTCAGTTAAAGGAGTTGCTCGGCAGCCTCGCCTGGTCGCGCATCGTGCCCGCCTTCGGCCTGTTCGGATCGCTTTATGCGCTGTTTTACACGCTTACCCCATCACGCTATCGCCGCAGCAGATACCGGAAATGGCCCGGTGCCCTGCTGGTGACCGTGTGGTGGATTCTGGTCACACTCGCACTGCCGCCGCTGCTTGGCATGGTCTTTTCCTACGACGCGACCTATGGCTCGCTGGCCGGCGTGATGATCGTGCTTTTCTTTTTCTGGCTCATCGGCCTAGGATTGGTGATGGGCGCGGAATTGAATGCAGCTCTGGTGGAAAGCCCGGAAGAGCAGGACTGGGTCGGGCAGCAGGACAATCGCGCTAGAGCGGCGCAGAAAGTAACGACGGAGAATCCCGAGGGATGAACGGTTTGATGCAAGGCAAGAAGGGCCTCATCATGGGGCTTGCGAACGACAAGTCGCTGGCCTGGGGTATTGCAAAGAAGCTGGCCGAGCATGGTGCAGACTTGGCATTTTCCTATCAGGGCGAAGTGCTCAAGAAGCGGGTGGAGCCGCTGGCGGCGCAGATCGGCAGCGATTTCCTCGTGGAATGCGACGTGTCGGACATGGACGCGATGGACGCCACCTTCGCCGCGATCGAGGAGCGTTGGGGCAAGCTCGACTTCCTCGTCCACGCGATCGGCTTTTCCGATAAGAACGAGCTGCGCGGGAAATATGTCGATACCAGCCTCGATAACTTCCTGATGACGATGAACATCTCGGTCTATTCGCTGGTGGCTGCGGCCAAGCGCGCGCGTCCGCTGATGAAGGACGGCGGCTCCATCGTGACGCTGACCTACTATGGCGCGGAAAAGGTTGTCCCGCATTACAACGTGATGGGCGTGGCCAAGGCGGCGCTGGAAACCAGCGTGCAGTATCTCGCCAACGACATGGGGCCGGAAGGTATCCGCGTGAACGCGATCAGCGCCGGGCCGATCAAGACGCTGGCGGCAAGCGGGATCGGCGATTTCCGCTATATCCTGAAATGGAACGAGCTGAACTCGCCGCTGCGCCGCAACGTGACCATCGAGGATGTCGGCGGCGCGGGGCTCTACTTCCTGTCCGACCTTTCTTCGGGCGTGACGGGTGAGACGCACCATGTCGATGCGGGCTATCACGTGGTCGGCATGAAGCAGGAAGACGCACCCGACATTTCGCTGGCCTGAGGCAGTTGTTCTCCATACGTTCCATCCTGAAGCGAATCAGGAGGGGCCGTTATGATCACAGGTGGATGCCGCTGCGGAGCGGTGCGTTACGAGGCTGAAGACGAGTCGGCGCACCATGCCCTGTGCCATTGTCGCGACTGTCAGATGGCGCATGGCGCCCCGGTGGTCGGCTGGATTGCCTTCAAGACTGAGCAGGTTCGCTTCAGCGGCGCCGAGCCGGTCCGCTACACCGCGGCGAGCGGATCGACGCGCAGCTTCTGTGGCACCTGCGGAACACCGCTGGCCTTCGTGAACGAGGAAGCATTGCCGGGAATCGTCGACCTGCCCTCAGTCACGCTCGACGATCCCGATGCGCTCGCTCCGCAGGCACAAATCCAGGTGGCCGAGCGGCGGGCATGGATGGCAGACCTTGCCGCCCTGCCCGAGTTCGCCCGCTATCCCGGCGGCTAAGACCGATTACTCGCCCGGCGGCGGGGGAACGGCGCCGGGATCGACAACCTGCGGCTCCGGCTCAGAATTTTCCTCATCCGGCAATGGCGCGTCACGCTCGGCCTCAAGCCGCTCCATATAGGCACGCTCGAGCTGCTCGACTCGCTCCTGCGTGGCGGCAGCCTCGCCGTCGATTTCCGAAAGGCGCTCCTGCCGGGCCTCGTTGATCAGCTCGCTGAAGCGAACGTCGCTGCCCGCTTCGCGTTCGCGGTAGGCGGCTTCGATCATTTGGACCGTACAGCCCAGATCGCCGCCAGCACCGGCGGGCGAGCACGACATCGGGCCGAACTTGCCGATCGTTTCAAGGCTCTGCGCGCGCTGCGTCCACGCCTCATTGTCGGGCGAATTGCTCTCGCGCAGGTTGCGCGGGATGCGATAGCGCTCGCTCTCGGGAAAGCGCGCGCAGACCGTGATCGTATCACCGTCCGACTGCGGGCAAGCATCGTCGCCGTAGACGTTGACCATGTTGACCCGGTCGCCAGCATCGTCCTGCGCCGAGGCGGTGGCAGGCACGAGGCCAAGTGTGGCGGAAATGGCGGCAAGGGCAAACAGTCGGGTCATGGCGTTCCTCTGGGTCGGCCCTCTGGATCGGTGGGGGCAAGGCCGGGGCAATTACTATTCGTATGATCTATTGAACGCGCGATGAAGCGCCATTGATCCAGAACAACGATCAGACGCGTTCGGCAAGTTTGATCGCCACCCGGCAGCCGAGCCGGATCGCACCGGACAACAGCGGGTAGGCCGGCGCCTGCTCCGCGCCCGAAGCCAGCGCGGTGTCGCGGTGCTCACGCTCTTCCTCGCGGAACTGCTCGACCAGTCCGGCCAGTTCGGGATCGTCGCCATCGGCCTCCAGCTCGTCGAGCTGGGCGGTGTAGTGGCGGTCGATCTCTTCCTCCACCGCGGCGGTGCAGGCCATCGCCGCCTCGGGCCCGATCAGCGCCGTGCCCGCGCCCAGCGCAAAGCCCGCGATCGACCAGAACGGCTGCAACGCCGTGGGGCGCACGCCGCGCTCCGCCATCAGCGCATCGAACTTGGCGCGGTGAACCTTCTCCTGCTCGGCCATGTGGCGGATCTGCGCCGCGTGCGGCCCGCGTTCTCCGACCACAGCAAGCTGTCCCGCATAGATGCGCGTGGCACCGAATTCGCCCGCCTGATCAACCCTGATCATTGCGCTACGGTCTTTCATCAGATGCGCTCCTTCGCCAGCAACAGCCCAAAGATCGCCGCTGCACTACCAAGCGAGAACAGCCCGTTCCACCCCGCGAGCGAAATGCCGAACAGCTCCCACTGCGCGACATCGCAGCGGATGATCGGCGCGTTGAGCACCGCTTCAAGCGCATTCGCCGTGCCGCTTACGGTTGTGGAGCAGCCGGTGATGCCTTCCCACCAGCCATATTCGACCCCGGCATGAAACAGGCCAATCGCGCCGGAAACGGCAATCGCCAGCGCAGCGAGCGCGGTCCAGACCCGCTTCGGCTGAGCAACGAAGGCCAGCAGCGCCAGCACCACGGCGGCGAAATGCGGGTAGCGCTGCCACCAGCACATCTCGCACGGATAAAGCCCGAAGCCATATTCCGACAGGTAAGCCCCGCCCAGCAGGGCCAGCGGCACGATCAGCGCCAGCAGGCGCGCATTTCGATCAGACAGCGACAGGTCGGACATCGCTCAACCTTACCGATCGCGCGCCGCAATGGCGGTGCCGCCGGTGCGGCGCAGCGTGCGCAGGGCATAGTCGAGCTGGAAGTCTTCGATCCCCTGCTCCTCGAGCTGTTCGGCAGTAAGCTGGAACCGCGGATCGTCGAGGCGGTCGCGTTCGAGCGCCTCGTCCGCCGCCGCCACTTCGCCGACCAGGTGCCCGCGCAGGTCGCTCTCGCGCAGGGCGAGGCGCTGGCGACGTTCGGCATCGGGATCGCTCAGCTGCGGCACGCGAATGTCGGGATCGATCCCGCCTTCCTGCACCGAGCGGCCCGAAGGCGTATAATAGCGCGCGGTGGTGAGCTTCAATGCGCTGTCGCGCGTGAGCGGCAGCAGCGTCTGCACGCTACCCTTGCCGAACGAACGCTCGCCCATGATCAGCGCGCGGTTGTGATCCTGCAAGGCGCCCGCCACGATCTCGGAGGCCGAGGCGGAGCCTTCGTCGATCAGCACGATCATCGGCAGGCCCGCCGCCGCATCGCCTGGGAAGGCGCTTTCGGCATCGTAGTAGATCGTGTCGCGCCGGGTGCGACCGCGCTGCGAAACAATCTGGCCCTTGGTGAGGAACAGGTCCGACAGCGTCACCGCCTCATCAAGCGAACCACCCGGATTGCGCCGCAGGTCGAGCACCAGCCCGGTCAGCCGCCCGGTCGCATCGCTTTGCAACGCCGTGAGCGCCTGCGCGACATCCTTACCAACATCGGCGGAGAACTCGTTGACCGAGATATAGCCGACATTGCCGCTCTTCAGTTCGAAGGTAACCGGCTCCAGCTCGATCAGCCCGCGCGTCACCGAAACCTCGAAGCTGGCGTCACGGCCGGGGCGCACGATGGTCAGTTCGATCGGGCTGCCCGCCGGGCCGCGCATCTGGGCAACCGCGTCATTGATATCGAGCCCGTAGATCAGCTTGCCGTCGATATGGGTGATGTAGTCGCCCGCCTTGATCCCGGAGGCCTCGGCCGGGCTGCCCTTGAACGGGGAGACGACCTTCACCACGCCCTCTTCCATCTGTACCGAGATGCCGAGGCCCTGATAATTCCCGTCGATCATGGTCTCGAGCCGGTCGAGCGCGGTGCCATCGAGATAGGCCGAATGCGGATCGAGCGCGGCCAGCATGCCGTCGATCGCGCCGCGGATCAGCACCTCGTCCTCAACCGGATCGACGTAGCTCGCCTTGATCCGCTGATAGGTCGCGAAGAGCTTGGCAAACTCGGGCGAAGCGCGACTTTCGACCTGCGCAAAACCGGCGGTCGTTGCCGGCACAAGCGCGAGGGCCGTGCACAAGGCGGCAGCGCGGAAGGCACGGGCGACGGGGAAGCGAAATGTCATGCGGCGATTGTCCTGCTCTGGTCCCAGCGTGCTTCTATCGCAGCAGGCGGGTTAACGCCAGATGAGGCGGCCACCCCGCCCGCGCAAGGCCGTCTGACGTTACTCGGCAAGGCTGAGCGGATTGACCGGCTCGCCTGCCTTGCGCAATTCGAGCGTGATCGTGGGCCGACCGGGGCCAGCCACACCCACCGGCGCGCCCGCCGCGACCTGATCGCCCACCTTGGCATCAGCGCGCGCCAGCCCGGTTATGAGACTGGTCCAGCCCCCAGCGTGCTCGACGATGACGATCCGGCCATAGCCGCGATAGGCTCCGGCAAAGGCGATCCGTCCGGCGCCGGGCGCCACCACCTGCGCCCCGGCGATGGGCGCGAGGGTTAGGCCGTTGCTGGCCCTCCCTCCGGCGCTTGCGCCAAAGCCGGTGACGAGCCTGCCGGTGACGGGGAGAATATAGGGCGAGGGTCCGTCACTCTGCGCCGGGCCAGCAGCATCCGCATTGGCAGAACCGAACAGCTCGACCCCAGACGCCCCCGGTTCGCGCGGACGCGGAGGGCGCATGACCGGGCCGGGCAAGGCGGCCAGTTCGCTGCGCAGAGCGGCAGCGCGATCCAGCTCGTCGACCAGTCCACCCAGATCGCGCGCCTGTTCGGCCAGCGCCAGCGCGCGGTCGGCTTCGCGGCTGGCGGTGCTGCCCGCCGCACGGGCCGCGAGCCGCTGGCCGGTTTCAAGTTCGGCCAGCTCCTTGCGCCGTTCGGCCAGTGCGCTCTCCTCCGTCGCAAGCACCTTGGTGGCAGCGAGCTGCTCGCGCCGTAATTCGCGCCCGCGCGCAATTCGGTCGCGCAGGCCCTGCGTACGTTCGCGCACCTGCGGCACGGCATCGTGCATCAGCGCGCGCAGATAGACGACGTCCTTCACCGAGCCGGGCCGGAGCACCGCCAGCGCAACGGGGCGACGCGCGAACTTCTGCAAGGCAGCGGTAAGGCGCACCACGGGACGCTGCTGGCGGCCGATTTCCTCGCGCAGAGCAAGCCGCTCACGGTCGATCATGGCGATGCGCGCATTGGCGGCGGCGATCCCGGCCTCGGCCTGCTGGACGCGCGCGGCGGTCGCAGCGGCCTCTGCGGCATAGCGTTCGGCGGCGTCTTCGGCCTCGCTGGCCTGCTTCTCGAACTGCGTGCTGCGGGCCTGGGCGGCGCGGCGTTCGGCCAGTGCCTGCGCGAGTGCGGCGCGGGTTTCGTCGGCATTGTCGAACATGACCGGGGCCTGCGCCAAGGCAGCAGCGGCGAACAGGCCGACGGCAATCAGCAGCAGGATGAAGCGGTCCATCGCGCTATCCTGCCCGATGATAGGGGTGCCCGGCAAGAATGGCGGTGGCGCGGAACAGCTGTTCCATCACCATCGCGCGCACCAGCAGGTGCGGCCAGGTGGCCTTCCCGAACGAGATCAGCAGGTCGGCCGCCTCGCGCTCCTCGGGCGCATGACCATCGGCGGCGCCGATCACGAAGCGGCACTCGCGCATCCCGCCATCGCGCCACTGTTCGAGTTGGCGGGCAAGCTCTTCTGAGGAGAGGTTCTTGCCCTTCTCGTCGAGCAGCACGGTGCGCATGGGGGTAAGCGGCTCGGGAATACGGCCGCCGGTTTCGGGCAGTTCTGTGAGTTTCAGCGGCCAGGTGATGCGCTTCTCATAACGCGCGACCAGCTCAGCCTCGGGCGACCGGGCGATCTTTCCGCGCGCGATGACATGGAGCAGCATGATAGTCGCCCAATAAACGGTCGCGAAGCGACCGCAAGCATGTCCTTGGCTGTGCTGAAGGCGGCGACCGCCCGCCCGCAGGTGCCCCGCAGCGAAGCGGAGGGATCGGCACCGAGGATGCTCGCCCAAAGGGGCGAGCGCAAAGAAAACTACGCGCTGCCGACCGCGCTCTTCTTCTCGCCATCGTCGCCGAAGCCCCACATCCGCTCAAGGTTGTAGAAGCTGCGCACTTCGGGGCGGAACAGATGGACCACCACGTCGCCTGCGTCGATCAGCACCCAGTCCGCGGCGGGCAGGCCTTCGATTCGCGGGCTCGGCTCGCCGGACTTCTTCAGCTCCTCGGCCAGCTTCTGCGCCATCGACGCGACCTGCCGGGTCGAACGGCCCGAGGCAATCACCATGTGATCGGCCACCGAGCTCTTGCCCTCGAGCGGGATCGAGACGATTTCCTGCGCCTGATCGTCGTCAAGCTGCTTGAGGATCATGGCGTGGAGCGATCCGGGGATCGCTTCGATTTCTGAGAGTTGGTCAGTCATTGCAAATATGGTTGCTGCTCTGGTGCTGGTGCCGATATCGCTGCGGCGCGGATGCGCCCCGGTGCTCGCTTCGGTCATCACGAAAGGTCAGGCTCCTCATAGGGAAATGCTCATGAGCAATAGCGAGGCCCGGCGGCTCACGCACCCGGCTCCCTATGGCGATCATGAATGAGAGAATGCGTCACTTCGTCGCGTGGCGGTGAGCCGGAAAAACCGTCCGCCCAGTGCGGATCCTGTTCGCGCAGCCTTGTGGCCGAGCGCGGATCGGGATCGAAACGCAATTCTATCAGAGCGGGTGCGCTCCATTCGCCCCGGTTGCGAAAGCGGGCTGCAGATAACCGGTAACGCCGCAGCCAGGCCATTGCAGGACTTGCAAGGGCATCAGTATCATAGCCGGGGCGGGCAATCACGGCAATGGGCATTTCCCGCGCAATGGCGCGCCAGCTTTTCCAGCGGTGAAACTGGGCGAGATTGTCCGATCCCATCAGCCACACGAACCGGCGACGGGGGAACCTGCGCTTGAGTGCGTGCAGGGTATCGACGGTGTAGCGGGTGCCCAGTTCGCGCTCGATCGCGGTGACCTTGATCGGGGCGCGGCGACTCTGCTGCCGCGCCGAGCGAACGCGCGCGCCAAGCGGGGCCATGCCTTGGCGCGATTTCAAAGGGTTGCCGGGCGAAACTAGCCACCAGACCGCATCCAGATCGAGCGCATCGAGCGTGAACAGCGAAATTCGCCGATGCCCCGCATGCGCCGGGTTGAAGCTCCCGCCGAGCAGCCCGGTCAGCGGTCCATCGCGGCCTCTTCGCTGGCCCTTTTTTCGCGAACTCTGTTTCAGCAAGAGGTGGCCCGACGCGGGGTGACGCGAAAGCCGTGGCGGTGGTTCTGCGCCTTGATCGCCCAACCCGGATAGTCCTCGTCAGGCGCGCCGATGGCAGCGAGCTGCTCCAGTTCGCCAGCCGTCAGCTCGATGTCGCTGGCGGCGAGATTCTGCGCCAGCTGATCGGCCTTGCGCGCGCCCATGATCACGCTCGACACCACCTCCTGATGCAGCAGCCATGCCAGCGCCACCGCTGCCACCGAGACATCGCGCTCAGCCGCCATCGGGCGCATCGCCTCCACCGCCTGCGCGGCAAGGCCGATGTCAGCGCGGGGAAAATCGAGCGTCATGCGCCGGCCTTCGCCCTTCACCGCGCCATCCTCGCCGAAGTCATACTTGCCCGAAAGCAGACCGCCGATCAGCGGACTCCAGACCAGCAGGCCCAGACCTTCCGAACGCATCATTGGCACGATCTCGCGCTCCAGCTCGCGCCCGGTGACAGCGTAGAACGCCTGATTCGAAACGAATTTATCCCACCCGCGCCGCTCGGCGATGCCCAGCGCCTTGGCGATCTGCCAGGCCGCCCAGTTCGACACGCCGACATAGCGCGCCCGGCCCGAACGTACGATGTCTTCCAGCGCGCGCAGGCCTTCTTCCATACCTGCGTTGGGATCCCAGCCGTGGATCTGGTAGAGGTCGACATGGTCGAGCCCCAGCCGCTCAAGGCTGGCGTCGATCTGGCCGAGCAGGTGATAGCGGCCATAACCGCCATCGTTCGGCCCCTCGCCCATCGGGCCCATGCCCTTGGTTGCGATCACCACCTGGTCGCGCGCAATGCCGAGATCGCGCAGCGCCTGCCCGGTGAACTGCTCGCTCTGCCCGAACGAATAGACGTTGGCGGTGTCGATGAAGTTCACGCCCGCATCGAGCGCCTGCTTCACCAAAGCGGTCGAGCCCGCCTGGTCGAGGTCATGCTGGAAGAAGCCGCCCGGCTTGTTGCCGAAGGTCATCGCGCCGAGGCACAGCTCGGAGACGACCATCCCGGTCGTCCCCAGTCGATTGTAGCGCATCCGGCCTCTCCCCCTATGCGGCGCGGCTCAGGGGCGCGCTTGCCCCGTGCCGTGAACCTGCCACTTGTATGTGGTCAGACCCTCCAGCGCCACCGGCCCGCGTGCGTGCAGGCGGCCAGTCGCAATGCCGATCTCCGCACCCAAGCCGAATTCGCCGCCGTCGGCAAACTGGCTCGAGGCATTGTGCATCACGATGGCGCTGTCAGCCTCGGCCAGGAAGCGCGCGGCGGCGGCTTCATCGGCGGTCACAATGGCCTCGGTGTGGCCCGAGGAATGGCGCGCAATATGTTCAAGCGCGGCATCGAGACCGTCAACCACGGCCACCGACAGCACGGCGTCGAGATATTCGGTGTCCCAGTCCTCCTCAGAGGCAGTGCCGATCCGCGAATCGAGCGCCCGCGCACGGGCATCTCCGCGCAGTTCGCACCCAGCGTCGAGCAGTTCGGCAACGACATCCTGCGAGGCAGGGAAGCTAGCGTCGAGCAGCAGCGTCTCCATCGCCCCGCAAATGCCGGTGCGCCGCATCTTCGCGTTCAGTGCCAGCTTCTTCGCCATCTCGGGATCGGCAGCAGAATGGACGTAGGTGTGGCAGATGCCATCGAGGTGCGCGAGCACGGGGACGCGGGCGTCGTTCTGCACCCGCTCCACCAGGCTCTTGCCGCCACGCGGCACGATCATATCAACCAGCCCCGCAGCCTTGAGCATGGCACCAACCGCAGCACGGTCCTGCGTCGGCATCAGCTGGATCGCCTCGGCGGGCACACCCTTGCTGGCGACGCCTTCGGTGAAGGCAGCGTGCAGTGCACGGTTCGAATTCACCGCCTCGCTCCCGCCGCGCAGCAGCGCCGCATTGCCCGAGCGCAGGCACAGTGCTGCGGCATCGGCAGTAACGTTCGGGCGGCTTTCGTAAATGATCCCGATTAGGCCGATGGGAATGCGGCGGCGCACCAGTTCGAGCCCCGAGGGCGCGGTGCTGCGGTCGATCTCCTGACCGACCGGATCGGGCAGGCCTGCCACGTTCTCGATCGCGGCAGCAATGCCTTCGAGCCGCTGCTCATCAAGCATGAGGCGGTCGAGCATGGCGGGCGCGAGACCATTGGCCTTGCCCGCATCAAGGTCTTTCGTGTTGGCAGCGAGGATTTCCGGCGCAGCCTTGCGGATGGCGGCAGCGGCGGCGCGCAGGGCGTCTGCCTTATCGGCATCGCTCATCAGGGCCAGCACGCGCTGCGCCTTGCGTCCGGCGTGCGCAAGCGAGTGTACGATCTGCTCGCAATCGGTGGGGCTTTCCTGGCCGGATTCGGCCGTGCGGGTCTTCAGTTCAATATCCATAGATGCAGGGATACCATTCGTACGACGTCTTGTCAGGGGGCGATTCGGACACATCCGAGCGGGCAAAAAGTTCCCACATTTCGCGAAAATATTTCTCGTATTGGCACGACTCGTCCCGTTCGCCCTTCGGTTCACCCCGTGTTTCATTCGTTAAGGTCGACCTTCGCAGAGCATACGCTATCGCCCTCGCCAACAGGGGTAACGCTGTAGGCGGGGTCGGCATTGGTTTTTCCTAAGGTTGCAAAGCGCCTTGAGCGCATTCGCTCCTGGTTTCCAGAGCGTGAGTTCATCATGCGCTCGCAAGGGCGGGTTCGCTTCGTCAAGATCAGCCCGCGCCTCCAGATGGGCGCTGCCGCAGTCGCTTTGACGGCTGGCGTGTTATGGGTGGGTTCGCTCGGTGCCATGGCCATCACGCAGTACCAGACCAGCAGCGAACTTGCCTCGCTGCTCGACCGCGAGGCGACCGTTGCCAAGTCGGAAGACCGTCTCGAAGCCTATCGCGACGATCTCGACACCACCATGGCCGACCTCGCCAAGCGGCAGGACGTGCTTGACCAGTTGGCCGGCGAACTGCCCAAGGATCTGCTGACCAAGAGCGCCGACGACACCGTCAGCGACTCGAGCGAAGAGGCCGGTCGCCTCATCAGCCTGGTGGGCGAGAGCTTCCCTGAAGCCGTTGGCCTCGCGCAGCTGGAAGCGCGCCAGCTCGCCTTCGTAGAACGTCTGACCCGTTTTGCCGACCAACGCTCGCGCCGCGCCGAAGAGGCGCTGCGGACGCTCGGCCTCGATCCCGCCGCGATCCTGTCGCAGGATCGGGTGGCGACAGGTGGCCCGCTCGAACTGCTTTCGACCGAGAGCGACGGCTCGCTCGATCCGCGCTTCGAACGTCTTGGCCTCAGCCTTGCGCGGATGAGCGCGCTCGAACGCGGGCTGGACGGGGTGCCGCAGGTGATGCCCGCCGATGCCGGTTCGATCAGCTCTGGCTTCGGCGTACGTCACGATCCGTTCAATGGCCACGCGGCGATGCATTCGGGCCTCGATTTCCGTGCGCCCTACGGATCGCCGATCCATGCCGCTGCCGAGGGCGAAGTGACCTTCGTCGGCATCAAGGGCGGCTATGGCCGCACGGTCGAGGTGAGCCATGGTTCGGGCATGATCACCCGCTATGCCCATATGTCGCGCTCCGCTGCACAGGTTGGCCAGAAGGTCGAGGCGGGCGCGGTGATCGGTGCCATCGGCAGCTCGGGCCGTTCGACCGGCCCGCACCTGCATTTCGAAGTTCGCATCAACGGCCGCGCGGTGAATCCGCGCCCGTTCCTGGAGACGGCCCCGCATGTTCTTGAAGAAGCAAGATCGAACCCTTCCCGCATCGCCGGGGAGCCACGCGGAGCGACGGCGGGTGGCTAATTCCGGCACCTTTTCGGTGTTCGGGCCGGATGTCACCATTCACGGCAATGTCGAGGCTTCGGCGGACCTGCACGTCGATGGCAATGTGATCGGCGATATTGCCTGCGCCTCGCTGGTGCAGGGCGAAGGCAGCCGGATCGAAGGCGAGGTCAAGGCGCAGAGCGCGCGGCTCGCCGGAATGGTGGAAGGCCGGATCGACGCGGTCGAGCTGGTGATCCTGAAGACCGCGCGCATTCTCGGCGATGTCAGCTACGAGACGCTCACCATCGAGCAGGGCGCACAGGTCAATGGCCGGTTCGCGCCGCAGGGTGCCAATCTCGCTGCGGGCAAAACGCAGGTCGAAGTGGCCCCGCTGCCGGGCGCCGACGGCGACCAGATGCGACTGGCCAACTAACCTTACGCAAAATACGCGGCTGAAGACGAGAAAGGGGCGGACCGCAAGGCCGCCCCTTTTCCGTATGTTCGTCTGCTGCGGGGTACGGCGATCAGCCTTGCCTGGATGCGCTCTCGTCGGCTTCGGCAGCACGCTTGGCTTCGAGCCATGCTTCAGCCTCAGCTTCCTGCGCGGCTTGGGAGGCAGCCTTGACAGCTTCCGCGCGCTCGCGGCGCAGTTCCTCGATCAGCTTTTCCTTGTCGTCGCGCTGGTCGACCACCGGAGCTTCGACCTCCTCGCCTTCGACGACGGGGATGTTCTTGGCCGCCTTGGCCACGGCGGCATCCAGCTCGCGCTGCGAACACAGGCCCAGCGTCACCGGATCCTTGGGCTGGATGTTGGCAATGTTCCAGTGGCTGCGATCGCGAATCGCGTTGATGGTATTGCGTGTGGTGCCGATCAGTTTGCCGATCTGGGCATCCGAAATTTCCGGATGGCTGCGGATGATCCAGGCGATGCCATCGGGCTTGTCCTGACGCTTCGACACCGGGGTGTAGCGCGGGCCCTTGGTGCGGCTGACGTCGACCGGAGCCTTCTGCATCTTCAGCGAATAGCTGGCGTCGGCCTGGCCACGCTCGATCTCGGCGTGGGTCAGCTCGCCCGAGTGCACGGGATCGCGCCCGGTGTACTTCGAGCTGGCGAGGTCGTCGGCCATGGCCTGAACCTCGAGAATGTGCAGTCCGCAGAACTCAGCGATCTGGCTGAAGCTTAACGAGGTGTTGTCGACCAGCCAGCTGGCGGTCGCGTGCGGCATCAGGGGAGTCGGCTGGGCCACGGTGGTTCTCCAAGTGCAGATCGGGCGGAAAATTCGGCCCGAAATAAAAGGGCCGCCCCTCGCGGGACGGCCGACCTTGGCCTTCCATGTAGGCCAATTGTCGAGAGACGGCAAGGATTTCGCGCAAGGGCGCCGCGCGGGGCCACCCGTGGTCAGGCAGCGGCGGCTTGCAAGCCCGCCATCTGCACTTCGCGCGAGATCAGCGCAAGCCCATCGCAGAACTGGTCGGTGCTGGCGTCCCAGCTGAAGGCGCGCCCTGCCGCGAGACAGTCTTCGCGCGAGAAGGTGAGCGCCTCGGCAATCGCGTCTTCGAGCCGTTCGGCCATGGCACCGCTGCCGGGAAAAAGCACGTCGAGCGGGCCGGGCACCGGATAGGCCGCCACCGGCGTGCCGCAAGCGAGCGCCTCGATCATCACCAGCCCGAAGGTGTCGGTGCGGCTCGGGAACACGAACACATCGGCCCCGGCATAGCAGGCCGCCAGCTCCTCGCCCGATCGGCGCCCGAGGAAGTGTGCCTCAGGATAGGCCTGCCGCAGCCGATCGAGCGCCGGGCCATCGCCGACCACCACCTTGGAGCCGGGGTGGCCGTTATCGAGAAACTCCTCGATGTTCTTCTCCACCGCCACGCGCCCGACATAGAGCTGGATCGGCCGTTGCAGTTCGAAGAAGAGGTCGGGCGGCGGATGGTCTGGCACGAAGGTGGCAAGATCGACGCCCCGGCTCCAGTGGTGGAGCCGCGTCAGGCCATGATCGCGCAGCTGCTCGCGGATGGTCTCGGTAGCCACCAGAATATTCTCGGCCGGGCCGTGGAACCGGCGGATAAGCGGCCAGATCGCGCTGGCAGGAAGGCCCGTCCGGCTCGCGACATAGTCCGGGAACTGGGTGTGATAGGCGGTGGTGAACGGATAGCCACGCCTGCGGCAATAGCTCCGCGCCGCCCAGCCCAGCGGCCCCTCGGTCGCGATGTGAATCGCGTCGGCGCAGAAATGATCGAGCAGCGCGCCGACCTCGCGCGGGCCTGTCAGCGCCAGCCGGATCTCGGAGTAGGACGGGCACGGCAGCGAGCGGAACAGGTCGGGCGAGATCACCTCGACCTCGTGCCCACGGCGGCGCAGTTCGTCGGTCACCGTGGTCAGCGTGCGCACCACGCCGTTCATCTGCGGGAGCCAGGCGTCGGTTACGAGGGCGATTTTCATCGATGGCCTCGCGCGCATCAGGCCGCGGCGGCGACCGCGGTGCCCTCGCGCTCGGCCGCCTCGGCCTCGCGGGCGGCGATCTCGTCGGGCCAGTGGAGGATTTCCATCTTGCCATCGGCGTGCTCGACCAGTGCGTTGCAGCCTTCGACCCAGTCGCCGTCGTTCCAGTATTCGATGTCCCTGCCCGAATGGGAGAACATGCGGTGTTCGGCGGTATGAATGTGGCCGCAGACCACCCCATCGACCCCGCGCTCGGCAGCGGCGCGCGATACCACTTCCTCATACTGGCCGATGAACTCGACCGCGTTCTTGACCTTGTGCTTGGCCATTTTCGAAAGCGACCAGTAGGGCAGGCCAAGCCAGCGACGCACCACGTTCACCTGGTGACTAAGCCCCATCAACACATGATAAAGCGTGTCCCCCACGAAGGCGAGCCAACGGTGCGACAGCATCACGGCATCGAATTCGTCGCCGTGCAGCACCATCAGGCGGCGGCCATCGGCGGTATCGTGGAAGGCGGCGCGGCGAATCTCGATGCCGCCGAAGTTCAGGCCGGTGAACTGGCGGAACATCTCGTCATGGTTGCCGGGGATATATACCACGCGCGTGCCACGCTTGGCGCGCTTCATGATCCGCCACACGATGTCGTTATGCGCGGCGGGCCAGTAGAACTTCTTCTTCAGCCGCCAGCCGTCGATGATATCGCCCACGAGATACATCGTCTCGCAGTCGACATTGTCGAGGAAGTCGATCAGCAGCTCGGCATTGCAGCCCTTGGTGCCGAGGTGGATGTCGGAAATCCACACGGTGCGAAATTTGCGGCGGCCATTGTCCTCAGGCTCTGGGACCGAGGGCTTCTGCCGCGAAAAGTTGCTGATCGTCGCCATCGGCGTGCTGCCGCCGAAGACATCTTCAAGATGGTTGCCGAACATGCTGCCAAAGCCCCGATTTGTTTTGCCTTGGGCTCAGGCTTATGGCGCATGAATGTGACAGCAGACTCACAGTTCGGCGTCACTTGTCTGACAGTGTGACGCCTGGGTGGCACCGCCCGGCACGCCTGACGCGCACCGGGAGGGCACCAAATAGGGCTCTTAGCGGACCACGTAGGGCTGCTTGCCGACCCACGGCGAGGTCATGTTGTAAGGCACGGTCACGAACACGGCCTCGACCTCGGCGATCTTGCCGTCGACGATCTTGAACAGTTCGAGCAGCGCAAAACTGTGCGGGAAGGTGAAGATCGACTTGTGGCGGCTGCCATCAGTCCAGGTGATGTCCGTGAGGCGGCCCGAGTGATCAATGAAGCCGGCCGCGATCACGATGCCCTTCTCTTCGTCGACCAGCGGGAAGCGGCGGTCGCGCAAGCGGTCGTCGTAGATATACTGGCCGAGGCGGAACTGGTCGGCGCAGCCCATCTTCGAGATCGGATAGCCTTCGATATCGACATTGGTAGTCTGCAACCCGTTCTCGATCCGGTCGCATTCGTCGGTGAAATCGGTGAACAGCGTGCCGTCGTTGTTCTGAAGGGTGTCGAAATAGCCATCGGCAATGGCGATCAGGCGTTCGCGCGGGCGGCGCTGCGCTTCGGGCACATCCTCGGCCAGCACCGGGCGCGGGCGGCGTGCGTCGTCGATCTGCGGGAACGGGCCGAGCTCGCTCGGGCGGCAAACCAGTGTTTCGACCTCGGTGATCTTGCCGCCCTGCATGGCGATGCGCATCGCCATCACCGCGGCATCGCCCGATTCCTCTACAATGCCGAACCAGCTCGCTTGCCCCGTCTGCGGATCGGCTGCTTTCACATCATAAGTGTCACGCACCCTGGTGATGGTGTTCCACAGCCCGTCACCCAGCATGAGCTGGACGTTGTTTTCGGTGAACACCACGTCGTCCGCCCAGTCGACACGCGACACATCCTTCGCCGCGAGCGCGGCAAGGTAGGTGTCGATGGCAGAATAGAGTTCCTCGCGCGTGGCGATCGGGGCGGGGTTCGAAGTCATGGCATTGTCTCTCCTGTTACAATGCTGCTTCTGAACAATTGGCCGCGCTCAGTCTACCGCCAAGACGATCTTCCCGACGTGATCGCCCGCCTCCATCCGGCGATGGGCCTCCGCCGCCTCGGCGAGCGGAAACACCTTGTCCATCTGCGGCCGCAACTCGCCCTCTTCCACTAGCGGCCAGACCTCGCAGGCAATCTCGGCGGCAAGCAGCTTCTTGAAGCTGTCGGACCGGGCGCGCAGGGTCGATCCGGTCATGGTCTGGCGGCGCACCATCAACTTCGCCATGTTGACCTCAGCCCTGGCCCCGCCGAGCACCGCGATCGTCACCAGCCGGCCTTCTTCGCCAAGGCAATCGAGATTGCGCTGGGTGTAGTCGCCCGCCACCATGTCGAGCACGATCTGGCAGCCCGCCTTGCCGGTGATCTTGCGGACCTCCTCAACGAAATCGGCGGTCTTGTAATTGATCGCATGGTCGGCGCCGAGATCGCGCGCCGCCGCGCATTTTGCATCGCTGCCGCAGGTCACGATCACCTTGAGATCGAACAGTTTGGCGAGCTTGATCGCCATCGAGCCGATGCCCGAGGTGCCGCCGTGCACCAGCAGCGTCTCGCCATCGCGCGCCAGCCCGCGCTGGAACACATTGTGCCACACGGTGAACAGCGTTTCGGGCAAGGCCGCGGCCTGTTCCATGGGCAGGCCATCGGGCACCGGCAGGCAAGCGCCGGGCCGGGCTATGCAATATTGCGCATAGCCGCCCCCGTTCACCAGCGCGCAAACGCGCCGCCCGATCCAGTCGGCAGCCTCGCTATCGCCCGCACCCACGACCGTGCCCGCAATCTCCAGCCCCGGCAGCTCGCTCGCACCCGGCGGCAGCGGGTAAAGCCCGGCGCGCTGCAGGCAATCGGGCCGGTTAACCCCGGCATAGGCGACTTTCACCAGCACCTCGCCGGGGCCGGGAACTGGTACCAGCTGCTCAACCAGCTTGAGCACCTCCGGTCCGCCCGGCTCACTGATCGTTACGGCCCTCATGCGGTCCGATGCCTGCAAATTCACACTGCCCCCTTTGCCTTGCGCGTCCCCGTTTCGTCTTACCTGTATTCCCACTTAGCCGGAGCCATTGACAGCAAGCAATCCGATAGTGATGTTGCAAGACGATGGATGGCGACGATCTTCCGCGAGTCCGTAGCGATGCGGCAAGTCTCTTGGCGAAAGAGGATCTCGACCGCTATTCGCAAGACGAGTTGATGGAGCGGATCGCCCTGCTCGAAGCCGAGATCGCGCGCATCAAGGCGCAGCATGCCAAGGCCGCCGCGCATCGCAGCCTGGCCGATCAGCTGTTCAAGCCGAGTCCCGGCGACGGAGGGGGCGAGTGACGGGCCGCCCGGCCCTCATCCACTCTCGCAATTGCGCCGTGGCGCACCATATTGGTCATCACGAACAGACCCGCCCCGTGCAGGGCCGGTTTTCCCTAGACCGTCTATTAGCCACTCGTTCATTATGCCAGCCGCACACTGGCTCCCCCGCCGCCCCGCTGGTCGGCTGAGCCAACCGAAAGACTGCAATGCCCAGTTTCGCGCAGAACCTCGAGAAGACCCTCCACACCGCGATCCAGCACGCGATCGACCGCACGCATGAATATGCGACGCTCGAACACCTGCTGCTGGCGCTCGTCAACGATTCCGATGCGGCCGAAGTGATGACCGCGTGCGGGGTCGATCTGGAAGAGCTGGCGAACGTGGTGCGGCAGTATCTCGATCAGGAATACCAATCGCTGAAATCGTCCGACCAGGCCGATCCGCAGCCGACCGCCGGGTTCCAGCGGGTGATCCAGCGCGCGATTCTCCACGTGCAAACCTCGGGCAAGGACACCGTGACCGGCGCCAATGTGCTGGTCGCCCTGTTCTCCGAACGCGATAGCTATGCGGTCTATTTCCTGCAGCAGCAGGATATGAGCCGATTGGATGCGGTGAGCTTCATCAGCCACGGCATCGGCAAGAACGGCCGCCAGATCGAAAACCGCAGCCCGCAAGGCACCGAAGAACCCGAGGCCGCCAAGGCGGAGGACAAGCCCGATCCGAAGAACAAGAAGGATTCGGCGCTCGACCAGTTCTGCGTGAACCTCAACCAGAAGGCGCTCGACGGCCGGATCGACCCGCTGATCGGGCGCGGCCCCGAGGTTGATCGCACGGTGCAGATCCTGTGCCGCCGCTCCAAGAACAACCCGCTCTATGTGGGCGATCCCGGCGTCGGCAAGACCGCCATTGCCGAAGGTCTTGCGCGCAAGATCGTCGAGGGCGATGTGCCCGAGGTGCTCGAAAGCGCGGTGATCTATTCGCTCGACATGGGCTCGCTACTGGCGGGCACCCGCTATCGCGGCGATTTCGAGGAGCGATTGAAGCAGGTCGTCTCCGAACTGGAGAAAATGCCCGACGCGGTCCTCTTCATCGACGAAATCCACACGGTGATTGGCGCCGGGGCCACCAGCGGCGGGGCCATGGACGCCTCGAACCTGCTTAAGCCTGCGCTGTCTTCGGGCGCGATCCGCTGCATCGGGTCGACCACCTACAAGGAGTTCCGCAATCACTTCGAGAAGGACCGCGCCCTGCTGCGCCGGTTCCAGAAGATCGACGTGAACGAGCCTTCGGTGGAGGATACGATCAAGATCCTGCGCGGCCTGCGCACCGCCTTCGAGGAACACCACAAGGTCAAGTACACGCCCGACGCGATCAAGACCGCGGTGGAGCTGAGCGCACGCTACATCAACGACCGCAAGCTGCCCGACAAGGCGATCGACGTGATCGACGAGGTTGGCGCGATGCAGATGCTGGTGCCGCCGAGCCGCCGCCGCAAGACGATCACCGCCAGGGAGATCGAGAAGGTGATCGCGACGATGGCGCGCATCCCCCCCAAGTCGGTCAGCAAGGACGACAAGGCCGCGCTCGCCAACCTTGAGAAGGACCTGAAGCGCGTGGTGTTCGGGCAGGATCAGGCGATCGATCGCCTCTCCACCGCCATGAAGCTTTCGCGCGCCGGTCTGCGTGATCCGGACAAGCCGATCGGTTCGTTCCTCTTCTCCGGCCCCACCGGCGTCGGCAAGACCGAGGTCGCGCGCCAGCTCGCCTCGATCATGGGGATCGAGCTGAAGCGCTTCGACATGTCCGAATATATGGAGCGCCACAGCGTCTCGCGCCTGATCGGTGCGCCTCCGGGCTATGTCGGCTACGATCAGGGTGGCCTGCTCACCGATGCCATCGACCAGCACCCGCACTGCGTGCTGCTGCTCGACGAGATCGAGAAGGCCCACCCCGACCTGTTCAACATCCTGCTGCAGGTGATGGATAACGGCCGCCTGACCGACCACCACGGCAAGACGGTCGATTTCCGCAACGTGGTGCTGATCATGACGACCAACGCGGGCGCATCGGATGCGGCCAAGCAGGGGATCGGCTTCGGCAGCGGCACCAAGGTCGAGGCGGCGGAAGAGGCGGTGAAGAAGATGTTCACCCCCGAATTCCGCAACCGCCTCGATGCGATCGTGCCGTTCGGCTATCTCGGCAAGGACACGATCAGCCGCGTGGTCGACAAGTTCATCCTCCAGCTCGAACTGCAGCTGGCCGACCAGAACGTGCACATCCAGTTCGACAGCGATGCGCGCGAATGGCTGGGTGAACGCGGCTATGACAAGCTGATGGGTGCGCGCCCGATGGGCCGCCTGATTCAGGAGAAGGTCAAGCAGCCGCTCGCCGAAGAGCTGTTGTTCGGCAAGCTCGCGCACGGCGGCGAGGTGCATGTCAGCGTGAAGGAGAATAAACTCGCCTTCGAGCTGACCGCCGCCCCGCCCAAGGCCCAAAAACGCTCCGGGCCGAAGAAGACACGCAAGAAGCCGGCGGCGAAGAAGCAGGAAGGCGATGCTTCGGCCGAGGGCAGCACCTCGGAAGACTGATCTTTCCGCTAATCGATGATTTTCCGCAGGGCGGCGCTGGAACTCCAGTGCCGCCCTGTCCATTTACAGGGGGATGAGCGCCCCCCACTGGATCCAGCCGCACCCGCAGGGCATTTACGTCGCCCCGGCCGATTGCTGGGTCGATCCCTCGGTGGCGGTCGAGCGGGCGCTGGTCACACACGGCCATGCCGACCACGCACGCGGCGGACACGGCGAGACACTCGCCACGCCGGAAACGCTCGCGATCATGGACCTGCGTTACAACACGCGGGCGGGCGCGGTGCCCGTGGCCTATGGTGAAACGCTCCGGCTCGCAGGCTCTGTCGATGCGACATACCTGCCCGCCGGGCACGTGCTCGGCTCGGCGCAGATCCTGCTTGAGCACGCGGGCGAGCGGGTGGTGATCACCGGCGACTACAAGCGCCGCCCCGATCCGACCTGCGCGCCGTTCGAGCTTGCGCCGTGCGACATCTTCATCACCGAGGCGACCTTCGGCTTGCCGGTCTTCACCCATCCGCCGATTGCCGAAGAGATTGCCAAGCTGCTGAGCGCGCTGGCGGCCAATCCCGAGGCTTGCGTGCTGGTGGGCGCCTATGCGCTGGGCAAGGCGCAGCGAGTGATCGCCGAACTGCGCGCGGCGGGTCATCACGATCCGATCTATCTCCATGGCGCGATGGAGCGGATGTGCCGCCTCTATGAAGAGCTGGGCGTGCCGCTCGGCGAGCTGCGGCTGGTGGCCGACCACACGAAAGAAGAGATGCGCGGCGCGATTATCATCTGCCCGCCCTCCGCGCTGAACGACCGCTGGAGCCGCCGTCTGCCCGATCCGATCACCGCCATGGCGAGCGGCTGGATGCGCGTGCGCCAGCGAGCCCGCCAGCGCAATGTCGAACTGCCGCTGGTGATCTCCGACCATGCCGACTGGCACGAGCTGACCCGCACGGTCGAAGAGGTAAACCCGCGCGAGACCTGGATCACACACGGCCGCGAGGAGGCGCTGCTGCGCTGGCACGAGCTGCACCAGCGCAAGGCCCGCGCGCTGGCGCTGGTGGGATATGAGGACGAGGATGATTAGGCTCTCACCCAGGACTCCGCTCGCTCAGCACGAGCGGTGTGGCTTTTAGCCATGGAAGAGTTCGCCGATCTCGTCGACGCGCTGATCTACACGCGCAGCCGCAACGGCAAGCTTGCGCTGATCGCGGACTATCTGCGTGCCACCCCTGATCCCGACCGCGGCTGGGCGCTCGCTGCGCTGACCGACGGGCTCGACTTCCCGGCGGTCAAAAGCTCGACCATCCGCAATCTGCTCAAGGACCGGGTCGATCCGGTGCTGTGGAGCCTAAGCCGCGACTTCGTGGGCGACACGGCGGAAACCGCTAGCTTCCTCTGGCCCGAGCCGCTGCGCCCCGTCGATGCCGCGCCGCCCACCGTTTCCGAAGCCGTCGCCAGCCTTGCCGCCATGACCCGCGTCAGCGTGATGGCTGAATTACCCCGCCTTCTCGACCGGCTCGATGCGAAGGGCCGCTATGCGCTGTTCAAGCTGGCCACCGGGGGCATGCGCGTGGGCGTGTCGGCGCGGTTGGCGAAGATCGCCTTTGCGCAGGCCTTCGATGTCGAGGTCGATAAGGTCGAGGAATACTGGCACGCGCTCGCGCCGCCCTATTCCGAACTGTTCGCCTGGGCCGCCGAGGGTGCCGATCCGCCCGATACCGCCAACATGCCGCTGTTCCGCCCCTTCATGCTCGCGCACCCGCTCGAAGACACCGAGGTCGACCTTGCCGACTACGTGGCCGAGTGGAAGTGGGACGGCATCCGCGTGCAGCTGGTCCATGTGCATGGCGAAACGCGGGTCTACTCGCGCTCGGGCGACGATATTTCTGCCACCTTTCCCGAGCTGATCGACGCGCTTGCCATTCCCGCCGTGCTTGATGGTGAGCTGCTGGTGCGCGGCAGCCATCAGGGCGGCAAAGAGGGCGGCGCGGCAAGCTTCAACGCCTTGCAGCAGCGCCTAGGCCGCAAGACCGTCAGCAAGAAAATGCTCGCCGAGGCCCCGGCCTTCGTGCGGCTTTACGACGCGCTCGCCATCGGCGGCGATGACCTGCGCGCGCTGCCGTGGAACGAACGGCGCGCGCAGCTTGAAGCGTTGATGCCGCGCCTGCCGGATAGCCATTTCGACCTCTCGCAAATTGTCGAGGCGGAGGACTTCGCCCGGCTCGCCCAAATCCGCGAGGGCGCGCGCGACGATGCCATCGAGGGCCTGATGCTCAAGCGGCGCGACAGCCCCTATGTCGCGGGCCGCAAGACCGGCCTGTGGTACAAGTGGAAGCGCGATCCGCTGCTGGTCGACTGCGTGCTGATGTATGCCCAGCGCGGCAGCGGCAAGCGCAGCAGCTTCTATTCGGACTACACCTTCGGCTGCTGGACAGCCGACCCCGATCAGGGCGGCGAACTGCTCCCGGTGGGCAAGGCCTATTCGGGCTTCACCGACGAGGAGTTGAAGAAGCTTGATCGGCATGTGCGGCAAAACACTGTCAACCGCTTCGGCCCGGTACGCGAGACCGATAAGAGTCTGGTGTTCGAGGTAGCCTTCGACTCGGTGCACGCAAGCAAGCGCCACAAGTCGGGCCTCGCCATGCGGTTCCCGCGCATCCACCGTATCCGCTGGGACAAGCCCGCGCACGAGGCCGACCCGATCGAGGCCCTGCGCGCGCTGGTGAAGGAATGACCTTGCGGCAGATCAAGGCGGCACGACTGCATAGTCGGCAAAGGGCACAATGAGCCGAATTGCCCGAAAGACCTTGCCGTGAACGACGAGCCCAAAGCCACGCCCTACGAACTGATCGGCGGCCAGCCCGCTATCGAGGCCGTGGTCGAGCGCTTCTACGACCTTATGGACAGCGACCCGGCCTATGCCGAACTGCGCGCAATCCATGCGGCTGACCTAAGCCCGATGCGCAAGTCACTCGCCGGGTTCCTTGCCGGATGGGCGGGCGGGCCGCGCGGCTGGTTCGAGGCCAATCCGGGCAAATGCATGATGAGCATGCATTCCGGCTTCCCCATCACCTCCGAGACCGCAGGGCAGTGGGTCGAGGCGATGGCGCACGCCTTCGCCGATTGCGGCCTGGCCGATCATCCGGTGGGCAAGCTGATGAACGAGCGTTTCGAGATGATGGCCGGAGGCATGACGCGCCCCGCCTCAACCGCAGGCTGATCGCCGCCACAATGCAATTGCGCGGCGCGCTGTCGTGGAGCAGTTAGGCGGCATGTATCGCATGTCCTCCGCAGATCGCGTGCTCGCCTATTCCATCGCCGGTGCAGCCGGTTTCGTCGACGCCAGCGGCTTCCTCGCAGCGGACCGCTATTTCGTCTCGTTCATGTCGGGCAACACCACCCGGCTTGGCGTGGAACTGGCCCGCGGATCAACGGCTGCGGCGATTGCGGCCATGTTACTGGCCGGGTTCGTGGTCGGCGTTGCCCTGGGCGCGCTGGTTGCCGACCGGTTCGAACCCTGGCGCAAGACCTCGGTGCTTGTCACTTCGACGATACTGTTGCTCGCCGCTGCCGCCGCACAGGCCTTCGGCTTGACGCTCGGCCTGCTGCTCGGCGCGGTGCTAGCGATGGGGGCGATCAACAACGTATTCCGCAAAAGCGGCGAGGTCGCGCTTGGCGTCACCTACATGACCGGCGCGCTGGTGCGGGTGGGCGAAGGGCTTGCAGGGCTCATCAAGCGGAGTGCCCAGCGGCGGCGCGGGGCCTTCGAGAGCATGTTGCTGTGGGCGAGCCTTTCGGGCGGCGGCTGCATCGGCGCGCTGGTTTATCTCAATGCCCAGACTGCCGTGGGCTGGCTTGGCGCGCTGTGGGTGCTGGCGCTGGCGCTGTTCGCCTGGCGGATCGAAGCGCGCGAGTCAGTCCAGGCGAACTAGCTTGCTGCGCGAAGTTGCGCCGCGCAACAAGGTGAGGCGCGAGGGCGCAGAGCCGAGCGCCTTGGCCAGCAGGCTTATAACCGCATCGTTGGCGGCACCGTCCTGCGGCTTGGCGCGCACCTTCACCTGCACTGCGCCGTCGACAATCGCGACGCCCTCGCTGCGCGCACCCGGAGTTACCCGCACGGCCAGCCGCCCCTCATCGTCGGCCAGCGCGCGGATGGCATCGGCGGACGGGAGATCAGGCTTCGGTTTCGCCATGCAAGGTCGCCAGATGCCGCTCGGCCAGCGCGCAATAGCGTTCGGCCTGAAAACGGATTTTCTCCACCTGCGCCGCGTCCATCGTGCGCAGGTGCTTGGCCGGACGCCCGATCCAGATTTCGCGCGGCGGAATTCGCTTGCCGGGGCTGAGCAAAGCACCCGCCCCCAGCATCGCCCCCTCGCCCACATGGCACCCGTCCATCGCGATCGCGCCCATGCCGACGAAGGCCTTGTCAGCCAGCGTGGCCCCGTGGACGAGCGCCATATGGCCGATCACGCAGTCCTCGCCGATGATCGTGGGGCAGCCTTCAGTATCGGGGCGCGGACCCTCCACGTGAAACACCGAGCCATCCTGCACGTTGCTCCGCGCGCCGACCTCGATCCGGTGAATGTCGCCGCGCAGCACGCAGTTGTACCAGATGCTCGCCTGCGGCCCGATGGTCACGTCACCGATAATCCGCGCGCCGGGGGCCACGAAGGCGGTCTCGTGGATCTGCGGCACCTTGCCCTCGAACGGGAGGATTGTGGCTCCGGGAAATCTCTCTGCGCGATTCACGCAAGCTGCTCCCAGTCGTCCCGCGACATCGAATAGGCGATCACTACGCTGCCACCGAATTCCTTGCTCGGAAAATCGAGATCCTTCCGGCGATGCATCCCTATCCGACGCATGAGGCCCCAGCTCGATTCGTTCTCATCAACCGTCAGCGCAACGATATGTGGCGCGCCAAGCCCGCGAAAGGCCCAGTCGCGCGAGGCGAGCGCCCCTTCTTTCGCGTAGCCATGGCCCCAGCTGTCCTCGCGATAGCGCCAGCCGATTTCGTGATCGCCCTGTGGCCCGCCTTCCTGATTGGCGCGCTTCAGGCCGACCATGCCGATCACTTCGCCTGCGAGATGGCCACCATCGTCCTTGCGGCGACAACACCAGAATGTGTGGCCGAACTTCTCGCTATAGCTATCGAGCCGTGCGCGAAACGTTGCGATCCCCTCGCCATCGAGCAGTCCGCCGAGCCAGCGCATGACCGCGGGCGTATTGGTGTGGCGAATAAAGTCGTCCCACGATGCATCGTCCCACTCGTGCAGGCGCAGGCGTTCGGTTTCAAGGACGATGGCTGGCGACTGGCTCACTGGACACTCCATTGCGAACGGGTGACCCGGTAGACCCGTGTGGGGTTTTCTTCAGGCTCGTACTCCGGGTCGTCGTAGTCGAACTCGGGCACGCGCGTCAGGCCGAGCCGCGCCATCATGCGGGTGGAAGGGCCATTGTTGTCGCTCGCCTGCGCATAGACAGCCTCACAGCCCGCTGTCTCGAATGCATAGGCCAGCACGGCCCGCGCCGCCTCGGTGGCATAGCCGTGGCCCTCGTGCGCGCTGGCAAGGCTCCAGCCCACCTCGCGCTGTCCACGCAGGCCACCGGGGGCGGCAGGACTGCGAACATGGAACAAGCCGGTTCGCCTGACCCGGCATTGCGCATCGCGATGCCAGATCGTCCAGCGGATATAGGTGGCGTCCGCAAGTGCCGCGAGATCGGCAGCGAGGCTCTCCCTCACCGCCTGCTCGCTGCGCGGGCCGCCGAGGTGGCGCATCACCGCGGGCGTGTTCATCTCCGCCAGCAGCCACGAAAGGTCCGCCTCGCTCACCGGGCGCAGGTCCAGCCGCTCGGTGGCGAGAACGAGATCAGCCATTGAGCAACCTTGCCGCAAACGGCGCGTGATAGGTCAGCACGCCCGAACACCCCGCCCGCTTGAAGGCGATCAGCTTTTCCATCAGCAGCGCCTCGCGGTCGGCAATTCCCGCCGCGACACCGGCCTCGATCAGCGCATACTCGCCCGAGACCTGATAGGCGAACACCGGCACCTCGAATCGTTGCCTGGCCCGCCAGATCAGGTCGAGATAGGCAAGGCCCGGCTTCACCATCACGCTGTCCGCACCCTCGGCAATGTCGAGCGCGATTTCGGCCATGGCCTCGTCGGCATTGCCCGGGTCCATCTGATAGGTCCGCTTGTCGCCCTTCAGGAGCCCGCTCGAGCCGACCGCATCGCGGAACGGGCCATAGAAGGCCGAGGCATATTTGGCGGCATAGGCCATGATCTGCACATTGTGATGGCCGCCCATTTCCAGCGCCATGCGGATCGCCTTCACGCGGCCGTCCATCATGTCGGAGGGGGCGATGATGTCGGCCCCCGCCTCGGCCTGGGTCATCGCCTGATCGACCAGCACCGCCACCGTATCGTCGTTGGCGACATAGCCCTTTTCATCGACCAGCCCGTCTTGTCCGTGGCTGGTATAGGGGTCGAGCGCGACATCGGTGAGTATGCCGATGTCATTGCCGCAGGCATCGCGGATCGCGCGGATCGCCTGGCACATCAGGTTATCGGGGTTGAAGGCCTCCGCGCCGTCATCGCTGCGCTTTTCGCGCGGCGTGTTGGGAAACAGCGCGATGCACGGGATACCCAGCGCAATCGCTTCCTTCGCACGCTGCGCAATCAGGTCGACCGACCAGCGCGAAACGCCGGGCAACGCGCCGACCGGGTCTTCCACGCCCTTGCCCGAGGTGACGAACAGCGGCCAGATCAGGTCGGCCGGGGTGAGCAGGGTTTCGCGGAACATCGCGCGGCTCCAGCCGTGGGTGCGGGTTCGGCGCAGGCGGGTGGCGGGATAGGCTCTGGTCATGCTTGGGCTCTGCCGAAAATCGGTCGCGCAAGCAATGGCGACGCGCTCAGTTGACGCGCTGGCGGTTCTCCAGCCGGTCAATTTCGCGGACCGGGTCCTCGTTGGCGCCTGAAGCCGGCGCCAGCGCGGCCAGCGCAGCGCCCGGTTCGACGGTCTGCCAGCCCGCGAGGCTGGCGCGGAAATTGGCCAGTTCGCGCCCTTCGAGCTGCGCGCGGGTGACGAACTTGACGCTCGCCGGATTGATCGCGCGCCCGCCACGGTACATTTCATAATGCAGGTGCGGACCGGTGGAGAGCCCCGTCGAACCGACATAGCCGATTACCTGCCCGCGTTTGACCGACTGGCCCGAGCGGACCGCCATTCGGCTCATGTGGCAATAACGCGTTTCCAGCCCGCCGCCGTGCGACAGCTTCACCGCGTTGCCGCATCCCCCGGCGCGCCCGGCAGATGCCACGCGCCCATCGCTCACCGCGACAATCGGCGTGCCGCTGCGGGCGCGGAAGTCCATGCCCGAATGCATCCGCCGATAGCCGAGGATCGGATGGCGGCGCATCCCGAAATTGGAGGAGATCGGCCCCGGCACCGGGGCGACCATTCCATGACGCTCCTCACCAACGCCAGCCGCATCGTAAAACAGGCCCTCGCGGCCCCAGCGCATCATCTGCTTGTGCGGCTTGCCGTCGCGCAGGATCGCTGCATATTGCAGCTTGCCGACCTCGATCTCGCCGGTGGCCGCGCGCTTGTAGTCGAGGATAAAGTCGAACTCGTCGGTGGCCGAGATGTCGCGGTCGAGGTTCAGCTCCTGCCCAATGGTGCGCAGGAACTGCTGCACCGCGCTCGGCGGAGCACCGGCGGCGCGGGCCGAACGATAAATCCCTTCGCCCACCGTGCCGCGAATGCGCAAGGGCGTGGCGTCGACAGCGATAGGCCGCGGCATCAGCGCCAGTCCGCCGTTCTCGCGTCGCTCTACCGCCAGTTGCAGGTCGAACCGCGCGCGAAAAGACAAGCCATCCACCGGGCGCGGCGCATCGGGCGAAGTGCGGCGGCCGAGCGTGATATCGACCTGCGTGCCAGGCGCGATCTCGCTCAGGGGCATGGCGCCTGCCAACATCGTCGCAATCTGCCCCGCCTCGCCCGATCCGACCCCGGCACGGCGCAGCATCCGTTCGAATCCGTCACCCTGCGTGAGTGTGGCGACCAGATCGATGCGCGGGCGTTCAGGTGCGCGGGCCAGCTCTTCCACCTTGAAGGTCGCGCCCATGCGGCGGCCGCTGTCAGCGCCAAGCCCAAGCGGCATGATCATCTGGCTGCGGAATTCGTCGCGCACCCGGTCGTCGATGCGCATGGCGGGCGCGGCTTCGACCGGCGAGAATCCGGGCCAGGCGGCAATGGCAACGGCCGACAGGCCGAGCATGGTCGCGGTGCCGCGCAGCCAGCGCGCCGAGCCGATATCGTTCGCAAGGTCGGTCGCCAGCTCGTTGCGCTGGAACATCAGGCCAATGCGGCGGCGCAGCTGATCGAGCCGCTCCCGCTTGCCGGAAAAGCGCGCGATGGTGCGCTTGCCCTCGCTGGCGCGCGCGGCAGCGGGGTGGCTTTCCTTCGCGGCGGTCGAATGTTCGGCAGGCGGTCGCGGCGCGTCCTGATCGCTCCATACGATTGCCCTGCGCTTGCTGGCCAAAATTCTGCTCCTTGCAGCCCGGCTGGCTCCTGCCCCGTGGGGTGTGCCGGGCCAATCTGCGATATTGCGCAGTTTCCTAGCTAAAGCCCTGCAGCAATAAAGTTAATTCCCTTCTAATGACGACGAGCCGACTCGCACGAGCGCCCAATCGATCCACACGCCTGTAGCCCCAGTAAGCTTGCGCGAAGCGGAACGGCCCGGCATGATTGCATTATTGTGCCCCGTTCTGACGCCAACGCGACCATTCGCGCCGTGCTCGGCCCCACCAACACGGGCAAGACGCATCTCGCGATAGAGCGCATGTGCGCTCATTCGAGCGGCGCGATGGGCTTTCCGCTGCGGCTGCTGGCGCGCGAGGTCTATGACCGGGTGCGCGCGATCAAGGGTGACAAGCAGGTCGCACTGATCACGGGCGAGGAGCGGATCGAACCCCCGCAGGCCCGCTATTACCTCTGCACCGCCGAGGCGATGCCGCGAGACGGCGGCGGAAAAGCCTTCGTCGCGCTCGACGAGGCGCAGCTCGGGGCCGACCGGGATCGCGGTCATATCTTCACCGACCGGCTGCTCCATGCGCGCGGACGTGAGGAGACGATGATTCTCGGCGCGGGCACCCTCGAACCGCTGGTGCGCGCGCTGGTTCCGCAAGCGCGGATCGAGGAGCGGCCGCGCTTTTCTACGCTGCATCATGCGGGGCCGGTCAAACTCTCGCGGCTGCCCAAGCGCTCCGCAGTGGTCGCCTTCTCGATCGAGCAGGTCTATCAGACCGCCGAACTGCTGCGCCGGTTTCGCGGCGGAGCGGCGGTGGTGATGGGCGCACTCAGCCCGCAGACGCGCAACCGCCAGGTCGAACTGTTCCAGTCGGGCGAGGTCGACTACATCGTCGCCACCGACGCCATCGGCATGGGGCTCAACCTCGATGTCCACCACGTCGCCTTCGCCGGGCTGGAGAAGTTCGACGGGGTGCGCCAGCGCCGCCTGACGCCCGCCGAAATGGCCCAGATCGCCGGACGCGCGGGCCGCCATCACACCGACGGCAGCTTCGGCACCCTTGCGGGCAATCGCGGCCATGCTCCGCTCGAATTCAGCGACGACGAAGTCTACGCCATCGAGCAGCACCGCTTCGCCCCGCTCACCAAGCTGTTCTGGCGCAACCCCGAACCACGCTTCGATTCGATCGACCGCCTGATTGCCGACCTCGAAATGCGCCCCGACCATCCGGCCATGGCCGCCGCGCCCGAGGCGATCGACCTCGCCGTGCTGCGCCGCCTCGCGGAAGACAGCGAGATTCGCGAGGCCGCGCGCGGCCACGCGCAGGTGCGGCGCTTCTGGGAGCTGTGCCAGCTGCCCGATTTCCGCCACCAGGGCAGCGACGCCCATGCACGCTTTGTCGCCCGCCTGTGGCGTGACCTGCGCGATGGCCATATCGGCGCAGACTTCGTGGCCGCGCGGATAGGCGAGCTTGACCGCGCCGAAGGGGATATCGACACGCTGCAAGGACGGCTATCGGCGATCCGCAGTTGGGCCTATATCTGCCAGCGGCCCGACTGGGTGCTGGCGCGCGACGAGATGGCGGCCCGCGCCCGTGCGGTGGAGGCCCGGCTTTCCGACGCTCTTCACCAAAGGCTAACCGAACGTTTCGTAAATCGCCGAACCTCGGTACTGATGCGGGGAATGGGAAAGGATGCAGGACTTTTGCGGGTAAAACTTGAAGACGACGGGCGAGTCATGGTCGAGGACCATGCCATCGGCCACCTTGAGGGCTTTCGCTTCGTGGTCGACCAGACCGCCGGGCAGGAAGACCGCAAGCTGATGCTCGCCGCCGCCGAAAAGCACATGCCCGCGCTGCTGGCGCAGAAAGCGCAGAAGTTGATCAGCAGCGAACTAGGCGATGTCGCGATTACGAACGGCGGCCTCTGGCGCGGCGATCAGCAGGTGGCGACGCTCGAACGTGGCAAGAACGCGAGCCGACCCCGGCTCGTGATGGCCAAGGAACTTGGCAACCTCGATCCGGCCCACCGCACGCAGCTTTCCGAAGCGCTCGACCACTGGCTGGAGGGCGCGCTCGCGCCGCTGGCCCCGCTGCGTGCCATCGAGGATGCGACGGGCGATCCCGAAGCGGGCAGCGAAGTGCGCGCCCTGCTGCTGACCCTTGCCGAACGCGGCGGCAGCGTGCCACGCGAGGAGGCGGGGCTGGCGAACCTGCCCAAGGAGCGCCGCCCGCTGCTGCGCAAGCTCGGGGTCTCCATCGGCGCGCTCGACGTGTTCGTGCCTGCGCTGCTGCGCCCCGCAGCGCGCAAGCTGCTGCACGAACTGGGAATTGATCGCCGCCCCGTGTCCGAAACGATGGCACCGGTTATTGCAGCCGATAAACAGCTTCCCGCAGGCTATCGCCGCGCGGGCACGCAGGCTGTCCGGCTCGACATGGCCGAAAAACTGTTCCGCGCCGCGCACGAGCAGCGGCTCAAGATGGCCGATGCCAAGGATACGCGCGGCTTCGCCATCGACACAGCGCTGGCGACCAGCATGGGCCTGTCTCCCGAAAGCTTCCGCGGCCTGATGAAGGACGCCGGGTTCCGTCAAGGCGAACCGGTGGCCATGGCCGAAGGTGCCTATGGTCCGCCTCGGCCCGTGCCGTGGACCTGGCGCCCGCCGCGCAAGGATTTCCGCCCCGCGCGGCAATCCCAGCACGGCAAGGACCGGAACAAGGACAAAGGCCAAGGCCAAGGTCGGGGCAAACCCGGCGATAAACCCCATGGCAGGCCCCAGCGCGACACCCGCCCGGCAGGAGACCACCGTCCGGCCACCGGCAACGCCTTTGCCGGGCTCGCCGACCTGTTGGGGAGCAACAGCTAGCAAATGGCGACAGGAGGCGGCCTCCGGCTCGATCTCCTGCTCGTCAGGCTCCGGTTTGTCCGCACCCGTTCAGCGGCCCGGCAGTGGGTCGAGCGGGGGCATATCCGGCGCAATCGCCAGCGGATCACCAAGCCGGGGGCGCTGATCTCTCCCGGCGATGTGCTCACCCTGCCCATGCCCAATCATGTGCGCTTGATAGAAATCCTTGCTTTGCCCGAACGGCGCGGACCGGCTAGCGAAGCGCAGCAACACTATCGCGCGCTTGACGAAGGCGGCGCAATCGCCATAGCAAGCCGCGTTTCCCGGCCCGCTTCAGGTGGGGTCGGCCAACTGATCGAAGGACACAGTGCACCATGACCTACGTCGTCACCGACGCCTGCATCAAATGCAAGTACACCGATTGCGTCGAAGTCTGTCCGGTTGACTGTTTCTACGAGGGCGAGAACATGCTCGTCATCAATCCTTCGGAATGCATCGACTGCGGCGTGTGCGAGCCCGAGTGCCCCGCCGAAGCGATCCTGCCCGACACCGAGGGTGGGCTTGAGGCCTGGCTCGAGCTGAACACCAAGTACTCGGCAGAGTGGCCGAACATCACCGAGAAGAAAGACCCGCCCGCCGATGCCGACGAGCACAAGGGCGAAGAGGGCAAGCTCGACAAGTACTTCTCGCCCGAACCCGGCGAAGGCGACTGATTCGCCCCCCTTTTTGCGGTAAGGTCAGCCAGCGGCGGGCCTTACCGGCATAGGCAGAAGCCCTGAAGGCGGGGCTGCTTATCCCTTTCCGGCGGGAGGGGGTGGCAATTATGTTACGAATCTGTTATATACTTGTCCAACTGCTGCGGTTTCCGCGTGGCAGGCGGATTAGGAAGGCAGGCTCCCCGCTCTCACCCAGAACAAGCACGCACTAAGGTCGCCGACGGGTCGCGCGGCCTCGCAGTGTTTGACGCTGGGTCTGCTGGTCCTGTCGATGAAAGGAAAATCCATGGCAACCAGTGCGCCCGCCTTCGAAGTCGGCGATTATGTTGTTTACCCCAAGCACGGCGTGGGCCGTGTAACCGAGCTCCAGAGCGAAGAAATCGCCGGTATGAAGCTCGATCTCTATGTTCTCCGCTTCGAAAAGGAACGCATGACTCTGCGCGTTCCGGTTAACAAGGTCGAAGCGATCGGCATGCGCAAGCTGTCTTCCGACAAGACCCTGAAAGAAGCGATGGAAACGCTCAAGGGCAAGCCCAAGGTCAAGCGCACCATGTGGAGCCGCCGCGCGCAGGAATACGAAGCGAAGATCAACTCGGGCGACCTCGTGTCGATTGCCGAGGTCACGCGCGACCTGTTCCGCCCGGACGACCAGCCCGAGCAGTCCTATTCGGAACGTCAGATCTTCGAGGCCGCCTCAAGCCGCCTCGCCCGCGAACTGGCGGCGATGGAGAAGACCGACGAGCCGGCCGCGCTCACCAAGATCCTGCAGGTGCTGAACGAGCACGCGCCGCAGTATTACGAGAACACCGAAGACGCCTGATCGTCTGGTTCTCGTTTGAAGAAAAGGGCCGCCCGCCTCACCGCGCGCGGCCCTTTTTCGTGTTCACCGGAGTTTCACAGGTTCGCCCTAGAGTGCCGAAAACCAAGGAGATGCGGGACGTGCGAAGGAATCTGGCGATAGTTGTGCTTGGGCTGGCCCCGCTCACCGGCGGGTGTCTGGCAAAAACGGCCTTCGATGTGGCCACCGCGCCGGTGCGGGTCGTGTCGCAGGGGGCCGACTGGGCAACCACCAGCCAGGACGAAGCCGACCGCAACCGCGGCCGCGAGATTCGCCAGCGCGAAGAGCATTACGGCGAACTGCAGCGTGACTACGAGAAGCAGGCCGAACGATGTGAAGACGGCAATGACGAAGCCTGCCGCAAAGCCATTGCAATCCGGCGCGAGATGGAAACTCTGAGCGAAAGCCTGCCGCGCTAGGCAGCGGCGCGGCGCAGGCGGTCGGCGATTGCCTCGCCCATTCCCTCGCGCGGAATCGGCGCTACCGCGATCTTCGGTTGCTGAGCGGCAGCGGCCTCATGCAGGCACTGATAGAGTCTCGCCGCGGCCTCCGCGAGATCGCCTTCGGGCGACAGGTTCGTGTTCCCTGCGATAGCGCCGAACCCGATCAGGTATTCTTCCTTACCTGCCTCAGTAGCATCCAGTCGCACCGGCTTACCCGGCGAATAGTGCTTGCGCATCTGCCCCGGAGCCTCGATTTTCGCCCCCGAAGCGGCGCTTTCCGGCCCCACAATTGATTCAACCGCTGCCTTGCCGACCGGGCCGGGACGCAGCAGGTTCCACGCGCCATCATCGCGCAGTGCAACGATGGTCGATTCGAGACCCATCGCGCAGGCACCACCATCGAGAATCATCGGGCATTCCTCTCCCAGCGATTCGCGGACATGCTCAGGCCGAGTCGGGCTGACACCGAGGCTGCGATTGGCCGAGGGTGCCGCCAGCGGCAGCCCTACCGCATCGAGCAGCTGCGCCATCACCGGATGACCCGGACAGCGCAACGCAATCGTCGGCAAACCGGCGCTCACCGCCGGGGCGATGGCGCTGTCAGCACGCGCAGGCAAAACCATGGTCAGCGGACCGGGCCAGAACGCCTCGGCCAGCCGGTGCGCACGTTCATCGAACAGCGCCAACCGCTCGGCCTGCTCGAGCGAGGCAACATGTACGATCAGCGGGTTGAAGTCGGGCCGCCCTTTGGTGCGATAGATCTTCGCCACCGCCTCGGCGCTGTCGGCACGGGCGGCCAAGCCATAGACGGTCTCGGTCGGCACGGCGACCAGCTCGCCGGCGCGCAGCAGCTCAGCCGCGCGGGCAATGCCCGCCGCATCGGGCGCAATCAGCCTGTCTGCCTCACCAACCATGCCTCGGCGCTAGCTCGCGCGACGGCTTTGGCCAAGGCCCAAGCTTGACGCGCGCGCCGCAAACGGCTGTTTCACCTCGTATGACCGCAGAGAACGACCTGTTGCGCCGCCTCGCCGAGGCCCTCGCCCAAGCCGACACCCGTGCCACCACCGACTGGACGGCCAGCCCGGCCTACGTGTGGGACAGCCAGGGCGGCCGCCCGGTCGCGCGAATCGTGGCGCAGAAACTTGCCCTCCTGCGCGGGATCGACCGCCAGAAGGAGGCCGTCGTCGCCAATGTCGAGCGACTCGCGGCAGGCCATGCCGCGCACGACATGCTGCTGTGGGGCGCGCGCGGCTCGGGCAAGTCGGCGCTGGTCAAGGCCGCGGTTGCCGCGGCGCAGGCGGATGGCGGCAACATTGCACTGGTGCAGGTGGCGACCGATGCTGTGTCCACCCTCCCCGCGCTCTTCGCGCAGCTTGCCAAGGTGCCGCGCAATTTCCTCGTCTTCATCGACGACCTGGGCTTTGCCGAGGGCGACAGCGTCACCCCGCGCCACCTGCGCAGCTGGCTCGACGGCGGGGTGGAGGCGCGGCCTGCCAATGTGCGGCTCGCCGTCACCTCGAACCGGCGCGCGATCCTCGCCCGCGATATGAGCGAGCAGGACGATCCGATAAACCCACGCGACGTGGTCGACGACCAGCTGGCCCTTGCCGACCGGTTCGGGCTCTCGCTCGGCTTCCACGCGATGAATCAGGACGACTACCTTGCCGTCCTGCGCGGCTATGCGGAGGAATTCGGCCTCACGCTCTACGAGGACGAGGCGCTGGGATGGTCGAAACGGCGCGGCGCACGCTCGGGCCGAATTGCCTGGCACTTCATCACCGAGCTGGCCGGCCGCGCAGGCAAGACGCTCGACTAGGAACGGCTTACATCCCCGGCATCGTGATCCCCGGCGGCGGGTTTTCAAAAGCTCGGCGCGGATCGCCGTTGAGCTGGATCTGCGGCGGCAGGCGGTCGCCCTTGATGCGCTCTATCGCAGCAGTGCCCTCGGCACCGGGGGCCATCACGCGCCAGATGATCCCGGCCGTATCGTCGCTCACCAGCAGCGCGCCGGTCTTATCCCAGCCGAGCCATGTCGGGCGGCCGTGAGTCTCGCCCTTGGCGGTGAGGAAGCTGTCGAGCACCTGCTTGGGCTTGCCCATCGGATTGCCGCGCTCGTCGAATTCGACATAGATCACATCGTACCCCGAGGCGGGCTTGCGGTTCCACGAGCCATGGCGGGCAATGAAGGCCCCGTTCGCAAAGCCCTCGCCCATGCGCGAACCCTCCTGGCTGAACACCAGCCCCAGCGCCGCAACGTGCGCGCCAAGCGCAAAGCGCGGGGTGCGCACATAGCTCGGGTTGATGCCATAGGCGCCCTTCACCCGGTCATCGGTGATGTCGCCATAGTAGAACCAGGGCCAGCCGTAGTGCGCGCCAATCGGCACGTCGGTGAGATAGTCGGGCACGAGGTCGGAGCCGAGCATGTCGCGCTCGTTCACGGTGGTCCACAGCTCGCCCGACCACGGGTTCAACGCAAGGCCGTTGGGATTGCGCAGGCCCGCGCCAAAGATGCGCGCAAAGCCCGTTTCAAGGTTCAACTCGTGGATCGCGGCGCGGCCTTCCTCGGCCTCCATCCCGCCTTCGGCGATGTTCGAGGCCGAGCCGACTGCAATATAGAGCGACTTGCCATCTTCGCTCAGCAGCACATTGCGCATCCAGTGATTCCCCCCCGCCGGAAGATCGGCGAGCTTTTCGGCTTCACCCGGCAGCGTTGTCGCGCCTTCTTCGTAGTTGAAGCTCAGCAAGGCATCGTGGTTGGCAACGTAAAGCTCGCCATCGGCCCAGGCGAGGCCCGAGGGCGAGGAGAGATCGTCACGCAGCACGTGGCGTTCCTCGGCCACACCGTCGCCATCGGCATCACGCAGCAGCACCAGCTGATCGGGCGAAGGTTCGCCCGCGCCCGCCTCGGCGAACAGGAAGCCCGCGACGAGGTTGGTGAGCCAGCCTCCGGCGACCACGCGTTCGGGCGCATTGGTCAGCGTCACCAGCACATCGCCGTTGGGCATGGTGTAGATCACGCGCGGATGATCGAGCCCCTCGGCGAAGCGGCTGACCGTCAGCCCCTCGGTCGCGACCGGTGCGCCATCGTCACCCCAGCCGACCGGCTTGGCGACCTTCACCGTGGGAATGGTCTGCTCGTCGGGCGTGGCCAGAACCGGGTCGGTGCCGGTGGTTTGCTCAAGCGTCAGCTCTGCGGGATCGCCGCGCAGCAGCCACCAGCCAAGCGCGGCCAGCAGCACCAGAATGACGACGAGGGCGATGAGGATCTTCTTCAGGCGAGACATGCCTAACCGATACGCTGGCCGCGCGACGGCGGCAAACACTTTGCCACGCGCCGCCGCGCGGCTAGAGCGAAGCGATGTACGACTTTGCCCCCGCCCCCGATGCCACCAAGCCCGCCATCTATGCCCAGCTGTGCGAGGCCGCCGACGCGATCACCGCAGGCGAGCCCGATGCGGTTGCCAACATGGCCAATGTCTCCGCCCTGCTTGGCGAGTTCGTGACCGACTGCAACTGGGCCGGGTTTTATCGCATGGTCGAGGGCGAGCTGGTGCTGGGGCCGTTCTGCGGTCGCCCGGCCTGCATCCGGATTCCGGTCGGGCGGGGGGTCTGCGGCGCGGCGGTGGCCGAGGCGCGCAGCCAGCTGGTGGAGGACGTCCACGCCTTCCCCGGCCACATCGCCTGCGATGCGCGCAGCCGCTCGGAACTGGTGGTGCCAGTGCTGCGCGAAGGCGCGGTGCTGGCCGTCATCGACCTCGACAGCCCCACCCCGGCGCGATTCGATGCCGAAGACCGGGAGGGTATCGAAGCCCTCGCCGCGCTGCTTTCCGACCGGATCTGACGGCCCTCCCTCGCCCCGTTTCGGGACGGCGGATGCAGATTGCTTGGTTTTGCGCGGGATATTATCCTAAACATGGGGTTAACGGCGGCCCTCCGGCGCGTGTCTGCGGCGGGCGGCCCTACCCAGTGAGGATGACCAGCATGTCTACCAAGTCCGCTTTTCTGGCAGCTTCGCTGGCCGCGCTGGCCTTTGCACTTCCGGCGCAGGCGCAGGACGACGTCGCAGCCGCACCGTCCGAAGAGATCGTATACGAGAGTTATGAGGTGGTGCAGGGCGCAGCCGACGCGGACCAGTACGACGAGGCATATGAAGAGGCTTACGAAGAAGCCTATGAGTACGAAACCTATGTCGATCCCGCGCCCGGCCATCACGCGATGCGCGCGATCCCTGCTCGCCCTGCCTATTATCCGATAATCGCGCCCGATACGGTGGTCACTGCCGGCGCCTATGGCCAGCCGCAAGGCTATACCGTGGGCCAGCGCGCCGACTGGATCTCCGATTGCCGCGCGATCTACCTCGATGGATATGCTGGCGGCTATTACGATGAAGATCAGGATCGCCGCTCTTACCAGCTCGATCAGGCTGATGCCTACTGCCAGGCCTACCTCGCCCGCTATGAACAGGGGGGAATGGGCGGCTATCCGGTGGGGGCCTATCCGGTGATGATGGTGCCAATGCAGACCACTCGCCGCTTCGCCCCGCGCGAAGTGGTGCGCGAGGAGTGGGTGGACGTGGATGCTGCGCCCCGCCCGGCCCGTCGCACCATCCCGCGCCGCGAAGCACCGCAGCCCGAGAAGCGCAGACCGATTCGCTGAAGTCGCACCGCGCAACTTTCGCGCGGGGGCATTGTGCCGGGGCTAGATGCCGCCGCCGGTGAGGCGCTGACAGATCATATCAAGCTGATCGAGGCTGCGGAAACGCACGGTTAGCGAGCCAGTGCTCGGGTCAGCCTCGGTGGCGATATGCACGGGCAGGCCGAGCATTTCCTCAAGGTGGTTCTGCACCGCGACGATGTCGGCATCCTGCGCCGTGTCACGCGGAGGGCGCGCCTGACGGCGCTGGCTGCGGCCTTCGCCCTCGCGGCCCTTGCGCGCCAGCTTCTCGACCTCGCGCACGCTCAGCCCCTTGCGCACCGCCTCGTCTGCCAGCCCGGCGGCATTATCGAGGCCGATCAGCGCGCGGCCATGGCCCATATCGAGGCGGCCTTGCTCCAGATGATCGAGCACCTCTTCGGGCAGCGCCAGCAAGCGCTGCAGGTTGGCGACATGACTGCGCGACTTGTCGACCAGCGTGGCGATTTCGGACTGGGTCATGTCCTCGAATTCGGCAAGCCGCTGGTAAGCGCGCGCCTCTTCGACCGGGTTCAGGTCTTCGCGCTGGATATTCTCGATCAGCGCGAGCGCCATCACGTCTCGATCATCGAGATGGCGAATTAGTGCAGGAATTTCATGGACTTGCGCCTTTTGCGCAGCCCGCCAGCGACGCTCACCCGCCACCAGCTGATAACGCCCGGAGGCCAGCCGACGCACGATAACCGGCTGAATCACTCCACGCGTGGCGATCGACGCTGCAAGTTCGGCCAACGCCTCCTCATCGAAGTGGCGGCGCGGCTGATCGGGGTGCGGCTCGATGGCGGAAACAGCGAGCATCGCGAGGCCATCCTCGGCGCGCGGCGAATCGCCCTCGGGCAGCTGGCGCGGGGCGACCAAAGGCTCCTCACGCCGGGTCTCGCCCAGCAAGGCTCCAAGCCCCTTGCCCAGCTTGCGGCGCGGGGCAGCGGTGTTGGGCTTGCTCATATCGTCGCTCATGCAGCTTTTCTCCGTTCGGGCAGGCGACCGATCAATTCGCGGGCCAGCGCCATGTAGGCGCGGCTGCCAGCGCAGGCGTGGTCGTAGATCAGGGCGGGCAGACCGTGGCTGGGTGCTTCGGAAAGCCGCACATTGCGCGGGATCACCGATTCGAAGACCAGATCGCCCAGGCATTCGCGCACGTCTTCGGAGACCTGATCGGTCAAACGATTGCGGCGATCGAACATGGTGAGCACCACGCCGACGATATTCAGATCGGCATTGAACCGCTGCTGCACCTGCTCCACCGTCTGCAACAGCTGGCTGAGCCCTTCAAGCGCGAAGAATTCGCACTGCAGGGGCACCATCAGCGTATCGGCGGCGCACAGCGCATTCAGCGTCAGCAGGCCAAGCGACGGCGGACAATCGATAAAGCAGATGTCGTGTGCGCTATCCTGCGCCAAGGCATCGCGAAGACGCTGGGCGCGATCCTCCACATTGACCAGTTCGACCTCGGCCCCGCTCAGATCGACCGTTGCCGGGACAAGATCCAAACCGGGAATGGCCGAATTGACGGTGCATTCGGCCAGCGTGCATTCGCCGATCAGAAGGTCATAGCTCGACATGCCCCGCTCCGAAGCACGCAAGCCCACCCCAGTTGACGCATTACCCTGTGGATCGAGGTCGATCAGCAGTGTGCGCCAGCCCGTGGCTGCCATGGCGGTGGCGATGTTGATGGCGGTGGTGGTTTTGCCCACCCCGCCCTTCTGGTTGGCGATCGCAATGCAGATCATGTCTCTGGCGGCCTTCCGTGTCCGATGATGATCGCCGCTTCGGGATCGGTGGCCGATTGTTCCACGTGGAACATGGCTTGAATCGCCTGCGACTGCTCATTCAGTTCTTGCGCCGCCGACCGCCCCTTCGGCAACAGCCAAGTGGTATCCGGTGTGGAAAAGCGCGCGGATAACCGCAACAACTTCTCCAACGGAGCAAATGCGCGCGCACTGATCACACCAGCAGGGAAAGAACTGATCGTCTCAAGCCTCGCGCCCACCACGCGACACTTCGACAAACCGAACTGCCTGCACACAGTTTCCAGCCACTCGACCCGCCGCTTGCGGGATTCCACCAGGACAACCTCAAGATCAGGCCGGGCCAAAGCGACGACAAGACCGGGAAAGCCCGCCCCGGTGCCCATATCGAGCCAAGGCGATGTTTCACGTGGAACATGGTCGAGCAGCTGGAGACTGTCCGCGATATGGCGTGTCCAGGCATCGGTAAGGCTTGCGGTCGAAACGAGGTTCTGGCGTTCGTTCTCACCTTCCAGCATGGTCAGGAACCTCGCGAACCGCTCCATCGCTTCGGAATCGCAGCGCTGGGCGCAAAACGCCCGCCCCTCTTCGATGCTCATGCCGACACCTCCATCTGAACGCGGCGGGCATGAACCAACAGCGCCGCCAAGGCTGCCGGCGTAATGCCGCGAACCCTTCCCGCGTCGGCCAAGGTCGCAGGCGCCGCTGCGCTCAGCCGTTCGACCATCTCATTTGAAAGTCCGGGCACAGCCGCCCAGTTGAAGTTCCGTCCCAACACCAACTCCTGTGAGGCGCGTAAGTCGCGCAGTTCCGCTTCCTGCCGCTGCAGATAAGGCGCATAGGCGGCATCCTCCGCCACTTCCTGCGCCAGCGGCGTTGCTGGCTCGAAGCCATCGGGCACATGATCCACCAGATCCCCCAGTGCGATATCCGCATGGGTCAGCCATTCGGCCAGTGACTTGCGACCTCCATCGGTGCGCACGTTCAAGCCCTTCTCCGCCAGCACGCTTGCGGGCACTTCCCGCTTCAAAGCCCCCTGCCAGGCGCTGCGGCCCTTGGAGTAGTGCGCGAACCACTCAGCCCGCTCGCTGCCAACGCAGCCTATATCACGAGCAATCGGAGTTAGGCGTGTGCTGGCATTGTTGGCGCGCAAGCGCAGGCGATATTCCGCGCGGGCCGTGAGCATGCGATAGGGCTCGCTCACGCCGTGAAGCGTCAAATCGTCGACCATCACCGCGAGATAGGAATTGCCCCGATCAAGCGCAGGCGCAGCCCTGCCCTGCAATGCACAAGCGGCATGGATGCCGGCGATCAGTCCCTGTGCGGCTGCTTCCTCATAGCCGGTGGTGCCGTTGATCTGCCCTGCGCAGTAGAGGCCGGGAATGGCCGCGAGTTGCAAGTCGCAGCCCAGCGCGCGTGGGTCGATATGGTCATATTCCACCGCATAACCCGGAACGACCATCTCCACCTGCTCCAGCCCGGCCATCGTCCGCAGCATTGCAAGCTGCACATCCTCGGGCAAGGAGGTGCTGATGCCGTTCGGATAGACAAGGTGCGTGTCGAGCCCTTCCGGCTCCAGAAACACCTGATGGCCATCGCGGTCGGCGAAGCGGTGGATCTTGTCTTCGATGCTCGGGCAATAGCGCGGGCCTGCCGCGCCGATGGCACCCGTGAACAGGGGAGACCGATCGAGATTGTCGGCGATGATCGCATGGCTGCGCGGATTGGTGCGCGTGATGGCACAGAAGACCTGCGGATTGGCACGCCGCTGTGTAAGCGGCGACATCGTCCAGAAGTCGCTGTCGGAGGGCTGCTCTTCGAGCACGGCCCAATCGATGGTGCGACCATCGAGCCTTGGCGGGGTGCCAGTCTTGAGGCGGGCCATCGGCAGCTTTGCTTCGCGTAGCTGCTCAGCGAGAACAGAGGCGGCATTCTCGCCGATGCGACCGCCGGTACTCCGCTTCTCACCACAGAACAGCACACCGCCCAAAAAAGTGCCGGTGCACAGAATTGTCGCTCCGGCATGGAGGCGATCACCGCTCGCAAGCGCAACGCCCACCACGCGACCGCTTTCGATGACCAGCGAAGCAACCTCCCCGCCAATCACCGTCAGACTGTCCTGCTTCGCCAGCATCCCCTGCACCGCGGCCTTGAACAGCTTGCGGTCGGCCTGAATGCGCGGCCCGTGAACAGCGCTGCCCTTCGAGCGGTTGAGCATCCGGTAATGAATGGCGGCGGCATCAGCAGCGCGACCGATCAACCCATCGAAGGCATCGACCTCGCGCACGAGGTGGCCTTTGCCCAAGCCGCCAATTGCCGGGTTGCAGCTCATCGCGCCGAGGGTTGCAGGATCGAAGGTGACCAGCGCGGTGGCCATCCCCATGCGCGCCGACGCAGCTGCGGCCTCTACCCCGGCATGCCCTCCGCCGACGACGATGATGTCGAAAGTGCTCATGATCGAGCTGACTTAGGCGCAGTCACTGCCGCTCACAACGGGCATTTCGCTGCGCCGATGTTCCACGTGAAACACTCGCATCACTTGCCGAGGCAGAAGCGCCCGAACACCGCATCGAGCACGTCTTCGGTCGATGCCCTCCCGAGCAGGGCGTCAAAGCCAAGCCGAGCGCGGCGCAGGCTCTCGCCTACGAGCAGCGGATCGCGAAGGGCCGCCGCTTCGGTGAGCGCATCGTGTGCCGCTGCGATCAGACCCCGCTGGCGACGGTTAAGCGCCGCCTGCCCCGGCGCTGGCATGGCCAGACGCGCTCGTTGGACCAGTGCGCTGCGCAACTGCGCCACTCCCTCACCCGTCTGCGCCGAGAGAGTGAAGTCCGGCGAACTCTTCGGGCGATGGCCCGCACGGTCGCATTGCGCATCAACATCCCAGCACCCATCAGGCCCATCCCCTTCCGGGCCAAGCCATAACACAACGTCGGCCTTGGCAATCTCGGCCTCGGCACGTTCGATGCCGATGGCTTCGATCCGGTCTTCGGTCTCCGAGCGAAGCCCCGCCATATCGACGAAGCTGAAGGCGATCCCATCAATCGCTACCGACTGAACCAGCACGTCGCGCGTGGTGCCCGCGATATCGGCGGTAATTGCGGCCTCGCTTTCGACCAGGGCATTGAACAGGGTCGATTTGCCCGCATTGGGTGGCCCCGCCAGCGCCACCCGAAAGCCCTCCTTCAGCATCTCCGCATGGGGTGCTGAAAGGGCGTCACCCAGTTCGTCGCTCAGCGCAGCCAAAGCGGATGCAAAGCCATCGCCGAGCGCACCCACATCGTCTTCCTCGGCAAAGTCGAGCGAGGCCTCAACCTCGGCGGAAAGCCCCAACAGGCGTTCGCGCCAAGTATCCACCACGCCCGAGAACACGCCGCCGGTCATGGCCATTGCGGCGCGGCGCTGGATTTCGGTCTCAGCCGAGAGGAGGTCGCCCAGCCCTTCCGCCTCGGCCAGATCAATCCGACCATTGGCGAAGGCGCGGCGGGTGAACTCGCCCGGTTCGGCGCGGCGGCAACCGGCTATCTCGGCCAGGGCCGCCTCCAGTGCAGCCACTACGGCGCGGCCCCCGTGGCAGTGCAATTCGCCCACGTCCTCGCCGGTGACCGAATGCGGGGCGGGGAAATAGAGAGCGATGCCGTCGTCGATCTGCTCGCCCGCGTTATCGCGAAAGGCCGCTCGCACGGCGCGGCGCGGTTCGGGAACCTTGCCGCAAAGGGCCGAAAGCGCCGCCTGCACTTGTGGCCCGGTCAGGCGGACAATGCCAATTCCGGCCGGAGGCGCGCCGGAAGAGAGCGCAAAAATGGTGTCCATCGGAAGTCCCTTGCGAGCTTCGCGCTTAGCCTTTGTCAGACGGCTTGGGCGAGCCCCCGCCGGCCGATTTCTGTGCGCCTTCGACGAAGCTCTGGAACATCTTCAGCCCCATCTGCCCCATCGGCGCGAGTTGCTTGGCATATTGTTCGAGTTGCTCGACACTGGCCGCACCCTTCATCGCAGCGGCAAGGTTATCGACATAGATCGCGTTCGCCTGCTCGACATCGGGCAGCCCCATGAACTGGCGCGCCTCTTCGGGGCTGCAATCAACTTCGATGGTGATCTTCATGGCGCGTGCCTCTCCAAATGGCTGGCCCCGGCCCTCTTGCGAGAACCGGGGCCACCAATATGCGCCAATCGCCGGAAAATTCCAGCTCGGCGGAAGAACCCTACTGGTTCATCGTCGCGAAGAAGTCCTCGTTGGTCTTCGAGTCCTTCATCTTGTCGAGCAGGAATTCCATCGAATCGATGGTGCCCATCTGCATGAGGATACGGCGCAGCACCCACATCTTCGAGAGCTGCTCCTTGTCGACGAGCAGCTCTTCCTTGCGCGTGCCGGACTTGCCGACATCGAGCGCCGGGAAAATGCGCTTGTCCGCCACCTTGCGGTCGAGGACGATTTCGGAATTGCCGGTGCCCTTGAACTCTTCGAAAATGACCTCGTCCATGCGGCTGCCGGTGTCGATCAGCGCGGTGGCGATGATAGAGAGCGAACCGCCCTCCTCGATGTTACGCGCAGCACCGAAGAAGCGCTTCGGCCGCTGCAGCGCGTTGGCGTCGACACCGCCGGTCAGCACCTTGCCCGAGCTGGGCACCACGGTGTTGTAGGCACGGCCCAGGCGCGTGATCGAGTCGAGCAGGATCACAACGTCGCGCTTGTGCTCAACCAGACGCTTGGCCTTCTCGATCACCATTTCGGCGACCTGCACGTGGCGCGAAGCCGGTTCGTCGAAGGTCGAGGAGATGACCTCGCCGTTGACCGAGCGCTGCATGTCGGTGACTTCCTCGGGCCGCTCGTCAACCAGAAGGACGAGCAGGATCACCTCGGGATGGTTGTCGGTGATGGCCTTGGCCATGTTCTGCAGCAGCACCGTCTTACCGGTGCGCGGCGGGGCGACGATCAGCGCGCGCTGGCCCTTGCCCTGCGGCGAGATGAGGTCGATCACACGGGCCGACTTGTCCTTGACCGTCGGGTCCTTGGTGTCGAGGTTCAGCCGCTCGTCGGGATAGAGCGGCGTCAGGTTGTCGAAGTTGGTGCGGTGGCGAACTGCGTCGGGATCGTCGTAGTTGACCTTGATCAGCTTGGTGATCGCGAAATAGCGCTCGCCGTCGCGCGGGGCGCGGATCTCGCCTTCGACCGTATCGCCGGTGCGCAGGCCCCATTTTCGGACCTGGTTCGGCGAGACATAGATGTCGTCCGGCCCGGCGAGATAGTTCGCCTCGGGGCTGCGCAGGAAGCCGAATCCGTCCTGCAGCACTTCGATCGTGCCGATGCCGAGAATTTCCTCGCCGTCCTCGGCCACTTCCTTGAGGATCGCGAACATGAGATCCTGCCGGCGCATGGTGCTGGCACCCTCGACGCCCAGTTCCTCAGCCATCGAAACCAGCTCGGCCGGCGTCCTGCGTTTGAGTTCTTTAAGATGCATTTTGTCTGTATTTCCAACTAGTTATATCGGGATGCCGGCAGGCCATGGGGCTTGGGGAAAGCGGGCCTTGATCGCTTCGGACGAGCGATCTGGTGCCGGTTGGTTTGCGCTGAATATTGCCTTGCGCGCCGCCGGTCAATCGGAGACGCGCACGAGCCCTGCAATCGAGCCGAAAATCAGAACGGCTTGATCACCGCCAGGATCACGATCAGCACCGCGGCCACGCCCGGCACCTCGTTCACGACCCGCAGCGTTTTCTCGCTCAGCGGACGCTCGCCGCGCGCCATTTTCTTCGCATTGGCAACCATCCAGCCGTGATAGCCGGTGAGCAAAATCACCAGCAGGAACTTGGCGTGAAACCAGCCCTGCATGAATGCGCCGCTGCTGTAGGCGAGCAGCAGCCCGAACACCCATACCGCAATCATGCTCGGCGTCAGGATCACCTTGCGCAGCAGCCCGCTGCGCTTGGCCCACAGCGCTTCCTCGGCCGAACCGGGGGCGCTCTCGTGCATGTAGACCATCTGGCGGGGAAGCATGAACAGCCCGGCCATCCAGAAGATCACGAAGATCAGGTGCCCGGCCTTGAGCCAGTAGTAGATCATCAAGAGGAAATCCTGCATGGTGGCCTAGATAGGCGCGCCAAGGGCCTGCGTCATCCCCCTATCGACGAAGCACCGACAAGGCCTGCTCGACATGCGCGATGGGCGTTTCCTTGTCGATCCCGTGGCCGAGGTTGAACACGTGCGGACGGCCCGAAAAAGCCGCACAGATGCTCTCCACAGCGCGATCGAGCGCTTCCCCGCCCGCCAGCAGCAACATCGGGTCGAGATTGCCCTGCACGGGCATTCCAGCTGGCAATTCGCGGTTGATCCAGGCCGGGTCGACCGTTTCATCGACGCCCACGGCATCGACGCCGGTTTCACGGGCATAGGCGGGCAGCTTGCCGCCGGCGCCCTTCGGAAAGCCAATCACCGGCACACCGGGCCGCGCCTCATGCAGTCGCGCCGCAAGCCGGGCATTGGGCGCGATCACCCATTGTTCGAACTGCGCGGGGCTGAGGCTTCCGGCCCAGCTGTCGAACAGTTGCACCGCCTCGGCCCCGGCATCGATCTGGCCGAGGAGGTAGGTGAAGCTCGCCTCCTCGATCGCGCCGATCAGCGAACCGAAGCCTTGCGGATCGCGATAGGCGAGCTGGCGGGCGGCGTGGTGATCCTTCGAGCCCTGCCCTGCCACCATGTAGGTCGCCACGGTCCAGGGAGAGCCCGCAAAGCCCAGCATGGTCACGTCAGGCTCCAGCATGCCCCGGCACAGGCGCACGGTCTGGTAGATGGTGTCAAACCGCTCTGGCGCGGCTTCCAGACCCTGCCAGGCCGCATCGACCAGCGGCGGCGCCAGTCGCGGCCCCTCGCCCGCCTCGAACCATAGATCCTGCCCCAGCGCATAGGGAACGATCAGGATGTCAGAAAACAGGATCGCCCCATCGAAGGCAAACCGGCGCAGCGGCTGCAGCGTGATCTCGGCCGCCGCCTCGCTGTCATAGACCAGCTCAAGAAAGCCGCCCTTTTCGGCCCGCAAAGCGCGGTATTCCGGGAGATAGCGCCCTGCTTGCCGCATGAACCACACTGGAGGCCGATCCTGGCGCTGACCGTTCAAGGTATCGAGCAAAGGTCCGGGCATCGCGAGAGTCCAATCAATATAATAATATTTATAAATAGGATTATGGTGTTTGTAGGCCCTGTGGAAAGCGGGGAAAGCGCAGTTGTCGCGGATTTGTCCCGCCGCTTCAGGCCTGCCGGGCTGATCGACTCATGCCCTTGCGCTGTCAATCATTGCTTGTCCCCGAAATCCCCAGCCTGTCGACAAGGCGTTGCATCGGGGGATCACTGGCGGGAGGAAATGGCCGTTAGCGGGGATGAGATTCCATCCCAAGCTTGTCCGCAGCTGCCTCCCGTGGTTTATGCCGGACTTGTCCACATGACCCGTTTGCACCTTCATCTGCTGTCGGATTCAACCGGCGAAACGCTCGAAATGCTGGCGAAAGCTTCGCTGGCGCAGTTCGACGATACCGATGTCGTGCGCCACTTCTGGCCGATGGTGCGCTCGCTTCAGCACCTCGAACGCATTGTCGACGACTTGAAGGCCAATCCGGGGCTTGTGCTTTATACGCTCGTGAACTCGGAAATCCGTTCGAGCCTCGAAATGCGCTGCCGCCAGCTTGGCCTGCCGCATGTGGCGGTGCTCGATGCAGTCACGGCGGCGCTGGAAGAACGGCTCGGCCAGCAGGCGCGCGGACGGCCGGGCAAACAGCACCAGATGGACGAGGCCTATTTCCGCCGGGTGGACGCGATTCAATACACCATCGCACAGGACGACGGGGTCGGGTTCGATAACTGGGAAGAGGCCGATATCGTCCTTGCCGGGGTATCGCGCACCTCGAAGACGCCGACCTCGATCTATCTTGCCAACCGTGGGTTCAAGGTCGCCAACATCCCCTTGGTGGTGGAAAGCCCGCCTCCCCCTGCGCTGTTCAAGCTGCGCCGGCCCATGGTGGTCGGCCTCACCACCGCGCCCAAGCGGCTGATCGAAATCCGCCGCAACCGCCTCTTGTCGCTGAACGAGAGCACCACCACCGCCTATGTCGATGAAGAGCGGGTGGAAAAGGAAGTCGCCTTTGCGCGCCGCATGTTCGCCGATAACGGCTGGCCGGTGATCGACGTCACCCGCCGCTCGATCGAGGAAACCGCCGCCGCGATCATCAAATTGCACAGCGAGCGCGCAAATCGTGCCCGCCAACCCCAGGTCGGACCCAAACCGATATGATTATCCTTGCCTCCAAGAGCGCCTCGCGCCGTGCCATGCTCGGCGATGCCGGGGTCGAATTCGACGTTATGCCCGCCGCCATCGACGAGCGCGCGCTTGAAGCCTCGCTGGGCGATGTTCCTCCTGCAAGGGTGGCGCTCGAACTGGCCAAGGCCAAGGCCCTTTCCATCGACGGCGGCGAAGTGCCGGTGCTGGGGAGCGATTCGGTGCTGTCGGTAAATGGCGAGCGGTTCGACAAGCCGACCAGCCGGGCACAGGCGGAAGAGCATCTGCGCTATTTCTCCGGCAAGGAGATGGTGCTCGATTCCGCTGCGGCGATTTCCTTGGGCGGCTATGTCCGGTGGGAGCATGGCGCGCAGGCGCGGCTCTCGGTGCGAACGCTGACCGAGGATTTTATCGAGCGCTATCTGCGCGCCGAGTGGCCCGAGGTGGCCCAGTGCGTCGGCGTGTTCCGCATCGAGGCGATGGGCGTGCAGCTGTTCGAGCGGATCGAGGGCGACTATTTCACCGTGCTCGGAATGCCGCTGCTGCCCGTGCTTGGCGCGCTGCGCGAGCTGGAGGAGCTGCCCGCGTGAGTCGCCCTTACGCCGAAGTTATCGGCGACCCGATTGCCCAGTCGAAATCGCCATTAATTCATGGCCATTGGCTCGAGAAGGCCGGGATTGGCGCCGAGTACCGCCATTGCCGCGTGGCGATGGAGGATGTGGCGACCTATCTCGCCGAACGTCGCGCCGATCCCGCGTGGCGCGGCTGCAACGTCACCATGCCGCACAAGCTGGCGGTGATGGAGCATCTCGACGCGATCGAGGAACCGGCCCGCTCGATTGGCGCGGTGAACACGATCTATCGCGGCGAGGACGGCACCTTGCGCGGCACCAACACCGATGCGCCCGGTTTCCTCGAGCCATTGCGCCCGCTGCTGGATGAGCAACACCTGTTCCGCATGGCGCGCATTCTCGGCACCGGCGGTGCGGCGCGGGCCATCGTCAAGGCTCTGGCCGACGAGGGCTTTACACTGGTGCTCGCCGGGCGCGATCCCGACAAGGCCCGCCGCCTGCTTGACGAGCTTGCGCCTAAGGGCGAGCACCATGCCATCGACCTTGCGCACTTCGCCGATCCGACTGACTTCGCTTTCGACGACCGCGAGGGCCTGCTCGACCTGGTGGTCAACGCCAGCCCGCTCGGCATGACCGGCCAGCCGCCGCTGCATTTCGACTTCAGCCACGCGCCGCCGGGCGCGCTGGCCTATGATATCGTGACCAGCCCGCTCGATACGCCCTTCCTGCAAGAGGCCCGTGCGGGAGGTTTGCCGACGGTTGACGGGCTTTCGATGCTGATCGGGCAGGCCGCCGTGGCCTTCGCATATTTCTTCGGCCAGAAACCCCCGCGCGACAAGGGCGATGCCGAGCTGCGCGCCATGCTCACCGTATGAGTGACGGCCCGATCCTGCTCGGCCTCACCGGCTCGATCGGCATGGGCAAGAGCACTGTGGCGCAGATGTTTGCCGATCTCGGCGTTCCGGTGTTCGATGCCGACGCCGAGGTGCGCGCGATGCAGGGCCCCGGCGGCAGCCTTCTCGCGGCGATTGAGGCGGAGTTTCCCGGCTCCACCGACGAGAACGGTGTGCGCCGCGAAGCCCTCGGCGCGCGGGTGTTCAGCGATGCGGAGGCGCTCGCGCGGCTTGAGGCTATCGTTCACCCGGCGGTCGCAGCGAAGCGGCGCGAGTTTCTGCTGCGCAATATGGATGCGCCGGTATTGCTGTTCGATATTCCGCTGCTGTTCGAAAAGGGCGCGGACTATGTCGAGCGTAGCGTGGTCGTCTCCGCCCTGCCTGAGGTGCAGCGCGCAAGGGTGCTTGCCCGCCCCGGCATGACCAAGGAGAAGTTCGCCGCCATCCTCGCCGCGCAAATGCCCGATGCGAAGAAGCGCGAACGCGCCGACTATGTGATCGACACGGGCCTTCCCCTCGATGAAACGCGCGCGCAGGTCGGCGAATTGCTCGCCAACCTCATTGCATAGTTGCAACGGCAACCACGAAGGCAGATAACGAGTCTTATGCGCGAGATCGTGTTTGATACCGAAACCACCGGCCTTGACCCGCAAACCGGGGATCGACTGGTCGAAATCGGCTGCATCGAGATCGTCAACCGCATCCCCACGGGCGCCACATTCCACGCCTATTTCAATCCCCAGCGCGACATGCCGATGGAGGCGGAGCGGGTGCACGGCCTGTCAGCCACGTTCCTGGCCGACAAGCCGCTGTTTGGCGAACGCGCGAGCGAGCTGCTCGACTTTATCGGCGATGCGCCGCTGGTGGCGCACAATGCGCAGTTCGACTTCGGCTTCCTCAATTTCGAGCTGACAGCCATCGACCTCGCCCCGGTCGGGCATGATCGGATGATCGATACGCTGGCCATCGCCCGCAAACGCCATCCCGGCGCGAAGCACACGCTCGATGCGCTCTGCTCGCGCTACGGGGTCGATCGCAGCCACCGCGTATTGCACGGCGCGCTGCTTGATGCCGAGCTGCTGGCGCAGGTCTATGTCGAGCTGATGGGTGGCCGGCAAATCGGGCTTGGCCTCGCGGTCGATCAGGGCACAGAGGTCGAGCGCAGCGCCAGCATCTTTGTCCCGAAACTGCGCGAACATCGGCCAGCCCGCCCCCATTTTGCGACCGATGACGAAATTACGCGTCATAAGGAGTTTCTGAAAACAATAAGTTCACCTCTCTGGACGCAATGAGGTGTCGTACCCATATCGGGTAGGTACAAGTAGAAGCAGGAGAAGTCTTATGGATATTCGTGTGTCGGGCCACCAGGTGGATACCGGTTCAGCGCTGCAGGAGCATGCCTCCGACCGCCTTACCACGATCGTCGACAAGCACTTCAGTCGCGCGCTTTCCTCGACCGTCACCTTCGGCAAGGCACCGGCGAACGCTTTCGCTGCCGACATCATCCTGCACGTCAATCATGGCCTGATCCTCAAAAGCCGCGGCCAGGCGCACGATGCGCACCAGGCCTTTGATCAAGCAGCGGAGAAGATCGAGAAGCAGCTGCGCCGCTACAAGCGTCGGCTGAAGGATCACCACGAACAGGCCACCCACGCCGCGCGCGAGGAAGAAGCCGCCTACACCGTGTTCGCGCCGTTCGAGGATAATGACAACGCCGATGAAGACGTGGGCGAGGATGCGCCCGCGATCATCGCCGAAACCAGCATCGACGTGCCCGAAGTGAGCGTGGCCGATGCGGTGATGCTGCTTGACCTGCGGCACACAAATGCCTTGTTTTTCAAAAACGCTGGCACCGGACGTCATAATATGGTCTATCGCCGCGAAGACGGTGCTGTTGGCTGGGTCGAACCCTCCTGATAGCCTGATCGGGCCTTTCGTCGATGGTGTAAGGTTCCCGTCATAGCTAAGCGACTATAGGGGGCCGCATCCAGCTGGATGCGGCCCCCTGAGCCGGGGCTGAAACAGCGGCCTCGCGGAAGAACGAAACCACAAGACCATGCATGCCACCTTCGCCATGAACCCGCAGTCGGTCGACATCGTCGATGCGGCCACCAAGGATGACATCCTTGAGCAATTGAGCAACCTGTTCTCGCGCGCCTACGAGCTCGACGCGGCTCAGGTGCTTGAGGCACTGGTTGAGCGGGAGAGTCTCGGCAGCACCGGCTTCGGTCGCGGTGTGGCCATTCCCCATGCACGCATCTCCGGTATCAAGCGGCCAATTGCGGCGCTGCTGCGGCTGAAGCGGCCGGCTGATTTCGCCGCTGCCGATGGCATGCCGGTCGATCTCGTGTTCGGCCTGCTCTCGCCCGAGGGTAGCGGCGCCATGCACCTCTATGCTCTGGCCGAGATTTCGCGCCTGATGCGCGATGAGGAAGTCCGCGAAGCTCTGAGCGAAGCCCCTGACGGTGAGGCGCTTTATGGCCTGCTCACCAATGCGTCGGACCGTGACGCCGCCTGATCGCGTGGCTCCCGCTTCGGCGAGCGGAGCGCAGGCGCATTATCGCGCGCTCGAGCATCTCTATGCTTCGGCCCCGATCAACGACCTGTTCGATTCGCGGCTTGAAATCACTTCGCCGGGCGTGGCGCGGATTGCTTTCGAGGTCGACGATCGGGTCTATCATGCCGCTGGCGCCGCGCATGGCACGATCTATTTCAAGATGCTCGACGATGCGGCCTTCTATGCCGCCAACTCGCTGGTGTCGGACCGCTTTTTGCTGACCACGGGCTTCAATCTCCATTTCACCAAGCCTGTGCGCGCGGGCAAGGTCGTGGCCGAGGGGCGCTGGATCAGCGGCAAGCGCCGCGTGTTCATCGCCGAGGCGCACCTGACCGACGAAGAGGGCGATGAGATCGGCCGGGGCACCGGCACCTTCATGCGCTCGCGTATCGCGTTGTCGGGCCTCGACGGCTACCGGCTGCAGGGCTGAGGCGGGCGCGGCTTGGAAACGGCGCGAATCCCCGCCCACCTCGAAGTGAGCGGGCTGCTGCGTGCGGTGGGGGCGCGTGGAGGCTTTGGCACGGTGCTCGCCAAGGGAGAACGCGAGGCCGGGACATTGCTGGTCATCTGTTGCCATAGAGGCACAAACGGTTGCCTGTTTGAACGAATGCCGCAGCTGGATGGTACCCGCAAGTGGACCGCGATCAAGCAGGAAAACCCTGAAAATCCGTCAGAAATTATGGAATACTGGCAGCGTCGCAAACGCCAGGACGACGACCTGTGGGTTATCGAGCTGGATCATCCCGAGGCGGAACAACTGCTCATTTAGCAGTGCGCACAGGTTGACATTCAAATTACGAGGGCTATTTGGCCCGCGCCTTTCCTGAAGAAGCGTAAACCATGACCATCGGCATTTCGGCCGATCGATGTGGTGCGCAGACGGGGAGACGCCGCCGGGCCACCGCAACAGGATGTGGCCTTGCCGAGCGCACATGGATCGCGCTGGCAAGCCTTTGGCCCGGACTGGCTTCTCACCGCCATGGTAACGGGATACATGACTGCAGGTTATTTTCGCGCCGGGGCGATTGTCTCGGCCGTGACACTGTTTGGCGCGACCATTGGCACGATTGCCGAAGGCGCGAGAGCCCAGGATCAGGGCGTGGGCAATGAGCCCCAGATGATCGATCAGATTCCGTCCGACGCCGCCCCTGCCAACGAAGTACGCTTCGTGGCCAGCCCGGTGGTCCAGGACACCGCCGACGAGGCCGAAGATGCGCCAGCCATCGTGCTGCCGCCGGTCGATGTCAGCAACCTGCGCGAACTGGTCGCGCAGACCGAAACCGGCGACGTACTGACCGACGACCTCAAATGCCTGGCGCAGGCCGTCTACTTCGAATCGCGCGGCGAACCGCTGGCGGGCCAGCTGGCCGTGGCCCGTGTTGTCATCAACCGTGCCGAGAGTGCCTCGTTCCCCGACAGCTATTGCAGTGTCGTCAAGCAGCGTGCGCAATTCTCGTTCGTGCGCGGTGGTCGCATTCCCGAGCCTAATCGCAGCTCAGCCGCATGGCAGCGCGCCAAGGCCATCGCCCATATCGCCGAAAGCGATATGTGGGCCAGCGATGCCGGTGATGCGCTCTATTTCCACGCCACCCGCGTGAATCCGCGCTGGGCACGCACCAAGGTGGCCCGGGCGACCATCGACAGCCACATCTTCTATCGTTGAGGTAGCGAGCGGGGCCTGAGCGCCCTGCCCGCCCGCCTTTACACAGGGTTAGTCCAGCTCGACCCACACCGGGGCGTGATCGCTGGCCTTCTCGCGCCCGCGATACTCCTTGTCGACACCGGCGGCGGTCATGCGGTCGGCGCATTCGGGCGAGAGCAGCAGGTGATCGATGCGGAACCCGTGGTCGCGCTGCCAGGCACCGGCCTGATAGTCCCAGAACGTCCACACCCCGCCGCGCGGGTTGCGCACGTTCAACGCATCGGTCCAGCCCTGCCCGAGAAGGCGGGCATAGGCGTCGCGCGACTCGGGCTGCATCAGCGCGTCGCTGGCCATGGCGCGGACCGAATAGACATCCTTGTCCTCGGGGATGACGTTGAAGTCGCCCAGCACCACGCAGGGCTTCTCGCTCGCCAGCAGGCCTTCGAGGTGGAGGCGCAGGCGCTCCATCCACGCCAGTTTGTATTCGAACTTGGGGCCGGGCTGCGGGTTGCCGTTGGGCAGGTAAAGGTTGGCTACGTGTACGCCATTGAAGTCCGCCTCGATAAAGCGGGCCTGTTCGTCGTCAGGATCGCCCGGAAGCCCGCGTGAAACGTTTTCCGCCGGGCCGCCGTCGGTGAGGATGGCGACGCCATTGAAGCCCTTCTGGCCGTGCGTCTCGACATGGTAGCCGATCGCCTCGAACTCCTTGCGCGGGAAGCCCTCGTCCTGGCTCTTGATCTCCTGCAGGCCGGCGATGGCGGGGCGGGTTTCCTCCAGCCACTCGATCAGGCGCGGCAGGCGCGCTTTCACGCCATTGATGTTGAAGCTGGCGATTCTCACGTCAGATGCCGAAGCTGGAACCACAGCCGCAACCGGCGGCCGCATTGGGGTTCTCGACCCGGAAGGCCGCCCCGCCCAGCGATTCGACATAGTCCACCGTCGCCCCGTTCACGAGATCGAGGCTGATCGGATCGACCACCAGCCGCACGCCTGCCGTCTCGCTCACCGCGTCGTCGTCCTCTGCCGCATCGGCAAGGTCGAACTTGTACTGGAAGCCCGAACAGCCCCCGCCTTCCACCGACAGGCGAAGGATGGCGGGTTTGTGCTGGCGCTCGGCAATCGCATTGATGCGTGCGGCGGCGGCTTCGGTGAGGGTCAGGGGGCTGGTCATGCCCCTGATCTAAGCCTTGCGAGGGTCAGGCTCAAGCCGAGGCGATATATTCGCGCATTTGATCGGCCTCGGATTCGATCTGATCCATGCGGAATTTGATCAGATCGCCAATTGAAACGAAGCCGATCATGCGCTGTCCGTCCATCACCGGTAGATGGCGGATGCGCCGCCGAGTCATCAGCGACAGCGCCCTGAGCACGCTGGTGCCGACCTCGATGGTGATCGGCGGGCTGGTCATCACATCACCCACCGTGCGGCTGAGCGCGCGTTCGCCTTCGCGCGCGACCGAATAAAGCAGGTCGCGCTCGGAGAAAATCCCCGCGATCTCGTCACCCGCCAGTACGGGCAAGGCACCGATGCGCCTTTCCGCGAGCAGGCCGGCTGCGGTCTGGACGCTGTCGGTGGCGGTGCAGGAAATGACCTGCGAGTCGCGGCTTTCGAGAATGCTGGCAATCGTCATGGCGGTGACCTCCCCTGCCCGGCCTTGATGCGGGCTTGTCCGTATAATGCCACGCTTTGCCCGGTCTGCGCAAATCGGGAGCAAGGCCAGCCTTGCAGGCGGGCGCTCGAACGGGCATTGGAGGCTCCATGCCCGGCCCCTCCCCGCTCGATGATCCGAAGAAGGCCGCTTACGCCTGGGCGCGCTATCGCCGCCTGATGCGGTTCATGTTCGCCTTCACCGTGGTGACGGTGATCGTGGCGCTGACGGTGATCTACACCCAGGTCGAAAACGTTTCGCCGCACTTCTTCATCGCCACCGCGCTGGGGATCGGTTTTTCGATGCTGCTGATGAGCGCGCTGATGGGGTTGGTGTTCCTCTCCAGCGGAACGGGCCACGACGAATCGGTCGAAAACTCACTCGATGATCTCGATCCGCAGGCCCCTCCGCCGTTCGATCATCGCAAGGCGCGCTGGAAAGACTAGCTGGCGGGACGCAGGCGATATTCCTCGACCGGCTCGCCACCGATCAGGTGCTGCTGGATGATCTGTTCGAGCACCGCCTCGTTGCACGAGTGATACCAGACGCCATCGGGCCAGACGACCGCGATCGGCCCCGCTTCGCAGATTTGCAGGCAATCGGCCTTGGTGCGCTGGACCGGGCCGACCAGCCCCAGATCCTTCAGCCGTTTCTTGAGGTATTTCCACGCGCGCTCGCCTTCGTCGCGGCGGCAGCACTTCTGCTTTTCCGACACGCCACAAAGGAATATCTGGCGGCTGATCGAGTCGCCACCAATCTTGGCCAGCGCGCGTTGCGCTTTCGCCAGCTCGCTCAGCGTGCTTTCCCCGCGATACGGTCGATCTCTTCGCGCACCAGCTTTTCGACCACGGCGGGAAGGTTCGTGTCGAGCCATTCGGCCAGCATCGGGCGCAGCATCTCGCGCACCATGCCTTCGAGGAGGCTTTCGCCGGGGGCGTCGGCTTCGTCCGTCTCGCCCGTGGCCAGCATGGCGAGGGCAGCGAAGCTGTCGTTCACGCTCTGCCGCGCGGCACTGCTGGTGAGGGCATCGGGCTCGGCTTGCGGCTCGACCGCTTCGGGTTCAGCCTTGTCGCGGTCGATAGAGGTATCGTTGCGATCAGCGACCTCGGCGGCCGGATCGCTGTCGACGACCAGATCGGCCTCGCCCAGGTCGAGCACCTCGTCGGCTCTGACTTCTGCGATCAGACTCTCGCCATCATCGGCCGGGCCGGATGCGCGCAAGGCCGTGGCAAAGCCCATCGACTCGCGCTTGCGCTTCTCGTTGGATGCGACTTCGCGGTTCTCGCGCTCGATCACCCGCTTGATGATGCCGAGAATCTCCTCGGTCGAAGCTTCCGAGTGATGCATTCCTACTGCTCCCGCCCTGTGGTCTCAGGAATTTCCGCGTCTTGCGCCGGGATGTCAACAGTACGAACGCTTTGGATGGCGGGGTCTTCGTCCTGGCTCCAGTCCCAGATATTGCCGCGCACGCGGTCGTAGTTGGCGACGGGGTCGTAGAGCGGGCCATATTCGGCAAGGCCCAGATCGCGCGCTTCGGCGCGGCCCATGGCGGCCAGCAGGGTGAAGCCCGCGACATAGGCGTTGCGCCGCGCGGTCACCAGCTCGACCTGCGCGTTGAGCAGTTCCTGCTGGGCGTTGAGAATATCGAGGATGGTGCGGTTGCCCACAGTGTTTTCCGCGCGCACGCCTTCGAGACTAAGTGAGGCGGCATCGACCGCGCTTTGCGAGGAAAGGACGATGGCGCTGGCCGCGCGCCAGCTCGTATAGGCGCCGCGCACCTGCGCAATGATCCCGCGCTCGGTCGCCACGACCTGTTCTAGAGCAGCCTGCGAGGTGGCCTGGGCCTGCCGCTCGCGCGCCGAAACGCGGCCACCCTGGAAGATCGGCAAGCGTAGGCGCAGGCCGGCCTGCGCCGTGGTGGAGGCTTCGGAAGAGCTCGGGTTGCCCAGCGAACCGAGATAGTTCTGATACCCGCCGTTGGAAAAGGCTTCGATCGTCGGCAGGCGCCCTGCCCCGGCGACGTTGATATCGTAGCGCGAGGCCTGCGCGCGCTCGAGCGCCGCGATCAGGTCGGGGTTGTTCTCAAGCGCAATCTGCACCGCCGTATCGACATCGGTGGGCAGGCCCGGAAGCGGCGGCGGCGGGGCCAGCTCGCCCGGTGCCTTGCCGACCAGCTCGATATAGCGTTCGCGCGCGGTGATCAGGTTTGCTTGCGCCGATTGCAGGTTGCCCCGCGCCACCGAAAGCCGCGCTTCGGACTGGGCCACGTCGGTGCGGGTGAGATCGCCGATCTCGAACCGGTCGCTGGTGGCCTGGAAGTTGACCTCGAGCACCTCGACGTTGTTGGCCGATAGCCCGACGATCGCCTCGTTGCGGATCACGTCCATATAGGCAGCGACGACCTGGCTGAACACCGCGCTCTCGGTCCCGCGCAGGTCGGCGCGGCCGGCTTCCACGCGCGTTTCCGCGGCGAGCACACCGTTGCGCACGGCGCCGCCCTGATAGAGCGGCACGGCCAGATCAACGCCTGCGTTAAGCGAGCGGTCGGGTGAAATGAAGCTGGCGGAACTCTGCTTCAGAAACTCGGTGTAAGTGCCCGAGGCGCTGACAGTGGGCAGGCCGCTGGCGCGTTCGATCACCACATTCTCGTCGGTCGCACGCAACTGGGCACGCGCGGCTTCGAGCGTGGGGTTCTCGGCATAGGCCGAGGCGAGCGCGTCCTTCAGCGTATCGGCTTGGGCCGGGCCGGCAATCAGGCAGGCAGAGGCGAGCAGCGCCACGATGGCCGAGCGGCGTTGCATGGTCAGAAGCTCCAGCCCTTCGGAGCGTCGAACGCGCCGATGCGCGGAATGCCCAGGTCCTGCACCGCGAACAGCGCCGCCTTGTTATCGGCCTTGCGCCCGATCGCGAGGCGGGTGACGCCGCCTTCGACCACGCCGGTGACGATGCGGGCATCTTCGGCCAGCCGGGCCAGCAGGCTCTCGGGCAGCTGTTCGGCCGCGCCATCGACCAGCAACAGATCGGCAGGCTTGCCCCCGGCGCCGGCATTGGTGGCCTCGGCGGGCGTCAGCTCGATCACCTCGGTAACGAGCGGGCGCAGCAGCTCGGCAAGGTAACCGCTGCCGTTGGTGACCACGATTGCCACCTCGTCACCCTTCGGGGCGGCTTCCTGCAGCATCATGCCCTGCACCACCGGAGCGGGCAGCGCGCCGCCGCCTTCAAGCCGGATCGCGCGGTCCATATAGGCTGTGGCGCGCAAGTTTTCGGGCAGGAACTCCTCGCGGGCGACTGCGTTCATGCGGGAAAGCACAAAGGGCGCGTTCACGCCGCTGGTGCGCAGCTGACTGTCGATCATGGCGCGTCGCGCGGGATTTGTCGGGCTAAGGGTGGTTTCGAGCATAGTCTCTTCAGCAAACTCTTGTGGGATGCGGCGCAAAGTGCCTTAAGCGCAACCAAAGCCGAGGCCAAGGCCTTTGACCGTCGCAAACTGTCGCGCGGCGACCGCATTGGTTAGGGGCCATCGACCAACAGGAGTTACGAGACGATGAGCGACATGGTGACGATCCGCGAGGACGACCTGATCGAGACGGTCGCCGATGCACTGCAGTACATTTCTTACTATCACCCGATGGACTACATCACCGCGCTCGGCGAGGCCTACAAGGCAGAGCAGGGCCCGGCGGCAAAGGATGCCATCGCGCAGATCCTCACCAACAGCCGCATGTGCGCCGAAGGGCACCGCCCGATCTGCCAGGACACCGGCATCGTCAACGTGTTCATCAAGTGGGGGCAGGAATGCCGCCTGGAATCGACGCAGAGCCTGCAGGAGGTCGTCGACGAGGGCGTGCGCCGGGCTTACAACAATCCCGACAACAAGCTGCGCGCCTCGATCCTGGCCGATCCGGCCTTCACCCGCCGCAACACCCGCGATAACACGCCTTGTGTGCTGTCGGTCGAGATGGTGCCGGGCCGCACGGTCAGCATCGATGTCGCGGCCAAGGGCGGCGGCAGCGAGAACAAGAGCAAGTTCAAGATGATGAACCCCAGCGACAATATCGTCGACTGGGTGATCGAGCAGATTCCCTCGATGGGCGCGGGCTGGTGTCCGCCGGGGATGCTCGGCATCGGTATCGGCGGCACTGCCGAACACTGCATGAAGCTCGCCAAGCTGTCGCTGATGGAGCAGATCGACATGGCCCAGCTCAAGCAGCGCGGCCCCCAGACCGATATTGAACAGCTGCGGATCGACATTTTCGACGCGGTGAACGCGCAGGGCGTGGGTGCGCAGGGCCTTGGCGGACTCTCCACCGTGCTCGACGTGAAGATTCTCGATGCGCCGTGCCATGCGGCGGGGAAGCCTGTTGGCATGATCCCCAACTGCGCCGCCACCCGCCATGCGCACATCACCATCGACGGCTCTGGCCCGGCCTATCTGCCGCAGCCCGATCTCGATGCCTGGCCCGATGTCCACTGGGAGCCCGATGCCGAGGCGATTCGCGTCGATCTCGATAATCTTACCCCCGAAGTGGTGGCGAGCTGGAAGATGGGCGACCGCTTGCTCCTCAACGGCAAGATGCTGACTGGGCGCGATGCGGCACACAAGCGCATCCAGGAGATGCTCGAGAAGGGCGAAGAGCTGCCGGTGAATTTCAAGGGCCGCGCGATCTACTATGTCGGCCCGGTCGACCCGGTGATGGGCGAGGTGGTCGGCCCGGCCGGCCCCACCACCGCCACCCGGATGGACAAGTTCACCGAGATGATGCTCGATCAGGGCCTGCTCGCGATGATCGGCAAGGCCGAGCGCGGCGCCGATGCGGTGGACGTAATCAGCCGCTTCAAGGTCGCCTACCTGATGGCGACCGGCGGTGCGGCCTATCTCGTCGCCCGCGCGATCAAGGAGGCCAGGGTGGTCGGCTTCGAAGATCTGGGCATGGAAGCGATCTACGAATTCACCGTGAAGGACATGCCAGTCACGGTCGCGGTCGATGCCGAGGGCAACAACGTTCACAAGCTTGCCCCGCTGCATTGGCAGAAGAAGATTCGCGAGGAAGGCCTGCTGCCGACAGGCTGAGCGCGGCTGTGTTCGACCAAGCGCCGACTCGGCTCGACCAACCGGCTCTGCCCGGCTGGCCGGGCCTTAGGTGCACAGGCTAGAGGATGGCGATGAAACCCGGTCGCACTGCACAGCCCGCCGCGCGAGTCCCGTTCTGGACCGTGCTCGCCTCGGTCGTGGGGCTGTGGGCGACGTACTTCGCCCTCATCACCGTGCGGGCCGAGCTGCTCGGCCTGCCGTTCCTCGACGAGATGCTGTGGCTGCGGCTGCTGACCACGCTGTGCGGCATTCTCATCACGCTCGGGCTGTGGCTGGTGCTGCGGGTGTTCGATGCACAGCCCATGTGGCTCAAGATCGGCGCCGCGCTGCTGCTGGCCATGCCCGCCGCCATGCTGACCGCGCAGGCCAATGCGGTGATCTTCGCTGAGCTGCAGGCCGCCGTCGACGGGTTGAAGTTCGCACAACAGGGGCTTGACGATACCCTGATGGCCGACCAGCAGGATGTGGCCTTGGCGACCGAGCGCGAACGGCTGATCGACTTCGCCACCAGCCGCTATTTCCTGCTGCTGGCCTGGTGCGCGCTCTATCTCGCGCTGCTCACTGGCGAGCGCGCGCGCGCGGCGGAGCGGCGTGAACAGGAGTTCCGCAATGCGGCCAAGGCGGCTGAGCTGCGGTCCTTGCGCTATCAGGTCAATCCGCATTTCCTGTTCAACACGCTCAATTCGCTCTCGGCGATGGTGCTGACCGGCAAGACCGAAGCGGCCGAGCGGATGATCCAGACGATCTCGACCTTCTACCGCCGCAGCCTCGCGGATGATCCCACCTCCGACGTGCCGCTGCGTCAGGAAATCGCCTTGCAGCAGCTGTATCTCGAAATCGAGGCGGTGCGTTTTCCTGCGCGCCTGCGTGCCGTCTACGAGATTCCCCACACGCTGGAGAATGCGCTGGTGCCGGGCATGATCCTGCAGCCGCTGGTGGAGAACTCGGTCAAGCATGCGGTTTCGCCCAGCGGCGGCGAGATCACGATTACGCTGGCCGCGCGCGAGGAATACGGGCGGCTGGTGATCACCGTTTCGGATAACGGCACCGGCTCGCCCGAGGCCGATCGCCATTCCGGCCACGGCATTGGCCTTGCCAATGTGCGCGAGCGGTTGGAGGCGCGGTTCGGTGAGGAGGCGAGTGTCGTCTCTGGCCTCGTACCGGGCGGCTATGCCACGCACCTGCGGTTGCCGATCCTCACAAAGCGATCCTGACTGGGGGCGAATCATGAGCGAAACCACGCTGCGCACGCTGATCGTCGATGACGAACCGCTCGCGATCGAACGGATGCAGGTGCTGTGCGCCGAGTTGCCCGGTATCTCGGTGGTCGGCACTGCCGCCGATGGCGAGGCGGCCCTGCGGCTGGCCGAAAAGCTGAAGCCCGACCTGCTGCTGCTCGACATGACCATGCCGGGGATGGACGGACTGGCCGTGGCGAAGAAGGCCAGCTCGGGCGATGCCCCACCTGCGGTGATCTTCGTCACCGCGCATGACAACTTCGCGGTCGAGGCCTTCGATATCGACGCGGTCGACTATGTGCTGAAGCCGGTCGGGAAGGATCGCCTCGCCCGCGCGATAGAGCGCGCGCTGGCCCGGCGGAGCGACCCGGCGAAGCCCGGTGAGCCGACCTGGCTCGAAGAGCTATGGGTGCCTGATCGCTCGGAACTGCTGCGGATCGAGGCCGCTTCGGTCCACCGCATTGATGCCGAGCGCGACTATGTCCGCCTGCACACCGATGAGCGCAGCTACCTGCTGCTGCAGACCATCGCCGGGCTGGAAGAGCGGCTTGACCCGGAAAAGTTCATCCGCATCCACCGCTCCACTATTCTGCGCCGCGATTATATCAAGGGCTTGCGGCACGAGGGGCTGGGCGTGTGGTGCGCAGAGCTGGCCGATGGCGAGCTGTTGCGGATCGGGCGGACCTATTTGCGCAAGGTCAAGGCGATGGCCGGGCGTTAAAGAGGGGCCGGGCATTGTTATGCGCCAATCGCAACTGTACGCAAAAAAAGAGCCGCCCCGTTGAGGGGCGGCTGTCAGACGATGCGGGAAGGCTGTTTGAGGGGATAGGTTTCCTGCACCGGTATCGATGATGCGTATCAGCCGCCCAGGTTGGCGTTGCGCTTGATCTGCGCGAAGTGGCGGTCGAGCTGGGTCTTGGCGGTTTCGACGCACTGGCGGGCAGAGCGCGATTCGATACGGGTGCCGGTCGCCTGCTGGTCGGCGTTGCAGACCTCGCGAGCGGCGGTGTCGATGCGGCGGTCCAGCTCGGCCATACCCTCGGCGGACGCAAGATCGAGGTCGGCATAGGCGACGCGAGTCGAGCGCTGATCGCCTTCGGCGGCGGAAACGGTGGGGGCAAGCGCCAGTGCACTGGCGGCAATTGCGAGCTTGATGGTGATGGCCTGCATGATGTCTCTCCTGTCTGAACCCCGGTCGAGGGTGAAATCTCTGGTCGGTTGCGCCGCGGCCGGTTGGGACTGCTAACGGCCGCGGCGCACCAACAGACCTAGGCGATTCCATGGGGTTGGTCCGCTGCCGCTCGACCTGCCCACACACTTCATCGACCGGCGACAGACGCTGCCGACGAACGACATACGGCGATCCACCAGCGGCAATTTGCTTCCGGCACAAGCAGTCGGCACAAGGGCCGGATTATGGGAATCGCCCTCGCCTTCTTTCTGGGAATCGCCAATTTCCTCGCCCAGAGCGTGGTGCTGAACAGCGCTCATCCGCTGCTGGCGGCTCTTTCGCCCGAGCGGTTCCGGCTCGCGCGCAGGGCCAGCCTTGCGCTTGAATTCGCGCTGCTGGTGGCTGTGATGCTGGCTTCGCGCGAGGAACCGGGCGCCTGGCTGGTGTTCTATGCGTTCTACACGCTCGGCAACGGCAGCGCGGCCTGGATGATCTGGCGCAGTACATGACGGGAACCGGGCAATCCGCCCCGCATTCTAAAAGGTATGGCGGTGAAGCAAGACATCTGGCTGATTCATAACGACGCGAGCGGCAGCAACGATGCCGCCGGGCTCGCGGCGGTGCGCGAACATTGCCGCGCCTGCGGCTTACCGGTGGCGTACGAGACCAGCTTTCCACGCGACGATTTGCCGACGTTAGAGGCGCTTGATGCCGCCGGGATCGGGATCGTCGCGCTGTTCGCGGGCGATGGAACGATCAACGCTGCGCTCGATGCGCTGGCGGGCTGGGGCGGCAAGGTGCTGGTGCTGCCCGGCGGAACGATGAATCTGCTTTTTCACCGGCTGTTCGGCGATTGCGACATGGCCGAGGCAATCGATGCCGTTGCCGATGGCACGGCGACGATCTGCCGCGCGAGCATGATCGAGAGCTCAGTGGGAAATGGCTATGCCGGGGTACTGAGCGGCCCGGGTACGAGCTGGAACACCGTGCGCGAGGCCATGCGGAACCGCGATCTGGCCGGCATGGCGCGCGAGGCGAGCGATGCGCTTGAACATACGCTCGAAGGCCCACCTGTCGCCTGCCTAGAGCCAACCCTGGGCAAGGCCGAAGGCTATCCCCTCATCCAGCTCGCCCCGACGCGCGACGGCATCGAGATCACCGCCTTCCATGCCGAGACCACCAGCGAATATGTGAAGCAGACAGCCGCCCTGTTGCAGCACGATTTCCGCGCCGGGCCGCACGATATGCTGGGCTGCAAGGATAGTGTCACCTTGCGCACCATCGGGGCCGAGCACCTCGGCCTGCTGCTCGACGGCGAGCCTGCCGAGGCCAGCGGGGCGATCACATTTCGTCTCGGTAATGCAAAGGTCGATATGCTAACCACCCGGCCCGATGGCTGACACCAAGCTTCTGTTTCACCTTTCCGATGTCCACTTCGGCCTTGTCGACGAACGCGCGATCGCATGGGTCGCGCGGGAGATTCGCGAACAGTGCCCCGATATGGTGGCGATCACCGGCGACCTCACCATGCGCGCACGGCAACGCGAGTTCGATGCTGCGACCCGTTGGATCAACAGCCTCGAAGCGCCGGTTACGGTCGACGTTGGCAATCACGATCTGCCCTACTTCAACCTCTTCGAGCGATTTTTCGATCCCTATCGCCGCTTTCACGGGATGAAGGACCTGGTCGAGCGCGAGATCGTGGTGCCGGGGCTGGCGCTGGTGCCGCTCAACACCACCGCGCGGGCGCAGCCTCGGCTCAACTGGTCGAAAGGCTGGGTGAGCAAGGGTGCGCTGCGACGCTGCCTTGCTGCGATCGACGCCCTGCCCCCCGGAACGCGCGCGCTGGTCACCGTGCACCACCCCTTACGCGAAGTGGGGACCACCGGCACGGCGCTTACCCATGGCGGGCGGATTGCGCTCGATGAACTGGCGAAGCGCGGAGTGCTTGCCGTGCTCAGCGGGCACGTTCACGATGCCTTCGACATCATAGAGAAGACCGACCATGGTCCGGTGCGGATGATCGGCGCGGGCACCTTGTCGCAGCGTATCCGTTCGACTCCGCCCAGCTTCAACGAGCTGCACTGGGACGGCGAACAGCTTGAGGTCCGGGTGCGCAACCTTGAGCATCTCGGCACGCGGGATATGCAGATCGACGATGTGCCCGAGGATGCCATGCCGCCGCGCGGACCGGGCGAGCCCGTCGCGCCAGCTGGCCGCGTCCCGGTGGACGATCCGCCGATCTACTGAGTTGACCTGAGACAATGCCCGAGGCCCGGCGCGGTGGCAGCGTGCCCGCGTCCGGACAAAGGGAATAGTCTCATGCTTAAGATTGCGCTCATCCTCCATGCCGTCATCGCTACCAGCCTGATGGGCATCGGGGTCATCGCCGTGCTGGCCGTCGACATGCACGCCGGGTGGCGTGAAATTGCCTTGGCGGCACTCGCGGGGTTCGTGCTGGCGATCCCGGCCAGCTGGCTGGTCGCGGGGCAGATTCACAAGCTGCGCGGCGGCAATACCTGAGCCGCAACGAAAAAGGGCGACCCCGCAGGGCCGCCCTTTCGTGTTCGGGTGAAGGCTGAAATCAGCGCTTCGAGAACTGGAAGCTCTTGCGCGCCTTGGCACGGCCGTACTTCTTGCGCTCGACCACGCGGCTGTCGCGGGTGAGGAAGCCAGCAGCCTTGATCGTGCCGCGCAGGGCGGGCTCGAACTTGCTCAGCGCCTGGCTGATGCCGTGCTTCACAGCGCCTGCCTGGCCCGAGAGTCCGCCGCCGGAAACGGTGGCGACCACGTCGTACTGGCCTTCACGCTCCGAGATCGCGAACGGCTGGTTGATCACCAGACGCAGCGTCGGACGGGCGAAGTACACTTCCTGATCACGGCCGTTTACGGTGACCTTGCCGGTGCCCGGCTTGATCCACACGCGGGCCACGGCGTCCTTGCGGCGGCCGGTGGCATAGGCACGGCCCTGCGCGTCCAGTTCCTGCTCGCGCAGAGGAGCGGTGGGAGCAGCCGGAGCCACTTCGCCAGCCTCAACCTCGGTGCCGGCATCAGCCACGGCGCCGGTCACGTTCTTGATGTCGGCCAGATCGTTCACCGAGTTGGTCTCGCCGCTCTTGTTTTCGTCGGTCATCAGGCGGATACCTTGTTCTTGCGGTTCATGGCGGCAACGTCGAGCACTTCGGGCTTCTGCCCGGCGTGGGGATGCTCGGTGCCGACGTAGAGGTGAAGGTTGCTCATCTGCACGCGGCCAAGCGGGCCGCGCGGAACCATGCGCTCAACAGCCTTTTCCAGCACGCGCTCGGGGAAGCGACCGGCGAGAACCTTCTCGGCGGTGGTTTCCTTGAGCCCGCCGGGGTGGCCGGTGTGCTTGTAGTAGGTGTGCGTCTTCAGCTTGTTGCCGGTGAACCGCACCTTGTCGACATTGAGCACGATCACGTGATCGCCGCAATCGACGTGGGGGGTGTAGAACGGCTTGGTCTTGCCGCGCAGCAGGTTGGCAATGATCGAAGCGAGGCGGCCAACGACCAGACCTTCGGCATCAATCACGAGCCACTTCTTTTCAACCTCGGCCGGTTTGATCGACCGGGTGACTTTCGTCAGCGCCTTCATGGGCTATGGTATCCTTGCTATCGCCGCTGGCCGTGGGCCGGACAGCGATGAGTGAACTGGGCCGCTTCAGCGCAAATGCAGAATCATCTGCAACCGGCCTTGCGAAGGCGCGGCATTTGTCCTGAGAGCGGCTTTAAGTCAAGCGAATGTGCGGGTTAGCATGGAGGTAAAATAATACCTCCGGCCTCTTTATCAAGCCTTCGGGCCAAGCGCATCGCCGAGCCAGGCCAGCGTTTGCGGCGTTGTCTGATCGGCCCTCCAGCCGACAATCACCGGGGTTTCGTAGCTGTGCAGGGCGTTGAGGCGGGCCATGGCGGCGTCCATGCGGCGGGTGCTGGTCTTGCACAGCAAGCCATATTCCTCGCTCTCGTCAATCGCGCCGTCCCAGGCGAATAGCGACAGCACGGGGCCGATAATGTTGACGCAGGCCGCCAGCTTCTCAGCCACCAGAGCCTGGGCAAGGCGGCGCGCTTCCTCACGGCCGCCGCAGGGGCACCAGACCAGCGCGAACTCGGTCGCGCCCGCGCTCACCGCCGCTGACCGACCGCGTGCATGCCCCAGGCAACGCTCGCCACCAGCAGCGCGCCGACCGCCTGGTGGGCCACCGCGATCCACAGGTCCACCCCGGTCATCACCGTGGCAATGCCGAGCAGGATCTGCACACCCACGGCCGAATGGATCGCTATCGAGGCGCGCCGGTCAAGCGGGCGTAGCCGCCGGGCGAGCACCACCAGCACCGCCAGAACGGCAAAGGCCCACCAGCGATGGAGGAAATGCAGCCAGTAGGGATCGCTGGTGAAGGCCCACAGCGCCCCGCGCGACCAGTCGGCCTCGGGCACCAGCCGGCCCTGCATCAGCGGCCAGGTGTCGGAGGCAAGGCCCGCGTTAAGCCCCGCCACCCAGGCCCCGAGCAGCAGCTGGACGAACAGCAGCACAGCCACCATCAGGCCGAGCGAGGTAACGCGCGCCGGGCCGATGCCTTGCGGCAGGGCGCGAAGATCGCGTGCGGTCCAGATCAGGCCGGCCAGCGTGAACAGCGCCGTGAGCAGATGGATCGACAGCCAGAAGTGGCTGACATCGGTCATCTCGGTGTTGAGGCCCGAGCGCACCATCAGCCAACCGAAGGCGCCCTGCAGCCCGCCCAGCGCCAGCAGCGCCAGCAGCCGCGGCTTGTAGCCCGCCGGGATCATCCCGCGCACCCAGAACACCAGCAGCGGCAGGGCAAAGGCCAGCCCGATCAGACGGCCGAGCAGACGGTGCGCCCACTCCCAGAAATAGATGAACTGGTAGTCCCCCAGCGTCATCCCGGAAGGCCCGGCCACCTGCTGATATTCGCCGATCTGCTGGTAGGCTTCGAACTCGGCCTGCCATTGCTCCAGCGTCAGCGGGGGAATCGCGCCGGTGACGGGCTTCCACTCTGTGATCGAAAGCCCGCTTTCGGTGAGCCGGGTAATCCCGCCGATCACCACCATCGCGAAAACCATCGTGGCCACAACCAGCAGCCAGCGCGCCAATGCCAGCGGCCTGCCGCCGCCCACGAGAGGAATGTCCTGTGCGACCATAATGCGCGAGGCTCTGTGACTTTTGCACGAGCTTGGCAAGGGCATGAAACGAATGTTCGCACTTGCGCAATGTTATAGCGTTACATACATGGGCCGAATGGAGCAGAGAATGCCCGGAATTCGCGGCCGATTCGACAGGCTAGGCGTGGTGCTGTCGGCACTGTGCCTGGTGCACTGCATTGCCGGCACGGTGCTGGTAGCCGGCATGGGCCTTGGCGCGACCTTCCTGCTCGATCCGGCGATTCACCGTGTCGGACTGGTGCTCGCCGTCATTGTCGCCGGTATAGCGATTGGCATTGGCGCGGTGCGGCATCGACGCCGGTTGCCATTCGTCGTGGCGATGACGGGCCTTTCGTTCATGGGCGGCGCGCTCGCGGTCGGCCATGGGGCGGAAGAGGTGGTGCTGACCATGATCGGCGTCGTGCTGGTGGCCACTGGCCACGTCCTGAACTTGCGCCACGCCTGAAGCGCGCTATCTGCTGGCGCATGACCAGCACGATCTCCCTTACCGTCAACGGCGAGAGCCGCCGTACCTCCTGTGCCACGATTGCCGAACTCGTGCGCGAACTGGGCCTTGCGCCAGAAAAGGTCGCGGTCGAGCACAACGGTGAAATTTCGCCGCGATCAGGCCTCGGAGAGGTGCAGCTGAGCGATGGCGACCAGCTCGAAATCGTTCACTTCGTCGGCGGTGGATCGGGCGAGGGCACAGCTGACGACGACAGCTGGGAGGTCGCGGGACACCGGTTCACCAGCCGCCTGATCGTCGGCACCGGTAAATACAAGGACTTCGCGCAGAACGCCGCCGCAGTCGAGGCGGCAGGCGCCGAGATCGTCACCGTGGCGGTGCGCCGGGTGAACATCTCCGATCCCAGCCAGCCCGTGCTGATGGACCATATCGACCCCAAAAAGATTACCTATCTGCCCAACACCGCCGGCTGCTTCACCGCCGAAGACGCGATTCGCACGCTGCGGCTGGCGCGCGAGGCGGGCGGCTGGGAGCTGGTGAAGCTCGAAGTGCTGGGCGAGGCCAAGACGCTTTATCCCAACATGAAGGAAACCCTGCGCGCGACCGAGGTGCTGGCGAACGAAGGCTTCAAGCCGATGGTCTACTGCACTGATGATCCGATTGCGGCCAAGCAGCTGGAAGAGGCGGGCGCGGTGGCGGTGATGCCGCTGGGCGCGCCGATCGGCTCCGGCCTCGGCATCCAGAATCAGGTCACGATTCGCCTGATCGTCGAGGGTGCGAGCGTGCCGGTGTTGGTCGATGCGGGCGTGGGCACCGCCTCGGATGCGGCGGTGGCGATGGAGCTGGGCTGCGACGGGGTGCTGATGAACACCGCCATTGCCGAGGCCAAGGATCCGATCCGCATGGCCCGCGCGATGCGGCTGGCGGTGGAGGCCGGACGGCACGCCTATCTCTCCGGCCGGATGGGGCGGCGGCGCTATGCCGATCCTTCCTCGCCGCTAGCTGGACTCATCTAATCACCGCGTTAACCTTAAAATAACCGCGGGGGGCGACAGTCCGGGCAGGAATCGCAAGGACCCTGGCCTTATGTCGTACCATTCCAGCACCGCTTCGCTTGCCATTGCCGAAATGCGTGAATTCGCAGGTTTTTCCGCGGAAGAGCGCCAGTTCATCGAACGCAGCCTCGACATCGCACTGGGGCGCGGTGACGCATTCAAGCAGTGGTGCCCCGATGGCGGCAATGCCAGTGCGATTCGCAAGCAGTACCTTGCCTATCGCGAACTGCGCACCTTGCGCGAAGCCGCGCCGGAACTGAACACGATGGATGGCCTGTCCTATTACATGGGCGCGCTGGTTCGCATCGCTGCGCAGGATCTGGCGCTGGAACAGCTCGAGACCTTCTCGGCCTTCCGCTTCCTTTACGAGCGTTTGCTCGGCGCTTCGGCGCGCCCCTATCTTCCGGCCGTGTTCTGCGCTGCCGCCGCCCTGCCGCAGATTCGCCCCGGTATCCGCCGGGTGCTGCTGCAAAGCCTATCGGAAACGGCCGCCACCGCGCCGGGCTGGTCCGAGCGCGAGCCGAGCTTCTTTCCCGAGCGGGTGTTCAGCGACGCCGCCTGAGGCTGATCAGTAGAGGGCTTCGAGCCGGTCGCCATAGGCCTGGCGGATGAAGGGGCGGCGAATCTTCATGGTCGGCGTCATCTGATCGTTCTCGACACTGAACGGAGCGTCGGCGAAGGCGAACTTGCGGATTTTTTCGATCACCGACAGGTCTTCGTTGGTGCGGTCGATCGCGGCCTTGATCGCGCTGCGGAACTCGGGCGATTCGCGCAGGCTGGCAAGGTCTGCGCTGTTACCGTTCGCTTGCGCCCAGCCCTTCATCCATTCCTCGTCAGGCACAACCAGCGCGACCATATAGGGCTTCCTGTCACCCGCCACCATTGCCTGCGCGATCTCGGGTTGCAGCGTGAGCATCCCTTCGAGTTTCTGCGGCGCGACGTTATCGCCCTTGTCGTTGACGATGATGTCCTTCTTGCGGTCGGTGATCGCCAGCCGTCCGCGCTTGTCGATATGGCCGATGTCCCCCGTGTGCAGCCAGCCGTCCTTCAGCGCGAGGGCCGTATCACGCGGGTTCTGCCAATAGCCCTTCATCACCAGCTCGCCGCGCACGAGGATCTCGTTGTCCTCGGCGATGCGGATCTCGACCCCGCGCAGCGGCGGGCCGACCGTGGTGAGATCGATCCCGACCGAAGGCACGTTGACGCTGACCACGGGTGCGCTCTCGGTCTGGCCATAGCCTTGCAGCATGGTCAGCCCCATGGCCTGAAAGAAGCCGCCGACCTCCGGGTTAAGCGGCGCGCCGCCCGAAACCAGCGCCTTGATGCGCCCGCCGAACAGCGCGCGGACCTTGGGGCGCAATGTGGCTGCAAGCACTGCCTCGGTCGGCTTGTCGATCAGGCCGTGGCGATTGTTGGCCACCTTCACGCCCAGCTTGAGCGCGCGCTTGAGCAGGAAGCGGGCGCTGCCGCCCTTCTTCTCGACCTGCTTGATGATCTTGGCCCGCAGCACCTCGAACAGGCGCGGAACCACGATCATGAAGGTCGGTTGCGCTTCCTCCAGATTGCTCGAAAGCTTGTCGAGCCCCTCGGAGAACCAGATGTCGGCCCCCAGCCCGATCGGCAGGTAGAACCCGGCCGTGTGCTCCATCGCGTGGCTGAGCGGGAGGAATGACAGGAAACGCTCTTGTTCCCAGCCGAACTCCCTCGCCAGCAGCTCGCCTGCCGCACCGACATTGTGCAGGATCGCCCCGTGGTGCAGCATCACTCCGCGCGGGCTGCCGCTGGTGCCGCTGGTGTAGATTATGCAGGCAAGGTCGTCGCGCGTGACGGGCGAAATGCGCGCCTCGACCGCTGCGCGTGCCTCGGCATAGTCGCCGCGCACCACTTCGCCCCACTGGTGGACGCGGAAATCGCCCGCCTGCGACGAGGGGACCGGGTCCATCGCGATCACGTGGCCGATGCCGCCGGTGCGGATTATGGCCGGAAACAGCACCTTGCCCAGCTTCTCGCCCGAGACGAACACCGCGCTGGCGTTGGAATTGTCGATGATGTGGCAGTGATCGAGGACCGTGTTGGTGGTGTAGGCGGGCACGGTCACACAGCCTGCCGCCATGATCGCCAGATCGGCAATGCACCATTCGGGGCGGTTTTCGGAAACGATCACCACCCGGTCGCCATTGCCGAGGCCCATCTTGTGCAGGGCCTGGGCCAGCAGGCAGACCTGCCGCGCGGCCTCGGCATAGGAGATCGAGGTCCAGCTGCCGCCATGCTTGGCGGTCAGGAAGGGGGCCTCGCCCTGCTCGTCGGCGCGCTGCAGGAACAGCGCGACGAGGTTGGGTGTGGTGGAGATGTCAGTAAGTTGCACGCGTGTGCGGTCCTCTCGAGCGGTTGCTGGTGCAACCTGTCATGGGTCGGGCTTACGCAACGCGCGGGCGCGCGGCAAGTTTCGCGAGAACGCGGGTAAGAGGAATCAGGTGCTTGTGCCAGCTAGTTGCCGAGTGCGACGCCTTCGCTGCGCGGGTCGGCGGCACCAAGCCAGCGGCCAGCAGCGAACTCGACGGCATTGGCCTTGAACGGCATCTCGCGCACGATCACCTGGTGGCCGAGCGCCTCGAGCTCGCTTTGCATCGACAGCAGCGAGGAGCCGGGTTCGAGCACGATCACATCGCCCGGCGAAAACAGGCCGGGCAGGGCGATGGCGTCCTGAGCGGTGAGGCCCCAGTCGAGCACGCCGATCAGCGCCTTGGCCGTCTGCACCGGGATCGTCGCCCCGCCCGCCGCGCCGACGGCGATCCGCAGGTTGCCCTCGGGGCCATAGACCAGCGTCGGCGACATCGAACTGCGCGGCCGCTTCGAGCCTTCCACCCGGTTGGCGACGGGCACGCCATCGACTTCGGGGACCATGGTGAAGTCGGTCAGCTCGTTGTTGAGGTAGAACCCGCCGAACATCAGACCCGAGCCGAATGGCCCTTCCACGGTCGAGGTCCATGAAACCGAATCGCCCTCGTCATCGACCACGGCGAAGTGGCTTGTGCCGTGTTCGGGCCATTCTGGCCCGTCCGCAAAGGCGAGGTCGGCACCCGGCGGGGTGCCCGCCTGCGGCTCGGCGATGGTGGAGGTGGGCGAGATCTGGCTTCCGCGCTGCGTCAGGTAAGCCGAATTGACGAGGCCCGCGACGGGCACGTCGACGAAATCGCTGTCGCCGAGATAGACCTCGCGGTCGGCATAGGCGAGGCGCTGGCTTTCGGCGAACAGGTGCCACGAGGTGGGCGATTCGGGGCCGAGAGCGGAAAGGTCGAACTGCTCGAGCTGCTTGAGGATCGCAATGACGGTGGTCGCGCCCGAGGAGGGCGGACCCATCCCGCAGATGCGATAGACGCGGTATTGCCCGCAGACCGGATCGCGCCACTTGGCTTCGTAATTGCGCAGGTCTTCGGGGGCCATGGCCCCATCGCGCGGCGTGTCGGCGGCGACATAGTCGGCGAGTTCTGCCCCTGCCTGGCCCTGATAGAGCCAGTCCGGACCCTCGGCGGCGAGCTGCTCGAGCGTGCCAGCCAGCGCGGGGTTTTTCACCAGCGTGCCGACGGGCAAAGGTTCGCCCACCGCGTCATAAAACAGCGCCTGCGCTTCGGGCACGCGCGCGGCGCGATTTTTGGCGCGGGCAAGCGTGGCGTTGAGACGCGGCGTAATCACGAAGCCGTCGCGGGCTAGCGTGATGGCGGGCTGAAACAGTGCCGCCCATTCGAGCTTGCCGTAGCGATCGTGCGCCTTGCGGGCGAGCGCGAGGTTACCCGGCACGCCCACGCTCAGCCCACTCATCACCGCGTCCATGAAGGGGATTGGTTCGCCGTTGTCATCGAGGAACCAGTCGGTCCCCGCACCCGCCGGAGCCTTCTCACGCCCGTCGAGCGTGGTCACTTCGCCTGCGGGCGTGCCATGGACGAAGAACCCGCCGCCGCCGATGCCCGAACTCTGCGGCTCGACCACGGTCAGCGCCAGCATCACCGCGATGGCGGCGTCGGTGGCGCTGCCGCCCTGTTCGAGCATCGCCATGCCCGCCTCGCTTGCGCGCCGGTCGGCGGCGGAGACCATGCCCGTTTGCGGCGCAGATGCTGCGGCAGGGGCTGTAATCGGTGCCTCGGCCACAGGCGACACGGTCGCGCAGGCGGCAAGCAGGAGCGAGAGCGCCAATGGCGCGATTGTGCGGTGCGACATGGGCCTGACCCTATGCAGTTCCCACCGCCTCCGCAATGCTGCTGAAGCCGTCACGCCGCATCAGCCGTTCGAGCCCCGATACGATCTCGCGCGCGATGCCCGGCCCGCGATAGACCATCGCACTGTAAAGCTGGACGAGGCTCGCGCCGGCACGGATGCGCTCCCACGCGTCCGCCGCCGTGGCGATGCCGCCCACGCCGACCAGCGGCATGGCGCCGCCCGTTTCCTTGCGGAAGTCGCGCAGCCGTTCCAGCGCCGGTTCGCGCAACGGCGCGCCCGAAAGGCCGCCCGTCTCATCGGCGTGGCGCGAGGCGAGCGGCGGGCGGGCGATGGTGGTGTTCGATACGATCAGCGCGCCAAGCTTCTTGTCCATCGCGATGCGGGCGATGGCCGAGATGTCCGCGGGCTCGAGATCGGGCGCGACCTTGAGGAACACCGGCGGGCCTTCCGCGCCGCGCGCCTCCATCACCGCGTCGAGCAGCTCGATCAGCGCGCCTTCATCCTGCAGCGCGCGCAGGCCGGGGGTATTGGGGCTGGAGATGTTGACTGCCAGGTAGGAGGCGAGCGGCGCCATCGTGCGGGTCATCACCGCATAGTCGTCGATGCGGTTGGCCGAATCCTTGTTTGCGCCGATGTTGATCCCGACGATCCCGCCGCGCTCCCTGCGTGCCGAAAGCCGCTCGAACGCGAGCGCCGCGCCGCCGTTGTTAAATCCCATCCGGTTGATCACCGCCTGGTCCTCGGCAAGCCGGAACAGCCGCGGGCGCGGGTTGCCCGGCTGCGGCAGCGGGGTCAGCGAGCCGACCTCGGCAAAGCCGAAACCGAGGCCGAGCAAGGCATCGGGCACCTCGCCATCCTTGTCGAACCCGGCCGCCATGCCGAGCGGGTTGGGAAAATCGAGCCCAGCGACGCGCGTCGCCAGCGGGCCTGCCGGGGCGGGGCCACTGGCAGGCGCGAACGACAAGGCGAGCAAGGCCAGACGATGCGCGTTCTCGGCGTCGAGGCGAAAAATCAGTGGACGCAGCAGCGAGTAGATCATGGAAATGCCTGTGGCAGGATCGAGCCACCACAGGCAATCGGCAATTGCGCAAAATACATAGTTAAAATACCTAGTTTGGCGTTTTCTTACAATTCGCGCTTAGCCGAATCGGCTAGGGAGACCGTGCGACCCGAAGGGCTCGAAGCCGAATAGCTACGAGTTCTCCACTTTAAGGGCGGCGGGCTCATCAAGGGCCTGCCGCCCTTTTTTCTGCTAGATATTTTGTGTGTCGGCTGGCGCTGCCTGAGCTAAGCATCGCATCTGCAAGCGCGCGAGGGGTGGTTTCCCGCGCGCAGGTAACAAGAAGCGGGGCGCGCGCGAGGTATGGGGAAAGCAAGCGGACGAAGTGTCGAAGCCGATGGGGAACTGGCACAGACATCGCGGTTTGAGCTCAGTTATATCCCGGTTCCCGAGCAGCTCGCGCATCATGTCACCACCTTCTACTATTTTCGCTGCGAGGAAGCGGAGTTGAACGAGATCCAGCCCGCCGCCGTTGGTCAGCTGGCGCTGTTTCCCCGTGGCGAGGGCGAGATTATTTTCCGCGACGGCACCTCCGATCGCTCGCACGAGGTCAATCTGCTGAGCCCGGTTTCGGTGGCTGCGAATTTCGTGGTCGATGGACCGTTTCACGCGATCGGCGCGGCGCTGACTCCGCTTGGCTGGGCCGAACTGACCGGCCTCCATGCGGGCGAGCACGCGAACCGGCTCTACGCCGCCGCGGACTATCTCGGTGAAGATATTGGCCGACTTGGGGCGGAGCTATGCGCCGCCTACCGTGACGGCACGATGGAGGTGGAGGCCTGTGTCGAGGCGCTTGGCCAGTGTATCGCTTCGTTGCTGCGCCCGCTCAGCGACGAGCATCGCAAGCTGATCAGCCTCACCGCAGACTGGCTGAGCGGCGATTTCAATCCCGAGATCGACGAACTGTTCGCCGCCAGCCGCTATTCGCGTCGCCAGGTCCAGCGTCTGGTTGACCAGTACTTCGGGCTTCCGCCAACCGCGCTCAGGCGCAAGTACCGCGCGCTGCGGGCTGCGGCGATGTTTGCGCAGCCTGACCTGCCTCCCGAAACAGAGGCCATGGTGCGCGAGTCGTTTTACGACCAGCCTCACCTGATCCGCGAGATTCGCCTGTTTGCCGGGCGCACTCCGGCGCGGCTGTCGGACGATCCTGACAGCTACCTCCACGAGATGCTCGACCTGAGGAACCTGCGCGAGCTTCGCTGAGGCGCTGCTAACGACTCGCAACAGGCAATCGGGCGTTGAAACCGGCCGCGAAGGCCACTAGCTGCAAATCGGAACGAATTGATCCGATTATGCCCCGAAACGAACCATGCGCCTCTCGAACCTAGCAGACTATGCCGTAGTCACCATGTGCGCCGCCGCGCGCCACTGCGGCTTTGCGCGCGTTTCGGCGGCGGTTCTGGCCGAGGAGACGGGCCTGCCCGCACCCACGGTGCAGAAGCTGGTCAGCCAGCTTTCGCGCGCCGGACTGCTGAATAGCACGCGCGGGGCCGGTGGCGGGATCAAGCTCGCACGCCCGGCGGCGGCGATTACGCTGGCCGATATTGTCGAGGCGGTGGAAGGGCCGATCGCGCTCACCGCCTGTGTCGAGCAGGAGCGCCCCGAATGCGCGCTCGGAGAGCGTTGCCGGGTTCGCCCACACTGGGCTCTGGTGAACGAGGTCCTGCGCGGGGCGCTGGCGGATATTCCGCTCACGCAGCTGGCGCGGGTGCCGGAAGAGATGAAGTTGGAAGCATGACGCAAGAGATCGAAGTACAGGATCGCGCCGCGCGCGAAGCCGCCGCCAAGGCTGCCGACTACGAGTTCGGCTGGTCGAGCGAGATCGAGCAGGAGTTCGCGCCCAAGGGCCTGAACGAGGACACTGTGCGCTTCATTTCGGCCAAGAAGCAGGAGCCGGAGTGGATGCTCGATTGGCGGCTCAAGGCTTTCCGTCTGTGGCAGGACATGCCCGAGCCGGACTGGGCCAAGGTGAACTATCCGCCGATCGACTATCAGGACGCCTATTATTACGCCGAGCCGAAGAAGAAGCCCGAACTCGAATCGCTCGACGAGCTCGATCCCGAGATCAAGGCGGTCTACGACAAGCTCGGCATTCCGCTGGGCGAGCAGGAAGTGCTCGCCAATGTGAAGTCGAGCCGCAAGGTCGCGGTCGATGCGGTGTTCGATTCGGTTTCGGTCGCCACCACCTTCCGTAAGGAGCTGGAGGCGGCGGGGGTGATCTTCCGCAGCATCTCCGAGGCGATCCGCGAATATCCCGAGCTGGTGAAGAAGTGGCTCGGCAAGGTCGTACCCGTGCGCGACAACTACTTCGCGGCGCTGAACTGCGCGGTCTTCAGTGACGGCACCTTCGTCTATATTCCAGAAGGCGTGCGCTGCCCGATGGAGCTGAGCACCTATTTCCGCATCAACGCCGAGAACACCGGCCAGTTCGAACGCACGCTGATCGTGGCCGAGAAGGGCTCCTACGTAAGCTATCTCGAAGGCTGCACCGCGCCGATGCGCGACGAGAACCAGCTGCATGCCGCCGTGGTCGAGCTGGTCGCGATGGAAGATGCCGAGATCAAGTATTCGACCGTGCAGAACTGGTATCCCGGCGACAGCGAAGGCAAGGGCGGGATCTACAACTTCGTGACCAAGCGCGGCCTGTGCCAGGGCGCGCGTTCGAAGATCTCGTGGACGCAGGTGGAAACCGGCTCTGCGGTGACGTGGAAATATCCCAGCTGCGTGCTCAACGGTGAGGATTCGGTAGGCGAGTTCTATTCGGTCGCCGTCACCAACAATCACCAGCAGGCCGACACCGGCACCAAGATGATCCACAACGGCAAGGGCACCCGTTCGACGATCATCTCGAAGGGCATTTCGGCGGGCAAGTCGAACAACACCTATCGCGGCCTCGTCCGCGTGGGCGCCAATGCGGATAATGTCCGCAACTTCACCCAGTGCGACAGCCTGCTGCTGGGCGACCAGTGCGGCGCGCATACGGTGCCCTATATCGAGGTGAAGAACCCCAGCGCCCAGATCGAGCACGAGGCGACCACCTCGAAGATCAGCGAGGACCAGCTGTTCTACGCGATGCAGCGCGGGCTCGATGAAGAGCAGGCCGTGGCGCTGATCGTGAACGGCTTTGCGAAAGAGGTGCTGAAAGAGCTGCCGATGGAATTTGCGGTCGAAGCGCAGAAGCTGCTGGCGATTTCTTTGGAAGGATCGGTCGGATGATCGTGCTCGCCACCTCCCACAACCGCCACCCCGGTCCCCGAGCCGGGGTCCAGCTTGCTTGCGGTGTCACCGTTGAAGGTAGCCCCGCCCCGGATCGGGTCCGGGGCGACGAAGAATAGAAGAACCATGGAACGCAAAACCCTAAACCTCCGCCCGGCGTCGCACCCCACTTCGGACACGCCCGAAATCCCCGGCCTCAAGAAGAAAGGCCGCGGGTGGGAAATTTCCGAGAAGCGCCTCGATGCGCTGCACGACCGCGCGCGCGAACTGCGCCGGTTCTCCACGCCTGCCCACAAGGCGCTCGCCGAACGATTCGCCAAGGCCGATCTCGGCAAGTTCAAGTTCACCCGCCACGCCGTCGTCGGCAGTGCGATTGTGGACTTTAACTGCCACCTGCTCGGCATGGCCGTGGTGATCGACGAGGGCGATCAGCCCGAGACCATCGCAAAGCGCTCGGACCGGGCGCTTGAGGCGGTCGGCATTCGCGTCATGCGGATAAAGGCTGACGAAATTCTAACCGATATGGATAACGTGCTTCACCGTATCACCGCCGGGATGCGGATGCGCATCGGCGACAAGCGGCAGCGGCGCGGCCAGCACGAGGCGGCGCGGCGTGATGCCCGCATGTCGCGTGAAACCGAATACAGGAACGACTGATGCTGAAAATCGACAACCTCCACGCTGAAATCGGCGGCAAGGAAATCCTGAAGGGCCTCAGCCTCGAGCTGAACGCGGGCGAAGTCCACGCGATCATGGGGCCGAACGGGGCGGGCAAGTCCACCCTGTCCTATGTGCTGGGCGGCCGTCCGGGTTATGAGGTCACCGCCGGTTCGGTCTCCTACAACGGTGAAGACCTGTTGGCGATGGACCCGCACGAACGCGCTGCCGCCGGGTTCTTCCTCGGCTTCCAGTATCCGGTCGAGATTCCGGGCGTTTCCAACGTGCAGTTCCTGCGCGAGGCCTTGAATTCGCAGCGCCGCGTGCGCGGTGAAGAGCCGCTCAGCGGCGGCGAGTTCCTCAAGCTCGCCAAGGAAAAGGCCGCACTGCTCAAGCTCGACATGGAAATGCTGAAGCGCTTCGTGAACGTCGGCTTTTCGGGCGGCGAGAAGAAGCGCAACGAGATGGTGCAGATGGGCATCCTCGATCCCAGGCTGGCCGTGCTCGACGAGACCGATAGCGGCCTCGATATCGACGCGCTGAAGGTGGTGGGCGAGGGCATCAACGCGATCATGCGCCAGCCCGACAAGGCCGTGCTGCTGATCACCCATTACCAGCGCCTGCTCGACTACGTGAAGCCCGACTATGTCCACATCCTCGCCGGCGGCCGCATCGTGAAGAGCGGCGGGGCGGACCTCGCTCTGCGGCTTGAGGAAGAGGGCTACGATGAGGTCATGGCGGCATGAGCCACATGCCCACCATCCACGATGAGGAATGGCGCTATGCCGATTTCACCGCGCTGGAGACCGTGCCTGAGGCGCAGGTCACTGGATGGGACGAGATTGCCGTCGCACCGGGCGAAGTGCTTGCACGCACCTTCGTGCTCGATGGCACCGTGCCTGATGTGCAGCGCTTGCGGGTAACGCTGGGCGAGGGCGCGCGGGCGGAGATTTTCGCCGTGAATGCCGCGAGTGCCTATGCCCGGCTCGAGATCGAGGTCACACTTGCTCCGCAGTCGCATTTCGAGTTCGGCGGCGTGCTGATCGGCGGCGCTGATGTCACGCGCGAATTCGTCACCCGCACCATCCATGCCGAGCCCGAGGCGACCAGCAACCAGACTGTCCGCGCGGTGCACTGGGGCACGGCCTCCGGCAATTACCTTGGCCGCATCGACGTCGCCCGCCACGCGCAGAAGACCGACGCGGCGCAGGATTTCAAAGGCCTGCTGCTCGAGAAGGGCGCCAGCGCCAACGCCAAGCCCGAACTGGAAATCTTCGCCGACGATGTGAAGTGCGCGCACGGTGCGACCGTGGGCCAGCTCGACGAGATGGCGCGCTATTACATGGCGAGCCGTGGCATCGCGCCCGACGTGGCCAATCACTTGCTGATCCGTGCCTTCCTCGCCGATGCGCTGGCCGCGCTTGGCGACGAGGCCGAGCAGGAACGCCTGTTCGACCTGGCGCTCGCCGCGCTGGGAGATGCGGCATGAGCGGTGCGCTGACAATCAGCCGGAAGGCCGACTTTCCCGGACTGCTTCTGCCGGATGGCTCGCCCTGGCATTATCTCGATACCGGCGCGACTGCGCAGAAGCCGCAAGCCGTAGTCGATGCCGTCACCCGTGCGATCGGGGTCGACTATGCGACGGTTCATCGCGGTGTCTATGCCCGCAGCGCCGACATGACGCGCTCTTACGAGGCGGCACGGCGCAGGGTCGCCGCGTTCATCGGCGGACGCGAGGAGGAGCTGGTCTTCACCCGCGGCGCGACCGAGGCGATCAACCTCGTCGCCTATAGCTATCCGAACAAGGGCCGCGTCCTGCTCTCGCAGCTGGAGCATCATTCGAACATCGTGCCGTGGCAGCTCGCCGGTTGGCAGGTCGACGTTTGCCCGCTCACTGAAGACGGCCTGATCGACCTTGACGCGGCCGAGGCCATGCTCACGCCTGCGCACACCATGGTTTCTTTCGCACATGTCTCCAACGTCCTCGGCTCGGTACTCGATGCCGAACGCGCTGCGCGGATTGCCCACAAGGTTGGCGCGAAGCTGCTGCTCGACGGGTGCCAGGCCGTCCCGCGGCTTGCGGTGGATGTGGCCGCGCTTGGCTGCGATTTCTATGCTTTCTCCGGCCACAAGCTTTACGGGCCGACCGGGATTGGCGCGCTGTGGGGCCGGGCCGAACTGCTCGACGCCATGCCGCCGTGGCAGGGTGGCGGCGCGATGATCGACAAAGTCGCCTTCTCCGGCACCACCTTTGCCCCGCCGCCGCAACGGTTCGAGGCAGGGACGCCTGCCATCGTGGAAGCGGTGGGTCTGGCTGCGGCCTGCGACTATGTGTCCGCCATCGGCATAGACGCAATCGGTGCGCACGAGGCCGCGCTGGTGGCCGAAACGCGCGGCCGGCTCGGCGCGATGAACGATGTGACGCTCTATGGCTCCGACCAGTCGGCAGGCATCGTCAGCTTCATGCTCGACGGTGTCCACCCGCACGATCTCGGCACCATTCTCGACGAGGAGGGCGTGGCGATCCGCGCCGGGCATCACTGCGCGCAGCCGCTGATGGAGCATCTCGGCGTGCCCGCCACCGCGCGCGCCAGCTTCGGGCTCTACTCGGACGAGGACGATGTGGCCGCGCTGATCCGCGGCATTGAACGAACGAAGAGGATTTTCGGCTGATGGACCAGGAAACCAAGCAAACCGATTTCATCGCCGCGCCTTCGCCTGCCGAGGACGTGGCCGTCAAACCACCGCGCGCGCGCGTCTCCGATGCTCCGGTCGAGGAGGAAAGCGCGAGCGAGAAGCTCGGACGCAAGCGCGACTATCTCGAGGGTTTCCTGCAACAGAAGCCCGAGAGCACCAGTGCTGGCGAACCGGGCGGCGCGATCTACGATGCAGTGATCGAGGCGCTGAAGGACATCTATGACCCGGAAATCCCGGTCAATATTTACGACCTCGGCCTGATCTACAACGTCGAGGTCAGCGAGGATACGGACGTTGCCGTCACCATGACGCTGACCACGCCGAACTGTCCGGTCGCCGAATCGATGCCGGCCGAGATCGAGCTGCGGATCGGCTCGCTGCCCGGTGTGCGCGATGCCGAAGTGATCGTGACCTGGGATCCGCCGTGGGACCCTGCCAAGATGAGCGACGAGGCCCGGCTCGAACTGGGCATGCTCTGATGGCCACCGCCGCGCCTGCATTGGTGATCGACCGCGCTGACTATGCCAACCCGCGTGATGCGGCGGATCTGGTCGCGCTGCTCGATGCCTATGCGCGCGATCCGATGGGCGGCGGCGAACCTCTTGGCGACCATGCCCGCGCGCATTGCGTTCCGGGCCTTGCTGCCACGCCCGGCGCGTTCAGCCTGATCGCGCGGCTCGATGGTGAAGCAGTTGGCCTGGCCAACTGCTTCACCACCTTTTCCACTTTCGCCGCCGCACCGCTCGTCAACATCCACGATTTCGCCGTTCTGCCTCAGGCTCGCGGCAAGGGTATCGGGCGGGCTATGATGCAGGCCGTGGAGGTCGAGGCGTTGAAACGGGGCGCGGCAAAGATCACATTGGAAGTGTTGAGCGGCAATGCGCCCGCCCGGGCGCTCTATGCCGCCTGCGGCTTTAGCGACTACCAGCTCGATCCAACCGCCGGAGCCGCGATGTTCTGGCAGAAGAGGCTTTGATGAGCGATACCACCACCAAGACCCGCCCCGCGCCCAAGGCAGCGGTCGTGCTCACCCCCGGTGCCGAAGCGCGCATCGCCGAACTGATGTCAAAGGCCCCTGCCGATGCGATCGGGGTCAAGCTCTCCACCCCGCGCCGGGGCTGTTCGGGCCTTGCCTATTCGGTCGACTACGTGACCGAGGAACAACCCTTCGACGAGAAGATCGAAACGCCGGGCGGCACCTTCTACATCGACGGCGCCTCGGTGCTCTATCTCGTCGGCAGCACGATGGACTGGGTGGAAGACGATTTCTCCGCCGGGTTCGTATTCGACAACCCCAACGCCAAGGGTGCCTGCGGCTGCGGCGAGAGCTTCATGGTCTGACCACCCGCCTTGCTCACTGGCGCTGAAGCGCCCTTGCGCAGGCGGCGCGGTCCACCGCCGCACCATCACTGGCTCGCCGCGCCTCGACCCAGGTGGCGACCGGCTCGCGCCCCTCGGCCAGTGGATAGAGGAAAATGTCGAGCACGCAGGCTGGCCCTGCGAATTGCAGCTTGCGCATGTCGCCCTCAGCCACATTCAGCCGCGCCTCGCCGAACTTGCGCAGCAGCGATTCGCCATCCTCGCGAATAATCCCGGCAAGGCCCGGCTCGTTCATGATCTGCGGCGCGCGGAAGCCTGCCACCGGGCGCGGCGGCGGCTGGGTCGGCGGGACGGGGACTTGCCCGCGCGGCGGCGGAGGTGACTGCGGGCCCGGTGCAGGAGCACCCGAGGCGCAGCCAGCCACGGCCAAAAGGATCAGCGGCGCGAGGGCCGAACGCAAAGCAATCATCGAAAACCCTTATGCACGCGCGCAGCCTGCGCACGATGAACGAGATGGGTGGCACTCGCCGCGCCGAGCACGGGGGCGAGGAAATTGGCAAAGGGCACCAGCATCAGCCCCGCCACCACGCCGCCCAGCGCCAGCCGCGCGGGGCGGCTGACCGGCGCCTGCTCGCCAGCCAGATGAGCATGGCGCAGCCACACCATGTCCTGAAGTTCGCGCCCCAGCAGCCAGGCGTTGACCGCCCAGAACAAGAGCGCGGTGCCGATTCCGGTGAAGGCCAGCGCCAGCGCGAAGGGCGCCGCGATCAGGTTTGCCAGTAGCGCCCGACCGGCTCCGCGCAGGGCCTGTCGCAGTTGCACCGACACGGGTAGCTCGCGCGCCTGCGCTGCTGCCTCGGGATAGTACCTGCGCTCCACCGCCAGCACGATCTCGTCGGCGTAGAACTGGATGACCGCGAGGGCCACGATTCGCCACAAGAGCCAGGCCCCGACCAGCGCCAGCAGCGCCGACGCCACTCCGCGCAAAGCCCCCGCCCCGGTAAACAGGTGCTCGCCCAGACCGGCCACGGTCAGCAGCCAGTCCGCCGCATACCAGCCGAGCCCGGCCAGCAAGGCGAAGATCAGCAGGGTCAGCGCCGCGCTCTTCAGCAGCAGACGCAGGACTGCGCCCTGAAACATCTGCCCGAAGCCCAGGGCAAGGCTGGAAAAGAACACCGCCATCACGGCTTGCGATTGCGTGTGGCTTGCGCCAAGTCAACGCCGCCGCGCGGCCAGCGTCCAATATTTGCCGCAGAGAAGGAAATTCCATGACTGAACCTCGATACGATGTAATCGCCATCGGCAATGCCATTGTCGATGTGGTGGCCTCCTGTTCCGACGAGCTGATCGAAGAATTCGGCATGGCCAAGGGCGGCATGACGCTGATCGACGAGGACGGTGCGCGCGATCTTTATGCAGCGATGGGCCCCGCGCGCGAGATTTCGGGCGGTTCGGCAGCCAACACGCTGGCGGGCCTTTCGGCGCTCGGCGCGCAGTGCGCTTTTGTGGGGCAGGTCGCCGACGACCAGCTCGGGCAGGTGTTTGCGCACGATATTCGTGCCGTGGGAATCGATTTCGACGTTGCGGCGCGCGCAGGCCAGCCGAGCACCGCGCGGTGCCTGATCTTCGTTACGCCCGACGGCCAGCGCACGATGAACACCTATCTCGGTGCCTCGCAGTTCCTGCCCGCCAGCGCGCTGGATGAAGAGGCGGTCGGCGGGGCGGCGATCCTCTATCTCGAAGGCTACCTGTGGGACCCGGAAGAGCCGCGCGCAGCCATGCGCCGGGCGATAGAGGCAGCCAAGAAGGCGGGGCGCAAGGTCGCCTTCACGCTGTCGGACGGTTTCGTGATTGCGCGCCACGGTGACGATTTCCGCTGCCTGATCGCCGATGGCCTGATCGACATCCTGTTCGCCAACGAGGCCGAACTGGCCGCTCTGACCGGCGAGGACGATTTCGACGCGGGCATTGCGCAGATTGCGCCGCAGGTGGAAGTGCTGGTGGTGACGCGTAGCGAAAAGGGCGCGGTGTGTCTGCGCGCTGGCGAGCGGGCCGAGGTGTCTGCCGAGCCGACAACGGTAGTCGACACGACCGGCGCGGGCGACCTGTTCGCTGCCGGCTTCCTGTTCGGCCTGGCCCGCGACGAGGCGCTGGAAACCTGCCTGAAGCGCGGCGCGATCTGCGCGGCGGAAGTGATTTCGCACTACGGCGCGCGGCCCGAGGCCGACCTCAAGGCGCTGATGGCCGAAAAGCTCGGGTGACCTTTCGCGAAGTTGACGAAGTTGACACTGCGGCGGCGCAACTGCGCCGCCGTTTTTGTTGCGAATAGCCGCAATATCAAGTGGTTGCCGCGATCCGGGCAAAGTTGACACTTCGCGGGAATGGCGCGGCAGCAAGAGGGTTCCGACGAGAAGCATGATCTCGTCAGCAAGCACGAAACGGGCGGTGTAGGACATCCCATAATTGTCGAATCGACGAGCGGCGAATCGGGCTTAAGCCGCTCATCTGAGGGCCAAATTGTCAAAGCTGGGCGCTTCGTGAGGACTTTAGACTGGTGATAAATACGGGAAAACGGCAAACGATCCGACTTTTCCCCACCATCGTTTTGCCACTTGTGCGCATCAAAACTCGTGGTGACTCCACGAGTCTTCAGCCTATCGGAATTTTGGTCAGGCAGGAGTCGCCATTTTGCCCAATATCCACAGGTTCAAGGCCTTGCGCTCCCCGCAACGCTGATTAACCATAACGACGGACAACGAAAAACCGGACCCCTCGCAAGAGGCCCGGCTTATCGTTCGCCGGTTTGGCATGAGGCCGTCCGGTGCGAAGCGGCTGCTACCAACAGCGTTCGCAGATTGCGTACGTTATGCCGCTGGGTCAAGGCCTCTCAACTACGGAGGCCAATTATGGCTAAGGCAAGTCCGTGGCATTCGATCCTGTCGAATGTCCACCACAACAATACTAACTGCAATACCGGTAATAATATCGAACGGGAAAACCGTCGGTCTGGCACCGGCAACAAACCTCTTTGTGCCGAATGCCGCAGGCTGGCCTAACGATGTTGGGCGAGAACTTTGTGTCGTCCGCGATTGCTAGTGGTCGCTATCATCTCGCCAGTTGCAGGATGTCCCTCATGTTTACCAGTGGCCGCAGCTTCGATTTTTGCCACGTGCCATTGCGTATCTGGGAAGGACTTTGCGCCGCCCCTTCGAAGGGGCGCTACTACAATCAATTCATCCGCGACAAATTTAACTGCCGCTAATTGAATTGATGCGACTGAGGGCCGCCTACCGGGCGGCCCTCAGTTCCCCCGTGCAATCTCGCGCCAGCCGATGTCGCGGCGGCAGAAGCCACTGGCGAAGTCGATCTTGTCGACGGCGGCATAGGCAGCATCCTGCGCGGCCTTCGTGTCCGTTCCGCGCGCCGTGACGTTGAGTACGCGGCCGCCGTTGGCAATGAGGCGGTCGTCTTCTTCGTCGCGCGCGGTGCCGGCGTGGAACACCACCGCGCCATCGGCCTCGGCGTCGTTCAGTTCAATCAGTCCGCCCTTTTCAGGTGTGCCGGGGTAGCCATTGGCGGCCATAACCACAGTGAGAGCAACCTCATTGGCAAACCTTAGCGGCTCCTGTGAACCAAGACGGTCCGCCGCGCAGGCGAGCAGGTAATCCGCCAGATCGCTTTGGAGCCGCATCATCAGCACCTGGCACTCAGGGTCGCCGAAGCGGCAGTTGTATTCGACCAGCTTGGGGCCATCCTCGGTCAGCATCAGCCCGGCGTAGAGTACGCCTGAATAGGGCGTGCCGTCGTCGGCCATCTGGCGCACGGTGGGGATGATGATCTTGGCCATCGCCTCGGCCTGCAACTCGGGCGTCAGCACGCGGGCGGGGGAATAGGCGCCCATGCCGCCGGTGTTGGGGCCGGTATCGCCGTCGCCCACGCGCTTGTGATCCTGCGCGGTGCCGAAGGCCATCACGGTCGCGCCGTCGGTGAGCGCGAAGAGGCTCGCTTCCTCGCCCGCCATGAATTCCTCGATCACCACCTCGGCCCCGGCATCGCCGAACTGGCCGTCAAACATGTCGGCAAGCGCCGCCTCGGCCTCCTCACGCGTTTCAGGCAGGACCACACCCTTGCCCGCCGCGAGGCCATCGGCCTTCAGCACATAGGGCGGCTCGAACCGGTCCAGCGCGGCCAGCGCCTGTTCGAGGCTGGTGCAATGCTCGTAACCGGCGGTGGGAATGTTCGCCCGGTCGCACAGGGCCTTGGTGAAGCTCTTGGAGCCCTCAAGCTGCGCCGCCGCTTTCGAGGGGCCGAAGGTCGAAATGTCCTCGCCGCGCAGCGAATCGGCAAGGCCGTCGACCAGCGGGGCTTCCGGCCCGATCACCACCAGCCCGATGCTCTCCTGCTCGCAGAAGCCGATCACCAGCTCGTGATCGGTGATGTCCATGGTGAAGCACTCGGCCAGGCTTTCCATGCCCGGATTGCCGGGGCTGGCGAACAATTTGCCCCCATCTTGCGCAATGGCGCGGGATTGCGCGAGCTTCCATACCAGCGCATGTTCGCGCCCTCCCGACCCCAACACGAGGATATTCATGGCTTGCCCGGCCTCTTATTACGATGACAACGATCCGGCGCTCGTAGCGGCGAGCCGCCCCGGCGACAATTCCCATGCCCTCACGATCACCGAGATTTCTCAGGCGTTGAAGCGCACGGTGGAGGATCGCTTCGGCTTCGTGCGGGTGCGCGGCGAGCTTTCTGGAGTGAAGCGGGCGGCCTCGGGGCACCTCTATTGCAGCCTCAAGGACGAGAAATCGGTCATCGACGCGGTGATGTGGAAGGGCACCACCGGCCGCCTCGCGTTCAAGCCGGAAGATGGCCTCGAAGTGGTGGCGACGGGCAAGCTGACCACCTTCCCCGGCCGCTCGAAATACCAGATCGTGATGGAGACGATGGAGATCGCGGGCGAGGGGGCCTTGCTCGCGCTGCTCGAAAAGACGCGCCAGCGGCTGGCGGCGGAGGGGCTGTTCGCGCCCGAGCGCAAGCGGACGCTGCCCTTCGCGCCGAAGGTGATCGGGGTGGTGACATCGCCCACCGGCGCGGTGATTCGCGACATCCTGCACCGGCTGCGCGATCGCTTTCCCACCCATGTGATTGTCTGGCCGGTGCTGGTGCAGGGGCAGGGCGCTGCGTCGCAGGTCGCCAATGCGGTGCGTGGGTTTGGCGCACTCGATCCCAATGGCCCGGTGCCCCGGCCCGACCTGCTGATCGTGGCGCGCGGCGGCGGCTCGATCGAGGACCTGTGGAGCTTCAACGAGGAAGAGGTTGTGCGCGCCATCGCTGCCTCGCCGATTCCGGTGATCAGCGCGGTGGGCCACGAGACCGACACCACGCTGGCTGACCATGCCGCCGATGCCCGCGCGCCCACGCCCACGGCGGCGGCGGAAATGGCGGTGCCGGTGCGGCGCGAACTGCTGGCGTACATCGAAGATCTCGGTCTCAGGCAGAAGCGCGGGGTGTGGCGGCCGCTCGAACTGGGGCGCGAGCGGCTGGCCGCGCGCGCCCAGCGTTTGCCCACGCCCGAGACCTTGCTCCAGCCCGCGCGCCAGCGGCTTGATGATCTGGCCGAGCGCCTGCGCCGCGGGCTGACCGACCGTGCGGCGCGCGGGCAGGCGCGCCTTGCGGCTTTGCGGATCAGCCCGGCCATGCTTGAGCGCAACCTGCGCGATGCCAAGGGGCGGCTTGCCGCCGTGCGGCTCGCTCCGGCGCTGCTCACCCGGGCGCAGGCAGACCGCACGCAGCGCCTCGCCGGGCTGGACCGCATCCTGCAGCAGCTGAATCCAGAAGCGCCGCTCGCGCGTGGCTATGCGCTGGTGAGTGCGCCGGGCCACCGGGCGATTTCCTCGCGCGATGTGGCCGCCGGGCAGCCGGTGCTGACGCTCAAGTTCGCCGACGGCACGCTCGATGTCGCTACCGGCGGCGCGAAGAGGCCCAAGCCGTCTGCCGCAAAAGATCCACCGCCGGGCCAACCCAAATTGCTTTGACCTGCCCGCGCCCCTACATGAGGCCCCATGTTGATGTCATCGGATACCCCTTCGCACCGGGCCGCCACGCTGATCTATGGCCCGAACGACTTTCGGGTGGTGAAGCCCGGCCACTTCGTGGTCTGCGCCATGAGCGGCGAGCCGATCCCGCTTGAAGTGCTGACCTACTGGAGCGTGGAGCGGCAGGAGGCCTATGCCTCGGCCGAGCTGGCGACGCGCCGCGCGCTCGAAGACCTGTGAGGCTTGCCGCGGCTGGCGCGCTGACCGGCGCGGCGCTGCTGACCACCGCCTGCATTCCGTCCGCTCAGGCGGGTGAGAGCACGCGGGTCACGCAGGCGCCCGCTCCGGTCGCTACGCCCGCGCCTGCGCCGGTTCCCGCGCCGAGCCCAAGGCCCTCCGGCCCCGCCCAGTTCACCTTTGCGGGCGAGACCGAGCAGGGCGGCTGGATTCGCGGACAGGCGCCGGCTGGCACGGTTTCGGCCATGCTGGGCGATGTGCCGCTCACCCTCGATGCCGAGGGCTATTTCTTCGCCGCCTTTGACCGTGACGCCGGGCCCGAGGCGACACTCGCCGCCACGCTTGCCGACGGCACCACCAAAACCGCGACGATCACCGTGCGCCCGCGTGCCTGGCAGCTCGAACATATCAACGCGCCCCTGCGGCCCGGTGGCGGATCGTCGGAGGCGTTCAAGCGCCGCCGCCAGCCCGAACTCGATGCGATCTGGGATGCGCGCACCGCCGATTCGCCAGTCGATGGCTGGCGCGAAAGCTTTATCTGGCCTGCCGAGGGGCGAATTTCCGGGCGATTTGGCGCGCAGCGGATCTATCAGGGCGAGCCGGGCAGCTATCACTCGGGGCTCGACATCGCGGGCGGCGCGGGCGCACCGGTGGTGGCCCCGGCCTCGGGCAAGGTCACGTTGGCGACCACGCAGCCGTTCAGCCTTGAAGGCAACCTGGTGATTATCGACCATGGGGACGGGCTGAATTCGGCCTTCCTGCACCTGTCACGCATCGACGTGACCGAGGGGCAGATGGTGAAGCAGGGGGATCCTATCGGCCTGATCGGCGCGAGTGGCCGCGTGACCGGGCCGCACCTGCACTGGAGCATAAAGTGGCATCTCGCGCGGCTCGACCCGCTACTGTTCGTCCCCCCGCGCTGACCGCGAGCTTCATGCGCAGAACCCGGATCACGCGGCTGGCAATGGTGGCAGCGCTGGCGGTGCTGATCGCGCCCGGCACCTGGCTGCGCGACGATCCAGATGCGGATACGCAGGATCTGGTGCACCTGGAGCCGCTCGACGTGGCGCAACCGGAGGGCTGGCCCGATGGTCTGACGCTTGAGGGCGCGTGGAATGTTGGCAACCCCAATCCGACGTTTGGCGGCTTTTCGGCTCTGCGGGTCGACCCGGCCGGCACTGGCTTCATCGCCTATTCCGACCGTGGCTTCTATGCGCACCTGCCGCGCCCGCCGCTTGTCGGCAACGTTCCCGCGCTGACCTCGGCGTTTCCGCGCGATCCACTGTTGGGCGACCCGCAAGACATCGAATCGGTCACGGCCGATCCGGCCAGCGGGGCGATCTGGCTGGGCTATGAGAATCACAATGCGATCCGCCGCTATTCCCCCAACGGCACCTCGCAGTTCGTCCAGCCCGAGGCGATGGCCGAGTGGAGCAGCAATTCCGGGCCCGAGGCGATGGTGCGGCTGGCCGACGGGCGCTTTATCGTGCTGGCCGAGGCGGGCGGCGAGGGCCTGCTGCTCACGGGCGATCCGCTTACGAGCGAGGAACCGCTGCCCTTTTCCATAAAGCCGCCGGGCGATTTCCTGCCGACCGACATGGCGGAGCTGCCAGATGGCCGGGTGCTTATTCTGCTGCGCGACCTGCGCCTGGCACTGCCGCCCTTCGCCAGCCTGCTGATGGTGGCGGACCCTGACGCGATTCGCGAGGGCGAGGAATGGCCGCTGACCGAACTGGCGGTGATCGACGATGCGGGCCTACGCGAAAACTACGAGGGCATGGCGGTGGAGCCCGATGGCACCGGCGCCGCCACCGTGTGGCTGATCGCCGACGACAACCAGTCTGTGCTCCAGCGCACGCTGCTGTTGAAGCTGCGCTATGCCTATGCGGCTGCGGGGACAGCGGGCAAGCAAACGGCCCGCGAGGCGCAATCGCCTGCGGGCCGGTAAGCATCGGCAAGCGCCAAACGCGCTTTAGGCGGCGGCGATGGCCTTCTTCAGCTCGCGCTTCACCTTCTGGGCGGTGGTCGAGAGCTTCTCGTCCTTGGTCTTCAGCAGCCAGTTGTCGAGGCCACCGTTGTGCTCGACCGAACGCAGGCCCTGCGTCGAAACGCGGAACTTGAAGCTGCGATCGAGCTTCTCGCTGATCAGCGTGACGTTCTGCAGGTTGGGCAGGAACACACGCTTGGTCTTGTTGTTAGCGTGGCTCACATTGTGGCCGACCTGACGGCCCTTGCCGGTAAGTTCGCAGATGCGCGACATGACGAAATCTCTCGTTCGAAACGGTTTCAGTGAATCAGCAACTAGGCTGGGAAAGGCGCGCGCATACATAGTGAACGAAGGCGCGTCAAGAAAATGGCACATTGCCGCGCGCTTTTCGATAGCCTAGCGCCGTGCCCATGACCCGCTGGCCAATGCCCCTGCCGATGCTGCGAGCCCTTGAATTGGCTAGAGAAGCTGCCGCTGTGGGCGAAGTGCCGGTTGGCGCGGTGGTGGTCAAGGGCGGCGAGGTTGTGGGCGAGGGCTACAACCTCACGCGCACTACCAATGACCCGACGGCCCACGCCGAAATCGTGGCGATTCGCCGCGCCGCCGAGGCGCTGGGGCAGGAGCGGCTGGAAGACTGCGCGCTGTTCGTGACTCTGGAGCCCTGCGCTATGTGCGCGGGCGCGATTGCCCACGCACGGCTCGCCACGGTGACTTACGGCGCGAGCGATCCCAAGGGCGGCGGGGTGGAACACGGCGCGCGGGTGTTCGCGCAAGCGCAGTGCCACCACCGGCCCGATGTGGTCAGCGGCGTGGGCGAAGCGGAGGCGGCGGAGGTGCTGCGCGGGTTTTTTGCCGGGAAGCGGTGATCAGGAACCGAAGGAGCAAGGGTAATGGTGGTTTACAGGGTCAGGGAGATTCGCGGATCGGCAGCCTGTCTGCTGCTGGTGCTGCTGATCCTCGCCATTCCCCTCCTGTTCCTGTTCGGCCTTGCCGAGTTCAGCGTCTGGGCGCTCAATTGGATACCGGACGTGTTCTGGATCGCGATGGTCATGTGTATCGCGCTGATTCCTCTTGCGGTGATTCCCGCCACAAGAGCCATTGCTGGCGCGGCCTACGGGATTGCGGCCTTTGTGTTTATCGCGGGTTTGTGGCTCTATTCTCTGGCCTTTACCTACACCGAGTGGGGCATGATAGGGGTGGTGCTGGGCGTGATCGTGGCGGGTATCGGGGTGGTGTTTACCGCAATCCTCGCGGCCCTCTTCAGCGCCTCGTGGAGCGTGTTGGGCAACCTCGCCATCCTGATTGCTCTTGGCCTCGGCACGCGCTTCATCGCGGCATGGCTCAAGGCTTCAGCGGTGCGGCGCCTTGTGCGCCAGCAAATGCAGGAACACCCGTCCGAAGCTATCATCACGCAACCACCGCGTGACCAATAGCGCGCCTACAACCCGCGCCAGATCCGCACCGGCGCATCATCGTCTGGCCCCAGCCTGCGGCGGTCGCAGCGGGCGGGCATGAAGTCCGTGCCGTAGCATAGCCGCATCTCGCGCAGCCAGCCGCGTTCGTTCACTACCAGTCCGACCATTTCCGGCTCGAACGCCGCGTTGGCATCGGCAAAGGCGTGGCGGACGTCTGCGGCGGTGAGGCCATCGCGGCGTGAGAGCGCGTCATAGTCGGGCAGGCGCAGTGAGCGCCACAGGATACGCGTCGCGCGCAGGTAGGCGTCGGGGCTCTGTGTCATGCAGCTGCCGTGCTTGGCCCATTCGTGCGCCAGCAGCGCCGCATCGGGCGTCATGCACAGCGACTGGCGCAGTTCTCTCTGGCTCGGCTGGCGGTTTGCCTCGCACCATTGCGGCCAGCTTGAGCGGCCCTCGGGCCAGAGGCCGTGGACGATGAGGCCAAAGCTGCCCGCGCGCCCTGAGCACTGGCGCGCATTCTGCGGGCGATCCTCGCGGCTGCGGCAGAACTCCGGGCTCCAGCTCAGCGCGAGGGTGTAGCCGGTGACGGGTATCTCGCGGCGCGGACCGTCCGGCGTGACGCGGGGCAGGGTGATTTGCCCGCGCGGTATGGAGCATTGGTAGGCCTGGGCCTGTGCGATGCCGCCATGGCAAAGAAGCGCGAGGATCGGGCTGACCCAGACAGCCCGCAAGCGCGACCGCGCGCCGGCCGGGAGGCCGCCCCCGTGGAGGCGTCGGCGCAGCCGACTGGCCGCGAGCGAAAAATCAAATCGCCTGACCCAGACAGCCCGCAAGCGCGACCGCGCGCCGGCCGGGAGGCCGCCCCCGCGGAGGCGTCGGCATAGCCGACTGGCCGCGAGCGAGATCATAGAGGCGTGAAGTCCAGCCCGATGTCCGCCGCCGGTGCGCTTTGCGTGAGGCGGCCGACCGAGCAATAGTCCACGCCCGTCGCGGCCTTGGCGGCGATGGTTTCGAGGTTGATCCCGCCGCTCGCCTCGGCCCTTGCCCGGCCTGCGATCACGCGCACGGCCTCGCGCAGGGTCTCGGGGTCCATATTGTCGAGCAGGATATGATTCGCGCCTGCCTCCAGCGCCGGTTCGATCTGGTCGATTCGGTCGACCTCGCAGATGATGCTGTTGATCCCGGCCTCTTTTGCCCGCCTCACAGCTTCGCCGACGCTGCCCGCCACGAGGATGTGGTTGTCCTTGATCATCGCCGCGTCCCACAGGCCCATGCGGTGATTTTGCGCGCCGCCTTGCCGGGTGGCGTATTTCTCCAGCACGCGCAGACCGGGAATGGTCTTGCGGGTATCGAGCAGTACGCAGTCGGTCTCGCCCATGGCGTCGACATACTGGCGCGTCATGGTGGCGATCCCTGAGAGGTGCTGCACCGTGTTCAGCGCGCTGCGCTCGGCGGTGAGGAGCGCGCGGGCATTGCCGGCAAGCCGCATCAGGTCGGCCCCGGCGGGCACCTTCTCGCCCTCTTCGCGCAGGATCGTGATCTCCATCTCGGGGTCGAGCTGGCGGAAGAAGGCAGCGGCGATCGGCAGACCCGCCACGACGATGGCGTCGCGCGTGTCCATCACGCCGGAGAAGCGCGCATCGGCGGGGATCACGCTGGTGGCGGTGACATCCTTGCCGCCGCCCGGCCAGCCCACGCCAAGGTCCTCATCCAGCGTGCGCAGGACGAAACGTTCAAGATCGAAGCCTTCGAGTGTGAATTCCATGGCGTTCCTGTGCGGCGAACTGTGCGCGAGGGAGAGAGGAAAAGCAGTCCTTCGACAAGCTCAGGACGAGCGGGTGTGGGCACAATAAATCGGTCGCCGTGGCGACCGCAAGGGCGACTGCCCGCCCGCAGCGGGGCCAGCTTGCTGGCCGTCTAGCGAGGACGCGGCCCCGGATGGGGCCGCGCCACGAAAACTAATGCACGAACCGCGCGACCACATCGCGATACGAGCGCGACACCTTCACCTCGGCGCCCGATTCGAGCACCAGGAAGCACTCGCCGTTGGTATGCGGCTTCACCTGCCGCACCAGGTCGAGGTTGACGATGGTGCTGCGGTGCACGCGCTGGAACACCTTGGGATCGAGCCGCCGCTCCAGATCCTTCATCGTTTCGCGCAGGATCAACGAATTGTCGCCGGTGTAGATCACCATGTAATCGCCCGCCGCCTCGATATGCTCGATGGTGTCGACATCGACGCGGAAAATCTGCCCCTTGTCCTTCACATTGATCATCTTCTCGTAGCGGCCGGAAAGATCGTCCTCGCCGCTGGTGAGGTCTTCGAGGCTTTCGGGGCTGACTTCGGCCAGCACGTCCTTCAGCTTCTCGGCCTCTTCGGTCGAGCGCTTCTCGGCCAGCCGCTGGCGCACGCGCTCGACGGTGTCGGCGAGCTTGTCCTCGTCCACCGGCTTCATCAGGTAGTTCACCGCATTGGCCTCGAAGGCGCGGATCGCATGTTCCTGATAGGCGGTGACGAAGACGAACAGCGGCGGTTCGATCTCCATCACGCCCTTCACCACCGAAAAGCCGTCGAAACCGGGCATCTGGATATCGAGGAAGGCGAGGTCGGGCTTCAGCGTCTTGATCGCGCGGATCGCCTCGCGCCCGTTCGCGCAGGTTTCGATAATCTCGATATCGGCGAACTTTTCGAGCCGCAGGGCAAGGCCCTGAACGGCAAGGCTCTCATCGTCGACGAGAATGGTGCGAATGGTCATGCGGGGGTTCCGATTGTTTGGGCCGGGGCCGGAGGGGATGGCCGCGGCTGGGGGGATGGGAATTTGTCTCTGGTACCATCGTCGCTGGCGATCGGCTCGAACGGTATTTCGATGATGACGGTAAAGCCGCCCTCGGCCGGGGTTTCGATCGTAAGGCGGTGGTCGTCGCCATAGGCCTGGCTCAGGCGTTCGGCGATATTGGCGAGGCCCACGCCGGTGGACGAGGGCGTCTTGGTCAGCTCGTTGGCGGGGCGGTTCACGTTCTGCAGGCCCGGCCCGGTGTCGGAAACCGACATCCGCAGCCGCGCACCGATGACCTTGGCGGTGAGGCTGATGCGCGCGCCCTCTTCCTGCCGGGAGACGCCATATTTGATCGCGTTCTCGACCAGCGGCTGGAGCAGCATGGAGGGAATCGCGGCGCGCGAGGCGAGCGCGTCGACCGCGAATTCGGTGCGGAGCCGTTCCTCGAACCGCATCCGTTCGATCTCGAGGTAAAGCTGCAAGGTCTCCACCTCCTGCGCGACGGCGACCTTGCCGCCCGGTTCGCTCACCAGCGTGTGGCGCAGGAAGCCCGACAGGCGCGTGAGCATGGCATTGGCGCGCTCGGTCTGCTTGAGCAGCACGAGCGTGCTGATCGAATTGAGCGTGTTGAACAGGAAATGCGGATTGAGCTGATAGCGCAGCATGGCGAGCTGCGCGCTGGTGGCCTGCGCTTCGAGCCGTTCGAGCCGGTCGGTCTGCTCCTCCACCTGGACGAAGAAGTTGATCATGTAATAGAGCGCCGACCACGCGCCGAGCAGCGTCATGTCGATATAGAACAGGCCAAGGACGAGGCTGGCGAAATCGGTCTCGCTCGCTTCGGGGCGCAGGCTGAGCGTCGAGGCGTTGATGAAGGCGGAGATCGCTACGGCCAGCGCCAGCACGGCGATGGTGCCGGTCCAGGTGATGATCGGGCGGCGGTTGATCAGATAGCCATAGACCACCGAAAGGATCAGGCTGATCGAAAAGCCCGTGACCGTGGCGATCAGCACCGAGACGAGGAATTCGGGCGGCCGTTCGTTGGTGATCGCCGTGGCCGAACGCAGCGCCATGGCGCCGCCCCAGCCGATCAGCTGCAGGCGCCAGAAGGCCCGATTCTTGTCCTTGAAGAACGGCGTGGGTTGAAACGGCAGCATGGCCATGTCCGTGTCTTAGCCGAAATTGGCCTCCTGCAAGAGTCCGCGCGTCAGCCTTGCGACGATATGTGCTTTGCCAGCGTTCAGGTCACGATTTTCGCGCGGCTTCGATGGCATCGGAAATGCGATCGATCCCCACCGCGCCGTTAAGCACCTGATCGCCCACGATCCAGCTCGGCGTGCCCGAGAAGCCGAGCGACTGGGCAAGGAACATGTTGTTCTGAAGCTGCCCTTCGAAGGCGCCGCTATCGATGGCCGCCTGCGCCTTGGCGACGTCGACCCCGGATTCGCGTGCAGCGGCGGCGATGTTTTCCTCGCTCGGGCCGTCCTTGCGGAACATGGCATCGTGGAATTCGGCAAACTTGCCCTGCTGCGCGGCGGCGAGAGCCATGCGCGCGGCATCGCCGCTGCCTTCTGACAGGATCGGGAATTCGCGGATCACCACCTTGAGATCGGGATTGGCCTCGATCAGCGCCATCACGTCGCCCATCGACTGGCGGCAATAGCCGCAAGCATAGTCGCTGAACTCCACCAGCGTAACCTTGCCATCGGGATTGCCCAGCACCGCGCCGGGGAAGGGGGTTTCCAGCTCGTCGCGCAGCGGCTCGACCTTGGCGAGCGTTTCGCGCTGGTTGAGCACCTCGATCGCCTCGGGCAGCACCTCCGGGTTGGCGAGCAGATAGTCGCGGGTGGGGTTGGGGCCGATCCCGGCGAACTGCCACGCGGCGGCCCCGGCAAAGCCGCCGACCAGAGCGATGACGAGGGTGAGTAACCAGCGCATTTGTAAGCCCCTAGTTGCGGTCGCGGGCGCGTTCAAGCTGCGCGCGGGCCTGCAGCGCGATGTCCTGCGCGCGCAGCCAGTCGGGGCTGCCGGTGGGCAGGCGCGCTTCGGCGGCCTCGGCACTGCTCAGCGCGAGCTGCGGGTTGCCCGACATGATCTGCTGTTCGGCGCTCGCCAGCCGGGCGCGCGGGATGTCGCCCCGTTTGCCGTAAACCACGCCGAGCTGATACCAGGCGAAGGGGTTCTCGCGGTCGCGGCTCACCGCCGTGCGCAGCACCTGTTCGGCCTCGTCGAGGTTGGCCGGATCCTCGGTCGCGATCAGGGCGTGGCCGAGCATCCCCGCGATCAGCGGATTGGAGCCGGTCAGCCGGGTGGCCTCGCGCAACGGCGGCAGCGAATCGGCAACCCGGCCCGATTCGAGCAGGATCTGGCCCCGCAGTTCGAGGAAATAGGGGTTTTCCGGCTCGGACGTGACCAGCGCGTTAGTCTCGGCCAGCGCCTGATCGACCAGCGCTTCCTTGTGGTAGGCATAGGCTCGGGCATAGTGCGCCGGCTCGCTGGTGTCGCTGACCGGGTAGAAGCTGAGCGTACGCTCGGGCTCGGCGAGGTAGCCGAACAGCTTGGCCTTGGCCCTGGCGAAGCGCGCTTCGAGCGCGGCGGTCTCCGCAGCCGATTGGGGCGTGGGGCGGCAAGTGGCCGGGCCGCGCGGGATGATCTCGGCCTGCGAATCGGAATCAACGCCTTCAGTGACCACGGTGACGAGATCGGCCGGAGGCCGGTCCGATGGGGTGTCGGACGAGAGCGTTTCTTCGAGCCGCCGGATGCGATCGCCGGTGAGCGGGTGCGAGCGGGAGAATTCGGCATCGCCGCCCTGCCGCACATTGTGTCGGTATTCGAGATTCTGCAGCTTGCGGAAGAAGGCCACCGCGCCATCGCCGCTGATCCCGGCGCACTTGATGAAGCCGACGCTGGCGGCATCGGCGCTGGCTTCCTGCACACGGCTGAAGGCGAGGAACGAGCCCATCGCCGCCTGCTGCCCGGCGGCCAGGATGCCCATCGCGGCTTCTCCGCCACCTGCTGCTGCAGCGGCGGCGGCGAGCACTGCGGAGAGCAGTGTGATCGAGGTCGCCTTCGAGGCCCCTTCGGAGAAACTGTTGATATGGCCGCCGGTGATATGGCCCAGCTCGTGCGCAAGCACGCCCTGCACCTCGTTGGCGTTATCGGCGGCGTTGATGAGCCCTGAGTGGACATAGATCCGCTGACCCCCGGCGACGAAGGCGTTGATCGAGCTGTCGTTGAGCAGGACCACGTCGACCTGGCCCGGATTCATCCCCGCCGCTTCGAGCAGTGGGTCGAGCATGTCCTGAAGCAGCTCTTCGGTTTCGGCATCGCGCAGCACGCTTTGCGCGGCGGCAGGCTGCGCCGCCAGCGCAAGCGCGGCGAATGCGGCCATCGAATGGGCGATCAGGCGGGCGAGCGGGCGAGCAATCTTGCGCATGGATCACACAGGCGTAGCGGCCCGGCGGCTGAACGCAAACTGAAGCTTGCGGCCGGACGCCGCCCGGTCACGCCAGCAGGCGGCGCGCGGCCTTCTCTACCAGCGTCACATCGTTGGGGACTTCGCCCAGCACGCTCACGCTGCCATCGCCGCCACGGCGGACCATGACGAGCGCGAATTCCTCACCCTCGGCGGGGAGCGCGGCGAGGGTGCGCGGTGCGAGTTCGCGCAGCTTGCGGGCGATGATCTTGCGCGGTGCACTGCGCGGAGCGGGATCGGGCTTGCCCGCTTCCTCACGGCGCAGCATGCGTTCGGCGGCAACCACGCCCTTCAGGCCGCCCTCTGTTTTGCGCAGGAACGCGGCAAGGCTGCCGCGCGGCATCTGGTGGCGCTGCGCATGGGCAAGCACGGCGGCATATTCGGTGAGGCGGGTCTTGTCGTAATCGGCGCCAAACACGAGCTTGACGATCGGCGTCATCGGCGCGCGCTCCTGCGCTGTCAGCCCGGCATCGTCGAGCATTTCGGCGAATTCGTCGGGCGCATCGGCGGCGGCGAGGGCAAAGTCCCAGGCCCGGCTCACGGCATCGTAAAGCGCGGTGCGGGTGCGGTCCTCACGCTCGCAAGCCTGCGCGGCCTGTTCGCGAGCGCGGGCCAGCCAGTCGGCCAGGCCCATGGTGTGCTCGTGCGCGGTGTCGTGCTTGGCGGCACTGTGGTCGGCAAAGTCGGAATTGTCGTTGAAGGCGGCACCCGGCCCGTCGGCCCAGTCGCCCAGCGGCGAGTGTTCGGAGCGCTGGCGCAGTGCGGGCTCGATGGCCTGTTCGATTTCGAGCAGCAGTTCGTCGGCCATGGCCTGATCGGCCAGTTCCTTCCAGTTGATCACGCCATAGATGTGGGTGATCGCGTCGCCGTCGCCGGTGTAGGGCAGCAGGATGCCGCGATAGAGGATCGAGCGGCCGCGCTGGTTCACGAACTCGGCTTCGAAGCCGATCGGCGCCTGATTGGCGATGATCTGCATGTAATGGTCGGTGATTCGGCTGAGCAGCGAGCGGGCCGGAACATCGGACAGGCGCTGAACTTCCTTGGTGCCGACTTCGCATTCTTCCGCGAGGTTTTCGCCAAGGAATGTCACGCGCGGATCGTCGCTGCCGTCGGAGAAGTCGAGCAGCACGGCATTGACGCCGAAATCCTCCACGCGCGCCGGATCGAGGCTGGAGATGCGCGGCAGGTGGCCATCGCCAAGCTGGCTGGCCCAGAAGTTGTAGGCGCGCACCTGCATGCGGCGCTCGTTATTGCCGATGGCGGGCGGGGGCGCATCGTTCGGCTCGTCGAGCAGCTGCTCGAACGCGCCTTCGAAATATCCCTCGTAGTCGTTACCCGAGCTGCGGAACGTATCCATGCCGATGGCCCTTTGCTTGCTATTGGCAGGGGCCGTTCTGGCGCGACATGGTAAATTTAGCGTAAAGTTGCGCGCAAATAGGTAAACATTGCGTTGGGCACGGGGGGGCCGAGGCTAGAGCAGGTAGCGCATGCGGATGGTTTGGGTGATGGTGCCCGAGCCGACCGAAAAGGCCGCGTCCTCGAAGTTGGGCGGGCCCATCCGCACCGGTGCATCGCGCGAGAAGCCGAATCCTTCGCGCGGGATCAGCGTCAGCGCGCGGTCGGCGCGGCCATTCTCGTTCTCGTCGTGCAGCAGGGCGATGGCATAGGTGCCCGGAACGACCCCGGCGAAATGCAGCACCACGCTATCGGAAGCGGCGGCATTGGCCTTGTAAGATCCTGCCACATCGCGGCAGCGCGGGAAGTGGCTCTCGTCGCTGGTCATGCAGGCGATGATCCGGCCCTTGGTGTTACGCAGCCCGGTTACGGTGACGTCCACGCTCACGCCGCCCTCGGCCGGGAGGGCGGGAGCAACGGGCAGAGCCGCCAGCGTAAGGGCGATCAGGGCGAAGAAAGGCCTTTGTCGGTTTTGCACAAGCGATCCCAGAAGCGAAAGTAGAGGCCGTAGTTGCATAGGTAGGCCTCGTGATGAACGTGATGGTGGCTGGCCGTTATCAGCCAGTTGCCTAAGCGCGAATGAACGAGCCAGCGGGGAAACATCTCCCAGCCCATGTGGTTGGTGACGCCCATGATCGTCATGATGGCCAGCACCAGCCCGAGCACGCCGATGTGGATCGGCACCAGGAAGACCAGCGCGGGGATCACCACCGCGCCCGTCAGCGCCTCGATCGGGTGGAAGCTCATCGCGGCCCAGGCGGTGGGCGGGCGGCTGGCATGGTGGACGGCATGGGCGAGGCGAAACCAACGCGGCACGTGCAGCAGCCGGTGCGTCCAGTAAAACCAGGTGTCGTGCGCGAAGAGGTAGATCAGCAGCGAGAGCGGCAGATACCAGAGCGGATAGTCGCCAGCATCGGTGTAGATGCGGGTCCAGCCGCGCTCCTGCCAGCCCCAAGCCACCACGCCGGCGGGAACGCCGTAAATCGCGGCCGAGGCGAGCGACCAGCCGATTTCCTTGCGAATCTGTCGCCCGCGACCGGCATAGTGGCCGGGCCGCACGCGCGCCGTGGCCAGCGCGAAGATGCCGCTGGTGGCGAGATAGCGCAGCGCCACGATCACCGTCATGGCAAGCGCGGAGAGGATAATGGCGGAGGTAACGTCGAAGGTCACGCCCGAGCCCTAGCACCCCGCAGCCTCAGGCGACAGATGGCCTGCGTGCTATTCGTCCCATTCGGCGCAATGCGGATCGAGCGCGACCTGCTGGCGCCGCAAGGCCGTCCGCGCGAGCCGTTCGACCTCGACCTTGCGCCGCGCGGCGGCGAGCGGATGGCTGGGGGCAGGGCGCACGATCTCTGCATCGTAGCCATCGGCCACGATCACGCCGCACATGTCGGGCCGGAAATCGTCGCCATCGAGGCAGCCGCGATCGAGTTCGGGCGGCAGGCCCCAGTAAAACCGGTCGCAGAAATCGAGATAGTCGGGCCACTTGGCATCGCCGAGCAGGTCCGCCCGCGCGACTTTGATTTCCACAATAACGATCCGGCCCTTGGCATCGAGCCCCATGAGATCGGCCCGGCGCCCGTTGCGCAGCGGCATTTCCGGCAGCACCCAGATTCCGTTGCGCGCAAACAGGCGGCCGATCCCGCGACACACCTCGCGTGCCCGGGCAGGCGTGACATCAGCGTCGACGACAGGCGAAGGGGCGGACTTGGAAAGCGATTCGATCATGCGCAAATGCTGGAACGAAATAAGAACATCGTCAAGTGACGATATGCTCGCAAGGCGGTCAGGCGGCGCGCAAGGGTCCGAACGAACCGGTGGCGGGGACCATGGCGAGCAGGGCTGCACGCGCTGCCGAGAATTCAGCCCACAGTGCCTCTGCCGCAGAACGGCAATCGCCGCCGCGGGCGTTGATCGCCATCAGCGCAGCGATGCCCGGCTCCATGATTGCGCTCAGGTCGTCGAGCGCGCGCTCTGCGGCCTCGCGGCGCCACGGCTTGGCATTGCGCAGGAGCATAGGAAACTCCCTGATCTCGCGGGCCGGTCGGCCGGTGCTCGCGCCCGCCAGCATGGCGACCACCTGCCCGGCATCGGTGAGCGCCGCCCAGCGCAGCGCGCTGGCGCTCGATCCGCTGGGATGGCGCCCGGTTACCGGGGCAAGTGGAGGCGATACGGCGGACATGGGGCAAGCTTATGCCCGCGTTGGTTGAGAAGCCGTTAGCGATCGAACCCGTGCGAATCGGGGGGCTGGCTGTCAGGTCTGGGCAGGCCAGTCTTCCGGGGTCTCAGTCTTCGGGGGGAGGGCCGAAGGGATCCTCGTCCAGCTCGTCGAACCCGAGGTCGATGTTGGCGCCGCCCTCTTCGTCGGTCAGGCGGTTGTTCTCCTCGCACACATATTCGCGCATGTCCCAGTCGGGCTGGCGGCGATAGGCTTGCAGCTGCACCAGCGGCTCGGCCAGCACGCCGGGATCGGTGATGGTGGTCTCGACCATCATCACGTCGGGCTCGGCCAGCCAGAAGTGTTCGTGAATGCGCATGTTTTGCGAAGGCTCGATCCCGCTCTGATAGGTGACCAGGTGGTTGAAGCCGACCGTATCGACCACCAGCGTATCGCCCTCCCAGCGCCCCACCGAGGTGCCGTTGAACAGCGGCTCGGGATCGTCGGGCAGCGCGCGCCCGTCGAGGTAAAGGCGGCGCGCCTGCGAGTAAGTTTCGGTGAGGAGCGTTACCCGGCCGGGTGAGAACAGGAACTCGACCGGATAGGGCTGGCGCATGATGCCCGGCATGCCCGGCGGGATGCAGTTGGCCTGGAGGTACTGGTTGACCCCCTCGCGCTTCTGCTTTTCGAGGAAGGCGTCGTACTTCGCCTGAGCTTCGGGCGTGAGCACGGGGCTCGACCCCCGCCGTGCCCCTCTGCTGGCGAAGAGGTAGGCCCAGTCAGGGCTCCATACGCCGGTGAAGTCGGGCCAGTCGGTCACTGCTGCATAGCCTTCGGCGCGCGCGGGCGTGAAGCTGTCGTCGGAATTGCTCTGTTTCTGGGCTAGCGCCGGTGCACCGGCCAGAACCAGCGCAATTCCGGCGACGATCGTGGTCGCTTTCACCATGAGTATTCTCTCTCCCCCGCATTGCGATGCCCGTTTGGACTATCGTCTTTAGGCGGAAGAGTGGAGCCACTTGATTGCACAAGTCAAGATAGAGCTTGATTCTGTCAACTCGCTGGGGAAAAATCGCCTGCACGGCACGGGGCCGCAAGCTGCCCCGGCGAGGAGAGGCAGTGATGGGCAAATTCACGACAACCGGTTTGGCGCTGGCGGCTGCGGGCGCAGTGGCGGCGCTGAGCGGATCGGGCGCGGCGCATCATTCGACCGCGATGTTCGCCTGGGGCGAAGAAGTGCGGCTGAATGACCTGACGGTGGAGCGGTGGGTGTGGACCAACCCGCACACCTTCATTTACGCGCGCGACGGGCAGGGCAACCGCTGGGCTTTCGAGGGGATGAGCCCCAACCACCTCAGTCGCGAAGGCTGGACCCGGCGCACGCTGGCACCGGGAGAAAAGGTTTCGCTGACCTACTACCCGTTGCGCGACGGGCGCAACGGCGGCTTCAACGTGCGGGTGTACAAGGCTGACGGTAGCGAAATGAAGCAACTGCCCAGCGCGAAGTGAGAGCGCTAGGTGGGGGCGTACGGGGTGCATTGACGATTGCGCTTGGCGTTCGCGCATCGCATTGCTAGGCGCGAGGGCGCTGGCCGTAATGCACCCGTAGCTCAGCTGGATAGAGCGCTGCCCTCCGAAGGCGGAAGTCAAGCTGATATTCAGGCGTTTGAGGAAGAAAATAAGGTCGTAGAAACAAGGTGTTAGGCCGATTTTGACGGAAGCGGTTTTTCGAGGCAAAAGCGTCGCGGAAGCACCACGGAAGCAGTCGGCAGATTGACGATTTTCGAGCCCCCAACTAAGGGGGACCGGATGCACTCGTAGCTCAGCTGGATAGAGCGCCGCCCTCCGAAGGCGGAGGCCACAGGTTCGAATCCTGTCGAGTGCGCCAAATTTCCCCTTAGAAATCAAACGCTTGAATCAGGCGTCTTGTGCGGCCTCCAGCGCAATTTCCACCACGGAAGCAGTCGCGGAAGCAGCGATTTCCACCAAACCCCCTCAATTTCAATAGTTTACGAATCTTCAGTCCTCGGCGGCGCGGTTGCTCGCGAATCGACGGCGCTATCAGTGGAGAGTTCCTGGATTTCAGCCGGAGTGTGGAGCGGCGTGCAAAATTGACCCCCTTAGCGGGGTGATCGGCGTCTAAAATTGACCCCCTTCATCTCATTGTGAGAAGCGCCGCCGTTTGGTTCCGAACGGCGGGTACAGGGATGTTGGTTGTGGAGACGATTACGAGGATCCGTCGGGAGCACCGGGACGGTAAGCCGATCAAGGCGATAGCGCGGGATTTGCGGCTGTCGCGCAACACGGTGCGCAAGGCGGTCCGGGCACCGGACGCGGATGCCAGTTACGAGCGCAAGGAACAGCATCGGCCGCAGACCGGTCCTTTCAGCACTCGCCTGGAAGAGCTGCTTGAAGAGAACGAAGGGCTGCCCCGGCGTGACCGGCTTCGCATGACGCGGATCCATGATCTGCTCCAGCGCGAAGGGTTCGGCGGCTCTTATGACGCTGTGCGGCGCTATGCTGCGCGCTGGAAGCGTGAGCGTCGCGTCGAGGCCGGTGATATGGCCAAGGCGTTCATTCCGTTGATGTACCGGCCCGGCGAGGCTTACCAGTTCGACTGGAGCCATGAGGACGTCGAGATCGCCGGCAAGCCGATGCGCGTGAAGATCGCGCATATGCGGTTTTGCTGGTCACGGGCACCATTTGTCCGGGCCTATCCTCGCGAGACGCAGGAGATGGTGTTCGACGCACATGCCCGCGCCTTTGCCTTCTTCGGTGGGGTTCCGACGCGCGGCATCTACGACAATATGAAGACGGCGGTGACGACGGTGTTCACCGGCAAGGAACGCCTGTTCAACCGGCGGTTCCTGATCATGACGGACCACTATCGCGTTGAGCCGGTGGCCTGTAGTCCTGCCGCGGGGTGGGAGAAGGGACAGGTCGAGAACCAGGTTCAGACCAGCAGGGAGCGCCTGTTCAAGCCGCGCCTGCGCTTTGCCAGCCTCGAGGAACTGAACATCTGGCTGGAGGCCGAGTGCCGGCGCTGGGCGGAACGCAACCAGCATCCTGACCAGGAAGATATGACGATCGCGCAGGCGCTGGAGGCGGAGCGGTCGATGCTGCAACCGCTACCGGTTCCCTTCGACGGGTTCTTCGAGAGCGAACACGTGGCCAGTTCGACGTGCCTCGTGAGCTTCGATCGCAATCGGTACTCGGTGATGGCAAAGGCGGCCCATCAGGCTGTGCAGGTGCGGGCCTATGCAACGCGCATCGTGATCCGCTGCGACGGCGCTGTCGTGGCCGAACACGAACGGGTCTTCGGTCGGAACCAGACGATCTTCGATCCATGGCATTACCTGCCCTATCCTCGCCCGCAAGCCCGGTGCGTTGCGCAATGGCGCCCCCTTCCAGGACTGGGCTCTCCCACCTGCACTGGCCCAACTTCGGCGCAAGCTGGGCAAGGGCGATGATGCCGATCGGCGCTTCGTACGCGTCCTAGCCGCTGTCCCCGAAGATGGCCTGGAGGCTGTCGAGGCGGCAGTGCGCGAGGCACTCGGCGCGGGTACTGTCAGCGACGAGATCATCCTCAACATCCTGTCCCGTCGCCGCGAGCCTCATGATGCCCAGGCTATGGACGTCGTCGTCAACCTGAAGCTCAAGCATCCGCCAGAAGCGAACTGCGGCCGCTACGATACCGTGCGAGACCTCGATGCAGCGGCATGAGATCATGGCCGCCCTCAAAGGGCTGGGGCTCAAGGGCATGGTTACGGCCTTCGATGATGCCGTCACCAACGGCATCCGCCGAGACAGAACGGTCATGGAGATGTTGGGCGACCTGTTGCGTGCGGAGACGGCGCACCGGGATGCGGCATCGATCCGTTATCGCATGACCGCAGCCAAGCTTCCGGCGATCAAGGACCTGGATGGGTTCATGTTCGATGGCACGCCGATCAACGAAGGACTGATCCGCTCGCTGCATACGGGCTCGTTCCTGCCGGAACGCCGCAATATCGTGCTGATCGGCGGAACAGGCACGGGCAAGACCCATCTGGCTCTCGCCATCACCGCCGCGGTGGTGCGCGCCGGTGCCAGAGGCCGATACTTCAATACGGTCGATCTGGTGAACCGGCTCGAGGAAGAGGCTCGCCTGGGCAAGGCCGGCAGCCTTGCCACCCAACTCTCGCGGCTTGATCTCGTGGTACTTGATGAGCTGGGCTACCTGCCGTTCGCCCGGTCCGGTGGTCAGATGCTCTTCCACCTGATCAGCAAGCTCTACGAAAAGACCTCGGTTATCATTACGACCAATCTCGCCTTCGGCGAATGGCCGAGCGTCTTCCACGACCCCAAAATGACCACCGCGCTTCTCGATCGCATCACCCACCACTGCGACATCATCGAGACCGGCAATGACAGCTGGCGGTTCAAAAACCGGAACTGAGCCGAAAACCCCTTCCCCCGGACCCCCATCCCCGGCGGTTAACCCGGTGGGTCAACAGGGACCTCCCACGGACGCCGCCGCCAGCACACCTGACGGTGCGCGTCGTCGTCCGTGGGCCCCTCCTATCGACTACCGGGATAACCGCCTGACTACCGAAAGGTGGGGTCAATATTGGACGCCGATAGGGGGTCAGTTTTGCGCGCCGGTTGACAAGCCGGAGATTTGAGACACCTGTCTCGGCGTCGCGATCGCGCAACAGTTAAGACCGACGATTTCGTCGGTTTGCGAGCGCTCGCCGAGGCCTGCAGAAATCGCTTTCGCCTTCGGGGCGAGCCTTTACGACAGTGCCGAGGTCGTGCCGTTCGGCAATCGCTTGATGGCAACGCCAGTATTATTGTCATGGAACTGAGGACAGGCGGCGGTAAAGCCGTAGAGCAGTGCAGAGGTGGGCAAATGATAAAATCCTTCGACCGGAAACTGGGTCCCCTGGTGGTTGCTTTGGCGTTGACGGCCTGTGGCGGCCAATCGGGCCGGAGTGCGACGAGTGAGGAAATTGCAGGTGGCGGCGGTAGTGAAGCGGGAACTTCGCCGGAAAGGATCGCCCTGGCGGCGCCCGCTTCATCAGCCGGGGCGGAGCCCACTTCAGCCGCCGCTGATCGTGTCGCGGCGGCAAGCGTGGAAGCCAATTCCGTTGCCGGCTCGTCAACTTCGGGCGCTTCTTTGGATGGCGTTAGCTCAGAGATGCGAAGCATCTTCCAGGCCGCAGGTTTCACCTATGTACAGAAGCGCCGACAATGGGAAAGCGGCACATGCGGAGACCCGCCGGCGGGGGCGTCCTATGAGGCCGGTGCAATAGGGACAATCGAAGACATCAATGGTGATGGCCGGCCCGAGGTCATCGTGACTGAAGGCGGCGCGATCTGCTTCGGCATGTCGGGTTTGAGCTTCCAGTTGTTGACCCGGCAGCCGAACGGCCAATGGAAGGTTATGACGGCCGGCATCGGAATTCCCGAGTTGCTTGCGACAAGAGGTTCGGACAATTTTCCCGACATTCAGGTCGGCGGACCGGGGTTCTGTTTTCCAGTGGTTCGCTGGAGCGGGGGTGAATACAAGCTCCACCGGCATGAATATGAAGGAAAGCCCTGCTCACCGCCCCGATGAGGGGACGAGTGCCGCACTTGTGCAACTCTCCCGCAACCCGCTGCGCTCCAATGAATGTGGTATGCGTATTTGGAAGAACGCTTCAGGTGAACCTTCACCGCGCGGTCGTGGTCGGCATGTCTGAGGATTATGCGAATGATAAGCTGGCACCTTGGAGGTAGCTCGCGGAAGGAAGGAACAATGGTCATTGATAGCGCCGGCCCGCAGATCATCGTCGTCGATGACTTTCTGACAGATCCCGACGGCGTGCGGGCGACGGCACTCAAGCAGCCCTATGTCAAAATGCACAGCGCCGGCCTGCGTACCGAGGCGCGTTTCCTGCACCTGGCGCCCTATCGCCAAAGGTTCGAGGATCTGCTCGGTCATCAGTTGACGCGTTGGGACGACAATACCGCCAACGGGCGATTCCAGGTTTGCTTCGCCAACGATGCCATCCCGTATCATTCCGACAGCCAGTCTTATGCAGGCGTCCTGTTTCTTACCCCCGACGCACCGCTGGGAGGGGGCGTGTCTTTCTTCCGGGGGCGCCGGAGTGGTCTGCGTCGACGGTCCAGCGATGCCGCACTGATGGCCTTGACCTTCGGGAGCGATGCGGAATTCGACCGCGGGCATTGGGAGGAGATCGACCGGATCAGCAATATCTATAACCGCCTGGTCTTATTCGACGCGCATCTCGCCCATGGCGCGAGCGCCTATTTCGGCGACCGGCTGGAGAACGGCAGGCTGTTCCAGAATTTCTTCTTCGATATCGCTCCCCGGGATCACGGCGCCCAGCAAAGCTCCTCTGGTCGGTCAAGTTCCCACGCCAGAATCCAGAACGCAACCGCGTAGAGCGCCAGCACTTCCCGGTCCGACACGGGCTTCCAGGCCCCAAGCGCGCGGGTCCTGCGAATCAACCATGTTGCGGAAATGCCCAGATGCTCCAGCGTGGCGGCGGCGCGATCGAAACAATCAGCAATATGAGTGGCATGGCGTTCATAAGCGCGCATCCAAACGCCGTCATAGGCCGTCTTGCCCTTCCGCCGGACAACGGCGTCGGGAAGATAGCTGCCCAGCGCATCCACCAGGATCGATTTGTCGGGCCGCTTGCCCCTTGCCGCCGAGTGCTCCGACCAGAGCTGACCTGCCTGAAATATGCGCAGATCGGAAAACGGCGTCCTGATGGTGACGCCATATCGTTCCTTGACCCATAGGTCCTGCCGCGCGTCATAGACGAACGTGCCGGCTGACCGGGCCATCCAGGGCGATGCGTTAGTGGCCTTTGTGGCTGCGGAAACAATGGCCCAGCTTCGCGCTGAAAACGGTCCTCGCCCCGGTGGATTGCGGACAAGTCCTTCCCTTGAGGTCAGATCCGTCGCGAAGCATTGGTCCCCGCCATGCCCCATATAGATGCGCTGTGCATGGTGCCGACTGGCGAAGCGCGCAACCTGCTCGGCATGGCGGATGCCGGTTACATAGACCGACGGCTCGTCCCAGCGCACAGGCTCGTCGCTGGGCGCGTAGGGGAAAAGCGTTGTGCCGTCGAGGATAGTGCGGGGAATTCCAAGTTCTCCAGCGACACCCGCTTGCACTTCGACCTCGTCGCGGAACTCATAATAGGGATAGACCGATGAGATGCCGTGCATGTCCTGCCGCGCCATCAGTGTGGTCGCGGCAAGCGTGCTATCGAATCCGCCTGAAACCTCCAGGACCGATCTGGTGATCCCGGCCTGCGAATTCCCGTACGCCATGAATGCCGCACGGACCTCTGCGGCAATCTCTTCCCGGCTCACTGTGCGGACCGGTCGTCCATCGATGAGTTCGCAGCGTTCGAGCCGGTTCGCGACGAAATGGTTGATCGAGGCGCGACGCACCCGGTGCCATCCGGCGACTGGCGTTTCGGTGAAAGCGTTCGGCTCATAAGAAGAGTGCTGGCACGCTGCGGCGACGGCCATGATGATTCCACGCCGGGAAAGGCGTGAAGTGTTCGCGACGGGCAGGGCGGTTGTGAAGCGCAGCCCCTTCTCGGTTGGGCAGTAATAGAGTGCAATCGGGCACGCTCCGCCGCGCATAACCGACAAACTGCCATCATGCCGCACAATGAAGGCGATGTCGGTCAGTTCAAGATAAGGCGCGATCGCTTCCGTGCCGGCCATCGCCAAGCGCCTGATGAAGAGTTCGGTCCGCTGATCGATTTCATCGTCATAGAGGCACAGATAGGTGATGCCGCAGCCCGGTAGCGTGACGTGCCGGGTGGCGACCGAAGTGCGGACCTCGAGTTCGGCGTCTCCAATTTCGACATTCGCTGTGGTTGGGCGAAAAAAGGCCGGCATCAGGGCAGCGTGATGGTCCAGGCCGGTTGATAAAGATAATGCTCTGCCACCGGCTCGAACGGCAGGACACCGGCGACCGTGCACCAGGCGTGCAACTTTCGCGTCGGCGCCAGCACACCGATCGCCAGAACACAGGAGTTGCCCGCGGCAAGCGCCAGCCAAGCGGTAAGCAAGGCGCGAGGATAGCAATCGGAGAATCCGACGGCATCTTCCGTGGCGGCAACCGCACGCGCGATCGCTTCTACCGTGTTCTGCCCGCCGTGTGGATGGCTTGCTGAACGGCTCGCTGCCAGCCCGATCAGCTTCGCACTCAGCCTGAACGGCAGGCCATGACGCGAATGATGAAGGAGGTGATAGGCCAACCGCATCCGCCATCCGGACCCAGGGCGAAGATCGTCGCCCTGGCTCGCAAGCGACCAGCCAACGCGGTCGGATGGATCGGCGAGTGCTGCGTCGCCTGGACCGGACAAGCCGATCACCTGGCGAAACACCCTGTCTCCAAGGCGTTCCACAGAGAGCAGGTACAGTTTTCCGAACCGCGGCCCGTAAATCAGGCAGCGGCGGTCATCTATCCTGACAGGCGACCAGCTTTCAGCGGCCGCTTTCCGTTCAGTTATAGGTGCCGGGGTGGCATTGTTCGTTGAAGTGGCCGCTGCCCCCGCGAACGGCGCCGGCAGCCGCGTGATGACAGAACAGAGCCTGAAACAGCGCGCGAAGAAACGTCATGTATTGATCCCCCCTGGGCGATGGATGTCGTGGTTAATCATCCAAAACGATGTATGAGAGTCAAGAACAAACGAACGGCGCCTCGCTTGCGACAGAAAGATGACAACCTCGATGCATTGCAAAAGAAAAAGGTCGCGGAACCAGCGGAGCGGCTGCAAACTTTGCAAGCCTTGGAAACGCAATGGTGTCCGAACCGAGAGCCGCAACGGGGAGCGCTTCAGCGACCATCGGCGGCGCACGGCCCATAAGGTTGAGCTGATCGAGGTGCCTGAATGATCGGGTCACGGTTGTCCGGCCCTGGCCTTGGCGAACTGACGCGTATAGGAACGGGTCTGGGCAGATCTCCATCCATCCTGCGGCATCGACGGCGCGCGTGGCCGCGTGCGACCGCTGTTGATGCGTCGGGCGGAGGTCACGGGATCGCCGCCGCAGGTCTCTTCGCCATCTGACACAACATAGATGATCTGCTCCCTCGGCGTTGAGGAGGCCGTCAACAGAGCCTCGGCACGATCGAGTCCGGCGGCAAGCGGTGTCCAGTCAACTGCACGGACCCCTTGCAATGCCGCGCGAAGTTGCCCCCTGTCAGACGACATCGGTGCGAGGACGTCGATTGCGGAACATGACTTCGCCTTGCCTTCCTCCTTGTTGTTCCCCTGCTGCCCGAAGGCGGAGGCCACAGGTTCGAATCCTGTCGAGTTCGCCAATTTTCCCTCAAATATCAGCGTCTTATCGGCCATCGGCAATCGTGGTCATGCGAAGCGTTGGCTGGCCACGGAAGCACCTTGTGCTCAACTCCCCCCGATTCTCCTTGGTTTTGCGTGGTTTTTGTAGCTTCTTGCGGAAGCGCCTCTCTCACTGGACGGCGCCCTTCCGCGTCGTTGTCGAATCGAGCGTCTCAGGATCGCAGACCGGACCCGCGAGCCGATCATGATCGACGCATGGTTGCTCATATGCAGTTCCCGTGGGCGAGCCGCCCTTCAATGAAAGTTTCGAGACTTCAATCTGAGCGCGCCTTCATGGCGGTCCGCTCCGCGTGAGCCAGCCATGGGCGGCGGCCGTTCGCGCGGATCTTCTGTCGCTCCGAAGCGGGCGCCATCGCCGCGCCCGCCAGGTTTCGGAAACGCATCGCCCATTTCGCCGAGTCCACGCGCCGCGCATGATCATTCCGTTTCGGCGCAACGGGAAAGAAACGTCTTCTCGCTATCGCTGGAAGCGAGAGGGAGAAGAATGTCCGACGAACTCGCTGATGCCCAAGCCTGGTATGATCGCGCGCAGCACCACACCGCTGAGTATCGTTCGCTCGCCTATGGGGAGAATGACCGGACATGGCAGCTTCGCCACCATAGGGGTGATGATGATCGTCACATCTACTCGCTGCACTTCAATCGCGGACTGTTTCCCCAGCTGAAGCCGATTGCTTGCGAGGCAGCGAACGCCATGTTCCAGTCGCTCGACAACATCATCGCCACGGCCGCCCGGCAGGCTAGGGTGCCACGTTCCCCTCAGATCGCCTGGCCATGGGCGCTTCAGCCCGATACCGACTCCAACTTGGCAGGCGCCGTGAAACCCGCGATCGACACCCGCCTGCAGGACATGCGCAAACGCGGGATGCCCGAAGCCTGGCTGGATCTGGTCGCTGCAACCTTCGCCGAGCACGCGGCAGGCCTTGTCCACATTGATGTGGTCAAGGAAGTCTCGCTCAGCGGCAAGCATTGGGAACTGGTGCCAACGAAGGCGAACGCGGTCGCAATCGGTTGGCACCTACCGGGAAACGCCGCCCAGAGCTTCGCGGACATCCCGGCGGATCACTTCGAGACCGAAGATGTTTTCGTCTTTCATGAAGGCGACCCCATCGAGGTGAGTCAGTTTCAGATCGTCTCGGGAACGAAGCTCATCGCGCCGGGAAAGGCGCACCAGCCGGAGCCGATTTCTGCCTTCGGGTATACGTCGCGCTTTGTTGAGACGGCTCTCGCCAATGCAAGAGTGCTTCTGGCGACGTGACCTTGCCTATCGTTCACGCCGATGCTCGCTCATCCGGCGTAATCAGAAAACTGGCCATCCATTGCCGTTCTTCCGGTGACGGATCAAATGCAACGCCTTCGCCCATCGGCTTCCAGTAGCGGCAGTTCCCGATTTCATCATGGAACACCAGCTCGGCCGTCAGGAACAGCATCCACACATTGCCGCGCATCGAACTCACAATGAAGCTGAGGGCTTCATCATCCGGCGTATAGCGCCGGATCGGTTCGAACGCGGCATGAACCGGCCCGATATGAACGAACTGATTGCTCAACATGCCATAATACATGCCAAGCGGCTCCAGCACCTCCTTTGCCCATCCGACGCATTTTGTGGATTGCAGCGTGCCGGCGTGAAACTGTTCCAGAGCCGTGGGCCGGATCGCGATCGCGATCACCGTGGCGATCGTCTCGATCAATGACCGGGCAAGCATCCCATATTGGCGCCGGTAGCCATGCCGAGCGACCTCAATGCTCGCCAGATAGGTGCTCATCGCACTCGACAGCAGTCGGGACACCGTCGCCTTGTATCCATTGTCGTCCAAGCGCGGCAGATGCCGAACGCACAGGCCGGCTGCCAGTCCGAATACCGCGCTGCACGCCGCGATATCGTCCTTGGCCACCAGATCGAACGATCGCCGGATCTTGGGGCCGTCACGCCGCAATTGATTCTGGATCATGTCCTTGGTGGTGAACACGAAACGCTCGTTATCGGTGTCGATGTGGAGCGTCGCCACCTTGTCGCGCGGCGGGAATTTCGGTCTTGCGCCTCGGGTGTCGCGCCTGGATCGCCTGCTCATAGAAATACTGCGCTTCCGTCCGACTTGTCGCCCTTGGCGACGATAGTCAGCGCATGATCGGGTAATGGGCGCTGCAACGCCGCGACTTCATCCCAAGGCGCGTTGAGCCAGCTATCCCATTCCTCCTTTTCGGTCAGGATCACCGGCATCCCCTTGGGGTGATAGCGCCCCACCTCGGCATTGGCCTCGGTGGTCAAGAAGCCGAACAGGTCGCAGCCTATCTCGCCTTCGGCCTTTTTCCGAACCGAGGTCCAATGGGTCCATATCTCCGCAAAGAATGCGAGCGGCCGATCCTCGTTCAGTGCGAACCAGACCGGCTTGCGGTCGCCGCCGAGTGACTGGTCCGGCTCGCTGAACGAAGTGAACGGCACCAGACAGCGTGATTGAGGTCCGAGCCAGCGGCGCCAGTGCGGACTTTTCGTATTGCGGACGTTGGTCACGCCCTTGTCGACCGATTTGCCTTCGAGCGCGAAGGACGGCGCGGGCATACCCCATCGCGCCATCACCATTTCCCGGGCACCTTCCTGGTTGCGGACAATGGGCGCCGGGTAATCAGGACAGATCCCGGCCATCTCCGGCAGGTTGCCCGTGTGGTCGGCCATGACCTCGGCGAGTTCGCGAATCGCCGCCTGACCATTGACCAGAGAGTAGAGGTTGCACATCTTCGCATCATGCCGCCGTTTCTGTGCAAGGCAATCGATACCCTTAGCCTACTCTGACCGGAAGGGATTGAGGGGAAAGGCTTCCCCTGACCGCAAGCCCGCGACGCGGTCTTTCGCTACCCCTTCGAGCGGGGGCATGCCGCCCCCGCAACGCCCCCGCGAGAGTGAGAGGAAAGCCGGATTTACGTGACGGGTTGAGCGTCGCGAGAGAGGCTCGGGACCGACCCGTCGCGGAGATACGCGATGGCGCGCAAGTTCAAATCCCGGCAGTCAGGTCCTGACCGGCCGACCCTCTATCAGGACATCACCGACCAGATCATCGCCGAGCTGGAAGCTGGCCGCGTTCCCTGGGTGCAGCCCTGGGCCTCGGCCAAGGCCCCGCTCCAGATGCCGCACAACGCGTCGAGTAGCCGCTGCTACTCGGGCATAAATATTCTCATCCTTTGGCACGCGGTGGTCTCGCGGGGATTTTCGAGCAACGCCTTCCTGACCTTTCGCCAGGCGCTCGAACTCGGCGGCAATGTCTGCAAAGGCGCGACCGGCACCACTGTCGTCTATGCCCATCGCTTCACCCCGGGCGATGAACGGCGCCAGGCCGCCGAGGAAGGCCGCACGCCAGGCACGATACCGTTCCTGAAGCGCTTCACGGTGTTCAATCTGGACCAGTGCGAGGGCCTGCCTGACGCCTATACCGCCGAGATCCCGCGACCCGATCCCGGTCAGATCCTTCCCGAGGCGGAAGCCTTGATCAAAGCGACGGGCGCGGATTTCCGTATCGGTGGAGATCAGGCTTACTATGACGTTGCGAACGACCGGGTCTGCGTCCCGCCGCCGTCGCGCTACTTCGATCCGATAAACTGGAATCGGACGGCATTTCACGAACTCGGTCACTGGACGGGCAGCAAAGAGCGCCTCGACCGGGACCAGAGCGGCCGCTTCGGCTCGGAGACATATGGACGCGAGGAACTGGTCGCCTTATCTGGACAGTCTGCGCCGTCCGCAACATTGCAGTAAGGTCGGCGATGGACGCCCACGGTAGGCAGTAATCAGGCTGGCCGTAGCGCTGACCCAAGAGCTGGCGGAGGCCAGCCTGATTACTGCCGGGCCATC